>NZ_JMIB01000007.1 GCF_000695255.1 Photobacterium galatheae | reverse complement strand
GGATGTGATTTCACGTTATCTGGAGCGCCTGATGCTGGGAGACAAAGCGGCCCAGGCGGGCGGTTCGTCAGAGCTGAGCATGGAACTTCTGGCCCGGAGTGGCTTCCTCGGCTAAGTAGCCGCCATCATAACGAATAACTAAGGTGAGGGATTGCAACATGGCGTTAAGTAGCGCACAGGAAATTATCGAAGATATCCGTCAGGGCAAAATGGTCATTCTGATGGATGACGAAGACCGGGAAAATGAAGGTGATCTGATTATTGCGTCAGAAAAAATCACGCCTGATGCGATTAACTTCATGGCAACCCATGGCCGGGGTTTGATCTGTCTGACGCTGACCCGTGCGCGTTGCGAGCAGCTGAAACTGCCTTTGATGGTGCAGGACAATACCGAGCAATTCAGTACTAATTTCACGATTTCGATTGAAGCGGCCCAAGGGGTGACAACCGGTATTTCTGCGGCTGATCGCGCCCGGACCGTACAGGCTGCGGTTGCCAAAGACGCGTCCCCGGCAGATATCGTGATGCCTGGGCATATTTTCCCGCTGATGGCGCAGGAAGGCGGTGTTCTGGCCCGTGCCGGTCATACCGAAGCGGGTTGTGATGTGGCCCGTTTGGCCGGATTAGAACCCTCCAGTGTGATTGTTGAAATTCTGAACCCGGATGGCACCATGGCCCGCCGCCCGGATCTGGAAGTCTTTGCGGCACAGCATGGTCTGAAACTGGGCACGATTGCTGATTTAATTGAATACCGCAATAACAATGAGACGACGATTGAACGTGTGGCTGAATGCGTGTTGCCGACCGAATTTGGTGAGTTCGATCTGATCACTTATCGCGATACCATCGATAACCAGATTCATTATGCCTTGCGCAAAGGCAGTGTTTCGCAAGACAACCCGACGCTGGTGCGAGTGCATTTGCAGGATACGTTTAAAGACATTCTGCATTCCGGCGCGTCCCAGTGGACTTTACCTTCGGCAATGCAGCGGATTGCGGATGAAGGCGGCGTCATGGTGATTCTCAATCGTCATGAAACCCAAGAGGGCATGATCACGAAAGTGAAGCAGATGGCTTCTCAGGCAGATGGCGAGCCAAGTGTGAAGCTGAATCCGAAGAATCCATCGCGTCAGGTCGGTGTGGGTTCGCAGATCCTGGCGGATCTGGGCATTGGCAAGATGCGTCTGCTGTCATCCAGTACTCAGCGCTATCATTCACTGTCCGGCTTCGGGCTGGAAGTGGTGGAATATATTTGTCACTGAGGGTGAAGGAGCCGTGGGCTTCCGAACCCGAAATACATTTAACATATTGTTTTCATTCATCTCTGAGCCGGAATCGGGATCGCACTTTACCGCGGTTTATGACTTGACAGTGAAGTCAATTGGTATCACGTATAAATTGTGATAGACTCCCGCGGTTTCTCAATCCGGAAAGAAAAGACATAGTCACAGGAAGGCCCATGAAGGTAATCGAAGGCGCCATCGCGGCACCCAACGCAAAAATTGCTATCGTTATCAGTCGCTTCAACAGTTTCATCAATGAAAGCCTGCTGGAAGGTGCGCTGGACGCACTGAAACGTCAGGGACAGGTAAGCGACGACAACATTACCGTTGTTCGTTGTCCTGGTGCTTATGAGCTGCCTCTGGTGGCCCAGCAAGTTGCAAAAAGCGACCGCTATGATGCCATCGTGGCACTGGGCTCTGTGATTCGTGGCGGTACTCCGCATTTCGAGTATGTTGCCGGTGAATGTAATAAAGGTCTGGCTCAGGTGGCTCTGGAGTACAACACTCCGGTTTCATTTGGTGTTCTGACTGTAGACACAATTGAACAAGCCATCGAGCGTGCCGGTACCAAGGCTGGTAATAAAGGGGCAGAGGCTGCACTCAGCGCGCTTGAGATGGTAAATGTCCTGTCCCAAATTGAATCCTAATGGGGGTTAGTGTGAAACCAGCCGCACGTCGTAACGCACGACACTTTGCTATCCAGGCTATTTATTCCTGGCAAATTACGAAAGGAAATGCTGCCGATATCGAACTGCATTTTCTGTCAGGCGAACAGTTTGAAGAAGAAGCGCATCAGGCGGATGCACCCGTTTTGGCTGCACCACAAACTGATGTGGAGTACTTCCGTGATCTGTTCACTGGTGTGGTGCTGAACCATCAGGAACTGGACAGCAAGATGCGTCCTTATCTGTCGCGTCCGTTGCAGGATCTGGATCAGATGGAACTGGCGCTGCTGCGTCTGGCCGTGTACGAAATCATGAAACGTGAAGACGTACCCTTCAAAGTTGTGATCAACGAAGCTATCGAACTGGCGAAAGTCTTCGGTGCTGAAGACAGTCACAAGTTTGTGAACGGGGTGCTGGATAAGCTTGCACCTGTTCTGCGTAAAAAAGCATAATCGTTTTTTGAAAACGAAACTGAGGCCAGCTCTGCTGGCCTTTTTTCTGGGTAAAACGACCATCAAGAACTTCTGACCTTTTATGGCTAGTAACGAATTCGATTTAATCGCCCGGTATTTTGCCCGTCAGCCCGTTCAGCGGAGTGATGTTGCGCTGGCGATTGGTGATGACTGTGCTTTGCTTGAAGTCCCGCCGGGCTGCCAGCTGGCCGTCAGTACTGATTCTCTGGTTTGCGGAAATCATTTCCTGTCCGGGATGGATCCGGCGCTGGTGGCGAAGAAAGCACTGGCAGCCAATTTAAGTGATCTGGCGGCGATGGGGGCGACACCTGCCTGGGTCTCGCTGGCCATCACTCTGCCTGAAGCAGACGAAGCCTGGCTGGCCCGCTTTTGTGACGGTTTTTTCGAGATGGCCGATTACTATCAGGTTCAGCTCATTGGCGGTGATACAACGAAAGGTCCCTTGAGCCTGACACTGACCGTGCAGGGCTTTGTGCCTCAGGGACAAGCGCTGACCCGGCATGGTGCCGGAACGGGTGATCTGATTTATGTCACCGGCAACCTTGGCGACAGCGCAGCTGGGCTGGCTGTATTGCTGAAGCAGGTGACGGGTACTGATCCTGAGCTGGCAGAACATTTGCTGAATCGGCATTACCAGCCTCAGCCTCGGGTATTGGCCGGACAGGCGCTGCGCGGGATTGCCTCGGCTGCGCTGGATATTTCTGATGGCCTGATCGCTGATCTGGGACATATTCTTAGCCGGTCGAATGTTGGGGCGGTGATTGATGTTGAGCGATTGCCGCTCTCTGCCGAACTGCTCGCGTTCTGTGGTGGTGATCTGGATGCCGCCGGTAAGCTGGCGCTCACCAGTGGTGAAGAGTACGAACTCTGCTTTACGGTGCCGGCTCATCAGCGGGGAGCATTGGATGTGGCACTGTCTCACGCGGGTGTAAAGGCGACCTGTATCGGAAGCATCCGGACCGGAGACCGTGTGACACTTGAAAGGAACGGGTTGCCGCTTGACTGGCAACTGCATGGATACGATCATTTCTCGGGGTAAGTTGTGCGAGATCCCAAACTGTATATCAAACTGAGTAATCCCTGGCATTTGCTGGCAACCGGATTTGGCAGTGGTCTGTCACCTGTGGTGCCCGGCACAGTCGGAACACTGGCGGCGGTGCCATTCTACTATCTGCTGATCCAATTGCCTTACGCGGCTTATCTGGGCATCACCCTGATAGCGGCACTGGTGGGGATTTACATCTGCCACAGAACCGCACAGGATATGGGGGTTCATGACCATGGCAGTATTGTCTGGGATGAATTTGTCGGCTTTTGGATCACGATGGCGATTGCACCACCGATGAGCCTGCCCTGGGTGATCAGCGGTTTTATTCTGTTCCGTTTCTTCGACATGGTGAAACCCTGGCCGATCAGCTGGCTGGATAAAAATGTCCACGGCGGCGTGGGGATCATGGTCGATGACATTCTGGCCGGTTTCATGGCCATGATTACGCTATGGGGACTGGGCCACTGGATGGGCTGGTAGCCCGGGATTTAGCCTTCTTTGAAGCCGTGCATTGCGCACGGCTTTTTTGTCCAATTTTTAACCCGTCATCGTATTGTCTTTCACGCTAAGCTAAAGCTGATTCCCGCTGCCTTGAGGGAGCAGAATGCGTTGCGGAAGACTGATTTGTTTACTGATGATTTTGCTGGCCTGCGCTGTGAAGGCACAGGTTTATCCGTCAACGGGAGCCGCCTGGCTTTTTCCCGGTGGATGGGAAGAACCGCTCTCGACGTCACGCTTTCACTCGGCTGAAGCCGTAAAGCAGTGGGAACTGCACCATGCCGATTTGGTGCTCGGAAGCTGGCAGTCTCCGGCTTTGAATCAACAAAGCCATGTTCTGTTTCCATCTCGGCTTCAGGATCTGGCCTGTGACTCAGATTTGCAGCGCAAGTGGCTTTCACGTCAGGCAGATTTAGCGGACGTGGATGCTGAACGCCTGTTTCTGCACTATGCCGAGGACACCCGTTTGTCGTGGCAGGGTTTGGCATCATCCTCGTTTCCAGAGCTGCCTGAGCCGCAGCCCCGGCAGTTCTTAACTGAGCTGAACGGCCAGTTCAGTCCGGCAAATCTGCCGGTCAATCTGCTGGAATCACAGTCCCTGATTCTGATAGCAGATGAGCCTTTCACGGTACTTGAGCTGGAAGTCGATAGGCCCCCGGCGCAACTACTGTGGCAAAGTCCTATCGGCTGGCAACTGCTTGATGTGCGCTGGCAGCAGCAGGGCGAAACCCGATATACGGGGTATCTGACGATGCCAGAAGGATGGCAACCATCTGTACTGACGGGAGCTACATCTGAGGCCGCCTGGACGATCGCATTGCGCTGGCCGCAGGAAACCCGTGTCGCTTCGCTTCGGTTGCAACCCTGGCTGACTCAGGACGCCAATGGTTTGTTCGTTCCTGGCTGGGATCCGGTGAATGATAAAGATCAAAACGGATTGCTCAGCGACGATGAATTCCAGAGTCGGGTGAATCTTTCCGCGAGCGCCCGCTTTCCCTATCAGGCTCGGGTGCTCGTTCGTGGCCGTCACCCGACATCTTCCTGTGCGTACCGGGTGAATCTGAGCGATCCGGCAGTTCAGAATCTGTTGATAGGATGGTACAGATATCATTGGCGCCGCGAGGGTGCCGCAGGTGGTTACCTGCAACAGTTGAAGCCACTGCTGACAGACAGAAACCAGTCTGTCGTCAGTGGCGGCCAGCTTCTGGAACTCCCTTTTGTCGCAGGAACACCGGAGGCAGAGGATGCCTACTTTGAGTCACTGATGGTCGTGCTTGGTATGTTCAAGCGTCAGTTATCCCCGCCCGTGCTGGCTGCAGATGTCTCAGGACTCGCATTGTGGCAGGAAAATGCACCGGAAGTTGCATTAAAAGGGTTGGTGGATGTCTGGGTGCGGCCTCGTTTAATCACGCCGGCAATGGGCTTGGCCAAGTTGCAGCAAAGCTGGCAGCCCTTTGCCCTGAGTGCGGATGGGGCGCAGCGTGTGTTGATGGTTTCCATGCGAGATGGTTACAGTGATTTGCATCCCGGTAACAGCAAGGCCTGGACGCGTGATGTGGAAACTGGACTGGCACTCTATTACCTGTTCAATCAGCCGGGACTGACGTATTACCATAATTGGGGGCGCAGTCTGACTTATGACAGCGCGAATACGACAGCCCGTGACTGGTCCCGACCCGGTTTGCCTAAAAACTGGGTTTATCAGCCATTTGGGATGCTAAAGGTGGATCTGGGCATTCCCGTTGCAGCCCCGAAAGGTTATAAAGCTGTCTGGTGGCAGGCGGGTTCGTTGCGCGGGGATAGCAGAAAGCCGGCATTGGGCGCATATCCGGTGATTCCGGCGAACTGGTTCTGGCTCTATCGCAGTGGCTGGTTCAGTCGACAGCCCGCAGAAGGGGTGATTGCCCGGCGCTATACGCATGGGCTGGTGGTCTACCGGGCAGTGCAGGAAGCCGGGCAGCAGCGTTTTCAGGAAACCAGACCGATGCGAATTTCCCTCCCCGGTACTTATGAGCAGATCTTTTATGATGGCAGTGTAAGCGAACCCATCAATTACATCGAACTGGGGGGATATCAGGGGGCAGTGTTGCGTAAATCTGAACAGGAAAAGTAAGGCGGGAACAAGCCCGCCTCATCGTTTGGATATTTGTGGTTTGGATATTCGTGGTTTGATATGAATCGGTATCAGCCAAGCAACAGGCTGTCATCTGCCAGCTCTTCCCCCCGAACTTTGCTGAACATGTCCAGCAGATGCTTCACATCCATCTTAGCCCGTTCCTGACCGGCCACATCCAGTACGATATTACCCTGATGGAGCATGACGGTTCGGTCGCCATAGGCCAGCGCATCTTTCATGGAGTGGGTGACCATCATGACAGTCAGGTCAAACTCCTCGACCACGCGTTTGGTCAGTTCCAGCACGAAAGCGGCCATCCGTGGGTCCAGTGCCGCGGTGTGCTCATCAAGCAGCAACAGTTTACTGTCCGCCAGAGTTGCCATGACCAGACTGACGGCCTGACGCTGCCCGCCGGACAACAGGCCGATACTGTCTCCCAGTCGGTCTTCCAGCCCTAATCCCAGAATACTGATTCGTTCCTGAAACAGTTTTCTTCGCTGGGAAGACAGGGCCAGCTTCCAGGTTCGCCGGCTGCCACGCTGCGTGGCCAGCGCCATGTTTTCTTCGATAGTCAGTGAAGCACAGGTACCCGCCAGTGGATCCTGAAAAACCCGGGCCGCGTACTGTGCCCGTTCATAAACGGCTTTGCTGGTGACATCCACGCCATTGATGACCACTTTCCCGTCTGACATCGGCGTTTCGCCACTGATAGCCCCCAGCAGGGTGGATTTACCCGCGCCGTTTGAGCCGATGACGGTCACAAACTGGCGTTCCGGGACGGTCAGGTTGACCCCGCGCAGCGCCTGATTTTCGAGGATAGTGCCTTCATTGAAGGTAACGCGGATGTTGTTGAGTTCAATCATAGTGTTCCTACCTTCTGGTCCGGCTTACGCGAGCTTCTTTTTTGTGGCAACGACCTGTTTTTTCTTCCGCTGAAAATTGCGTTTCATCTTCGGTGCAATCAGTGCTAGCGCTACCAGGACGGCGGTGATCAGGTTCAGGTCGGAGGCTTTCAGACCGAACATGCCAGTACTGAGCGCAAACGCGACCGCCAGTCGATAGAGGACGGAACCCAGAATGACGGCAACAACAGCCACCCAGATTTTCCGGCCCGGGATCAGGGTTTGTCCCAGAATGACCGCCGCCAGACCGACGACAATGGTCCCGACGCCCGAGGTGACATCGGCGAAATTGTTTGTCTGTGCAAACAGTGCGCCGGAGAAACCAACAAAGGCGTTTGACAGTGCCAGACCAAAGTAGGTGTACAGTGCAGTATTCCCTCCCTGAGCGCTGACCATCCGGCTGTTCACGCCGGTAGCACGCAGCCCCAGACCGAAGTCACTGGCCAGCAGGCGAACGACAAACCAACCGCTGAAGATCACCAGTGCCAGAATGACCGCCAAACGGATCAGGCCGGCATCGAATCCCGTGTCATAAGCGAAGTTTTCGAAGGGCGTCAGAATGGTGTCATCACCCAGCAGTGCCAGGTTCGGGCGACCCATGATGCGAATGTTAATCGAGAAAGCGGCGATCATGGTCAGGATACTGGCCAGCAGGTGCAAGATGCCACAGCGTACGGCCAGAAAAGCGGTCACCAGACCACACATGCCCCCGGCCAGAATTGCCATCATTGTTGCGAGCCAAGGATTGACCCCGGCGATAATTGCGGTTGCAGCAACGGCGGCGCCCATTGGGAAACTGCCATCAACCGACAGATCCGGAAAATCCAGAACACGAAACGTCAGATAAACGCCAAGAGCAACCAGGCCGTATACGAAGCCGATTTCCAGCGTACCGATCAAAGCAAAGAAAGACATCAACAACTCCTTATTCCTTGCTGACACCGGCGGGTTAGCCGGTGTCTGAGAGATGTGTGGTTATTTGGTGATTGAGGTTGCGCGGCTCAGCAGTGTTTTCGGGAAAGTGATGTGCAGTTTGGCTGCAACTTTCTCGTTCAGCGCCAGGTCGGAACCGACCGCAACTTTCACGGGTAGTTCGGAGACTTTCTTGCCTTTCAGCAGTGCATCGACATAGTCGGCGGTCTGAACGCCCACCTGATAGTAGTCGAAGCCCAGTGCAGCGAGTGCGCCACTTTCAATATAAGTTGTGGAGGCACCAATGACAGGAATGCCCGCCTGATTGCCAGCATTGACCAGCCCTTCGACGGCACTGGCGACCGTATTATCCGTTGGGGCATAGAGTGCATCGGACTTGGCTGCAACAATCTGAGCGGCCGATTGTACATCTGCACTTTTCAGCGCTGTTCCTTCAACGAGTTCCAGCCCTTTTTCTTTTGCGGCTTTGCGCAGCAGGTCAACCAGCGCGACGGCGTTGGCTTCACCCGGGTTATAAATCACGCCAATCCGTTTGGCATTGGGCAGGATCTCTTGAATGAGTGCGACATGTTGGGCAACCGGAGAGAGGTCAGACAGACCGGTCACGTTTCTTTCTGGTTTTTCAGTGTTACGCACCAGTTTTGCGCCGACAGGATCGGTGACTGCAGTGAAAACAACGGGAATTGAACGGGTGGCTGCAGCCAGTGCCTGTGCGGTAGGGGTGGCAATACCAACCAGAACATCGGGCTGTTCGCCGACAAACTGTTTCGCGATTTGTACTGCGATGGCAGGGTTCCCCTGAGCCGTCTGATAGGTGAATTCCAGGTTTTTGCCTTCTTCGTACCCTTTTTCTTTCAGGCCATCCAGTAAGCCCTGACGGGTGGCATCCAGCGCCGGGTGTTCAACGATCTGAGAGACGGCAACTTTGGCCATTTCAGCAAACGTTGGTGTCGCTGAGAGCGCAAATGCTGCAGCAATGCAGGCCGCAGAAAGCAGTTTGGTTCCCTTCATAATCCAATCCTTGTTCTGGTGTGATAACGAGACGGGTCGCAGGCTATGCCATCCAAAACACCCATCACTGGCATAATGTTTTAGCTCAATGGGAAAAGAAAGAACATCCAAAAATTAACAACAATGTAACAATGTTTGGGGGTGTTCATCTGATTTATTGGATTACTTTGGTGTTATATGTCGTATTGAGGGGTATTTTATGGTTAAAAGTTAGACGTTTTGATTGGTTTTTGGTGACATATTTTTTATTGGTATTTTTGTGATTACAGTGAACTGTCGCTCACTCGGCATGAATGTGGTGAATGCGCTGCGTGTTTTATGAACAATTTTATCAGGAATGAGTCAGTTAGAATGAATGTTGAAGCAGTATGAATCAGGCAGCCAGTATCGGCTGCCTGAGGAAGTGGTGGTTATTCACCAACGCAGGTGAGCTGGCGACTGCGTTTGCCCAACTGAGAGAAGGCTGCTTTCATATTGGCTTCCTGCACATAGCGCGGGGGCAGGGGATGCACTTCAACCTGAAAATCAGATGCGCCTTCAGCAATGGGGCTATCCTGGGTGACTGGGGTCACCATGACGACTTTGAGTTCAGGGTGACGGGCTGCGATGCGAGAAGCCGTCCCTAATCCTTCCGCGGTGTGGAAACGACCGGCGACGTGCAGAATTTGGTGACCGGGATGGGTTTGCAGGTAGTTGACCATGCTTTCGGCCATGGTGTCGTCCCAGGCGGTTTGGGCGGCAAATTGTCGCTCGGTCTGGGCTTGATCACCGTGGTGCATAGACGCAGTGAATCTTTCTTTGTAACTGTCATTTTCCAGTGTAAGTGACTGAGCTACCCACTGGCGCTCTGAGGCAGGAAGACGGTTCAGGTAATCGGCGCCATAGCGACCCACGCAGCGGACGATTGATTTCGGGGCATTGGCGGCAATGACATCCAGTTGATGTGTACGGGCAAATTCGACCAGCGGCCGGTAGTCTGATTCATAGTTTGGCCAGGCATTTCCTTGCTGGATCAGCGCCTGCTCACCAATTTCCCCGCTGAGGTACTGATTCACGACACTTTGTTTATCCCGGGCAAATTGCTCCATTGATAAAGCCAGACGGGGTTGGTTGGCATACAGAGCGGCCAGCAAGCGGGCTTGAAGCAGGTGCGTTGCCGGATGGCTGTGCCATTCTCCGACCAGTACAATATCGGCGTCAGACAACGTATCAGCAAGTTGTTGTTCTGTCAGCGAAATGCCTTGAGGGGATCGAATGGTGTAATCGTAAAAGGTGTCAGGTGGAGCTTGCTCCACCGGTGCTGACGGTGTTGTGCAGCCACTGAGCAGGGCTGTCAGTACAAAGGCATAGCCAGTCTTCATGCATCTCATCCTTTCGCCTGAAACGTCATTGTGATTCGGTATTTATCACAAAATAGACGTGTCAGTGTATTCGTTTATCGGCGCTATGATAGAGAAGACTGGCAGAACACTCAATACTAATGAGAATTAATTTCAATTAGATTGTTGCGCTTCCGTTTCAGC
This sequence comes from Photobacterium galatheae, assembly GCF_000695255.1. Lineage (GTDB taxonomy): Bacteria > Pseudomonadota > Gammaproteobacteria > Enterobacterales > Vibrionaceae > Photobacterium > Photobacterium galatheae. The sequence continues at coordinate 22,279 of NZ_JMIB01000007.1, read as the reverse complement.
GCGCTGGTAAATGCGAAGTGTGAAATCGGCTTCGCAATTGAATACCTGCTGTTGCGCCAGAAATTGCCAGACCGACTCCGGGGTTTTCCAGGCAAATGGGGTCATCTGCATCAGGGCTGTTGCTTCTGCGCCATTGAGTGTCATGGGGTAATGTAACTGCGATTCGTGAAGCAACGACATACCGGTCAGCGTCTCTGGCTGAATGTCATGCGGTCTGACCTCATCGTAGATCAGGGCTTTTAACTGATGCAGATGCCGTGCTGCCGGGGTCACGGTCAGCAGAATCGCGCCTGGTTTCAGCGTGCGGGTAATCTCTTCTGCTTTACAGGGCGCGTAGATCCGTACCATGGCATCCAGACTGTTGTCGGCAAAAGGCAGACGATGACTGGACGCGACACAGAAATGACAGTCTTTATAGCGTTTGGCTGCGTATCGGATCGCAACTTTGGAAATATCCAGCCCATGGACTTCCAGCGCCGGATGCAATTCGCTCAGGGCACTGAATGCTGTTGTGTAATAGCCTTCTCCGCAGCCGATATCCAGTAAACGAAGACTGTCCGCAGGGGCGTATTGACGAAGCAGTGCAACCACTTGGTCTCTCATCGTCGCATAATGGCCGGCCTCAAGAAATGCTCTTCTGGCCTGCATCATCTCTTTGTTATCCCCCGGATTTTTCGAGCTTTTATGATGCGCTGGCATGAGGTTAACGTAGCCTTCTTTGGCTTGATCAAACTGATGATTTTGTTGACACCGCCAGTGATGGTCCCGGTGTTCAAGAGGCTGATGACATAAAGGGCATTGGTAAGGCATGAGAGAGCACCGAGGTTGAAAAGCGATTTTGAAAACCGATTTTAAAACGCTGGATTGTACCTTGTTTCATTCGGTCAGAGAACCCGTATACAGACGCTGAATATGTGTATTGCATACTCGATTGAGCAAGAGAAAAAAGTGATCTTTTTCACAGAAAAATATTAAGCAGATCAATATGAAACAGGCAGAGTTTTATTAAGGGCATATTCAGGGAGTGGCGCTACTCTATTTGTGCATAAAGTGTATCTCTGCTCTATGCTCTTTTTTGAGGTTGTGAAAATTCTATGGTGCTGGCTTCAGGCTTGAACTGCCTTTCCCTGCAGCCGCTTCGGATGTTTCCAGCCTTGCTTTGTACTTCGGGTGACCGTCATCACTGTCGGAAGCCCCGGATATTTACTCAAGGAAACAAAAATGAAAAAAACACTAGCAGCGGTAATCATTTCCAGCTTCTTTGTCAGTGGCGCGAGCTATGCAGCCAATATCTACAAAGGTGAAGATGGCAGCGAAGTCAATGTGTATGGTCGTTTGGGGTATAACATTACTGATAAAGGGGCTGATAATAATGATACGAATGGTGAATTTGATGCCCGAATTGGTCTTGGAGGCTCACAGCCAATTAACGATCAGTTCTCAGTGATTGGCTGGGGTGAGTATCAGGTGGGCGCAGCTGAAGCAGAGAATTCAGGTGACGACAGCCTGTCTCCACGTTATGTCTGGGCTGGGATTGACGGTAAAGAAATGGGTAAAGTGACCGGTGGCCGTGTTGCGTCTGGTCTTATTATGTTCACCGATATCTCGGATGTATTCGCTTTATCTGATATTGCAGCGGCACGTCAGGTCAACCGAGTGGATGGCACAGCTGTGCAGGTTTTTCGCCAGGATGCGACGCTGCAATACCAGAATAGTGTCAATGGGCTAGACTTTTCTGTTGCCTATATCTTCGGTAACAATGATGAAAATAGCTTTAACCAAGTGCTTGACTACGGTATGAACGCAGCCGTCCGGTATACCTTGGATTTAGGAGAAGGCGGTAGCTTAGCTCCGGTATTGGCGTATCAGTACAATGAAGACAAAGGTGGTAACGAATACAACTTCTGGGGTATTGGCGCAACTTATAAGATTGCAGCCTTTACACTGGGTGCAGAATATTCTGAAGACGAGCTGGACACGGGAGCACCCAATAAAAGTAAAGATGAAGTCTGGGAAGTGGTTGCTATCTACGATCTGAATGATGACTGGACACTGCGTGGTGGTTACCGCAGCTTAGAGAATACGGATGGTGATAACCTGGAACTGAAAGATACGACGCTTGAAGCCCAGTATCACTTAACCAGTCGTTCATCCCTGTTCGCCAGCTATGTATTCCGCGATGGTGATAATGGTACCAATGGCGGTGCAGATTTTGGTGATGCGGAAGAAGATTTCTATCAATTGGGAATTCGTTACGAATTCTGATTTTCTGAATTCAGTGACGAAAGGCCGGAGCATGCTCCGGCCTTTCTGTTTCGTGGCTTATCTGCGTTATCTCGCTTTGTAATCAGCTTTGTCGAGATTGTGCTTTTTCATTCTCAGGTATAGTTTTTTCCGCGGAATTTGCAGATAGTTTGAGACGTCATTGATACGACCGCTAAACAGGTAGAGGGCATCTTCAATGACCTGTTTCTCATAACTGTCGATGAGGTCATCGAGCGGACTGCTCATTTGATCTAAGGGTTTTGTGCGTTCCTGCCCGGCCAGTTTGACGATGCCGATGGCATAGAGTTCGGCGACGTTACGGAGTTCAAGTACATTGCCATGCCATTGATGACGATTCAGTGTATTGATGTAGGCTTTATCAATGACAGGAACGTGTTTATTCAGCTTTTGGCAGCTGGCCTTCAGGAAATACTTGAATAAAGGAGTGATGTCGGTGGACCGCTGGCGTAGCGGTGGCAGCACAAAACGGACCTGACTGAGAAAATAAAATAACTCTGGTACCAGAGATTCACGTTCTACAGCGCCTTCTGCTGTGCCCTCAATAATGGCCAGCACCCTGACTTCACGTTTGCCAAGCCGCTCCTGTTCCAGCAGAAAGCGACACAACCAGCGCTGAGATTCCGGTGGCATCGCGGGCAGGTTGTTAATGCAGATACTGCCACCACGAGCGTTAATCATGGCTCTTTGCAGATCCGGTGTCCGTTCCACTCTGGAACCACACAGCTTAATGAAAGGCCCTTTGCTAATCTCACTGTGATTGTGTAACAGGGTTGCCACTGTGTGTCGCCCGGTGCCGGTTTCGCCTTCGATCAGGACGTCTTTATTGTTATTGGCCGCCAGGGTGATTTGCTCGCGAATTTTCACGATGAGCGGACTGTCGCCCAGCAGGACATCATTTGCCGTTTGTTGCAGTCTTTTTCGGTGTGCAATCAGCTGCTTACGCTTCGGCAGGTGTTTTTCGAGCAGTGCCATCAGTTCGGCCGGCTGTAACGGCTTTTGCAGGAAGTCGACAGCACCATTTTTCAGGGCATCAACAGCCATGGGAATATCGCCGTGACCTGTGATCATGATAACGGGTAAACTGTCATCCAGGGCTTTGACACGATGCAATACATCTTTACCGCTGGTGCCCGGCATGTACATATCTGTGATCACAACGCCAGGCCAGTCTTTGTGCAGCAGGGCAAGTGCCTGTTGTGGGTTTGTGGCCGTTTTTGCCTGATAACCAGCCACCTCAAGCAGGTGCTGATAAGCATCTACAACATCCTGATCGTCATCAATGATCAGCACTTCAATGTTATCGATAATCGTCATACTTCTTTAACTCCAAAACGACCATAGCGCCTCCTTGCAATGTTGACGCAAGGTAAATGTCACCCTCTATTCTGTTCATAATAGAGCGGCAAATGTTTAACCCCAGTCCCAGTCCCACGTCTTTGGTGGTGGTGAAGGGAATAAATAGTTTCTCAATGATGCTGGCCGCAAAGCCGGGGCCGGTATCGCTGACAGCCAGTCGGACGGACTGTTGATCTGCGTGACTGTCGAGAACGTCGACATGGATCTCACGGGTGTCGCTGCCCGCGACAGCATCGCAGCTGTTGACAAACAGATTCACTAAAACCTGTTCAAACTGAATGGGATCAGCCATGACCTGATAGCTGTTGTCGATGTGACACAGCAGGGTGGTTTGCTGGACTTTCATACGATTTTCAATCAGTTGTTGAGCATGACTGACCGATTGTTGAATATCGATCGCCTGAACCGCACGATTGGCCGATTGTTTTTTCGCGAAATTTCGCAGACTTGAGATGATTCGACCCATACGTTCCGTGAGACTTTCCATTTTGTCCAGACTTGCAGGAAGTAGCGTAAAATTGTTCTGACCAACCGCCATTTTTGTGGCAAACAGGTGCGTTGACATGGCAGATAGCGGCTGGTTGAGTTCATGCGCCAGGGATGTCATGGTCTGACCGACGACGGCCATTTTAGCGGCCTGAATTAATTCGTCCTGGGTCGCTCGCAAATCGGCTTCAATGCGTTTGCGGTCCTCAACCTCGGCTTTCAGCTGGCGGTTTCGTTTGGTCAGCGATTCCGTTTTTTCATGCACCATGCCTTCCAGCCAGCGTGCGGCGCTTTCCTGCTCGGTAATATCTGTCATGGTGATGATGACTTTGTCTTCGTGTCCCTGACTGAATTGGCGAAAGTCCAGTCGGAGATAACGCGGCTCATGATGGTACGTATGTCTGATGGTCAGACTACAGGCCTGATTATTTTGCAAAAGACTGCCCGTCTGAAACAAGCTCTTGAGGCGGGTTTCCGTATTGTGGCTAAAGAGCGACCATACTGTGTGCCCCTTGGGAATGGTGTCGGCATGAAAAAGGGCCAGTGCGCTGGGGTTGACTGATTCCACAACACCGGCAAGGTTGCAGGTGATAATGCTCGCCTGAGTATTATTGATCAGGTTGAGTGCATTGCTTTGCTGCATTTCCAGCATTTGCTGGCGGAACTGACGTAAGCTGCCGCCTAACAGGCCGATTTCATCATCGCCGTCCACCTGAATGGTTGCGTTTAGATCACCGTGGGCGACCGCATAAAGATCGTGGCTGAGCTGGTTCAGACGTGTGACAATCCCCCGGCTGACCAGATAAATAGACAGCAGCACTGATAATGTAATGGCCAGTAGTACCACCCCCAATAAAATATAGCTGCTGATGATCACCGAACGTCGGGTATGGTCATTCAGCGCCAGTAAAGAGCTGTCGGCCTGATCCACCATGGCCTGGATGAGTTCTTCCTGATAAATCAGCCGGTTCTGAATTTTTTTATCGTATGTTTGGATAGACTTCTGCAGGCTGGACAGGGTTCGAAGCTGTCGCTCCACCGGACCATTGGGTTCGACCTGACGGATCATTTCATCGAGGTGCTGGCGAAAAAGTGAGGTTGACGGGTAGTGGCTGAGCACATCTCCCATATTTTTCAGTTGCGTTGTTCTGTGGCCAATATACTGAAAGGTATTGGAAATATCCCGGTTTTTGAATTCCATAAATATGTCTTTGACCAACTGGTGCAGTTCGTTTTCCCGAATCGTGATGGATTGCAACAGAGAAAACTCATGAATCATCGACCGGATTTTCTCATCATCCAGTTGGTTGGGATCCAATCTTGTCAGTTGCCATTCCAGTTCCTGTCGGATAGGCACCAGTTCTTCGACGATGTTGAGGTGCAACCAATTCAGCCGGGCTTCTGATTGCGCCAGGATCAGCAATAAGGTGGTTCGCTTGTTGAGCAGATCTGTATAGTCCTCAATATCCTGGAGCAACGTTTCCAGTTCAAGTTTCAGCGCTGGGTAGGAAGCCAGGCTGGCTGTATTGGCAATGGACTCGGTAATTTGCCCGGCCGATTGCGTAATGTTTTGTCTGAGTTCGGCATGGCGCGCGGGATCTTTGTTAAAGCTGATTTTATGCAGGCTGTCTTTGAGTGAGGCGGTATTCCGTTCCAGATGATAACTGGCACGCAGTGTGGGCAGATTCTTGCTGACGATTGCATCAATTTGATCATCCAGGTTCTCCCAGGTGATCAGCGCAATTAAGCTGACGCCAATACTCAGGAAGGCCATCAGGCTAATCGCACTGATTAATCGGTTGCCAATGGTTTTGCGCTTGAGCATTACTGCACCTGCTTCAGAGACAAGAGGACGGCTTGTGATAGCTGAATCGATTCCTGGAGCTGACGACTCATCTCATTTTGTAACCGTTCAACCTGCTGGGCGGACACCGGGTGGCGGCTGGGATCCTGCAAAGACAGGTAACGTGGCTGACTGGCCTGTTCGTGACGAACGACCGGGGTGGATGCCAGTGTTACTGCGCGCGCCAGTTGGGCTGCCTGATGCGGGTCGAGGTCGGGGAGTTGCCGGACCTCATGAATCATATGCCAGGCTTGGTTCAGCAGGGGAAGCTGCTTACTGATACTGATATCGAACAATTGCTGGACGAGGATTGCACGCTGATGCAGCAATTTCTGATCGAGCGGGAATGTGGTCCCATCAAACAGGAGGGGCTCATGGCGACGCCGTTTATACATCGGTGCTTGTGTTATCTGCTTTTGTGCTGATTCTGTAAGCATGAACTGGACAAAGTCTTTCCCGTTCGGTGAAGGAGAGCCGGGAGACAGTGCTGCAATATAGCCGGGTAGGATGAAGCTGTCAGGTTGGTAGCGGAATTGCACAAAAGAAAACAGATTCTGCTGTGCTTTGGCGTCACTATCAATGACCAGACCAATGCCCGCCTGCCCGCTGGCAATCATGTGACTGACCTTTTCACTACTGGCTGAAACTTGATTCAGGTTGCCGCCAACCTGTAATAGCAGCCCCCAGCCTTGATCCCAGCCGTGGCGTTGCAGTAGGTTTTCGACCATTTGATGCGTTGTGGTGGAGCGCGAGGGGCTGCTCATCACCAGATGGTTGTAATAGAGGGGATCGGTCAGCGCTTCCCAGCGTTCAGGCTGAGGAAGTTGATGCCTGTCCAGATAGCGTTGGTTCCAGATCATGCCGCAGCCGGAGTACCCAAGAACCGCGACATGTTCAGTATCCATCGGATGCCTGTCTTGGGTGAGACTGGCGACTGGGAGCAGGGCCTTGCGTTCTGTCAGGGGGCTGAACAGCCGGATTGAGGAAGAAAAGACGACATCAACATTGTGGTCGGGTGCAGCGAGCAAGGCCAGACCATCGGCTTCACGACGTTGTAGGATTTGAACATCCAGAGTTGGGTAATGTTGCTGAAAGCGCTCGATGCTGGGAGAGAGCAACGCGGGATTGTCGGTGGTCAGGATCACCAACTGTTCTCTGTCTCCGGCAAAGGCTGTGCCAGAGAGCAGAATAAGTAAGATGAATTGCCTGAATAACATGACCCAGAATCCTTTCGAGTGTAACAATCGATATTCAGTTTTGTAACCACTGTTCCGTTTTCGCTTGGTTACAGGCATAGGCAGAACCGCGTTTATGCGTTTATATACAAGTTTGCCGGGCCCAGAGACAGTAAAATACAGAAGCGGTTGGCTGAAGTATTAATTGCCTATCGGTTTTTCCGTGCCGGCACGATTGCTTGTGTCCATATTGACCCAAATTTGTATGAAGCATGCTTTGGATCACATAAATCTACCTGAACATCAGCATTCGCCAATCTTCCAATTGCAAAAAGATGTGTCAATACTCTGACGTATTTTCGTCAGGAATACCAATATGGATGCGGGAAAGGGTGATGATGGCAGCCTTTGCTGCCATCTTTGAGCGGGTTTTTGTTACTGATGTAACTTTTGTTGCTGTGATTCAGGCGTTGAGGATTTGCTGAATTTCAGAGGCAGATAAATGGTACTGACGGGGACACTTTTGCCAGACGGTCAGCATACGTCTGTATTTACTTTGCATGGGCACATGACTGTTGAAGTGGTGCTCCGATGGCAGAAAATGTGGATAAAGCTTTTCTACCTCAGCAAGGAAGCGGACATAGTGCATTTGCTGGGGTTCGCTGATGGCATCAAAGCCAAGAAATGTGAGTCGTCGGCAGTCGACCTGGCTTTGGTTCTCTTCTGATAGCTGCTTACAGGATTCCTGCATGGCATGATGCATTTCCATCACTTCGATAATTTCTTTGCATTCAGTTTCATCAATGGCACCAAAGTCTTTGTCCAGCTCCCGCAGTTGCAGACCATAACCTCGCTCAACAATGGTTTGCAGACGTGCATATTTCGCGGCGTTTGCTGCATCAAGCTGAGCCATCAGGCGGTATTGGTTCGACAGAATGAGGCGTTGGGCGTTTGTCATTTCCATAGCAATGTCCTGCAATTTTTTCACTGTTTACAGCTTAGCAGGATGGACTGCACAGGGATTGATCTGACAGGGTATTCCTGCTTTTTTTCGTCAAATGATCTCGCCACGTATGTATAATTGTGCCGCCGGAAACTTGGATCATATGTACCGTAATTTCAATGACAAGGAAGTAACTGATGACAACACTTTCCTGGATAGGCTGGGCTGTTTGGCTCGTGCTTTTGCTCTGTACGTATCCCAGAGAGTTTTATCCGAAATTCAGTCAGGAAAAAGATTATCAGCATCTGGTGCTGGGCTCCGCAGTGGTGCTGTTTCTGCTGTGGAGTTTGCGTGCCGGGCTGGTGGACGGGCTTCAGGTCCATTTTCTGGCGATGACGGTACTGACCTTGTCACATGGCTGGCGAATTGCCATCTGGATCAGCATCTTGCCTGGTCTCCTGCTGGCCGTCTTTGGGTTGGTAGCGTGGCAGGATCTGGGGCTGGTGAATCTGACGGGTGTGGTTGCGCCGGCTTTGGTCAGCTATGGTATTTTCCTGTTGAGTTACCGCTATCTGCCTCGCCATTTATTCGTTTATATTTTCGTGGCTGCTTTTTTCAATGGGGCGATCTCTCAGGTCGTTCATATGTTACTGACCGGAAGCTGGATCTGGCTGGAAGGGGAGTATCGCTGGCAGTATATCGTTGATAATTATCTGCTCTTAATTCCTCTGCTGTTATTTCCGGAAGCTTTGCTCAATGGGATGGCAACGACATTGCTGGTGGTCTATAAGCCGGAATGGGTTCGGACGTTTGCCGATCGTGATTACATTTACAGGCAGGATAAATAAATTTGTTTGTAGGTTTCTCACTGGTGCAGGCATGACGGCAGCGTCGATTGCACCAGCGAGAATCCGTTCAGTACATCACATTCGGGTGATACTCAGACAGCACATTTTTGACTTTTTCCATCACTTCTTTTGACGGTGGTTTGACCCCTTCCAGTGGGTAGTCATAGCCCATGGCTTCCCACTTATGGGCACCTAACTGGTGATACGGCAATAGCTCAACTTTCTCAACGTTGTCCATATCTTTGATGAATTCGCCTAATAAACGGGCGGAGGTCTCGGTATCCGTGAACCCCGGCACAACCACATGGCGGATCCAGGTTTTCTGGCCGATTTTGTGCAGATAGCGGGCAAAATCCAGAATGCGCTTGTTGGGAACACCCACCAGATCGTGGTGGATGTCATCATCAATCTGTTTGATATCCAGCAGCACCAGATCCGTTACATCAAGCAGTTCATCAATCACGGGCGTATGTTTGCGGACATAACCGTTGGTATCCAGGCAGGTATGGATGTTCTCTGCTTTGGCAGCCCGGAAGAAATCGCGAATGAATTCAGGTTGCAGAATGGCCTCTCCGCCGGAGGCCGTCACCCCGCCGCCGGATGCGTTCATAAAGTGACGATAGGAAAGTGCTTCTTTCATGAGTTCATCGACGGTAATTTCCTGACCGTCTTCCAGATCCCAGGTATCGCGGTTGTGGCAGTACTGGCAGCGCAGCAGGCACCCCTGCATGAAGACGATGAACCGGATCCCTGGCCCGTCAACGGTGCCACAGGACTCGAATGAATGAATGCGGCCTTTTACGGACATATGCGCGCTCCCCCGATAATGCTTGGTGTCGCTCTTCAATAATATACCCAAGTCACCTCAAGATGGCTGTTCGCTGGGAACGGGATCTTCTGATGGTTACTTGGGTATATTCCCTACGGCTGGGAAGCCGTAGGGAGCAAGAAAACCGGACAGTGACCTGTCCGGTAAAGTCTTACAGAGATTCAGTGAAGGTCCGTGCAATCACGTCCTGCTGTTGCTCTGTGGTCAGTGAGTTGAATCGTACCGCATAGCCGGATACCCGGATAGTCAGTTGCGGGTATTTTTCCGGATGTTTCACTGCATCTTCCAGTGTTTCACGGTTCAGCACGTTGACGTTCAGGTGCTGGCCGCCTTCAAGACCGGCTTCGTGGTGGAAGTAACCATCCATCAGACCTGCCAGATTCGCACGGCGTGCATCGTCGGATTTACCCAGTGCGTTCGGCACAATAGAGAAGGTATAAGAGATACCGTCTTTGGCGTGTGCGAACGGCAGTTTACCGACAGAGGTCAGTGAAGCAACCGCACCTTTTTCATCACGGCCGTGCATTGGGTTGGCACCCGGTGCAAATGGCTGACCGGCACGGCGACCATCTGGCGTGTTCCCGGTTTTCTTCCCGTACACCACGTTTGAAGTGATGGTCAGAATAGACTGCGTCGGAACTGCATCACGATAGGTCTTTAACTGACGAATCTTGTTCATGAAGCGTTCTACCAGATCACAGGCGATGTCATCGACACGGGCGTCATTGTTCCCGAATTTCGGATAATCGCCTTCAATGTCAAAGTCGGTCGCAATACCGTCTTCATCACGAACCGGTTTCACTTTGGCGTACTTAATGGCAGACAAGGAGTCGGCTGCGACAGACAGACCAGCAATACCACAGGCCATCGTCCGGCGGACGTCACGGTCGTGCAGCGCCATCAGGGCCGCTTCATAGCTGTATTTATCATGCATAAAGTGAATGGAGTTCAGTGCGGTGACGTACTGAGTGGCCAGCCAGTCCATGAAAGAATCCAGGCTTGCCATCACTTTGTCGTAATCCAGCACTGCATCTGTCATCGGCGCTGACTTCGGACCGATCTGGATTTTCAGTTTCTCATCCACACCGCCGTTGATTGCGTACAGCAGCGTTTTGGCCAGGTTGGCACGGGCCCCGAAGAACTGCATGTGCTTACCGACCACCATCGGGGAAACGCAGCAGGCAATGGCGTAGTCGTCAGACTCGAAGTCCGGACGCATCAGGTCATCATTCTCATACTGGATTGATGAGGTGTCGATGGACACTTTGGCACAGAACTTCTTGAAGCCTTCAGGCAGGCTTTCTGACCACAGCACCGTGATGTTTGGCTCTGGGCTAGGGCCCATGGTGTACAGCGTGTTCAGGAAACGGAAGCTGGTTTTCGATACCAGCGTACGGCCGTCAACACCCATACCACCGATAGATTCAGTTGCCCAGATTGGGTCGCCAGAGAACAGCTCATCGTACTCAGGTGTACGCAGGAAGCGAACCATACGCAGTTTCATGACGAAGTGGTCAATCATTTCCTGCGCTTGTTCTTCGGTGATCTTGCCGGCTTTCAGGTCGCGATTAATATAGATGTCGAGGAAGGTCGAGGTCCGACCCAGAGACATCGCTGCACCGTTCTGAGACTTCACCGCAGCCAGATAACCGAAGTAGGTCCACTGAATCGCTTCCTGTGCTGTTTCTGCCGGACGGGAAATATCGAAACCGTATTTGGCTGCCATTTCTTTCATCTGGCCCAGTGCTCGGTGCTGCTCTGCAATTTCTTCACGCAGCTGCATGGTCATTTGCAGGTCTTCGCCTTGTTCAAACTTTTCTTGCAGAGAAGTGAACTGCGCGAATTTGTCCTGCATCAGATAATCAATACCGTACAGTGCAATACGACGGTAGTCACCGATGATACGGCCACGGCCATAGGCATCCGGCAGACCGGTCAGTACACCGGATTTACGGCATTTCATGATGTCCGGGGTATAGATGTCGAACACACCCTGATTATGGGTTTTACGGTATTCCGTGAAGATTTTCTTCACTTGCGGATCCAGTTCGCGATCGTAGGCTTTACAGGAGCTTTCAACCATCCGGATACCGCCATTCGGGATGATGGCACGCTTCAGCGGTGCTTCGGTTTGCAGACCGACGATGGTTTCCAGCGATTGCTCTATGTAGCCGGCATCGTGAGCGGTAATGGTTGAAATCACTGAGGTATCAAAGTCAACAGGTGCATGAGTTGCGTTTTCCTGTTTGATGCCTTCCATCACTTTTGCCCACAGCTGCTGGGTTGCAGCCGTACCTTCGCTGACCAGGAAAGCTTCATCGCCCTCATAAGGGGTGTAGTTTTTCTGGATGAAGTCGCGGACGTTGACTTCGTTTTGCCAGTCACCCGCAGCGAAGCTTTCCCAAGCGTTAGCAAATTGGTCTGCCATAGTATACCTACCTGTTATTCGTCAGTAGAAAGTGTTACAGGTGCTGCACCATCGGTGCAGCGACTGCATGTGTATCAGTATTTCAGTTTTCACTGAGCCGGGCTTTGATGTACCGCACGGCTATGCTAAATATTTCATATTGTTCCTGATTATCCCAGCAGCGCAGGGATACCTGGAATCATGCCTACCGCCAGCATGGCACCCAGACAGACAATCAGTGTCAGACCCGGAATGATGAGGCGGTCAGCCAGTGTCAGGTGATTCGGACGATCTTTGTCGCCAATCAGACCATTGTTATCCAGCAGCATGGTCACCGCCCAGCCGAAGACCGGGTTGACGGCCATCGAGGCAAAGATACAGATCCCCGCAGATTGGCTGGATTTGGCATCTTTTACCATTTGCATACCGGCTTCCAGCAGTGGCAGGAACACACCAGCCAGCAGCGCAATTGTCATGACTGGTGGCCAGATTGCGATGTCCATCGGATAACCGATAATGGCAACGATGATACAGATGCTGCCCAGTAAAATTGCACCCGCCGGAATCGGACGTTTCGCAATGGCAGCCGGAATCATATAAGTGCCCCAGGATGAGGTGACATTTCCGCCACCAAAGGCTGCACCAACGATTTGGCGAACAGAGCAGCCGGTCATGGTGTCATCGACATCCATCAGGACCTTGTCGGTTTTCTCAGGGTAGTTCATTTCCTGGAAGATACGGTGGCCCAGGAAGTCCGGAGACCACATCGCAACGGCCAGCAGGGCAAACGGTAAAGAGGCAATGAAATGCTCTACGGTCGGTAAGCCCAGTTTCCAGCCAGTTTCAGTGGATCCCCACCAGTAAGCCGGATTCAGGTTGGGTAGTCCCGGGGTGGTATGGAATTCAAAAGGAGCACCCATCACAGCAGCAATGATGCCACCGGTGACGGCACAGACCGGAATTGCCAGCCAGCGTTTGCCTATTCGGGCCAGGAATGCGTACAGCACAATGCTGACAAAAAGAATCAGAACGGCCACATAACCCATGTTGATGTCGCTGCCCCAGCTCAGCAGGCTCTTGATCTGGCCGGTTGACCCGACAAAGCCCAGGAAGATCAGCAAGCCACCGGCAACCCCGTCACTGGTGAGCTTGACCAGCCGTGAGCCCCCTTTACACATGCTGAGTGCTAAACCAAAACCACCCAGCAAAATCCCTAAGGCCAACGGGTGTCCGCCTGCCGCAGCAATCATGCCAATCATTGGGATCATCGGACCATGGTTACCGGCCAGGTTGGCGCGTGGGTTTAAAAAGCCGGAGACAAGGATACAAAAGAGGGATGCCGAAACCAGCATTTCGACCCGGACGTTTTCAACCACAAATTCAGGGCCGAGTCCGAAGGCGGCTGCATAAGCCGACATCACAGCGGAATACATGGCGATGATGCCAATGGTTCCGGCAATGGCTGGGACTAAGTCTTCCCATTCGAACCGGAAATCACGGCCGGGCAGGTTGAGTCCCCAGCGGCGGGGTTTCATGATCTGCAGTTCATGATCCAGATAGCGTGAGCGGTTTGGAAATGCACTGGCAGGTTGATGGTGGGCCGAATAACTATCGGTTTCCACCTCGGTATGGACGTCACCGTATTGAATGTTTGATGACATAGCGGGCCTCGTTCTACAAGTCAGAAATTCTTTTTGTGTGTACCGGGAATCGGGCCTGAATCCGGTACGGATGCTCAGTTGGCATCGAATATTGATTATGGTGTTAGTTTACTCCCGCTTACCCACTGCAAATTTGATCCTGATCATTAGCTCCTCTCAAATGAAGGAAAACTACAAAAATGCACCACGCGTCTCGGTGATTACGGCCATTCTGACAACTTTGTGTAATTAATTTACGTAAATTGTGTTCTTTGGATTGGTGCAAGGGGGGCCAGAAGCGGTGTAATCATCACTAATATTCTGGATGGGAAAGGCGTTTAGCGTGGTAGATGGCAGTATTTCTGTAAGCGTCGTCAAGTTCTGGCTAAATTTCTGCCCGATTCGCTAGAACATGATCAGTTACTCAATCTGCATGTTTTTCCACTTTAACCCATTTTGATGGCTCATCTCGCCGGTGAAAAAAGGCATGAACATTGATGCTGCAATCAGGAGAGAACCATGCCATGACATCACATTCCGATGAAAAGCTTTGCCTGCGCTCATTTCCGGCAACGGCCTGTGTAGCTTTGTTTTCCCAGCGTTTACCCCATCTGCCTGTGTTTTATGATCGGAAAGTAGGGAGAGAAAAATTATGAAACCGAGTTTCTATCTATAATTAGTGAGATTCTATTGTGTTCGAAGAATAATCACTTGTCAGGATTTAATGATTAAATATGCGAATTTTTCATCTTATAATGCTAAAATTCGAACGTTAACAAAATGTTGTTAATCCGGGTTCGTGGTGATACCTTCGACAAAGGGATGCGAAAACAGACTATCTTACTGTCTTTCAGGCAGTTGAAGCACAAAGAACGGAATGTCCACTAATTGATTGATAAAAAAATAAAGTTAGCGGTATAAAGAAATCACGCAGTGAAACAAGCCGATTTCTGAAACAGTTTTCTTTGTTCCTGATATGTTGGTCTTGTGTTAATGGTGTTAAAGGTGTCGATTGGTTGGTGTCTGGCACCATGCATAAAGCTTCGTGCTGACAGGATGGAATACATTTAGCCAGATTTGCATGACTTGTTTTCAATGCAGTCTATGGGTTTGACAAAGCAACAGGAGACAAAGCGCATGACAGATGCAGTAGCGCTTGAAGTAAAGGATTTACATAAATCTTTTGGCCAGAACGAAGTGCTGAAAGGAATTTCACTGACAGCGCACCGGGGGGATGTGATCTCCATCATTGGTTCATCAGGTTCAGGTAAAAGTACATTTCTTCGCTGTATTAACCTGTTGGAAACTCCGACTCAGGGAGAGATCTGGGTCAACGGTGAACTCATTAAAATGAAAAATAACCGTCGCGGTGAGTTTTTACCTGTGGACGAGCGTCAGGTACAACGGATCCGTTCCCGACTGGCGATGGTCTTTCAGGGCTTTAACCTTTGGTCTCATATGACGGTCCTGGGGAATGTAATTGAAGCGCCGGTTCATGTGCTGGGTGTACCGAAAGCAGAAGCAATTGAAAAAGCGGAAGCGCTGCTGAAGAAAGTTGGCCTGTACGAAAGACGTCATTATTACCCGGGACATTTGTCGGGTGGCCAGCAGCAGCGTGCAGCGATTGCCCGTGCGCTGGCCGTTGATCCGGAAGTTATGCTGTTTGATGAACCGACTTCGGCACTTGACCCTGAACTGGTCGGGGAAGTTCTGGGAGTCATGCAGGACCTAGCGCAGGAAGGCCGGACGATGCTGGTGGTGACACACGAGATGGCTTTCGCCCGTGATGTTTCCAATCAGGTGATGTTCTTGCATCAGGGGCTGGTGGAAGAGCAGGGGGCGCCCCAGAAACTGTTCCAAAACCCGGACTCAGAAAGATTAAAGCAATTTATTTCGTCGATTTACTAAAATATGGATTGGGTTTTACTCAAACCGAATAACTCATAACTTCGCTGATTCAGCGAATCTTTCAACCCGGGTTTCAGAGCGGGTTGTTGCAAATACAACAGGAGTAAGACAATGAAAAAATGGATTTTGGCTGCCGCAGTCGTTTCTGCTCTGGGTGTGACCTCGGCTCAGGCGAAAGAGTGGAAAGAAATTCGTTTTGGTATCGAAGGCGCCTATCCTCCATTCAGCTGGACTGAGCCAAGTGGTGAGCTGAAGGGTTTTGACGTCGATATGGCCAATGCATTGTGTCAGGAACTGGAAGCCAAATGTAAGATCGTCGCGCAGGACTGGGACGGTATCATCCCTTCACTGCTGGCCCGTAAGTACGATGCCATCATTGCCGCCATGTCGATCACTGAAGAGCGGAAGAAGAAAGTCGACTTTACGAACAAGTATGCTCTGATTCCGAATAAATACGTGGCCAAGAAAGGCACCCAGCTGGATTTCTCGAAAGAGGGCCTGAAGGGCGTGAAAATTGGTGTTCAGCGTGCGACCACGCATGATAAGTACCTGACAGACAACTTCGGCGATTCCGTTGAGATTGTGCGTTACGGTTCATTCGACGATGCGTACCTGGATCTGAAAGCAGGCCGTATTGCTGCCGTGCTGGGTGATGCCTCTGCACTGGAAGAAGGTCTGTTGAACAAAGAGGGTGGCGATGGCTATGAATTCATTGGTCCTTCGCTGACAGATCCGAAATGGTTCGGTGAAGGTTTCGGTATTGCGACCCGTAAGCAGGACAAAGACCTGACCCAGAAGCTGGATAAAGCCATTCTGTCGCTGCGTGAGAAAGGCGTTTACAAGCAAATCCAGGATAAATACTTCTCTTACGATGTTTACGGCGACTAATCACGAAGACTGAGACAATGATTCGTCTCCCGGTGAAATACGCGATATGAATGAGAGAGTGCCGGGTCACAGGTGGCTCGGCACTTTTTACATCGCAAACCCTTTGCAGTTTAAAGGAGTGACCCTTGCTGGATTTAAAAGGATACGAATGGTCGCTGGTGGAAGGCGCATGGATCACCTTACAGGTTGCCTTGCTGTCTCTGCTGCTGGCGATGACGCTGGGCATGCTAGGTGCACTGGCGAAACTTTCCCGCTACCGTACAGCACGTCTGACGGCCACGGTATACACCACTGTGATCCGCGGTATTCCGGATCTGGTGCTGATGATGCTGATCTTTTTTGGTGGCCAGGTGCTGCTGAACAACAGTCTCTACGGCATCAATGAGTGGCTGAACAACTATTTCACCTCGTCGGATCCAAACCATGAATGGACGGCTTATCTGCCGGATTATGTAGAGGTCAGCCCATTCATCGCTGGTATTTTGACGATAGGATTTATCTTCGGGGCTTATATGGCGGAAACCTTCCGGGGTGCGATCATGGCGGTCGATAAAGGTGAGCTGGAAGCTGCCAAAGCTTATGGCATGAGCAGTGCGATGTCTTTTCGCCGGGTGCTGTTACCACAAATGATCCGCCATGCCCTGCCGGGTTTTGGGAACAACTGGCTGGTCCTGCTGAAAACCACAGCACTGGTTTCGATTATCGGTCTGGATGACATGGTCCGTAAGGGATCGCTGGCCGCAGGTACAACGCAGATGCCGTTTACCTTCTATATGGCGATTGCGGTGCTGTTTCTGGTATTTACCTCGCTTTCTACTTCTGCACTGAAGTGGGCAGAGCGTCGGTTCAGTATCCATACGAGGTAAGAGATGGACTTTAGTATTCTGACAGACAGCTGGCAGCTGTACCTGCAAGGTTTTTATACGACACTCTGGATGGTTGCACTGGCGCTGGTGATTGGTCTGGTGATTGCAATTCCGATGGGAGTGGCCCGTAACAGCAAGAATCCTGTGATCTATGGTCCGGCCTGGGCATACATTTATTTTTTCCGCGGCACGCCACTACTGGTGCAGTTGTACCTGATTTATTACGGCATCAGCCAGTTTATGAGTGTACAGGGTACGCTGTGGGAAGAAGCCTGGTTCTGCGCATTGGTGGCATTTGTGCTCAACACCGCCGCTTATACTGCTGAAATTGTGCGGGGCTCGATCAACAGTATGACAAAAGGCGAGGTCGAAGCTGCGAAAGCTTACGGGATGAGTCACTTACAGGCCTTCAGCCGCATTATCCTGCCAAGTTCGCTCCGCCGTGCTTTGCCCGCTTACAGTAACGAAGTGATCTTTATGATTCATGGTTCCGCTGTGGCCGGTATCGTCACCATTATCGATCTGACCGGTGCGGCACGCATTGTGAACTCCCGTTACTACGCCCCGTTCGAGTCGTTCCTGTTTGCTGGTCTGTGTTACATGGTGCTGACGTTTACCGTGATCTGGGCTTTCCGCAAACTGGAAGGTCGCTATTTGCGTCATATGAAAGCATTGAGCTGATCCAGCCGTGTTCCACAGAATCAAAAGCCAGGGTTTGATGCCCTGGCTTTTTCGGTGATGTATTCTGTCTTGAGATGGGGTTTTAGCTGAACACAGACCAGATTGGCGCGTGGTCGGATGGTTTTTCAATGCCGCGCAGCTCGTAGTCAATCCCTGCCTCCTGACAGCGAGCGGCCAGTGCCGGAGTCGCCAGAACCACGTCAATGCGCAGACCGCGGTTGTCGTCAAATCCTTTGGAGCGGTAATCAAACCATGAGAATTTGTCATCCGCTTCTGGGTGCAACTGACGGAAGGTATCCACAAAACCCCAGTCCAGCAGCTTTTTCAGCCACTCGCGTTCAATTGGCTGGAATGAACATTTACCGGTTTTGAGCCAGCGCTTGGCGTTTTGCGGGCCGATACCGATATCCAGATCGATTGGGCTGATGTTGATATCCCCCATGACAATCAGTTCTTCATCGCTGCTGTGGTGCGTCTCAAGATAGGTCATCAAATCCGCATAGAATTTTTCTTTGGCCGGAAATTTGATCTCGTGATTGATGTTGTCACCCTGAGGGAAATAACCGTTCAGAATGGTCACCGACTTGCCATTTTCCTGCTCGAAGGTTGCCATGATCATCCGGCGCTGCGCTTCATCATCATCCGTCGGGAAGCCCTTGCGGACATGCACAGGCTCTTGTTTGCATAACAGTGCCACACCATAGTGGCCTTTCTGGCCATGGTGATACACCTTGTAGCCCATAGCTTCGACGTCTTCTAACGGGAAGGCTTCGTCATGAACTTTGATTTCCTGCAGTCCGATCACATCCGGCTGATGTTTATCAATGACGGCTTGCAGTTGATGGAGTCTTGCTCTTAATCCATTGATATTAAATGAGATGACTTTCATTTGAGTTCTGTTCTGTCAGCGTGGGAAAGAAAGTCATCCTAGCACAGAGGCAGAATGAGCGTAAGCGCTGTCAAAGTCCGTTCGAATATCCTGATGATCTCTGCCGGATTTTCTGCGCCGACTGGTGAAAATGTCTTCCCTATAATGATGAGCAAATCGACTCACGGGCGAGGGAAACATGGGAAAACTGATTCAGGGTGTTTGGCACGATGTGTGGTATGAGACGAAGTCTCAGAACGGTAAATTTGTGCGTGAAGACGCGGGGTTCCGGCACTGGCTGACCGCAGATGGCACATCGGGCCCGGAAGGGCAGCAAGGCTTTCCGGCTGAATCCGGACGCTATCACCTGTATGTCTCGCTGGCGTGCCCCTGGGCGCACCGAACCTTAATTTTTCGCCAGTTGAAAGGGCTGGTCGAGCATATCGGGGTAACCGTTGTTGACCCGGATATGCTGGAACACGGCTGGGCGTTTACAGAGCCGGAGCCCCTGTACGGATTTGAATTTATGCATCAGCTCTACACCAAGGCCAAGCCAGATTATACCGGCAGGGTCACGGTACCGGTGCTTTGGGACAAACAAACGCAGACGATTGTCAGTAACGAGTCGTCTGAAATCATTCGTATGCTGAATACAGCATTCAATGCGATCACCGGAAATCATGATGATTACTATCCGCTGGTGTTGCAGCCGGAGATTGAACGCTGGAATGACTTCATTTATCCCAATATCAATAATGGCGTATATCGCTGTGGTTTTGCGACCACACAGGCCGCTTACGAGTCAGCATTTTCAGAGCTGTTCAGTGCACTGGACACTGTTGATACACATCTGGCATCAAGCCGCTATCTGACCGGCGATCAGGTGACTGAAGCAGACTGGCGACTGTTTACAACGCTGATTCGTTTCGATGCAGTGTATGTCGGCCACTTTAAATGTAATCAGCAGCGTATCGCAGACTATCCGAATTTACAGGGGTATCTCAAAGAGCTTTATCAGATCCCGGGGGTGGCTGAGACGGTCGATTTTGAGCAGATCAAGCGCCATTACTATTTCAGTCACCAGATGATCAACCCGACCGGTGTTGTGCCTGCGGGCCCGGCACTTGATCTGGACTCACCACACGGTCGGGACGTCTGATATTAATGCAGAAGGGGTGACCAGGTGGTTATCTGAATGGGAGGCAATTCCCGTTGAATCGCGCTGATCTGGCGCTGCAGACTCAGATTCTTGTGGGTCTGTAGCTCATTGCTTAATGCATGCCGCCATGTCGCGAGTTCGGGGGGGAGCGGCATGAAGCGAACGGCTGTCAGGCTCTGACGATACAGTTCGGGAGGAACGGTACCGGGCATTCTGAGCAAACAGTCGATACGACCAAGGTGTGCTTCACTGCACAGGGGATAGTCACGGAGAATCGTTTCAAAGTGAAATAACGCCTGTGCAGGGCGGGGCAGCCTGGCCGCCTGTGCGGTTTTCAGCGTGGTCTCGAGCCAGCGCAAGGCGTCAAACGCCAGACTGTTTTCTCGCAGCGCCTGTAAGCGGTGTCGGCTGTGGCCATCGAACCGGTTTCTGTGTTTCAGAGCCTGACAGGCATCAGCAATCAGGGTGGTTTCGCCCAGTTGTAAGAGCAACGGTAACGCTTCAGCCAGAATAACGGACGGTAATTTATGGATGCAGTTGAAGTAGCCAGACAGCCCAAGCAGCAGCCGTCGTTTCGCTTTGAGTGCAGATCCCTGTGCCAGTAACAGGCGGGCAAGTACGAGCTGTTGGAAACAATACAGAAAGTGACGTTGGGCGGGCAGCAGACGATGATGCGCCCGCTGCGTGATTTTAAGCAATTGTACTTTGAGCTGTCGTTGTGTCTGTGCAGACGGTGTTGTGAAGTAGAGTTGTTCGAATGTATCACTGAACTCTGCCAGACAGATGATCCATCCGATATCAATGATGGGCAGATGGGTTGCCAGCGTCATACCCGCCTGAACTAAGGGTTCACTTTGCCCTGATTTCGCTGCCAGTTGCGCTACTTTCAATGCTCGATGGCTGGCTGATGGCGATAGCTTCAGGGCACGCTGTGCGGTTGTCAGCGCCGCAAGCACTTCTTGATTTTCGGCTTGATAGTTGGCCAGCAAATCCAGCGCTTCCAGACATAACGGCGATTTTTCGAGTAAATGTTGTAAATGCTGCATGGCTTGGGGCTTGTCTCCGGCCTGAGCATACAGACGTGCTTCAGTCAGTGACACTTTGACGCAAGGGTGATATTTCCGGAACAGGCTGGTGTAGCGTTGTGCCTGCGGCCAGTCCTGGCTCTCCATCAGCATATCCAGCAGCAGATGTTCAAGCTGGTAGTCCGGGCCATGTTTGAGTAGTTGTTGTTTACAGTACCGAATGCCCTCGGTCAGCCCTTGTGTTGTTAATCGCTGGTAGACAGGATGACGGGCCTGACTGTTCTGCCATGCCTGACAGAGTTTGTTTTGCAGACTGATCACTGGCATGGGCAGTGTCAGAAAGGCATCTGGTTCAACGGCCAGAGCAGCGAGCACAACCCGGGTGCTGGTATCAGCTGAGAAGATGACCAGTCCGCATTCCGGGCTCAGAAGTTGTTTCTTCCGCAACAGGCTGATCAGTTCACTGCCGGTTAGGGTGTGATCCAGATGATAATCGACGAGAATGAGCTGGTAGGTGGTGTGCTGACAATGGTTGATCGCTTCACGATAGGTTGAGGCAGTATCAATATGGCGAATGCCAATTTGCAGGAGCATGCCTTTCATTAAGCTCTGTGCACTGTGCTGATCATCAATCACCAGAACGCGCATGGTATGCCACGGGGGCGGGGTCAGATTGAGTTTATGGACTTTGTCAGGCATACCACTGTCCTCATACGGCTTTGATAGTGATAAAGGTCACAGTTGTTCGTTTGAGTGTAGTCCTTTTTTGTGGCGGAAATTTAAGGGGCGTGCTGTGAATGACACAGAATTCTCAAAGTCGCAGAAGTGAGATTTGCGGGTTCAATCAATCTGAAGAGAAGTGAAAAGAAAAAAGCCAGTGCAATGCACTGGCTTAAAAGATGGTGGAGGGAGAAGGATTCGAACCTTCGAAGGCGGAGCCGTCAGATTTACAGTCTGATCCCTTTGGCCACTCGGGAATCCCTCCACGGGATTTTGCGTATTGTCAGGCTTTTCAGCCAAAGAAAGCAACAAAGTGCAGCTCTCGGAAAAGATGGTGGAGGGAGAAGGATT
>NZ_JMIB01000006.1 GCF_000695255.1 Photobacterium galatheae | reverse complement strand
TGAATGTACACTGCGCTTCTCGCATCAAAATCGTCATCGCACAGCGACAAATTCTTCAGACAAAGCAGTGAAGCGTAAGACTTTGTTGAGATAAAAATTTGCTGGTATAGCTCAGTTGGTAGAGCGCACCCTTGGTAAGGGTGAGGTCCCCAGTTCAAATCTGGGTACTAGCACCATAATTTGCCTGGCGACCATAGCGCTGTGGAACCACCTGATCCCATGCCGAACTCAGACGTGAAACGCAGCAGCGCCGATGGTAGTGTGGGGTCTCCCCATGTGAGAGTAGGACATCGCCAGGCTCCCCATTCAAAACCCAGCCTTTGGCTGGGTTTTTTCGTTTTAGCCAAATATCCTTTCATCTTAAGATTACTGATTGAAAATGAACTCTTTTTATTAGTTTTCTTCTTCAACACCCTTCTATCTATAATTCTTTTAATGCGTTATTGCTTGCAGTCATCCGTGAAATTTTATAATTTTTGGGTATCTGGACGTCTAAACATCTTAGGGAGAGTTTGAACATGCCCATTAAAATTCCTGACCAGTTACCGGCTACTGATATTCTCAGGGGAGAGAATATTTTCGTGATGTCAGAAAAACGAGCAGCCAGTCAGGGAATTCGTCCGCTGAAATTGTTGTTACTGAATCTGATGCCGCGGAAGATTGAAACAGAAACGCAGTTTTTGCGTCTGCTATCAAACAGCCCGCTGCAGGTTGATGTTGAGTTGTTGAGGATCGACAATCGTCCGACGAAGAATACACCGACCGAGCATCTGGATACGTTTTACCGTCAGTTTGAAATGGTGAAAGACCGTAATTTCGATGGTCTGATAGTCACAGGGGCACCGCTGGGGCTGGTACAGTTCGAAGATGTTCTGTATTGGGAAGAGATCCAGACGATTCTGAATTGGGCGAAGGGACACGTAACATCGACGATGTACGTGTGCTGGGCCGCACAGGCGGGCTTGAAGTTAATGTATGATCTGCCGAAGCGAACCCGAAAAGAAAAGCTGTCTGGTATCTATACACATACGACTCACAATTTGCATCATCCTTTATTGCGTGGCTTTGACGATACCTTTCTCGCGCCACATTCCCGTTATGCAGACTTTTCCCCAGACTTTTTAACGCAGCATACAGACTTAGATCTATTAGCGACCTCTGAGCAGGCTGGGGTTTATCTGGCAGCAACGAAGGACAAGCGAAATGTTTTCGTCACAGGTCATCCTGAGTACGATGCGAAAACTTTGCATCTGGAATATATACGGGACTTGAGCGAAGGCATGGAGCCATGCATGCCTGTGAATTACTACAAGGATGATAATCCGGACAACGAGCCAGTTGCCAGCTGGCGTAGCCATGGTCATCTGCTGTTTTCGAATTGGCTGAATTATTGTGTATATCAGCAAACACCATATGATCTGGAACATTTCTCAGAAGATAAGTTTACCAAAGACGACTGAAGTTTCAGCGACATTGATACAAACAAAAAGACCTGCTGGTAGCAGGTCTTTTTGTTTGATGGCAGTGAAACCTTACGATTTAGGATTGGTTTCGGGCTGTTGATGGGATGGGAGTGTCTGATCGCTGTCGCTGTTATTTTTTGCTTCCCAGGCTTTGGCTTTTTCGATCATTGATGTGATGGTCGAGCCCTGGATTAGGATCGAGAACACCACAACCGCATAGGTCATCACCAGAATCAGTTCTTTGACGTCAATATTTTTTTCCGGGATAACAATGACACCGGCCGGAATCGCCATCGCCATTGCCAGGGCCAAGCCGCCCCGCAGGCCCCCCCAGGTCAGTATTTTCACTGATTCCGGGTTGTATTTCCGGAATCGCTTGAAGCCGACATAAGAGAGTTTGACACTCAGGTAGCGGGCCAGCAAAACCAGAGGTACAGCGATCACCATCAGTGTCCAGTCTTCTTCATGGAAACTGAAAGACAGCATGCTCATCCCGATCAGCAGGAACAGAACGCCGTTCAGGAATTCATCGACCAGTTCCCAGAAGTGATCCAGGTGGTCCTCACTTTCTTTTGAGAAACCAATATAGCGGGTCCAGTTGCCGATCATAATGCCAGAGACAACCATCGCCAGTGGGCCAGAGACATGAATGACATCAGCAAAAACGTATCCGGCTGTCGGCACGCCCAGGGTCAACAGTAATTCCATGGAGTGATCGTCCGTCGAGCTGATCAGATAGTGGAAAAGCAGACCTAAGACAAAACCGTAAGTGATCCCTCCAATGGCTTCCTGCAGGAACAGGTGGCCAACACCCAGGACGGTTGGTGCCTCATCACCGAAAGCAATAGTGAACAGCGTGACAAAAATCACCAGACCAAAACCATCATTAAAGAGCGACTCCCCTTCAATTTGGGTTGAAATACGACGCGGGGCATGCAATTTTTTAACAATCGCAAGTACCGCAATTGGATCCGTTGGAGAAATCAGTGCGCCGAATAGCAGACAGTAGATCAGGTCAAACTGGATGCCCAGTGTCTGGCAAATCCACCAGAGTGTGCCACCGATAAAAAAGGTGGAAAATAGGGTTGCGGCCAGTGCCAGGATGGCAATTTCCCACTTTTGATCTTCGAGGTGAGGCAGTTTGATTCCCAGACCGCCGGCGAAAAGCAGAAAGCCAAGAATCCCTTTCAGCAAGAAGCTTTCGAAGTCGATCTGTCCCAACTGCTCTGCGGCGATTTCTTCCAGGTGAAACCAGCCATTGTGACCCGCGATCACAATTCCGAGCGATAAAACAATGGCGCCTGCGGTGATGGCAATGGTTGTTTGCATCTTGCCTATTTTATGGTTAACAAAGGCAATTGCCATTGCGGCAGCGGCGAGAAAACAGAGGGTACTGTAAACCGACATCCTTGATCCTCATCTGTTGGAAAAGTGTTAAGCAAAAATTGTGACAAAATATAAATGTTCGGGCCCGTGATAGCCATAAAAACTTTGGACAGATCGATGAAGAATTAGTTTGCGCAAACGATGTATAGACGTCTAGATTTCCAATCAGGCTGTGATAGGATGATTGCAGCTGATAAGTTTAAGTGTAAGGAAGTAAGCAGTGTCGAATGGAACGGAATTATTACAGAAGCGATTAAATGAGCAGATCCTGATCATCGATGGCGGGATGGGCACTATGATCCAAAGCTATAAGCTGGATGAGCAGGATTATCGAGGTGAACGTTTTGCCGACTGGCATTCCGACCTGAAAGGAAACAATGACCTGCTGGTTCTGACTCAGCCGCAATTGATCAAGGATATTCACGCTGCTTACCTTGAGGCTGGGGCCGATATCCTCGAAACCAACACCTTTAACGCCACAACCATCGCGATGGCAGACTACGACATGGAGAGTCTGAGTGCCGAGATCAACTTGGCGGCAGCCCGGCTGGCACGCCAGGTCGCAGATGAGTGGACCGCAAAAACGCCGGATAAACCGCGTTTTGTTGCGGGTGTCCTTGGCCCGACCAACCGAACCTGTTCTATTTCTCCGGATGTGAATGATCCGGGTTATCGTAATGTGACTTTTGATCAACTGGTTGAGGCGTATTCAGAATCGACCCGTGCGCTGATTGAAGGTGGTGCCGATATCATCCTGATCGAAACGATTTTCGACACTCTGAATGCGAAAGCCTGTGCTTTTGCGGTGGATTCGGTATTCGAAACACTGGGAATAACCCTGCCGGTGATGATTTCCGGGACGATCACCGATGCCTCCGGCCGTACCTTGTCCGGTCAAACGACCGAAGCTTTCTATAACTCACTTCGGCACGTCAAACCGATCTCTTTTGGCCTGAACTGTGCGCTGGGTCCTGATGAACTGCGTCAGTATGTCGAAGAGCTGTCGCGCATTTCCGAATGTGCTGTTTCAGCGCACCCGAATGCCGGTCTGCCGAATGCTTTTGGTGAATATGACCTTGAAGCAGATGAGATGGCCGAACATATCCGGGAGTGGGCGGAGTCCGGTTTCCTCAATTTGGTGGGGGGCTGTTGCGGAACGACACCGGAACATATCCGTGAAATGGCCCGGGTGACGGCGAATCTCCCGCCAAGGAAGCTACCGGATTTACCCGTGGCTTGTCGATTGTCTGGCCTGGAACCCCTGACCATCGAAAAAGAAACTCTGTTTGTGAACGTCGGTGAGCGAACCAATGTCACCGGGTCAGCTCGTTTTCGTCGTTTGATCAAAGAAGAATTGTATGACGAGGCGCTGGAAGTCGCTCGTCAGCAGGTTGAGGCTGGCGCACAGATCATTGATATCAACATGGATGAAGGCATGCTGGATGCAGAAGCGGCCATGGTGCGCTTTTTGAATCTGTGTGCTTCTGAGCCGGAAATTTCCCGTGTTCCGATCATGATTGACTCCTCGAAGTGGGAAATTCTTGAATCAGGTCTGAAATGTGTTCAGGGCAAGCCAATTGTCAACTCAATCTCACTCAAGGAAGGGAAAGAGAAATTTGTTGAGCAGGCTAAATTAATCCGTCGCTACGGTGCGGCGGTGATCGTGATGGCGTTCGATGAAGTGGGTCAGGCTGATACCCGTGAACGGAAGATCGAAATCTGTACTAATGCCTATCATATTCTGGTTGATGAAGTTGGTTTCCCGCCGGAAGATATCATTTTTGACCCGAATATCTTTGCGGTCGCGACAGGGATTGAAGAGCATAACAACTACGCCGTGGATTTCATTGAAGCGGTTGGGGATATCAAGCGTCATTTGCCGCATGCCATGGTCTCCGGTGGGGTGTCGAACGTTTCTTTCTCTTTCCGGGGGAATGAGCCGGTGCGTGAGGCAATTCACGCGGTCTTCCTGTACCACTGCTTCAAGAACGGGATGGATATGGGGATCGTGAATGCCGGTCAGCTGGCGATTTACGATGACTTGCCGGAAGAGCTGCGTGTGGCCGTGGAAGATGTGGTCCTCAACCGTCGTGATGATTCCACGGAGCGTCTGCTGGATTTGGCCGATAAATACCGGGGCAGCGGCGAAGCGGTGGAAGACAAAACCGCCGCGGAATGGCGGGGCTGGCCCGTTGAAAAGCGACTGTCTCATGCACTGGTTAAAGGCATTACTGAGTTTATTGTTGAAGATACGGAAGAAGCTCGCCAGCAGGCCAGCAAACCGCTGGAGGTGATTGAAGGGCCGTTGATGGCAGGAATGAACGTGGTGGGTGACCTGTTCGGTGAAGGCAAAATGTTCCTGCCGCAGGTGGTGAAATCGGCCCGGGTGATGAAGCAGGCTGTGGCCTATCTGGAGCCTTACATCAATGCCGAGAAACAGGCAGGTAAGAGTAACGGAAAAATCCTGCTGGCAACCGTGAAAGGTGACGTGCATGACATCGGTAAGAACATTGTCGGCGTCGTCTTGCAGTGTAATAACTTCGAGATTATTGATCTCGGAGTGATGGTGCCTTGTGACAAAATTCTGAAGGTCGCGAAAGAAGAGCATGTCGATATTATTGGCTTGTCTGGCCTGATCACCCCTTCATTGGATGAAATGGTGCATGTGGCGAAAGAGATGGAGCGTCAGGGGTTTGAGATTCCGCTGTTGATTGGCGGGGCGACGACTTCTAAAGCGCATACTGCGGTAAAAATTGAACAGAACTATCATGCACCTGTGGTGTATGTTTCGAATGCATCCCGGGCTGTCGGGGTGTGTGCGGCATTGTTATCTGAGACGCAACGACCTGCTTTTGTCGAGCGCCTGGATCAGGAGTATGAGGTGGTGCGCGAGCAGCATGCCCGCAAGCGTCCGCGCAGTGCACCGGTCAGCCTGGAAACGGCGCGTGCCAATAAAGTGGCGATAGACTGGAACAGCTATACACCGCCAGCCCCTAAACAACCGGGTATCCATGTGTTTAAAGACTTCGATATCGCGACGCTGCGGCGTTACATCGACTGGACGCCTTTCTTTATGACCTGGTCATTGAGTGGCAAATATCCGACGATTCTGCGTCATGAAGTGGTCGGGAAAGAAGCACAGCGGTTGTTCGATGATGCTAATCAGCTGCTGGATGACATTGAAGCAACCGGTATGATCAAAGCCAATGGCGTGTGTGGTCTGTTCCCGGCGAATAACATTGGTGATGATATTGAGGTTTATACCGATGAAAACCGGACTCAGGTGCTGACCACGCTACGTGGTCTGCGTCAGCAAACCGAAAAACCAAAGGGGCCGAATTACTGTTTGTCGGATTATGTTGCTCCGAAAGACAGTGAAAAAGCTGACTGGATTGGTGCATTTGCTGTCACGGGCGGGATCGGTGAGTACGACATTGCTGAGCAGTTTAAAGCCAAAGGGGATGACTATAATGCCATCATGATTCAGGCGGTGGCCGATCGTCTTGCAGAAGCGTTTGCCGAATGCATGCACGAGCAGGTGCGTAAGGAAATCTGGGGTTATGCGCCGGATGAAGCCCTGAATAATGAGGATCTGATCCGTGAGAAATATCAGGGGATCCGTCCGGCACCGGGCTATCCGGCTTGCCCTGAACATACAGAGAAAGGCGAGATCTGGAAACTATTGGATGCGGAAGCCAATACCGGGATGCAGTTGACCGAAAGTTTTGCCATGTGGCCGGGTGCCGCGGTGTCGGGCTGGTATTTCTCTCATCCGGAATCCCGTTATTTCGCGGTTGCACAGATTCAGCGAGATCAGATGCTGGACTATGCTGAGCGAAAAGGCTGGGATGCAACCGAAGCGGAGAAATGGCTCGGTCCAAATCTGTAGTCGGATTCGTAGCAAGTCGTGGTCATCGGATGCGGTGGCCGCTGTTTAGCTCAGCGTGTGAAGACATCAAAAAAGGCGCTCATGGAGCGCCTTTTTTGGATCTGCGAGATGATTCGGATTACTCGAAAATCTTATGATGCAGATTCTGAGCAATCGAGAGCGCGTGCTCGGTTTTCACCAGGAAGCACAGGTTGTGTGGACTGGCACCGTAACAAATCATCCGCAGTTTGTATTCTTCCAGCGTGTTGAACACAGTGCTGACCGAACCGGCGGTTTGGCTCATGCGGTTTCCGATCAGAGAGATCAGGCACAGATCCTGTTCAATCTCGACACGGCACAGCTCGCTGAGTGCCGCGTGTGCTCCCGGAGGAAGCGTAGGTGCACCGCCACCCGTGTCTGTCTGATCCATCGTCAGAGAGACGCTGACTTCAGAGGTAGAAATCAGATCAACCGAGACTTTGTGTTCAGCCAGAATACGGAACACTTCAGCCAGGAAGCCGTAGGCGTGGAACATGTTCAGGCTGGTCAGGGTAATCAGGGTCTGATTGTTGCGCAGTGCCAGTGCACGGAACAGAGGCGCTTCACTGACTGATTTACGGATCCAGGTTCCGCCTTGCTCTGGTGCTTTCGAAGAACCCACGAACACAGGAATCTGACGGCGAACCGCCGGGATCAGTGTGGATGGGTGAAGAATTTTGGCACCAAAGTTGGCCATCTCAGAGGCTTCACTGAAGCTGATTTCTTTGATCGGCGTAGCTTTTGGCGCAATCCGTGGATCGGTCGTATACATCCCGGGGACGTCGGTCCAGATTTCCAGCGTACCGGCGTCGATCGCCTCAGCCATCAGCGCAGCGCTGTAGTCGCTGCCACCGCGGCCCAGTGTGGTGGTACGGCCCTGTTCATCACTGCCAATAAAGCCTTGTGAAACCACGATTTTATCCTGTAGTAATGGCAACAGTTTTTCTTCCGTCAGTTGACGGATCATCTCTGGTTCCGGGCTGGCTTTCCCGAAGCGGCTGTCTGTCCGCATGACATCACGGATATCATAGCGCACAGCATCGGCACCCATTTCGCACAGAATTTGAGTAAACAGATAAGTTGACAGCAATTCGCCATTCGCGACCAGTTGATCGGTCAGTTCAGCAGACTTCTGAACTGCGGTTTGAGCCGCGAGAGCAGCAACCTGATCCAGCAGTGTGTCAATTTTCCCGGCAACCGTTTCAGGTTGTTGTAAGTCTGCCAAGACACTGTGATGGATTGCACGCAGGCGATCCATCAGACTGCTGCGGTGTGCAACATCAGCGACACCGTTGGCCAGTTCGACCAGAATATTGGTCACACCGGAACATGCGCTGATGAGAACCAGCTTAGTCTTCGGATGATTAATGACGATCTTGGCACTACGGCTCATTGCGACGAAATCAGCCACGCTAGTGCCGCCAAATTTTGCGACAGTAATTTCAGCGTTCTGCGCTGAAGAAAAATGTACAGGGCTCAAAATGATCTCCCACTTAACAAAGCGTAAAGTCATGGGGCAAAATTTGGGGAATCTTTCCGACTTGATGTCAGAAGAGCCGTTCGGCGAGACATGATAAAGACAGCTGCGACCAGAAGCTCTCCACCTGTGCTTGATGCTGCAGGTGACAGCCAGAAGGATTCAACCTTCAAAGCCGATACGGCAAGCCCCCTGTCTTACCGTATCTCGGCGTTGCTCCCCCTCTCTATGGTGCTTTGGGGTGGGGCCCCGCCGCATAGATACCTGGATAACGCGCCTCTTCCGTTTTCACCTGAAAATGAGCTTTTCAGGGTGAACAAAAATTGCCCTTATTGAATAGGAGCAGGGGGGCTTTGTCAATGCCTGAATGCATTTTTCTGTGTCGTTATTGTTACTGATCCTGCAGAAATTTGTCCCTGAGGTTCCAGCGTCGTGCGGTTCTGTTATGCTCGGTTGGGATATTTTATGAATACCACTGTTGCCAATCATCATTAAAGTGCTGATCGAGAAGGATTTCAGCTACGATGCCAATGGAGGCCCCATGACAATTCAAAGTTTTTATCCGCCACAGCGTACCCTGATGGGACCCGGCCCATCCGATATTTATCCTCAGGTGCTACAGGCGCTCAGTCGTCCGACTTTGGGCCATCTTGACCCATTATTCATTGGCATGATGGATGAACTGAAAAGTTTGCTCCAGTATGCTTTCCAGACCACGAACCCTTTTACCATTGCGGTTTCTGCACCGGGCAGTGCCGGGATGGAGGCGTGTTTTGTCAATCTGGTTGAGCCGGGGGATAAGGTCATCGTCTGCCGCAATGGGGTGTTCGGCGAGCGGATGCGTGAAAATGTTATCCGTTGTGGTGGTGAAGCCGTGCTGGTGGATAACGAATGGGGTGAGCCGGTTGATCCGCTGGCCGTTGAAGCGGCACTGAAAGCGCACCCGGATGCCAAAATTCTGGCCTTTGTCCATGCCGAAACCTCAACCGGCGCGCTCAGTGATGCGGAAACGCTGGCGAAACTGGCTCGGGCGCATGGGTGCCTGACCATTGTCGATGCTGTGACGTCACTGGGTGGTGTGCCGCTGAAAGTGGATGAATGGCAGCTTGATGCGGTGTATTCCGGCAGCCAGAAATGCCTGTCCTGTGTGCCGGGGCTGTCACCGCTGACCTTCTCGCCTCGTGCGATAGAGGCCATACAGCAACGTAAGACGCCGGTACAGAGCTGGTTCCTGGATCAGAGCCTGGTGTTGGCTTACTGGAGTGGTGAAGGGAAACGGAGTTACCATCATACCGCGCCAGTGAATAGCCTGTACGCGCTGCATGAAGCACTGGTTCGTCTGCAAAACGAAGGGCTGGAAAATGCCTGGCAGCGCCACGCCGAGATGCATCAGTCACTGCGTGCCGGGCTGGAAGCCATGGGCATTCGATTCGTCGTTGAAGAAAAGAGCCGTTTACCACAATTGAACGCTGTGTATATTCCGGATGGCGTGGATGATGCTCAAGTGCGTCAGACCTTGCTGGAGAAATACAATCTGGAGATCGGGGCGGGCTTAGGTGCGCTTGCCGGGAAGGCATGGCGTATCGGACTGATGGGTTATGCTGCCCGTAATGAGAATGTGGCACTTTGCCTGAAAGCGCTGGAAGATGTGCTGAAATAATCCGTGACGGGCAAAATGGATAAGAAAACGGCTGCTGTGCAGCCGTTTTTGATCGGATTAGTTTTGCGCTGTTTTTGTCTCAGTCTCAGTCTCAGTCTCTGTTTTTGGTGTTGGCTGAGTGAATATCGGCAATGTCTGATCGCTGAAATCCAGGCTCGGGAACAAGTACTGGGCTTCTTCCCGTACATGCTCGGCCTGACGGGAATGGGCCATTGCCTGATGCGCTCGGATCAGATATTGGTACAGAATCGGCCGCGGTAACTCCCGGGCTTTCTTCTCGGACCAACGAATGAATCCCTGTATCAGCTCAGGGTTGTTCTGATGTATCCCCACTTTGAGCTGGGTCTGATATAAGTCCCATTCGAACCGATGGCGCCAGGCCCAGGTGTTGTTCACTTTCTCCAGGACGGCTAAATCGGGCGGTGAAGTGGTTTCAAAGCGGGTCAGTGCTGCTCCGGAGTACAGGGTTGTCAGCATAAAAGCGCTGATACAGGAAGGGAGCAGTATCCCCCCGATTCGGAAAGGTTGATGATAACGCAGCGGCTGTTTGAAATATTTGGCGCTGAGTGAGTCGACCCAGTGCAGCAGGAAAATGAAAATCACCCAATGGATCAGCGAATGATAGAACGGATACTCCAGCTGGGTATGTAAAGTGATCGGAAACAGCAAAGCAACCAGTGCCAGCTGGGTATTTGCCGGAGCACGCCGGATCTTCGCCAGCACGGCGACGGCGGCAATGAGTAGCGCCAGCAACGGCAGAATTCCGCCTTCACTGGCCCAGAACAACAGTTCGTTGTGCGGATGGTCCAGGTTGGCTAACCCGTATGGCTGCGTGGGATCGGCCTGATGCCATTGTGCAGTCTGCATCAGGTAAGCCGGCTCAAAGTTGCCGTATCCTACCCCCCGCATGGGCGCATGCAGGAACATCTCCGTGACTTGCGGGTATATTATCGTACGGGCACTTTCCAGTGAAACCCTGCCCGGTTGCGGCGACCAATTCAATGTACTGGTCAGATTCCAGGCCAGACTCAGTCCCATGACAACCATCAGCAGCCACATACGCCACTGGGCCCGGGCAGCAAACTGGGTCAGGTATGGCAGGATCAGCAATACGCCGACGACAGCAGCGATCCAACCCGTCCGGGAGCTGAGGACAATCAGCATAGGCACGATGGCAACGGGGGTGAGCAACAAACCCAGCTGGGAGAATGTCCAGCGGCGTTGATAGGTGGGTAGGCGCGCCAGCAGGTAGGCCGAGAGGATCAGTCCGGTTGCCAGAAAAGTGGCCATGACATTGGGTTGCTGGAAGATGCCGTAGGGGCGATTGATTTCCGTATTGTAACCCAGGGCGTTCTCAGGGGAGACCCAGAGAAACAGATACCAAGCCAGAGCTGTTTGCAGCCAGACCGCCTTCAGGATCAACCACAAAATTTGCTGGCGTTGTTTCTGGCTGAATGCGAACTGCTGGAGTGCCACAAAGAATAGCCAGCCAGCCCAGAGCGCAAATAATCGGTTTGCTGCCGCTTCAGGGGTCGCTTCCGGATAGAAGATCGGAAGCGTCAGCATGACGCAGCAAAGAAAGAGCACCAGCGTCAGACGAGAATAACGTAATATTTTCTGGCGACTGATTTCCAGCAAACCAATGGCGATGGCAAAACTGAATGGAATCCAACTGCTGACATTGAACGGGAGTTCGAGTCCGGAACCGCCCTGATTGTGCTGAAAGTAGTGCATGGTCAGCAAAAACAGGAAAGTCAGCGCCAGAATAAAAGGTCGCGTCAGGGGTTTGCTGATCGTGGCTGCCGCCAGCCGGGTGCCCCGTAATTGAATGACAGTCACGTTGTCCAGTCCCTCGACATATCGTCAAAAAAATCAGGCTGGTGGCCAGCCTGATCGAGATGATTATTGTTGTGCAGCTTGCTGATTACGCCTGCTGAGCGGCCTTTCACGGTAACAAAGGCTTAAGGAAGCGGGCTGTATGTGATCCCGCCACTTCAGCGACCTGTTCCGGTGTTCCGGCTGCGATGATTTCACCACCGCCATTACCGCCTTCCGGCCCCAGATCGATGATCCAGTCTGCGGTTTTGATCACATCAAGATTGTGTTCAATGACTACAATGGTGTTGCCGTGATCGCGCAGCTTGTGCAAGACACTCAGCAACTGCTGAATATCGTGGAAATGCAGACCTGTGGTCGGTTCGTCCAGAATATACAGGGTTTTACCTGTATCGCGCTTGGACAGCTCGCGAGCCAGTTTTACCCGCTGTGCTTCACCGCCAGACAATGTGGTCGCAGCCTGACCCAGACGAATATAGGATAAACCGACATCCATCAGCGTTTGCAGTTTTCGGGCAATTGCGGGGACAGGATCAAAAAATGTCCGGGCGTCCTCGACGGTCATTTCCAGTACTTCGTCAATGGTCTTGCCTTTATATTTCACTTCCAGGGTTTCACGGTTATAGCGTTTCCCTTTACAGCTGTCACAAGGCACATAGACATCTGGCAGGAAGTGCATTTCCACTTTGATCACGCCGTCACCCTGACAGGCTTCGCAGCGGCCACCTTTCACGTTAAAGCTGAAGCGCCCCGGCTTGTAACCCCGTGAGCGGGATTCCTGTGTTCCGGAAAACAATTCACGGATCGGGGTGAAAATACCGGTATAGGTTGCCGGGTTCGAGCGCGGTGTCCGGCCAATCGGGCTTTGATCGATGTCGATGACCTTGTCCAGATGTTCCAGCCCCTGAATATCAAGATAAGGTGCTGGCTCACCGGAAGTGGCACCATTCAGTTCATGGTGGGCGATCCGGAAGAAGGTGTCGTTGATGAGGGTTGATTTACCCGAACCGGAGACACCGGTGACGCAGGTCATCAGGCCAACCGGGATCGAGACATCCACTTTTTTCAGGTTATTGCCGCGAGCGCCGGTCAGTTGGACGATTTTTTCCGCATCCATCGGCGTGCGTTCTGCCGGAACTTCAATCTGTTTTTTTCCGCTCAGGTAGTGACCGGTCAGGGATTCCTGCGACGACAGGATGTCGTCCAGTGTACCTTCAGCAATGACCTGACCGCCGTGTACCCCCGCGCCCGGGCCGATATCAATGATATGATCGGCGCAGCGAATCGCATCCTCGTCGTGTTCAACGACCAGCACGGTGTTGCCCAGATCGCGCAGCCGGGTCAGGGTGCTGAGCAGACGTTCGTTATCACGCTGGTGGAGACCAATGGAGGGTTCATCCAGAACATACATCACACCGACCAGTCCTGCGCCGATCTGGCTGGCCAGTCGGATTCGCTGGGCTTCACCACCCGACAGGGTTTCAGCACTGCGCGACAGGTTGAGGTAGTTCAGGCCGACGTTGACCAGAAAGGTCAGACGGTCGTTGATTTCCTTCAGGATTTTATCGGCAATTTGTGCACGCTGGCCTTCCAGTGTCAGCTCGGTGAAAAACGTCAGAGCCTGACTGATGCTCATCTCACTGACATGAGGCAGGTTGGTCTGTTCGATAAAGACATGGCGCGCCTCTTCACGAAGGCGGGAACCGTCACAACTTGAACAGGGCTTGGTCGAAATATATTTGGCCAGATCTTCCCGGACCGCGTTGGATTCGGTTTCGCGGTATCGGCGCTCCATGTTGTTGAGGATGCCCTCAAACGGGTGGCGGCGCACCGTGACATCGCCGCGATCATTGATGTACTTGAACTCGATGTTGGTCGTCCCCGACCCTTGCAGCAGCACTTTCTGCACTCTGTTCGGCAGGGTGTGAAAGGGGGCTTCGACATCGAAATCGTAATGCTCAGCCAGTGAGCTCAGCATCTGGAAATAATAATAGTTGCGCTTATCCCAGCCGCGAATTGCACCACCGGCCAGACTCAGCTCTTTATTCTGAACCACACGGGCCGGGTCGAAATACTGCTGGACACCCAGACCGTCACAGGTGCCGCAGGCACCGGCTGGGTTATTGAAGGAGAACAGGCGCGGTTCCAGTTCGCGCATACTGTAGCCACAGTGTGGACAGGCGAAGTTGGCGGAAAAGATCAGCTCTTCCATGTCGCCATCGTCCATCGGACTGATCACCACAGTCCCGCCGGACAGCTCTAGTGCCGTTTCAAAGGATTCAGCCAGACGTTGCTGGAGATCATCGCGAACCTTGAAGCGATCCACCACGACTTCAATGGTGTGCTTTTTGTGTAATTCGAGCGTCGGTGGATCGGACAGATCGCAGACTTCCCCGTCGATCCGGGCGCGGATATAGCCCTGAGCGGCCAGATTGGCTAGGGTTTTCAGGTGTTCACCTTTCCGCTCTTTGACGATTGGTGCCAGCAACATCAGTTTACTGCCTTCTGGCAGCGTCAGGACTTTATCGACCATCTGGCTGATCGTCTGGGCGGCCAGCGGGACATCATGGGTCGGGCAGCGCGGTTCACCGACCCGGGCAAACAACAGGCGCAGGTAGTCGTAAATTTCGGTAATGGTTCCGACGGTTGAACGCGGGTTGTGTGAGGTTGATTTCTGCTCGATGGAAATCGCCGGAGACAAGCCTTCAATGTGGTCGACATCCGGTTTTTCCATCAATGACAGGAACTGTCTGGCATAGGCTGACAGCGATTCGACATAGCGGCGCTGACCTTCGGCATACAGGGTATCGAAGGCCAGGGAAGACTTGCCGGAACCTGACAGGCCGGTAATCACAATCAGCTTATCCCGCGGGATAGTCAGGCTGATATTTTTGAGATTGTGGGTGCGGGCACCCCTGACTTCGATCTTATCCATGGTTGCAGTCATCAGCGCTTGAATAAATTGGTCTGCATTATGGCATAGCCCAAAAAGGCTTAAAAGACTTGACTGTATAAAAACACAGTGCTTTGATCGTCTTTTATGCGTTTAGTCTGGACGTGGAATGGGTGATGTTGCCCTATGCCTGTGGGGGCGCCCCATGTTAAACTCGACAATTAAGTTTAAACTTTGAATGAGAGCAGGGCGCCGTTTGGCACCCTCAACAGCGAAAACCTGGAGTGAACTATGGCCAGTCGTGGCGTGAATAAAGTTATCCTGGTAGGTAACTTGGGAAATGATCCTGAAATCCGTTATATGCCAAACGGCAATGCAGTAGCGAATATTACCATTGCTACTTCTGAAACCTGGCGTGACAAAGCGACCGGCGAACAGCGTGAAAAAACTGAGTGGCACCGTGTTGCCCTGTTTGGCAAGCTGGCTGAAGTTGCTGGTGAGTACCTGCGCAAAGGGTCTCAGGTTTATATTGAAGGTCAGCTGCAAACTCGTAAGTGGCAGGACCAGAGCGGTCAGGATCGCTATACCACCGAAGTTGTGGTGCAGGGTTTTAACGGTGTGATGCAGATGCTGGGCGGCCGTCAGGGCGGTCAGGGC
Source organism: Photobacterium galatheae (assembly GCF_000695255.1). Lineage (GTDB taxonomy): Bacteria > Pseudomonadota > Gammaproteobacteria > Enterobacterales > Vibrionaceae > Photobacterium > Photobacterium galatheae. The sequence goes on along the minus strand of NZ_JMIB01000006.1, from coordinate 268,848 downwards.
GCGCCAATGGGTGGCCAGCAGCAGCAGGGTGGTTGGGGTCAGCCTCAGCAACCACAACAGCAGCAGCAACAACAGCAAAGCTATGCACCGCAGCAGCAGTCTGCGCCTCAGCAGTCTCAGCCTCAGTACAATGAACCACCAATGGATTTCGATGACGATATCCCGTTCTGATCAATTCCTCAGGATTGACTGAATTTTTGAAGAAAGGCCCCTGATTTTTCAGGGGCCTTTTCTTTTTGCGAGGCCGGACGGGTTGCATTCGTTTTTGTACATTTTTGTTGTATTTTCTTTCTTGATGATAAGACGCACAGCAAATTTTTCAGCCCTTACACTCATCTTTATGGAAAGACAGATCAAGTGAAGGATGCGTCAGTGTCTGGGGGAGTGTTTATGAAAATTTTGTTAGGCGTCTGCCTGATTACATGCTGCCTGCTGTCCGGGTGTCAGTTAGATGAGGAGATCCGCGAGGAGGCCAGACAGCAAGGTCTGACTGGTGATGTTGCACAGCATCGTCAATTGCCGGCAATTGATGATCCGTTACCACAATTGGGTTTGAAACTTTTTTACACCAAAGCGTTGAGCGGGGATAAGGATGTCGCCTGTGTGTCCTGTCATCATCCGGTGCTAGGGGGCGGCGATGGCCTGTCGCTATCAATTGGCACGGGGGCCATTGAAGATGACGTGCTTGGACCTGAACGGCAACACTCGTCACTCGCAGCCAATTATAATGGTGGTGGGCCGACTGTCCCGCGCAACGCACCAACGGTATTCAATATTGCGTTTTATGATCAGACTCTGTTTGATGATGGCCGGATTGAGTGCGTCAATGCATCGACGGGCGCGAACGGGGAAGGCGACGATATTCGCACACCTGATGTTGCAATTGGCATGATTGATCCAGATGCCGGTGATAATTTGACCATGGCACAGGCCCGTTTTCCCATCACGTCAAAGGCTGAAATGCGAGGATTTACCTTTCTGCCAGACGCCAGCAATGATGAGATCCGGGCGCATTTAGCGAATCGCCTGGCCGGAGCGCCCGGCTACGAAAATGAGCTGGATAAAAATCAGTGGCTGACATGGTTCAGAGCTGGTTTTTCCGATCCGGAAGGGACAGCACAGGCACTGATCACCGAGAAAAACATTGCTCGGGCACTGGGTGAGTTTGAGCGATCCATGGTCTTTGTGGATACGCCCTGGAAGGCTTATCTGGCCGGGAATGATGATGCCATCAGCCTGAAAGCGAAAATGGGAGCACTGCTGTTTATGCGGCCTGTCAGGAAAGGGGGAGCCGGATGTATGGCGTGCCACAAAGGTGATTTTTTCACGGATGAATCCTTTCACGTGCTGGCGGTGCCTCAGGTCGGTATTGGCAAAGATCATGACAGTGGGATTGACGGGACGAATGACAGGGGTCGCTGGTATCAGACCCGGCAAGTCGATGATCGATTTGCGTTCCGGACGCCTACGCTGCTGAATGTGACGGAAACCGGACCTTGGGGGCACTCCGGCGCTTACACCACGCTTCAGGGCATCATTCGTCATCACTTGAATCCACGCAAAGCGGTGTACAACTATGATGTCAGCCAGCTGGATCCGCGGGTGCAAACGGAAGACATGCTGGAAAACACGGAACAGGCTTTACAGCAACTGTCCCGCCTGCAACGGGAGGGAAAATCCAAGTTGGTGGCAACTTATCTCAGCGATTCCCAAATCGATCTGCTTATCGCATTTCTGGCATCACTCACAGACCCATGTGTGAAGCGCAGTGAATGCTTGTCGCCATGGATCGATACGGGAGAAAGTCCGGACGATTTGCAACTGATTGCTCTGGATGGGCAAGGTCATCCGCTCGAATGAGTCTGAGAGCGCGCTGTGACTCCCCAGCATCTTGATTCCGAAAGAAAAGCATCGGTAAAAACTGTGATGTTCTCGTGAAGACGGCGCGATGCGGCACGGAGGGTATGTATCCGTGTGATAAGGTCAACAAGTTGCATTCAGGCTTGAGATCGGATCATGAAACTCGTCAGGAAAACACAGTTACATTTTCAGGAAGCACAATCAGAGAAGGTATATGAAATTGCCTTGTTTGAAATGCCCGGTGCCGACACCGAGCGGTATATTGTGTCTGTCCGGTACAGTCATCGGGGGGCGACGCTCAAAGAAAGCCAGAAAACGCCTGCGCCGGTTGATCTGGCCCGTGCTGAAAAAGTGTTTGATTCGGTTGTCGTTGCCAAACGCAATCAGGGATATGTGATTCCCGGCGCAACCGTCAAGCCGTCTGCCCGTACATCGGTGAATCTGGGGCGGCGGATTATGCTGGAGAAAAATCCTGCGTTCAGAGCCCGGCAGATCTGGCGTCTGCCACCGGAGAAAGATCCGGATATGGCATTCATTATTGCCGGTTATCTGGGCCACGACGTATGGCGTTACGATTACAGTATCTTATGGACGCTGGGCCGGATTGGTTCGTCCCAGAATATCGCCATGATCCGGCCTTATCTGAGGCACAGCAACCCGGTTCTGGCCAGTCTGGCGAGGGAAGTCACGCTGGCGCTGACGGAACCGGATGCACAGCAGCAGGTGTATCTTGACCTGACCGGTGAGGATGCGTTGCTCACACCGGAGTCACTGACGCAGCAAGTCGCAGAATTTTGTGCGCTACCGCCGATGGCGGCGGCTGAACAGCCGATCAATGAATGCCTGAAACAAGCTTATCTGCAATCCATATTTCATCCGGCGATCCGTCAGGCGCTCATCGCGGTGCTGCCGCAGATTCCCTTCGCCCCCGGCGCTTTTCAGGGGCTTCGTTATTTGCTGAAAATGAGTGAATTCCGCCTGGATGCCGAAATCTATGCCTTACTGAATCTCCGACTGGAATTCAGCCGGGCCTATTTTACCCGGAACTGGAAGTATCACTATTCGCCAGACGCAGGCCGGATGGATGTCTCCCGGGAACTGGCCTCGGGCCAAGCACGGCTGGCCCACTCGCAAAAGACCCATCAATATCTTGTGAGCCGTTGCTGGCGGACGCTCCGGCAACTCGGAGCTGCAGGCAATTTGTATTACACGGACATGGCGGCACAGTTTCTGCTGGGTTATTCCGATGCTGAGCATGCTGGCAAAGCCAAGTGTGTTGAAGGCTATCAATATGACGAAGACTGGAACCGGGTGGTCACCCAGGTGCGTCATTATGATGAATATTCAAAATGTCGGGTGCTGAACGCGATCATTCGCACCCAACATCCGGGCTATCAGAAGAATGCTCGCGGTTTCTGGTTCTTTCAGCCAGAAATCGACGATGACGGGCGGGGAGAGGCCTTCCCGCATTTGTGGGATCAGGTTCCAGAGAGACTGCTGCAGATCGCAACGGCGACACACTGTCAGCCCGTCTCTGATTTTGCCGTACGGGCGATGGAAGACAATGTCTCTTTTTGTCAGTCACTGTCAGTTGATGCGCTGATACCGCTGGCCCTCAAGCCATATGTGTCCTCACAGCAGTTTGCATTGCGTGAACTGGCATCGCGTGCCGTGCGCGAGCCCTTCTCAGAATCGGCTCTGCTGAGGTTGCTGGCCAGCGACGCTCCGGCAGTTACTGCGTTTGCGATCACACAGCTCGATCAGATCCGGGATTTCCAAAACGCAACGGCGTTTCTGGCTTCACTGCTGTGTCTGGACAGTGAGCCGCTTCGTCAATGGCTCAACAGTGCGGCTCTGGCATCGAAGCTGGCTTATCTTGATCATGCCCGTCTGCTTCAGGATTGTGTACGCCAGTTCGGTGAAACTGACTTGAGCCAGCATCAGCACCTGGATTTCGTGTTTGACTGGCTGGCGCAGCATTGCAGCCGGGTTTTCAGTGGTCTGGCGCTGCCGCAGGTTGAGAGCCTGATCCAGTGCGGTTGCCCTGCGACAATGTGGCTGGGCTGTCGGCTGCTGGATGCAATGCCGATTGGCTACGATGCGATCAGCCCGGAAACGCTGAAAATAATTCATGGTGCTGAATCTGAAGCCATTCAGGCATTCAGTATCTCGCTGCTCAAAAAGCTGACCCCGGATGTCATGGCGACACGGATGGATGATCTGCTCAGCCTGCTGAGTCAGTGCTCGGCGTCAGCGCAGGAGGCCATTTTCAGTGTCCTGATTACTGCGATACAGTCTCGTCCGGTTCATCGCGACAAAGTGTTTCTGCATGTGATTCGCCAGTTACATGATCGCGAGCTGGCGCAGCCATTACAGCACCGCATCAATGATTTTCTCCGGCAGCATTTTGAAAGTGAACTCAGTCAAAATCACCATGAGGCACTTTGGTTGCTGGCCACCGCGCGATCAGAAATGGCCCACTCACTGGCAGCAACGGCACTTGAATCAGCACTGGGCCGTGTATTGGCAAGTTCTCCCGTGTTGTCAGATGATCAATGGTTCACTTTGCTGTTCAGTTCAACGGCGGCACTGAGAGCGTTGGCCCGAGCGTATTTTGAGCGCGATCCGGAAGCGATGCGTACCCGGTCAGATCAACTGTTGTCGGTACTGGAAAGCCGCTGGCCGGACACTCAGGCGTTTGGATTCACCTATTGTGAGCAGCACATGCAGCGTGAAGACTGGCCTGCCGATCAGATTATTGCGGTATGTGACAGTGTTCAGGAACCCGTCCAGCAGTTTGGCCGCCGTCTGATGCAGAGCTATTTTGATGCAGCCGATGGCCGGCAGTATCTGTTGCAACTGAGTCAGCATCCGTCTCCCGAGGTTGAATGTTTTGTCAGTGAATTACTGCCCGACTATGCCGCCGGAGATGAGGCGGTCACGGTAGCGCTGAAACCCTATTTCCTCTCGGTGCTTTCCCGAGTCAATCGCGGACGGCAGGCGAAAGATCGCGTGCTGCACTTCCTGCGCGAACAGGTGGTGATGACCCCTCAGACCCTTGAGATGGTGTGCGATTTGCTGACGCGGCTGTCGCTGACTTCCGTTCACAAAGATAAAGCAGAATACATCAAACTCATGATGACGCTGAAACAGCAACATGCGGATGTGGCGTTACCGGCACAGTTGCGCCAGCGTTCCATTCGTCAGCTGACCGAGTGCAAGGAGTAATCATGGAAGTCACTTACCGTTATGCCCGTCAATCTCAGGTGGGTTCTGACCGTCAGCGGTCTGAAATGGCCTTCGCTCCGGATTTATCCCGCCCGCCAACGTTTTTTGTTGGAGAACTGAAAGACAAGCGCCGGTTCAGGGAAGGTATGTCCTGTCTGCATCAGGTGGTGATGTCTGACATGCGGTTTCAGCCCAAAAACCGTGATGACTATCAGCGCTGGCTGGCCGATGAAGAGGTGCGGTTGCTGGCCGAATTTTCCGAGGTCGCCAAGGCAAACCGGCAGGAATTAGAGGCTGTTCAGGCCGATCTGGCAAGGATGAATGCAGTTGCCAGTGAGATCATGGCACCGTATTACAAGGCGCAAGCCAAGTATTTTAATTATCTCTATCAGCAGGATATTGATGCCTGGTATGTGCTGGATCCGGTCATCACTGTGCATCCGGATCAGGTGTTTTTTGAGTGTTTCTCAGAAGATGAATCCAGCTACGGCAAGTTAAGCTGCCGCTATGATGTGTTCGAGCATGTGTCCGAGCAGGCTTTTGGCACCACGAATATCGACTATTCGCTGGGGTTGTATCAGGAATTTCAGAAGATCCGGGATTATCGCGCGACTTTTCTGAAGATTGACCCGGAAGGTTTCAATATTCAGACGTCTGGCAGCAGTGGATTTGAGGAAAAGAAAATTGATCTGCCGGAAAGCTGGGTCCGTGGTTTCCTGCAGGTGAGTTCAGCCATGACCCTGCCGATGGTGAAACTGCGCCTGCAGCCGATGGATATCCATAATCTGTGCCTGCACCTGAAGCGGAAGAAGGAACAGACCGGCCCGCGCGCCATGAAATTTGAACTGTTGCCGGGGCAACCGATCCGTGTGGTGATGGAGCCCTGGAATGAAGTCATTCGCTTTGATCGCTCTATTTATCAGGGCGATACGCCGCGGACGATCCGGGTGTGGGGACGTCGTCGGTTGCTGATCCTGGAGCGTTTGTTACCGGTTGCCGATGCTTTTGATGTGTTCCTGCTGGAGGATGGTTTTCCTTCGTTTTACATCGCGCACATGGGGGCGATGTCTTTTACGCTGGGCCTGTCCGGCTGGAGTGCCAATGACTGGTCGCGGGCCGGAAATTTTGATCTGCTGGCCCCGCGGGATGCGGTGGAGCAGACGACCAGCCAGAAGGTGTATGACGCGCTGGCGGCCAGTCATCTGGAAAGTGCTGCCAGTCTCGCTGCCCGACTGAATCTGGACTTGAGTGTCGTGAAGTCGGCACTGGCACAGTACAGCCAGCTTGGTCTGGTGCTGTATGATCTGGAGATGGACGTTTACCGGTTGCGGCATCTGTACAATGCGCCTGTAGATCTGGATGAGATCCGTTTCAGTCATGACCGGGAGCGTAAAGCCAGCCATTTTGTTCAGGCAAACCTGGTGACGGTCGAGATGATGGCACGTGGTGATCTGGGGGCTGAGGTTTCTGGCTGTGTGCTGGACAATGGCCGGGAGCATCAGGTGGCCCTGACGATTGATCGTGATCAGCGCCTGATCAATGCCCAGTGTGAATGTCATTTCTGGCATCAGCATAAACTCCGACAAGGCCCGTGCGAGCACATGCTGGCACTGCGCCTGAAAAGTGCAGGAGGGTCGCTGTGAGCGGACAATTTGTTGAAGCCATCTCACTGAAACGACAGCGTTTGATTGAGTTACAGGCTGATATGCATACAATGCAATTGCATGGTAGCGCGGCAAAAGAACCTTGCATCGCGAATGGTGGATCACCATTCTGGTTTAAAGGCTGCCCACGCGTCACTGGCGCAATCTTAACTGGGCCGCACAGTCACCTATATCGCTATTGCGGTATGACTTCGCCGAAGTCAATCAGCGACATAGGTAACGTGCGGCATCGAGTTGATTCCGCCAGTACTGAGAACTCTTCGAAGGAAGTGGCCGCGCTACCTGCTCTCTTCCTGCAATCCATCCTGCCCGTATCTCCAGAAGTGAGTACTTCTTTGCAATCAGTGGTATCTGGTCATGTCTAATTCTCATTCGAATCCACAAACCCATGAGCCGACTCAGGACCCGTCTCCGAAGCTGACACGGCAACAGATATATGACCGGATCCGTGAATCCAGTAAAGATGAATATATTCTCAGCGAAATGACCCGGCTTGGGTTCTGGAAACCCGGTGACAGTAAGCCCAGCCTTGCAGAGCAGTTTGTGAATAAACGCGCATCGCTGATGGCGCGTCTGCACGGACTCAGCCAACTGGATAAACGCTACAGTGATCCGGAAAAGGCGCTGGCCGAGATGCACAAAGCGCGCAAGCTGGCGGCGCTGGAAAAGCGGGAGCAAACCCGGATTGCGCGGAACAGGGCGGCATTTGAGCAGGCCCTGGCCTGGTATCAGCGCCAGAAAAAGCAATTTACTTTTCTGGGAGAATCTGTTTCCGCCGGTTTATCCCAGAAAGCTTCTGATCCACTCCGCTTATCGACGCGGCACCTGATCCACTTTCAGTCGGTTGAAGATGTGGCCCGGCAGATGGATATCTCCACCGCTGAGCTGCGTTTTCTCTGTTACCGCAAAGAAGTCTCGACGGTCACTCATTATCAGGAGTTTGAGCTGCCGAAGAAATCGGGCGGCACTCGGGTGATTTCAGCCCCGATGCCCCGGATGAAGCGGGCGCAGTACTGGCTGCTGGACTACGTGCTGAACCTGCTGCCAGTTCATGATGCGGCCCATGGGTTTGTGCCCGGGCGCAGTATTGTGACCAATGCTCAGCCACATGTCGGCAAAGCTGTGGTGATTAATCTGGATCTGAAAGATTTTTTCCCGAGTATCACCTACCGGCGGGTCAAAGGGCTGTTCGGCAAACTGGGTTACAGTGAAGAGCTGGCCACGACGTTTGCACTGCTCGCAACCAAGCCGGTGACGCAAGCCGTCGAAATGGATGGCCGCACCTGGCATGTGGCTCAGGGGGAGCATGTCCTGCCTCAGGGATCTCCGTGCAGTCCGATGATTACCAATGTGCTGTGTCGCCGGATGGATGCGCGATTACAGGGTATGGCCGATAAACTGGGTTTCACCTATACCCGTTATGCAGACGATCTGACGTTCTCCAGCCAGGATGCGGGCAAGGTACAGTCGCTGCTCTGGCGCTGCAAACAAATTGTGACGGATGAAGGGTTTGTTGTGCATCCTGAGAAAACCCGGGTGATACGCCGTCATCAGCGTCAGGAAGTGACGGGCGTGGTGGTGAATGACCGGCTGTCTGTTGACCGGGCGACACTGAAGCGTTTCAGGGCCGTTCTTCAGCAGGTTGCGCTGGATGGGCCCGAAGGGAAAACTTGGGGAGCCGGAGAGCTGTTCCAGAGTCTGGCCGGTTATGCCAACTTCGTCGCCATGGTGAATCCAGAGAAAGGTCTTCCACTTCAGAAGCAGGTACTGCACCTGAAGCGTCAGTATGGTTTTACCGTGCCGAAGGGGAAAATCGGTGAACTCAATAAGCGGTTGTTCAGGCTGAAAGTCGCGAGAGGGCAGAAGCCCCGGACTCACTGGTGGCAGCCGGAAGAAAAGCCGATGCCGGTCTTGGCACTGACCCCGAAACAACGTCAGGAAGAACTGGAACAGAAGCGTGCTGTTGTTCCGAAAAAGGAAGCTTCAGTGTCAGATGTTGAACCGGAAGAAACGGAAGCAGCTTCAGACGAAGTCAAATTGAGCCCTTTTGCGTGGGTGATGGTTGTGGCAGTGATGCCATTTGCGCTGCTCTGGATGTTTATCAAAGCGCCGATCAAAAGCAAACTGTGGGTACTTGGCATTGGTGCTGTGATTTACTGGCTGTTTTTTTCCTGAGTCCTGTTCATTTCATGCTCCGTTTACTTGTCCATGCCATGAATCCGGGCCAGCGGTTGATACGCTGGCCGATTTTTTTCCTATCCTGAAGCACCGGCTTTCTGCTTGATAAAATCAATAAACAGCTTGGTTTTGGTGTGGTTGTAGTTGAGTTTGGGGTAATAGGCGTAAGCCGCATTCAGAGGCTGCTTCAGTTCGGGTAAAACCGGCACCAGCAGGCCATTGCTCAGCTCACGCCTGACGGTATTCTGACCGACTAGAATCAGACCCATGCCAGCCACCGCCGCTGCCACCAGGGCTTCCGGGTTTTGTGTGGTAAAGTTGCCACGCAGTCTCAAGCGGCGGTTGTTTTCAAAAATATGCTCCTGCTCATGACCATGGTTGCCAAACAGCAGACAGTTGTGTTGTGTTAGCTGCTCCGGCGTCTCAATGGCTGGCCGATCTTCCAGGTAACCCGGTGAAGCATAGAAGCCGGCCTGAAAACTGAATAGCCGGGTGGCAATATAGCTGGTGGAATTAAAGTCGGTCAGCTCCCGGCTGATAAACACATCCAGGTTCAGATCCGGCAGTTGCCCCGGTGTCACCGTGTGCAGCTCAACCTGTATATTGGGATAGGTTTGCAGAAATTCATCCAGATAATGCACCAGCACCCGGCTGCCGGTTGCCAGCGGTGCCCCGAGACGCAGCACACCCTGAACCTCGCCGTAGGTTGAGGTGGTTTCTGCCAGGATTTGCTGCCAGTCATCCAGTAAGTGTACGCTGCGGCGATAGAAGACTTTGCCTGCTTCGGTCACGGTCAGGTTGCGGGTCGTCCGCTTGAGTAGCTGGACGCCCAATTGTTTCTCCAGCCAGGACAGTCGCTTGGACAGCGCAGAACTGGATGTATTGAGTGTGCTGGCGGCCTGGGCCAGTGAGCCCTGTTCCACAACGCTGACAAAACTTTTCGTGCAGGTGATCCAGTCCATGTTTCTCCAATAAGATGGGGTGAGCGAGCCTGTAACCTCAGGGTAACAAATCAGCAAAGTGTCGTACCGGACACTGACGTTCTGGGCTGCCAGTGGTATTTTCCTGTGGAAACAGTCGCTTTAAAATGTTTACCGACTTGTGTGAGTTGACCACAGCGCCTGTCGGTTTTGAAATGTTTTTTTGAATAAAGTTGGACACTGAATGAGAAAAGCCTCAGGGATGAAGCTGACCAATCGATTGGTCGCTTTCGTGACCCTTATTGTCATCTGCGCCATGTTTGTCATTTTTATCGGTGGTGCGATCAGCTTCCGTAAGCTGGGGCAGGACTATCTGCACCATTATCTGGCTGGTGTCGTTGAGGTGATCGATCTGGAAATGCTTGAGCCTCAGGGCTCCCAGTCACTGAACCGATGGTTGCCTAAATTACTCAAGGCCAGTCATGTCGTCTCACTGGATGTCAGTCATGAGGCGGGTTCTGTGTATCAGTTTCAGGGTCAGCAGAAAATTGACGATCCGAATATTCTCTATCATACCCAGTACCCGCTGACCCATAACCCCGGTTATGTCGTCCGGATCCAGTCGATCCCACCCTATACCGAGCTGACGTATTCGCTGGGGGCGATGTCGTCGATCAGTCTGGCGATCATGATCATCATTGCCGGGCTGGTCTGGGGCGTGAACTGGCTGAAACGTCAGTTGCATGGCTCTGAACTGCTGGAAGAGCGGGGGCGGATGCTACTGGCCGGCAAGCTGGATGACTTCGCCAAAGGGTCGGATCGAGAGTGGCCCGATACCGCCAGTCTGGCCCTGGATAAGCTGATCTCCGAGCTGAAGGATGCCCGTCAGGAACGCAGTCGTTTTGATACTTTTATCCGTACCCATACTTTTCTGGATCAACTGACCGGTTCAGCGAACCGGGTGCTCTTTGACAGCCGTCTGCAGTCGGTGGTTCAGGATCAGGACAACCACGGCGCGGTAATTCTGGTCCGCATTTCGGAGTGGGAAGAACTGCTGTTGTCCAAAGGAAAAATTGTCGCGGACGAGCTGATCCAGGAGGTCGGCATGGTGCTGTCGAATATGATCCAGCGCTACCCCGATAGCGTGCTGTCCCGCTATTTCGAGGCGGAGTTTGCCATCATGTTGCTGCAACAGCCCAGCAAGGAAGTGAACCTGTTTGTGAACCAGCTGCTGAAAGCACTGGAACGGCTGACCCCCACTGCGCCTTTGCATCGTGAGAACTGGTGCCATATTGGAATGACCTATTTTGCCAGTGGTGAGCGTCGGGGGCGGATCATGGATGAAGCGGATATGGCGCTGCGCAGCGCTCAGCTGCAGGGTGCCAACAGTTGGTCTGTGTTCCAGAAAGATCCTCAGGGGGAAGATACCCGGGGCAGTGTGCGCTGGCGAACCTTGCTCGATGGCGTGTTCAGTCAGGGTGGCCCGCAACTTTATCAGCAACCCGCTTATATGGCGGAAGGGAAAACCTTGTTACATCGGGAATTACTTGCCCGGATCCGGGATGAAAATGGTCTGGTACTCAAAGCATCCCGGTTTTTACCTGCGGTAGAACAGGTTGGCTTTCATGTCCGGATGGACAAACAGGTGGTGAGTCAGGCACTTGAACTGCTGAAAAACGGGCCGACTCTGGATAACTTTGCCGTGAATGTCAGTGTTGAGTCGCTGCTGGACAAAACCTTTGTCCGCTGGTTCCGGGATGAGCTGCTTCAGACTCCCCGGCCCGTGCTGAAACGGTTGAGTATTGAAGTGCCGGAGCGGAACCTGTCGCGTCATATTGATGCTGTCCGAACCTTCCTGAAAATGCTGACTGGCCTGGGATGCAGTCTGGGTGTCGATCAAGCCGGGAGAACCATTGTCAGTACGCATTACATCAAAGATGTGAATGTCAGCTATATCAAACTGCACCGTAGTCTGATCCGGGAAATTGATCAGCGGCAGGAGAATCAGTTATTTGTCAGAAGTATGCTGGGTGCCTGTGCGAATACCGGTGTATCTGTGATCGCGGTTGGTGTGGAAAACGCCAGAGAGTGGTATGTCTTACAGCAACTGGGGATTCATGCGGGTCAGGGGCGTTTTTTTGAACCCGAGCGAGATTTTTCACAAATTGGGATGAAAAAGAGAAGGTGAGATTGTGTTGGTTAAAAAAATACCATCTTGGAGTGATTATTCTATACATACCTGATTGCGAACAGTATCATCGGTCAAATAATTGACATAATCAGGTCAATATCTGGCCTGGAAGGCTGCTGAGCCGACCAGAGAAAGATGACGGAAAACGGGTTGATAACATGCTGATCAAAAAGTTTCTGAAGCGGAAAACTGTCAGTAAGGTTGCCAGTTTTGCTGTTTTTGAAAATAAACTGACACTTGTCAGCCAATCTGAGCATGGCTCCGACTGGATTCACGACAGCCGGGAGCTTGGCTCACGGGACCATTGGGTCCAGGCGCTGGACAGTCTGATTGTTCAGCATCAGCTCGCGGGCAGCCGCATCCGTTTTGTCCTCGGACATGGCCTGTACCAGAGTCTGACAATTGATAAACCCGCCTTACCGCGTCAGGAACTGGCCAGTGCGCTGCCTTTTCTGGTGAAGGATCTGGTGTCGGAGCCACCGGCCAATCTGGTCGCAGACGGTTACGACGAACCCCTGAAAAACCGCCTGCAAGTTTTTGTGACGGAACGGAAACAGATACAGCGACTGGTTCTGGCCAGCCTGGCTCTGGGGTGTGAGCCGGAACTCATCACTGCCGATGAAGTGGTGCTGGGTGAGTTGACGGATGCAAACCAGAGTCAGTTGGTACTTCATGGCCGGCTGCAGTCCGGACTGCAGTTGACTGCATTCAAACAGCAGATCATGTGTTTCCAGCGTCAGTTGCGAGGTTTCCGCCAGCCGCTGATGGGGGACGAAACCTCATCGCTGCAAATGGACGGACTGGCGTTGGAATTGCAGCGTTCTCTTGATTTTCTCAGTGCTCAGTTGCGCGATATGCCCATTGCTCAGGTGCTGGTCAGTTGTGACAGCGAGGATGATACGTTACTCGCTGACGCGCTCAGGCAACGGCTCAGTGTGCCTGTTGTGGCGGTCAGCAAGGCGCCGTCCGGTCTGGCCGACTATGACGCCCGGGTCGCCTGGGCTGCACTGGCACATCAGCCGCTTCTCAACCTGTACCATGACAGCCTCAAGCCGCAATCCCGCTGGCTGACACTGCCGAATCTGGCTGCCAGTTGGGCGATTGGCGGTGTGTTGCTGGCCTCTTTTGCGGGTTGGCAAAGCTGGCAGGAATACCGCGTCAGTGCGCAGCTGGCGCAGGAGCAAGCCCGGCTCAGCCAGAAGCAAACGGAGCTGGAGACCGCCAAAGCGGCGTTGGCCCGTCACCTGCCCAGTGAACTGAAAGTGAAACTGAGTGGTGATCTGGCGCAGCGGCTGGCGGCAAAACAGGCCACGCTGAAAGCCATCGCCATGCATGACAAAAGTCTGCAAGCCGGTTTTGCCTCGCTGCTTCGGCAACTGGCACAAGCAGCAAGTCCGGATATTTCCGTGAACCGCATCCACCTGCAAGGGGACAAGCTGGATCTGGAAGGCGTTGCCCGAACCCCAAACGCTGTGCCCAACTGGCTTCAGGGGTTTTCCCATTACCCGCAACTGACAAACCGGGGGTTTGAGGTGATGTCGCTGGGCAGAAATGAACAGAACATCGTGACCTTCAAGCTACATGCACAACGCCGCGATGAGGAGCAGCCATGAGCATCTGGCCCATACTGGTGGAGCGTTTTGACCAGCTCAGTCGCAGAGAGCAATGGCTGGTGGCGCTGACAGGCTGGGTTGTCCTGCTGTTGGGTGGGTATCAGCTGTTGATTGAGCCGGTTCAGCAAGCCAGAGTCTCGACTGAGCTGCAATATCATGCGACGCAGGCTGAATTCATTCGGCGTGATGGGGAACTGCATCAGATTCAGCGACAGCTCAACACGAACCCGGACAAGGCATTGGATGCGCAGATTGTCCGGCTGGAAGCGAGCAATGCCCGGATGGACAAAACGCTGAGCGATCGGGTGGCCAGTCTGGTGACCCCAGCCCAGATGGCCACATTGATGGATCAGGTCCTGCAGCATTCGCAGCGGCTCAAACTGGTTTCACTGGAATCTCAGCCGACGGCCCAGCTGGTGCATGGTGAGGATGCCGGTTATTACATTCATCCGGTTCGTCTGACACTGCGCGGTCGGTATTTTGACCTGGTGAATTATTTACAGCAACTGGAAGCGTTACCGGTGAAATATTACTGGCGGAGCCTGGAGTATCGTGTCGACATCTACCCGTGGTCTGATATAACACTAGATGTATATACCTTGGGTGAAAGTAAGGATTTCATTGGTGGTTAGGGTTAGAAACGTTTGTCTCGCAGTGTGTCTGGCAGGGCTCAGTTTGCTGGTTCGGGCCGAAAGCGACCCGACGGCACCGCTGGGATGGCAGGCACCGGCAACACAGAAAAAAACGGCGCAGCGCCGGCTGCCTGAACTGCAGGGGATTGTCTGCCCGCAGCAGGAAACATGCAGTGTGATTCTGGATAACCGGGTGGTGCAGCCCGGTGAACAAATCAGCGGTTATACCCTGAAATCCGTTCAGGATGATGCCGTTATTCTTCAGCGGGGTGGCCGGCAATGGCGACTGGCGCTGTTTCACGAACAGATCAAAATACACGAATAAAGTGAGCTGACATGCGCTTATTGTTTATCGGGATCATGACCTCTTTGCTGACGGCTTGCTCTGCCAATATGGGGCATCACAGGCCCGTTGAAGTCAAGGAAGCTTTGAATCAGGCGGCCAATGAGGCACAAAGCCGTCCGCTGACAGATTTGCCTTCTGCGGTCAGTGCCGATCTCATGCCCAGCCTGAGCCGGCAGGGATATGGTCGCAGTGGCGCTTATGAGAGACGCTTTCGTGTGAATGCCCGTGGCGTCGAAGCCCGGGCATTTTTCTCCAGTCTGGTACACGGCACCGTGTTCAACATGGTGATCCACCCCAATGTCAGTGGGCGGATTACCTTATCCTTGCAGGATGTGACGCTGGATGAGGTGCTGGATGTCGTCTCAGATATGTATGGATACAACGTCCAGCGCAAGGGCAATATCATTCAGGTCTTTCCGGCGACCCTGCGCACGGAAGTGATCCCGGTGGATTATCTGCAGCTTCAGCGTCGCGGTATTTCTTTGACTTCCCTGACTACAGGCTCGATCAGTGATCCCAAGAATGACGGTAGCTACCAGTCATATGATCATCGCCGCACCCGCACTGAGGGGGAAGATGATTACAATCGGAATGGCAGTAGCGAACGCTCTTCTTATTCAACCGGCGGAACCCGGATTGAAACCCGTTCTGAAAGCGATTTCTGGAACCAACTGCAACGGGCGGTGCAGGCGATGATAGGCCCCGGTCAAGGGCGGAGCATTGTGGTGTCACCGCAGGCCAGCCTGCTGACCGTCAAAGCTTTTCCGAATGAACTGCGTGAGGTGCGCGAGTTTCTCGGAGTCTCGAAAAAACGTCTTCAGCGTCAGGTGGTGCTTGAAGCCAAGATCATGGAAGTGACCCTGAGTGACAGCTATCAGCAGGGGATTAACTGGCGCAATATCACCAAGACGATTGGCGGCACCGGCATTATTTTTGACCGAACCGGCCCGTCAGCCCTGCCGGGGGGCAATGAGATTGCCAATCTGCTGGACGGGCAGACCAATATTACGATCAGCGACGGGAATTTTTCTGCGGTTCTGAGTTTCCTGGAGACGCAAGGCGACCTCAACGTGCTGTCCAGCCCCCGGGTCACTGCGGCAAACAACCAGAAAGCGGTGATTAAAGTGGGGGGCGACCAGTATTTTGTGACTGAAGTGGATGGCGGCGAAGCGATCACCGATGGTGGTGTTGCCTCGCCGAATGTTGTGCTGACGCCTTTCTTTTCCGGTATTTCTCTCGATGTTACCCCTCAGATTGACGATGATGGCGGCGTATTGCTGCATGTTCACCCCACTGTTGTTGAGGTGACTGAAGAAATCAAAGATATCGCACTGGGCGAGACTTTTGGCACTTACAGCCTGCCGCTGGCCAAAAGCTCGGTCCGTGAATCGGACTCGGTGATCCATGCCAGCAGTGGCGATGTGGTGGTGATTGGCGGCCTGATGAAATCGGCCCTGAAAGATCAGGAAACCAAAGTCCCGTTCCTGGGAGATATTCCGGGGCTGGGTTATCTGTTCCGCAATATCAATCAGGTACAGACCAAAACCGAGCTGGTGATCCTGTTGAAGCCCACCGTCGTGGGCGAGCAGACCTGGCAGCAGGAAATTGAACGCTCACGGTCACTGGTCGACAAGTGGTTTCCGGATGAGGGATAAGACCAATGTATCTGGATCACTTTGGTTTCAAACAACTGCCTTTTCGCCTGACGCCGGACACGGAACTGTTCTACGCGCTGCCGCCACATCTGGAAGCGATTCAGATGACATTGTCTGCACTGGCGATGGGGGAGGGCTTTATTCAGATTGCCGGTGAAGTTGGCACGGGGAAAACACTGGTGTGTCGAATGCTGGTCCGGCAACTGCTAGCACAGTATGAACTGGCGTATCTGCCCACGCCGGCCATGAGTGGCCGGGAGCTGCGCGCGGCCTTGGCAAAAGAGCTTGGGCTTGAGCCAGAAGAGGATCACCTGACCCTGACGGAATCCATCCACCGGACACTGATTGAGCGCAAACGTGCCGGGCGTTCTGTGGTGGTGTTGCTGGACGAAGCCCAGGCATTACCCGATGACGCACTGGAAGCCTTGCGTTTGCTGGGGAACCTGGAAACTGAGCAGGAAAAACTGCTGCAGATTGTCTTATTAGGTCAGCCTGAACTGGATGCCCGGCTGGCAACCCCGCAGCTGCGCCAGTTTCACCAGCGGATCACTTTTCGAGCGGTCTTGCGTCCGTTGGATCTGGCTGAGACGGTTTCTTATATCGATCACCGGCTTGGGAAAGCGGGTGCAGAATCGGGTCTGATCCCACTGGCGAGACAGAAAGAGATCTGGCAGGCCAGTGGCGGGATCCCGCGTTTGATCAATCAACTCTGCCATAAGGCATTCATCATGGCCTGCAGCGCCGGACGGGGGGCTGTGAATAAAGCCGATATTCGCGCCGCTATCGAAGATACCCGGGCCGCCCGGCAGCCGCGCTGGCATTTTCCGGTTTTATGGGGGTGGAACTGAGCATGAGCCAGGTGAACCAGATGCTCAACAGTTTGAGCCAGAACGGCGCGTCTCAGGGCGCGTCTGAATTGAAAGCTGCCCGGATAAAACCGTTGCCGAAATCTCAGTGGCCGGTCTGGCTGATCTCGGGACTGATGATTGCCGGGATGGCTGGTGCGACGGGCTGGTGGTTCGGCCAGCGGGACCGGGAACCGGCCCCAGTCATCCTCGGTTCGACCGAGGTGATATCCATTCCGGACGCACAGGCGTCTCCTGAAGCATTCCCGAAACCCGTTGAGGTGGCTCAGGTGGCAGCCGCAAGTCCACAAGACTTAGTTGAACCTGAATCTGAACCTGAACCTGTACATAAGTCTACGGCTGAACGGGCCCATCATTCTGGGCAGCAGGCGGTGAAACCGCAGTCTTCATCGGCTACGGTCGTCGACGTTGAGCGTCAGCCGAACAAAGCCACCGCTGCAGTGGACAACCCGCGGCGGGTACCGTCGGAGTCTGCCGGAACGACACACAGGGCGCTGCCGGCACAGGCTCTGACGCAAGCGTCGGTGCGTCAATCGGTTCCTGTTGCTCCGGCATCGGTTCCCTCTGCACCTGTCACATCTGCGCCTGTCACATCTGCATCTGTCATTCAGGCATCAGCGCAACCTGAAGTCGTGACAGCCGTTGACGCTGAACCCGAGGCCGAAGGGCACACGGAAGCCGAATTGTTGATTGAACGCGTGGCCCTGCCACCAGAGCAACTGGCTCAGGTCGATTACGACAAAGCCATGAAAGCGCTGGGGGAAGGGGACAGCCCGAAAGCGCTGGAATATCTCAAGTCTGCTTTGGAGTATCAGCCCGATTGGGTGGAAGCCCGCCAGCAATTGTCGGCCTTGTATTATGGCCGGGGAGATGTACGTCGTGCGATGCTGACGCTGCAGCAGGGATTGGCGAAACAGCCGGCGCAACAGACACTGCGCCTGACGCTGGCAAAATTGCTGGCCAGCGAATCCCAGCCGGAAGTGGCACTGGATGTTTTGAGCGAGCTGCCCCAGCAGCCCGACAGTGAGTTCCTTGCCCTGCGTGGCGCGCTGGCACAGCAACTGAAGAATCAGCCGCTGGCACTGAGCAGTTATCAGCAACTGATAGAAACCGAACCTTTTGATGGCCGCTGGTGGCTGGGGCTGGGGATCGCACTGGATCGTAACCAGCAAACAGCCGACGCCGTGGCTGCTTACCGCAAAGCGCTGAAGCTGGGGCAGGTTTCCGGCGCATCTCAGCAATTTATCCGTCAGCGCCTCAGTACGCTGAAGGCACAGGAGGGCTGAGCACATGCAACTTCGATTACGCAAACGTCTGGGCGATCTGCTGGTTGAAGAAGGGATCGTCAAGCAGGAACAGCTGGATCGGGCGCTGGATCAGCAGCAAAGCACCGGGCGTAAGCTCGGAGATACCCTGATCAGTATGGGCTTTCTGAGTGAGCAACAGCTACTGGCGTTTCTGTCCCGCCAATTGGATATCCCCCTGATTGATTTGAACCGGGTCGCGGTCGACAGTGAAGCCGTCGGCTTGTTGTCTGAAGTTCATGCCCGGCGACTGCGGGCGCTGGTGATCAGCCATAAAGGCGACACGGTGCGGGTGGCGATGAGTGATCCGGCGGATCTGGCCGCGCAGGAAGTGGTGCTGAATCAGCTCTATCAGTATCGGGTGGAACTGGTGATTGCGCCGGAACGGCAACTGATTGGGGCGTTTGACCGCTATTATCGCCGCACCAAAGAAATTGTGACTTTTGCCGAGCAGCTGCATGCGGAGCATCAGGACGATCGGGATTTCAGCTTTACGGTCGACAATTTTGACAACGAAGAAGTCACGGTCGTCAAACTGATTAATTCGCTGTTTGAAGATGCGATTCAGGTGGGTGCGTCGGATATCCATATCGAACCTGATGCCAGTGTGCTGCGGATCCGTCAGCGGATCGATGGTGTGCTCCACGAAACCTTGATCAACGAATCGGCGATTGTCTCGGCACTGGTTCTGCGCTTGAAGCTGATGAGCGGACTGGATATTTCAGAAAAACGTCTGCCGCAGGATGGGCGCTTCAATGTGACGGTGCGCGGACACTCGGTGGATGTGCGTGTCTCGACCATGCCGGTGCAGTATGGCGAGTCGGTGGTGATGCGTTTGCTTGATCAGTCGGCCGGGATCCTCAGCCTGGATGAGATTGGGATGCCGCCCGAGATCTTGTCCCGGTTTCGCCGTCAGCTCAAACGTCCCCATGGAATGATTCTGGTGACCGGGCCTACCGGTTCCGGAAAAACCACCACCTTATATGGTGCGCTCAGCGAGCTGAACAAACCGGGTAAAAAACTGATCACAGCGGAAGATCCGGTGGAATACCGCCTGCCACGGGTGAATCAGGTGCAAGTGAATCCAAAAATTGGCCTGACGTTTTCTTCGATCCTGCGGACGTTTCTGCGTCAGGATCCGGACATCATTCTGGTGGGGGAAATGCGGGATCAGGAAACCGTAGAAATTGGTCTGCGATCTGCCCTGACCGGCCATCTGGTGCTGTCGACCCTGCACACCAACGATGCAGTGGACAGTGCTTTACGGATGATCGACATGCAAGCGCCGGGCTATCTGGTGGCCAGTGCTGTACGAGCGGTGTTGGCGCAGCGGCTGGTTCGTCGTGTCTGTCAGGATTGTGCAGAAGAGACTGAACCCGATGCGGCGCAACGGCAGTGGCTCAAAGCCCGATTTCCGGAGTCTGCCGATCAGCCATTCCGGCAAGGCCGGGGCTGCCAGAGCTGCAACCTGACGGGGTATAAAGGCCGTATCGGGGTGTTCGAATTGCTGGAAATGACCCCGGCAATGATGGATGCCCTGCGGGCCAGTGATACGGTGACATTTGCCCATCTGGCACGGGATTCTGAAGGGTATCAACCTTTGATCGTGTCAGCGATGGCGCTGGCTCGGAATGGCCGAACCAGCCTGGAAGAAGTGCTGATGCTGAGTGAAGGGGATTATCTGGCCCCAGAATTTGAGGCCTTGCTGGCTTCTGCCGTGGAGCATCACTGATGCCAATATTTGATTATCGGGGGCGGAGCAGCCAGGGGCAGTTGCAAAAGGGACAGCTGGAAGCCGCGACTGAAGAGGCAGCAGCAGAGCAGCTCATGCGACAGGGGATCATTCCGCTGGAGATTCGCCGGGGTCGCAGTCAGGGCAATCTGAATCTTGGTGAGTTGTTTCAGCGATCGGTGCCGCAGGAAGTTCTGGTCATTCTGTGCCGTCAGTTATACAGCCTGACCAAGGCGGGTGTGCCTTTACTGCGGGCCATGAAAGGACTGGAACAAAGTACCAGTCATCCTCTATTACGCACAACGCTGGATGCGGTGACGGTCGAGCTGACCAATGGCCGGTCGCTGTCACAGGCGATGAAGCTGCACCCGAAAGTATTTTCTGAACTGTTTGTTTCCATGATCCACGTGGGGGAAAACACGGGCCGGCTGGAAGATGCTTTGTTGCAGCTGGCTCGATATTACGAGCAGGAACTGGAAACCCAGCGTCGGATCAAGTCAGCCATGCGTTATCCGACCTTTGTGCTCTCAGCAATTGTATTGGCGATGATCGTGCTCAATACCAAAGTGATCCCGCAGTTTGCCGGCATGTTCAGCCGTTTTGGTGTCGAGCTGCCATTTCCGACCCGACTTCTGATTGGCTCGTCTGATTTTCTGATGGATTACTGGCCCCTGCTGCTGGGAATGACGGTGATGAGCTGGATCGCTCTGAAAGCCTGGCGGCAGACTGCAGAAGGTAAGGAAACATGGGATCGCTGGCGGCTGAAAGTCCCTGTGGTGGGTGATATTGTCAACCGGGCTCAGTTGTCCCGTTTTTCCCGGACTTTTGCGCTGATGATCCGGGCCGGGGTGCCTCTCAATCAGGCACTTCAGTTATCTGCTGAAGCTTTGGAAAACCGGTATCTGGAAAATCGGCTGCTCGAGATGAAAAGTGGTATTGAGGGCGGTACCAGTATCACGCAAACCGCAAGGCAAAGCGGTATTTTCACCCCGCTGGTGTTGCAGATGATTGCTGTTGGTGAGGAAACCGGGCAGGTCGATGAGCTGCTGCATGAAGTGTCGGACTTTTATGACCGGGAAGTGGATTATGATCTGAAAACCTTAACGGCCAGAATTGAGCCTTTTTTATTAGCCGTTGTCGCCGGCATGGTACTGATTCTGGCACTCGGTATTTTCCTGCCGATGTGGAACTTGCTGGATTTAACTCGGGGCGGACTTTAAACAAGTTTGCCGTCTTCACGTCAGGCTGAATGCTCAGTCATCACTTTTTTGTCATGATTGGTGAGGGGAATAAAGACTAAGCACAAGGAAACCTTATAGAAATTTTTATTCTCCCCGTTATTTTTATTGGTATTTTTTTAGGATAGTGAGAAAATGCTGATGTTTATTTTGACGCCAACTCGTCATGTTTTTGGCTCATGATGCTGAAGTTTTCGAACAGGCAAACCGGTTTAACATTGATTGAGCTGGTCATCGTGATTGTGGTGGTCAGTCTTCTCTCGATGGTCGCCATTCCACGTTATCTCGATATCGCGGATGAAGCCAAAATTGCGGCACTACAGGGTGTCGCCGGGAGCTTTTCTGCGGCAGTGATTTCTGCCCGGGCGCAATGGGAAGCCGATGGAAAACCCAGCCAGCAGCGACTGAACTGGGTCAATTATGACGGCACGCGATTTAGCCTGACCACGTCGAAATCTGGTCACCGGGAAGGTTATCCTTTTGCGTTAGTGACACTGAGCCGTCGTCCGTTGAGTGCATTATCGGATCAGGATTGTCTGGATTTAATCGACAATCTTTTACAAAGCCCGCCACCTGCCACCCCGGATGAAAACGAGGCAGCGTCTGGGCAATACCAGTATTTCGTCAGAGCGGAGGTAGTCAGCGGTCACCAGCTTTGTCGTTATTACCAGCTGGCTTCAGCCAGTGACTTTGGGACCGGC
This sequence comes from Photobacterium galatheae, assembly GCF_000695255.1. Taxonomy (GTDB): domain Bacteria; phylum Pseudomonadota; class Gammaproteobacteria; order Enterobacterales; family Vibrionaceae; genus Photobacterium; species Photobacterium galatheae. The sequence goes on along the minus strand of NZ_JMIB01000006.1, from coordinate 246,720 downwards.
ATGAAATCAATCACCGCCGGCCATTCTTTTATTTACACGCCGGCGTTGGGTCGGGTTGATATGAAGATAGAACACAATAATTAGGAGTCAGTTATGAAACGTCAAGGTGGTTTTACCCTGATTGAACTGGTGGTGGTGATCGTGATTCTCGGTATTCTGGCGGTCACAGCAGCCCCTCGTTTTCTGAATCTGCAGGATGATGCGCGAAACTCGGCGTTGCAGGGCCTGAAAGGTGCGATGGATGGTGCGGCCGGAATTGTTTACGGTAAAGCTGCGATTCGTGGGAATGAAGCGTCCGCTTCAGAAGTTGCAGTTGATGGCGTACAAACTATTTTTGGTTACCCGACAGCGGCCGCTAATGGGATTGGTGCTGCGTTTGAGTCGGGTGACTGGGCTGTTGCACCAACGAGTGTGACAGGTGGTTCGGCGTTACCGGCGGGTCAGATTGGCTACACCTTCAGTGACCGCACCGCAGCGGGCTGTTACGTCAGGTACACACAAGCAACATCGGGTGCAATCGCGACAACACTCGTGGTGGATGGCGACGGTTGTACACTGGACTAAGTACTTCTGGTTAATGAGTATTAGCCAAAGGCGTTGAGATTGAGGGGTGGACTCCTGCCCCTTTTTTTCCTTTATCACAGGGCATCTCGGGTGACAGCATGGCTTGCCATTACCGCGCTGGCCGGCAACGCGGCTTTACGTTGATTGAGCTGATTCTGGTGATCATACTGCTGGGTGTCCTCAGTATGACCGCCGCCTCACGCCTGATTGGCCGCAGTAGTTTTGATGCCTATCTTGCCCGCGATCAGGCTGTCAGCCTGGCTCGCCAGATCCAGCTCAGAGCCATGAGCAATCAGACACCTCAGGGGACACTGGATCCCTGCCTGTCACTGAGGGTGCAATCTAACCATTTTGGCCCTGCAACCTGTGCGGCCACCACCTATTCTGGCCGTGCGCTGATAACCTCTGCAGATGGGGTGACGATCGGCGGAACCATTCAGGGCGACATACAGTTTGATCTGCTGGGGCGGCCTTATCAGCTAGACAGCCATGGCAGCAAGACCTTGCTCTGCGTGACTGGCTGCCAAATCACCTTCATTTCCCGCAATACGCAGTCTGCGTCGCTTTGTATCAACCGCGAGGGCTATATCCATGCCTGTTCGTAAGATGGCCCGAATCCCACGCGGTTTTACGCTGATTGAAGGCATTCTGGCGATTGTGATCATGGCAATTGCCATGGTCATGCTGGTCAGCTTTTTATTCCCTCAGGCCGAACAGTCGGCGGTTCCTCACTATCAGGCGCGGGCTGCCGCTGTTGGGCAGGCCGCCATGAATGAAATCCTGGCCCGAAAATTTGATGAGCAATCAGACCCCTTTAATGACAGCGTGATCCGTTGCGGAGAAACCGGCTATCCCTGTTCTTCACCGGTGTCTCTGGGGGGCGATAGCGGCGAAGTGAACAGCGGTTTGCTCAACGTCGGTATGGCCGATGATGTGGATGATTTTATTGGTTGCTGGGGGACTGCCGCCCAGTGTACCGGGAGCAGTCAGCCTCGACGAGGTAAGTTGCAGGATTTGATCCGGGGTTCTGCTGCGCAAGAGAGCGACTACCGCAATCTCTGGCTGGAGGTCAGTGTGGCTTATGAAGGGGATGCGTTTGACGGTGCATCAACGTCGGTCACGGCACAGAAACGCATTCGTGTGCTGGTGAAAACCAGCCGTTACGGAGACTATCTGTTCACGGCGTTCAGGAGTAACTACTGATGCGTTTGAATCGTGGTTTCACCCTGATAGAGCTGATCATGGCGATGGTGGTGCTGGCATTTATTTCGCTGGGCATCGGCACTTATCTCCAACTGGGCGCGCAGGGTTATACCGAGACCATTCACCGGGAGCGGCTTCAGTCGGAAGCCCGTTTCGTGATCGAGCGGCTGACGCGGGAAATCCGTCATGCGGCACCGAACAGCGTGAGTTTCAACAGTGGTTGCCTGTCGTTTTACCCGGTGTATCTGACAGCGACTTATCGCAATGCTCCCACCGGCAATGAGCCTTTGACCGTGCTGGTGCCGCCAGACGAACAGCAGATCGCTTTATGGGATCAGGCACTGGAAAACGACCGGGTTGCGGTTGGCTTTGTCAGTGCGGGAGATTATCAGGCCGATGATGCTGACAGTATGGTGATTACAAAAGTCAGCAAACGACCCACCATGTCCGATCTATCGGCCACACTCCAGCTTTCACAATGGCTGGGGGATCGCTCGCCCGGACAACGGCTGTATCTGTTTTCCCGTCGAGTGGCGTTTTGTCAGCATGGTGAGCGGCTGATTCGCCAGATCAATCAGGAAGCGGGTGAGGTGCTGACCGATAAGCTGAATCGCTTTGATGTGGCCGTTTCTGGCAGCGGTTTGAACAGCAACGGACTGATTCATTTTGACATGACATTGACGGATCCGGTCAGCCGGGAGTCTTCGGACTACAGCCAGAGCGTGCAGGTGATCAATGTCTTATAGCCGCGTGACATCTTTCAGACGGCAACAGGGCAGTGCCCTGGTGGTTGCGATTTTTGTCATTGTGGTCATGGCTGCGCTGGCGGCGGCCATGTTGCGGGTCAGTGGTTCCAGTCAGGACATGACGACCCGGGAAGTGCTATCGACCCGTGCCTGGCTGACGGCGCATTCGGCGAATGAAGTCATGATGAGCCAGCTCTTTCCACTGACGGGTACTTCTGTGGAACCACCGTTGACGATTTGCCAGCGCCTTGACCCGGAAAGCGGGACTGCAAAGGAATTTTCCCCTTCAGATTTTCACGGCTGCCATGCAACGACAACTTGCAAAAGTGCTTCTGTTGGGGCTGCCAACACTTACCTGCTGGTCAGTACGGCCAGTTGTGGCAGCGGCCCGCATAGCGTGACCCGGATTCAGGAACTTTGGGCAAAGGATTTGGTGAATGAGTAAGTATTGGCGACTTCTTTATTGTCTGTGTGTCTTACAAAGCTTCTTGACTGCAGGTGGGGTTGTTGCCGCTGAATGCAGCAAAATGAACAGCAATAAGGATTTATATATTGAGTTTGAGATTGATTCTGCAACGTTAAATGAATCTGTGATTGCTGTGCAATCGTCAGGTAATGGCAAGAATAAATTATCCAAGATGATTTGGACGAATAATCAGTCAAATAGCCATGCCACGATCATTGAGAGAGAAATGCAAGTTGGAGAACATTATTTTGTTCGGCTTGTATATGATCGAACAGATAAGAAAAGTGGTTATCTGAGTTATTATTTGAAATTTTCTGATTCTGATACATGGGAATTACAACAAGTAAAATTTCTTAATTTAAATTCAATTAAATCTGCAAGTTTTACTATTGATGGTGCGGAAGTCTTACCTGAATGTCATTTGGAATCACCACCACCACCATTAATTCCTAATGTTTGTGATTATTTCCCAGGGCCAGCACAGAGCTGGAGTGGCAATAGAAATAATTATTTCTCAATGAATTTAAGAAATACTCTTGTGAATCGGTCTAAGCCTGATGATCATTCTGTCGGCTTTTCTAATAATATTGTTGAAACTGAGTTTATTGGTTTTCCAAAAAACACCTTTGTTCAGGGGGATTGTAATCAGGAGCCTTGTCAGTTAGATGGTCCAATGGCGAATCAGTTGAATTTATCATGGGTCGGTGATAGAGCAAGGGTTGAGAGTGATATTGTTGTCAATGATAATGTTACAGCTATTCCTAATACATTTTATAAATCGACTTTTGGCGGATTATTCGCTGGATTAACCATTGGAGAGTTTGGACATCTTACAATGCCTGAAGGAGAATATTGGGTCGATAATATGAATGTTCGAGGTGTTTTGTCCATTGAAGGAACCGTTGTATTACATGTCAAAGGGCGCTTAGATGTTGCTGGAAGTATTAATACGTCCAATGAAAGTGATAATTTGACCATACTTTCCTACGGCTGGGAAAAAAGTTGCCCATTTCCTAGCTCTACCGGAGAACCGCCAGCCAATTTACCCAGTATCGTTCCACCACAAGTGGCTTCACCGATAGCAGTAAATTTGAATATTCAGGGTAGTTTGAACGGTCGTATTTATTCTCAAGGGTCAGTTGCATTATCGGGAAGTGTCACGCTCCAAGGTGCGGTGACAGCTTGCCAGTTAGAAATGAGTGAGTTTGCTCAGATCGTCGGAAACAGCCAGTGTTTTAATCCACCCGAGGATAGCTACCAGCTCACAGTCAATCCGAGTCAGGCGTTGAGCCTGCTGTGCGATCGTCAACCCGTGGAATTTCAGGTGCTGGATAAAACCGGTGCACTGGCCACAAATTTTCAAGGTGACCTCGATGTCACGACAAATCTGACCCGACATGGTGATGCGACATGGTATACACAAGCCAGTGAGGGGACAGGAAAAGATGCCAGCCAGAGCCAGCGTTTTGCTGTGGTGAATGGAATCGCCCGGCTCTGGCTGAAAAGTGACGTGATTGAAACCATTCAGGTCAGCGGGCAACTGGTGGGGCATGGCAACCCGGCGGTCGATGGTCAGTACAGTTTTGTGCCGTTTAACCTTCAGATCAGCGATCAGGCACTGAAGCTGGTGGCCGGGAAGCCTGAGTCTGTTACGGTGTCGGCCATGAGCTGCGATGCCAGCCAGACGACACCGGAAGTCGCGAAAGATTACAGCGGAGATCGTGTCCTCCAAATGAGCACCGCTTACACCCTGCCGGATGGCGGGACGAAGACGATCGAATTGCAAGACAAGACTGGGGACTGGCAGGCTTCCAGCGTGATCCTGACCTTTACAGAGGGCCGGGCGAGCAGCGCCCTGCGCTATCTGGATGCCGGGCAGACACAGCTGAAATTAGTGGATCCGAATTGCACCAAAGCGGGAGGATGCAGTCTCGGGGGTGACGGACAACCGCTGGATGATCTGGCATTCGGTGACTGGACGCAACTGGAAGGAACCCAGACCGTCTGGTCTCGCCCTTATACATTTGCGCTGTGTCAGATTCAGTCTCAAAGCCACCTTGATTTCACAGGCACATCAAACTCCGGGGCGGGGTTTGCTGCGGCTGGGGAAAACTTTTCGGCCACATTTAAACCTGTGATCTGGACCGATGAATTGGTCGCCCCGGTACAGGACTTATCTCATGATGGTCGCCATGATGCTGAAACAACCACGCATGCTGATAGTCGCTGGTGTGCTGTACAGACCACCCCAAATTACTATTCGGTCACAGGGCTGACTGCGCCCATTCAATTGTCGATACCCGCGAAGCCAGCAACACCCACTGGTGATGGCGCGGTCGGCGGGCAATTGCGCGGTACAATGAACAGCGACTTTCAAACACAGGTTCAGGCCGAGCAGGGGTTGAGGATTACAGACCTGAACTGGAGCGAGGTCGGAAGTTTGTGGTTGCAGGCAGACGCCGACTATCTGGGTATGACTCTGGTTCAGGGCGTAGGAGAAATCGGGCGTTTTTACCCAGATCACTTTGCGATCACGGCCAGTGAAGTGCAAGATGCGTATGGTGTCTTTACTTATATGGATCAACCGTTTTCACTCAGTGCGACCGTTGAAGCGCAAAATGCCCGAAATGCACCCACGTTGAACTATGGCGATTTCAAAAGCGATTACAAGGAATCATTGGTGCTTCGGGCCATTGACTCAGATGCCACTGGCGTGGTTGCCAATGAGCTGAGTACGCGGCTGTCTGAACAAAGCCGGTATCAGCACTGGGAACAGGCGAGGCAGGATATCCGTCAGGATAGTCTCAGCTTTTTGCGTTTGCTGAGTCAGGAGCTGCCGAAAGTCACCTCGCCAGATGGGCCGTACCGAGTGCAGTTTGGACTGACCGTGGCTGACCGGGCTGATTGTGCCTTTCGCGGATGTACCGATTTCGATCTGAAAACTTTGGCAGTGCGGAATCAGGAAGGGGCAACGCCTGAAGGGGCCGCGCCGCTGAGTGGAGATATTCATGCCCGCTATGGCCGGATGCGGCTGGCAGACAGTGTGGGCCGGGAAGGTGAAAACATCAATATTCCGGTGACGCTGGAATATTGGGATAACGTGCAGTTTGTCACGAATGAAGATGATGCATTTTCACACGTTGACGGGCAGCACGCTTTCCGGCAGGGCATCACGAATACAGAGAGTCCGGCAATCACGGTATCGGGTGGAGAAAAGACGGTTGTTAGTGGGCACTCACAATCTGGTGATCTTTATGCCACTGGTACCGCTGTACGGGAGCAAGTCCGCTTCTGGCAAAAACTGGTGTCAGAGATCCCAGCGCCGATTGCCGGCGAAAATGAAATCAAAGATTCTGCTGCTGGCACACATGTTGGGGCTGTGCCTCAGCGCTGGCTGCTGTACGATTGGCGCGGCCTGGGGGATGAAAACCCGTCAGCCGTCGTGACTTTCGGACTTTATCGTGGCAATGATCGCATCATTTACCGCGGTGAGATGAATATTAATCAGGCCCTGAATGAATAGGGAAGTGTGGGCTTACATCGTTTCTAACCGCAGTTCGCTGCCGGAAAAGCAAACACTGAAGGCTGACAACTCCTAAAAATGAGGATCTGTGGCAGGTTTGACAAAGCTTATCTTGTCTCGCTACCGACCCCTTGATACATTTAGGCGCAATTTTTACGAATTTTGAGCTTGCAGGATTAGCCGAAAACTATGTTTAAAAAACTTCGTGGCATGTTTTCTAATGACCTGTCTATTGACCTGGGTACTGCCAATACCCTGATTTATGTCAAAGGACAGGGGATCGTTCTCGATGAACCATCTGTGGTCGCCATTCGCCAGGATCGTGCTGGCGCAACCAAAAGTGTCGCGGCCGTTGGCCACGAAGCCAAACAAATGCTGGGTCGTACGCCGGGCAATATTGCGGCAATTCGTCCAATGAAAGACGGCGTGATCGCCGACTTTTACGTCACAGAAAAGATGCTTCAGCACTTTATCAAGCAAGTTCACGACAATAGTGTGCTGCGTCCGAGTCCACGTGTGCTGGTTGCGGTGCCTTGTGGCTCAACACAGGTGGAACGCCGTGCAATTCGTGAATCTGCGCAGGGTGCTGGTGCCCGTGAAGTTTACCTGATCGACGAGCCAATGGCGGCCGCGATCGGTGCGGGTCTGCCGGTTTCTGAAGCGACAGGTTCGATGGTGATCGATATCGGTGGCGGTACGACGGAAGTTGCCGTGATCTCCCTGAACGGTGTGGTTTACTCCTCTTCGGTTCGAATCGGTGGTGACCGTTTTGATGAAGCGATTATCAACTATGTTCGCCGTAACTACGGCAGCCTGATTGGTGAAGCAACGGCTGAACGTATCAAGCACGAAATCGGTTCTGCATATCCGGGCGATGAAGTTCGTGAAATCGAAGTTCGCGGTCGTAACCTGGCTGAAGGTGTGCCACGCAGCTTCACCCTGAACTCCAATGAAATTCTGGAAGCACTGCAAGAGCCGCTGACCGGTATCGTTTCTGCGGTCATGGTCGCGCTGGAACAGTGTCCACCAGAGCTGGCTTCTGATATCTCTGAGCGTGGGATGGTACTGACCGGTGGTGGTGCGCTGCTGCGTGATCTGGACCGTCTGCTGACCGAAGAAACCGGGATTCCTGTGGTTGTTGCAGAAGACCCGCTGACCTGTGTTGCCCGTGGTGGTGGTAAAGCGCTGGAAATGATCGATATGCATGGTGGCGATCTATTCAGCGAAGACTAATGTCTACTTCGGCAAATATCCCGACAGGTCATAGTGTTACATGAAACCTATCTTTGGCAGAGGCCCTTCTCTGCAATTGCGCCTGTTTCTTGCCATGTTACTGTCGGTCGGCTTAATGCTGGCCGACAGCCGTCTTGATGCTTTCGCTCAGGTTCGTTATGTCCTGAACTCGGCGGTTGCGCCGCTGCAATACGCTGCAAATCTCCCTCGCGAAATTCTGGATGGGCTTTCCAGTCAGCTGAGCTCTCATCAGCGTTTACTGGCAGAAAACAAAGCGCTTAAGCGTGATTTACTGGTGCTGCAAAGCGATGTGCTGTTGCTGGACCAGTTGCAACAGGAAAACCAGCGACTCCGTGAACTGCTGGGTTCCCCTTTCGTGCGTGATGAACGCAAGATGGTCGCCGAAGTGATGGCGGTTGATTCCGATCCTTACAGTCATCAGGTGATGATCGATAAAGGCCATGTCGATGGCGTTTATGAAGGTCAGCCTGTGATTAACGACAAAGGGATTGTCGGTCAGGTTTCTTATGTCGGTGCGCATAACAGCCGTGTTCTGTTGCTGATTGACCCGACGCATGCGATTCCTGTGCAGGTCGTCCGCAATGACATTCGGGTAATTGCTTCTGGCAGTGGCGAACAGGAACTGATTCAACTGGAACATGTGCCAAGCAGTACCGATATCAAAGTCGGCGATCTTCTGGTGACTTCGGGTTTGGGTGGCCGATACCCTGAAGGCTATCCGGTCGCACGGGTTACTGAATTCTCGTTTGATAACAAACGACCTTTTGCGCAAATTAAAGCGATGCCGACCGTGCAGTTTGACCGATTGCGCTATCTGCTGCTGGTCTGGCCGACCGACAGAGAAAGGCAGGTCATTACAACAGGAGAATCGGTCGATGGTTGATACTCGCGCCAATGGCATTCTGCTGATCTGGCTGTCGTTTGTGGTTGCTTTGATTTTGCAGGCCGCCCCGTGGCCTGGTCAGTTTGAGGCCTTCCGGCCATCCTGGGTGATGCTGGTGGCATTTTACTGGGTGCTGGCTCTGCCGCATCGGGTGAATGTGGGCACGGCATTGGTTCTGGGCCTGGTCTGGGATCTGCTGCTTGGCTCAACGCTGGGGATCCGCGGCCTGATGATGTCTGTGTTGTGCTACATTGTCGCCCTGAATTTCCAGGTGATGCGTAACCTGTCATTATGGCAGCAAGCGATGATTGTTGCCTTGTTATCTCTGGCGGGAAAACTGGTCGAGTTCTGGGCGGAATATCTGGTGGTCGAGATTGATTTCGACCCCAACCGACTCTGGGCAGTGCTACTCAATTTCCTGCTCTGGCCCTGGCTGTTCCTGTTTTTGCGTCGTATTCGCCGCAAGTTTTCAATTCGTTAGGGGGGCTTTCGCCCCCTTTTTGACAGAGCCGTTTGATGCTGACTTGAACGTAGCCGTCATGGCTCTGTCGTATTTCAAGGTAGAATCAAGATGACACAACTTTATCTGGCTTCCGGCTCGCCGCGTCGTAAAGAATTACTGACTCAACTCGGCTATTCCTTCGATATTTTGACGCTGGATGTGGCAGAGTGCCATCAGCCAGGCGAAACACCGGCTGAATACGTACAACGCCTGTCACTGGATAAAGCAATGGCCGGGGTCTGTGCCACAGATGGAAACACCCCGGTGGTCGGGTCAGACACGATCGTGGTTGTTGATGAGCAGATTCTTGAAAAACCGCGGGATTTTGCGCACAGCCACGAGATGCTCATGCTATTATCCGGACGAAGCCATCAGGTCATGACAGCGGTGACTGTCGCGACGCAGGCTCGCCAGATGACCAAACTTGTGGTGACTGAGGTCTGGTTCCGGCCACTGACTGAGCAGGATATCCGGGATTACTGGCAAAGCGGTGAGCCCCGGGACAAAGCCGGCAGTTATGCCATTCAGGGGATTGGCGGGAAATTTATCCCCCGTATCGAAGGAAGCTACCATGCTGTAGTTGGCCTGCCGTTGGTGGAAACTGATGCGCTGATCCGCGATTTTATAGCCCACTAAAATAAAGACAGAGGCATCCATGAGTACCGAGCTGCTGATCAATGTGACCCCCAGTGAAACCCGTGTGGCCATGATCGAAGGAGGAAACCTCCAGGAAATCCATATTGAGCGTGAATCGAAGCGTGGCATTGTCGGCAATATTTACAAAGGGAAAGTGAGCCGTGTTCTGCCTGGGATGCAGGCCGCTTTTGTCGATATCGGTCTGGATAAAGCCGCGTTTTTACATGCGTCTGATATCGTGCCCCATACGGAGTGCGTCGCGGAAAACGAGAAACAGCAGTTTCAGGTCCGGGATATTTCTGAGCTGGTTCGTCAGGGGCAGGATCTGGTGGTGCAGGTGGTGAAAGATCCGCTGGGAACCAAAGGTGCCCGGCTGACCACAGATGTTACCCTGCCGTCCCGCTATCTGGTGTTTATGCCGGGGGCCAGCCATGTTGGTGTTTCGCAGCGCATTGAAAGTGAAGCGGAGCGTGAGCGGCTTAAATCCTTGGTGATGCCGCACTGCGATGAGCTGGGTGGATTTATCATCCGAACTGCAGCAGAGGGCGCGACAACGGAAGAAGTGGCGCAGGATGCAGCCTTCCTGAAGCATTTGTGGCGAAAAGTGCTGGAACGTCGCAGAAAGTATAAAAGCAAATCGATGCTGTATGGCGAACTGGGTCTGGCCCAGCGCATACTGCGGGACTTTGTTGGGACGGAACTGGACTCTATTTTTGTCGATTCCCGCCTCGCTTTTGAAAATTTAAGGGAATTTACCGACGAGTTCGTGCCTGAAATCAGCAATAAGCTGGTGCGTTACACCGGTGAGCAGCCGATTTTCGATTTGTACGATACCGAGAGTGAAATCCAGCGGGCACTGGATCGCAAGGTTGAACTGAAATCGGGCGGGTATCTGATCATTGATCAGACGGAAGCCATGACCACGATCGATATTAATACCGGGGCTTTTGTGGGTCGCCGTAATCTGGAAGAAACGATCTTCAATACCAATATCGAAGCGACCAAGGCCATTGCCCGTCAGCTGCGATTACGGAATCTGGGCGGTATTATTATTATCGATTTTATTGATATGGCCTCAGAAGAGCATCGGCGCCGGGTGCTGACCGCCCTGGAGCAGGCGCTGTCTTACGACAGAGTGAAAACCAATATTAATGGCTTCACACAACTGGGGTTGGTGGAGATGACCCGGAAACGCACCCGGGAAAGTATTGAACATGTGCTGTGTGGGACTTGTCCAACCTGTGAAGGTCGCGGCACGGTGAAAACGGTCGACAGTGTCTGTTATGAGATCTTGCGTGAGATCACCCGGGTGAACCGGGCGTATGATGCCGATCGTTTTGTTGCCTATGTTTCCCCCGCTGTGGCTGAAACCCTGGCGGGCGAGGAATATCATGCCCTGGCCGAACTGGAAGTTTTCATCGGCAAGCAGGTCGAAGTGAAAATTGAACCTTTATACAACCAAGAACAATTTGACGTTGTCATGATGTAACCCCTGAGGCGAGAGTGGAAGTGCTGTGCTGATAAAATTGACCCGCGTCCTGAAGTGGACGTTGCTGACACTGCTGGTCATCGGCGCGGTGCTGATCACGTCCCTGCGTCTGCTGCTGCCTCAGCTGAATAATTACCGTGAGCCGATTACGGCGTGGCTTTCTGCGCAAACCAGTATGCAGATCGGGGTGGCGCAGGTCGAAGGGCGCTGGCATAACCTCGGCCCGGTCATGGCGCTTCATGGCGTGCATCTGGGTCAGAATAGCCACGACATGATCCAGGTGCGGGAAATCGATCTGGAACTCGATCTGTGGCATTCCCTGCTGAACCTGAAACCCGTTTTCCGGGACGTACAAATTTATGGTCTGTCACTGGATGTCACGCAGCTCCCTGCCCGCAATGATGCCCCGGATTCAGCCGGACAATTGGATCTGGCTCAGCTTGAGCAGGTGCTGTTCGTTCAACTGGGAACATTTTCACTGCGGGATGCATCGCTGGTCGTAACGTCTCCGGCAGGCCACCGTCAACCCGTGACGCTGAAAGAGCTGAAGTGGGATCGACGGGGAGATATGCATCTGGCCGAAGGCGTCGTCAGTATTCCGGGCACTGATCTGAGTCAGCTCAATGTCGTCGCAAACCTGTCTGCGGAAAATGGCCTGCCCAGCCTGTCTGGGACGGTTTACGTCAAAACCCAGAACCTTTCTTTTACACCCTGGCTCAATCAGGCCATTCTCGGCGGACAAAAAATCACAGACAGCCAGATGAATACGGAAGTCTGGCTGACGCTGGACAATGGCCGTCTGAGTCACAGCAAAGTCCGTTTTGAAGACTCTTATGTCCGCTGGCAGGAAAAAGGCGTCAAGCATGAGCTGGCTCTGTTGCGAGGCATGCTCTCACTCTCTCCGGTGTCACAACAGGGCGCACCGGGCTGGCGTCTGGACAGTCATAAACTGGTGCTGGCCACCGATGAAAAAGCCTGGCCGCGTCTGGATTTTTCCGCTCAGTGGTTGGCTGCAGACGGACAGGGACAGGCACTGGCTGCGGACTTACCTTTGATGGATAAAGTTCGTCAGGGGAGCTGGCAACTGGCGGTCAGCAGTATTGAGCTGGCCCGGCTTCATCCGCTGAGTACCCTGTTACCGGGCGACAGTGCTGCCCGTCAGGCGGCTCAGACGCTTCAGTCTGCCGGCCTGTTGAAAGATCTGCGATTTGCTGGCCAGGGGCTGGACAATCCGCGTTTTTCCCTGACGCTGGAGAAATTCTCGAACAGACAATGGATGTATCTGCCCGCTTTTCAGGCTCTGAATGCGACGGTGGCCGGTGATGCACATCAGGGACAAATCACACTGGACGTTGCTCAGCAGACGCTGGACTACGACAAGGTCTTTCAGGCACCGATGCCGATCAATCAGGCAGATGTCCGCGCTTTCTGGCAGATGGATGAACAAGGCTGGCGGATCTGGAGTGATACTCTGTCGGTGAAAACACCCCATCTGAAGGCCCGTGGGCAATTCAGACTGGATGTACCGGCGAATGCACCTTCCTGGCTGTCATTCTACGGTGAAACAGACTTGAAAGATGCCGGGGCGGCCTGGCGGTATTTGCCCAGGCCCGCGTTGGGTCAGCAACTGACCGATTATCTGTCAGCCGCGATCCGGGGCGGTCACTCCGAGCAAGCTCAATTACTGTGGTACGGCGATTTGCCCGCATTCCCATATACGCAGCATGACGGTCAGTTTGAGGTTCATGTACCGCTGAAAGCAGGGCGTTTCAGTTTTGATACGGCCTGGCCGGAACTGACGGAGTTGGATCTGGACCTGGTGTTTCGTAATGATCGGATGCAGCTTGATGCCCGTCATGCCAAAACCAAAGGCGCGACTGCCCAGCGAGTGAGTGGCGATGCCTGGCTTCACCCCGAGGGCCACCTCAGGCTGGAAATGGAAGTGGGCGCTCAGGGGGAGCAGGTACGTGATTATATGATGGCGACCCCGTTGGTTGATTCCGTCGGGGCGGCATTGACGGCCGTGCAGGTTGACGGTCCGGTCAGTGCCCGACTGGCGCTGGATATCCCGTTCAGTGGCGAGCAGCCGCATGCGCAGGGTGAAGCCTTGCTGGATAACAACGACGTCACGATCGAAAGCCTGGCATTACCCCTGTCGCAGGTAAAAGGAAAAATTGAGTTCAGCGATGATCAGATCACCGCTGAGGATGTGACGGCCTACTGGCTTGGGCAACCATTAGCGGTCAGCTTTCAGGGGGCCAGTGCGGCATCCGGTTATCAGGTGAATGTCGATCTGGATGGCGTGTGGCAGATCCCGTCTTTGCAGCAGCGGTTACAGGATCCGTTGCTGGCCAGAGTGACGGGGAATAGCCGCTGGCAGGGGAACGTGGGCGTGGTGTTGCACGATACCGGGCTGGATTATCAGGTTTCAATTCAGGCACCGTTGAAAGGCATTCGCAGTCAGCTCCCCTATCCGTTGGCGCTGAAGCCCGGAAGCCCGGCCAAAGCCGTGCTGATGGCCGCGGGAAACACGTCGCGGCTGGAAGCCAGTCTGACTGTGCCTGATGCACAGTATCAGGCCGAAATTCATCTGTCACCGACGCCAACGATTGTGCGCAGTGGGCTGAATATCGGGCAGTCGGAGCGCCGTGGTTTACCCAAAAAAGGACATGACATTCGGATTCAGGCCAACCGCGTTGATGCGGATGCCTGGGAAACGCTGGTTCAGGCCATCATGGCTCAAAAGCAGGATTCATCTGAACCGGCGTTCATCGAACTGCCTTTGCCGACCCGGGTCAATGCCCGAATCCAGCAGCTGACGCTGGCGGGGTTGAACTGGCATGATCTTGAACTGGCGGTGCGCAAGCAACCCACCAAATGGCATGCTGTTTTAGGGAGCCGGGAAGTGAGTGGCGAACTCTTCTGGCCGGATTACCAACCGCTGAAGATTAACCTTGAGCAGTTCCATTTGAACTTACCTGAAGGTGAAAAGCCGTTACAGCCGATCGCTTCTACGCGTAAATATGTACCTCAGATGACGATTCCGCCGGTCACTGATTTTGACCGGAGCATCATGACTTATCTGCCAGAGATGGATGTGAAGGTGAAAGATTTGTGGCTGCAGGGCTATCGCCTTGGTGCACTGAGCGGACGGCTGCGCCGCGAGGAGCAGACGCTGATTCTGGAAGAGTTGCAGTTGGATTCGGGGACAACATCGCTCAGTCTGGATGGTCACTGGACCATGAGCCAGTATCAGAATGAAACGCAGATTGCTTTTGATATTTCCGGTGAGGACAGCTCTGAACTGATGGGACGACTGGGGGTCTCTGGGGGAATTCAGGATGCGAGCTTCAAGAGTTATGCGTCGATTCAATGGCAGGGTGCCCCCTGGTCGATGCACCGGGAAACGCTGACCGGTGAACTCAAAACGGAAACCGGCAAAGGGGTGATCCGAGACGTGGGCGGTGCCGGGCGGATCCTGGGGCTGTTCAGTTTAGACTCGATTATCCGCAAGATGCAGCTCGATTTTACCGGCATCTTCGATGATGGTCTGGCCTTTGACTACATCAAAGGCTCCGGGCGAATTGAAAATGGCCGCTTCCGGACCGACGATGTTGAGATGAAGGCGCTGGCCGGAGATATGTATATTCGGGGAAGTGCTAATCTGGTAGATGAAACGGTGAATGCCCGGGTGAAGTTTATTCCGGATCTGACGTCTGGTATTCCGGTCCTGACGGCATTTGCGGTGGCACCTCAAACTGCGATTGTGGTGTTTGCCATTTCGACAGCGCTGTCGCCTGTGGTGGACGTCTTTACCCAGATTAACTATGTCGTAAGCGGACCGATTGAGTCGCCGACCGTGACCGAACAGTCTCGTTTTACAGGGGAATTCAAGGTGCCTGATGCGTTGAAACAACAAGCGACACCATAAGCCTGACCGCGAATGGCGATGCCCGGCTTTACCTGAGAGGAAAGTTGAGGACATAATGATAAGAAAATCAATTCATAATGGAGTATGTGATGGCCAAAGTGGGTGTTGTACAGATGAATTCCGGGCCGGATCCAGAGGTGAATCTGGCGCAGCTGGAGAAAAAGCTGAAAGGGTTACAGCTTCAGGGAGCCAAGCTCGTTGTCACCCCGGAAAATTGTCTGGTCTTTGGGGCTCGTCAGGACTATGAACGCCATGCTGAGCCGCTGGGCAACGGACCGTTACAGTCTCAGCTGGCGGCGATCTCAAAGCAACTGGGGATCTGGCTGCTCATCGGCTCGATGCCGATTCGCCGTGATGATGGTGCGATGAGCACCACCGCGCTGCTGTTTGACGATCAGGGAGTACTGCAGGCGCATTACGATAAACTGCACATGTTTGATGTGGAGGTGGCCGATAGTCACCACAGCTATCGGGAATCGGATACGTTCCGGCCGGGTGGTGCGGTTCAGGTTGTGAAAACACCTTTCGGCAACATCGGTCTGTCAATCTGTTATGATGTGCGTTTTCCGCAGCTCTACAGTGCGCTGCGGGCTCAGGGTGCAGAGATTATCGTTGTCCCTGCGGCCTTCACCAAAGTGACCGGTAAGGCGCACTGGGATATCCTGCTGCGCGCCAGAGCGATCGAAACGCAGTGCTGGATTGTCGCGGCAGCCCAGTGGGGCGAGCACAATCAGGGGCGGGAAACCTGGGGACATTCCATGATTGTGGATCCCTGGGGACAGGTCGTTGCCTGCCAGGAGCAGGGAACGGGTGTTGTCGCCGCGGAGATCGATCTGAGCCTGAGTGAGCAGATTCGAACCAATATGCCATTGCTGCAACATACCCGATTTCGGGTGCAGCAGTGCAACACAGAAGAGTAAAGGCAATGATGCTGGAAACCGTAGAACAGACCATGCTGGCCCAGTCCGGACTTGAGTGTAAAGATCTCAGTCAGATCCTGGCCCTGATGACTACCCGTCATGTGGATTATGCCGACATCTATTTTCAGTCCAGCTGGCATGAGTCACTGGTCCTGGAAGACAGCATTATTAAGGATGGCTCATTCAACATCGACCGGGGTGTCGGGGTTCGTGCGGTGTCCGGTGAAAAAACCGGATTTGCCTATTCGGATCAAATCAGCAAACTGGCGCTGACGCAAAGTGCGAAAGCGGCTCGCGGGATTGCCCGCAGTGGCGGAGATGGCAAAGTGAAAGCCTTGTCAGCCTCTGAAGTGCATGCAGTTTATGCGCCGGTTAATCCACTGGAAAGTATGGAACGGCAAGATAAAATCGCCCTTCTGAAAGAAGTGGACGCTTACATTCGTGCGAAAGAACCGCTGGTCAAGGAAGTGTCTGTCAGCATCAATGGTGTCTATGAACAGGTGCTGGTCGCTGCGATTGATGGCACTTATGCCGCGGATATCCGCCCGTTGGTTCGTTTTTCAGTCAGTGTCCTGATCGAAAAAAATGGCAAACGGGAAAGCGGTAGCGCCGGTGGTGGCGGTCGTTTTGGCTATCAATACTTCAAAACGGAAACGGATGGTAAATCTGTGGCCTTAGAGTATGCCGATGAAGCCTTGCGTCAGGCATTGATTAACATTGATGCGGATCCGGCTCCGGCAGGAACCATGCCTGTGGTTCTGGGGTCTGGCTGGCCGGGCGTATTACTGCATGAAGCTGTGGGTCATGGTCTGGAAGGTGATTTCAACCGGAAAGGTTCTTCCATGTTCTCTGGTCAGATGGGACAGCAGGTGACATCCAGTTTGTGCACGATTGTGGATGACGGCACACTGGCCGATCGCCGCGGTTCGCTGAACATCGATGATGAGGGCATTCCGGGCCAATACAATGTATTGGTTGAAGGTGGCAAGCTCAAAGGTTACATGCAGGATAAACTGAATGCGCGCCTGATGGGCGTCGACCCGACGGGTAATGGCCGTCGTGAGTCTTATGCGCACCTGCCGATGCCACGGATGACCAATACCTATATGCTGCCCGGTGAGCACACGCCAGAGGAAATTATTGCCAGTGTCTCGAAAGGTATTTATGCGCCGAACTTTGGCGGTGGCCAGGTCGATATTACTTCGGGCAAGTTTGTCTTTTCGGCCTCTGAAGCGTATTTAATTGAAAACGGTAAAATTACTCGTCCGATTAAAGGCGCGACACTGATCGGCAGCGGTATTGAAGCCATGCAGAAAGTGTCGATGGTCGGGAATGATCTGGCAATCGACCGTGGGGTTGGTGTTTGCGGTAAAGCCGGTCAGAGTGTTCCGGTGGGAGTCGGCCAGCCGACACTGAAGCTGGAATCGATGACCGTGGGTGGCACACAGTAATTTTGTGTCGTCTAGCGACTGAAGTCCGATAAAAAATGCCAGCGAGATGCTGGCATTTTTATTTGTCGCGAAGCTTATTCAGGCAAGCACATCGGATACATCAGTCAGTGATGTACAGACCTTTCAGGATCTGGAAGATCTCGCGATAGGCTTTGGCTGGTTTATTCTGCGCTTTTTCTTTGTTTGCCATGCGAACGAGTTGACGCAGTTGCTGACGGTCGGCTTCTGGGTGCGCATCCATTACTTCATTGATTACACTGTCGCCGTCATCAATTAAGCGATCACGCAGGGTTTCCAGTTTGTGTAATTGTGCCGTGACCTGAGCGTGTTTGTTGTTCAGTTTATCCAGCGCAGTCTGAATCGGCTCGATGTCTTCATTTCGCATGAGTTTGCCAATGAACTGCAACTGGCGACGGTAAGCTTCCTGCTTGAATCGGTGCGCATCTTTAATCGCACGCAGCAGCTCCTCACTCACTGGCACTTTCGCCAGGGCATTGGGTTTGAGCTTGACCAGCTCTTCGCCCATTTTTTGCAGGGCTTCCATGTCACGTTTCATCTCGGATTTACTGACCCAGATGATTTCCTCTTCCTCTTCCCAAGGGGCTCTTTTATTTTTACGGCTCATAACAGGCTCATGACTGACTTCAATGTCTCTATTTTATCAGTTTCAGGTTGAATTTGGGCGCATTTTAATTCCCTTGAGTGTTATCCTTAGGAAAACAGTACAGATTAAATGATGGCTATGGATGTGAAACAACAAGTCGCTCAGCAACGCAGTGAGCTGGAACAGGCAGTCGCTCGTGCCCTGGAACTGGCCGGTCAACAGGCAGATGCCGCTGAGGTGGCGATTAATAAGTCGACAGGGATCAGTGTCTCGACGCACCTGTGTGAGGTTGAAAACGTCGAGTTCAACAGTGATGGTGCCATGGGGATTACCGTGTACCGGGGTCAGCGAAAAGGCAGTGCCTCGACGTCTGATCTCAGTGAAGCGGCCATTGCGCAGACCGTGGCTGCGGCGCTGGAAATCGCCCGTCATACCTCGGAAGATCCTTATGCTGGTCCGGGGCCTGCAGAAATGATGGCCCGGGATATCCCGGATTTGGATCTCTTCCATCCGGATGAACCTGAGCCGGATCATGCGGCATCTATCGCAATTGCAGCCGAACAGGCCGCCTTGGATGCGGACAGCCGGATCAAACAGAGTGACGGTGCCAGCTACGACAGTCACTATGGCGTTCGGGTTTACGGGAATAGTCATGGCATGCTGGCCAGTTATGCGAGCAGCCGTCACAGCATCAGTTGTAGCGTGATTGCAGAAGGCAAGAACGGGGATATGGAACGTGATTACAGCTACACGCTGGCGCGTCGTACCTCGGATTTGTGGACACCGGAGCGAGTTGGTCGCCATGCCGCCGAGCGTACCGTCAGTCGGATTGATCCACAGAAACTGACCACTCGTCAGGCACCGGTGATGTTTGCATCAGATATTGCGACCGGATTGTTTGGTCATCTGGTGATGGGGATCAGTGGTGCGAATCTGTATCGCAAGTCTACTTTCCTGCTGGACATGCTGGATGAACAGATCTTCCCATCCTGGTTAAATATCAGCGAGCGTCCGCATTTGCTGCGCGGACTGGCCAGTACGCCGTTCGACAGTGAAGGCTTGGCGACTCATGACCGGGAAATTATTCAGGATGGTGTATTGAAAACCTACCTGATGACCAGCTATGCAGCCCGTAAGCTGGGGCGTCAGCCAACAGGGCATGCTGGCGGGATCCATAATTGGATGGTCTCCAGTACCGGCGAAGATTTTCAGACCATGCTGCGCAAAATGGATACCGGTTTTCTGGTGACTGAGCTGATGGGGCAGGGCGTGAATATCGTGACCGGTGATTACTCTCGTGGGGCAGCAGGCTTCTGGGTTGAAAACGGGGAAATCCAGTTCCCGGTCAGTGAAGTAACGATCGCCGGTAACCTGAAAGACATGATGGAAAACATTGTGGCGATCGGCACGGATACCGAAACCCGTAGTCAGATCCAGACCGGATCGGTCTTGCTCGAATCGATGAAGATCGCGGGCGAATAATCGCGGTTCGATCCCATGAAAAAAGGTCTGGCTTTGCCAGACCTTTTTGACATTTACGGGATGTGTCTCAGATGATAAAGATGGTTGCGAGCCCGAGAAAGACCGATAGACCGACAATATCGGTAATCGTGGTCAGGGCCATCCCCCCTGCGAGTGCGGGGTCGATATTGAATTTTTTCAGAATAACCGGCACACCAACCCCGGCAATTCCGGCAATGAGTAAGTTGGTCATCATGGCCCCGGCAATAATGCCGCCCAGTACCAGATTCCCTTTCCAGAGCACGACCACGCCGCCAATGATACAGGCCCAGAGAATGCCGTTGATCAGGCCGACCCGGGCTTCTTTACTCAGCAGCCAGCGGGTGTTGGAATCACCGATGTGACCTACGGCAAGACCACGGATGACCAGCGCGACGGTCTGGTTCCCGGCCACACCGCCCATGGAAGGTACAATGGTCATCAGCACGGCAATGGCAGCCATTTTATCCAGGGTGTCTTCGAACATATTGGAAACCGAGGCCGCCGCCAGCGCCGCCAGCACATTCACGCCCAGCCAGATACTGCGCCGACGGGCTGATTTCATGACGGGGGCGAAGGTATCTTCATCGTCATCCATACCTGCCATACTCATCATGGAGTGTTCGGCATCTTCACGGATGATATCCACGACGTCATCAATGGTGATCCGGCCGACGAGCTGATTATTGGCATCGACGACAGGGGCAGACAGCCAGTTCCGGCGTTCGAACAGGTTGGCGACTTCACTGTCATCCATCTCGACATTGATGGCTTCATCCGGATCGTCCATGACGTCGATGATTTGGACATCGGGTTGGGTGGTGATCAGGGTGGCCAGGGACAGGTGACCAATCAGCACATTCTTCTCATCGACCACGTACAGGGCATCGGTCGCTTCCGGCAGTTCGCCTTTCATCCGCAGATAACGCAGCACGACATCTGCGGTCACATCACCGCGAATGGTGACGAAGTCGGTACTCATGATACCGCCGGCACTTTCCTCCGGATATGCCAGTGCCTGTTCGATCCGGTGCCGATCGGCGGCATCCATCTGCGCCAGGACTTCCTGAAAGCGTCGGTCCGGCAGGCTGCGCAGGACGTAAGCAACGTCATCGCTTTCCATGCCTTCAGCGACGGCTGCCAGTTTATCGGGGGCCATTCGGGCAACGATACCGTCTTTAACATCTTCAGACAGTTCGTCGAGGATCTCACCCTGTTCTTCCGGATCAGTCAGCTGCCAGAGGATCTGGCGTTCTTTGGGCGGACAGGCTTCGAGCAGATGAGCAATGTCTTCTGGCTCCATGTCCTGCAGCATTCGCCTGACGTGAACAAACATCCCTCGTTCCAGGGCCTGGTTGACTTGTTGCAGCGTCTGGTGGGTTTGATCTTGTTCGAAAACGTCCGCCATGAGAACTACCTTGCTTGTGAATATGTCCGGCGCTCCAATGAAGCGGACGGAAAATGGCGCAATAAGCTGAATATTAACGCAATAATGTGTCCTTTGTCTCATTGGATCTGAAATCTTACTGAGATTTCACTTGATAGAATGATGAACCTGGAAGCGGTTGAAAAACGATAGAGTATCGCTAGAAAGGATAATATTGCCGCCATTGAGGGTTATTTCGATACAATTGGCGGCAAATTGTTCGTTCATGATGAACAGCAACAGTGTTTAGTTATCCTCATCAAAGCCGTTTTCAATCAGCGATGTCACGGCCTCAAGTGCGGCACTTGCATCACTGCCTTCGGCGCTGACGGTGATCTTCTGACCCTGGGCGGATTCCAGCATCAGCAGCCCCATTACACTGTCGGCTGTCGCAGATTTCTCTGCATTGGAGACGGTGACGGTCGACTCAAAACTTTGGGCCAGTTCGACCAGTTTGATCGCCGCTCTGGCGTGCAGGCCGAGACGATTTTTGATGAAAAGTTCGCGGCTGACGGTACTCATGGTTAATACTTCTGCTTTGTTTGTTGTTCCAGGGTTCGGTGGCGGATCTGAACCTGTTGGCCCTGATGTCGGAAATACTCTGTCAGCTGCTGGGCGACGTAGACCGATCGGTGCTGACCACCGGTGCAGCCAATGGCAACCGTTACATAGCTGCGGTTGTTTTTTTCCAGCATGGGCAGCCAGTTCTCCAGGAAGTTGCGGATCTGATAAATCAGCTGGGCGACTTCATGGTGGCTGGCCAGATAGTCCTGAACGTCACTGTCGAGGCCCGTCTGTGGTTTCAGCTCCGGGACCCAGTGCGGGTTGGGAAGAAAACGGACATCAAAGACGAAATCGGCATCGGTCGGCAGGCCATGTTTGAAGCCGAAGGACTCAAATACCATCACCAGTTCGCGGGATTCGCGTCCCAGTACCCGGGAGCGGACGGTTTCACTCAGATCGTGAATGGATAGCTGCGTGGTATCGAGCACCAGATCAGCCTGCTCTTTGAGATTGGCAAGCCAGGTACTTTCGGCCTGAATCGCTTCTTCCAGGCTCATGTTCTGACGGGAAAGCGGGTGCAGACGTCGGGTCTCGCTATAGCGTTTCACCAGTGTTTTGTCGTCGGCATCAAGAAATAACAGATTCACGTCCGCCAGTTTTCTGACATCTTCCAGCAACGTGCTTGTTATGTCGTGATCTGCCGGCATATTGCGGACATCGACGCTGACTGCGACATTCTGGGTGTGCGGGTCCAGTGTTTTGATCAGATCAGAAAGCAGATGAACCGGCAGGTTATCGACACAATAGTATCCGAGGTCTTCCAGTACCCGCAGGGCGACTGACTTTCCTGAACCTGAACGGCCACTCACGATCATTAATTTCATGACAGGCTTTCCTTGTGCCGGTTAAGAGGGCTCTGTAGTCATGATCTGGTAAAGCTCTTCGTCGCTTTTGGCTGCCCGTAGCTGCTTCAGAATCACTTTATCACTGAGTTTTTCGGCCATACTGGACAGCGTTTTCAGGTGCTCTTTGCACTGTGCATCCGGAACCAGCAGGGCAAACAGCAGATCGACCGGTTGATTGTCAATCGCATCAAACTGAATGGGTTGCTGGCATTGGATCAGAACGGCAATGGCTTGCTCGCTGTCGTTGATCCGACCATGGGGAATCGCGATACCGTTACCAATCCCGGTGCTGCCCATTTTTTCCCGGTTCAGCATGCACTCAAATAGCGGCTGAGGGTTTTGGTTTAAATGTTGGCCGGCGATTTCGCTGATAATTTCCAGCGCGCGTTTTTTACTAGAGCAGTGGACTGCACTCTTGGTGCAGTCCAGGCTTAATACTCGACTCAGTTGCATGTTAATGACTATTGAGTTTGTCTTTGTGTTTGTTTAGTTGACGGACCAGTTTATCAGTTAATTGGTCAATTGCAGCATACATATTTTCAGAATCTGCTCTTGCATGGATTTCACCGGCATTTATGTGAAGTGTCGCTTCCGCGATCTGCTGCAATTTCTCCACATTCAGAACCACATGCACGTTGTTAATCTTATCGAAAAAGCGCTCCAGCTTATCGAATTTGGTTGTCACATATTCACGCAGCGAAGGGGTGATTTCAATGTGGTGACCAGTGAGATTAATTTGCATAGACATCTTCCTCCTTTATGCAGCCTCTCTCCTCAGAGCAGGCGCTTTCTTTGGCTTGAAGGCGGGATACCAAGCGACTCACGGTATTTGGCGATTGTGCGCCGAGCCACCATGATGCCTTGATCCGCCAGTAATGTCGCTATTTTGCTATCACTCAAAGGTTTGGCCTGATTTTCGGCCGCAACCAATTTCTTCACCAGTGCTCGGATCGCCGTGGAAGAACATTCACCACCGTTATCCGTACTGACATGGCTGGAAAAGAAGAATTTCAATTCAAAGATACCCCGGGGGGTATGCATGTATTTTTGCGTTGTGACCCGGGAAATGGTGGATTCGTGCATATCGACGGCCAGTGCGATGTCGTTGAGGACCATCGGTTTCATGGCTTCTTCGCCGTATTCGAAAAAGTCCTGCTGGTGCTCCACAATGCAGCGGGCAACTTTGAGCAGGGTTTCATTTCTGCTTTCCAGGCTTTTGATCAGCCACTTGGCATCCTGCAGGTGACTACGGATAAACTGGCTGTCTGCGCTGTTACGGGTGTGTTTGCTCATCGCTGCGTATTGTTCATTCACTCGCAGGCGAGGCACGCTGTCAGGGTTGATCGTGACAACCCATTTGCCTTTATCTTTAAAGACGGATACATCCGGGACGACATATTCGGTTTCAGAAGCGACAACCCGGTTCCCCGGACGGGGGTCCAGCGTATGGATCAGGGCCATCACATTTTTCAGGTCGTCTTCTTTGAGCTTGGTGTCGCGCATCAGTTGGCGATAATCGCGGTTCGCCAGTAAATCAAGATGCTGGGTCAGAATGGTTTTGGCTTCCGGCAACCACGGCGTGTCTTCCGGATAGGTCGCCAGCTGGAGAAGCAGGCATTCTTGCAGACTGCGCGAGGCGACACCCAGCGGGTCAAACTGCTGGACACGTTTCAGCACAGCTTCGACTTCATCAAGCTCGACGTTTTCATCGCCCATGCTTTCCAGAATGTCTTCACAACTACAGGTGAGGTAGCCTTTGTCGTCGATGGCATCAATGATGGCAAAGGCAATGGCGCGATCGGTATCGCTGAACGGGGTCAGCTCCAGCTGCCACATCAGATAATCTTGCAGGGTTTCTGTGGTTTCACCCTGATAGACGGGCATGTCATCATCCGGCGCAATGCCTGTACTGCCAGTGCCGGCGCTGTAGACATCATCCCACGTGGTATCTACGGGTAAATCGGAAGGCATTTCCCGCTGTTCAATGACTTCAGAAGTGTCGAAGGTGTCACTGCCGATTTCGTCATATTGATCGCCTGAATCATCCTTGCCGTTTGCACTTTCCGCACGGATGTCATCATTGTCTGAGGATGAGGTGTCATTGTCTTGGTTTTCGTCGAGTTCAAGCAAAGGGTTGGCATCTAAGGCTTCCTGGATTTCCTGTTGCAGATCCAGTGTAGACAGTTGCAACAAGCGAATGGCTTGTTGCAGTTGTGGCGTCATTGCCAATTGTTGACCTAGCTTAAGCTGGAGCGAAGTTTTCATGTGTGTACAGACACCTTGTGATTATTGTTTGAATCGCTTGTGGGTCAGCTTACCTCTGTTGTGCCCTTTTATCTATAACTATAGACGGAACTGGTCTCCCAGATAGACGCGTTTCACATGCTCGTCATTCAGGACTTCAGCAGGCGTCCCGTGGGCGATGAGCTGCCCTTGGCTCACAATATAAGCATGCTCACAGACGTCCAGCGTCTCTCTGACATTATGGTCGGTGATCAGGACTCCGAGGCCACGATCGCGCAGGTGTTCAATGATCTTTTTGATGTCGATCACTGAGATAGGATCGACCCCGGCGAAGGGTTCATCCAGCAGAATGAATTTCGGGTTTGCTGCCAGTGCACGGGCGATTTCCACCCGACGACGCTCACCACCCGACAGTGCCATGCCCTGACTGTTGCGGATGTGCTGAATGTTGAATTCATCCAGCAGTTCTTCCAGTTTATCCTGACGTTCGGCTTTCGAAAGCTCAGAACGGGTCTGCAACACGGCCATCAGATTGTCATGGACGGTCAGACGGCGGAAGATCGACGCTTCCTGCGGCAGATAACCGATTCCCATCCGGGCGCGGTTATGCATCGGCTGCAGGCTGATATCGTGATCGTCAATGGTGATTGAGCCGGCATCGCGGGCGACCAGGCCCACAATCATATAAAACGATGTGGTTTTGCCGGCCCCGTTCGGGCCGAGCAGGCCGACGATTTTGCCGGACTCCACTTCCAGGCTGACATCGGAGACGACTTTGCGCCCGTTGTAACTTTTTGCCAGATGGGTTGCGGTTAACTTTGACATTCGTTCTCTTTATTTATGGTTTTTGCTTGAGCTGGTTCGGCTGCAAAATCGTGATCACACGCTGTTGAACGCCACTGGTGGCGACCAGTTTCTGCTCATCAATCTTATAGCTGATGGTCTTGCCCTTGATTTCACTCCCTTCCTGAACCAGTACGGCTTTATCGGTCATTTTCAGGAACTCGGTGGCTGTCTCGTAGCGCATTTGCATCGCTGAGCCATTGATGGGCTTGCCATTATCCATCTTCTGGTAAAAGGTGGCAGGTGAGCCATAGGCATCAATGGTTTGCTGATCACCGTTCTGATTCTGGCGGGTGACGACAATCTTATCCGCGCGGATATCAATACTGCCCTGACGCAGCGAAACATTGCCGGTGAAGGTCACCACGTTTTTCTGAATGTCTAGCTCCTGACTATCCGAATGGATGTAAATGGGCTGTTCGGTATCGTTGCTTAATGCCCAGCCGGATGTGCTGACTGCCAGGCAAAGCAGGGCGCTAATTTTGCAAAGCTTCATATCTACCTTTTACATTGTTCATCAGGGTCGCCACACTGCGCTCCATATTACCTTTCATACCAATCCCTTCATTCTGAAAGGCGCTGCCGGTAATTGTGACCGGATCGGGCGTATCGAAATCTTTGCTGATTAAATCCAGCCGCAGTGTATCTGTTGTTATCGCTTCAATGGCGGAGTCGGGTAACAGGTTGAAGATTCTTACATTACCAGACATCTGCAGGATGTGTTCTTTATTTAGTGTGGCGTGGTTTGCACTGATACGCCATTCGGTTTCATCGCCATTTTTGTAAACCCAAATCACCGGTTGCCGGAAATCTGTGTTGCCGCTGAGATTGAAATATTCCAGGGTTTCCGATTCGATTCGATAGCTGCGAATGCCTGTTTCTGTATAAGAGGTATTTTTGACCCCTTTACCCGTGAAGATCGGTTTCTCGGTATCCGGTGCGATCTGGACTTCCTGCTGCCAGTGTTTCTGGAGCAGGTAATAACCGGTCCATGCGCACAGCACAATCAGCAGCGCATAAATCAGCCGGTTCAGCGTCATATGCTCAGTCCTTTATGCTGATCCAGCTCACCACGTGCTTCTAAAATCAGATCACAGACTTCACGCACGGCACCGTAGCCCCCTTTGATTCGGGTTGTGAGCTTGGCGCGTTGTGCCAGCAGCGGATGGCCATCGGCAACACAAACGGAAAGACCGACTTCGGCCATGACTGGCCAGTCAATCAGATCATCGCCAATATAGGCGGTGTGTTCTGGGGCGATGCCCAGTTTTTCCGTGAGATCTCTGTAGGCCGCCAGTTTGTTATCCTGCCCCTGATAGATATGGCGGATTCCCAGCGCTGACATCCGGTCTTCGACAATCTGTGAACGTCGGCCAGTCATAATGGCGACTTCAACACCGGCTGCCATCAGCGATTTGATGCCATAGCCGTCACGGGTATGGAAGGTTTTCAGTTCCTCACCCTGATTGCCCATGTAGATTCGACCATCAGAAAACACGCCGTCTACATCACAAATCAGCAGACGAATGTTTTTGGCGGTATTGAAAGTCGTGTGTGGAACGGGTCCGTACAGGGTTGTTTGCATGGCGTTTGTCATTACATTACTCCAGCTCTGAGCAGGTCATGCATGTTCAGAGCGCCCACCAGTTGTTGATCATCAACAACAAGCAGGCCGTTGATTTTTCTTTCTTCCATCAGTTTCAAACCTTCGGCAGCCAGAACCTGAGAGGAAATCGTGCTCGGATTCGGAGACATGACGTCACCAATCGGGGTCTGATGGATATCGATACGTTTATCGAGCAGCCGGCGCAGGTCACCATCGGTAAAAATACCGCGTAGCTGCCGGTTGTCATCGACGATGGCGGTCATGCCAAGTCCCTGACGGGAGACTTCCAGCAGGGCATCTTTGATGCTGGCGTCCAGATGAACAACGGGCAGACGCTCCCCGCTATGCATGACATCGCTGATTCGCAGCAGGAGTTTGCGTCCGAGTGCACCGCCCGGGTGGGAGAGGGCAAAATCATCGGCGGTAAAGCCACGGGCTTCCATCAGCGCGATGGCCAGTGCGTCTCCCATCGCCAGAGTTGCTGTGGTACTGGAGGTTGGGGCCAGATTCAGCGGGCAGGCTTCCTGAGAGACCGTAATCTGTAAATGCACCTGAGCCAGCCGGGCCAAGGTAGATTCCGGTTTGCCTGTCATTGCAATCAGTTGAATGCCCTGACGTTTCATTACCGGGAGCAGGGTCAGAATCTCACCTGCTTCCCCAGAGTTTGAGATGGCCAGCACGATGTCGCGTTTATCCAGCATTCCCAGATCACCATGACTGGCTTCTCCCGGGTGAACGAAAAAGGATGGGGTTCCGGTGCTGGCCAGTGTGGCGGCAATTTTATTGCCGATATGGCCGGATTTGCCCATGCCCATGACGATCACTTTGCCCTGACAACGGCGGATCAGTCGGCAGGCCTCGCTGAAGCTGCCGTTGATATACTGGGACAGCCCCTTGAGGGCTGTCGATTCGATTTCAATTACGCGTCGGCCAATCCGGCCGTAGTCAAAGGAATCAGGCATAGTGTCGCTCTCTGTTAGGCTGACAGATTATAAAGCAGATAACCCTGGTAAGCGATAAAGCATAAAATTAGCACCAGGCCCTCAAAACGATTGATCCGGCGACGCTTGCCCAGCGCCATCAGAACCAGCAGGACTGAAACGCCCAGCATAATATAGAAGTCGCGGCCCATCGCCAGCGGACTGAGTACGGAAGGGTTCAGGAGGCCCGGAATTCCCATCACGGCTAAGATGTTGAACACATTGGAGCCGATAATGTTCCCCACAGCCATGTCATCCTCGCCTTTGTAAATACTGGCGATGGATGCCGCAAGCTCAGGCAGGCTGGTGCCGACTGCAATGATGGTCAGTCCGATCACCAGATCGCTCATGCCGAAATGTTTGGCGATGGTGACTGCTGAGTCAACCAGCATGCCGGCAGCGTAAGGCAGCAGAACCAGGCCGATGATCACCCAGACAATCGCAGCCATATTGCTGACCCCGTCCGGGATTTCAGATTCCTGTTCTTCCAGCAGGATATCCTGTGCCTGATGATTGTTGTTTTTGCTGTTGTTCCTGCTGATTTTCAGCATGGCCAGGATAAAAATAACGAAGAGAACAACCAGCAGGAGGCCTTCGAAGAAGCCCAGGTAGCTGTCCCAAAGCAATGCACCGGCAATCAGTGTGACCACCATCATCAACGGGAGTTCACGGCGGATAATGCCTGAACTGATTGATAGCGGCTTTAAAATAGCAGTCAGGCCCAGAATGAACGCAATATTGGCGATATTCGAACCCAGAACGTTCCCGACGGCAGTGTCGGTTTTTCCTGCCAGTGCGGCAGTGGCAGAGACCATCATTTCCGGGGCAGAGGAGCCCATGGCCAGAATGGTCATCCCGATAATCAGTGGGGCGACCCCCAGATTTTTTGCCAAGGCTGCTGATCCAAATACAAGTCGATCTGCACTCCATACCAGCAATGCGAGTCCGATACAGAGCAACACGATGGCTTCAAGCATTCTTATCCCTTATTTCATTTTTATGTGAGCGATTTTTAAGAGAGCAATTTTGACGTTTCACTGACGAAAATGGAAGGAAAAGCCATGAGTATTTGCCGCGCTGGCTGTGATCTTCGTGGGGGAATGGTCGACTTTAGCCGAAATTTATAGAAGTAAAAAATGAAATCCGTCGGGTATTGGTTCTATACAGGTCATTTATGATATAAAAAACACGGTTCATAAAATGTACTGTTGAATGAACAATACAGTCAATCTGTCGGTGGTCTGAAAAATCACAACGTTCTGACAGCACTTGCCTTGAGTTGCTCGGGGATTCTACCTATGATCAACCCGGCTTTGATAACTATTTAATAATATTCATTTATGCCTGCCATGAGCCGGATCCCGGATGGATTCAATCAGCAGGTGATTAGGAAGGTTATGACCGCAACCGAAGCGCTAATTCGAATTCATCACCTGACGTTTTCCCGGGGTGAACGCAAAATCTTTGATGATGTGTCGATGACTGTCCCGAAGGGGAAGATTACCGCCATTATGGGACCGTCAGGGATTGGTAAAACAACATTGCTTCGTCTGATCGGTGGGCAATTGATGCCGGATCAGGGCGAAGTCTGGTTTGACGATCAGAATATCCCGGCTTTATCGCGCCGCGAGCTTTATCAGGCGCGTAAGCGGATGAGCATGCTGTTTCAATCGGGCGCTTTATTTACCGATATGACAGTCTTTGACAATGTGGCGTTTCCGCTGCGGGAACACACCGATTTACCGGAAGATCTGCTGCGAACACTGGTCTTACTTAAATTAGAAGCCGTTGGATTGCGTGGTGCAGCCAACCTGATGCCGAATGAGTTGTCCGGTGGGATGGCGCGGCGGGCCGCACTGGCCAGAGCGATCGCCCTGGATCCAGATCTCATCATGTATGACGAACCTTTTGTCGGACAGGACCCGATTACGATGGGAGTCTTGGTGAAGCTGATTCACAGTTTGAATCATGCCTTGGGCATCACTTCTGTGATTGTGTCGCATGATGTGCCGGAGGTGATGAGCATTGCGGATCATGTGTATCTGCTGTCAGGTGGAAAAATTATTGGCAGCGGTACACCGGATGAGCTGAATGCAAACCCTGATCCAAGGGTTCGGCAGTTTTTGGATGGCGATGCGGACGGCCCCGTTCCTTTCAAGTTTCCGGCTCAGTCGCTGGAGCAGGATTTGTTCATTCAGTCAGCCTCTTAACCGTCGGGTGAATGCGATATCGTGAATAAAGGTATTTTCATAATATGTTAACGGATTTTGTTGCACGGCTCGGGCATCGCTCACTGTCCCGCTGTCGGACCTTGGGGCGGGCGAGCCTGTTGCTGTTTGGTGCGCTGGTGAGTAAACCACAGCCGGCCAAAATGTTCCCGCTGCTGATGAAACAGCTTTACAGCGTGGGTGTGTTGTCTGTGGCGATCATTATGGTTTCCGGTTTGTTTATCGGCATGGTGCTCAGCCTTCAGGGATTTATTGTGCTGGTGGATTTTGGTGCTGAAACCAGCTTGGGGCAGATGGTGGCTTTGTCTTTGCTGCGTGAGCTGGGACCTGTCGTGACCGCGCTGTTGTTTGCCGGCCGTGCCGGTTCGGCACTGACCGCTGAAATCGGTTTGATGAAAGCGACAGAGCAGATCTCCAGCATGGAAATGATGGCTGTCGATCCGTTGCGTCGTGTTGTTGCGCCGCGTTTCTGGGCTGGGGTGATTTCGATGCCGCTGCTGGCAATGCTCTTTATTGCCATTGGTATCTGGGGTGGCCAGTTGGTCGGCGTTAACTGGAAAGGTATCGATCATGGCAGCTTCTGGTCTGTGATGCAGTCTTCGGTTGAATTGGGCTATGACATTGGGAACAGCCTGATCAAATCACTTTGTTTTGCGATCACCGTGACCTGGATTGCGGTGTTTAACGGGTTTGATGCCGTGCCGACATCTGAAGGGATCAGCCGGGCAACGACCCGGACCGTCGTGAATTCTTCACTGGCGGTATTAGGATTGGATTTTGTGCTGACAGCACTTATGTTTGGGAATTAATCATGCAACAGAACAGACAATTAGAATTATGGGTCGGCACTTTTGTCCTGGCAGGGATTGTTGCCTTGCTGGTGTTGATCTTTCAGGTCGCGGATGTCAGAAATCTGGGTGGCTCAGAGACTTATAATCTGAAAGCGCGTTTTGACAATATTGGCGGTCTGAAAGTGCGTTCCCCTGTGAAAGTGGGCGGTGTCACCATTGGTACCGTGAGTGATATTACGCTGGATACGACGACTTATGTTCCTGTCGTGACACTGGCGATTGATCAAAAGTTCGGTTACTTCCCAGAAACCAGTTCGGCTGCCATTCTTACATCAGGGCTGCTGGGAGAGCAGTATCTGGGGCTGACGCCAGGCTTTGTCGATGAAGGCATTGTGATGCTGGAAGATGGCGACATCATTGAAGATACCAAATCCGCACTGGTGCTGGAGGAGATGATTGGTCAGGTACTGTACAGTATTGGGAACGACGGCGATAACTAAGGAATAAACCATGAAAGTATTCAAAATCTTCTGGCTTGCGTTCGTTGCCAGTCTACCGCTGTTTGCTCATGCGGCACCGGTTGATAAAAGTGATCCTTATAAAATGATGGAGGCTGTATCACAGCAGACATTTGCCCGTTTAAAAGCAGAGCAGCCACAAATTCAGCGTAATCCTGAACACCTGCGGACTGTGGTTCGTCAGGAGTTGCTGCCTTACATCAACACCCGTTATGCCGCTTACAAAGTGCTTGGCCCGCAGTTGAAGCAGACCAGTAAAGAACAGCGTAATGAGTTTGTGAATGCATTTTCTGATTACCTGGTCGCTTCTTACGCTCAGGTGCTGACGCAGTATACGAATCAGGAGATTCGCATTGAGCCGGCCAGGAAAGTACCGGCGAATAGTTCGATTGTGTCGATTCGCGTGGATATTCTGGATCCTCAGCGCCCGCCCATCCGTCTGAATTTCAAATTGCGTAAAAATAAGCAAAGCAATGAGTGGCAGGGATATGACATGGTTGCTGAAGGCGTCAGCATGATCACAACGCAACAAAGTGAGTGGAGTGGCCGGCTGCGGACGGAAGGAATCGACAAGGTGACCCGGGATCTTCGTGCGATTTCGGCTAAGCCAATCAAGCCAGAGGGAAAATGACCATGAATCATGGCGCCATCCATTGGCAAGTGCTGGAAAATGGCCATTATCGCTTGTCAGGGGCGTTGGAACGTGACACAGTGCCAGCCTTTTGGCAGCAAAGACGTGAATGGATGCCACAAGATGCTAAGGTCACGATCGATCTGTCTGACCTGGCTCGGGTAGACTCTTCAGGTATGGTGATGTTACTGCATCTGCAAAGGGAACTCAGTCAGGCGGGACGTCATCTAGTGTTGCAAAGAGTGCCGGAACAATTGTTCACGCTGCTCCGCCTTAGTCATGTCGACACGGTGCTGGCTGCCTGTATGGAAGTGTAGTTGAGGATAGCTTGTGGAAACATCTGAAATTAAACAAATTCTAGAGAATGCATTGGCGCTGGACGAAGTCATTGTCAGTGGTGAGGGGAGTCACTATCAGGTGATTGCCGTTGGCGCGATGTTTGAAGGGATGAGCCGCGTGAAAAAACAGCAGGCGGTTTATGCGCCACTGATGTCGCACATCGCCAGTAATGCCATCCATGCCTTGTCCATTAAAGCCTACACTCCTGAAGAGTGGGCGCGCGACAAGAAGCTGATGTCTTTGTAAGAGAAAACCAATGCAGAAGTTTCGAATCCAGGGCAATGGCCCTTTACGCGGCGAAGTCGCGATCTCAGGTGCTAAGAATGCAGCCCTGCCTATTTTATTTGCTTCGCTTCTAGCGGAGGAGCCGGTTGAAGTCGGCAACGTACCGAAGCTGAAAGACATCGACACCACGATGGAGCTGCTAAGCCGTCTGGGTGCCAAAGTAGAGCGCAATGGCTCTGTTTATGTCGATGCCAGCAATATTACCGAACACTGTGCGCCTTATGATCTGGTGAAAACCATGCGTGCATCTATCTGGGCACTGGGTCCACTGGTCGCTCGCTTTGGTCGGGGTCAGGTGTCTTTGCCGGGTGGTTGTGCTATTGGTGCACGGCCGGTGGATCTGCACATTCATGGTCTGGAGCAACTGGGGGCTACAATCACCCTGGAAGAAGGCTATGTGAAAGCAGAAGTTGCTGGTCGCCTGAAAGGCGCGCATATCGTGATGGATAAAGTCAGTGTGGGCGCGACTGTCACGATTATGTCGGCGGCGACGCTGGCGACGGGTAAAACCGTGATCGAAAATGCGGCTCGTGAGCCGGAAATCGTGGATACGGCAAATTTCCTCAATACGCTGGGTGCAAAAATCACTGGTGCCGGAACCGACACTGTGGTGATCGAAGGCGTTGATCGTTTGGGTGGTGGTTACCATGAAGTGGTGCCGGATCGTATTGAAACCGGAACGTTTCTGGTTGCCGCGGCCATCTCTGGCGGGAAAGTTGTTTGCCGCAATACCCGTCCGTCTCTGCTGGAAGCAGCATTAGCGAAACTGGAAGAGGCGGGTGCACTGATTGAAACCGGTGAAGACTGGATCAGTCTGGATATGACAGATCGCGAGCTGAAAGCCGTGAATATTCGAACTGCGCCACACCCGGGTTTCCCGACGGACATGCAGGCTCAGTTCTCACTGCTGAATCTGGTTGCCAAAGGCACTGGGATTATCACGGAAACGATTTTTGAGAATCGCTTTATGCATATCCCGGAATTGATTCGGATGGGAGCGCATGCGGAGATCGAAGGCAATACCGTGATCTGTGGTGAGACGGAAGGCTTGAGTGGTGCGCAGGTGATGGCGACGGATCTGCGGGCTTCTGCCAGTCTGGTGATTGCCGGTAATATTGCGAAAGGCGAAACCATCGTTGATCGTATTTATCATATCGACCGTGGTTACGAGCGCATTGAAGAGAAATTGCGTGCTTTGGGCATGCAGATCGAGCGCTTCAGCGAATAAGTCTTTCTCACTGATTTTCCAGGCACGGCCTGCTGTGCCTGGGGTATTTCATGGCTTGATTGTTTTTTGTGATACTGTAGTTTTCTTCTTTTCTTCTTTTCTTCTTTTCTTCTTTTCTTCTTTTCTTCTTTTCTTGTTATCGGTCCGGTTCGTCACCAATCAGAACGTTGAGCTTTTTCGGTTGCCCGTTCCGCAGAACAGTCATTTCGACATAAGTTCCGGGGCGAAGCTCAGTGACAATATCCAGTACATTTCGCATGTCTGTGACCGGCTTATCGCCGATCTCTACCAGAATGTCCTGAACCTTAAATCCTGCTTTGTAAGCCGGCCCGTTGGGATCCATCCCCATGACGATAATGCCGCTGACCTGGTCGGCATCATAAAGTCGTGCCATCACCGGATTGATTTCCCGGCCATCAATGCCGAGATAACCGCGGATCACCCGGCCATCGGCAATCAGTTTGTTCATGATTTTTTGGGTGAGCTTGAACGGAATGGCAAAGGAGATGCCATAGGTTTCGATATCTGTTGCCTGCTGGAAAGAGGCGGTGTTGATCCCGACCAGCTCCCCACGTGTATTCACCAGCGCGCCACCAGAGTTACCGTCATTGATTGCAGCATCCGTTTGCAGGAAGTCCTGTCGGCCGTAGAAGCTCATCCCGGAGCGTCCGGTGGCTGAGATAATCCCGTAGGTTGTGGTTTGACCCAGATTGTACGGGTTCCCGATGGCCAGTACCACGTCGCCAACCGAGGGGGCATAATCTGGGTTGAGGGGGATGACGGGTAGGTTTTCCGACTGAATCTTCAGCACGGCGATGTCTGTTCGCTTGTCTTTACCAATCAGCTGAGCCGTAAAAATACGGCTGTCCTGAAGTGCGACAATCACTTGATCGGCTTCAGCAACGACATGGTAGTTCGTGACGATATAGCCTTTTTCACTCATGATGACGCCAGAGCCAAGCCCTTGGGTGCTGAGTTGAAGGCGATCCTCAGCGTTATAGCGACGATTGTAAATATTCACTACCGCTGGCGAGGCCCGGCGGACGGCATAGCTGAAAGAGATTTGCTGAGGAATAGAGGGCTGGCCGTTTAATGCGGCTGTCGGGGAAAACATTTGGCTGCGCAGGCCCGGGAAAGCAAGTAGCAGTAGTCCAGCCGTCAGAACGCCCAGTAAGGCGGATCGACCTAAAAATGCCAGCATTGATGCTCTCCCGATTGACCTACGTTTTGCGTTGATTGCAGAAAGTTAAAAAACCGCTTGAGAATAGCATTTACATCCAGTTTTCAACAAGTCGAAGCGGTGCGGAGTTGCGAGAAATGTAAAAATGTGAAAAGTCCGGGCAATGGCCCGGACTGATGAGAGGGTGAATGATTTATCGAACAATTTATCAAACGATTTATCGGATGATGAGGTAGAGCTCGTGCACGTCGCGTTTGATCTCCAGAGCCAGGACTGACGGCTGTTTATCCAGCGCCTTCCGCAGTTCTCCCAGATTTCGGATCGGCTGTCGGTTCAGTCCGATAATAATGTCGCCTTCTTTGAGGCCGTAGCGTGCAGCCATTGACTGCGGATCAATGCGGGTGACTTTGACCCCTTTGACCTTGTCCGCAGCCGTGGTGTTACTGAATTCAGCACCTTGCAGGCTCTGATGCAGATGGTCTGCTTTCAGATTGGCCATTTCGGCTTCTTGCAGGGTGACGCTAAAGTCCATTTCATCTCCGTCACGCAACACGCCAAGTTTAACTTTCTTGCCAGCACCTAAGGTCGCAATTTTGGCGCGCAGTTCCCCAAAAGTACGGATCGCTTTATCATTGACAGAAACAATAATATCTCCTGCTTTCAGGCCCGCTTTTTCAGCTGCGGAGCCTGGCATGACCTGATTGACGAAGGCACCGTGGTTTGTTTCGTAGCCAAAGGCTTCGGCCAGCTCAGAGGTGAGTTCTCCCCCCTGAACACCCAGGACGCCACGTTTGACTTCACCATATTCAAGGATCTGGCCGGTCAGGTTTTTCACCATGTTTGAAGGAATGGCAAAGCCAATCCCTACGTTCCCGCCGTTCGGGCCAAGAATCGCGGTATTGATACCCACCAGTTCGCCGTTCAGGTTCACCAGTGCACCACCGGAATTACCGCTGTTGATGGCAGCATCCGTCTGGATGAAATTCTCGAAGTTTTCGATATTGAGGCCACTGCGGCCCAGAGCGGAAATGATCCCTGACGTCACCGTCTGACCCAATCCGAATGGGTTACCGATTGCGACAGAAAAATCACCGACGCGCAGTTTATCCGAGTCTGCCATTTTGATGGCTTTCAGGTTTTTGGTGTTTTCCAGACGAAGCAGCGCAATATCTGACATTTCGTCGCTGCCAATGAGCTCCGCTTTCAGCTCCCGGCCATCATGGAGCTGAACCATGATTTTATCCGCACCGTCAATCACGTGATGGTTGGTGACGACATAACCTTTATTTGCATTAATAATGACGCCCGAACCCAAACCTCGGAATGGACGTTCCTGCAGTTGTTCGCTCGGGAAGTTTGGCCCGAAAAAGTAGCGGAAGGGCTCCGGGATCTGTTGTTTAGAAACATGCTTGCCTTCGACGGCGATACTTACTACGGCTGGGGTGACTTGCTCCAGCATTGGGGCCAGGCTGGGTAGCTGCTGCTCATTGACAGCCAGAGGTAGAGCGGCAGAGGCTGTGACAGGGGACATCACTGCGCTAATACTGAACG
The DNA here is from genome assembly GCF_000695255.1 of Photobacterium galatheae. Classification (GTDB taxonomy): domain Bacteria; phylum Pseudomonadota; class Gammaproteobacteria; order Enterobacterales; family Vibrionaceae; genus Photobacterium; species Photobacterium galatheae. The sequence goes on along the minus strand of NZ_JMIB01000006.1, from coordinate 209,789 downwards.
CCAGCGCACTCAATACAAGGAAAGGTTTTTTCATCGTGACTCAACTCCGGTTTAACAAGTGCTTATTACGACTGGCAAAATCGGGCAAAGTTCCGAACATGATTCAGTTTGAAACAAATTGTGAATTTCAGACCCTGACCGTGGCGCCTCAGAAAGGGGATGACACGGTCAGGCGGACAAGGTCGTATTAGCTCGCTTTTGCGGGTTCTTCCAACGGACGTTCTTCTGTTTTCAACAGGCCCGAGGCACCATTGGCGTAGTCGCGTGGTGGTTGGGTGGACTCTTCCTCGCTGTCAGATTCAGGCGCTTCTGCGACAGCAGTGAGCGTACTGATGCGCTGTGAGAACGGATTATCCTGTTCAGGCAGGTTGGGCATCAGCTCGGCAGAGGTTTTTGCCATGTGCTCATAGAGTTTGCTGTAATCTTTTGCCAGGTTGTCGAGCAGATCTGAACTGCGGGCAAAATGATCGATGAGTTCCTGACGATACTGCTCCAGCTGATACTTGGTTTTATCCAGTTCTTTTTGTAGCTCTTTTTGCTGCTTCAGATTTTTATTCCCCAAACGGGCGGCAAAAGCACCGACCAGCGCGCCTGCGACAAAAATCAAAATCGCGTAGATCCAAGCCATGAAAAACTCCTTGTGACTGTGAGTACAACAGGTTGACCTGTTTTTTATCTAATAAGCATATCGGCCTATTAGGGGGTTATTTAGTTACTATACATGCACATGAAGTGTCGTGGTACTATCTACGACTAAAGATGGAAATATTCAGAGGCATGGGTTGTGCTGACAACTGATGGCTCTCAGTGACTGAGCAGGATGAGGATGACTCCGGAACAACGCTATCAAAACGATCTGAAAAACCCCGGCTTTTTGCCTGATGCGGCTCAGGCAATGGCGGTTTCTCACCTGGATGATCTCTATCATCGGATGCTGGCGCCCAAGCCGGTACCCGAGAAGCCGACATTGCTCGGACGTTTGTTCAGGCGCCAAACGCAAGTGTCAGTCAAACCGGTGAAAGGTTTGTATTTCTGGGGTGGCGTCGGTCGCGGCAAAACATATTTGGTTGATACTTTCTTTGACTGTTTGCCGACGGAACGCAAAATGCGGATGCACTTTCACCGATTTATGCACCGTGTTCATAAGGAAATGCAGTCTTTAGGGCATCAGACTGATCCACTGGAAACGGTCGCGGATCGTTTTAAGCAAGAGACGGACATCATTTGTTTCGATGAGTTTTTTGTCTCAGATATCACCGATGCGATGATCCTGGGGACCCTGTTCCAGGCATTGTTCCGTCGCGGGATTACGTTGGTGGCAACGTCGAATATCCCGCCGGATGAGCTTTACCGCAATGGCTTGCAGCGAGCCCGTTTTCTGCCTGCGATTGACCTCATCAAAGAGCACTGTGAGGTCGTCAACGTCGATTCAGGTGTGGATTATCGTCTCCGGACACTGGAGCAGGCGGAGATTTATCACTGGCCGCTTGATGCCCGCGCGGCGGAGAATATGAAGCACTACTTTATGCAGTTGTCGGTGGAGCCCCGCCGTGAAGGTGGTGAGATCACGATCCATGACCGGCCGATTGCAACCTGTCATGAAGCCGATGGTGTGGTTCATTTTACTTTTGAGGCACTTTGCCGTGGCGCACGCAGCCAGAGCGATTACATGGAAATTGCTCAGATGTATCACAGTGTCTTGTTGTCCAATGTACCGGTGCTGACGGAAAAAGACGATGATGCAGCCCGCCGCTTTATTGCCATGGTGGATGAGTTTTACGAACGGCATGTCAAACTGATCATCTCTGCGGAAGCCAGTATGGCGCAATTGTACCAAAGTGGCCGACTGAGCTTTGAGTTCAAGCGCTGCTGTTCGCGATTGATTGAAATGCAGAGCCATGAGTATCTGGCCCGGCCGCATCTGGCATAGCTCTTGTTTAACAAAGACTGCCATTTGTCAGTAGGGGAAAAGTCAGAACTTTTTTTGAAAAAAAGGTGATTTTTTCCCCATGCTTCCGTATAATCCTGCGACCCACCGTACCTGTGACGGCGTTATGCCGGGAGTGCCAACCACTCGAAGGGGTGATGACTGGGCTCTATATACAGAGAGAGCGCTTTGCGTTCTTAGAAAGTGAAACTATTTAAATTTGGGTAAGAATTAGCATGAAAACTTTCGTTGCTAAACCAGAAACTGTAAAACGTGACTGGTATGTTGTAGACGCTGAAGGTAAAACACTGGGTCGTCTGTCAGCAGAAATCGCATCTCGTCTGCGCGGTAAGCACAAGCCTGAGTATACTCCTCACGTTGACACCGGTGACTACATCGTTGTTATCAACGCTGAGAAAGTTGCAGTAACTGGCGCGAAACGTACTGATAAGATGTACCACCGTCACACTGGTTACATCGGCGGTCTGAAAACTATCAGCTTTGACAAGCTGCTGGACAAAAAGCCAGAAGCTATCATTGAAATCGCTGTGAAAGGCATGCTTCCTAAAGGTCCTCTAGGCCGTGCTATGTTCCGTAAACTGAAAGTTTACGCAGGTAGCGAGCACAACCACGCTGCACAGCAGCCACAAGTTCTAGACATCTAATTGGGGAACATGACAATGGCAGAGAATCAATACTACGGCACTGGCCGCCGCAAAAGCTCAGCTGCTCGCGTTTTCATCAAACCGGGTACTGGCAACATCGTAATTAACAAGCGCAGCATCGACGTATACTTCGGTCGTGAAACTGCTCGCATGGTTGTTCGTCAGCCACTTGAGCTGGTTGAAATGACTGAGAAGCTGGATCTGTACATCACTGTGAAAGGTGGTGGTATCACAGGTCAGTCTGGTGCGATCCGTCACGGTATCACTCGCGCTCTGATGGAATACGATGAGACTCTACGTCCTGCTCTGCGTGCAGCTGGCTACGTGACTCGTGACGCTCGTCGCGTTGAACGTAAGAAAGTTGGTCTGCGTAAAGCACGTCGTCGTCCACAGTTCTCTAAGCGTTAATTCAACGCACCAGATTTTTTTCTGGTTACTGTGTACCGCAAAGCCCAGCCATTGGCTGGGCTTTTTGTATTTATTGTCAAAATTATTGAAAAACTGGCACGAATCTTTGCGTTTTTTACACTTGACGAAAACGTAAATTATGCACACAAATCTCTCACAATTGCGGTGTTTACCTTGTCTTAAAGTAGGGTTTTCTTTATCATTTGCCGCGATAAATAGCAGCATGAAAATTCTTAATCAATAAGCTGTTGAGTCTTTCCGTAGAAAGTTAGCCGTAAGCTCCAGGGACGCAGAAGGAAAATATAATCCTGAGCGGGAGCACATGGGAGAATGTTGGATGAGCAAAGCGCCAGTAAGTAACGGCCGACGCCGCTTCCTGACTGCGACGACCTCGGTTGTTGGAGGCTTAGGTGCAGTCGCTGTCGCCGTACCCTTTATCAAATCCTGGAATCCGAGCGCCAAAGCCAAGGCCGCCGGTGCACCAGTTGAAGTTGATATCAGTAAACTCGAAGAAGGCCAGATGATCCGCGTAGAGTGGCGAGGCAAGCCGGTGTGGGTAGTACGCCGTAGCCAAGCTATTCTGGATGAATTGCCGACTCACGACGACCGACTGCGTGACCCGCAGGCCGCTGAGCCTCAGCAGCCTGCTTATGCCACGAACGAATACCGTTCACGCAAACCTGAAATTTTTATTGCCGTTGGTATCTGTACCCACCTTGGCTGTTCGCCAACTTATCTGCCAGACACATTTAGTGAGCAGGTGAGTGGTGTTCCTGCCGGCTTCTTCTGCCCATGCCACGGCTCTAAATTCGACTTGGCTGGTCGTGTGTTCCAAGGCGTGCCTGCACCACTGAACCTGGTGGTTCCACCGCACATGTTCCTGAACGACAACACGATTTTAGTGGGTCAAGATGAGGAGACGGCATAATGGAAGCCTTTCTGGGTTGGATTGAAAAACGTCTGCCAGTGATGAATGCTTATAAAAAGCATATGTCTGAATACCCGATGCCGAAGAACTTTAACTTTTGGTATCTGTTTGGCTCACTGGCCATGCTTGTACTGGTGAACCAGATCCTGACGGGTATCTGGCTGACCATGAACTATGTACCATCGGGTGATGGTGCCTTTGCCTCCGTTGAATACATCATGCGTGATGTGGATTACGGTTGGTTGCTGCGTTATATGCACTCAACGGGTGCATCTGCATTCTTCATCGTGGTTTATCTGCACATGTTCCGTGGTCTGATCTACGGTTCATATAAGAAACCACGTGAATTGCTGTGGTTGTTCGGGATGCTGATCTTCCTGGCACTGATGGCGGAAGCCTTCATGGGTTACCTGCTGCCATGGGGCCAGATGTCTTACTGGGGTGCTCAGGTTATCATTTCTCTGTTCGGCGCAATCCCAGTGATTGGTGACGATCTGACCCTGTGGATCCGGGGCGACTACGTGATCTCAGGTGCGACACTGAACCGCTTCTTTGCGCTGCACGTCATTGCACTGCCAATCGTTCTGTTGTTACTGATTGTGCTGCACATTCTGGCGCTGCACGAAGTGGGCTCGAACAACCCGGACGGTATTGAAACCAAACTGCCAAAAGGCAGCAAAGGTGACAATTACGCTTCAAGCTTTAAGTTCCACGAGTACTACACCAAGAAATACGACATCATTGATTCTGTGCCTTTCCACCCTTACGGGACGGTGAAGGACATGGTTGGCGTGGCGATTTTCGCCTTCCTGTTCAGTTATGTGATTTTCTTTAACCCTGAAATGGGCGGCTATTTCCTTGAGCCACCTAACTTTGAAGCGGCGAACCCGCTGAAGACGCCTGAACACATTGCACCAGTATGGTACTTCACGCCTTTCTATGCGATTTTGCGTGCGGTTCCAGACAAGCTGCTGGGTGTAATCGCGATGGGCCTGTCGATTGCAATGCTGTTTGTCCTGCCGTGGTTGGATCGCTGTAAAGTGCGTTCTTACCGTTACCGCAGCAAGCTGCATCTGGCTAACATCGTTCAGTTCACTATCTGCTTCATTGCACTGGGTATTCTGGGTGCGCTGCCTGCGACGCCTGTCTATACCCTGATGGCGCAGATCTTCAGTTTCGGTTACTTCATGTTCTTTGTTCTGCTGTTCTTCTACAGCAAGAATGAAGCAACCAAACCGCTACCAGAGAGGGTCACATACAAATGAAAAAGCTGATGGTTATGCTGCTTGCCCTGTTGCCGTCTCTGGCGATGGCGGCTGGTGGCCACAATGTTCACCTTGATGCGGCAAATAATGATTTGTCGGACAAGGCTTCACTGCAACGTGGTGCGCGTACCTTTGTTAACTATTGCTTTGGTTGTCACGCCACTCAGTATCAGCGTTACCAGCGTGTTGCCGAGGATCTGGATATTCCGGCTGAACTGATGAAAGAAAACCTGATTTTCGATCAGGATGCAAAGATCGGTAGTCTGATGACGAACGCCATTTCCAAGGACTATGCAGCAGCTTCATTCGGTGCACCTGCACCGGATCTGACGCTGGTTGCCCGGGTTCGTGGTACGGATTGGCTGTACACGTATCTGCGCTCTTTCTATGCTGACCCAAGCCGTCCATTTGGCGTGAATAACCTGGTTTTCCCAAGCGTGGGTATGCCGCACGTTCTGGAAGAACTGCAGGGTACACCGCGTCAGGTTTTTGAAACCCGTACGATTGACGGACAGGACGTTCAGGAGTTTGTTGGCCTGGAGTCTGATGGTAATGGCGAGCTGAACCCTGAAGAGTATGATGCGGTTGTTCGCGATCTGGTGAACTTCCTGGAGTACTCTGCAGAACCAATGAAGCTGGAACGCCAGCGTCTGGGTCTGTGGGTGATGGGCTTTATCGTGATCTTCTTCGTTCTGACGCTACTGCTGAAGAAAGAATATTGGCGCGATGTCCATTGATCGGGTAATCTAGTGCGTTAAGAAACTCGCAATGGGGGCAAGTGCCCCCGTTGCTTTTTGTGTATATGAGTATACTGGAGGGGTTGATGGCTGTAGCTGCCAATAAACGCTCTGTGATGACGCTGTATTCTGATGCTTCGGATATGTATAGCCATCAGGTGCGTATTGTACTTGCAGAAAAAGGCGTAAGTGTTGAGATTGAGCTGGTTGAACCAGACAACTTGCCTGAGGATCTGCTTGACCTGAATCCATACAATTCTGTTCCAACTCTGGTGGACCGTGAACTGGCGCTGTATCAGGCCGGTATTATCATGGAATATCTGGATGAGCGTTTTCCTCACCCACCTCTGATGCCAGTATATCCGGTTGCTCGTGGTAACAGCCGCCTGATGATGTATCGCATTGAGCGTAACTGGTATTCACTGGCTGAGAAGATCGAAAAAGGCTCCGCTGATGAAGCCGAGAAAGCGCGTAAACAACTGCGTGAAGAGCTGCTGGCCCTGTCTCCTGTGTTCGCTGAATTCCCATATTTCATGAGTGAAGAGTTCAGCCTGGTTGACTGTTACCTGGCGCCGCTGTTGTGGCGTTTGCCGTCAATGGGTATTGATCTTATCGGTCCGGGCTCTAAAGAAGTGAAAGCCTATATGAGTCGTGTTTTTGAACGTGATTCATTCTTGGCGTCTCTGACTGAAGCTGAGCGCGAAATGCGACTGGCGGGTCAGTAATGGAAATGGCGGAGATGACCCCGCGCCGTCCTTATTTGGTGCGGGCTTTCTATGACTGGTTGGTGGACAATGATTTGACACCGCATCTGGTTGTTGATGCGACGCTGCCAGGGGTTCAGGTGCCGCAGGAGTTTGTCAGTAATGGGCAGATTGTTCTGAACCTGGCACCTCGTGCAGTGGGTAATCTCGAGTTGGGTGATGAAGCGATTCGTTTCAATGCCCGCTTTGGGGGGCGTCCTCAAGTTGTGGCTGTACCTCTGGCCGCAGTGATGGCGTTGTATGCACGCGAGAATGGTGCAGGCACAATGTTTGAGCCTGAACCGGCATACGAGTTGTCTTCAAGTGAGTCTGACATTGCTGAAGTGGTTGCTGAGGAAGAACCATTTTTGGCTGTGACCAGTGATGACAGTGGTCATGATGCGTCGGAAGATGACACACCACCTCCTCGTGGGCGCCCTAGCCTCAGAGTTGTGAAGTAGTTTTCACTCTTCCCGCCAAGAAAAAAGCAGTGCCTCTTGATGAAGCACTGCTTTTTTATTTTTTGTCCCTTTTTTACTTTTTGTCCATTGGAATCTTCACATCGAAATCACCTGAACATTGATTGCGACCTCATGCACTTAGTCCGTGTACTCAAAGGCTTTGATTACATGTTTCACACCATCAATATTCCGGGCGATATCTGCTGCAATCTGTCCTTGTTCCCGGGTGACAAAGCCCAACAGATAAACGCGCTGGTTTTCTGTCGCGACTTTCACAGCGCTGTTTCGTAACTTTTTACTGGCGATCAACTGAGCTTTGACTTTGGTCGTCAGCCAACTGTCCCGACCAACATCGGCCAGTGTTGGCAGTGGGCCAATTTGTAACTGGTTATAGACGGCTTTCACAGAACCCAGTTGTTTGACATCTGCGACCAATTGTTCGGCTGTTGTTTGATCGACGGCCTGACCAACCAGTAAAACTTTCCCTTCGGTCGAAATGGCATTGACTCGGGTTTTGTTCTGATAGGGTGGTTTATTGACGATACCGCCAATTTGCATTGCGACGTGTTGATCCTGCCAGTGCTGCTGGCCGCTGCGTGGGTCTGTTTGCAGCAATGTGCCACAGCCCTGAAGCAGGAACAGGAGCAATAAAGCGATTCGGGAAATGCACTTCATGGCTTACCCTTCGTGCTGAGGAAACAGAATCTGATCGATCAGATCGCACAGGCAGTGGACGGTCAGTAAATGACCTTCCTGGATCCGTGCCGTGCGCTGTGAAGGGATTCGAATTTCCACATCCTGCACACCGAGCAGGCCCGCCATTTCTCCGCCATCTTTGCCGGTCATGGCAATGATGTTCATGTCCCGGGTCAGCGCCGCTTCCATCGCTTTGATGATGTTTTTACTATTGCCGCTGGTAGAGAATACCAAGAGGATATCGCCCGCTTGACCCAGCGCGCGAATCTGTTTCGAAAACATTTCGTCCTGATGATAGTCGTTGGCCACTGCGGTCAGCGTGGTGGTGTCTGCAGTCAGCGACAGGGCTGGCAGGCTGGGACGCTCGGTTTCAAAACGGTTAATCAGACAGGAAGCAAAATGCTGGGCGTTAGCCGCTGAGCCGCCGTTTCCGCAGCATAGAATTTTATTGCCGTTCAGCAGACTCTGAACCATGAGCTGCGCGGAACGTGAGATGGCATCCGGCAGGGCTTCTGCTGCTGCGATCTGAGTTTGAATACTTTCGGTAAAGCTTTCTTTGATGCTCTCTAGCATATGTCACTCTTCGACTAAGGTATTGGTCAGCCACGTAATATGGCGGTCATCGCCTTGAATGGCGACAACATCAAACCGTAGCTGGCAGTGTTCGGCTGAGAGACCTTGTGAATGCAGCCAGTACAGCGCGGCACGTTTCACTCGTTGTTGCTTGCGCCAGTCGATGGCTTCAGCCGCTGAACCATAGCGATTGTGGGCACGGAATTTGACTTCAATGAATACCCAGCAGCCGCCGTCTTTCATGATGAGATCCAGTTCGCCGCCCCGGCAATGGATATTGCGGGCGACACTGGTCAATCCCTGGCGTTGCAGGTACTGCTCCGCCAGAGATTCATAATGGTACCCTTGCCGGCGCCTATTGAACAGGTTCAATACCATTGGCGGTAAACATGGCCCAGTCCAGCTGGCGTTGCACGACACAATGATCGTCGATACTGAGCTGGCCGGTTCGGCCCTGGGTACTGTAACTGTCGACGACTTTCATCTGAGGCAGTTCAGTGATCATTCGGTATGCGTCCATGCCAAAAGCATGCAGACGGATCATCCCGTTTTTCTGCCCTGGCCACAGCTGTTCAAATTTTTGCATAAACGGCTGATCCGGGGCGGCAAGCAGCGGGATATCACTGAATTCAATCCCAGACAGCTCGTTCATGCCGGCTTTGCTATCCGGATTTGCGCGCGAGCTGGCATAGAGTTTCGGTGGTGTAACATCCGGGTTAATGGCGACCTCAATGAAGGGCTTCAGCAACGTGACTTCATTACGGTTGGCGATGAGATAAACCGCATCCGTATCTCTGCGGCTACGGGCCTGAGTTTTCAGCGAAATGCCCAGTACCTGCTCCATTTGCTGGTTGCGGGCGCGGCTGTCAGTCAGACCGAAGACGGCTGCAATCTGATTTTGAATGTCACGGCTGGAGCCAAAGGTTTGCAGTTCAGCCTGTTTGCCCGTCAGCGTTTGCCATTTCTCTACAAAAGCCTGGCTGACCCGGCGGCCAAAGCCGTTGGCTGGTGCCATGACCATTGGATTGTGGTGACCCGCGGCATAGAGGTGCTGTGCAGCCTGCTCAGCTTCCTGTTCTGGCGAAAGTGAAAAATAGCAGGTGTTCGGCTGACTGAGATCTAAATTCTGTGGTTCATTCAGGGCCAGCTGTGTGATGTTGCCACCTTCAGTGGACTGAAATTCTGTGATGAATTCTTTCCGGAGCGGGCCAATCACGAGCTGAATACCATCTTGCTGAAGCTTGTTGACGATGCTGAACATGGGTTCAGATTCAGTATCGTAAATGGACAGTTCCGTGCTTGGGTCACGCTCGCCATCTTCAAGCATGGCATTGAGGAAACCGTCGCGAACGGCTTTGCCCTGGCTTTCAAATTTGCCAGAGAGTGGCAGCAGCAAGGCGACCTTTTCGAGTTCAATGACTTCCAGGCTCATGATGGCCTGAAGTTCGGCAGGCAGGGAAGTGTTGGCCGGGTGATCCGGATGGGTCGACAGCCAGTTCTCTACTTCAGATTTCAACCGGACCGGGCGCTGCGCATAAGCGTTCTTCAGCAGGCTCAGCTCGACCCAACCCTGCAGGACAGTTTCATTGGCAGCGATCTTCGCACTTTGGAGCTGATGGGTATTGTATTGCGATAAATCTTGCCACAGGTTCTGCCAGTTCACCTCTTTTTCACTGCTGTTGAGGTACTGAGCCAGGGAGGTACGCTCACGGGCAGCTTCGAAATATTGCTCGGTCTGGTTCAGTAACTCGGCCCGCAGGAGGTGGTAGCGGCGGTACTGATTTTCGGACAACGGCCACCACGGCAGGAAATTCAGGGTTTCCAGTGCGGCTTTGGGTTGCCCTTGCTGGTAACGTAATGTTGCACGAGCCAGCTGCCATTCTGCCATTTGCACCGGAGACATGTTCATGCCAGCCAGCTTACTGGCTTGCTGATCGGCCTGCGACCAACGGCCTTCTTTAATCAGGGCTTTCAGGGCCAGAATGTGCCAGTCGATACGGATGGCACCTTCAGAGGTTTCCGCTTTCAACAGGTAGTTGGTCGCCGAATCAGTGGCTGGGGCAGTGATATCCGCAGTATAGGATGTCGACTGTGTGCCCGGTGCTGAACAGCCTGCCAGGATCACGGCAAGGGCCACAGGGGCCAGAATACGTGATACACTTTTGCGCTTATGGGTAAAATTAAGCATTGAATTCATTCAACTGTGACAAATTACTCTCTATATTAATTGCAGATGAGATCATAGACAAATGAGTGAGACCAATTCGTGTTCGGTGGATGTCGCAACTTTGTACATCGTTCCGACCCCGATCGGCAATTTAGCGGATATCACCCATCGCGCGCTGGAAGTTCTTGCCAACGTGGACTTAATTGCTGCCGAGGACACACGCCATACCGCTCGCCTGTTGTCCCATTTTGCCATTTCTACCCGAACGTTCGCTTTGCATGATCACAATGAACAGCAGAAAGCGGATGTACTGATTGACAAATTACGTCAGGGCAGCAGCATTGCGCTGGTCTCTGATGCCGGTACGCCTCTCATCAGTGATCCAGGATATCATCTGGTGACACGTTGTCGTCAGGCGGGTGTTAAAGTTGTGCCTTTGCCAGGTGCCTGTGCGGTGGTAACGGCGTTAAGTGCCTCGGGGCTGCCATCGGATCGCTTCAGCTTTGAAGGCTTTCTGCCTGCGAAGAGCAAAGGACGACAGGATACATTTCGTGCTTTGATGGAAGACCCTCGTACCCTGATTTTTTATGAGTCGCCACACCGCATTCTGGATTCTCTGGCAGATATGCTGGCTGTTCTGGGCCCGGAACGGCAGGTGGTTCTGGCCCGGGAACTGACCAAAACATTCGAGACCATTCATGGTGCGCCGCTGGGCGAGCTGATCCCCTGGCTGAACGAAGACAGTAATCGGATCCGGGGCGAAATGGTGTTGCTGGTTGCCGGCCATCGTGCAGATAAAGAAGAACTGCCGGCGGAAGCGCTGCGGACGCTGAAGATCCTGGTGGCGGAATTGCCGCTGAAGAAAGCAGCGGCCATGGCCGCAGACATTCACGGTGTGAAAAAGAACGCACTGTATAAATGGGGACTGGAACACCTGGACTGAGCCGGAATCACAGAGTACTGTTTACTTTCTCATCAGTTTGCGTCTAAAGGTGATCTTTCTCTGGTATCCGGACGGGGAGTTTTATACAATCCGCGGTCTGAGTTGACCAGGTAACCGCTGCTTCGTTGATGTCCTTTGGGAGACTGACGAGGGGGAGGAAAGTCCGGGCTCCACAGGACAGGGTGCCAGATAACGTCTGGGGGGCGTAAGCCTACGACCAGTGCAGCAGAGAGCAAACCGCCGATGACTCGCTTGCGAGAACAGGTAAGGGTGAAAGGGTGCGGTAAGAGCGCACCGCGCGACTGGCAACAGTTCGTGGCATGGTAAACTCCACCCGGAGCAAGACCAAATAGGTCCCTAATGGCGTGGTCCGCGCTGGGGACGGGTAGGTTGCTTGAGCCTGCGAGCGATTTCAGGCCTAGAGGAATGGTTACCGCCGCGTAAGCGGAACAGAACCCGGCTTATCGGTTGACTCACTTCATTTTGGAAAGGTGATGTTTGCATTCGTGCGGGCATCACCTTTTATCGTTTCTGGGGGGCAACAAACATTTCTCCCCTGACATTGTCTGGGGAGTCGTGAAGAACTGTCGGCTCCGGGACAAAACAAGGCTGCTGCATCAAATGTTTGTCAGAAGCGTCGTCGCTGTCTTGACAACATTTTTGTCGCCTTCGTACACTTCGTGTTGGTTTTTTGCGGGAAAAATGCGGATTCTGTGGCAAGAATTTCATTTTTCCTGTTGCCTGCATCAAATGGGCAGGTATAAATAAAGTTGTGTGTACTGACTGGCGCATGCGCATGAAACAGCGCCCGGTTGGTGGCCTCTGACTGTTCTGAGCAGAACAGACAGCGCAGCAGACAACCAACGCCCAGTGATTTCTGGTGAAGGCATCCGGCCGGTGTCTTCAGTACGCTTTTTATTCAGCTGAATCAACAATTATGTCCGAACAATTTGCACATGTTTCTGTGCTGCTCCATGAGTCTGTTGATGGCCTGGCCATCAAACCAGACGGTATCTATATCGATGGCACTTTTGGTCGTGGTGGCCACAGTCGCCTGATCCTGTCTCAACTGGGTGAACATGGCCGTTTGTATGCCATTGACCGCGATCCGCAGGCGATTGCGGAAGCTGGCAAGATTGACGACCCGCGTTTTACCATTATCCATGGCCCCTTCTCCGGGATGGCCGGTTATATGGCTGAACTGGGTCTGACCGGAAAAATTGACGGGGTGTTGCTGGATTTGGGGGTTTCTTCTCCTCAGCTCGATGATGCCGAGCGTGGCTTCAGCTTTATGCGTGACGGCCCGCTGGATATGCGGATGGACCCAACATCCGGTGTGTCTGCGGCGGAATGGCTGGCGACGGCTGATGCCGACGACATTGCTTGGGTACTGAAAGAGTTTGGGGAAGAACGCTTTGCCAAGCGCATTGCTCGTGGCATCGTGGAATACCGCTCAAATCCGGATAACCTGCCGTTAGAAAGAACGACTCAGCTTGCCAAACTGATTGCGGATGTTTCGCCCTTTAAGGACAAACACAAGCACCCAGCCACGCGTAGCTTTCAGGCGATCCGTATCTATATCAACAGCGAACTGGAAGAAATTGATACCGCCCTGCATGGTGCCCTTGAGGTACTGGCCCCGGGTGGCCGCCTGTCGGTGATCAGCTTCCATTCACTGGAAGATCGCATGGTGAAGCGCTTTATCCGTAAGCAGAGTAAAGGGCCGGAAATTCCACCAGGTTTGCCGCTCACCGAAGATCAGATTAAAGCACTCGGCAGTGCTGATTTGAAAGCGGTCGGGAAGGCAATCAAGCCAACGGCTGCGGAAACTCAGCATAACCCGCGAGCGCGCAGCTCGGTATTACGGCTGGCTGAGCGCCTATGAGTATTCAGCCAACACCTGCAGAGAGTCTGATTCGTCAGATCGGTCGTGATCTGGCGACCGTCGGCCGTGTGCCGTTGATTCTGATGGTGTTGGTGCTGATATCGGCACTCGGGGTGGTGTATATCACCCACCAGTCCCGCCAGCTGGTGGCACAGCAGGAGCACTTGCTGATTGAGCGGGATGATCTTGACATAGAGTGGCGCAACCAGCTGCTGGAAGAAAATTCGCTGGCAGAACACAGCCGCATTGAAACTCAGGCGGAGAAAGCGCTTGAGATGAAGCGCCCGAATGCAAATAACGAAGTTGTTGTGCAGTGATGAAAAAAGACACTTCTGCGCCTGAACCGCAAACCCCACCCCCCGCATCGCCTTCGTCCGCTTTTATTCCGTGGCGCTTTGGTTTGATTTGCGGGGTGATTGGACTGGCCCTGCTCGCTTTGATTGGCCGGGCTGCCTATATCCAGGTTCTTGAACCGGGCAAACTGATCCAGGAAGGCGATTTGCGTTCGCTGCGCGTCAAAGCCATGCCTTCTGCCCGTGGCATTATCTCTGATCGCAACGATGAGCAACTGGCCGTCAGTGTCCCTGTACAGGCCGTCTGGGCCGATCCTGTTGATATCTATAAGCATGGCGGTATTACTGAGCCGGCTCGCTGGCATGCGCTGGCCGATGTCCTCGGGCTGGATCGCAAAGAGATGCTGTCCCGGCTGGAAGAGAACAAAACGCGCCGTTTTATCTACCTGCAACGTCAGGTCAGTCCGGCAATGGCGACCTACGTCAGCAAACTGAAGTTGCCTGGCATCGGGCTGAAAGATGAGTCCCGCCGTTTTTACCCGGCAGGTGAGGTCAGTGCGCACTTGATTGGGGTCACTGGCATTGACGGACGCGGCCTGGAAGGGGTGGAGCGTACCTATGATGGCTGGCTGACCGGTGAGCCGGGACGTCGGACTGTCCGAAAAGACCGCTATGGCCGGGTGGTTGAAAACATTTCTCTCAAACAGCGCGAGCCCGGGAAACCGCTGACGCTGAGTATCGATCAGCGTTTGCAGGCGGTTGCCTACCGGGCTGTGAAGCAGGCCGTCGTGGATTACAACGCAACGTCGGCATCGATTGTCATGGTGGATGTCCGGACCGGCGAAGTGCTGGCGATGGTCAATGCCCCGTCTTACAACCCGAACAATCGCGACCAGCTGCAAAGCTTCCGGATGCGTAACCGGGCGATTACCGATGCCATGGAGCCGGGATCAACCATCAAACCTTTTGTCGTTTTGACAGCACTGGAAAACGGTGTGGCCGATGAGCAAACCATCATTGATACCGGGAACGGTATTATGCAGGTGGGTGGCAGCCGGGTTCGGGACGTGTCCCGTGTCGGCAAGGCCGATCTGGCAAAAATCCTGAAAAAGTCCAGTAACATCGGGGTGAGTAAGCTGTCACTGGCCATGCCGGTGGATGCCGTGCTTGGGATGTACAGCGGAATGGGACTGGGTGAAGCCTCGGGGATTAATCTGATTGGTGAAGCTCAGGGACTCTTCCCGGATCGTCGCCGTTGGTCGGATTTTGAGCGCGCGACACTGGCATTTGGTTACGGTATTTCGGTCACGCCGATTCAGTTAGTACGTGCTTACGCGACACTGGGCGCAATGGGCGTGAACCGGCCGCTTTCTATCCTGAAAACTGAGGCTGTAGTGCCTGGTCGTCAGGTGGTTTCTGCGGTCAATACCCGGAAGGTGCTGAATATGCTGGAAGGGGTGACTCAAGCGGACGGCAGTGCCAAACGCGCTGCGGTGCCGGGATACCGGGTTGGCGCCAAAACGGGAACCGCGAAGAAAGCGGCGGCCGGAGGCTATAGTGATGAATATGTTGCGATGACCGCTGGGCTGGCTCCGATCAGTGAGCCGCGAATTGCGATGGTGGTCGTGGTGAATGAGCCGCAAGGCGATGCGTATTATGGGGGTCAGGTTGCTGCACCGATATTTTCAGAAGTGATGGGCAGTGCCCTGCAGATTCTGAATGTCAAACCTGATGCCGGAAAGGGTGATCAATTAAATATCGTACACAACAGAGGCAAATCTGATGCCGGAACCTGATGTTTCACTTTCTCTGGGGGAGCTGCTGGCTCCCTGGTTTGATCCAGCCATCCTGACACCATCGGTCGCGGCGTTGGCTGTGGATGCGCTGACGATGGACAGTCGTGCGGTGTCGCCAGGCTGTATTTTTGTGGCCATTAAGGGTCATGCGACGGATGGTCGCCAGTATATTGCTGCGGCTATCGCTGCAGGTGCGTCTGCGGTATTGGCACAGGCAGAAGCGAACCAGCCAGATGGATTGGTGGAATATCTGGATGATATCCCGGTAATCACGATTCAGGGGCTGCCAGAGAAGTTGTCCGATATGGCGGCTGTAGTTTATGGTCAGCCGGATCAGAAACTTCAGCTGGTGTCGGTGACCGGCACGAATGGTAAAACCACGGTCAGCCAGATACTGGCACAGTGGGCGGCACTGCTGGGTCGCACTTCTGGTGTGATGGGCACGACAGGCAACGGTTTACTGGGGAAACTGACACCGTCAATGAATACGACTGGCAACGCCATTGATGTTCAGCGGACGTTAGCGGAGTTAACACAACAGGGTGCAGACTTTGCTGCGATGGAAGTTTCCTCGCATGGTTTGGTGCAGGGGCGGGTGAAAGCGCTGCATTTTGCTGCCAGTATTTTTACCAACCTGAGCCGGGATCACCTTGATTATCATGGGGATATGGCCGCGTACGCTGATGCGAAACAGAGCCTGTTTACCCAGCATCATGCGGGTGTCGCTGTGATCAATGCGGATGATGCTGTTGGCCGGGTCTGGTTAACCACCTTACCGGATGCTGTGGCAGTTGCCACCGAATCACAGCTTCTGGCAGCACACCCCGGGCCGAAATTGTGGCTGACAGCCGTCAGTTATACCACTCAAGGGGTGACGGCATCGTTTGACTCCAGCTGGGGGGCGGGTGAATTGACTGCGCCTCTGGTCGGTGCCTTTAATGTATCGAACCTGCTGCTTGCACTGGCGACGTTATTATCGCTCGGATATCCGCTGGATGCGTTGCTGGCGGCTGCGCCCCGTTTGCAGGCAGTGACGGGGCGGATGGAAGTTTTTCAGACCGCTGACAAACCTATGATGGTGGTTGATTATGCTCACACACCGGATGCGCTTGAGAAAGCACTGGCTGCTCTGCGTCACCATTGTGAGGGGCAATTGTGGTGTCTGGTGGGCTGTGGTGGCGAGCGGGATCGTGGTAAGCGACCGATGATGGCGTCGGTGGCCGAGCAACTGGCCGACCATGTGATTCTTACCGACGACAATCCGCGCAGTGAATCACCGCAGCAGATCGTCAACGATATGCTGGCTGGCCTGACGCACCCGGAGCGGGTACAGGTCATTCACGACAGAGCCGAAGCCTGTAAACAGGCATTTATTCAGGCCGGTGCCGATGACATTGTCCTGGTGGCCGGGAAAGGGCACGAGGATTATCAGGTCCTGGCGGGGAAAACGATTCATTACTCCGATCGGGAAACCGTTCAGGCCTTGCTGGAGACACAAGCATGATTCAGGTGACGCTGAACGAACTGGCGAGGGCGCTGGACGCCCGTCTGATGGGTCAGGACGTCAGTATCGACAAGGTTTCTACCGATACCCGGACGATTGAGCCGGGTACATTGTTTATTGCGCTCAAAGGTGAGCGTTTTGATGCCCATGATTTTGCAGCACAGGCACAGGCGCAGGGCGCTGCCGCACTGCTGGTCAGCAGGCCGTTGGATGTCGCTTTGCCACAATTACTGGTCGCTGACACCCGACAGGCACTGGGACAGTTGGGTGCCTGGCTGAAAGCGAAAATGACTCGTGAGCATGGCCTCAAGACCGTGGCACTCACAGGAAGTTGCGGTAAAACCACGGTGAAGGAAATGGTGGCGGCGATTTTGGGTCAGTGCGGCAACGTGCTGGCAACCGCCGGCAACTTCAACAATGACATTGGCGTGCCGCTGACGCTGCTGCGACTGACGCCGGAACACGATTTCGCCGTCATTGAGCTGGGCGCGAACCACGAGAAAGAGATTGCCTATACCACGGCACTGGTTCAGCCTGAGGCGGCGCTGGTGAACAATCTGGCAGCATCCCATCTGGAAGGCTTTGGTTCGATGGATGGGGTGGCGAGAGCCAAAGGGGAGATCTTTGAAGGGCTGGTGCCGGGGGGCACAGCGGTGATCAATCTGGATTCCAATGCGCTCGCAATCTGGCAGCCGGTTCTGGCTGATAAGCAGGTTGTAAGCTTTGGCGGGCCGGATGCAACGCCTGAAACGGCTCAGAAATCTGTTCAGAAATCTGTTCAGAATTCTGTCGCAGGGTTCTCAGCCAGCGGGATTAGCATTAACCCTCAGGGCTGCCCTTGTTTTACAATGCGCACCCCCGTGGGTGATGTCACCCTGACGTTGCCGGTGGCGGGACGTCACAATGTGGCCAATACGTTGGCTGCTGCGGCACTGGCACTGGCGATGGGAGCGACACTGGCGCAGATCGTGGCGGGGCTGGAACAAATGACGGCGGTGAAAGGCCGTGCGCTGATCCTGAAACCCAGACCCGGACTGCGTCTGATTGACGATACTTATAATGCCAGTGTGGCATCTGTGAAAGCTGCCATTGATCTGCTGGCTGATTTTGAGGGACAACGCTGGCTGGTCTTTGGTGACATGGCAGAGATGGGACTGGAAAGTGAGCGAATGCATCGCGAGATTGCGGATTACGCCCGGCAGAAAGAGCTGGACCGCGTGATGACATTCGGCAAGGACAGTGCCATTGTCAGTGCGCTGAATCAGGGGCAGCATTTCAGTGATAAGCCAGCCCTGCTGGATGCACTGACAGCACTGGTACAGCAGCAAATTCATCAGGAATCCTTGAAGGATCCTCAACAACAACAAGAGATAACAGTGCTGGCAAAAGGGGCGCGTAGCGCTCAGATGGAAGATGTGATTGCCGCATTGCAGGACTTATAAGAATGATTTTTTGGTTAGCAGACTTACTTGAGTCGACTTTTCCTTTTTTCCGTTTATTTGAATACCTGACGTTTCGCGCCATTATCAGTGTGTTGACTGCGTTGATCCTTTCTCTGTGGATGGGGCCACGTCTGATTGCCCGTCTGCAGATGATGCAAATTGGTCAGGTGGTCCGCCATGACGGCCCGGAGTCGCATTTCAGCAAGCGCGGGACACCGACCATGGGTGGGATTATGATCCTGGCTGCGATCACTTTTACCGTGCTGTTATGGTCTGATCTGAGCAACCCTTATGTCTGGGCCGTCCTGACGGTGATGCTGGGCTATGGCGTTGTAGGTTTCATCGATGACTACCGTAAAGTGGTCCGTAAAAATACCGATGGTCTGATCGCCCGCTGGAAGTATTTCTGGCAGTCGGTGATTGCGCTGGTGGTGGCTTTTGCCCTGTATGCACACGGGAAAGACACGGCTGCGACGCAATTGGTCGTGCCGTTCTTCAAAGAAGTGATGCCGCAACTGGGTTTGCTTTATATTGCTCTGACCTATTTTGTGATTGTGGGAACCAGTAATGCGGTGAACCTGACCGATGGTCTGGACGGCCTGGCGATTATGCCAACTGTCATGGTTGCAGCAGGCATGGCGTTCATTGCCTGGGCAACCGGGAACGTGAATTTTGCCAGTTATCTGAATATTCCGTATATCAGCAACGCCAGTGAACTCGTGGTCGTCTGTGCCGCAATTGTCGGTGCCGGGCTGGGTTTCCTGTGGTTCAACACGTATCCCGCTCAGGTCTTTATGGGTGATGTAGGCTCACTGGCACTGGGCGGTGCGCTGGGAACCATTGCGGTGCTGGTCCGTCAGGAGCTGCTGTTGGTGATCATGGGCGGTGTGTTTGTTATGGAAACGGTGTCGGTGATCCTGCAGGTCGGTTCTTACAAACTGCGCGGTCAGCGTATCTTCCGAATGGCGCCAATTCATCATCACTATGAACTGAAAGGCTGGCCGGAGCCACGTGTGATCGTGCGTTTTTGGATCATCACACTGATGCTGGTGCTGTTTGCGCTGGCAACGCTGAAGGTGCGTTAACATGGATCGCTTGGCGCTGGCAAAAAAGGTCGTTGTCGTGGGATTGGGTGTCACCGGACTGTCTGTGGTGAACCACCTGAAAAGACAGCCTGAGGCACCGCAGATCCGGGTGATTGATACCCGTGTGAATCCGCCGGGCCACGAACAGTTGCCGGCAGATGTTGCGCTGAGTGCGGGTGAATGGCAAATGGACTGGTTGCTGGATGCCGATCTGATTGTCGCCAATCCGGGAGTAGCTTTGTCGACGCCGTCGTTGAAAACTGCGGCGGCTGCCGGGATCCCGATCGTTGGGGATATCGAACTCTTTGCCTGGGCGGCAGATAAACCTGTCGTTGCCATTACCGGTTCTAACGGTAAAAGCACGGTCACCAGTCTGGTGGGTGAAATGGCAAGGGAAGCTGGCATCAAGGTTGGTGTCGGGGGCAATATCGGTCTGGCGGCACTCAATATGCTGGGGCAGCAAAATGAGCTGTATGTTCTGGAACTGTCCAGCTTCCAGCTTGAAACGACTGCCTCACTGGATCTGGTTGCTGCGGCCTATCTGAATCTGTCTGAAGATCATATGGACAGGTACGACAGTTTGACGGATTACGGATTGGCAAAACAGCGAATTTACCGTCACGCTCAGTTGGCGATCAGCAATCGTGACGATACCGCGACGCTGCCAGTAGAGTTTGCTGGTAAGCAGAGCAGTTTTGGTTTTGATGAGCAGGATTACGGGCTGATCCAATATCAGCAGGAAGAATATCTTGCCGTGAATGGTGCGCCGATCCTGCCAAGTAAAGCACTTGCGCTCGTGGGCCGCCATAATGTTGCCAATAGTCTGGCGGCTCTGGCGCTGGCTGATGCCGCTGGCATTGATCGCGAAGCATCCTGTCGGGTGCTGCGTCGCTATACTGGTCTGCCGCATCGGTGCCAGCGTGTCGTGCAGGCGCATGGTGTGGATTGGGTAAACGATTCCAAAGCGACCAATCTCGCCAGTACCCTGGCGGCGCTGAATGGATTGTCGCTCCCGGGGCGTTTGCATCTGCTGGTTGGCGGCGACAGTAAAGGCGCTGATTTTGCGCCGCTGAAAGCTGTTCTGGAAACGCTGAATGTACAGTTGTACTGCTTTGGTCGTGATGGTCACCGGCTTGTGTCACTGACAGCGAACCCGGTTGTGGTGGAAACGCTGGATCAGGCGATGGCGATTGCTGCAGCAGAGGCCACCGCCGGAGATATGGTGCTGCTGTCACCGGCTTGTGCCAGCCTGGATCAGTACCCGAATTTTATGGCCCGCGGCGATGCCTTTGCTGAACTGGCGAACATCCTGAAAGATCAGGTGCAGGGAGCACAAGTATGCTGAAAGGGGTCAAAGATGCCCTGTTCGAAATCAGCCAGTGGTTCAGCCGGCCCGCACCGCCCTGTCAGTATGATCGGCAATTGGTTTGGATCAGCCTGTCTCTGATGGTGACCGGGCTGGTCGTGGTGAGCTCAGCTTCCATTCCGGTGGCGACCCGACTGACCGACATCCCTTTCTATTTTGCCCTGCGTCATGCATTTTTCCTGGTTTGTGCACTGGTGATCGCGGCACTGATGGTTCAGATCCCGCTGGCGCGCTGGCGTCAGTTGAGTGTTCCCATGCTGTTCGTGTCATTGGCGTTGCTGGTCATCGTGCTGGTTCTGGGGCGCTCGGTCAACGGAGCCGTGCGCTGGATCCCGCTGGGGATCTTTAATCTGCAGCCGGCCGAAGTGGCGAAGTTGTCGCTTTTTGTCTTTCTGTCCGGATATCTGGTCCGTCAGTATCAGCAGGTTCGGCAGAGTTTCTATGGCTTTATTAAGCCGCTGGTGGTGTTGGCTCTGATGGCAATCCTGCTGTTGCTGCAGCCGGATCTGGGTTCCTTCGTGGTGATGTTTGTCACAACACTCGGGATGTTGTTCATTGCCGGTGCCAGGCTGTGGCAGTTCCTTGCGATGCTGTCGATGGCGCTGGTTGGCATTGTGATGCTGATTGTTTTTGAGCCCTACCGGATGCGTCGGGTGACGGCCTTTCTTGATCCTTGGGAAGATCCGTTCGGCAGTGGCTATCAGCTGACTCAGTCGTTGATGGCGTTCGGCCGGGGAGACTGGCTGGGACAGGGCTTGGGCAACTCCATTCAGAAACTTGAGTATCTGCCGGAAGCTCATACGGACTTTGTCTTTGCCGTTTTGGCTGAAGAGCTGGGGCTGGTGGGGGTCACTGTGGTTTTGCTGCTGATCTTTGCTTTGGTCTTTAAGGCGCTGCTGATTGGCCGGAAAAGCCTGCAGTCGGGCCAGCTCTTTGGCGGCTTTCTGGCGTTCGGGATTGGTTTTTGGTTTGCATTCCAGACACTGGTCAATGTGGGGGCGGCGGCCGGTATGGTGCCGACGAAAGGCCTGACATTACCGCTGATCAGTTATGGTGGCTCCAGTTTATTCATTATGTCGACTGCCGTGGCGATTCTGTTGCGGATTGACCATGAGCAGCGCCATCAGGCGCGTTTCGGGCACGCTCAAATAAGTGATGAAAATGACAATGAAGAAAAATAAACGCCTGTTAATCATGGCTGGCGGAACCGGCGGTCACGTATTTCCGGCGCTGGCTGTAGCTCGCCAGCTCCAGCAGCAAGGCTGGGAAATTCGCTGGCTGGGTACAGCCGACCGGATGGAAGCCGAACTGGTGCCTAAACATGGTATTGAGATCGATTTTATTCAGGTGAAAGGCTTGCGTGGGCAGGGACTGAAGAAGTTACTGGCTGCGCCGTTTCAGATTCTGGGCGCGATTGCTCAGGCTCGTCGCTATATCAAGGCCTGGCAACCGGATGCCGTGCTGGGCATGGGCGGTTATGTGAGCGGGCCGGGCGGTGTTGCTGCCTGGCTCAGCGGCATTCCGGTGATTTTACATGAGCAGAATGCGGTTGCGGGGCTGACGAATCGTTGGTTGTCCCGGATTGCCTCGCAGGTGTTACAGGCGTTTCCCGGTGCATTCCCGGGAAAAAACGTGGTTGGGAATCCGGTTCGCCGGGATGTTACCGAACTGGCTTCGCCTGACAGACGGCTGGCTGAGCGGGATGGCCCGATCCGTATTTTGGTGATGGGTGGCAGCCAGGGGGCTCGGATTCTGAATCAAACCCTGCCACAGGCTGCGGCGACATTGGGCAAGGCTGTCGATGTCTGGCATCAGGCTGGCAAGGGGAATCAGGCCAGTACCGAGCTGGCCTATACCGAGGCCGGTGTGCCTCAGTATAAAGTGACTGAATTTATTGATGATGTGGCATCTGCGTACGACTGGGCTGATTTGGTGGTCTGCCGGTCTGGTGCGCTGACCGTTTCTGAGTTGTCGGCAGCCGGTGTGGGTGCGATTTTCGTTCCTTTTATGCATCAGGATCGCCAGCAGGCATTGAATGCCGACCATTTAGTGGCTTGTGGTGCCGCTTATATGATTGAACAGCCGGAATTAACCGCAGACAAACTGGCACAGCAGATTGCGACCCTGGATCGCCCGGCTTTGCTGAGTATGGCTGTGGCGGCGAGAAAAGCTGCGATTCTTGATGCGGATGTCCGGGTGGCAGACGTGATTAAGGCGCAGGCAAAGTAACAGATAAGAGAACAGAGTGATGAATAAACTGGATAACCAGCAAATAGCAAAAATCAGAACAATGGTGCCAGAAATGCGCCGGGTTGAGCGCATTCACTTTGTTGGAATCGGCGGTGCCGGCATGAGTGGGATCGCTGAGGTACTCCTGAATGAAGGGTATCGGATCAGCGGTTCAGATATTACACCGAACACTGTCACTGAACGTCTTTCAGCGCGAGGTGCGGCGCTGTTTTTTGGTCATGCCAGTAGCAATGTGGAAGGTGCCAGTGTTGTCGTGGTCTCGACCGCGATTGCAGCCGATAATCCTGAGCTGAAGGCAGCCCGTGAACTCCGTATTCCTGTTGTGCGTCGGGCTGAGATGCTGGCAGAGCTGATGCGTTATCGTCACGGCATTGCCATTGCCGGTACGCACGGGAAAACCACGACGACGGCACTGACCACTCAGATTTACTCAGAAGCAGGGTTAGATCCGACCTTTGTGAACGGCGGTCTGGTGAAAAGTGCCGGCACCAATGCGCGTCTGGGGTCCAGCCGCTATCTGATTGCGGAAGCCGATGAAAGTGATGCGTCATTTATTCACCTGCAGCCGATGGTGTCTGTGGTGACCAATATTGAAGCAGACCACATGGATACCTATGGCGGTGACTTCGAAAATTTGAAACAGACCTTCATCGATTTTCTGCATAACTTGCCGTTCTACGGGCTGGCTGTGATGTGTATTGATGATCCAGTCGTTCGTGAACTGCTGCCTCGTGTGGGTCGGCAGGTGATCACTTATGGGTTCTCGGAAGATGCGGATGTACGTCTGGTTGACTATCGTCAGCAGGGCCAGCAGGGACATTTCACGATTCAGCGTAAAGGGAAGCCTGCTTTGTCGGTCACGCTGAACATTCCGGGACGACATAATGCCCTGAATGCTGCTGCGGCTGTTGCGGTTGCGACGGAAGAAGGCGTTGAAGATGACGCGATCCTGCGCGCGCTGGCTGAGTTTGAAGGGACGGGGCGTCGTTTTGATCAGCTGGGTGAGTTTGACACCGGAAAAGGGAAAGTCATGCTGGTGGATGACTATGGTCACCATCCGAGTGAAGTTGATGTGACGATTCAGGCGGCCCGTGCAGGTTGGCCGGATAAACGCCTGGTGATGATCTTTCAGCCGCACCGTTATAGCCGGACCCGTGATCTCTATGATGATTTTGCCAATGTGCTGGAGCAGGTTGATGTCCTGTTGATGCTGGATGTTTACAGTGCCGGTGAAGCGCCGATTCCGGGCGCTGATGGCCGTTCGCTCTGCCGGACTATTCGCGGTCGGGGTAAAGTTGATCCGATTTTTGTTCCGAATGCTGCCGCTTTACCTGCTGCATTGGCGAATGTCATGCAAGAGAATGACCTGGTCCTGACGCAAGGTGCTGGTGATGTTGGTAAAATTGCACGTCAACTGGCTGCATTGGCGCTTGATGTGAAAAAAATGAAGAAATAATGTGCTCCAGAGCCAGCCTGTCACTAAAATCAGGGATATTTTGTGTCACTTTCTTGCACTTATTCGCTAAGCTTGTGGCAAAAGGCTGAAAAATCCTGTCAATGAATATGCAATGATGATTCCCGACAGGAAATTGCGGACAATAGTTGGAGAGCATCGTGTTGGTCGGTATAATCGGCCAACTTTTTTGCTGTCCTCGCCCGAATCTGATGAAATTTTATGACAGGTAAGTCTTCACTTCGCTTGTCTGGCGAACAAAATAACGGCAGACTGATATGGTTCAGGAAATGAAGTGTTAAATCATGACTGAGGCAGCCTTAAAGCAGAATCATTGGGTTTCTGGCCCATTATCCCAGTGGCGTGATCTGAGCTTTCTGGCTTTGGTGATTGCCGGGATGATCTGGCTGTTTGTATCCGTGATGCATTGGATGACGGATGCTAACCGTATGCCGCTCTCGCAGCTGGTGATCCAGGGGGATCTTGAACATCTGACGACGGAACAGGTCAGGCAGGGAATCCTGGAGATGGGCGAATTAAGCAGTTTTATGCTGCAAGATGTCGATGAAATCCAGCATGCGCTTGAAGCGCTTCCCTGGGTTGCTCGCGCATCGGTTCGTAAACAGTGGCCAGATACGGTGAAAGTTTATCTGGTTGAGCATCGGCCTGCGGCGGTCTGGAACGACAGATTTCTGGTGAATCAGCAGGGGTTGGTGTTCGAGGCACCTGCATCGGACGTTTCTGGTGAGTCTTTGGTGACACTGGAAGGTCCGGATGGTAGTAGCGAAGAAATGCTGAAAACGTGGCGCGAAATGCAACCTGAGTTGCAGCGCGGCGGATTGGAAATTGTTAGGCTGTCCTTGAATCAACGGCGGTCCTGGCGGATCTGGCTGAGTAACGGTATCCGACTGGAACTGGGCCGGGAAGCAAGACTGGAAAGAATTAAGCGCTTTTTATGGCTTTACCCCGAGCTGGAACAGCAGGGTAAAGCGATAGATTATGTCGATCTGCGTTACGATACGGGTGTCGCCGTAGGTTGGCAGCAGAATAATGAAGAAGTAGTTCAGGAATAGAGCGTACGCTAATGACGAAGGCAACAGATAAAAAACTCATTGTTGGCCTTGATATCGGTACTTCCAAAGTCTGTGCTTTGGTCGGTGAGGCATTGCCGGATGGCCTGGTCAATGTCATTGGTGTGGGCAGCAGCCCGTCGAAAGGCATGGATAAAGGCGGCGTGAACGATCTCGAATCTGTCGTTAAATCCGTGCAGCGAGCGGTTGACCAAGCAGAGCTCATGGCAGATTGTCAGATTACCTCTGTGTATCTGTCGTTGTCCGGAAAACATATTCGTTGCCAGACCGAGAAAGGGATGGTGCCGATTTCCGACAAAGAAGTGACTCAGGATGATGTGGATAACGTCATTCACACCGCAAAGTCGGTCAAAATCAGTGACGAACACCGAACCTTGCATGTCATCCCGCAAGAGTTTGCGATTGACTACCAGGAAGGGATTAAAAACCCGGTTGGTTTGTCTGGTGTGCGGATGGAAGCCAGCGTGCATATGATTACTTGTCACAATGATATGGCAAGGAACATCGTAAAAGCCGTTGAACGCTGCGGATTAAAAGTGGATCAGTTGATCTTCTCAGGGCTGGCGGCCAGCTATGCGGTGTTAACCGCGGACGAGCGTGAACTGGGTGTCTGTGTGGTGGATATCGGTGGGGGAACCATGGATATGGCTGTGTGGACCGGTGGTGCGCTTCGGCATGCGGAAGTCATCCCTTATGCGGGTAATGTGGTCACCAGCGACATTGCCTATGCCTTTGGTACCCCACCTGGGGATGCTGAGGAAATTAAAGTGAAGTATGGCTGCGCACTGAGCGAGTTGGTCAGTAAAGACGCCAAGGTCGACGTTCCCAGTGTGGGCGGACGGCCGTCGCGCAGCCTGCAAAGCCAGACGCTTGCGGAAGTGATTGAACCGCGTTACAGCGAATTGCTGGGTCTGGTGAATCAGAAGTTGGTGGAAATACAAGAACAACTGCGTAATACGGGTGTCAAACACCAGCTGGCAGCTGGAATCGTGTTAACCGGCGGTGCCTCACAAATGGAAGGGCTGATTGAATGTGCTGAACGGGTTTTCCGGAATCAGGTACGTTTGGGCCGACCGCTGGCATTAAGTGGCTTAACGGACTATGTCCAGGCCCCGCATTACGCAACGGCAGTAGGATTACTGCATTACGGAAAGGACAGTCAGACATTTGAAGATAGTGAGTTGGAGCCCAAGCGTTCAGTGGCAGGCTTGTTCACTAAAATTAGTGGTTGGCTAAGAAAAGAATTTTAAACCTGATGCGAACAGGAAAAACGGAGAGAACACATGTTTGAACCGATGATGGAATTGTCTGATGAAGCGGTAATTAAAGTCATTGGCGTTGGCGGTGGCGGTGGTAACGCTGTTGATCACATGGTCCGTGAGTCGATTGAAGGCGTACACTTCATCAGTGTGAATACTGATGCTCAGGCGCTGCGTAAAAGCAACGTTGGCACAGTGATCCAGATTGGCGGTGACATCACGAAAGGTTTGGGTGCAGGGGCGAACCCTCAGGTTGGCCGCGACTCAGCGCTGGAAGATCGTGAAGCAATACGTGAAGCACTGGACGGTTCAGATATGGTCTTTATCGCGGCAGGCATGGGTGGTGGTACCGGTACAGGTGCTGCGCCAATTATTGCTGAAGTTGCGAAAGAGCTGGGTATTCTGACCGTTGCTGTAGTGACTAAGCCTTTCAGCTTTGAAGGGAAAAAACGCATGGCGTTTGCGGAACAGGGCATTGAAGAGCTGTCAAAGCACGTTGATTCCCTGATCACGATTCCGAATGAAAAACTACTGAAAGTATTGGGTCGTGGTATTACCCTGCTGGACGCGTTTGCGAAAGCCAATGATGTCTTGAAGAATGCTGTACAGGGTATTGCCGAGCTGATCACCCGTCCAGGGATGATCAACGTCGACTTTGCAGACGTACGTACCGTGATGTCTGAAATGGGTCACGCCATGATGGGCAGTGGTGTTGCAACCGGTGAAGACCGTGCAGAAGAAGCGGCCGAGATGGCGATTTCCAGCCCGCTGCTGGAAGATATCGATCTGGCCGGCGCGCGTGGCGTTCTGGTGAATATCACGGCGGGTCTGGATATGCGTCTGGACGAATTCGAAACTGTGGGTAACACCGTGAAAGCGTTCGCATCGGATAATGCGACCGTGGTGATTGGTACATCACTGGATCCAGACATGAGCGATGAGCTGCGTGTGACGGTTGTGGCGACTGGCATTGGTAAAGAAGCGAAGCCGGATATCACCTTGGTGACAAGTTCAGCGAA
Source organism: Photobacterium galatheae (assembly GCF_000695255.1). Lineage (GTDB taxonomy): Bacteria > Pseudomonadota > Gammaproteobacteria > Enterobacterales > Vibrionaceae > Photobacterium > Photobacterium galatheae. Next base: position 181,833 of record NZ_JMIB01000006.1, on the reverse strand, counting down.
GCCTGCGGTCCAGGAAAAGCCGGTTGTTCAGCCAGAACCGCAGGAAGAAACGATCAAGTCACAGACGGTTCAGCCAGCGGCAGAGAAAAATGTTCAGTCGGGTGCAGCTGCAACTGCGGCTAAGCCAAAACAGCAAGCTGATCATGACTACCTGGATATCCCTGCGTTTTTACGCAAGCAGGCAGACTAATTTTAAAAAGTTTGGGTTAGATCACGATTAGTGGTAAGATGACCGCCTGGCCGCATTAAAGTTTGCACCATGGCGGTCGATATATAGTCATCAGTCAGTTGAGACGAGTAAGCAGATGATCAGACAACGTACACTAAAAAGCATCGTGAAAACGATTGGGGTGGGTCTTCACTCAGGTCGTAAAGTGACGCTTATTCTGCGCCCGGCAGCCGCAAATACTGGTGTTATCTATCGTCGTACAGATCTGAATCCGCCAGTGGATTTTCCTGCGAATGCTGATTCTGTGCGAGATACCATGTTGTGCACCGCGCTGGTGAACGATCAGGGCGTACGCATCTCAACTGTTGAACACCTGAATGCCGCGCTTGCGGGTATGGGTATTGACAATGTAATTGTGGAAGTGGACGCACCGGAAATTCCAATTATGGACGGGAGCGCCAGCCCATTCATTTATCTGCTGCAATCCGCTGGGATTGAGACACTGAATGCGCCAAAGCGTTTTCTGCGTCTGAAAAAAACGGTTCGGGTTGAAGATGGCGATAAATGGGCAGAGCTGAGACCATACAACGGTTTCCGTCTGGATTTCGCGATTGAATTTAATCACCCGGCGATTGATGCTGATCAGCAGCGTCTGGTTCTGGACTTTTCCAGTCAGTCGTTTGTGAAAGATATCAGCCGTGCACGAACCTTCGGGTTCATGCGTGACATCGAATACCTGCAATCTCAGAATCTGTGTCTGGGTGGTAGCTTCGATAATGCGATTGTTCTTGATGATTACCGCATTCTGAACGACGAAGGCCTGCGCTTCGACAATGAACTGGTCACACACAAAGTTCTGGACGCCATTGGCGATCTTTACATGTGTGGTCACAATGTCATTGGTGAGATGGTGGCTTATAAGTCTGGTCATGCCCTGAATAATAAACTGTTGCGTGCAGTGCTGGCTGACCAGGAAGCTTATGAGTGGTCGACCTTCCAGGATGAAGCCGACGTGCCTGTCACTTTTGCTCAACCAGGTATGGTACTGGCCTAACACACTCCTCCTTCTGCTCGCGACCGACAAAAGCAACCGCATGGCAAAATTGCCACTATACTTGCGATAAATAAGTCGGTTTTGCGGGCAGGAAAATGAAAAAAAACGTGATTATACTGACTCACGGATGGACGGGGAGTTCAGCTTTTACAGCTTTGATTTCCCGAGCAGGTTATTGGCCGGGAGACAGCACTGTCGCAAAGGTGGATTACGATACCTTTGAAAATACTGAGCTGGTCGCGCTGAATAAACAGTTGATGAAAGATATTGGTTATCAAGGAGATAGTGAGCGAGAACTAATATCTGAAGCGCTGGTATCTGAACTTGCCAATCGTGCGGACCGTATAGACTTACAACCTTATCAATCCTTCATTCACCGCCTGAATCAACATCAACCTTGGATCTGGAAAGATCCGCGTCTGACCTTCACCATCAGGATCTGGGCTCAGCTTCTGGACTTGAATCAAATTGCTTTCATTATTTTGACAAGAGATGAAGAGCAGTCTTGGATCACATCCAATCAGCGTCGCCATATTCAAAGCCGAACATTCACCCGCCATTACAACCAGGGCGTGACAGAGACGCTGAAGCATTTTCTCCATGAAAACGAGCAGCCATATCTGGCGTTTCAGTTTGAAGATCTGCAACTGAAACCGGAGCAAACTCTTGAGGCCCTGAATCAATTTCTGGATGCTTCTTTAACGATGGACGATTTGAAAGCGGTCTACAGTAAGCCCTTGTATGAAAAATCAAAAGGTTTCAGGGACAAACTGGAAGCGCTGGCCATCTATCTCAAAAATTATCGACTCAGGGATGGCCGTCAGACGTCATAAGTGACGTTTTTCCGGTGTTGGGATTCGTATCATCGAACAAGAATGCTGGCGGTGTGAGGGAAGCGCAGCAGATTATTTATTTTTATTCGCCAGTGCAGCCAGCCTTTCCAGACGGGCTTTAATTTTTGCGGGTGCATCCTGAGCGGTTTCCATGAGCGACTGGGCTGCCCGGGCAGAAATTGGCTTGCGTTTCAGAACTGGCGTTGTGTCTGCTTTGATCGGTTCCGCTGCCAATGATGGATTGATCGTGATTTGAATATCCTGCAACTTGGGCAGGGTGTGTTCACGTAACCGTTTGATGAGCTGGTTCCGCTCATAATTGAGCCGCATCGACCAGGCGGCTGAAGCAACCTCAATCACCAGAACGCCCTGACGATAATTACTGACGCGACATGCCTGGGCGCAGCTGAGGTATTGCTGAACCTGAGTGTTGAGTTTGTGAAGTGCCATCGCGCGTTGCTGGATATTGCCCAAGGCGCTGTCATCATCAAGCAAACTGGCTGTCGTTTGTGGGCGGTGATCTCTCATAAAACTGCTGAAAACCTTATTTAAATGAATACGAAGAACCCATGGAACAGAGTGAGATCTAAGTTTTTGTATCTGGTTGCGAAGTAACTGTGATAAGTCTAGGCGTTCCTGTCATTATTTTTTTATCATAACAAATTCGAGAGCTGTCCGTGGGCGGGTTGGTGAATGGCTCCATTTCACAAAGCATGCTATTGTGCCCTGATTGCCCTTGAAATTCTGTTAGGGAAACACAATATCACCATCACTGACATTTGTTTTCATCCTGGCGGCAGTCTTGATTGCCTGTCTGGAGAGGGACGGAGCATGGAATCGCTTCGTCATGATGGCAATTTTTGAGTCCTCAGCCTGCGCCTGTGCTGGGATCTGATATCACAAAGAGTAAAACGGCACCGCCATGTTATCAAAACTACTGACTAAAGTTATCGGCAGCCGCAACGACCGTACCATTCGACGTTTGCGTAAAATTGTTGATGAGATCAACAAGCTAGAACCTGAATTTGAAAGCCTGCAGGATGAAGCGCTAAAGGCAAAAACAGCTGAGTTCCGTCAGCGACTGGATCAGGGTGAAACCCTGGATCAACTGTTACCAGAAGCTTTTGCGACTGTTCGTGAAGCTTCCAAGCGTGTCTTTGGCATGCGTCATTTCGATGTTCAGATGATTGGCGGTATGGTTCTGAACAATCGCCAGATTGCTGAAATGCGTACCGGTGAGGGTAAAACCTTGACGGCGACCCTACCTGCTTATCTGAATGCTCTGACCGGCAAAGGTGTTCACATTGTTACGGTCAACGACTACCTGGCCAGCCGTGATGCAGAGACAAACCGTCCGCTGTTTGAATTCCTGGGCATGACGGTGGGTGTGAACCTGTCTCAAATGCCACCACAGGTGAAGAAAGAAGCTTACGCCTGTGACATCCTGTACGGAACCAATAACGAATTTGGCTTTGACTATCTGCGCGATAACATGGCTTTCCGTCCGGAAGACCGAGTACAGCGTGAGCGCTTCTTCGCTGTTGTGGATGAAGTGGACTCCATTCTGATTGATGAAGCCCGTACCCCACTGATCATCTCCGGCCCGGCAGAAGACAGCTCTGAACTCTACACCAAGATCAATACCCTGATCCCTGAACTGGTGCGACAGGACAAAGAGGACAGCGAGGAATACCGTGGCGAAGGTCATTACACGGTTGATGAAAAATCCAAGCAGGTTCACCTGACTGAGAACGGCCAGGAGTTCGTGGAAGAGCTTCTGAAGCAGCACGGTCTGATGCAGGAAGATGACACCCTGTATTCACCGGCGAACATTTCTCTGCTGCACCATGTGAATGCCGCACTACGCGCACATGTGCTGTTTGAGCGTGATGTCGATTACATCGTGAAGGATAACGAGGTCATCATCGTTGACGAGCATACCGGCCGGACGATGCCGGGACGTCGCTGGTCTGAAGGTCTGCACCAGGCGGTTGAAGCCAAAGAAGGGGTGAAGATTCAGAATGAGAACCAGACGCTGGCCTCGATCACCTTCCAGAACTATTTCCGTCTGTATGAAAAACTGTCCGGTATGACGGGTACGGCAGATACAGAAGCTTTTGAATTCCAGTCTATTTATGGTCTGGAAACGGTGGTGGTTCCAACCAACAGACCGATGATCCGTGACGATATGGGTGATCTGGTTTACATGACGGAACGTGAGAAGTTTGAAGCGATTATTGAAGATATCAAGGCCCGTGTCGCTAATGGCCAGCCAGTACTGGTGGGTACGGTCTCGATTGAAAAATCTGAACTGCTGTCTCATGCACTGAAGAAATCTGGTATTGCGCACCAGGTGTTGAATGCCAAGTTCCACGAGAAAGAAGCTGAAATTATTGCTCAGGCAGGTAAGCCGGGGACAGTGACCATCGCGACCAACATGGCCGGCCGTGGTACAGATATCGTGCTGGGTGGTAGCTGGCAGACTGAAGTTGAAATGTTGGAGAACCCGACGGAAGCACAGATCGCGTCAATCAAAGCGGCATGGAAAGAGCGCCATGACGCCGTGCTGGCATCGGGTGGTTTGCATATTATCGGTACCGAGCGTCATGAATCTCGCCGTATCGATAACCAGTTACGTGGTCGTGCGGGTCGTCAGGGGGATGCCGGTTCTTCCCGTTTCTATCTGTCGATGGACGACGGTCTGATGCGAATTTTCGCCTCTGATCGTGTTTCTGCCATGATGAAGAAACTGGGTATGGAAGAAGGCGAAGCCATTGAACACCCATGGGTGACCAAGGCGATCGAGAACGCCCAACGCAAGGTTGAAGGCCGTAACTTTGATATCCGTAAGCAGTTGCTCGAGTTTGATGATGTGGCAAACGACCAGCGTAAAGTGGTCTACGAGCTGCGTGATGAGCTGATGTTTGCGGAAGATATCAGTGAGATGATCACTCACAACCGTGAAGATGTGCTGAACAGCATGATCGATACCTATATCCCGCCACAGTCTCTGGACGAAATGTGGGATATCCCGGGACTGGAAGAGCGCCTGAGAGTCGATTTTGATCTGGAGCTGCCAATTCAGGATTGGCTGGATAAAGAAGACAAGCTTTACGAAGAAGCGTTACGTGAGCGTATCGTTGCGGAAGCGGTCCGCGTTTACGAGGAAAAAGAAGCGACAGTCGGCGCTCCGGTCCTGCGTAATTTTGAAAAAACAGTCATGCTGCAGAATCTGGATACCTTGTGGAAAGAGCATCTGGCAGCCATGGATCATCTGCGTCAGGGAATTCATCTGCGTGGCTATGCGCAGAAGAACCCGAAACAGGAATATAAGCGTGAGTCTTTCGAGTTGTTCCAGGATATGCTGGAAAGCCTGAAATCTGATGTGATCGCGATTCTGAGCAAAGTGCGGGTGCAACAGCAGGAAGAAGTGGATCGGGTTGAAGCGGAACGTCAGCGGATGGCCGAAGAAATGGCTCGCCGTCAGCAGTTTAACCACCAGGAAGCAACCAGTGCTGTGGCTGAAACCAGTCAGGGCGGCGATGACAGCTTCTCGGGTGGTGAACGTAAAGTTGGCCGTAATGAGCCATGCCCTTGTGGTTCAGGGAAGAAATATAAACAGTGTCACGGTCGAATCAGTTGATCGAACCGCAGATGCTTCGCTCAAAGGCCGCTCATGCGGCCTTTGTTGTGTTCTGCCACTGGTGAAACACTGGGTCGTATTCCATCCTGAAGTTCAGGGTGAAACTTATGATTGAAACAGGTAAACAGCGTGGAAAAAAAACGAGTCTGGATATCGGCTGGCATTATTCTGAACAGCCAGCAGGATAAAGTATTTATTACCCGTCGCCCGGAAACGGTTCATAAAGGCGGGTTCTGGGAATTTGCAGGCGGTAAGGTTGAGCTGGGCGAAACGGCCGAACAGGCTGTGATTCGGGAGCTGAACGAAGAAGTGGGTATTGTGGCAACCGAGCTGGAACACTTTATTTCACTGGAGCACGACTACCCGGAGAAGGCGCTGAAATTCGACTTTTTTCTGATCAAAGCCTTTGATGGGGAAGCTTATGGCCGAGAGGGACAGCCAGGGCAGTGGGTTGCGCTGGAAGCTTTGCGGGAGTTTGCGTTTCCGGAGGCAAACTATCCTGTGATTGATAAGTTACTGGCGGCCCGGTAAACCGCCGAAAAGATTTGTGCGGGCCGCTGATCACAGTGATCCGCACAATGGCGTTACATTTCTTCAGACCAGCCGTCGGAATCTGACAGATCCGGTGCACCGGGAATCGCTTTTTCTTCAGCGGCCCATTCCCCTAAATCGATGAGCTGGCAGCGTTTGGAACAGAATGGCCGATACGGGCTTTCTTCTCCCCAGACGACGTCAGTTTGACAGGTCGGGCATTTGACGATTGTCGGTGTTTTTGATTGCGACACGTTAACCTCAGCAAATTGCTAGTGTGAATTCAATGCATTCGGCAACCGGGTTGCCTGCTGCTGTCTGCCCTTCATCAAAAGGCAGGAAACGGACAGCAAACCGGCTGCGGTGGCCGGATATCATAGGGTAAACCCCATAACTCGGGCAAACCTGAAGGCGAAGCAGGCTGGCATTCTCGGCATCATGCTGGAAAAATCCGTTGCGGGCAACCCGGGGTTTGAACTGACCAGACTCGCGGGTCACTTTCAGCCACAGCTGCAGTGCCCGAGCCATGGGCTGAAGTTGCGAAGACCAGGCTGTCATGTCGGCCTGTTTACGTTCAAAAGGCAGATGCAACCAGTGATGCAGGGTGGGCAAATCAAAGCAGCAACTGCCACCGGGTAGCGAAAAACGTTGTTTGATCCCGGCCAGAAAGCGATCTTCCCTCAGGTGTTGACCCAGACGGGGCGAACTGATCAGGCTGTGATGGACAGATCTTATCTGATCCAGTAAGGCAAGGACTGCGGTCTGATCCACACCATCAACATTCAGCCACTGCTTGATTTGCAGCTGCTGTTTATCAAGATCTTTGGCCAATTCACTTTTCACCTGCACCTGATCGAGAATATCGAGAATATCAAAAAGGGCACGAAAGAAGACCTGGTATTGCCAGGGATCATCGGAATCATGGGCATGATGGATCTGGAGTAGCAGGTACTCCAGTCGCAGGTAAATACGGACTTTTTCGTTTAACGGGTGTTCAAAACGGGTTGTCTGCATAGTTGCTGCCTGTCTGTTGATCTCTGGTTCGGTGTTGGTTCAGTTGCATTTGGGCTGTTCGCTCTGCAGCAGGTATTGCTGATGCAGTCGGGCAACTTCACCGCGCAGGTTGTGGCTGTCGCCATTGTTGTCGATCACGTCATCCGCGGCGGCAAGACGCTGTTCCCGGGTTGCCTGAGCTGACAGGATTTTACGGACCTGAGTTTCATCGACGTTATCCCGGGTCGTTGTACGGGCAATCTGAACCGCTTCGCTGACATCAACAACCAGGAGCCGGTCTGTCATTGTCTGGAGCTGGTTTTCGACCATTAAGGGGACAACTAACAGGCAATAAGGCGAGCTGGCCTGGCTGATCCCCTGCTGCATACGCTGACGAATCATTGGGTGAAGCAAACCATCCAGCCACGCTTTCAAGGCCGGTTCATTGAAGATGGCCTCTCTGAGTTTACTGCGGTTGAGCTGGCCATCTGTCAGCAGGATGTCAGTACCCAGGCGTGCCACAATCGCTTTGAGGCCATCTGAACCGGGAGCGACAACTTCCCGGGCAATCACATCAGCATCAATGATATCAATCCCATAGTTGGCAAACAGGTTTGCGACCGTTGTTTTTCCACTACCGATCCCCCCTGTCAGGCCGATGACCAGAGTCATAACGCATATCCTAAATAAGTACCCACATACCACGTCAGAACCGGGGTGCCCCACAACAGGGCTGCCCAGCCAGCGAGGGCGAGGTAAGGACCAAATGAAAAGGGTGTCTGTGCCGTACGATCTGACTCACTGCGTTGCATGCGTAATAAAACGATGCCACAAACGCTGCCGAGCAAGGAAGAGAGAAGCACGATGAAAGGCAGTAACTGCCAGCCCGCCCAAGCTCCCAGCGCAGCCAGAAGTTTGAAATCGCCATAGCCCATGCCTTCTTTGCCCGTCAGTAGTTTGAAGAGCCAGTACAGGCTCCAGAGTGACAAATAACCGACCATTGCACCGATGACCGCAGATTCCAGACTGACGGGACCAATGCCCAGTAATGCCAGCAGCAATCCGCCCCAGAGCAGAGGAAGGGTGAGCTGATCCGGCAGCAGCATTTTGTCGATGTCGATAAACGTCAGGGCAATCAGGACAAAACTGGCGGCGATCACTGCCAGACTCCAGCCCGATATGGGCAGTACCAGTGCGACGGTCAGGGCTGCGAGGGCAGACAGCAGCTCGATCGCCGGGTAGCGGAAGCTGATCTTGTGTTTACAGTGACTGCACCGGCCGTGAAGGATTAACCAGCTGATGACAGGAATATTTTCCCATGCCCGGATCCGGTGCTGGCAGTGCGGGCAGTGTGATGCCGGGACACTGAGATTGAAGGGCGGCTGAGATTCTACGGGGCCGTGTTCGGGAAAACAGGCCGCGCAGTCAGCACGCCACTGTCTTTCCATCATGATCGGCAAGCGGTGAATGACCACATTCAGAAAGCTGCCGATGATCAGGCCAAACAGGGCGGCAGCAAGCGGGTAAAGCCAGGGGTAGTCGATCAGCAATGCCATGAGAAGACTCAATTTCCGTCAAGTTATCGCAACAAAAGGCTATTTTAGCCTGAATATGCTGCTTGTCGCGAGTTATCCCACGACTTTCATTAAATCGAAGACCGGTAAGTACATGGCCAGGAGTAAAGTGCCGACCAGGACGCCGATGAAGAGAATCAGCACTGGCTCTGTGAGGGTGGTGAGTGTTTTGAGCTGATGAGACAGGGCGTTGTCATTCTGATCCGCCAGTCTGAGCAACAGGTTGTCGAGCTGGCCGGTTTCTTCTCCGACCATCACCATGTGGATCAGGCGTGCTGAGAGACAGGTGTGTTGCCGGAGCGCCTGATGCAGTGGTTGTCCGGAAGAAACGTGTCGGGAGGCCTCGTGATAAGCCTGCTCTAAGACTCGGTTCCCGCAGGTGGCGGCGGCCAGTTCCAGACCATTCAGGAGGGGCACACCGGCCTGAAAAGTGATCCCCAGTGTGCGGGTAAATTTGGCTTCCGCAGCCAGTTGCCAGAGTGGGCCGAGTATCGGACAACGCAATCCGAACCGATGGAGGCGGGTCTGCCATTTGTGATTGCGTCGGTAGAAATGACGGGTGCACATTATCAGCAAAATGGTGATCACGGCGATTGGCCAGCCGAATTCTCTGAAACGCTCGGAGAGCGTGAGCACCATTTGGGTCAGCCAGGGAAGTTGACTCCCCATGCTGGCAAACAAGCTGGCAAACTGGGGGATCACCCAGGTCAGCATCAGTGTGGTGACTGCCGCTGCAACCAGACAGACAACTGCGGGATAAACCAGAGCTTGCGTCATGTTGCGCTGTAAGGTCTGCGACTGCTCACGGTAGGTCGCGATTTGGGCCAGCATTTGTGGCAGTTGTCCGGCCTGTTCGCCGGCTGTGAGCAGACTGCTGACGGTGGTGTCCGGATAGGGTAAAGCATCGGATAGCGCATCGGATAGCGGATGCCCTGATGCGACCTGTGAGCTTAAACGGCGCAGGAGTGCCGCGGGCGCTTTTCGGGATTGTTCACGGGCCAGGAGTGTCAGGGCGCTGGCAAGCGGTAGTGAGGCATGAAGCAAAATCCCCAACTGACGCAGAAGCTGAGTCAGATCCTGTTGCCTGAGATCATGGCGTCGCCGGGTCAGCCAGCCCGGCCTTCGTCGATGGACTGACAGCAGGGTGATCCGGCTTGCTTTCAGCAATTGTGCGATCTCTTCCGGATGGTAGGCGACAGTCAGCCCCTGAATACGCTGACCGCTCTGTTGTTTTCCGCGCCAGAAGTAATAATTCAATTGTGCTGGTGGTTTCATGGTGCAGTGCCAGTGAACTGGGTGAGGGGATCGGTTGGCAGCACGCGGCGCAGCTCATTCAGGCTGGTGAGGCCCTGGCACAGAAGTCGGATCCCGGCGGCCTCCAGAGACAAGCCATCGACTCGGGTTTGAGTGATGGTGAACGTGTTTTCAGCCGTCGCTGCTAATGGATCGGTTGTGCAGAGTTCAAACAGGCCGGTCCGGCCCAGATACCCCTGATTGCAGTGCTCGCAGCCATTTGGGTGGGCTTCGTAAAAGGTCGCTGGGATGTCGGGTGGAATATCAGGAAAGTTTTGCATCTGAGGGGGGATCGGGGCAGGTTGCCGGCAATGTTGGCACAGACAGCGCACCAGACGTTGGGCAATGATCAGGCTCACTGAAGCGCCGAGTTCGTAAGGCGCAATCCCTAGATGGCCCAGTCGGGTCAGAGTGTCTGCTGCAGAATTGGTATGCAGGGTGGAAAGCACCAAGTGTCCGGTTTGTGCAGCTCTGACGGCCATCGATGCCGTTTCCTGATCGCGGATCTCGCCAATCATGAGGACATCTGGATCCTGGCGGAGAAAAGTGCGCAGGGCGGTTGAAAAGTTGAGTCCAATCGCCGGGTTGATCTGGAGCTGATTGATCCCCGGCAGTTGGATCTCCACGGGATCTTCCGCCGTGCAGATATTCCGGTGCTCCTGGTTCAGCCAGCTCAGTCCGGCATAAAGGGACAGTGTTTTCCCACTGCCGGTGGGACCAGTGACCAGAATCAGCCCTTGTGGGCGTTCGAGCGCCTGCTCAAATGCGTGGCGCTGGGCATCCGTGTAGCCGAGATGCGCCAGTGAAAGCGGGATGTGATTATTGTCGAGCAGCCTGAGCACAATTTTTTCTCCCCATTGTGCCGGAAGGGTGGATACACGCATGTCGACCGTCAGGCTCTGGTTCAGCGTGAGCCTGAACCGACCATCCTGTGGCAGACGGCGCTCGGCAATATTCAGCCGGGCGAGGATTTTGAGCCGGGCAGCCAACCGGACCGCTAAATCGGCGGGTGGGGAGGCATAGATCAGCAGCAGACCATCACAACGGAAACGGATCCGGCAGGATTGCTCGAAAGGTTCAAGATGGATGTCGGAAGCCTGTCGCCGTATCGCGTCCAGCAGGAGCTGATTCAGGTAGCGGCTGACCGGTGCATCATCGTCATCCGGGCTTGTATCAGTCCGTGCTGAAGGCTCAGCCAACTGCGCCAGTTCCTGTTCACTGACAGGGGCCATGTTGAGTGTGCTGGTAAGCGGTTGACCATACACTCGCCGAATCGCATTCTCCAGTTGCTGTAACGGCAACAGGAGGGGCTGAACGGTCAGGCCCGTTGCAAAACGGCATTCGTCCAGACTACTGGTTTCGGTGGGATCGGCAATTCCCAGTGTCAGAACATCGTTGTCGATTGCCAGCGGCAGAATACGATGCCTTTCAATCAGTGGCCGGATGGCCAGCTGTTGACACAGAGCCTGATAGTCAAACTGATGGACATCCGCCACCGGCAGGGAGAACAGGTTGGCAAGATGCCGCGCGAGATCCCTGTCGCTGAATACACCTGTCCGGATGAGCGCCTCGGGAATCCCGGTGCGATGTTGTCGGACTTCATACTGTACCCGGTCGATTTCGGATTGTGATATCAGGCTAGCCTGATGCAGAGCAGAAAGGAGCGAATGGGTCATGATTCAGTTCCCCGGACAGAAGTGAGCATGATCATCTCCGGCACATTGTGTCGTCCAGACGATGCCGTGCTGACTGTTATCCGGCAGGAGCCGGATTTCCGTATTGACGGGTAGGCTGCCTTTGTTGCGACCTTTCGGAATACTGGCGATCACGCCACTGCCATCACGAACGCTGAGCTGGCTTCCGGTTTGTGTTGCTGTGACCGTTGAGCGGATTTCGAAACTGTCCCCATTCCCCTTATTGAATTGCTGTGAATCGGGCACACCATTGCGGCCGCTTTGGCAGTCGAGGGTTCGGGATGCGCCCGAGACCTGTCGGGTCATCAGGCACAGGCTGACGGCTGTTTTCATCGCGGTGGCAGCATGCAGCATTTCAGTTGCATGGGCACGCTGGGTATAGCCTTGATAAGCCGGCATGGCAAAGGCGGTCAGGATGCTGATAATTGCCACGACAATCATCAGTTCAATTAAGGTGAATCCACTGTATTGGGTCATTGCTGTGTGCCTTTCATGGAAAAAACGCAGCAAGAATAGGGAGTGAGGGGCGTCAGAAAAGCGCTAACACAGGATTTTCCGGCCACCTTCAAACGGGCAGTTGAAAGGGAGAACAATTGCATGGGAGCGCTGGAGGTGTCTCCATCGCCTGAACATGGGTACGGGGAATCACGGCACAGAGAAAAGCGCAGGTTCAATCGCTTTCAGGCATACCGCCATTGAAGGAACCTTGTGTATATCTTTCGAAAGAGCAAGAAAACAGATTGAAAAAGGAAAGCAGACTTCCTATGTGTTCTTTTGAATATCAAGCTCAGATCACAGATGGGGGATGAGTTAAATCGAAAATATTTACTTTCGTCTTCTCAATCAATAGGCTCACTCGCTCAAAGAGATGAGGACCATCATGGAGCGCGACCGTCTGTCTGGCGTTATTTTCCTGAAAATGCTTCTGTTTCGGACAAAAGTGGACCGAGTCAGATCGGCAGACTCTGGGGAAACCCGCTTCAGGAATGAGTTCTGGTTCAAGCGGTTGCCGTTGATTGCAACAGCCAATGCCAAACTGACCCGCTGTGATCTATCAAAAACAAACAAAACCAAAAGATTGACCGCGGATAAGATATTTTGAGCTGCCTGTGTATGTCTGAACTGACGCGCGTTTAGATTCTCACCCAAAAGCGGATGTGAGGCGATTACCTGACTGATCGCTTTAATTTTTATATTATTCAGGCCGTTTCATATTTGTGACGGCCTTTTCGCGTCTGAGTATTAAAAGATGGATAACAACATGAAATTAAACGTTATTGGCTTATCACTAGCTGCATTGACTTTTTCTTCCGTATCACTGGCTGATCCACTGGTGATTGCACACCGCGGTGCTTCAGGTTACCTGCCGGAGCACACGCTGGAAGCCAAAGCCATGGCTTATGCGATGAAGCCGGACTACATCGAGCAGGATGTAGTGATGACCAAAGATGACCAGCTGGTGGTTCTGCACGACCATTTTCTGGATCGTGTGACTGATGTTGCGGAGCAGTATCCGGATCGTGCCCGTGCAGACGGCCGCTATTACGCGATCGACTTTACACTGGCAGAAATCAAAGGTCTGAAGCTGACTGAAGGTTTCAATATTGATAAAGAAGGCAAGAAAGTCGCGGGCTTCCCGCAGCGTTTCCCACTGTGGAAATCGTCTTTCACCGTTCCGACGCTGCAAGAAGAAATCGAGCTGATCCAAGGGTTGAACAAATCGCTGGGTTACAACATCGGTCTTTATCCGGAAATCAAAGCGCCTTGGTTCCATCGCCATGAAGGGAAGGACATTTCAAAAGCGGTCCTGAAAGTGCTGAAAGAATATGGCTACGACAGCAAAGATGACAAAGCTTTCGTTCAGTGTTTTGACCCAATCGAGCTGAAGCGCATCAATGATGAGCTGATGCCGGCGATGAAGATGGATCTGAATCTGGTTCAGCTGATGGCTTATACCGACTGGAACGAAACCATGGTGTATAAAGGTGACAAAGCCACACCATACAACTATGACTGGATGTATGAAAAAGGCGGCATGAAAAAAGTGGCTCAGTATGCTGACGGCATCGGTCCTTGGAAGCCAATGCTGGTTGATGACAAGTCAACCAAAGACAACCTGATCATCCTGCCGTTGATGAAAGATGCAAAAACGGCTGGTCTGGTCGTCCACCCATATACTTTCCGTGCAGATGAAGGCCGCATTGCGCCTTACGCTGAGAACTTCGATGACATGCTGGACGTGTTCTACAACAAAGTGAAAGTAGACGGCGTGTTTACCGACTTCCCGGACAAAGCGGTGTCTTTCCTGAATCGTGGTTAATTACAACGTGAAGTAAGACCGATTTAAAAGGGAGCGCTATGCGCTCCCTTTTATTTATTGTTTTTTGTTATTGTTTTTTGTTTTCTGCGACTCGATGAGCAAGCAATGCTTATTAGAATCGCTTACTTGAAGCGCATTGACAAATCCATTGCGCGCACATGTTTGGTCAGCGCGCCAACGGAAATATAGTCGACACCGGTTTCTGCAAACATTCGCAGCGTTTCATCGGTGACATTGCCGGACACTTCCAGCGCAACCCGTCCCTGATTCAGTGCCACAGCTTCACGCATCATGTCGGTGGTGAAATTGTCCAGCATCACGATGTCGGCACCGGCCTCAATGGCTTGCTTGAGTTCATCCAGACTTTCAGTTTCCACTTCAACCGGTTTGCCCGGGTTCAGCTGCTTGGCTGTTTCTACAGCTTGTCGGATCCCGCCACAGGCAATGATGTGGTTTTCTTTGATCAGATAAGCATCGAAGACACCGATCCGGTGATTGAAACCACCGCCACAGGCCACGGCATACTTGAGCGCATTACGCAGGCCGGGAATGGTTTTCCGGGTATCCAGCAGACGCGTCTTAGTGCCGTCGAGCAGGGCAGCATAGTGCGCGACCTGTGTTGCACAGCCGGACAGGGTCTGAATAAAGTTCATCGCGTTTCGTTCACCGGTCAGCAGAATACGGGACGGGCCACGCAGGATGCACAGTACCTGATTCGGTTCAACCGGATCACCATCGTTGACCTGCCAGTCAATTGTGACTTCATCACCCAGCTGGCGAAACACTTCATCAGCCCACAGGCGGCCACAAAATACCCCGTGCTCCCGGGTAATGATGGTGGCTTCACCCTGACTGTCTGCCGGGATCAGGCTGGCGGTGATATCGTGGTTGGCGTCCAGGTCACCCCCGAGATCTTCGCGCAGGGCATCGGCGACATTGCGGCGAATATCTTCAGGCAGTTGCTGACGCAGGTAGGCCAGTCGTGACTCAGAATCGTGTTTTTGTTCCGTTGGGCTCATCGTCGTTTTCCGTAATGGCTGAAGCTGGGATCGAAATGAGCCTGATCATACTGTGAGATGCTGGCAAGGGGAAGGCATTCTCAGGTTGAGTGAGAGGGGGGACTGGTTTTATGCTTGGCATCTGAATCACAAACCGATCACAGGCAATCTTATGGTTTTGACGATCAATTCAGAACACTGGCTGGCGCAGGGACGACATGTGCCTTCACCGTATTACGACGTACGGGAAGATGAGCAGGATATTTCGTTGCTGGTGATCCACAACATCAGCCTGCCGCCGGGTCAGTTTGGCGGCCCGTATATTGAGCAGCTGTTTACCGGTACTCTGGATCCGGCTGAGCATCCTTACTTTGCAGAGATTCATCAGTTACGTGTGTCTGCGCATTGTCTGATCCGCCGGGATGGGGAAGTGGTGCAGTTTGTGCCTTTTCATGCCAGAGCCTGGCATGCCGGTAGGTCTGAGTTTGATGGCCGGGAGAAGTGTAATGACTTCTCAATAGGGATCGAACTGGAAGGGACAGATACCTTGCCTTATACCTCAGCACAGTATGACACCCTGACAGCACTCACCCGGGCACTGCAAACGGCTTATCCGAAGATCTCCCGGACACGGATCACCGGCCATGAATTTATTGCACCCGGCCGAAAAACCGATCCAGGATTGGCTTTTGATTGGCGACGCTATAAAACTGCGCTCAATGATTAAAAAATTTTGGGAGTCTTTTACAAAAATTGACATATTTCCCATTGTGACAG
This sequence comes from Photobacterium galatheae, assembly GCF_000695255.1. Classification (GTDB taxonomy): domain Bacteria; phylum Pseudomonadota; class Gammaproteobacteria; order Enterobacterales; family Vibrionaceae; genus Photobacterium; species Photobacterium galatheae. Next base: position 165,954 of record NZ_JMIB01000006.1, on the reverse strand, counting down.
AAATGTTAAATAATTGGTCTGACCATTAACCTTTTCCGTGAATCTTGTTCGCAACACACGGAAAACTAGTCTAAAGTTGCCATAATTTTTGGCTTTTCGTCCGCTGAAAGGGAATATTTGCTTTCAATTCGGCCATGACCTGTATCAAGTTGTCGGTAGACATCTTCAATTATTTCTGTAAAATTTCTGTATATAGTTAAATTGGTATGACCAATTAACCGGTCGCAGGGTCGAGTTGTAAGATAAAAAAATACAAGAAGCAGAACGATATAAATGACTTATAAGCGTATCCGCCAAGCCAAGCTCTCAGACGTCATTGAGCAGGAACTTGAGCGACTGATTCTGGAGGGGATCTGGTCCCCCGGACACCAACTGCCGCCTGAACGAGAGTTAGCGCGGCAGTTTGACGTTTCACGTCCATCGGTTCGTGAAGCGATTCAACGCTTAGAAGTCAAACATCTGCTGATCCGTCGTCAGGGCGGCGGCACCTTTGTCTCTGATCAGTTATGGCAAAGCTTTTCTGACCCGCTGCTGGATTTACTGGCGGCCCACCCTGAAACACAACTCGATTTACTGGAATCACGCCATGCTCTGGAAGGGCTGGCGGCTTACTATGCTGCCCTGCGCGGTAATGAAGAAGATTTTGACCGTATCCGTGACTGTCACAGCCGGATACAGGAAGCTCAGCAACAGGGCGATCTGAAGTCTGAAGCTGCCGCTGTCATGCAGTACCTGATTGCGGTGACCGAATCCGCACACAATCTGGTTCTGCTGCATATCATCCGCAGTCTCGCCCCATTGCTGGAGCAAAACGTATACCAAAACTTTGAACTCCTGAACCGTCGCCCTGAGGTGGTGGAGAAGGTGAGCAAGCACCGAGCCGACATTGTGCATGCGATCGTTTCCGGTCAGCCGGAAATGGCGCGAGAAGCATCGCATGCACATTTGGCTTATATCGAGGAAACATTGTTGGATTTAACTCTGGAAGACAGCAGACGTGAACGCTCTCTTCGCAGGATTCAACAACGCAAGGACGGGCTGGATTAATACCTCCCTCATATAAGCCGAGGTCGGTATCAAACAGTCGCGACATTGTTAGGGGCAAACCCAAGACCCTAGTTTTGTAGAATATCAACGAAAGGATAGATCGCATGTCTGAAGTCATGAAGAATGACGTGGACGCACTGGAGACCCAAGAGTGGCTAGCAGCCCTGGAGTCCGTCGTTCGTGAAGAAGGTGTAGAGCGCGCACAGTACCTGCTGGAGCAAGTGCTGGAAAAAGCTCGTCTGGATGGTGTCGACATGCCGACTGGCATTACCACCAACTACATCAATACCATTCCTTCGGCGCAAGAGCCGGCTTATCCGGGTGATACCACGCTGGAACGCCGTATTCGTGCAATTATCCGCTGGAACGCTGTGATGATCGTACTGCGTGCTTCTAAGAAAGATCTGGAGCTGGGTGGCCACATGGCTTCTTTCCAGTCTTCTGCTGCTTTCTACGAAGTGTGCTTTAACCACTTCTTCCGCGCATCAAACGAGACCGATGGTGGCGACCTGGTTTACTATCAAGGTCACATCTCTCCGGGTATCTACTCCCGTGCCTTCGTTGAAGGTCGTCTGACTGAAGACCAGCTGGACAACTTCCGTCAGGAAGTTGATGGCAAAGGTCTGTCTTCTTATCCGCACCCGAAACTGATGCCTGAATTCTGGCAGTTCCCGACTGTATCTATGGGTCTGGGTCCAATCGCTTCTATCTATCAGGCACGTTTCCTGAAGTATCTGAACGGCCGTGGTATGAAAGATACCTCTGCTCAGCGCGTTTACGCCTTCCTGGGCGACGGTGAGATGGATGAGCCAGAATCACGTGGTGCAATTTCTTTCGCTGCGCGTGAGAAACTGGACAACCTGTGCTTCCTGATCAACTGTAACCTGCAGCGTTTGGACGGCCCAGTGATGGGTAACGGCAAGATCATCCAGGAACTGGAAGGTCTGTTCAAAGGTGCTGGCTGGAACGTTGTGAAAGTGATCTGGGGTAACAACTGGGATTCACTGCTGGCGAAAGATACCTCGGGTAAACTGCTGCAGCTGATGAACGAAACCATCGACGGTGACTACCAGACGTTTAAAGCGAAAGACGGCGCTTACGTACGTGAACACTTCTTCGGTAAGTACCCAGAAACGGCTGCGCTGGTTGCAGACATGACTGACGACGAGATCTTCGCGCTGAAGCGTGGTGGTCACGAGTCTTCGAAACTGTACGCAGCGTTCAAGAACGCACAAGACACCAAAGGCAAGCCAACGGTAATCCTGGCCAAGACCGTGAAAGGTTATGGTATGGGTGAAGCTGCCGAAGGTAAGAACATTGCGCACCAGGTGAAGAAAATGGACATGACGCATGTTCAGCACCTGCGCGACCGTCTGGGTCTGCAAGACTTGGTCTCTGACGAAGACGTGAAGAGCCTGCCTTACCTGAAACTGGAAGAAGGTTCGAAAGAATTCGAATACCTGCACGCTCGCCGTCAGGCGCTGCACGGTTACACGCCGAAGCGTCTGCCAAACTTCACTGGCGAATTCGTTTCTCCTGAGCTGGAAGAGTTCAAACCGCTGCTGGAAGAGCAGAAGCGTGATATCTCAACCACCATGGGCTTCGTTCGTGCGCTGAACGTACTGCTGAAGAACAAGAACATTGGTAAGAACATCGTTCCTATCATTGCTGACGAAGCACGTACTTTCGGTATGGAAGGTCTGTTCCGTCAAATCGGTATCTACAACCCGCACGGCCAGAACTATACGCCGCAAGACCGCGATATCGTGTCTTACTATAAAGAAGACACTGCAGGTCAGGTTCTGCAGGAAGGTATCAATGAGCTGGGTGCGATGTCTTCGTGGGTTGCTGCTGCGACGTCATACAGCACCAACGACCTGCCAATGATTCCGTTCTACATCTACTACTCAATGTTCGGCTTCCAGCGTGTGGGCGACATGGCGTGGATGGCTGGTGACCAACAGGCACGTGGCTTCCTGCTGGGTGCGACTGCAGGTCGTACAACCCTGAACGGTGAAGGTCTGCAGCACGAAGATGGTCACAGCCACATCATGGCAAACACCATCCCGAACTGTATCTCTTACGATCCAACTTTCGCATACGAAGTTGCAGTGATCATGCAAGACGGTATCCGTCGCATGTACGGCGAGCAGGAGAACGTGTTCTACTACCTGACGCTGATGAACGAAAACTACGCGATGCCAGCAATGCCTGAAGGTGCTGAAGAAGGTATCCGTAAGGGTATCTACAAGCTGGAATCTTACGCGGGTGCGAAAGCGAAAGTTCAGCTGATGAGCTCCGGCACCATCATGAACGAAGTGCGTAAAGCGGCTCAAATCCTGAGCGACGAATACGGCGTTGCATCTGATGTGTTCTCTGTGACCTCATTCAACGAACTGGCCCGTGACGGTCAGGACGCAGAGCGTTACAACATGCTGCACCCAGAAGCTGAGCAGAAAGTATCTTACATCGCTGAAGTGATGGGTACTGAGCCTGCGATTGCAGCAACAGACTACATGAAGAACTACGCGGATCAGGTTCGTGCCTTCATCCCAGCTGAATCTTACAAGGTTCTGGGTACTGATGGCTTTGGCCGTTCTGACAGCCGTGAAAACCTGCGTCGTCACTTCGAAGTGAACGCTGGCTACGTGGTTGTTGCGGCTCTGACCGAGCTGGCGAAGCGTGGTGATGTTGAGAAATCTGCAGTTGCTGAAGCAATCAAGAAATTCGACATCGACGCTGACAAGATCAACCCGCTATTCGCGTAAGAGGCAATAAATAATGGCAATCGAAATTAATGTACCTGACATCGGTGCTGATGAGGTTGAAGTAACTGAGATCCTGGTCAGCGTTGGTGACAAGGTCGAAGAAGAACAGTCGCTGATCACCGTTGAAGGTGACAAAGCGTCTATGGAAGTACCGGCTTCTCAGGCGGGTATCGTGAAAGAAATCAAAGTAGCGGAAGGCGACAAAGTCTCAACCGGTTCTTTGATCATGATTTTCGAAGCGGAAGGTGCAGCAGCGGCTGCACCAGCACCTGCGGCTGAAGCAGCACCAGCGCCTGCAGCGGCTCCGGCAGCAGCGGAACTGAAAGAAGTTCACGTGCCGGATATCGGTGGCGATGAAGTTGAAGTCACTGAAATCATGGTTGCGATTGGCGACAGCATTACAGAAGAGCAGTCACTGATCACTGTGGAAGGCGACAAGGCTTCTATGGAAGTACCAGCACCATTCGCTGGCGTTCTGAAAGAAATCAAAGTTGCTGCGGGTGACAAAGTGTCGACCGGCTCTCTGATCATGGTCTTCGAAGTGGCGGGTTCAGGTGCTCCGGCAGCGGCTCCAGCTGCAGTTGAAGCGCCAGCAGCACCTGCGGCAGCGGCTGACAAAGAAGTGAACGTACCGGATATCGGTGGCGACGAAGTTGAAGTCACTGAAATCATGGTTGCAGTTGGCGACATGGTGACAGAAGAGCAATCTCTGATCACTGTGGAAGGCGACAAAGCTTCAATGGAAGTTCCTGCACCATTCGCGGGTAAAGTGAAAGAAATCAAGATCGCAACCGGCGACAAAGTGTCAACCGGCTCTCTGATCATGGTCTTCGAGGTCGCTGGTGCAGCACCGGCTGCGGCCCCTCAGGCAGCGGCTCCGGCGGCAGCCCCAGCAGCAGCTCAGGCTCCGGCAGCAAAAGCTGAAGCTCCTGCAGCGACCGGCGATTTCGTTGAAAACAACGAATACGCACACGCGTCTCCGGTTGTGCGTCGTCTGGCACGTGAATTCGGCGTGAACCTGGCGAAAGTGAAAGGGACTGGCCGTAAGAACCGCGTTCTGAAAGAAGACGTTCAGAACTACGTGAAAGAAGCGCTGAAGCGTCTGGAATCTGGTGCTGCGGCATCTGGCAAAGGCGATGGCGCTGCGCTGGGTCTGCTGCCTTGGCCGAAAGTTGATTTCAGCAAGTTCGGTGAAACCGAAGTGAAGCCTCTGTCTCGCATTAAGAAGATCTCTGGCGCGAACCTGCACCGTAACTGGGTGATGATTCCGCACGTGACTCAGTGGGATAACGCTGACATCACTGCACTGGAAGCATTCCGTAAAGAGCAGAACGCGATTGAAGCGAAGAAAGATTCAGGCATGAAGATCACCCCGCTGGTGTTCATCATGAAAGCTGTTGCGAAGACGCTGGAAGCCTTCCCTGCGTTCAACTCTTCTCTGTCTGAAGACGGTGAGAGCCTGATCCTGAAGAAATATGTCAACGTCGGTATCGCAGTTGACACGCCAAACGGCCTGGTTGTTCCTGTGTTCAAAGATGTGAACAAGAAAGGTATCTACGAGCTGTCTGAAGAACTGATGGCTGTCTCGAAGAAAGCGCGTGCGGGTAAACTGACTGCATCTGACATGCAGGGCGGCTGCTTCACCATCTCAAGCCTGGGTGGCCTGGGTGGTACGGCATTCACACCAATCGTGAATGCACCGGAAGTGGGCATCCTGGGTGTGTCTAAGTCTGAGATGAAACCAGTATGGAACGGCAAGGACTTTGAACCTCGCCTGATGCTGCCACTGTCACTGTCGTACGATCACCGCGTGATCGACGGTGCCGAGGGCGCACGCTTCATTACTTACCTGAACGGCATGCTGTCTGACATTCGTCGACTGGTGCTGTAAAAGGTGTGACCCGAGATTCCTTGCCCGTATAACGGGCAAGGAATTGTTGCCTGGCTCACAGGGAATGCCATTTTCCTTTTCAGGTTGATAACAGGTCTGTAAACTGTTGCGCGGTCTGAAAATAAAAATATAACGCATTCTGCCTTACAGCCAGTTTAGGGATAGATGACTTACAACGAGGTCAATAATGAGTAAAGAAATTAAAGCCCAGGTCGTAGTTCTAGGCTCAGGTCCTGCCGGTTACTCTGCCGCTTTCCGTTGCGCAGACTTAGGTCTGGAAACGGTTCTGATTGAAAAATACAGCACGCTGGGTGGCGTGTGCCTGAACGTGGGTTGTATCCCATCGAAAGCACTGCTGCACGTGGCGAAAGTCATCGAAGAAGCGAAAGCCATGGCCGAGCACGGCGTGGTCTTCGGTGAGCCACAAACCGATATCAACAAGATCCGCATCTGGAAAGAAAAAGTCATCAACCAGCTGACTGGCGGTCTGGGTGGTATGGCGAAAATGCGTAAAGTAACGGTTGTGAATGGTTACGGTAAATTTACCGGTCCGAACACCATCGTTGTTGAAGGCGAAGAAAACACCACGGTGAACTTCGATAACGCAATCATCGCTGCAGGTTCTCGTCCGATTGAACTGCCATTTATCCCGCATGAAGACCCACGTATCTGGGATTCTACAGACGCGCTGGAACTGAAAGAAGTTCCGGAAAAACTGTTGGTGATGGGCGGCGGTATCATCGGTCTGGAAATGGGTACCGTGTATGACGCACTGGGCTCTCAGATCGATGTGGTTGAAATGTTTGACCAGGTGATTCCTGCTGCGGACAAAGACATCGTCAAAGTCTTCACCAAGCGTATCAGCAAGAAGTTCAACCTGATGCTGGAAACCAAAGTGACTGCGGTTGAAGCGAAGGAAGACGGTATCTACGTGTCAATGGAAGGCAAGAAAGCACCTGCTGAGCCTGTTCGTTATGACGCGGTTCTGGTTGCGATCGGCCGTACACCAAACGGTAAGCTGATCGACGCTGAGAAAGCTGGCGTTGCCGTTGATGAGCGTGGCTTCATCAACACTGACAAGCAAATGCGTACCAACGTACCACACATCTTCGCGATCGGTGATGTTGTGGGTCAGCCAATGCTGGCGCACAAAGGTGTTCACGAAGGTCACGTGGCTGCAGAAGTCATTGCCGGTAAGAAACACTACTTCGACCCGAAAGTGATTCCTTCCATTGCTTACACTGAGCCAGAAGTGGCTTGGGTTGGTAAGACTGAGAAAGAAGCGAAAGCAGAAGGCATCAACTACGAAGTTGCGACCTTCCCATGGGCCGCTTCTGGCCGTGCGATTGCTTCTGACTGTGCCGACGGCATGACGAAGATGATCTTCGACAAAGACACTAACCGCGTGATCGGTGGTGCGATTGTGGGTACGAACGGCGGCGAGCTGCTGGGTGAAATCGGTCTGGCGATCGAGATGGGCTGTGATGCAGAAGACATCGCACTGACCATCCACGCGCACCCAACGCTGCACGAGTCTGTTGGTCTGGCTGCGGAAGTATTCGAAGGTTCGATCACTGACCTGCCAAACGCAAAAGCGAAGAAGAAAAAGTAAGTTCTTACCTTTTCTGAAAGCATGAAAAAAGCGCCTTAATCGGCGCTTTTTTGTTTTCAGTGATCCGCGCTAAACATCGTTTCTGTCAGACCAGATTTCACCGCCGTAGGGTGTACAAATATCATGATGGAAATTGAGTGAATTTTATTTAGAATCAATCTGATAGCGTCATTCCCGCGCAGGCGGGAATCCACAGAGCACGAGATGAAAGTAATCTGCCAGATTCATTTTTTCCCCTTATCTTCCGCACAATTTATCCTTGAAAGTCACTGGATCCCCGCCTGCGCGGGGATGACAGAAGGAAGCGGAGAGGACAAAAGAGAGTGGTTATCCACTCACCAAGTCACTCGATCTTTCCGTTGTGATCAGAGACAGGCCATAGCAGCGGGCTGCTTGTTACTGCTTGAAGCTGCTGACCATGCGTTCCAGGCGAACCGACAACGCATGCAGGTTCTGGCTGGAAGAAACCATCTGATTGGCGGTTTCTGAGGTACGCTGGGTATTCTCGTTGATTTCTTCAATATTCACGTTGATGTCACTGACCACAGTGGACTGTTCTTCTGTGGCGGTTGCAACCTGGGTATTGAGATCAGAGATTTGCAGGATTTGTTCATTGATCAATTGCAGCGCCTTGGTAGCATCATCCGCAGCCTGTGTGCCGGCTTCCGTCAGTTGCTGACTGTTCTGCATGGCGTTCACCGCATTCTGTGCTTCCTGCTGCAGACGGTCGATCATGGTCTGAATCTCATCGGTCGATTTCGCAGTCCGGCTGGCTAAGTTACGGACTTCTTCAGCAACCACGGCAAAGCCACGACCCTGTTCCCCGGCACGGGCTGCCTCAATGGCTGCATTGAGTGCCAGCAGGTTGGTTTGTTCAGACACGCCGCGGATCACTTCCAGAATACCGCCAATCGCCACCGTGTTATCGGCCAGATCGCTGATGACCCGAGCCATGTTGTTCATGTCACCTGCCAGTTGTTCGATGCTGTCCTGAGCGCTCAGAACCACCTGCTGACCATTGCTGGTCGCTGAGGTTGCCTGAGAGGCAGACTCAGCCGCATAGGCTGCATTGCCGGCGATTTCATTGACCGTTGCGCCCATTTCATTGATGGCAGTGGCCACTTGCAGGGTTCGGTCCCGCTGGTTCTGGCTGTGAGACAGGGTGGTTTTCGCGTGCGTGGAGACGTCCTCGGCTGCGACCCGCAGTTCAGTGCCGGTCGCTGCGACATCGGCTACCAGCGTATGGATCTTATTGGCAAAGGCATTGAAACCTTCGGCCAGTTGCGCCATTTCATCTTTGCCGGATACCGGGATACGGCGGCTCAGATCTCCGTCACCTTCACCCAGTTCGCGGAAGGTTTCTGCGGCCTGCTGAATTGGGCCTGTGATGGTATGACTCAGGTAGATCGCCAGTGCAATGAACGCCAGGGTGGTCAGCACAACCAGCAAGATGACGTGCTGGCTGGTTTCCGCCAACTGGGCGAAAACTTCTTTCTCTGGCACTTGGGCAATCAGGAACCAGTCGATGGACGGAATATAGCTGGAGGCCAGCAGCAGCTTCTCGCCCTGATACTCTGTGGTAAACAGGTTGAATGGGGATTTTTCCAGCAGGACCCGGCTGTCTGGGCCAAAGCGATCGACTAAACGGGATTTGTCCGGGTTGCGGGTTTTGGGATCTAACTGGATCACGCCTTGCGCATCGGTCAGAACAACAAAACCGCTTTGTTCCAGTTTGAATTGTGACAGCAGGCCGGCCATGTCATTAAAAGAACGGGAAAAACCCGCCATACCTTTGCCGTTGACCTGCTGGTAATTCACAAAGAGTTTCAGCTCACCGTTGGCTTCCCGGAAGACCTGAACCATTCTTGACTTATTGCTGTCACGGAAGCCAAAGAACCAGCTATCCTGAGCGGGGTTCAGGCGACGCAGAAAACCATTCTGGTTCCAGTAATCACCGGTTTGGCGGTTTGCAATGGACGCATCATTCAGGCCATATTGCGCTTTCAGACTGTTCAGTTGCTCAATCAGTTGTTGGTTATCCGCTGCACTGACGGGTTGTTCCAGCAACTTCAACGTGGCGATGTTAGAGGCTAACTGCTGACTGGCACTTTGCAATTGTTTTACTTCAGATTCGACCTTGTCGCGAAATTGTGTCAGCCGGGTGGGTAGCTCGGTTTTGAGCAGACGTGTCTGAATAATCTCCTGTGATTTGCTCAGGCTGAGGTAGCCGACCAGGGCACAGGACGCGATCACAGCGATGCTCATCGCGAGTGTGAGTTTTTGTCTGATGGAAAGGTGCTTGATATTCATGCATCAATTCTCTGTTGCTACCGGTGTATCTGCGGTATAAGTGTGCGGATTAGTTGTGTTTTCAGGTCAGCCTTTGGGAGGCAGACCAAGTGATCAAAATGGTGTTTCAAAAAGGATGTTACGGTTTTTTGCATTATTTCTTGTGATATCGGCAATGTTTTCTTCAACTTTAGTATTTGCGGAGCAAAAAAATGCTAAGCGGATCAAGGTTGGACTTGTGCTGGGTGGCGGTGGTGCGAAAGGGGCAGCCCATGTGGGGGTGCTGAAGGCACTGGAAGAAATGCAGATACCGGTCGACTATATTGTCGGAACCAGCATGGGTGCTTATGTCGGGGGGCTGTATGCTGCAGGCATGAGTGCGGATGAAATCGAAGCCATCCTGAATACTGTCGATTGGGCGTCGGGTTATGAAGACCGCGTCAAACGCAGTGAGCGCCGGGTCCGGGAGAAACAGCAGGAAGACCGGTTCCAGATCATCACAGATTTTGGATTCTCTTTTTGGGAAGTGAAGGTGCCCCGGGGCTTCGTGCAGGGGCAGACGATGGGGGAGATCCTGCGAACGACCTCTGGGAATCTACCCTGGATGGCCAGTTTTGATGAGCTGCCCATCCCTTACCGGGCGGTGGCGACGGATATTGAGCATCTCAAACCTGTCGTGTTATCCGGCGGGGACTTGGCCGAGTCGATGCAAGCCAGTATGTCAGTGCCGGGCTTACTGCCCCCGGTGATGCTGGATGGCAAGCTGTTGGTTGATGGCGGGATCACCAATAATCTGCCGATTTCTGTGGTGAAAGCAATGGGAGCGGATGTTGTCATTGCGGTGGATATCAGTAACGACTTTAAAACGGCGGATGAGTTGACCGACTATCTGGTGGTGATGGATCAGCTGACCGACTTTATGGTTCGGGACAACGCGGCCCGTCAGGAAGCCTTGCTGAAGGAGGCTGATTTTCTGCTGCGGCCCGATATTCAGGGCATTACCACCACAGACTTTGATCGGATGCCGGAAGCCTTTGACAGTGGCTATCACACGGTACAGGCGCAACGTTTTCAGCTTTCAGCGCTGGGCAGCGCGACTATCTATCAGAATTATATCGAGAAAAAGCAGGCTGCACGTCGCCGGCTGGAATTTCTGGAAGAAGGACGGATTGATGAAATCAAGCTGATCAACAACAGTGCTTATGCGGACGCGGTGTTACTGGATCGACTGCAACTGAAACCGGGCATGCGAGTGAATACTGAGCAGCTTGAGAAAAGTGTTCGTGACCTTTACGCGCTGGACAGGTTTGAACGGGTGGATTACCGAATCGTGCGCCGAAATAACCGTCATATCCTGATTTTGGAAGTGAAAGCGAAAAGCTGGGGGCCGAATTTTATAGACATGCGCTTTGCGCTCGAAGATGATTTTGCCAATAACACGGACTATTCAATTGGCTTGGCGCTGACGGCAACCGGATTGTCGGAGAAAGGAGCAGAGTGGCGCAATGAGTTGGAATATGGTTCTGACAAACGCATCGCGACCGAACTCTATGTACCTTTCACCAATGATCAGGAATGGTTCTCGGTGCTGGGCATGTCGTATGACGTGACCAATACGCATGTCACGGTTTCCGGCGAAGAACCGGATCTGAGAAAAATTGATGATTTTCTGGCTGCCCGATTCAGCGATGTGTCGATTGACAGCTCGATCGGCTGGCAGCCGACGCTGTGGCAGGAGTTCCGGCTGGGTTATCTGTTCGGTGACGGGGAAACAGAGTTTCCCGGGATTCTCCAATTGGGGCGTGAGAAGCGCAGTAGTCGTCGGATTTACCTCAGATACAATCTGGACACACTGGATGATTTTACCCTGCCTAAAGACGGGCACTATTTCCTGGCTGAAGTGGCCTCATCGGATGACAGTGTCCGATATCAGGGGGATAAATTTGCAGACTCCTCGTTACATTTTGATATCGGCTGGAAAGGGGCCTATACCTTTGGTCGCCATACAGTCATGGGTAAGGCGGAGTACGGTAAAGTCCGCTCCGATGCAGATTTGCGACTCGATCCGAAAGAGCTGGGTGGTTTTCTGAATTTATCCGGTATCCCGAAAAATAGCCTGTCTGGTAATAATAAGCTTTTTTCAGCATTGGTGTACCGTTACCACTTGATGGATAACGACTTTGGTCTGTTTAAGTCGTCAATCTATCTGGGCGGCTCTTTGGAGTGGGGGGGCGTGTATAACAACCCGGATCTCAAAGCTTCAGAAATACCCGGCTATTATGCCGGGAGTATTTTTACCGGAATTACCACGCCGTTTGGGCCGTTCATCCTGGCTTATGGTCAGACTGAAGAAGATCTGAGTTCATTTTATTTATTCTTTGGAGGAGAGTTGTAAGAAGCGGATTTTTCATGTTTTGTGAATGTTGTAAAAGTCCGTCCGATTTTAATTTTTAGTTAAAAATGGTATGCTCCGTAACCGGTTTTGGTCTCTCCTGCACGCCACAAAGGTCTGAATCAAATCAAGCATAATGCGTGCGAGAAAACCGGAGAGGGCAATCACTTCCAAGGATGTTTAACCGGTTGGTTAAACCGAAAAAAGAGGAATATGTCGTGCTTGAAGCCTACCGTAAACACGTCGAAGAGCGTGCTGCCGAAGGGGTTGTTCCCAAGCCTCTGGACGCCGAGCAAACTGCTGCTCTGGTTGAGCTGCTGAAAAATCCCCCTGCAGGCGAAGAAGCCGTCCTGATTGATCTGCTGGAAAACCGCATCCCACCGGGTGTGGATGAGGCAGCTTATGTGAAAGCAGGTTTCCTGGCAGCGATTACAAAAGGTGAAGCCTCTTCTCCTATCGTCAGTACAGAAAGAGCCGCTGAACTGCTGGGCACCATGCAAGGTGGTTATAACATTGAGCCACTGGTCAGCCTGCTGGATGACGCCGCGCTGGCTCCGATTGCCGTGAAGGCACTGTCTCACACCCTGCTGATGTTTGATGCTTTCTATGATGTCGAAGAGAAAGCAAAAGCCGGCAATGAATTTGCCAAGCAGGTCCTGCAATCCTGGGCTGATGCAGAATGGTTCCTGTCTAAGCCTGAACTGGCTGAAAAAATCACGCTGACTGTCTTTAAAGTCACAGGTGAAACGAATACCGATGATCTGTCTCCGGCACCGGATGCATGGTCACGTCCAGATATCCCGCTGCACGCACTGGCAATGCTGAAAAACGAGCGTGATGGCATTGAGCCGGATCAGGCGGGCAGTATTGGTCCGATGAAACAAATTGAGGCCCTGAAAGAAAAAGGTCATCAACTGGTTTACGTCGGTGATGTTGTGGGGACCGGTTCTTCCCGTAAATCTGCGACGAACTCTGTGCTGTGGTTCATGGGGGATGATATCCCGCATGTGCCGAACAAACGTGCCGGTGGTTACGTGCTGGGCGGTAAGATTGCGCCAATCTTCTTCAATACCATGGAAGATGCCGGTGCACTGCCAATCGAAGTAGACGTCACTGCGCTGAACATGGGTGATGTGATTGATGTTTACCCATTCAAAGGTGAAGTCCGTCGCCACGGTAGCGATGAAGTCGTGTCGACCTTCAAACTGAAAACAGACGTGCTGATCGACGAAGTTCGTGCCGGTGGCCGTATTCCGCTGATCATTGGTCGTGGCCTGACAGACCGTGCCCGTGAATCTCTGGGTCTGGAAGCATCAGCAGTCTTCCGTCGTCCTCAGCCGGTGGCAGATACAGGCAAAGGCTACACGCTGGCACAGAAAATGGTGGGTAAAGCATGTGGTGTTGATGGCATCCGTCCCGGCACCTACTGTGAGCCGAAAATGACCACTGTGGGTTCTCAGGATACCACGGGTCCGATGACACGTGATGAGCTGAAAGATCTGGCATGTCTGGGCTTCTCAGCCGATCTGACCATGCAGTCTTTCTGCCATACCTCGGCGTATCCGAAGCCGGTGGATGTGAACACGCACCACACCCTGCCTGATTTCATCATGAACCGTGGCGGTGTCTCGCTGCGTCCGGGTGACGGCGTGATCCACTCCTGGCTGAACCGTATGCTGCTGCCTGATACTGTCGGTACCGGTGGTGACTCGCATACACGCTTCCCGCTGGGTATTTCTTTCCCGGCTGGTTCTGGTCTGGTTGCTTTCGCTGCGGCGACAGGCGTGATGCCGCTGGATATGCCTGAATCAATTCTGGTTCGCTTCAAAGGCGAGATGCAGGAAGGTATTACCCTGCGTGATCTGGTTCATGCGATTCCTTACTACGCGATCAAGCAAGGTCTGCTGACGGTTGAGAAAGCCGGTAAAATCAACGAATTCTCGGGTCGTATCCTGGAAATCGAAGGTGTTGAGCACCTGACCGTTGAGCAGGCGTTCGAGCTGTCTGATGCATCTGCTGAGCGTAGTGCTGCGGGTTGTACCGTGAAACTGTCTCAGGCATCTGTGGCTGAGTACCTGGAATCAAACATCGTGATGCTGAAGTGGATGATCGCGGAAGGTTACGGTGATCGTCGTACCATTGAGCGTCGTATTACAGCGATGCAGGAATGGCTGGCGAACCCTTCTCTGATGGAAGCCGATAACGATGCAGATTACGCTCATGTGATCGAAATCGATCTGGCTGAGATCAAAGAGCCGATTCTGTGTGCGCCAAATGATCCGGATGATGCACGTCTGCTGTCTGATGTTCAGGGGACCGCGATTGATGAAGTCTTCATCGGTTCCTGTATGACCAACATCGGCCACTTCCGTGCTGCCGGCAAGCTGCTGGATAAATTCGGTGGTCAGCTGAACACCCGGATGTGGGTGGCTCCGCCAACGAAAATGGACCGCGACCAGCTGACTGAAGAAGGTTACTACGGTATCTTCGGACGTGCCGGAGTACGGATTGAGACGCCGGGATGTTCGCTGTGTATGGGTAACCAGGCGCGTGTTGCTGATAAAGCGACTGTGATGTCGACTTCGACCCGTAACTTCCCGAACCGTCTGGGTACAGGCGCGAATGTCTTCCTGTCTTCTGCGGAGCTGGCTGCTGTGGGTGCCATTCTGGGTCGTATTCCGACGCTGGATGAGTACCTGGAGTACGCGAAGCAAATCAATGCGACGGCAGCAGATACTTACCGTTATCTGAACTTCCACCGCATGGATCAGTACACCAAGCGTGCTGATGACGTGATTGTTCAGGCGGCCGTGTAATTCTGTCGGCTGACAATGTGTCAATTGAAAGGGAGCCGGTGGCTCCCTTTTTTTGTTCGTTTTTTTCTGGGTGTTGTTATCGGTGTTTTTATGTCGATGGATGTTGCGCTTTCAACTGACCGCCGATAGTGAGCAGGGCAGCAACATTACGGGCTGTCAGTTCAAGATTAGCTGCGCCTTGCGACAATGCTTCTTCCAGATCGCAGGCACGATTGACGACGCTGAATACGGCATCAATCCCATGGTCGTGAACCACACCGCAGTCTTCAGACAGGCTGCCTGTAATACCGATGACCGGCAGTCCGAAACGTTTGGCTGCCCGTGCCACTCCCACAGGGGTTTTCCCGTGAATGCTCTGACTGTCGATCCGGCCTTCACCGGTAATCACAAGGTCGGCATCGGCCATGGCATCATCCAGCCGGACGGCATCCATCACAATTTCAATCCCGGGGCGCAGTGTTGCATTGAGGACGCCAAGCAGTGCTGCCCCCATACCGCCTGCGGCACCAGCCCCCGGATGTTGCCGGATATCGCGGCCGAGCTGATGGCAGAGCACATCGGCAAAGTGAGACAGGTTATGGTCGAGTTGTGTGACCATGGCTGGGGTTGCGCCTTTCTGTGGGCCAAAGACGACGGAGGCACCCTGGGGACCGCAAAGCGGGTTATCGACGTCACAGGCGACTTCCAGCCTGATTTCTGCCAGTCGGGGATCCAGCCCGAATAAGTCGATGCTTGTCAGGTGTGAGAGTGCGCCGCCGCCATCCCCGATCGCCAGATTGTGTTGATCGAGGCATTGAACACCCAGCGCCTGAAGCATCCCGACGCCGCCGTCATTAGTTGCACTGCCGCCGATACCGATGATGAGATGATCGATGTCCTGATCCAGTGCAGCTTTGATCAGTTCGCCAGTGCCGTAGCTGGTGGTGAGCAGTGGATTCCTTGCTTGCATTGGCACCAGGTGCAGCCCTGAAGCGGCAGCCATCTCGATCACCGCCGTTTTGCCATCTCCCAGTAAACCATAAAAGGCATTGACCGGATGGCCCAATGGCCCGGTGACATGCTGGTGGATGATTTGTCCATCAGTCGCATCCACCAGTGAACGCACGGTGCCTTCACCGCCGTCGGCCATCGGCAGTTTTTGGTAATCGGCATCTGGCAGAACCTGACGAAAGCCGCGTTCAATGGCTTCGGCAACAGCCATTGCGGTCAGGCTTTCTTTGTAGGAATCCGGCGCAATAATGATTTTCATAAACGAGCCTTGTCCGTTCCTGCCGGAGCGCGGGAGGAAGCGGGTTGCAATTTGTGTGAGTTCCTGACATGGTGCGCGCCTGCTTTCAGCATGCACTGCGATGCCAGGCTTTGATGATGCCTTTTGCATTCAGTCTATCGAGCAAATGATCAATCGACAAACCGCCTGGTGGCGAAAAGAACAAGAGTAGGGCAGGTATGGATTACGAGTTTAAGAAAAATATGCTGGATGGCAGCTATCATGTTGTTTTTTCAATGGGACATGAAGCGCTGGGCCGCTGGCTGATCGAAGAAGTCAGCGATGACGAGGCGAAGATCACTCAGATTCTGACTCAACTTGGTGCACTCAAAGGCACCACAAAAGAATGGCAGTTATCCGGTGAAGAAATGTCGTTAATCCTTCAGGATAATGAAGCAATTGTTCAGGCCAACTACCTGTTTTTCAACACGGAAGAGGAGCTGGAAGAAGACATGAGCCATTATGATGACGAAGCTGTTTCCTGCTGTGGTTTTGAAGACCTTGAGCAGGTTTTGCATGCCTGGCGTGCATTTATCGCAGGTCGGTAGCTGAGGAAGGCGAGCACAGCCTGCCGCTTGCTTCTTTTCGGGGAATCAGCCGCACCATGATGGTGCGGCTTTTTTGTACAACCTGGTTTCCGGTTCGATAACTTATTGTTTTCTATTTGTTTTAAAAACTGGCACGAAGCTTGTTTATTTGACTGTGTACTGACTGAGGGATGCACAGGTTTAAGGAGCAGGTTAATGAAACTCATCAATGCAATTATCAAACCTTTTAAGCTGGATGATGTTCGTGAAGCACTGGCAGATGTCGGCGTCGAGGGGATGACGGTTTCTGAGGTCAAGGGATTTGGCCGCCAGAAGGGTCACACTGAGCTGTACCGCGGCGCTGAATATCAGGTTGACTTCCTGCCGAAAGTCAAACTGGAGATTGCCACGCAGGCTGAGAACCTTGAGATCATTCTTGAGGCAATCAGCAAGGCGGCCCATACCGGCAAAATCGGTGACGGTAAGATTTTTGTGTATGACCTGGACCACGCGGTGCGGATCCGTACCGGTGAGACAGATGCCGAAGCATTATAACAACAAGATGTGATAAGAGGACGATGACCATGGAATTATCAACCACAGTGACGGAGTTGCGTTACGCACTCGACACCTTTTTCTTTCTGATTTCTGGCGCACTGGTAATGTGGATGGCAGCTGGTTTTGCCATGCTTGAAGCGGGCTTAGTGCGTTCAAAAAATACCACTGAAATTCTGACGAAAAACTTTTGTCTGTACGCGATCGCCTGCACCATGTATCTGATTGTCGGTTACAACATTATGTATGTTGATAACGGTGAGGGAGGCTGGCTGCCATCATTTGGAGCAATGTTCGGCACGCAGGCTGATGGCGCGGATCATTCGCTGGAATCTGATTTCTTCTTCCAGGTGGTCTTCGTCGCGACGGCGATGTCTGTGGTTTCCGGTGCGGTGGCTGAGCGAATGAAGCTTTGGGTCTTCCTGATTTTCTCCGTCGTGCTGACGGCTGTGATTTACCCGATTGAAGGCTACTGGACCTGGGGGGGGGGCTTCTTGTCTGCGGCGGGCTTCAGTGACTTTGCTGGCTCAGGGATTGTGCATATGGCGGGTGCGTCTGCGGCATTAGCGGGTGTGTTGCTGCTGGGCGCCCGGAAAGGGAAATATGGCAAACATGGTGAAATCCTGCCAATTCCTGGGTCGAATATGCCATTGGCGACACTCGGGACATTCATTCTGTGGTTTGGCTGGTTCGGGTTTAACGGTGGTTCTCAGCTGATGGTGTCGGATTTCGAGAACGCGACTGCGGTCGGTAAAATTTTCCTGAACACCAATGCGGCAGCAGCGGCTGGTGCGCTGGCAGCACTGGCGGTGTGTAAAACCACCTGGGGTAAAGCGGATTTAACTATGATTCTGAACGGTGCGCTGGCGGGTCTGGTTGCGATTACGGCGGATCCTCTGTCGCCATCACCCATGGCGGCTGTGATTATCGGTGTGATTGCCGGTGCTGTGGTGGTCTTTAGCATCGTTGGTCTGGATAAGTTGAAAATTGATGACCCGGTGGGTGCGATTTCTGTGCACGGTGTGTGCGGTTTCTTCGGTCTGATGGTGGTGCCATTTAGCAACGGGGATGCCAGCTTTGGGGCGCAACTCTTGGGTGCCGCGGTCATCTTTGCCTGGGTATTCGGGGCGAGTCTGGCGGTGTGGGCGATTCTGAAATACACCATCGGGATCCGTGTGAGTGAAGAAGAAGAGATGGCAGGTATGGATTTACACGATTGTGGTATCGATGCTTATCCTGAGTTTGTCAGTGTTAAATAATTGCTCTAAATCTGAACTAATTCACAAAATTGTCAAAAACGCTGCCGAATGGCAGCGTTTTTTTGTGTTCATTTGTTTCAACGCATTGTTGGATGGGACTGCTACAGTATAATTGAGCGATACTGATAAACGTTATCATTCATTTTTGTATTAAGGAATTGCTCGATGAAAAAGCTGTTCGCCTCAGCCGTATTACTTGGTCTGTCTGCGCCACAAGCAGTGCTTGCTGCTGAAGAAGTCAATGTTTACTCTCTGCGCCAACCCTTTTTGATTGAGCCGATGCTGAAAGAGTTCACTGATGAAACGGGCATCAAAGTGAATGTGAAGTTTGCTAAAGACGGTATTGCTGAGAAGCTGGCTCAGGAAGGTGAATACAGCCCAGCAGACGTGGTTCTGACTGTAGATATCAGCCGTCTGGCGGAGCTGAGCAATAAAGGCCTGGTTCAGCCGGTTCAAAGCGACTTGATTGAGAAAAACATTCCGGCTCAGTATCGCGACTCTGATGATGAGTGGTTTGCCCTGACGCTGCGTACGCGCAGTGTGTATTCTTCCCGCGACCGTGTTGGCCATTTGCCAGAAAGTTTTGACTATCTGGATCTGGCGAAGCCAGAATGGAAAGGCAAAATCTGTACTCGTTCTGGCAAGCATCCTTACAATATCTCTTTGGTTTCTTCAATGATTGCTCACTATGGTGAAGCTGAAACCAAAACCTGGCTGGAAGGCGTGAAAGCAAACCTGGCGCGTAAACCACAAGGGAACGACCGGGGCCAGGTGAAAGCTGTGAAAGAAGGTCTGTGTGATCTGGCGATTGGTAACAGCTATTACCTGGGTAAGATGCTGAGCGATGACAGCCAGAAATCCTGGGCTGAGTCGGTTTACATTGACTTCCCGGGCCAGCAGGCGAACGGCACCCATGTCAACATCAGTGGTATGGCGATGGCGAAATATGCGCCAAATAAAGACAACGCGAAGAAGCTGATGGAGTTCCTGACTTCTGACAAGGCGCAGCACATGTATGCTGAAGTGAACTTCGAGTATCCGGTGAAAGCTGGTGTTTCTCGTTCAGAGCTGGTTGCATCCTGGGGTGACTTCCGAGCGGATAAACTGCCGCTGGAGGCGATTGCCGAGCATCACAGTGCAGCGACCAAGCTGCTGGATGAAGTGCAGTTTGACCTGTAAGTGAAAGAAAAATAGGGGCCGGTTGGCCCCTTTTGCACTTTTGTCTGGTATCTTTGGGGCGTTTTTTTCGCGAACTGCTTGGACGCAGGCGTTGCTTGACTGAAGCAACAGTTACTATCGTGTCCGGTCAAGGATACTAAGTTGTAGGCAATGAAAGACAAATATCCCCTTTGGCAAACCAGTGGCTGGACCTTCGGCGTACTGCTGGTCATCCCGATTCTGGCCATCTTCTATACCGCGATTGGCGCGTCCGATGAGCTTTTTTCACATCTGATGGACACCGTGATGGGCGCTTATACGCTCAACACACTGGGACTGGTTTTCGGAACATCTTTGCTTGCTGCGGTATTTGGCCTGCCATCTGCGTGGCTGATGGCTATGTGCCGTTTACCCGGGGAAAAATGGCTACAATGGGCGCTGGTGCTGCCGCTGGCAATGCCGGGTTACATTATTGGTTATATCTATACCGACTGGCTGGATTATGCCGGGCCGGTTCAGATTCTGCTTCGGGACTGGTTTGGCTGGCAGAGCTATCAGGATTACTGGTTCCCCGACATTCGCACCTTGGGTGGTGCCTGTCTTGTCCTGGCGCTGGTGTTGTACCCCTATATTTACCTGTTGGCGAGAACGGCATTCATGGAGCAGAGTGCCAGCCTGTTGCAGTCTGCCCGGTTACTGCGATGTTCGCCATTAGAGAGTTTTCGTCGTATCTCTTTGCCCCTGGCGCGGCCTTCGATTGCGGTCGGATTGTCACTGATCGCCATGGAAACGCTGGGTGACTTTGGGACCGTCAGTTACTTTGCCGTTCACTCACTGACGACAGCGGTGTATGACACCTGGCTGGGCTATTCCAACCTCAATGCTGCGGCGAAGATCTCCGCGTTGATGCTGCTGGCGATTTTTTTGCTGATCAGTGCGGAACGATTCAGTCGCAGACGGCAGAAACTCTTTCAGCAACACAATGGGCCGAATGAAGATGTTCGATACCTGTTGTCGGGCTGGAAAAAAGCACTGGCCTTAATTTGGTGTTGGGGACTGATTGGATTCGCTTTTGTCTTGCCATTTTTGCAGTTGGTCTACTACGCCTGGCACTACTTTGCACAAAGCTGGACGGCTGAGTTCAGAGAATACAGCATTAACAGTCTGATGGTCTCCGGAAGTGCAGCCCTACTGGCTGTTGTGGTCGCGCTGCTGGTGAACTTCTATCATCGGCTGGATGGCAGGCCGGTCAGTCTTGCGCCAATGCGGATGAGCGCGATGGGTTATGCTGTTCCGGGAACTGTGCTGGCCATTGGGGTGATGATCCCGCTGACCTCAGCGGATCATCTGATCAATGATTTCACTCGTGCCATGGACTGGGGACGTCCGGGATTGGTTCTTTCTGGCACCATGTTTGCCATGATCTTTGCTTTTGTTGTCCGCTTTGGTGCCGTGGCGGTCGGGAGCGTGGAAAGTAGTTTGGCGAAGATCTCGCCGTCACTTGATATGGCTGCGAAAACGATGGGTTGTGCGTCTGTGCCGATGTTGCGTCGGGTGCACCTCCCGCTGATCCGGCGAGGCTGTCTGATTGCGGGTCTGCTGGTGTTTATTGAGTCCATGAAAGAGCTGAATGCCGCTCTGCTGCTGCGCCCGTTTAATTTTGAGACCCTGGCAACCTATGTGTTCAATTACGCCTCTGATGAGCAGCTGGAGCTGGCGGCACTGCCTGCGATTTTGCTTGTCTTCGTCGGGTTAATTCCCCTGGTTGTTGTTAACCGTTCACTGGAGCAATCACATTGATGAGTCATGCGCTATCTGTCCAAAATCTGACGTGCCGTTATAACGGTCAGGCTATTCTGGAAAATTTGTCTCTGGTGGTTGAGGACAATGAGATTGTCTGTTTGCTGGGGGCGAGTGGTTGCGGCAAAACCACTTTACTGAAAGCGATTGCCGGCCTGCTGCCGCTGGAACAGGGGAGTATGGCTATCAATGACCGGACAATCGTGGATAGCCAGCGTTGGGTGCCGCCCGAAAACCGCAATATTGGAATGATCTTTCAGGATTATGCGCTTTTCCCGCATCTGACAGTGGCAGAGAATGTCGCCTTTGGTTTGCGTCACTGGGATAAAACCAAGGCCAAGACCAAGGTCGCTGAAATGTTGTCTCTGGTGCGCCTGGACGGATTGGGGCAGCGTTACCCGCATCAGCTGTCTGGTGGTCAGCAGCAGCGTGTTGCGATTGCCCGGGCATTGGCCTGCGAGCCAGATTTAATCTTGCTGGATGAACCTTTCTCGAATATCGATACCCAGGTCAGGCATGGTCTGATCCGGGAAATCCGCCGGATCTTTAAAGCACAGGGGGTGACTGCTATCTTCGTGACCCACAGTCGGGAAGAAGCTTTTGCTTTTGCAGATCGCCTTGCCGTCATGCATAACGGTGTGATTGAACAATTCGGCACAGCAGCAGAATTGTATTACCAGCCCTGCAGTCGATTTGTGGCGGATTTTCTTGGGGCTGGCTCATATCTGCCTGCAACAGTGCATCAGCATGAATTGCAGACACCGCTTGGCCCCATTGATTTGTCTCGTGCAGTCACTTTTGGGGAAGGAAAACACGTTGAGTGGCTGGTCAGGCCGCAAAATCTGAAACTCATTGAGGATGAAGAGGGAGAAGGCGTGATTTTGGAGCAGCAGTTTATGGGCGACAGCTGTCGCTATACGGTGGACTATAAGGGGCACCACCTGATTGTGAATACCCCTATGATCCTGCAAGCAGGTCAGCGCGTGTCTGTGGAACTGGATTTGTACCAGTCGGTAATGCTGGCAGCGGCCAGCTGACGCTGATGGGTCTGCTTACGGGAACATTAGGCTGATGTAAGCATCGGCCTGTGCCTGCATGCTGTCTTTGTTGGGTTCAATGTTGGCGCGAAGGTACAGTACGTAACAGAGACCATGCAGTAACCAGGTCAGATCGTAAGATGCGATATCTGTACTCAGCTGGCCGTTTTGTTTACCCAGTTCAAAAATATTAGTGACCTGTTTCAGGTTAGGTTGGTTTGCATCCAGGAACTGGGGCCATGTTTCTGTACGGACTGACGTGCTCCATTCGAACCACACTTTGAGCCAGTCTTGCTGCTCGATAACAGCATCAATCAGATAACCTGTAATACAGCTTAGGTGACCGTGGATGGTGTCGTGTTCTTCTCCCAGACATAGGTTTAATAATTCGTTGAACTTACGTTCAACCTGATAAAGAACTTGCTCAACGAGTGCTTCACGGGTTGGAAAGTAATTGAATACAGTCGCCACGGAAACATTAGCCATGTCAGCAATGTCGGCATGTCCGGCACGACCAATTCCCCTGCGGGCAAATACTTCCAGCGCACACTTGAGAAGTTGTTGTTTACGTTTCTCGGGTGAGAGACGTGTCCTCGTTTTCTTAACTATGGTGTCCATGCTACAAATTCCCTAGCCAATCATTTTAATATGCACTTTGCTTAATAACTCTACCTCAGCCTGTGAATTGGTTCAATCCTGATTTGTTCAGGGGTGCAGCATGGCTCGAAGAATGGATGGATAACTTTTCTTGATTAACGATGATAGAATAGTCTTTTAGTTATCACAGAGAACCCTGGCGCATGCCAAATGCGCATATGGAGAAGTAAATGAAGCATACCATTGAAGTCATGATTTCTGAGCAGGATGTTCAGGCAAGGATCAAAGAGCTGGGAGAGCAAATTACCGCCTACTACCAAGGCTCAGAAAACCTCGTCATGGTTGGGTTGCTGCGTGGTTCCTTTATCTTTATGGCCGATCTGGCCCGTGCGATTGAGCTTCCGCACGAAGTCGATTTTATGACCGCTTCCAGCTACGGCAATGCCATGGAAAGCAGCCGAGATGTCCGGATCCTGAAAGATTTGGATGACGAAATTGAAGGTAAAGATGTTCTGCTGGTCGAAGATATTATCGATACAGGTAATACGCTGAATAAAGTGCGTGAGATTCTGGCGCTGCGTAATCCAAATTCGATTCGCATCTGTACGCTGCTTGATAAGCCTGAGCGCCGTGAAGTTGCTGTTGATGCCGAGTGGATTGGTTTCGAAATTCCGGATGAATTTGTGGTCGGTGTCGGCATTGATTACGCTCAGAAGTACCGCCACCTGCCGTTTATCGGCAAAGTGGTACCCCAGGAAGACTAATCAGCCGCTCTTCAGTCTGGTGTGACCTCACAAAAAGCGACCCTTTATTATCGGGTCGCTTTTTGTTTCAGGGCGATATCAGTGTTCGTCATTTGAGTGTACCAGGCAGGATACTGGCCATTGCATCCTGAAAAGACACTTCCAGCGTCTCTCTACTGGTAGCCGTTACGCCCAGATCACTGAGTTTGCCGTCGCCGATACCGTAGACCCAGCCGTGAATCTTCACTTTCTGACCCCGTTCCCATGCTTGCTGCATGATGGTAGAGTTCCCCAGGTTGTACACCTGTGACGCCACGTTGATTTCACACAGCTTATCGGCCCATTCTTCACGAGGCAGCTGACCCAGATCGCTGCGGTGCTTCAGGTACAAATCCCGAATGTGCAGTAACCAGTTATTGATCAGACCCAGTTGCGGGTTGTCAATGGACGCGGCGACACCACCACAACCATAGTGGCCGCAAATAATGATGTGTTTCACCTTGAGTACATCCACGGCATACTGAACCACGGAGAGACAGTTGAGATCGGTATGAATCACCTGATTGGCGACATTTCGATGGACGAATAACTCACCTGAATCCAGACCGGTCAGCCGCTCGGCGGGGACTCGGCTGTCTGAGCAACCAATCCACAGGTACTCTGGGTGCTGTGCTTTAGCCAGATGTGAGAAAAATTCGGGATCTTCGGATTTGATTTTTTCCGACCAGGAAAAGTTATTGGCGAATAACTGTTTAATTTCTGCCATGACAACACCTTAGTTTGCTACATTGGGCTGTTTATCTTTGCTCTGTATACTTTTGACAGATTCAAAGATAAACAGGTCATTACTATACACTTGCAAGGCGACTTGCAAATCCGATTAGTTGATAATTTAACGATTGATAACAAATCTCAAGCGTATTGTATGAATGCATTAGAAATTACTCACTTAAATAAAGTTTATCCTGGGGTGCAGGCCCTAAAAGAAATGAGCCTGACGGTAGAAGAAGGAGACTTCTTTGCCTTGCTTGGCCCGAATGGTGCCGGGAAGTCCACCACGATTGGGGTGATCAGTTCGCTGGTCAATAAGACATCCGGGCAGGTCAAGGTGTTCGGATATGATATCGACACCCATCTGGTGGAAGCCAAGAACCAGTTGGGTCTGGTTCCGCAGGAATTTAACTTCAATCAGTTCGAGACCGTTGAACAGATTGTGCTGAATCAGGCCGGCTTTTACGGGGTCCCCCGTGCACTGGCGAAAGAACGGGCGGAAAAATATTTAACCAAGCTGGATCTGTGGGGAAAACGCAACGAGCGTGCCCGCAACCTCTCTGGCGGGATGAAACGGCGTCTGATGATTGCCCGGGCGCTGATGCATGAACCGAAGCTGTTGATCCTGGATGAGCCTACCGCCGGGGTCGATATTGAACTGCGTCGCTCCATGTGGACATTTCTGCGGGAAATTAACCGTCAGGGCGTCACCATCATCCTGACGACGCACTATCTGGAAGAAGCTGAGATGCTGTGCCGGAATATCGGGATTATCAATCATGGTGAGCTGATTGAGCACACCAGTATGAAATCGCTGCTGGCTAAGCTTGAGGTGGAAACCTTTATCCTGGATGTAGCCTTAAATGGCAGCAAACCGGAACTGGCCGGTATTTCCTGGAAAATGCCGGACAATCACACGCTGGAAATTGATATTCACAAGGGGACGGGCCTGAATGCAGTCTTCAGCCAGTTGTCTGCGCAGGGCATTGATGTGCTGTCAATGCGGAACAAAGCCAACCGACTTGAGGAGTTATTCGTGACCTTAGTGGCCCAAAGTAAAGGAGCGCCGTCTGCATGAGATATCAGTACTGGATTGCGTTTAAGAGCCTGATTAGTAAAGAGGTCAACCGGTTTGCCCGGATTTGGGTTCAGACACTGGTGCCACCGGCGATCACCATGACGCTCTATTTCATCATTTTCGGCAGTCTGATTGGGAGCCGGATTGGTGAGATGGGCGGTTTTACTTACATGGAATACATTGTCCCTGGACTGATCATGATGTCGGTGATCACCAATTCATATTCCAATGTGGCGTCTTCATTCTTCAGTGCCAAGTTTCAGCACAATATTGAGGAACTGCTGGTCGCACCGGTGCCCAATTTCGTCATTATTGCCGGATACATTGGTGGGGGTGTCCTGCGTGGGCTGGGAGTTGGCGTGATTGTGACGGCTGTCTCTCTGCTGTTTGTCGACCTGAAGATTGCGCATTTTGGCGTGATTGTGGCAACGGTCATCATGACGTCTGTGGTGTTTTCACTGGGGGGACTGATTAATGCGATTTATGCACGAACTTTTGACGACATCAGTATTATTCCGACCTTTGTTCTGACACCGCTGACTTATCTGGGCGGGGTGTTTTATTCCTTAAGTCTGCTGCCTGAGGTCTGGCAGTGGGTGTCTAAGCTGAACCCGATTGTCTATATGGTGAATGCGTTCCGT
The DNA here is from genome assembly GCF_000695255.1 of Photobacterium galatheae. Classification (GTDB taxonomy): domain Bacteria; phylum Pseudomonadota; class Gammaproteobacteria; order Enterobacterales; family Vibrionaceae; genus Photobacterium; species Photobacterium galatheae. The sequence continues at coordinate 139,706 of NZ_JMIB01000006.1, read as the reverse complement.
TATGGTTTTCTGGGCGTTTCGGATGTGGGGATCGGGATGGCATTCAGTGTGTTGATGGCGTTTGTGGTGGTGTTATACAGCATTGCACACTACCTGATTGCGAAAGGCATTGGTTTGCGGTCCTGAGAGCATTCCGTGTGCCGGGAACCATCAAAAAAGCCCTGACAATTTCAGTCAGGGCTTTTTTCTGTCAGGCAGAGCAGTCTGTTCAGGAAGATTCAGATTCTGAAGCCGGGGTGCCCAGTTCAATCACCTGATTATCGATCAGACGGGCTTTGCCCAGAAATGCAGACATCAGAATCACGGCCTGGCTGGTTTCGTCACCCACCACTTGTAAGGTGCGAGCGTCACGGATGTAAATTTCATCCGGTTCCAGACCGGCAGCACGCAGCTGATCGTTGGCATCCAGCACCACTTCATCAAAGTCACGGCGACCGCCACGGATCTGACTGCTGATCCAACGCATGGTTTTGGCCAGCACCGGTGCACGCTGGCGTTCATCCACGGTCAGATAACCATTCCGGGAACTCATCGCCAGACCATCCATTTCACGGACGGTCGGGACACCGATGATATCGATCGGCATCGCCAGATCGGCCACCATCTGGCGGATTAATGCCAGCTGCTGGAAGTCTTTCTCGCCGAAACAGGCCACATCCGGTTGCACAATATTGAACAGCTTGGTCACAATCGTAGAGACGCCACGGAAATGACTTGGACGCAGTGCGCCTTCCAGCATATGTGACAGACCCGGGACTTCGACGAAGGTCTGGCGATCCATCCCGTTGGGATAGATGATGTCCGGCGTTGGGGTGAACACCAGTTCCACGCCTTCGCTATTGAGCTTGGCCAGATCGTCGTCCAGTGTCCGTGGGTAGTTGTTCAGGTCATCGGATTTGTCAAACTGCATTGGATTGACAAAGATGCTGACCACCACAATGTCAGCTTGTTCGCGAGCCTTGCGAACCAGAGTCAGGTGCCCCTGATGCAGATTCCCCATGGTCGGAACGAAGGCAATCCGGCGGCCTTCACGGCGCCAGACCCGAATCTGTTCACGAACAGGAGTAATCTCAGCAAAAGTCTGCATGTTGGGTTTTCCTTACTCAAAGGTATGCTCAGAAGCCGGGAAGGTTCCCGCTTCCACTTCAGACAGGTATAGAGAAACCGCTTTGCGGATATCCCCGGTCTGAGCCAGATAATTTTTAGAAAAGCGTGGCATATAGTTGGCAGAGATGCCCAGCATATCATGCATCACCAGGATCTGGCCGTCGGTGACGTTCCCGGCACCAATACCAATCACTGGGATATCCAGCGCTTCTGTGATTCGTTTTGCCAGCGAAGCCGGCACACATTCCAGTACCACAATCTGGGCACCGGCATTTTGCAGAGCAAGGGCATCGGCCAGCATTTCATCGGCACGAGCCTGATCCCGCCCCTGGATTTTGTAGCCCCCGAAAATATTGACGGACTGAGGCGTCAGACCCAAATGGGCACAGACGGGTACGGCGCGTTCCGTCAGTGTGCGGACGGTTTCAGCCAGCCAGGCACCGCCTTCGAGTTTCACCATGTTGGCCCCGGCACGCATCAGCTTCGCGGCATTCTCGCAGGCTTGCTCCGGTGTACCATAAGTCATGAACGGCAGATCGGCCAGTAGCAGCGCATTCGGGCTGCCTGTACGTACACTGCGGGTGTGATAAGCCATGTCATCAATCGTAACCGGCAACGTGTCGGTTCGGCCTTGCAGGACCATTCCCAGAGAGTCACCAACCAGAAGCACCGGGACTTCCTGTTGCTCGAACAGTTGGGCAAAACTCGCATCATATGCGGTGAGTGAGGCAAACTTACGACCTTCCTGCTTCCATTTCATCAGGTCGTTAATTGTAATTTTCTTCATTATTTTCTCCCTTATCCCGGGTGTGTCAGGATTGCCACACGCACAGGCCATTACGGTCCACACCGGATAACAGTTCATTCAGAACAGTGCCATCAGGCAGGACGAGTTCAGGGGCAATCTCAGCCAGTGGATACAAAACGAATTCCCGGACTTTCATGCCATAGTGCGGAATTGTCAGACGCTCGCAGTGGTGTTGCAAGTCGCCATAGAGCAGGATATCCAAATCCAGAGTGCGCGGGCCCCAGCGCTCAGCTTTACGGACCCTGCCATGTTCCTGTTCAATCTGTTGGGTCAGATCGAGCAGGGCCAGTGGTGCCAGCGTTGTATTGATGGCAACCACGGCATTGATGTAATCCGGCTGATCCTGCGGTCCCATGGGGGAACTGCTGTACAGCGAGGATTCTGCGACAACCTGAATGTCCGGCGACTGGCGCAGAGCTGTCATCGCTTGACGGGCCTGGCTGACCGGATCATTCAGATTGCTGCCAATGGCGATATATGCGCGGATCATGACGCTGATTTCGCCTGAGGTTTCTTCCGGCGGGCTGGACGACGACGGCGTCGTTTTTGCCCGTTTCCACCGGCGAGTTCCTGAATCATTTGATTGCGTTCATTGCGCTCTGCAAACTGGAATTTGTACCACCAGGTTGCCAGTTCAGCGATGTTTTCCCCTTCGAACTGGCCACGCATTTCCAGAAAATCAAAGGCCGCACGGAATTTGGGATTTTCCAGCATGGCAAAGGCACGTTTGCCAAATCGGCGATCGAAACGGTGTTGCAGTTGCCAGATATCGCGCACTGTGGTTGTCAGACGACGCGGCACAGCAATCGTTTTGACTTGTTCATCCAGAATGTCATTTGCCGCAATCATGAAGGCGTCATAATCATTCAGGCCGCCGGTACTGGAGATTTCTTCAGCACGAGTGACCACCGGATACCACAGCATGGCCGCAAACATGAAGGCCGGGTTGACCCGTTTTCCTTCCGCGATGCGCTCATCCGTCGCGGCCAGAATGTGTTCGATCATCCGCTCAGTCTGGCTGCTGTGATCTTCAGTAAAGTGTTCGGTCAGAATCGGGAACAGCTGCTGGAACAGGTTGTATTCACGCAGCATCTTGTAAGTGTCCAGCCCCTGTCCGGATTGCAGTAGCTTCAGGCTTTCTTCAAACAGGCGTGCTGGCGGAATGTCCTGCAGCAGTGTTGATAATGCCTGAATTGGCGCTGCGGTTGCCGTTTCAATCTGCATGTCCAGTTTGACGGCAAAGCGCACGGCCCGCAGCATGCGAACCGGATCTTCACGGTAGCGGGTTTCCGGATCACCAATCAGTCGTACCAGGCGCTTTTGCAGGTCCTGTACACCGTTGGCATAATCCGTGACCGTGAAATCTTTAATGCTGTAATACAGGGCGTTAATCGAGAAATCCCGGCGCTCGGCATCTTCATCGATGGTGCCGTAGACATTATCACGCAGCAGCATGCCTTCATGGTTCCGGGATGAAACAACCTGTTTCCCGGTTGGGGCTTTGACTGAACCGGCATCATGGTGACCACGGAACGTGGCAACTTCAATGACGTCACGACCGAACAGGATATGGGCCAGACGGAAACGGCGGCCAATCAGGCGACAGTTTCGGAACAGCGCTTTAATTTCTTCCGGCGTTGCGTTGGTCGCAATATCAAAATCTTTGGGTTTTTGGTCCAGCAGCAGATCCCGCACACCACCGCCGACTAAATAAGCATCGAAACCGGCTTTATTGAGGCGATAGAGTACCTTCAGCGCATTTTCGCTGATGTCTTTGCGGGAAATACCATGCTCCTGGCGTTGATAAACTTGCAAGCTTGGCTCCTTGTTACCCGAAGCATTTTGCTCTCGGGTCAATACTTTACGGCAAAAGCTGGCGACTCGACTAAAGATAACACACCTCGTTATTTCACATTGGCCGGACTGAACAGCCGCATATCATATACCCAACCTGCCTCAAGATGCTAGGTTCAGCGTGATCGCTGTTGTTGGCGGCAGGTTCGTGACATCCCAGTGTGCGATCCCCCAACAGAGGATTTCCCGGGGGGTGGCAGACGTTAATTCTGGCGGAGGCGACATCCCCAGAAAGACCATAGCCTGACACAACAGCGGCCCGGGTCGGCGTTTATCGATGGCAGGCGCATGGTTCTGCTTTGACAGCTTATTGCCGTTCTCAGTCACGGCCAGCGGCAGATGCAGATAGCTGACTTCGGGCCTGCCTAGCTGACGGTACAGGCCAATCTGGCGCCCGGTTGGCTCAATCAGATCTGCCCCTCGGACGACTTCGGTGATCCCCTGCGCAATGTCATCTAAAACGACTGCCAGGTTATAGGCATACAGACCGTCACGACGGCGGATAATAAAGTCTTCCTGTGCCAGTTGCTCAGGAATGTCGATCCAGCCATGCAACAGATCGTGAAAACCGGTCACGGCTTCATTGACCTTCAGCCTGACGGCGCTGTCGGTGGCGGTATGGTCTGCTGTCCGGCAAGTGCCGGGGTAAAAACCACCTGCATCTTTAATCGCTTTTCGGCTGCAGCGGCAATAGTAGGCATCGCCCTGATCCAGCCACTGGTCGATTTGTGCCTGATACAGGGAATGGCGATGACTTTGATAAATCACATCGCCATCCCATTCCAGACCAAAGGCTTCCAGTGTGCGGAGAATATCGTCGGCCGCGCCCGGCATTTCTCGCGGCGGATCCAAATCTTCCATTCTGACCAGCCAGCGTCCCTGTCGGGCACGGGCCTGCAAGTAACTGCCAAGCGCTGCAACCAGCGAACCAAAGTGCAGCGGGCCGGACGGCGATGGTGCGAAGCGGCCAGTATAAGAAGACTGAGTTGTCATAGCGGTCGGTATCAGCAAATGAAAATAAAAAAGGGAGCGAGCGCTCCCTTTTGTCTGATTAGGGTTACAAAGGGCAGCTTAGCCAGCCATTTGTTTTTCTTTGATTTCTGCCAGTGTCTTACAGTCGATACAAAGGTCGGCAGTCGGACGGGCTTCCAGGCGGCGGATACCAATTTCCACACCGCATGAATCACAGAAACCAAAATCATCATCTTCGATACGTTGCAGCGTCTTTTCAATTTTTTTGATCAGTTTACGCTCACGATCGCGGTTACGCAGTTCCAGGCTGAATTCTTCTTCCTGTGCTGCGCGGTCAACTGGATCTGGGAAGTTAGCCGCTTCGTCCTGCATGTGGTTTACGGTACGGTCAACCTCTTCACGTAGTTGGTTGCGCCAGGCTTCCAGAATCTTACGGAAGTGCGCAAGCTGCGCCTCACCCATATATTCTTCGCCGGCTTTTTCCTGATATGGATCAACCCCAGCAATAGCCAGGATGCCTAGCGATTTTTTAACTTTGCTCTCTGGCATATAGCATCTCCTAACATATACCGAATAACCGTCACTGGTTAATTTTGGCGGGTATCTATAGCAGAAAGGATATAACGTGGCAATTGCTGCATCTCTTCAATTTTATACCATTGTGAAGAAAGCATCATTTTTCCTTTTTACTGTGCAAATTCTACCCGCTGGTTTAACGTCAGCGCCGTGGGGCTGATGTCTGCTCGGTAGCAGAAGACTTCAACACCCGCTTTTTCTGCTTGTTTTAGCAATGTCTCATAGACCGGGTCTATATGGTGCGCCGCAGCGACATTTTCAATCCCTGAATGCAGCACAGCAAAAAATAAAACTGCCCGTTGGCCGTTCGCCGCAACTTCCGCCAGTTCTCGTAAGTGCTTTTGTCCTCTGGTGGTGACAGCATCCGGGAAATAACCTCGGCCGTCGTTTTCCAGCAGGGTGACACTTTTCACTTCGATAAAGCAGGAAGGCAGAGAAGGATCATCCAGAACAATATCTACCCGGCTGTTTTCAGTACCATACTTCACTTCCGTGCGCAATGAAGCATAGCCCGATAATTCAGGAATGTGGTCATTTTTGAGCGCTTCTACCACAATCTGGTTGGCGCGAGCGGTATTAATACAAATCCAGTCGCCGGCCTGCGTCTCGGTCAGCTCCCAGCTATGGGCATATTTTCGCTTTGGATTGTCGGAGGTGGAATACCAGATGGTGGCCCCTGGTTCGGCACAGCCGGTCATGGCCCCGGTATTGGCACAATGCATCGTGGTTTCTGTGCCGTCTGGCAGCGTGACATCGGCCAGAAAGCGCTTATAGCGTCGAATCAGTGTCGCGGGCTGCAACGGTGAGGGATAAATCATGTCCTGTCCTGTGGGGCATTTTCTTCAGAGATGAGTGACCATTCTCGGGCCAGTCGATAGTTCACACCCGACCGGCTCGGATCAGAAATATACAGTCCGAAGCGTTGAAAGTGAAAATGAAACGTGTCCTGTGCCTCTTGCTGGGCAGGGCGATGCCACACATTTCGTCGCAATGTAATGTGCGGCCTGTAGGTTCTGTCTTCCTGCGGTAACCCGACCGCTTGGGCGCACTGGCTGAGCTGCTGTGTCAGCATCAGCAGTGCATCGGGTGTTTCTTCACTGCCCAGCCAGAGCACCTTGCTGCGCTTCCAGTATCCGAGGTGATTGAACAGGATGGCAAAAGCGGGGATCTCCAGCGGATCGACCAGAGCAAGCAACTGATCGCGTTGCTGCGTTGTGACTTGCCCCAGAAAAGCCAGGGTGAGGTGCAGGTTGGCGTCGGGAACGGTACGTCCTTTACCGGGAAAACTTTCTTTTAGCTGGCAGAGTCGCTGAAAGGGTGTCTGGTTGGCGGCAGGCGGTTCGTTGAGCGGCAGGGCAAAGAACATGCGCTGACTGACGTCGGTTGAGTTTTGGTCTGCTCGATCGGATAGCGTGGTCATCGTGAACTCCTGTCTCTCGGATAGCACCGTGATTCCTGGTTGAGTACAATCATCCCGAACGATAGGATCGTCCCATACAGAAAATGTTCCTCCTTAGAAGATGACACAAGGGTCCCACATTGTCACAGCTCCCGATTGAAGCCGTTCTGCCAGATTTGCATGCCGCGTTGCAGCGCCATGAGCAATTAATTCTTAAAGCGCCGCCCGGAGCGGGTAAATCGACCCGTTTACCGATCTTTTTGCTGGAGAACCGTGCCATTGCCGGCAAAATTGTGATGCTGGAACCTCGTCGGCTGGCGGCACGAAACATTGCGGCTTATCTGGCTGCTCAGTTGGGAGAGACCATCGGGCAAACCATTGGCCTGCGGATGCGCGGGGAAACCAAAGTCAGTGCTGCGACCCGGCTGGAGATTGTCACGGAAGGGGTGATGACCCGGATGTTACAGCAGGATCCAGAACTATCCGGTATCGATTTACTGATTTTCGACGAATTTCATGAACGAAGCCTACATGCTGATACGTCGCTGGCACTGGCGCTGGAAGTGCAGGAAGCACTGCGGGATGACTTAAAGCTGTTGGTGATGTCGGCGACTTTAGATCATGAAGCCTTGCAGACCCTGTTGCCGGATGCCGGCTTTCTGGCTTCAGAGGGACGCAGTTTTCCGGTGGATTATCGTTATCAGAGTCAGGGGACTGCGGCTCAGCAAAACCCTGGTGTTGCGACGGACTGGACCGGCAAGCAGATACTGAAGTTATTGTCAGAAGAGTCGGGGTCCATGCTGGTCTTTCTGCCCGGTGCCGGTGAAATCCGCCGTCTGGCTGAATGGCTTGAAGCGGCGGCGGGATCCGATGCCATCATGGCGCCATTATATGGACAACTGGATGCAAAGGCCCAGCAGCAGGCGATTCAGCCGGCCCCGAAAGGGAAACGCAAGGTGGTGCTGGCGACCAATATTGCCGAAACCAGTCTGACGATCGAAGGGATCCGGCTGGTGGTTGATACTGGCTGGGAACGGGTGTCACAGTGGGATCCGAAAACCGGGATCAGTCGTCTGGCGCTGGTGCGAATTGCCCGTTCGTCGGCCGAACAGCGAGCCGGGCGGGCCGGACGTCTGGAGCCCGGGATTTGCCTTCGCTTGTACAGTGAAGAGATGCTGACCCGTCAGCCCGCAGTCCCGCAACCTGAGATCCTGCGGGCTGATCTGAGTCGCCTGGCACTGGAACTGGCTCAGTGGGGATGCGCCAGTGCTGACGAATTACGCTGGCTGGATACGCCGGCCGAAGCTGCCCTACAGCAGGCCAAAGCATTATTGCAGGCATTGGGCGCACTGGACGAACGGGGACAACTGACCGCAAAAGGTCAACTGATTCAGCAATCAGGGACGGAACCCCGACTGGCTGCGATGCTGGCGCACGCCCGGACACTGCCGGCATCGGCACAGACGACGGCCGCGTTGCTGGTGGCACTGCTGGAAGAACCGGCACGTGGTATCCGTAATCCGGATCTGGCATATCAGCTGCATTTACTGGAATCGGATCAACTGCCCCGCAGTCAGTTATACCGACAGCGGGCCAGACAGCATCTGGCAACCCTCCGGAATGGACAGGATGCTGCACCGGGCTGGCGTACAGACCGACGCTGGCTGGCGACGCTGATGGCAGCCGGTTTTCCCGACCGGATTGCGCTGTCCCGCGGGCAGGAAGGCCGTTTTCAACTGGCGAATGGCCAGGGTGTCAGTGTGGATCATGAGCAACTGCTGGCGACGGAATCGGCGCTGGTGGTGGCGGATGTTGTTAAAACCCGTCAGGGCGATAGCCAGGTGTTCACGGCTGTGGCCGCAGATATCGAACAATTACGGGAAGATTTGCCACCCTTGTTCCACGAGCGGGAATGGCTGGACTGGGATGATAAAAAAGGGCGGCTGGTCGCAGAAAAGCAATGTTGTTGTGGCAAGCTGGTGATTCAGCGGACACCGATGGCGGAGCCTGATCCGGCCCGGGCCAGTGAAGCCCTGCTCAATGCGATCCGTCGTCAGGGGCTGAGTGTCCTGCCGTGGCAGGCCCGCAGTGAAAGCTTGCGAATCCGGGCCTGTTGTGCCGAAACATGGCTGCCTGAACTGGCGTTGCCTGCGATGGATGATGCCAGTCTGCTGGCATCTCTGGAAGACTGGCTGCTGCCCTTTATGACCGGCATCCGTACCATGAAAGCGCTTGTGAATCTGGATCTGTCGGCGGCACTGGAAGCGTATCTGGGCTGGGACAAGACGAAGATGCTGGACAGTGCATTGCCAACACATTATGAGGTGCCAACCGGCTCTCGCTATCCAATCCGATATCAGACGGGACAGGCACCAGTGCTGGCAGTCCGGATGCAGGAAATGTTTGGTGAGCAGGCTTCACCTGTGATTGCCAACGGCAAAATTGCAGTGGTGCTGGAGTTATTATCGCCAGCACAGCGACCGTTACAGATCACCTCGGATCTGGCCGCATTCTGGCAGGGTGCCTACAAAGACGTGCAGAAAGAAATGAAGGGGCGCTACCCGAAACATGTCTGGCCGGATGATCCTGCCAGCCATGCGCCAACCCGAAAAACCAAGAAGTATCTGTAAGCGCTGGACAGTGCCGAGATTCTGAACACAAAGATATCATGATGACCCAAGAGCCTAAGCGCCGTCAGGCAGCGCCGAAACAGCCCAGTGAGAAAAAACCGAGCCGCCGGAAACCCGCCGGCATAAAAAGTGCGCCGGCGAAACGCGGAACGAAAAAGTCTTCGGCGGGCAGTCAGTCAGCAAAGACATCAACGAAGACATCTGCGAAGCAATCGGGCAAGAAAAAAGCCTCCGGCAGACGCTGGTCCCGATTCGGGCGCTGGATGTTTTTCTCCGCACTGAAGCTGGGACTGGCGATTCTGGCGGTTGTGTTTGTGATGGGGATTTATCTCGATACCCTGGTGCGGGATAAATTTGACGGCCAGTTGTGGGACCTGCCAGCGGTGGTTTATGGCCGGGTGCTGGATCTGCAGCCGGGGCAGGCAATCACGCTGAGCGAAGTACGCCGGGAACTGGATGCGCTGCAATATCATAAAGTCCGCACGCCGCAGCGGGCGGGGGAGTATTCAGCATCTTCCACCCGGATTGAGCTGATCCGCCGTCCATTTGAATTTGAAGACGGTTATGAAAGCCAGCGCCATGTCATGCTCACCTTCGATGACAGTGGGCTGAGTAAGGTGTTCGATTTGGGTCGGGAGAAGTCGCTGGGCTATTTACGCATTGAACCCAAGATGCTGGGCATGCTGGGCACCAAAGAAGGCGAGCAGCGAATTTTCACGCCGCGAAAAGAGTTCCCGGAAGTGCTGATTGATGCCCTGCTGGCGACTGAAGACCGGGATTTTTACCATCACAGTGGTGTTTCGCCGCTGGCGATATTGCGTGCAGCCGTGGTCAACCTGAAAGCCGGACGAACCGTGCAGGGTGGCAGTACGCTGACGCAGCAGCTGGCGAAGAACATCTTTCTGACCCGTGAACGTTCTCTGTGGCGGAAAATTCAGGAAGCTTACATCGCCGTCATCATTGACTATCGCTACAGCAAGGATCGGATCCTCGAAGCTTATCTCAACGAAGTTTATCTTGGCCAGAGCAGTGGCCGTGAGATTCATGGTTTTGGTCTTGGCGCACGTCTGTATTTTGGCAGACCTCTGCAGGAGCTGCGGATTGATCAGTTGGCGATGCTGGTGGGGATGGTCAAAGGGCCGTCTTATTACAACCCCTGGCGTCATACTGAGCGTGCCCGGGAGCGACGGGATCTGGTGCTGCGGCTGATGCTGGATCAGGGCATTCTTACCGGTCCGGAATACGAACAGGCGGCGACCCGCAAACTGGATGTGCAGAAGCAGGCGGTGATTGCCAGTCGTCAGCCAGCTTATTTCCAGCTGCTACAACGTGAATTGACGGAAAAAGTGGGCAATCGCTTTACGCCGGGCGTGGGGCTGCGGATTTTCAGTACACTGGATCCGGTGTCGCAGCAGGAAGCAGAACGGGCGGTGGCGCAATGGATCCCTGCCTTAGAGAAAAAAGTGGGTGGGGAGATTGAAACGGCCATGGTGGCAGTGGATCGTCATACCGGCGAAATCCGGGCCATGATTGGCGGCAGCCGCCCGGGCTACGCCGGGTTTAACCGGGCGCTGGAAGGTCGTCGTCAGATTGGTTCGCTGGTCAAACCTGCGGTTTATCTGAGTGCGCTGCGTCAGCCTGAGAAATACACCCTGGCATCCACACTGGATGACAAGCCGATTTTGCTGAAAGGGAATCAGGGGAGTGAATGGCGGCCGCAGAACTATGATCGGCAGTTTCGCGGCAAGGTGCCGCTTTACTATGCGTTGTCGCGCTCGCTCAATGTGCCGACCGTGAATCTGGGTTTGCAGGTTGGCCTGGACAATGTGATCACCACGTTGACAGAGTTGGGCGTTGCGAAAGACAAAGTGCCGCGCTTGCCGTCGATTCTGCTCGGGTCTTTCACCCTGACACCGTTTGAAGTCAGCCAGATGTATCAGAGCCTGACCAGTGGCGGACGGCGTGCAGAGCAGACGGCATTGCGCTCCGTCGTCGACAGGCAAGGGAAGATGCTGTACCGCCATATTCCATCTGGCCGTCAGGTCGTGCCGGAACAGGCCGCCTGGCTGACAACTTATATGATGAAGCAGGTGGTCAGTCAGGGAACGGGGCGTTATTTGCAATCGCGTTATGGCTGGGCCACGCTGGCGGGGAAAACCGGTACCACAGATGATACCCGGGACAGCTGGTTTGTTGGTGCAGATGGCCGGGAAGTGGTCACGGTCTGGATGGGCCGGGATGACAACAAACCCGTCAAATTGACGGGTGCCAGCGGGGCGCTGCGTTTGTACAGTGGCTATCTGGAGCGGCGTCAGCCGGAGCGGTTACGGCTCAGCTGGCCACAGAAACTGAGTACGCTGAAATATCACCGGCTGTCAGACGGAACGCTGGGGCTGGACTGCCGGGGCGATCAATCCCTGCCGGTCTGGGACCCATCGGGGCAGCTGGCAACGCAGTGCCGCGAAAGCAAACCGGAAGGTTGGCTGAAAGAGATGTTCAGCTGGTAGGGGAGCCTGCCAGCTGTTTCGTGTTTTGAGCTACTTTTCTGGATCAAAGTAATAGGAAATCCGGGTCCGAGGGTTGAGATACTGACGAATTGGCTCGGGCAGTTTGTTTGGCAAAATGGCCCGTTCTATCGTTAGTTCACTCTCTTCTAAATCCAGAATGGGTGCTTCATTGGAAGGGACGCTGGGCTCGTACAACAGAATGTTGGGGTAGAGCAGGCGTTTGGCATTCACGGAAATGACCATGCCGACCTGCTGATTCGACAGGAGTACGACACTACCCGGCGGGTAGACACCCATCATCCGAACCAGCAGCGCGATATATTCTTCGCTGTACTGACCTTTTTTGTGCTTGAACAGGTAGGACAGCGCACTGTACGGAATTCTGGCTTTGCTGGGATCCAGCGGATGACACAGATTGTCGTATGCGTTGACGACTGCCACCAGCTGGGCAAAGCGGTTGATCTGGTTGCCTTTGAGTCCCATCGGATAACCGCTGCCATCAATCAGCTCATGATGCTGGCTGAGAATCGGTTTTGCAGCATCCGGAAAGTGCTCACTTAATTGTGCTAATTCCAGGCTGTATTTGGGGTGCAATTTGAGAAAATTTGCTTCTGGCTCAGTCAGGGGCGTAATTTTCCGAAGGATATGGGTAGGAATTTTCTGCTTGCCGATATCGTGGAATAAGGCACCCAAGGTGATGGTTTTGATATCGCTTGCCGGCATCCCGTTTGATTTGGCCAGCAGCATCGACAGAACGGCAACGTTCATGGAGTGATAGTAAATATCTTCAGATTCTTGCGCGTCACTCATGAGGTGCAGGGCCAGATTATCGTTATCCAGCAATGCATCGACCATATCATTCACCAGCTCTTTGGCGTCCTGAAAAGCAGTGACCGGGCGGCTTTTAATCTTCTGGGAAATGGAGCGTAATTTGGACAGGGAACGCTGAAAACTTTTCTCGCATTGCTGGAGGCTGCGTTTGTAGTTTTTCAGATGCTCAATCCGCCGTTGTTTTTCCCGCCATAACCTGTCGGTATGTTTATTGATAAACCGGGCTTCCTGTTCAGAGATTTCTGATGCTGCGCGGGTGACAGCTTCTGGTGACAAGGGTGGGTTATCACTCTTATCCGGATAGTGGAAAACAAATTTGAGGCCCAGGTTACGGATCAGACGGATTTGATGTTCATCCTTAATCTTAAAATGATTCAGCATGAAGGGATGCTCCGTCCATTGAAGCGGCAATTTGATATAAAGGCCTGGTGTTAAACACTCGGTGGGGAGTTTTACGTTTGTCATTACCTTTTTCTGTACATTCGCTTTTCAGGCCGGCGATAGACGGCATGCCCGGTTATTGTCATGCTGCGACAGTGGGGTTGGGCTGGTGAGAATTGCCGTATCAGAGACAAGATTATTTATCATAATACTGACCTGAAATCGATTAATAAGAATACCGTCAGTAAAAAATTGGGCTGAATATCGTGAAAAATTCGCCAAAGGAATATGGGTAAAAAAAACCTCGCGGACGCGAGGTTTAAAAGATGGTGCCGACTACCGGAATCGAACTGGTGACCTACTGATTACAAGTCAGTTGCTCTACCTACTGAGCTAAGTCGGCTTTTTTTGTTCTTAAGTTATTCTTAAAAACGAATTTGGCTCCCCCTGCTGGACTTAACGCGGCCGGCCAGGCCAGCGACATTGAGCACAACGTGCTCACCAGATTGGAGGCCATACACTGTCGTAACAATGTACTAAATTGGCTCCCCCTGCTGGACTTGAACCAGCGACATACGGATTAACAGTCCGCCGTTCTACCGACTGAACTAAGGGGGAATTGTTCTTTCTTATGACGTTACCAGAACACCATAAATCAAATCATGGTGCCTCGAGGCGGAATCGAACCACCGACACGAGGATTTTCAATCCTCTGCTCTACCGACTGAGCTATCGAGGCAACGAGGCGCATTAAAAAGGTTTTCCTCGTTATCGTCAACGGTTTTTTAGAAAAAAAAGTGCAACATTCCTTTTTTTGTTCTGATTGTCCGTATTTTGAACTTTATTGACCAAATTAACCGAAGTGGGGTGGGGAATGATTCGGTTGATTTGTTTCGTGAGCAGCGATTTCTCATGTTGTTTTATTTAATGAGGATCCGGATATGCTGTCTGAGTGTGATTTTCTGGTTGTTTTTTATGCTGCCTTGTTCGTCCCTACCTATATAACGTGATCTAGATCACCTTACATACTTATTTTGTAAATATAAATGAAACTGATAATTGATCTCATTACTGGTTGTCGGCATGATGTGCGCCCTGTTTAGTGTGCAGAAAAATGCTACTTCTGATTGAGTTGTAAATAGGTTGTCGTTTGGGAATGAATGGTTTCTCGATAGGTATGTTGATGCAGGGCGTGGTGAGTCTATTTTTGGCTCTGCCTGCATGTGCGGTTGATCTTACTGATTCTGTCACACCGACTTCAGCGCTGAGTCAGCAGACTTCGGATGAATGGCTGCGTGATGATTCGCGGCAATCAGCACGGGTGCTGGATTTTCTGCGTGCTGAAAATCAGCAAACAGCACACACGCTGGCACCACAGTTGCCGCTGGAGCAAGCCTTACTGACAGAATGGCAATCCCGACAGGCCGATATTGCCGAGCGGCCATGGCATCTTGCCGGGCAGTACAATTACCGGTTCAGTCACGGGCAGTTGTTACGGCAGGAAGCGCAGAGCGGTTTGGTCACGACAGTTGCTGATTTGAGCAAACGCAGCCAGGATTCAGATTACTACCACCTTGGAAGCTGGCAGGTTAGTCCGGATCATCGCACACTGGCGATCACTGAAGATCGTCGCGGGGACCGGAATTACAGTCTGACCGTGATTGATCTGAACAATGGTCAGGTCAAGGCGAGGCTGTCTGAAACGGTTTCCACGGATCTGGCCTGGAGTCAGGACAGTCAAAGTCTGTACTTTGTAGAGAATGAATCCGGGACTTACCGACCGTTTCAGGTGATACGCTGGTCTCAGACAACGGCGAAACAAGAAAAAGTCTTCAGTGAGGACAATCCGGCCTGGCTGGTTTCTGTGTACGCTGCAACAGCTGATCAATATCTGATCATTCAGTCAAATAATCACAACACCAGCGAGCAACTGCTGATAGACAGCAACAGTGGAAGACGGCTGACCCTGATCCGCCCGCGTGAGGCCGGCATTGAATATTATGCCGACGTTCGTCATGGCCGCTTATTCCTGTCCAGCAACCTGAACGGCGACTTTGCGCTGTACCAGACATCATTCGATCAGACAGATATGGCGCGTCAGATGGCATGGCAGCCGATCTGGAAACCGGATCAGATGCAGCACATCAAGAACTGGCTGTTGTTTCCGGAGCACATTGTACTGGAAGTGACCGCGCAGCATCTCAGCCGTCTGGTGGTGCTGAACTATCAGGGCACAGTGCTGAAGGATACCGTGATCACTCCTGCCGGCGGCGTCGCCTGGCTGTCGGGCAATACGAACCGTTATGGTCAGTCGGTGATGATCCGAAGGATGTCGATGACACAACCGCCACAGTGGCAAGCTTTCGATCTGAAGCAGCAGACCCTCAAGGTTGTGGCAGAAGACCGTTATCCGAATCTTGAACCAGCCAATTACCGGACGGAACAAATTCAGGTTCGCCACAATGGCGTTTCTGTCCCGGTCACACTGGCATACCGTGCAGACCGTCTTACCCAAACATCTCCGGTGATTCTTTATGGCTATGGCGCTTACGGCACCCCGGTTCGCCCTTATTTCATGCCGCAAATCATCAGTTTGCTGGATCGCGGGGCGATTTACGCGATTGCTCATGTCAGAGGCGGTGGCTACCTTGGACCGGACTGGTATGCACAGGGGAAAGGCGTTCAGAAACCCCATTCTTTCGATGATTTTCTGGCCGTTGCTGAAGTGATGAAAGCCTTCGGTCAGGGAAAAAATCGCCCGATCCTTGCCCTTGGCGGCAGTGCTGGCGGGACGCTGGTTGCCGGAGCGTTGAACCGACAGCCTGAACTGTTTGCCGGCGCTGTGCTTCAGGTGCCTTTTGTGGATGTGATCGCCACGATGTCTGATCCGAGCCTGCCGCTGACCCGCCAGGAATATGCGGAGTGGGGCGATCCCAGCGATCCGGCGCAACGCGCGGTGATGGCCAGTTACAGCCCGAATGACAATATTTCAGCTCAGGCTTATCCGCCAATGCTGGTGACCGCCGGGCTTTATGACACTCAGGTTCCCTACTGGGAGCCAGCCCGATGGGTGACGCGCGTGCGTGAGAACAGTCTGAATTCGGGGCCATATTTGCTTCAGACCGATCTGTCTGGTGGCCATCGTCAGGATGCCCGGCAGTCACAACAGCAACAAGCCCGGGAGTACGCCTTCCTGCTTCGTCTGGCACATTCCGAGACACCGTCTCCCTGATTTGAATTTGAATTTTTCCCGTCTAGCTTCGTTGGAAGCCGGAGGGGCTGCTTTTATCCGAAAAAAGCTTCCACCCGTTAATTTTGATGAGAACCGGAGTTTGCAACATGCAGTTAAAGCCTATCCCCCTGGCTTTGTATGCCTTGTCCAGTACCGCTGGCCTGATGAGTTTTCACGCTCTGGCTGCCCAGCAGTCAGACGCGAAAAAGATGGAGACCGTGGTTGTCACGGCAACCCGCATCGAGCAACCGCTGTCTGAAACCAACGGCTCTGTGGCCGTGATCACCAGTGAGGATATTGAGCGCGAGGGATCGACTGAACTGTATGACGTGCTGTCCCATGAACCGGGTGTGAGTGTCAGCGGTGGGGCCGGTCGCCCGCAGAATATTACGATCCGTGGCATGAGCGGTAACCGGATCGCGGTGATTAAAGATGGCGTGAAAGTTGCGGATGGTTATGGAGCCAGTGATATCAATGACGTGGCCGGCCATAACAGCTTTGATCTGGGCGATGTGAAGCAGATTGAAGTGGTGAAAGGGGCAGACTCGTCGCTCTATGGCTCTGGCGCGATTGGTGGTGTCGTGGTGCTGACGTCGAAAACGCCGAGTGACTATCTGGGCAGCGACGATCGTTATGTCGGCCTGGAAGGGGGATATTCAGGCATTAGTGACAAATATACCTCGACGCTGACCACGGCAGCGCGCTTGGGTGACACGGCGCATCTGGTGCGTGTCAGCTACTGGCAGGGCAGCGAGACCAAAAACCACGCTCAGTCACTGTATGTTCGTGATGTGGACGGGATCAATGCAGCGCTGACCAGTGAATGGTTCCTCAATGACAGCTGGCTGCTGAAAGGGAAGGTGGATTACTACAATCAGCAGTTACGCCGGGAGCAGGGAATTGCCCCGACTCAGATGGACGGCGGTGGCTGGGAAGCGACGTCGTTTCTGGAAGAAGGAGATACCACCACGTTGTCCGTGCGGGCAGGGGCTGAGTGGGAAGGCGAAAGGTTGCTGGCCGATCAGGCCGATATCAATCTGTATTACCGTCAGACCGACACTTCCAGCAATAAAGATGTCACCATGCAGCGCACACAGGAAGGGCTGGTGTTCAAACGTCGCCAGTCTGAAAACCGGGCATTCAATGATCACCTGATCGGACTGTCGGCCGATCTGCAAAAGCAGGCCACTCACGGCGATGTTGAACATCGATTTGCCTGGGGTGTTGCACTGGAAACCATGCTGCATGAGCGCCCGATCAATGTGCGCATCGTCGACTGGACCGGCGACATGCTGAAGGACTCGGAGCCTTTCGCGACTGCCAGAACACACACCCTTGGGGTGTATGTGCATGATGACATTCGCTGGGGCAAATGGAATCTGGCGCCGGGTCTGCGTTTCGACGTGCAGCAGATGTCGTCTGAGGTGGATGACAGCATTGGCGGATATCCACTTCATGAGCTGAACAGCAGCGAGCTTTCTCCGAGCCTGTCTCTGGCTTATCAATGGACGCCGGAACTGAATACTTACCTGAGTTATACCCATGGTTTTCTGGCACCGTCTTATGCCAAGGCGTACGGTTTTGTGCCACACCTGTCGAGCGATCTGGGGAATTTCGTGATTCGCCCGAATGCGGATCTGGATGCAGAAACCAGTGACAACCTGGAGCTGGGTGCTAAATATGACGACGGCCAGTTGGCTGTCTATGGTGCGCTGTTCTATTCCGTCTTCGATAACTTTATCAGCGAAAAAACCATCGGCTGGAATGAAGCCGGGAAATATGCCGAAGTGCAGTACCAGAATCTGGACGGGGTGAAAACCTATGGTGCTGAGCTGACCGTCAGCTATTGGCTCAGCGACCGTCTGAATCTGGCCAGCAAGTTGGGCATTGTTGACGGTGAAGACGAGCATGGTGAGTCAATTCGTACCCTGACGCCGCTGGAAGGCAATACCATGCTGATGTATCAGCAGGATAGCTGGGATGGCTTTATGCGTGTCAATTACGCCGGTGCCATGGATAAAGTGCCGAGCTGTCAGGATGACCTGGGGATGCGCCAAACCTGTGCCACTACCGCAGGCTGGATGACGGTTGATGCAGGGATGGGCTATGACTTGACGCCGGATTTCCGTGTTAACGCGGCGGTGCATAACCTGTTTGATCGCGAATACACCCGGTATCAGGACGTGGCCGGTGTGACGAAAGCACAAACGACCTTTTCAACAGAGCCGGGCCGCTATTTCAGTGTGAACGCGAAGTACCGTTTTTAAAGGGACATGGAGATGAAACGATACTTACTGACGGCAGCAGCCCTTTTCTGTACACAGACTCAGGCCCAGCACCTGATTTACCCGCTGGACACCACTGCGATTCCCGACAGCGATGCTGCACTGGCGTATGTACAGTCACGCTACCCGCAGACGGACACACTGGTGTTACGTGCGACCCGGCAAACCCTGCTGGGGACGCATTATCACTTTGTGCAGCAGAATGCTTCAGGCCAGCCTTGTGAAGGCGCAATGGTTGTGACGACAGATCAGCATGGTCAGCTTTACCGCCTGTTTAATACCTTGCTGGACGACACGGCAAACTGTGCACTGAATGTGCCATTGCAGCCTCGGAAGCACGCGTTGCTGACACCGCCGCAGGGAGAGATTGTTCAGACCCGCATGACGGTGTTTGACCCGGATCCACGTACAGCGACGGGCCGTGCGATCGAAGAAGAGCATACGGCCGTGGATGACATTGTCATTCCGGCAGCAGCTTATACCACAGTGTCCGGCGTTGAGGTGACGCGTCAAGACGGCAAGTTGTACCTGATGAATGATCGGGTGATGGCGGTGGACATTGTGACAATGGAAGCGCTGGACGTCGGTCCGAAACAGGGACTGGTTTCCGTCACAGAGGGGCAGCCGTTTGATTTCACTCGGCAGTTTGCAGCCTTTCGGGACGTGAATGCGTTTTATCATCTGGATCATTCGCTGCAATATCTGGCCAGCCTGGGATTCAGTGGTGAGCGGGCTCTGTTTACTGAGCCGCTGAAAATTGATGCGCAGGGCCAGAATACCAATAACTCGACCTATCTTGACGATGTCAGCATCCTGTCGATGGGCGTAGGTGGTGTGCCGGACAGTGAAGATGCAGACGTGGTACTGCATGAGTTTGGTCATGCGATCAACGCGATGCTGGTGCCGGACTGGAAAGGCGGAGACACCGGCGCGATAGGTGAAGGTTTCGGGGATTACTGGGCCGGAGCTTACAGCTTCTGGGTCCAGCGCAATCGTGATGAGCGCTTTGAACTGGATGTGTTTGCCAACTGGGATGGCGCAGCCGGCGCAGTGAAATCCCGTCGTTCTCTGCATGATGACGATGCTCGTTATGACCGTGAGATGGAATATCGTGCCCATATCTCTGTGGCCGGCACGCTGGGGGATGAGTTGTGGTCGACGCCACTGTTTCAGACCCTGAAGCAGGCGGAAGCGGTTTATGGTGAAGTGGCTTTTGATGAATTCAACCGGGTGGTGCTGGAAGGCATGGCCGGGATGGGCTTTGGCATGAAGATGGACGATCTGGCCCGTTCCACGGTTGATGCGGCCCAGCGTCTCTATCCGCAGAAATCCTATGCCGAGTGGCTGGAAAGCCGTTTTCAGCATCACAGTATTCTGAAAGAAGCGGTTGTTCTGGCCCAGACGACGTCAGCGCTGGCGGTGACGAAGCAAGATCTGACGGATTTATCTGTCGCGCTGGTTAATGACAGTGATCAGACACTGGCTGCTTTGAGCGCTCAGTTGTCCATGCCTGCGCTGAACTGGCATCAGCAGGTGCAGGCAACGCAGGTTGAGCCTGGTGCTGTGACTGAGGTCAATGAAGCCATTCAGGTCCCTTCTTCGCTGCAGTGCGGGGAAGCCATTCAACTGACCGCAGAGATCACAGTGACGCAGGATACGGCCCAGACATCCCGTTACAGTCAGCAGCAGCTGAATTTTACCTACGGCGTGCCGACGCTGTCGCAGCCATTGAAAGCGCTGAATGAAGCCTTGTCAGATGCCCGTCAGATTAATGAAGGCGGCAAGATCCTGTTGGGTGAATCCATGTATGCGCTGACGGTGCCAGCGGGTGCCGGACAGATATCCGATGACTTTGGCATCCAGCTGTCTGTGTCGCATCCGCGTTTCTCCGATCTGCTGGTGGTGGTTCGTACGCCGTCAGGCCGGAGTTTCCCGCTGATGACCTATCAGTCTTTCCCCCTGAAAGAAAAAACCTACACCTTTACTCCCCGGAATACACCGGCGCTGTCGGAACTGGTGGGGGAAGCGATGACGGGCAACTGGGTGCTGGAAGTGACCGACCGGGTGACAGGGCAGAGCGGCACGATCAAATCCTGGGGTGTCGGCACTGTGACCGGGTATGACTGCGGTAATGCAGATACCGTCCAACCGAATAAAGACAACACAGCAAAACCAGACAACCAAGGCACATCCGGCGGGGGTTCGCTCGGGGTGTTGAGCTTGCTGTTTTGCCTGACGATGGCGCTGGCAAGACGCCGCCCATTTTAATTCGAAAGAAGTGAGAATCAGATGAAATCAATCCAACTTGCGGTCTTGCCAGTTGCGCTGACCGTGGTTCTGAGCGGATGTAATGGCTCGGACAGCAACTCAAGTGATCAGAGTCAGCCAGTCTATGAGATCAGCGGCCGTGTTTCGTCGGCAACAGTTGATGTCCCCATGACGGTGTGTGCCGATATCAATCGCGACTGGACGTGTAGTGCCGATGAACCGTCGGTCAAAGCTACGCAATATAACTTTACCCTGACCAGTACAGACATTCGGGTGAAAACATCGCCTTTGCTGGTACAGGCTGCGCCTGTGGTTGCAGCCCGCTCAACAGCACCGGCTGCGCTGAATCTGGCTGCGCCGGCAGCACGTGAAAATGCGTTCACCCTCGTCAATGGTGTCACGACGCTGGTGGTGGGTGAAATGATGTCCGGTGCCAGCCTGAATACGGCGGTTGTCTCGGTGACCCAAAATCTGGAAGCACTGGGGATCACGCCACCGTCTAATCTGCTGGTCAATAGTGATGATGCCGCGTTGGCCGCGCTGGATAGCAAACTGCTGAGCCATTTCAGCCAACTGAGCGCCCGCAGCACGGATTATGGCGTTGTGGTGGCTGGTGTTGCCAAAGGTCTGAACGTGTATGGCGCTGATCTGCTGGCGGACTCACTGGCTGAAGAAAAACTGCAGAAAATCCTTTCACTGGGTCAGATGGCGGTCAGACAGCTCAATGATACCGGTATGGTTCAGCACCTGAACCTGTCGACGGGGGCTTTATCAAATCAGCCGGATCCCGGTGCACCGGATCAGGATGCCAGTTTCGGACTGGACGTGACTGATGGCGGTTTTCAGTTGACGAAGCTCGATGCCAAAGGTCAGGCGTTGCCTGAAAACAGCAAGACCTGGCAGTGTGTGAAAGATGAGCGTACCGGTCTGATTTGGGAAATCAAACTGGATGACCCAAGCGCATTCCGTGACAAACACCGCCTGTTTGCACTGGAAACGGACACCATCAAGCCGCATGCCGATGAAATTGCGCTGGCTTCATGTCGCTCAGATCATCTGGCAGCCTGCACCACACAGGAATACAGCCAGAAACTGAATGAATTGGCTTACTGCGGCAAAACCAACTGGCGGCTGCCGACTATGCACGAACAGTATGATCTGCTCGATTTCAGTGAAACAGCGACCGATGCGAAAGGCAATGTTTATGGCCTGACGGTGAAATTCTTCAATGATCTGTGGATCGGCAGTGATGACCTGCCTTATGGCTATTACTGGTCTTCGACGTTCCTGCGGACTGATCCGAATTATACCGAGGGCCGGGCGATTAGCCATCTGACACAGATGACACAAGCCGGAGGCGGTACGGGGCTGGGTGAACTCACCGCTTACTATGCGCCTTGTGTTGCGGGCGAAGAATGCCTTTCCCCGAATGTGATGGCTGTTCGAATGGTTGCGAAATAAGGAATAACACCATGTTGAAAAAGATAATTGGCACCATTTTCTGTGCGTTGGTTTGCTCAGCCAATGCGATGGCTGCAATGCAGTCGTGTGGCTTGGATCTGGAGGCAAGTGCGCCGGATATCCGTTTTCAGGACAATGGCAATGGTACGGTCACAGATTTGCAGACCAATCTGGTCTGGCGTCGTTGCCTGTTAGGGACACAGTGGAATTCACAGCAGCAGACCTGTGACGGAACACCGGAAGGGTACAGTTGGAAGAAGGCGCTGTTTCAGATCAACCTCAATGAGAAAAACGCGGTTGTTGATGGCGTGACGGGCTGGCGGATGCCGAATATCAAAGAACTGGTGAGTCTTCGGGAAGTGGCCTGTATTTCTCCGGCAGTGAACCTGAAGGCTTTTCCCGGTTTTATCAAAACGGAAGACGATAAGTACGCAACGACGAGTAATGTCTGGTCATCGACGCCTCACGCACAGAGTCAGAACATTCTGGTACTCGGTCTCAATGATGGCATGATCATCCATTATGGCGCTCAGGATGCTGATTTTGGTGTGCTGCTGGTGAGTGATAACGCGAGGTAATCATCGTCCGGCATCTTACTAAGACAAACCCCACAAAAGCGTGGGGTTTGTTGTATTCAGGGCAGGAATCAGGCTCAGGATTTCAGACTGAATTTTCCGGTCCAGGTCTCCAGCTCGTGATACAGACCCTGCAAAGATCGGGTGCTGTTGTGGCTCTGTCCCACGACTTCTGACAACTGACGGCCACTTTCTTCAATGGTGTTGATCCGGTTTGAGATATCGTCGCTGACCTGTGTCTGTTCCGCCGCTGCTGCGGCGATCTGGTGGCTCATTTCGGTGATACTCTCCAGTGCTGACACAATCTGTTGTAACGCTTGCGAAGCCTCTTGCGATTGCTGAACTGTGGTCTGGCTGGTTTCAGCACAGGTTTCCATCGTTTGAATCGCGTTGCGGGAGCCGCTCTGCAGACGGCTGATCATCTGCTGGATCTCTTTGGTGCTGTTTTGCGTTCTGCCAGCCAGATTCCGGACTTCATCGGCCACGACAGCGAAGCCTCGGCCCTGCTCGCCGGCACGAGCCGCTTCAATGGCTGCATTGAGGGCCAGTAAGTTGGTTTGTTCGGCAATATCACCGATCACATCCAGCACTCTGGCAATGCTGTTGACTTCAGTATCCAGGTGGGAGACGGCCTGACTGGCTGTGACCAGTTGATCGGCCAGTCCCTGAATGTTATCGACGGTCGACAGAATTAGTGTTTGCGTGACCTGGCTTTGCTGATCGGCTCGCTCGGTATTACTGGCTGTATCGCTGGCAGACTCCGCGACGTTGTTGGCTGATGAGGCCATTTCTGTCATCGCGGTGGCAATCATGGCGGTAGACTGTTGTTGATCGTCAGTCAGATTCGCAATGATTCCCGAGCGGGAGGATACGTGGTCAATCTCCTGACGCAGATCTATCATGGACTGTTTGAGGTGATTCACCAGCTCTGCCAGCGACAGGCTCATGGTCTGGACGGCATAGTAAATACTGCCGGGCGTCGCCCGGGTTTCAAAGTGGGTGGTGATCTTGCCGTCCGCGACTGCTTGCACGGCAGACTGGACCTCATCCGGCTCACCCCCCAGCAAATTGACAATACGTCTGCTGGCGATGAGTAGCACGGTCAGAATGGCCGCCGTAATGAAAAGACACAGGATCAACTGCCAGCCAGCAGTGGACCAGAAACGCTGGTTTACCTCGTTGAATCCAATGCCGGTGCCAACATACCATCCCCAGAGTGGCGTTCGCCGCGCAATCGAGAGTTTTTCCTCCACACTGCCGTCTGCCTGCTTCTGGGTCCAGGTATATTGCGCCAGCTTATCCCCACTGGCAGCCACTGCCTGTTTCAGGATATTGCCGACACTGTTGCCGTGGCCATCCTTGAAGTCGTGAAAGCTGGTTCCGTGTAGCTGGGGATCCAAGGGTGCTGCGATAAAGGTCAACTGGGCATCGGCGACATAAACATATTCGTTGTCTTTATAGACATTGTTTCGCAATAAACGGGTGGCCAGCGCTTTTGCCTGAGGCTCAGCCAGAATGCCTTCCTGCGCCATCTTTTCCAGTTCGATAATTGTGTTGTAGGTGCTGTTAAACAGCTGTGTGACCCTGGATTCATTATCCTGGTTGCTGGCCATACGCAGTGTCATCAGACCTGTGATCATGATGGCCAGCATGGCCGTCAGGATAACAGCGGATAACAAATAGGTTTGTGTCCTGAGTTTCATTCCCTGCTCTCTTGGTAATGCTGAAGAGACCCCCCGCGTGTACTTGCAGGGGGAGTTAATTTTCGACACGAAAATACTAGACTAGGTTAATAAACGTTCAGAGTGGAAATTTAACAAAATATGATCCCGGTTAAGAGGATTGAATCTGCCTGTTTACCAATGAAAAGAAATGTGAGTGGATAAAATGCGGAATATCATGCTGCCTGTTGCGTATTGAGCGGTACAGGTGGGTCACTTTCGACCCACCTGAAACTTGCGGTTAATTGAGCTGCCACACAGCGGATTGTCCGGGCTGCTCGCCTTTGGTCCACCATTTTGCAGTGTACAGCTTACCTTGATAGAGCACTTGATCACCGGCGACATAGACTTGATTTGGGTCCCAGTCTGGTGCCGCGGGTAAAAGTTTGATGTCTAACTGATAGCTATAATCTTTGTTCTTCAGGAAGACCTGATTGCCAAACAGATCCTGAGCATCGAATACGATACTGCCGTCTGCGGCTTGTTTACCGATCTGAACCTGCTGCGAATAGGTCAGATTGACGGTGTCAGCCAGACTGGAGGCCCAGACCGACTGCGCTTGGTTTGCAGCCGTGATGGCAATTTGTTCAGAAACCGTTTCGACACCATTCTGGTCAAAAATACGGAACCAGACGGTTTCGTCAGGCTGGGCGATATCCGTTGCTTTGACGAAAGCTCCCGCACTGGACCAGCCGCCGGGCTGGCCGTTATCCGAGCCTGCAAAACGAATGTCGATACAGTTGTAGAAACCTTCACCGGCTGGGTCATTGCGCTGCCAGCGGGCATACAGGATGGCATCACCGGTTCTCTCGGTCGGTAGGGTAATCGTCATCTGATAATACTTTTGCCCGTTGATGGTGGTGGTGGGAATGTTACCTACTTCGCCAACCAGCTCCAGATCCCCCCAGGCGAGCGACTGGGTCGCACTGTCAAATCCGGGCTTGGTCAGATAGAACTTCCAGAAACTTGGGTTGTGCGGTGTTTCAGCCCGATATAAAAGCGCTAACTGACCGTTGTTCGTCAGATCAATGGTTGTTTTCTGCCAGTAAGGCGAGGAGATATCCATGCCTGATTTTTTACTGTCTGCGGCTGAACACAGCGAACCATCAGGGATGGCCCGCTCGACAGCAGCCTGGTTGTGATAGTCCGACACTAATCTGGCAAATTCTGGTTTCTGAACAAAAGGGTACCAGCCAGACTGAACAAAGGCTGCCCGACATGCAGCATTGGGAATGGTTGAGCCATCCGTCGAATCCCAATAGCCGCCATCCAGATCACAAATTTGTTGTCTTGCCGGTGGATATTCCATATAGCCGTGTGCCAGAGCGGTTGTCGACAAGGAACTCAGTACTGAGCCAATCCCTAAGAACAAGAGTCCTTTCCTCCAAGAGGCATTTTGCAGCAACATTTTCTCTCCTTAATGATTTCAAATGCGCATGATTGCATTCAATGGTTTGGACGAGTTGCAGGCGACTGGCAATCGGAGGAATGTTAAGAAAGGAGGTGACTCAAAACCTTCCCTGTTTTTTTTCACTGCGTATTAAATACTTGAGATGAATCGCATGTTTTTTAAGCAGCGTAAAAAAGAACAGGGCAGATCAAACCTTTGAAGTGGATTGTGTTGCATCAGGTACAGATAAAGAAAAACCCCGGTCTTTCGACCAGGGCTTCTAAAGTGGCTCCCCCTGCTGGACTTGAACCAGCGACATACGGATTAACAGTCCGCCGTTCTACCGACTGAACTAAGGGGGAATTGTATGGTGCCTCGAGGCGGAATCGAACCACCGACACGAGGATTTTCAATCCTCTGCTCTACCGACTGAGCTATCGAGGCAGAGCAAAGATTAAAATCTTCGCTTTGCTGTTTGGCTCCCCCTGCTGGACTTAACGCGGCCGGCTAGGCCAGCGACATTGAGCACAACGTGCTCACCAGTTTGGAGGATATACACCGCATTATGGCAATGTATGAAATTGGCTCCCCCTGCTGGACTTGAACCAGCGACATACGGATTAACAGTCCGCCGTTCTACCGACTGAACTAAGGGGGAATTGTTCTTTATCGTGCTGTCATTGTGACACCACAATCAAATATGGTGCCTCGAGGCGGAATCGAACCACCGACACGAGGATTTTCAATCCTCTGCTCTACCGACTGAGCTATCGAGGCAGGGTAAAGCAATTGTGCTTT
Organism: Photobacterium galatheae; assembly: GCF_000695255.1. Lineage (GTDB taxonomy): Bacteria > Pseudomonadota > Gammaproteobacteria > Enterobacterales > Vibrionaceae > Photobacterium > Photobacterium galatheae. The sequence continues at coordinate 112,911 of NZ_JMIB01000006.1, read as the reverse complement.
ACGCTGTATAAATGGTGCCGACTACCGGAATCGAACTGGTGACCTACTGATTACAAGTCAGTTGCTCTACCTACTGAGCTAAGTCGGCACACGAATTTGGCTCCCCCTGCTGGACTTGAACCAGCGACATACGGATTAACAGTCCGCCGTTCTACCGACTGAACTAAGGGGGAATTGTTCTTTCTTATGACGTTACCAGAACACCATAAATCAAATCATGGTGCCTCGAGGCGGAATCGAACCACCGACACGAGGATTTTCAATCCTCTGCTCTACCGACTGAGCTATCGAGGCAACGGAGCGCTATTAAACGGGTTTTGGCCCTTATCGTCAATACCTTTTTCCAGAAAAAAGTGCGATTTCGAATTGCTTGCTCGCTTTTTGCCCGTTATGGGGCGGCGAGCAGCAATTTTCAGTCTTTCCGGCAGTAAAGCCATGACTTTGTCTCAGATTTTCCCATTGTTAAAATCTTTTTGGTAGCGCGTGACTTTCTCCAGATATCGTCTTGCTTCGCCTTTCGGATGCTTGTTGGTCAGTGCCCAGTAGACCTGATTTGGCTTCAGCTGATTCAAATCCTGCATGGCGCGCTTGCGGTTCCTGTCGAAGGTACTCAACACACCGCCAGTACCGCCGTTGTAGGCGGAGATCATACTGTAGTGCAGCGAAAGCGGATTCCGTATCTCTTTCAGGTAACGGTTTTGCAGCAGGTAGAAGTAAGCGGTGCCGGTATCAATGTTTTTAGCCGGATCAAAAAGATACTGTGGTGAAGGCTGCCCGGAACGTTTTTTGACCAGCTTAAACACATCCGCACCCGCAGTTTTCGGCACCACCTGCATCAGTCCATAGGCATTGGCCGGACTGACCGCATAGGGGTTGAAACTGCTTTCTGTTTTGATGATGGCGTAGATCAGGTCTTCTTTGATGCCGTAACGGCGGGAGGCTTCACGAACGATATCAGCATATTTATAGCTTCGCTTGCTGACATGATCGGCCACCATGGGGATATCCACGTAGTAAGCCTTCTGGAAACGGACATCTTTGGTTTTGAGTTTGTTGTTGACCAGATATTCAGCAAAACGCTTGGCCCGCCAGGACCATTCAATGGATTTGCCATCCTGATCCAGGATCTGACCAAGCAGGAACGGACTGCCACTGAGGGCGAAGTCCTGGGCTGAGTACAGATCGACCTCTGCGGGATCGGCCGGCGTGAGCAGGGTGGTTGCAATGGCATCAATCAGGTGCTGTTTCGGGTTTGTGGTTGCCACGGTTTCTATGGTAACCACCCCTTTGTCGAAGTCGACATGGGCCCGGCTCTGGTAGCCATCGGTGTATTTGACGTAATGACGTTTGCTGGCCATGAGGACATTGTCATTCCCCCAGCGCTGTTTGACCTGACCACTGAAGCTCTGGATCAGGCGATCCAGCGCAGCGGTATCTTTTGTAAACTGGCCCGGTAAAGGGGCCAGATTTTTGGCAAAGCGGTTGGTCGGGGCGTAATTGACCGGATAGACTTTTTCGACCAGTTCTCGCGTGCAGCCACTGAGCAGCAGCGTGAATGTGGCCAGGAGGAGTGCTTTTTTCATGTTCTGCATATAAAAAATGACATCACTTGGATAAATGATGTCATTTTCTGTCTGCTCACGGTACGCTTTTTGGCCACTGCGACCTGAGAACGTGATGTTCATGCACACGTCTGGTGCACAAAGGCATTACTCGCTTGGCGGGGTGTAGCCGTCGATGATGACGTCCTGACCATCAAACAGGAATTTCACCATTTCTGTTTCCAGCAGCTTACGGTGCTCCGGATCCATCATGTTCAGTTTTTTCTCATTGATTAGCATGGTCTGCTTGCTTTGCCACTCAGCCCAGGCTTCTTTGGAAATGTTATCGAAAATACGCTTACCCAGCTCGCCCGGATACAGCTGGAAATCCAGACCTTCAGCTTCTTTCTTCAGTCGTGCACAAAATACAGTACGGCTCATGGGATCCTCAATCATGATTGGGTGGCGGTCTGAGATGACAGCCTGAATCAAATGTCTGGCACTAGTTTCCTGCTTCTGCCTGCGGGATTCAAGTTTGTTGAATGAAGTGTGCCCGTGTGATCGAATGCTTTTTCCCATCCGTTGCCGAATGGGAAAGCGCTGAAGCGTTAATTCGATATCCGCTTTTCAATAAACTTGCGGATTGGCGTGGGGAGTCCTAATTCACTGAGTGCATTGAGCGGGAACCATTGCTGATTCTCTGTTTGATCGCCCAGACGATCCACGCGCCAGACACTGGCATTGAGCTTGTAGTGGGTAAAGGTATGCTTGAATGTGCCTTTGAGCTGGACATGATCGCCAAGTTGCTCCGGCTCCAGATAGATTTGCGGCAGGCACCAGAGCGCGCCCCAGATGCCATTATCTTCCCGTTTTTCCAGCAGAATCTGGCCGTCGGACTCAATCCACAGGAATTGTCCGGGACGGGTCGGGACCACTTTTTTAGGTTTCGGTGTCGGCAGTTCTGCGACGCGGTCTGTGGTGAAAGCAACACACTGGTCCTGAAATGCGCAATCGCCACAGACCGGATTTTTCGGTTTACAGACGGTTGCCCCCATATCCAGCAAACCCTGTGCAAAGGCGCGGTTATGCTGTTGTGGGGTGAATTGCTCGGCATGATGCCAGAGCTGCTTGTCGACTTGCGTCGTGCCCGGGACGCCTTCAATGCCGAAAAAACGGCAGAAAAGACGTTTGACGTTGCCATCTACAATCGGGCCGTAAGTGTTGTAAGCAAAAGAAGCGATTGCGCCGGCAGTGTAGCGGCCGACCCCCGGGATCTTCAGAAGCGTATCGACTTGATCCGGAAACTGACCGCCGCATTCATGGACGATGTATTGCGCTGCTTTTCTCAGGTTCCGTGCCCGGGAGTAATAACCGAGTCCTTGCCAGTGACTCATCACGTCATCTTCAGAAGCTGCGGCGAGCCTTTCAACGGTTGGAAAGCTGTTCATCCAGCGTTCGAAGTAGGGGATAACCGTCGCAACTTGGGTTTGCTGTAGCATGATTTCAGAAACCAGCACCCGGTAAGGGGTTGGATTTTGCTGCCAGGGTAAATCGTGGCGACCATGGGTCTGCTGCCATTGGATCAGGCGGTCCTGGAATGTTTTGGGGGGCAGGGGTGATTGCTTCATAAATTTTTTCTTCACAGCAGTACTGACCAGACAGCCATCTTGTACGGAATCTTTTCCTGAGATGCTGTAGCGCTTTGAAATGATTCATGTTGCACCCAGGTGCGGCGAAATTGATCTGGCTGCACGGGTGTCCATTTTATTCTACGGGTCCGAAGGGACGACATTGCGGTGACGATTGCACCACAATCCGGGGTTGTCTTCAATGCGAATACGGTACTTGCACTTGGGCGTGAACTTTGGATAATGCCGGATCCGTTTATACCAAACTGAAGAGGATATCGGTTGGCAAACAGCCTTCTCTTCAGTTTGGTATCTGAATATCACTCTCCAAATTTAGGTAAGGACCCATGAGCCAAGAATCCAGAACGAATGCTGACGTCACCCTGACGGAATACACAGAAGACGGAAAGCTGGTACGCAAAATCCGTAGCTTTGTCCGCCGTGAAGGCCGTTTAACCAAGGGCCAGCAACATGCTTTGGATAACAACTGGCCAAGTATGGGCATTGATTTCGAACAAAAGCCTTTGAACTGGACGGAAGTGTTCGGTCGTGAAGGCCATGTGGTGCTGGAAATCGGCTTTGGCATGGGTGCCTCACTGGTGGAAATGGCGAAAAACGCGCCGGAAAAGAACTTCATCGGGATTGAAGTGCATAGCCCGGGTGTGGGTGCCTGTCTGATGGCGGCAGAAGAAGCTGGCCTGACCAATCTGCGTGTGATGTGCCACGATGCCGTCGAAGTGTTTGATTATATGATTCCGGATGGCAGCCTGGATACCGTGCAGCTGTTTTTCCCGGACCCGTGGCATAAAGCCCGTCACCATAAGCGTCGTATTGTTCAGCCTGCATTCGTTGAAATGGTACGTAAGAAGCTGAAAATCGGCGGTATTTTCCATATGGCGACCGACTGGGAAAATTATGCGGAGCATATGGTGGAAGTCATGAACGCGGCGCCTGGGTATGAGAATACCGCGACAGACGGTGATTATGTCCCGCGTCCGGACGATCGCCCGCTGACCAAATTCGAAGCACGCGGACATCGCCTGGGTCACGGCGTATGGGATATGAAGTTCGCCCGTACAGAATAATGTGCTATGGTTCATAGCCATTCAGGTTCAATATCGAATAAGATATGGGCCCTTTGAATACGATTAGCTTGAAAAGCCAGCCTTTGAGTTGGCTTTTTTGTCCTTTGGAGACAATGAATGAAGCCAAGTGAGCAGTTGCTGAATGACATTCTGGATGAAGTCCGGCCGTTGATTGGTCAGGGCAAGGTTGCCGATTATATTCCGGCCCTGGCTGAGGTACCGGCAGACCGGCTGGGGATTGCCGTCTGTTATAACGATGGTGAGGTGATTCAGGCTGGCGACAGTGAAGTTGGCTTTTCCATTCAGTCGATCTCCAAAGTGCTGAGCCTGACACTGGCCATGACGCTCTATGAAGCGGACGAGATCTGGTCCCGTGTCGGTAAAGAGCCATCCGGTCATGCGTTTAACTCCATGATTCAGCTGGAGATGGAACATGGCATTCCCCGCAATCCCTTCATTAATGCCGGGGCTCTGGTGGTTTCTGATCTGCTGCACAGTCGCTTGTCTGCGCCGCAGTACCGGATGCTGGAACTGGTCAGAACATTGTCCTGCAACGCGAATGTGGTGTATGACAAAAACGTGGCCGCTTCTGAGATGCAGCACAGCGATCGCAACGCCGCAATTGCGTATCTGATGCGCTCATTTGGCAATTTCGAAAATGAAGTGGTGCCGGTACTGGGGAATTATTTCGGTTACTGCGCCCTGAAGATGAGCTGCGTGGATCTGGCGCGCACTTTCAGTTATCTGGCCAATAAAGGGCAGCCGTTGTGTGCGGGCAAGCCTTTGATTTCACCAACCCAGAGCAAACAGATCAATGCCTTGCTGGCGACCTGTGGCCTGTACGACGGGGCGGGTGAATTTGCTTACCGGGTTGGAATGCCGGGTAAATCTGGTGTCGGCGGTGGGATTATCGCGATCGTACCGGGCGAGATGTCGATTGCGGTCTGGTCGCCTGAGCTGGATGCCTCCGGGAACTCTCTCGCCGGTACGGCAGCACTGGAGCTGCTGGCTGAACGTATTGGTCGTTCGATTTTCTAGTCGGAATTCAGTGCTAGCGTTTGTCGCTGACAGATGTCTGTCAGCGACAAACGGGTTTTAGTGGCGGTCTTCTTCGTCTTCATCGACAAAGGCAGCCAGCAGGTCATTGAGGAAGAGTTTGCCCTGCTCAGTAATCTGCCAGTTGTCTCCCTGATCCATCAGATACTGCTTGCCCAGTGCCCATTCTATCGGTGTCCGGATGCTGTCCAGCGGCAGGCCGGTACGCTCAACGTAGTCCTGTTTCGGACAGGCTTCCAGCAAACGGAAACGGTTCATGAAGAACTCGAATGGCCGTTCGGTGTCTGCCACCTGCGTTTCCTGATCCAGATAAGGCTTTTGCGGATTGAGATAACCACGCGGGTGTTTTACTTTCACGGTCCGGGTGATCGTACCGTCAGCAAAGCTGATCTTTCCGTGTGCCCCACAGCCGATGCCAAGGTAGTCCCCAAAGCGCCAGTAGTTCAGGTTGTGCTGACACTGCTTGCCCGGTTTGCTGTAGCCGGAAATTTCATACTGTTCATAACCGGCGGCAGCCAGCAGGGCATGGCCCTGTTCAAAGATATCCCAAAGGTCGTCGTCATCCGGCAGCGTTGGTGGTTTCGAATAAAACAGGGTGTTCGGCTCAATGGTCAGCTGATACCAGGACAGATGCGGCGGATCTAAGGCAATCGCCTGCTTCAGATCGGACAGGGCATCTGACACGCTCTGATCCGGCAAGCCATGCATCAGATCCAGATTGAAGCTGTTCAGACCTGCTTCTTTCGCCAGTCCCGCGGCCCGAATCGCTTCTTCACAACCGTGAATCCGACCCAGACGTTTCAGTTTGTCGTCCTGAAAACTCTGAACACCGATGGAAATCCGGTTTACGCCTGCTTCCCGGTAGGCTTGAAAACGGCCTGCTTCAACAGTACCCGGATTCGCCTCCATCGTGATTTCAATGTCATCACTGAAAGGAATACGGGCCTGAATACCCGACAGCAACCGCCCGATTTCCGGGGCGGAGATCAGGCTGGGGGTGCCGCCACCAATGAAGATGGAGTGCAGGGGTCTGCGGCTGTCTGTGAGCTGATAGCGGGCCAGATCCGTATCCAGATCTTCCAGCAGTGCATCAATGTAATCCAGCTCCGGAATATCATTTTTCAGTGCATGGGAATTGAAGTCGCAGTAAGGGCACTTCTGGACACACCAGGGAATATGCACATACAGGCTCAGCGGTGGCGGTACTAACATCAGGCGTCCTTCAGGGCAGCAAAGAGTTGTTGCAGGGCTTTGCCGCGGTGTGACAGTTGTTTCTTGCGCTCAGGGGCCAGTTCGGCCGAAGCGCAGTTTTCTTCCGGTACCCAGAAGACCGGGTCATAGCCGAAGCCGTTTTCACCGACGGCTTCCGTCAGAATACGCCCTTCCCAGGTGCCATGGCAAACCAGTGGGGTCGGATCGTCGGCATGGCGCATCATCACCAGCACACAGTGGAAACGTGCAGTCCGCTCAGACTCTGGCACATCTTTCATGGCTTCCAGCAGTTTCTCCAGATTCTGAAGGTCAGTGGCGCCTTCGCCGGCATAGCGGGCCGAATAAATTCCGGGCGCGCCTTTCAGGGCATCGACTTCCAGACCTGAGTCGTCAGCAATGGCTGGCAAGCCGGTTTCTTTGGCGGCATGGCGGGCCTTGATGATGGCGTTTTCAATAAAGGTGGTGCCGGTTTCGGCGACGTCAGAAACGTTCAGATCGCTCTGGGCGATCACTTCAAAGCCAAAGTCGGCCAGCAGGTTTGCCATTTCACGGACTTTGCCCTGATTGCCGGTTGCGAGAACGAGTTTGCTCATGGAGACTCCTGGTCAGTAGGACTGGGGAAAGCTGGGGCGCTATCATACCCACAGGTGACGCAAAAGCCAAAAACAGAAAAGAAGGGCCGGGCCCTTCTTTTTTCAGATGCAGAAGCTGAGAAAACTTCAGATGCTGAGTATTCAGATATCTCGCATCGCTTTTCTTTTATTTATTCAGCGAAGTAGGTCTGTTCGAACTGAATATTCCCACGGGTGGATTGGCGCGACACATCAATATTGAACCGGAAGCGTTCTTCATTGGCGTGCGACAGCTCAGCGATATAGTAAATGGCATCGCCTTCGCGGATTTCACGGAAGGTCAGATTTTTCTCTGTACCAACCAGATTTCGCGCCGTCCCTTTCACCACAGCAGCGACTGCGGGTTTACCTTCCACACTGCTGTCGAGCACAGTCACGTTGATTAGTGCGGAATAACGACTGCGCTGAATTCGGTAGGTTTTCGCCACTTCCGGAGTCAGAAAGGTTGAAGGAAAGGTGGAATAGTGAACCTCCAGTTCACCGATATTTTTCAGTTGCTCGGCATGCACGGGAAGAGAGAGACCGAGTAGAGCAATAAAAGCAACAAGTAACTGTTTCATAGGGCTGTCCTTTGATCCTGTTGAGATGTGTCTCATGATAGAAGACCTTACACACCAAGGGGATATTGCTGCATTCTTTATAGTATAGAGTGACTTGCTTTGGCTAGCTGTACGCGCCTGAGACTCACAACATCTGGCTGAAGAGGTCTGGAATCACCTGAGGAGACTGAATACGGATTTGCTTATGCCGTCCGGTTTCGCCTTTTTCGATGATCACCTGGCCTTTGGCCACTTTGAATTGTTTGGCCAGGTATTTCACCAGATGGCTGTTTGCTTTGCCGTCGACAGGCGGTGCCGTAATCGCCACCTTGATTTCATCGCCATGCAGACCCACCAGTTGATCCCGGCTGGCTTTGGGCTGAACGTAAAAGCGGATCACCAGATCCGCTTTATCCTGACTGACAGCTTGTTGCGTCATAGCTGGAACCAAATCGGACCGACCAGATCACCAATCAGGAAGTTAGCAAACTGCAGACCAATAAAAAGAACCAGGACACTGAGATCCAGACCACCCATGACCGGGACAAAGCGGCGAATTGGTGCCGTCATTGGCTCGGTGAGCTGGTGCATCACATATTCAATCGGACTGCGGCCCTGGCTGACCCAGCTCAGAATGGCACGGATTAGCAGCACCCAGAACACCAGTCCACCTGCGGCTTTCAACAAAGATAGCGCGCCGTAAAAAAAGAGGGATGGATTCAAAACTAAAGTGCCAGTGATGACCCAGTTCAGGCTGACGAATTTGACGACCGTCAGGATATAAGCCAACAGCAGGGTTGCCAGATCCAGTGAACCGAGCGACGGGATAACACGGCGAAGCGGGCCAACAATGGGTTGTGTCGCTTTGACGATAAATTGTGAGAACGGGTTATAGAAATCTGCCCGTGCCCATTGCAGCCACAGTCGTAACAGAACAACCATGATGTAAAGCGAAAAGGCAGTACTGATTAAAAAAACTAACGAATTCATATCTAGACCTTAAAACAATTGTTCCATTTCCTGTGCGCGGCTGACAGCGGCCTGCATTGCTTTCGCTACGATATCACTAAGTTGCGCTTCGTTAAATGTACGGATCGCTTCTGCGGTGGTTCCGCCTTTGGAGGTGACCTGTTCACGCAGGGCCGACAGCTCTGTGTCCGGGCTGGCGAGTACCATGCCTGCGGCCCCTGCCGCTGCTTGCTGAACCAGTTCTCGGGCCGTTTGTTTATCAAATCCCTGGCGAATCGCTTCGGTTTGCATCGCTTCCATAAACAGGAAGAAATAGGCCGGTGCACTGCCTGCGGCGGCGATGACCCCGTTGATACCCGATTCTTCAGAAACCCAGCAGGTTTTCCCGACCGCGCTCATCAGGTTGTCGGAGAAGGTGCGATCCGGTTCGGTGACCTCTGTACCGGCATACATGCCGCTCATGCCTTTGCCAATCAGCGATGGGGTGTTCGGCATGACGCGCACCAGACTGACTTTTGCCGCCAGCATTTCCTGTAATCGGGCGACCGAGATACCGGCTGCAATGGAGATGACCAGTTTGTTTTTGAAAACAATCGATTGCAGGGGCTGGCACACGGTTTCCATCAGTTGGGGTTTTACCGCCAGAACAATCACATCAGCCTGTTGGGCTGCGCGGAGGTTATCGCTGTCGGTATGGATGCCGTACTCGCGGGCCAGCGGTTCACGGCGCTCGGCACTGGGTGCGGTGGCGGTGATCTTTTCAGCCGGATAGCCACTGGCAACCAGACCGGCAATGATAGAGCGGGCCATGTTGCCGGCACCGATAAATGCGATTGAACGATGTTCCATGAAAAAATCCTTCTAAAATTGAGAAAACGTCTGCTTTTTCAGGCGGCGTTAGCTGTAATTCCGGGCGCCAAAAATGGCGGTGCCGATTCGCACAATGGTACTGCCGGCTGCGACCGCAGCTTCCATATCACCGCTCATACCCATCGACAGGGTATCCAGCGTGATGTCTGGCAGCTGTTGCTGTAATGCGTCTTTGGCCTGAGCGAGTGCGGTAAAGGCGCTGAGCTGACTGTTGTAGTCATCGGCTTTCTCCGGAATCGACATCAGGCCCCGTAACTCAAGGTTAGGCAGCGAAGCGATTTCGGTCGCCAGCGCGGACAGCTCGTCAAAATCCACACCGGATTTCGAGGCTTCACCGCTGGTGTTGACTTGCAGCAGGATGTTCAGCGGCGGCAGATTGTCCGGACGCTGCTCACTGAGACGACGGGCAATTTTAGCCCGGTCGACGGAGTGGACCCAGTCGAAGTGTTCCGCAATTGGCCGGGTTTTGTTGGACTGAATCGGGCCGATAAAGTGCCAGCTCAGAGCCAGATCCGGTTCAGTTGCAACAAAGTGCTGAATTTTATCCACGCCTTCCTGCACATAGTTTTCACCGAATGCCCGCTGTCCGGCAGCGATGGCATCAGTAATCGCGCTGACTGGCTTCGTCTTACTCACCGCCAGCAGTTGCACAGAATCCGTATCACGCCCGCATTTCTCACAGGCCTCGCGGATCTCCTGGGTGACCTTTGCAATATTTTGTCTGATACTACTCATAATTGATTCTTAAGGGGAAATGTATGGATATCACCGAGCTACTGGACTTTAGTGTAAAGCATAATGCCTCCGATCTGCACCTCTCTGCGGGTGTATCGCCGATGATCCGGGTCGACGGCGATGTCCGGGCGCTCAGTATCCCGCCATTCTCCCACGAAGTGGTGCACCGACTCATCACAGATATTATGGATGATGCGCAGCGCCGGGAATATGAAGAGCACCTCGAAGTCGACTTTTCTTTTGATCTGCCGGATGTCGGTCGTTTTCGGGTGAATGCTTTTCAGCAGTCTCGGGGCTTCGCAGCGGTCTTTCGTTCGATACCGGTCACTGTTCCGTCACTGGAATCGCTGGGCGTTCCGGAGGTGTTCTATCAGATAGCCAGAAGCCAGCGGGGTCTGGTTCTCGTGACCGGTGCTACCGGATCAGGCAAGTCCACCACCATTGCTGCGCTGGTGGATCATATCAACGCCCATACCCATCGCCATATTCTGACGATTGAGGATCCGATTGAATTTATCCATGAGAGCAAACGCTGTCTGATCAATCAGCGTGAAGTCCACCGGGATACCCATAGCTTTCAGAACGCCCTGCGTTCAGCATTACGGGAAGATCCGGATGTCATCATGGTTGGCGAGCTGCGGGATCAGGAGACCATCCGCCTTGCCTTGACGGCTGCGGAAACCGGCCATCTGGTGCTGGGCACGTTGCATACCAGCTCGGCAGCGAAAGCGGTCGACCGGATCATCGATGTATTCCCCGGCAACGATAAGGCGATGGTGCGGTCAATGTTGTCGGAATCTCTGCGGGCGGTGATCGCTCAGTCGCTGTTGAAATGCCCGGGCGGCGGCCGGGTTGCGGCGCATGAAATCATGATGGCGACGCCTGCGATCCGCAACCTGATCCGGGAAGACAAAGTCGCGCAGATGTATTCGATGATCCAGACTGGTGCCAGTATCGGAATGCAGACCATGGAGCAGGCCGTGAATCGCCTGCTGGCACAAGGGGTGGTCGAACCGGATGAGGTTGCCAGAGTGACAGAACGGACTCAGGGGATGTAGCACAGGAAGCCAATCATGGAACTTGCAAGTATGCTGACGCAGATGGTCGCAGCGCAGGCATCGGATCTTTATCTCACAGTTTCAGCACCCAGCCAGCTGAAAATTGACGGCCAGCTTCAGGCCAGCGGGCAGGCTCTGACAGCGGAGGCGGTTGAACATCTTTGCCGGCAGGCGATGTCTCCCGAGCAGTGGCAGACGTTTGTCGCATCGAAAGAAGCGAATTTTGCGCTGGTCAGAGACGGACATCGTTTTCGTCTCAGTGCGTTCTGGCAGCGGGAGCAGCCGGGCATGGTGATCCGGCGAATTGAAAGCATCATTCCGGATGTTGATGCCCTGACGTTACCGGAACCGATGAAAGCCTTGGCACTGGCGAAGCGCGGGCTGGTGCTGGTCGTGGGTGCAACGGGGTCAGGCAAATCAACCTCAATGGCGGCACTGACCGGTTATCGAAACCGAAACCGCAGCGGTCATATCCTGACGGTGGAAGATCCGATTGAGTTTATCCATCAGCATGGCTGCTGTATCGTGACCCAGCGTGAAGTCGGACTGGATACCGAAAGCTACGAAGTTGCCTTAAAAAACTCGCTGCGACAGGCACCGGATATGATTCTGATTGGCGAGATCCGCAATCAGGAGACCATGGAATATGCACTGAACTTTGCGGAAACCGGGCACCTTTGCATGGCCACCCTGCACGCTAACAATGCGAATCAGGCGCTGGAGCGGATCCTGCATCTGGTGCCCAGCGAGCGACGGGAGCAACTGCTGTTCGATCTATCCCTGAATCTGAAAGGGATCCTGGCGCAGCAATTGATCCCGGATGCGAATGGGACGGGCCGCCATGCTGCGTTTGAACTGCTGATCAATACCCCCAGAATCTCGGATCTGATCCGAAGAAATGCCCTGCACGAGCTGAAAGAAACGATGGCGAAAGGAAAGGAGCAGGGCATGCTGACCTTTGATCAGTCCTTGTTTGCTTTATATCAGGCTGGAAAGATCAGCGAAGCAGATGCGCTGGCACATGCAGATTCAGCCAATGATGTCCGGTTGATGATCAAACTGGGCCAGTCCGGGCAAACGGAACCCGGGCACAGTCTGGCCGGAGTCTCGATTCGCTTTGACTGAGCTGTTTGTTCACCCGCTTTCCCTTATCCTTTGGTGTACAGGTTTTTCAGCTTTTGGGTTGTAATGATCCAAAAGCTGATCAGGTTGCCCGTGATTGTGCCTGATAATACATTTGTTAATTATTTGTGATCCCGTCGTTGATTTCAAAATAACCATCTTGAGCGCTATGGATTCACTCTCTATATGTATATACAAATGTAATGAAGAGGGAGCGAATGATATGGAACAATCACAGACCCGTACCAGTGCATCAGATGCACTGGCACGTTTTCGGCTGCTGGTACTCAGTGCTGTCGGAATCTTTTTCTTTTTTATTCCCATTACAATTGGCGGGAAGTCGACCATTCCGCTGGATCATTTGGTTGGTCACATCAAAAGTTGGTTGGGCAGCGGTGTAGCCTGGTACGCACTGGGCATGATTGTCGTGGGGGCGGCGTATCCGTTTGTGTCTGGCCAATGGTCGAAGAGTCTGACGGATAAGACGTTTTCAGTGCTGAAGTTGCTGGGGGCTGTGGCGGCTGTGATGGCGGTGACCGGGACTGGCCCTGAATTTCTGCACAGTAAAGATATGCTGCCGTTTTTGTTTGAAAAACTGGTGATTTCAGTCGGACTGATTGTGCCGGTCGGGGCTGTATTTTTGTCTTTTCTGGTCAGCTACGGGTTGCTGGAGCTGATTGGCATTCTGGTGCAGCCGGTGATGCGGCCGATCTGGCGGACACCGGGCCGTTCAGCGATTGATGCGGTAGCTTCCTTCGTCGGCAGCTATTCACTGGGATTACTGATCACGAATCGTGTATACAAATCGGGTCAGTATTCTGCGAAAGAAGCGGCGATTATCGCAACAGGATTTTCAACGGTCTCAGCCACTTTCATGATCATTGTGGCGAAGACGCTGGATCTGATGGCAGTCTGGAATTTGTATTTCTGGGGGACGCTGGTGATCACTTTCCTCGTTACGGCGATTACGGTGCGTTTACCGCCACTGCGGGGAATGGATGAGTCGGTTCGGGATCCGGAACCGGATGCCGGTCGTGAGGGACGATTCCAGACGGCGTATCAAACCGGGATGGATGTAGCACGTCAGGCGCCATCGCTGGGAAGCGGAATCCGATCGACGATCAAAGATGGTTTGCTGATGACGATTGCCATTCTGCCGTCCATCATGTCGGTCGGGCTGATTGGTCTGCTGGTTGCCAAGTACACCCCAGTCTTTGAGTGGCTGGGTTACCTGTTTTATCCGTTTACCGCGATTTGGGGCATAGAGGGGGCGAAAGCACTGGCGCAGGCGTCGGCATCAGGACTGGCAGAAATGTTCCTGCCCGCACTTTTATTGCGTGAGGCAGATGTTGTGGTTCGCATGGCTTCGGCTGTGGTTTGCGTGTCCAGCGTTCTGTTCTTTTCGGCATCAATACCGTGCATTCTGTCGACCTCGATTCCGCTCAGTGTCGGCCGTCTGGTGGTGGTCTGGTTTATCCGCACCGCGCTCAGTTTGTTGCTGGCGATCCCGTTTGCGCTTTTAGTGGTTGGGTAAATCGTGGTCGGGCCGATGTAGCGCCTCATGTTTCCCCTGAGGTCAAAAGAGAAAGCCCCGGTACAAGCGTGTCCGGGGCTTTTTTCGTTCGGGGGTGTACAGCTTTCCGCGCTTTGGGTCACCCATGATCCAAAAGCCTGCTGGGCTGTATAAGGCGGGTGTATAAAGCAGCTGTACGCAGCAGGCTGTATTGCGCGGTTCGGTACAGGCAAATTAACCGTATTGCTGTTCAAACCAGCTTTCTAAGATGACAACCGCAGACTGAGAATCCACATTGCCTTTACTCAGTGAGCGGTAGCCACCCCGGGCAAACAGATCGGAACGGGCTTCGACCGTGCTCAGTCGTTCATCGTGCATCTCAACCTGGCAGCCGAAGCGGCCATGCAGTCGGTTGGCAAACTTGCGCGCGCGTGGAGTAATACTGGCCAGTTCTTCACCATAAACATCCAGTGGCAAACCCACGATGACCAGATCCGGTTGCCATTCCTTGAGCAGCTTTTCAATGGCTTCCCAGCTCGGGATACCGTCATTGGCTTTCAGAGCAGAAAGCGGGTTGGCAGTGCCTGTCAGTTCCTGGCCGATTGCGGCGCCAATGCTTTTCACGCCATAGTCAAAGGCGAGTACTGTACGGGATGTGCTCATGAATGTCCTACTTCTGTTGACAGGTTCGCCGAATGAATGCCCAGTTTGGCAACGGCTTTTTCCCAGCGCTCACTGATGGGGGTTTCGAAGACCACTTCCGGATCCGCCTCCATGGTCAGCCAGCTGTTCTCTGCCAGTTCCTGCTCAAGTTGTCCGGCAGTCCAGCCGGCATAGCCAAGGGCCACGATAAACTGACTGGGTTCATCTTTGGTACCCAGCAGTGGCAGAATATCTTTGGACGTGGTCATCTTGATCTCGTCGGTCAGATCCAGGCTGGAGCTGTAATTTGTTTTGCTGTTATGCAGCACAAAGCCGCGGTCGCCGGCCACAGGGCCACCGAGCATGACGGGTTTCTTCAGGCTGTCTGGATGATCCAGCGGCAGCTCACGCTCCACTTCTATTTGTTCCAGCATACTGCCGACTGATACATCAATCGGCAGGTTGATGACAATACCCATGGCACCTTCGTCGTTGTGCTCGCACACATAGACCACACTGCGTTTGAAGTGTGGATCCTGCAGACTGGGCATGGCCACCAGAAAATGATTGGTGAGGTTCATCATTCAGTCCTTACAACAAGCGCTCATAGATACAGTATGAGAACTCTTTGGCTTAAATGGTATGTCTGGCTGAGGTATTGTCTGAGATCTATCGCGGATCTCTGATGATCGGTTAGACAATACACTCAGTCACAGTGTTCCGGTTAAGCGTCTTTCAGACGACGTTCAATGGCATCCATCAGTTTTCCGGTGATGGAAATATCGAAGGCAGCTTCAATTTCACGGATACAGGTCGGGCTGGTGACATTAATTTCTGTCAGTTTGTCGCCAATCACGTCCAGGCCGACAAAAATTAGACCTTTTTCTTTCAGGGTCGGCGCTACGGCCTCGGCAATTTGACGGTCTGTCTCGCTCAGTGGACGGGGTTCGCCCCGGCCTCCGGCAGCCAGGTTACCACGAGTTTCACCTTCTGCCGGAATACGTGCCAGACAGTAAGGCATTGGCTCGCCGTCAACGACCAGAATACGTTTGTCCCCGTTACTGATGTCCGGTACGAAAGACTGAGCCATACAGTAGAACTGACCGTTGTTGGTCAGGGCTTCGATGATCACCGACAGGTTCGGATCGCCTTGTTTGACACGGAAAATCGAGGAACCGCCCATGCCATCCAGCGGTTTGAGGATCATGTCGCCATGGGTTTCATAGAAAGCACGGATCTTGTCATCACGTCGGGTCACAAGTGTGGTTGGCGTCAGCTCCGGGAACCAGGCGGTGAAGAGTTTTTCGTTACAGTCGCGCAGGCTTTGCGGCTTGTTGACGATCAGGGTGCCTTCTTCTTCCGCGCGTTCCAGAATATAGGTCGCGTAGATGTATTCTGTGTCGAACGGCGGATCTTTACGCATCAGCACAGCATCCAGATCGCTCAGGGCAATTTCCTGCTCGCCATCGAAACTGAACCAGTCGTTCGGATCTTCTTTCAGGGTCACGATACGGGTGCGAGCCAGTGCTTTGCCCTGCTCCAGAGACAGATCGGCCATTTCCATGTAGTGGATTTCCCAGCCCCGACGCTGCGCTTCCAGCATCATTGCAAAACTGGAATCTTTCTTGATGTTAATGGACTGGATGGGATCCATCACAATACCCAATTTGATCATGTCTTTTCTCCTTGGTTAGCCGAGATCGCCAAAGCGAACCTGTAGCGCAGTCATTGCCGTCATGGCGGCAGTTTCGGTTCTGAGGACCCGCGGGCCCAGCAGCACTTCACTGAACTGGTAGTCTTCGGTCATCCCGATTTCCTGCTCCGACAGGCCGCCTTCCGGGCCAATCAACAGGCGAACACGGGAAACCGGGGCGGGCAGGGTATTAATGGAATATTGGGCTCTTGGGTGCAAATTCAACTTCAGGCCGTCAAATTCTTCTGCACACCAGTCTTCCAGCTTCATGATCGGACGGATCTCAGGCACCACGTTGCGGCCGCATTGTTCACAGGCACTGATGGCGATTTTCTGCCACTGGGCGAGTTTTTTATCGAATCTGTCCTGGCTCAGTTTGACGCCACAACGTTCTGAAATCAGCGGGGTGATGCTGCTCACACCCAGTTCTACGGATTTCTGAATGGTGAATTCCATCTTTTCCCCGCGGGAAACCACCTGACCCAGATGCAGCTCCAGCGGGGATTCCACATTGTTTTCACGGCGTTCGCTGATCTCAACATCCACCCGCTTTTTGCCGGCTTCGGTGATGACGGCCGGAAACTCAGCATTGCTGCCATCAAACAGCAGAACTTCCTGACCGGGTTGCATGCGCATGACGCGGCCCACATGATTGGCGGCGTCGTCACTTAAGGTCACTTTTCCGCTTGCAGGCAGCGGCTCAGGATGGAAAATACGTGGCACTCTCATATTCGATTCATTGGCTGTGAAGATAAAATCTGGGGCCAGTATATCAAGCTTGAAGACAATGTATCGAACATTGCTTGTGGTGGATTGAAAAACGACGATATGACCGCGTTGTTCGATAAAGGACGGGGTGTGCTGAAATCAGATATCCCTGACGCCATTTCAGCTAAAAATAAGGGATAGAATAAGCAACATGTTGTGCTTTTTTGGGATGGCAGAATCCGCTTGATGATATTAGGGACAGACAAAGAACAATGCTGAAAATAAAAAACAGACAACGACTGAGCATGATAGCGGCAGCGCTGTTGATGATTTCGGGCTGTGGCGGTGGCAAATCCGGGGACAGAAGCCTCAATCTGAATGGCGAGCCGCGACTGCAGGATTTGCAGCCTTATCAGGCCAGCAGCCCCTTTGCTCAATCTGCGATGGATTGCGCGGTGATTTATCAACAGGGGCAGTCCTGTCAGATACGGGATATTGCGCCGCTGGGATATCAGAAATCCGGCGATCTGACTCCGGATGATATTGCTCAGCGGTTGCTGGTGTCCCATTCATGGATGGGAGACAGTTTCATGGATGTGGTCAGGGGTTTGCCGCAGGAGATGCTGAATCTGTTCAAGCCGCTGAATGTGATTGTGCTGAGCTTTGAAGTGCGCCCGTCCTTTTATCACAGCGCGACAGCCAGCATTTATATCGACCCGCGTTATCTGTGGCGGGATGTGGTGGAATGGAGTGATATTTACCAACAGGACGATTACCGCTCTGGTTTTGCCAGCAGGCAGCGATTTATCGCTTTGCAGCGTTATGTCGATCCGGCCAGCGGCAACTACGTGACTTACAGTAATACTTTCAACGAGTTCACGAATTACTGGCGATCCGAGGCTGAAATCCGGCCTGGCCTGTTTCGTTTACTTGCCCATGAGCTGGCCCACGCCAATGATTTTCTGCCACCGGATTTGCTCGACAGACTGGATGCATCGACCAGTATTCAGACCAATATTGACCGGAATAAATCCAGTCAGATCAATCAGCAACTCTATCAGGATCACGCGCTGAAATCCGGTGATCTGGCGCAGGCTGCAAAGAGTTATTTCGGTGGGTCATCAGTGAAAAAAGTACTGGCGCCAGAGCAGGCCGGCGCAACGTTCGAACCTGATGGCGCAGCCGATTTCTACGGCTATTATACGGCTGAAGAAGATGTTGCCATGCTGTTTGAAGCCTACATGATGTGGCGTGAATATGGCGTGGTGTCTGATGTCGGTTTCACAACAGTCCCGACAACCGTTGATTACAGCTGTGATGATTTGATTCTTGGCTGGGGGCAGCGGAACCGGCTGGCTCAGAAGGAAGTGGCACCGCGTGCGAAACTGGTGTCTGAATCGATCTTACAGCAGAACCTGACCGCTGAGTTTGTACCGATCAATAACGCGACACCGGTTGATCTGCCTTATGGTGCGGGCTGGTGCCAGTCGCGGACGGCTGTGATGTCAGCACGATTTGAACGACTGTTCGGGCCAGCGCCAGTGATGGAGAGCAACAGGCGCTATCGTGAAGAGATGTCGCGTGACTGATTGTCGCCCTGAACAACATCAAGTCACGGCTGAGCGACCTGTCTCAGCCGTGCACAAGGTTACAGTCCGGCCTGTTGACAGGCTTTCAGCACAAAATCGTTGTGCTGTTTTTGAATCTTCTCGATACGGCGGTCTCGCTCGCATTCCCAGGCGCTGACCGGATAGGTCTTGTGCCAGGCTTGCATGAGCTGTCGCTGGCTTTTGGCCAGCCGGAAGCTGTATTTCTGTTCCATGTAAAGATAAGTCCTTGCAATAGCCCCCCGTGCCCGCTGCGGCGGATCGACCCGGCGGTTTTTGAAATCGACCTTGATATCACACTGACCGTAGTTGGCTCCTTCATTTTCTTTCCATGGGGTAAAGCGGAAGTTTGAACGGTCACCGTTCACTTCGCCGATGGCTGGAGTCAGGTTGTGCATGTCAGCTTCCATACGTCTGAAGATCGGATCTTTCCGGCAGTTTTTCCGGCCGCCATCCTGCCAGCATTGCAACTGATGACCAAATTGCCAGGCGGGGACGACATGTTCCCATTCAATTCGGCTGGCCCGCTTTGCTTGTTTACGCACCTGATAGCCGCAGCTGTTTAAATCGGGGACGCCTTTCTTGCCTTGCCAGTTAATCTGGCAACCACAGTAAAAACTTTCGTTGTGATCCTGATAAATCTTAACCAGTAATTTTTTGGCCTTGGAAAATGACTCAGGCGGGTTGGCGTTGGCAATTTGTGGCAGGAGGCTGAGACTCAGCAGTGCGCTGGTCAGAATCCATTTGCATTGGGTGAACATGATACATCCGGTGACTGATATTAGGGATGATGATGTTATCAGCACCGGATTTATTTAGAAGTGTTTCACGTTATGTCTGTGTAAAACATCAATATATTGAGTTAAATGCGGCAGGCATCAAGTTTCAAGAGATAAGGACTGGTGTCTTCGTTGCCAGTAGGGTTTGTCGGGCCAGCGCTGCTCCTGAAGGTAATAGTGTTGGTGGTGATCCAGATAATGTTGCCAGACTGAGGTGATTTGTTCGCTGTGTGTGTGACTGAGTGCAGCCAGCGCTTGTGGATCATCGAGTGCGGTGTGTGTGAGCTGATCCGCCAGTTGCATGGCTGTGGCCATGGCATTGAACATGCCCTGCGAGGACAGCGGGTTAAAACTGCAGGCGGCATCCCCGATGGCTGCCCAGCGAAAGCCGGCGTATTGCTTGAGGCGTGTGGTATTGGCGGAGGTTTTGCCGTGCAGTTGCCAGTGCTGCTGAGCTACGGAACTGCTGGTGATCAGGCTGGCGATTTCTTTTTGTGCCATGGCCATCTGAAAAAAACGTTCTGCATTGAGGTGTAAGCCATGTTCAGGTAAATCCGCATCGGTTTGCAGTGCCAGCACCCGACGCTGACCCGGTAAGCGGGCACTGTACCACCAGCCGTATTCGCAGGCACTCAGGGTTGCCAGTAAATCATGATGCAGGTCATCACGCTGGCCGTCCCGACTGGCCCAGAGGGCAACCTGTTTGTCGAATGCCTGACGTCTGATGCCCAGCATGGCGGCAAAGGCGCTCCGGCGGCCGCTTGCATCAATCACAAAGTGGCAGGGAAGGGCATACCGTTGTTGTGTGCCTGTCCCCTGAAGCTGCAACAGCCAGCCGTCACGCCCTTGCTGAACGGCCACAGGTCTGGCTGGCCACAGACAACGGACATTGCGGGCAACAACCTGCTGACGCAGCCAGTTTTCAAATCCGGCGCGGTCGAGCTGCCAGCCCAGTCCGTCTGGGTTGTTGAGGTTATCATTGATGAAACAGGTTTTGCTACCCCAGCGGCTGCGGATCCCGTGACAGGGGAGATGGATTGTCTGATGTTGCTGGAATGCGTCGAGCAGCCCAAGTTCGCGCAGAATGCGACCGGCAGCCGGCGGCAGACATTCCCCGACTTTTGGCGGGCATTCAGGATGCTGGTCGATCAGCACCACATCGAAGTGTCGGCTCAGAGCCAGCGCAGCGATACAACCGCCGACGCCTGCGCCGATCACTGCGATTTGCGTCTGGATGATTTGTGTCAAAGCGAGTTTCCTCGGTGAGGTGGGCGTGGTGTGCTGCCACGCCCGGTACAGGATTTAATTTGATTTAAATTTCTGTGGGAAATTCACGCCAAAGCGGCTGACTTTTTCGATCACTCCGAGATCAATGCGCGAACGGACACTCGGTGTCGTTGGCTGGATGTTGTCCCGGCCGTGGCGATCCGGCACCAGATTCCGTGCCAGTTCAGCGACCGTCTGTAACCGACCGGTATCCGTGATTTCTGCACTGTCGGCCAGTTCGCTCACCGCGTGATCTTTCGCCGTGATCCCGACCTGCATCATCGCCGGGAAGTTCGGATCCCCCGGCACCCCCGGGCGGCTCTGTACCACGGCCAACTGATTGAAGTTGAAGATCATGCTGTTAATCTGCGCTGTGTATGTGGGGGGCTGACCGTGCAGGGGCAGGGCATCAAGCCAGTCGGTTCGGTAGTTGAAGGCCTGAATCCGGGTTTGCTCATCCAGATTATTGTCCAGCGTTTCCTGATAGCGGGTAGCATCCAGAATATTGTTCGGTACCCGGGCCGGCCAGAAGGTCGGCAGGTAAGGATCATACTTGGATGTGTAACCGTCGCGGCAACTGGCGGTATCGGTCTGCCAGGGAATCGCCATCCAGCGGGTGATCCCGCCCGGAACCTGGCCGCCGAGCAGTGGCCCCTGGGCCAGCGTGATGATATCGCTGTTCATCAGGGGGCCGTAGTAGGTGGTGTCTTTGCGGATCCCTTCGCTGGCATGTTTGAGGCGGAACGGTGCCATATACATGCCAGCCGTACGCATCGGCCAGGTCATTTCACAGCCGGGGTGGAAGGCATCTGCAAGACAGAATTCCAGCGCGCCCCGGGTCAGCATCTCTGGTTGCTCCGCGACCGGGACTTTGTCGATGTCATCCGGCTCTGTGGCGTGCGGGCAGATTTTCGGGTCGACATAATCAGGGATGAAGTCGCCCACCACCCATTGCTCCAGAAATGCCAGTTGCAGTTCAGACAGAGTCGCATGCTGACGTTCAGAGCCTGACGGCGGGATGGTAATCGCATCGCCATAGAGCCAGGGCCAGAGCTGTGCGGCCTGCGCGCCAGGCTGACCATAGCGGCGGAAATTATTGGAGATGGTCCGCCGCAGTTCGGTATAGGCCGGAGACGGGTCGCTGAGTTTGGCGATCCACGCCGGTGTGGTGTAGTCGAACTGGCCGCCGTGACCGAAAGCGGCGGCAAACCCGGCGTTGACCCACTGCAGGTTGGTCATGCGCGCAAAGATGGGCAGGATGTCTTTCCGGAACGACGGACGCGGCGGGCGGGTGAGCATTCCGGCGTTGACGGCGACTGAACGCATCAGATCCCACATGGTTCGTACCGATTTCTGCATCGGCGCGTAATCTGGTGGTGCACAGACCACCCAGGCCGGGTCGACCTGAAGGGCGACGCCCTGATATTCGACTTCGGCTGTCACCGGGCCATCAGAAATATCGTCGTACCAGCCTTCATTATTGGCGAAGGTAATGGCGATATCGCCGTTGATATTGCGTGAGATCCCTTGACCACCCAGCACAATCAGCCGGCCTTTTTTATCGGTTTTCAGCTCGCCCAGATAGACCGATTCGTCCATAAATTTTCCGGTGAACTCAGGGCCTTTCTTCACCCCGGCTTTATCCAGGTGCTGGGCGCCACCGTCGATCAGCAGACGGCGGCGATCGGCCACATTATTGTTGCGCAGCAGTGAAGGCGGCGCGTGCTCGGCTTCCGGAATATCCAGTGCGAGCTGGAATTCGTACCAGGAAGATTTCTGATTGGCCAGATGGACATGCCACTTGAGTGTTGCATTGTCCATCGTCAGTTCTTTCACCGCTTTCCCCGCAGCATTCAGGCCATAGACCCGGAACTGAGCCGCCTGACGTTTCAGCAGACCCCGGGTATCCCGGTAGGCGTCTTCTTCCAGCCGGGGCTTGGGATTGGGCACCAGCGGGCCGATAAAATACTCATCACTGCCACCGACCCGCATGATGCCGATGGGCGGATAAATTGCGGCCCGGACAATGCAGTCGCTGTCTTCATCGGTGTTACCGGTGAACTTTGGGTCGATGCGATCCGGTTCATTCATGTGCTGGCCGTTGGCCTGATGGCGTGTGTCGGCACTGGCCTGATAAACCACCTTACGGACCTGAGCGATAGAACCCAGTGGCTCATGTTCAGGCAGGGTACGCCAGATATTAAAGGCCAGATTCCGGCCAAACTCGGCCTGACCGATGACCGTAATATCCTGTTTCGGCAGCGTGAGGGTGGCGACCGGAATGTAAGGGCTTTCTGATTCCGGCCAGACGACCTGCGCGTCGTCCAGCGGCATAGTTGCCGGATCGGTGCGCAACTGCACCTCAAACAAGAACCGGCTTTCATCCTGACGCAGGCGATTTTGCAGATCCTGTGCCAGATAATCGCGGCTGTTACTGGGGGCGCCGTGATAGGTGTCCAGTGGTGTGAGACGGTATTTGACCACCTGGCTGTCGCCGAGTTTGAAAGGCAAAATGGCCCAGTAGCCGGCACTCAGGCAACTGGCCTCGACCTTGGACATGGCATTGAGGATCTCATGGACCTTCGGGTGCTTTTCGAGATAGGCCGGGTAGTCGTCATCAATGACACCAGCGGTCGTAAAGGCACACATCTGGGCTGCATCGCGGGCAAAGAAACGGTCGATATTCTGCATAATGAAATCAGCATTATCACTGTCACCGAGCAGCTTGGGACCGGGGACACCGAACAGTTTGATCCCCACGCCCAGCGTGGTGTGCAGATCCGGCGCACTGGGTGAGGTATCACTGGAAAAACGCAGCACACATTCATAACGGCTGCCGCTGAAGATACCAATTTTCAGCGTGTCAGGAATGTCCTGAAGTATCTCAAAATGTCCGTAGGCGATGCCGTGTTGTTTGCGAAAAACGGCTCGCTCGGCGGGTTGCTGACCACGTTCGATCCGGGTTTTTTGCCCCATTTCGACGAACATTTCCTTGAGTCTTTGAGTGGCCAGTGTGATGTCCGCGTAGTGGTCGCCGCCTGTCCAGCACTCGACGTCATTGGCATCGGGTGCTTTATCGATGTTCTTCAGGACATATTTCGGATTGACCAGTTCACCCTGTTGTTTGCTGTGCTTTTGCTGCTCTTTTTCTTTCTTTTTCTTGTGTGTCTTCTTGTGTGTCATGGCGGTTTCCATTGAGTTGACATGCCGTGTCAGGTAACCGCAACAAAGCCAGCATATTTTCTGGAGTGAGTCCCATGTCAGGGAGGGTCGGTCCGCTCAAGACTGAGCCAATGTTTACCTGTGATTTTGATTGAGCCTGAGATGGGTATGCCACTTGTGGCATTCAGGTCGTTGAAAAGTATAGTCAGGGAAGTGGGGAAGACCAATTGTGGCTGTTGGTTGTGTGACGGACGCGCAGGCGTGAGCCATCAGCTCGCTGGCGTCAGGGGCTGGCGGCATTGGGTGCAATGATAAATGGCCTGTTGGCGCTTCACTTTGTTGTGCCGTCTGAGAGTTAGCTGATGTTCCCGGCACTGACAGCGATAGCGGAAGGTCTGTCCGGTGACGGAAGTGATATCAAAGCTGTGGGTGGTTCGGGCCGGAACATGAAAAACCTCTGTCATCATCCGTTGCCACTCCGCCCCGTGGGGTTTCACCCGGCCATGACAGGCAAAAGTCAGCAGATGGGCCAGCTCATGGGGCACCACCTCTTCCAGAAATGCCTGCGGGTTTTCTGCCATCAATACCGGGTTATAGCGGATTTCCCAGCTGTGCAGCCGGGCGCTGCCAGCACTTTTACCGCGTTGGGTAAAGCGAATGGCCGGATCCGGAAATTGTCTGCCCAGTTTTTGCTCTGCCTGGCGCAGGCAGGTGAGGGTACGTTCAATGATAGCTTGCTGGAGTGGATTCATGGGGCTGATCGGTCATAAAACAAGACGGACAGTATGAAAGGTCTGCTCCGTTTTTTCCAGCCTGTACAGTATGAGCAGCTTGAGGGACATGAGTGGTCAAAACCTTCAGAAGCTGTACGCCGGTGTGTGGTTCAGCTTTTAGGGGCATTGGAATATGGGTGCTCAAAAGCCTGAAAGTAATTTAGAAACAGTGCTTTATATAACTTGCGTGAGGGGCTGAGCAGGTTTGGGTGCTTTTGGACCATGGGTGTCCCAAAGCTGGGGAAGCTGTACAACGCCGTCAGCAGAAATGAAAAAGGAAGCCGAAGCTTCCTTTTTCACGAGTAAGAATCACAGCCGGACTGCGATTACTTAATGTTCGCGTAATCGCGCAGCAGATCGGCTTTGTCGGTTTTTTCCCAAGGGAACTCTTCGCGCCCAAAGTGACCGTAAGCGGCAGTCTTCTTGTAGATAGGTTGCAGCAGATCCAGCATTTCGATCAGGCCGTACGGGCGCAGGTCGAAGTGGTGGCGAACGGCTTCGACAATCAGGTCGTGAGAGACTTTCTCAGTCCCGAAGGTTTCCACCATGATAGACGTTGGATCCGCAATACCAATCGCATAAGACAGTTGGATCTCACAACGGTCAGCCAGACCGGCAGCCACGATGTTTTTCGCGACATAACGTGCTGCGTAAGCGGCACTACGGTCAACTTTTGATGGATCTTTACCAGAGAATGCACCGCCACCATGACGCGCTGCGCCGCCGTAAGTATCGACGATGATTTTACGACCCGTCAGACCACAGTCACCCATTGGGCCACCAATCACAAAGCGACCGGTTGGGTTGATGAAGTACTTGGTGTCTTTGTTCAGCCACTCTGATGGCAGGACCGGCTTGATGATTTCTTCCATCACGGCTTCTTGCAGCACAGGCAGTTCAATACTGTCACAATGCTGAGTGGACAGAACCACGGCATCAACACCGATAATCTTGCCATTGTCATAGGCAAAAGTGACCTGGCTTTTCGCGTCTGGGCGCAACCAAGGCAGGGTGCCGTTCTTACGAACTTTCGCCTGACGCTCAACCAGACGGTGTGCGTAAGTGATTGGTGCTGGCATCAGCACTTCAGTTTCGTTGGTTGCGTAACCAAACATAATGCCCTGGTCGCCGGCACCCAGCTCTTTCGGGTCTTCACGGTCAACACCCTGGTTGATATCCGGAGATTGCTTACCGATTGCGCTCAGTACGGCACAAGAGTTGGCATCAAAACCCATGTCTGAATGGGTATAGCCGATGTCGCGTACGGTCTGACGGGTCAGTTCTTCAATATCAACCCAAGCTGTCGTGGTGATTTCACCGCCGACCATGACCATACCGGTCTTGACGTAAGTCTCACACGCAACACGTGCTTTCGGGTCTTGTTCTAAGATCGCATCCAAGACTGCATCTGAGATCTGGTCTGCAATTTTATCTGGATGGCCTTCCGATACCGACTCAGAAGTAAACAGGTGTTTCGCCATGAGTGTTCTCACTATCTGAAAAAACTTTAAGGGGATTGGAGGCGTAAAACGCAACAGGCTGGTTGAATATTCGACAGTCTGTATGTATGGAGCTACCTCCGTCTAGACGGCTATAATAACTTGTATGGGATCAAAATCAACAATAAGTAGAAATTAGATGTAGATTGACCAAACACTTCAGTTTATTGCGTTGATTGTCAGTCGGACGGATGATTATCTCACAATCAAGAAATTTTCTGGTTCAACATGCTGCGCTTTGGGTTACTTCACGTCAAGTGTTTGCGAATGCGACTCGTCTCTCAATCGGGTCACAGCATGCGCATCTGTGTGAACAACGCATGACTGGTGGATGCACTGTTCTGACCAATTGTTATGGTCAGGTTGCAGAAAAATTATTTCGAAGGATGAAAAAAAGACGCTGGAACGGCGCATTTTTTATGCCGTGAAAGTGTAAATCAGATATTTGATATAAGGAACAATAGTGCTGGAGTGGGCGTATTTACTGGATTTGTGACTTTGTCACAGAGAATCATGCTGGGGGGTGAGGTGGGTCACAATTAGGGTGATTCTCGTTAACGCTTGGTATACACTAGGGCGGCTTTTCACTTTTGTAGCACGGATATGACAGTACGAGTCGCAATTAATGGATTTGGCCGTATTGGCCGCAGTGTTCTGCGGGCCTTATATGAAAGCGGCAAACATCGCCAGATTAAGGTCGTGGCGGTCAATGAACTGGCCCAGCCGGAATCAATGGCGCATTTGCTCCAGTACGATTCCAGCCATGGTCGCTTTGGCCGTAAAGTCACGCATGATCAAGAGCATCTCTTCGTGGCCGGAGAGGACGGCGAAGACGCGATTCGGATTCTGCATCTGAGTGATATCGAACTGTTGCCCTGGCACGATTTAGATGTGGATATTGTCTTGGACTGTACCGGCATTTTTGGCTCCAGAGCGGATGGCGAAGCCCATCTGAAAGCGGGCGCCCGGCAAGTTTTGTTCTCTCATCCTGCTGCAAATGATATCGATAACACGATTATCTTCGGTGTGAACCACCAATCGCTGTCGCCTCAAGACCGCATTGTTTCCAACGGCTCCTGTACGACCAACTGTATTGTCCCTGTGATCAAAGTGCTTGATGATGCTTTCGGCATTGAGTCTGGCACCATTACCACCATCCACTCTGCGATGAATGATCAGCAGGTGATTGATGCCTACCATACGGATTTACGACGGACACGCGCTGCCAGCCAGTCGATTATCCCAGTCGATACCAAACTACATTTGGGGATTGGTCGTATTTTTCCCAAATTTGCCGACAAATTTGAGGCGATTTCAGTCAGGGTTCCTACAATTAACGTCACCGCGATGGATTTAAGCGTCACCGTGAAGACTAATGTCTCGGTTGATGATGTAAATCAAGCTCTGTCTGAGGCTGCTCGGTGTAAATTGTCAGATATCGTCGATTACACCACTGCACCGCTTGTTTCTGTTGATTTCAATCATGATCCCCACAGCGCCATTGTTGATGGCACCCAAACCCGGGTCAGTAACCAGCATCTGCTGAAGCTGCTGGTCTGGTGTGATAATGAATGGGGATTTGCCAACCGTATGCTGGATACGGTACTGGTGATGTATCAGGCAAGCCAAAAACGAAACGACGTCACAGAATTTCCCAGTCAGGCGAATGCGCAGGGCTGAAAGTATTTATCATTTAAACAGTAAGACTATTGAGAGGACAAACCATGTCTGTAATCAAGATGACTGATCTGGATCTGGCCGGTAAACGCGTACTGATCCGTGCTGATCTGAACGTGCCAGTCAAAGAAGGCAAAGTAACTTCTGATGCACGTATCCTGGCATCTCTGCCAACGATTCAGCACTGCCTGGCGGCAGGTGCGAAAGTAATGGTTACCTCTCACCTGGGTCGTCCGACCGAAGGTGAATACGCGGAAGAATTCTCGCTGCAGCCTGTGGTGAACTATCTGCAGGGCGCGCTGGATTGTGATGTGAAACTGGCGAAAGACTACCTGGATGGTCTGGCACTGAACACTGGCGAGCTGGTGGTTCTGGAAAACGTTCGTTTTAATGCGGGCGAGAAAAAGAACGATGAAGCGTTGTCGAAGAAATATGCTGCCCTGTGTGACATCTTTGTGATGGACGCATTCGGTACGGCACACCGTGCGCAGGCGTCTACACATGGTGTTGGCATGTTTGCCCCGGTTGCCTGTGCAGGTCCGCTGCTGGCAGCTGAGCTGGAAGCGCTGGGTAAAGCACTGGATAACCCGGCTCGCCCAATGGTTGCCATTGTCGGTGGTTCGAAAGTTTCAACCAAGCTGACTGTCCTGGAGTCTCTGGCGAAGATTGCTGACCAGGTGGTTGTTGGTGGTGGTATCGCAAACACCTTCATCGCAGCAGAAGGCCACAATGTGGGTAAGTCTCTGTATGAAGCGGATCTGGTTGATACAGCAAAAGCACTGATGGCACAGACTGACGTGCCGGTTGCGAGTGATGTTGTGTGTGCTAAAGAATTCTCTGAGTCGGCTGAAGCGACCATTAAAGCTGCGAGCGACATCGCAGATGACGACATGGTTCTGGATATCGGTCCGGATTCTGCGGCTGAGCTGGCTCGTATCATCAAAGATGCAAAGACCATCCTATGGAATGGCCCTGTGGGTGTCTTCGAAATTGAACAATTCGGTAAAGGCACGGAAGTGGTTTCGAAAGCCATTGCTGAATCTGCTGGTTTCTCAATTGCAGGTGGCGGTGACACACTGGCAGCAATTGATAAGTACGGCATCAAAGATAAAGTCTCTTACATTTCAACCGGTGGCGGTGCATTCCTGGAGTTTGTGGAAGGTAAAAAACTGCCAGCCGTTGCTATGCTGGAAGAACGAGCGAAAGCCTGATAACAGCTGCGCAGGGCTGGTCCCTGCGCCCTGAACACGCGGTGTGTGGCTGACAGCCAAGACAGATGTGCTCAGCCGCACCAATTTGCAACGAGTTTATCTTTAAACCCAGACAACAAAGCTAATAGGACTATTGTTATGTCTAAGATCTTCGACTTCGTAAAACCTGGTGTGATTTCTGGCGATGACGTACAGAAAGTATTTGAAGTGGCAAAAGAAAACAAATTTGCCCTGCCAGCGGTTAACGTAGTGAACACTGACTCCATCAACGCTGTACTGGAAGCGGCTGCTAAAGTGAAAGCGCCGGTTGTTGTTCAGTTTTCTAACGGCGGTGCTGGGTTCTTCGCGGGTAAAGGCCTGAAACTGGAAGGTCAGCAATGCCAGGTTCTGGGCGCAATCGCGGGTGCGAAATACGTTCATGCTGTTGCTGAAACTTACGGTGTGCCTGTCATTCTGCACACTGACCACGCAGCGAAGAAACTGCTGCCATGGATCGACGGTCTGCTGGATGCCGGTGAGAAGCACTTTGCTGAAACGGGTAAACCACTGTTCTCTTCTCACATGATCGATCTGTCTGAAGAGTCTCTGGAAGAAAACATTGAGATCAGCGGCAAGTACCTGGCGCGCATGAGCAAGATGGGCATGACGTTGGAAATCGAACTGGGCTGTACTGGCGGTGAAGAAGATGGTGTTGATAACTCTCACCTGGATCAGTCTTCTCTGTACACACAACCAGAAGATGTTGCTTACGCTTATGAGAAACTGAGCGCTATCAGCCCTCGTTTCACCATCGCGGCATCTTTCGGTAACGTTCATGGTGTTTACAAGCCTGGTAACGTTGTTCTGACCCCAACCATCCTGCGTGATTCTCAGGCGTACTGTTCTGAGAAGTTTGGTATTGCACCAAACGCATTGAACTTCGTATTCCACGGTGGTTCTGGTTCGACGCTGGAAGAAATCCGTGAGTCGATTGGCTACGGTGTGATCAAAATGAACATCGATACCGATACTCAGTGGGCAACCTGGAACGGTATCCGTGAATATTACCTGGAAAACGAAGCTTACCTGCAGGGCCAGATTGGTAACCCAACCGGTGAAGATGCGCCAAACAAGAAATTCTATGACCCACGCGTATGGCTGCGTAAAGGTCAGGATTCTATGGTGAAGCGTCTGGAGCAGGCATTCTCTGATTTGAATGCGATCGACGTACTGTAACCTTCAGTATTTTGAGAAAAAAGCCCGCAAAAGCGGGCTTTTTTATTGTGTTTTATCAGGCTTCACAATAATTTGTTCATGATTGCATAAACTGATCCTTGTTCAGGGGCGGGCTGAGTGCTGCGCTTGAGCAAAGGGCTCATGCGGTAAGGCAAAGCTGTTCAATGTTGATCGATTTGAGATCAATTCGGTTTGTTTCATTATCAGAGGCGTGCATGATCGCGTCATTCGAATCATCAAGAATAGAGAGAGTGCTATGACTGAAAGCGTGACAGATAAAGTGGTGGATACCATAGCAAACAATGAACTGGCGGATGGCGTGAAGCAAGCCGGTAGCTGGATTGTGGATAATCAGGATTTGCTGATCCAGTACGGGGTAAACATGATCTCGGCACTGCTGATCCTGTTTATCGGTAATTTGGTTGCCAAAGGTGTGTCCAGTGGTTTTGGCAAGATGCTGCGCCGTAAGCAGATGGATGAAGCGGTTGTAAAGTTCCTGCAATCTCTGGTGCGTTATCTGCTGTTTGTCATTGTGCTGATTGCGGCACTGAGCCGTGTCGGTGTTCAAACGGCTTCGGTTGTGGCGGTGATCGGTGCCGCCGGCCTGGCGATTGGCCTGGCCTTGCAAGGTTCCCTGTCTAATTTCGCTGCCGGTGTTCTGATTGTTGCGTTCCGTCCGTTCAAATCCGGCGATTATGTGGAAGTGTCCGGTGTGGCTGGTTCTGTTGAGTCGATTCAGGTGTTTCAGACCGTGTTGAAAACACCAGATAATAAAATGGTCGTTGTTCCGAACTCAGCGGTGATTGGCGGTCCGATTACCAACTACTCCCGACACGAGACTCGTCGGATTGACTTTGTGATCGGTGTTTCTTACAAATCTGATCTGAAGAAAACCAAGGAAGTGCTCAAGCGAGTGGTGGATGCGGAGTCCCGCGTGCTGAAAGATCCGGCACCGACGATTGGCGTGGTTGCACTGGCTGATTCTTCCGTAAATTTTGTCGTTCGCCCTTGGGTGAAGACCTCTGAATATTGGGCCGTATATTTTGATTTGCTGCAGGCAATCAAAGAAGCGCTGGATAATGAAGGAATCGAGATTCCATTCCCACAAATGGATGTGCATCTCAACAAAGTCGAAGATTAATTTTTTCGAAACTGACCATGAACAATGGAGCCGTTTGGCTCCATTGTTGTTTGGCGAGGCTTAAGCCAGCAATCCTTTGGCTAAATGGGCTGCAATCACAAACATCATCGCGGCGACGGCGATATCAATGCCTCGTTTTACATGAGGCTGAGATAAGGTCGGTGCCATCTTTGCAGCCGCAATCGAAAGGGTAAAGAACCAGACAAAAGAAGCCAGCATCGTGCCGATTGCAAACGCAATGCGGTCGTGGCCTTCGAACTGCCCGCCGATTGAACCCAGAATCACCACGGTATCCAGATACAGGTGAGGGTTCAGCACGGTCACTGCCAGTGCGCCGGCAATCACAGCACGACGCCCGCGGGCCAGCATTTGTGCCTGAGCCTCTTCTGCGGAAGCATGACTGAAGGCACTTTTCAGGGACAGGCTGCCATAAAACACGAGAAACGCGATACCGCCCAGGGTGACAACTGTTAAAACAGTTTCATTACTTGAGAGCAGCGCGCCGCCGCCAAAGACGCCTAAGCTGATGAACAGCATGTCCAGCAGACTGCAGACCGTCGCTGTGGTCAGGTGGTGATTGCGCTTGATGCCCTGATTCAGCACATAAGCATTTTGCGCGCCGATCGGAATAATCATACTGGCGCCAAGACCAAAGCCTTGGAGTAATGGCCATAGACTCATGAGTGGTGTGATCCTTATTCGAAATTGTGAAAATGGGCTAAAACTTTCAACTGGCTAAAGCTTAAATGGCTCGCTATGATTTAGTAAAACTAATAATTTTTATGATTTATTAGAACGGCTAATAACCAAGAGAGGGGACATGGAAGGACTCGATTAC
The DNA here is from genome assembly GCF_000695255.1 of Photobacterium galatheae. Lineage (GTDB taxonomy): Bacteria > Pseudomonadota > Gammaproteobacteria > Enterobacterales > Vibrionaceae > Photobacterium > Photobacterium galatheae. The sequence goes on along the minus strand of NZ_JMIB01000006.1, from coordinate 80,740 downwards.
CGCTGGGTACAGGCGTTGGATGCCGTCGTGTCTCAGCGAGGCTTTGAGCGGGCCGCGGAAGTGTTGTGTATTACCCAGTCTGCGGTATCGCAGCGTATCAAACAGCTGGAAAAACATATGGCCCAGCCCTTACTGGTGCGTGAACAGCCGCCGCGTCCGACCCCGGCAGGACAGAAGTTGCTGGGGCTGTATCGCCGTGTACGCCTACTGGAACAGGAACTGTTGCCGGATATCCGCCCTGGCGAGCAGAGCCAGCCGCTGCAAATGTCGATTGCTTCCAATGCCGACAGTCTGGCAACCTGGCTCCTCCCGGCACTCAGTCCGTTGCTGAAGCAACGGCGCATCGAAATCAATCTGATGCTGGAGGATGAAAGCCGCACCCTCGACCGGTTACGCAGTGGGGAAGTTGTTGGCGCGATCAGTATGGAAGCTACGCCAATGCCAGGCTGTGTAGCCGATTATCTTGGCCGGATGGATTATCTCTGTGTCGCCAGCCCCGACTTTCAGGCGACTTATTTTTCCGATGGTGTGAACCGCGATACCTTGATGGGCGCGCCAGCAGTCGCCTTCGATCAGTACGACGATATGCATGAAGTCTTTATTCAGCAGCATTTCAACCTGCCGCGGGGCAGTGTTCTGACGCACCGGGTGCGTTCCTCGGAAGCATTCGTCAAGCTGGCGTTGCATGGCGTGGCTTATTGCCTGATCCCGAAGGTGCAAATTGAAGAAGAGCTGGCGAGTGGCGCACTGGTTAATCTGACGCCAGGCATTATGCTGACCCGGCGAATTTACTGGCATCACTGGGCGCTGGAAAGTGGTGTGTTCAGCGAAGTGACCGCTCAGTTGCTGGATCATGCCCGGCATAAACTGCCGCAGTAAAACCGTTTCTGAAATGGTTTTGTTCGGCCTGTTTCATAAGAAAATTGTGTAAATTGATGTAAAGCAGGGATAAATTTCTCCATCGGCGTGTCCAACCCTGCACAAGATTAAACAACCGATGCCCGTGCGATTTCTGAAAGGCTGGGTGTCATTTATCAATTGATTGGGATGGTGTTATGAAGAAAACCTTGCTTGCAGTTTGTTTCGGTGGTGCCACACTGCTTAGCCCTCTGGCGATGGCAGAGGACAGCTTTCCGCGACTGGAAACCATTGGTGTGGGCGAAGTCACCGCTCAGCCTGATATGGCGATGTTCACAGTTGCGGTTGAAGAAACCCGTAAATCTGCACAGGAAGCCAAGCAGGCTGTCGATAAAGCAGTCACTGCATTCATGGACCGTCTGCAAAAGAGTGGGGTGAAGCGTGCGGATATCGAAAGCGCTAATATTTATCTGCACCCGCAATACCACCGAAGCAACGATAATCCGCCTGAACTGGTGGGTTATCAGGCGACGCGTCAGGTGACCGTCATGGTCCGTGAGCTGGATAAACTTAACACTTATCTGGACAATGCGCTGGGGGATGGGATCAACCATATCCAGAATATTGAGCTGAAAGTCAGTGATGCTGAAAAGTATCAGGAGCAGGCACGTCAGGCTGCGATTAAAGATGCACAGAGCAAGGCGAAGTCACTGGCGAAAGGTTTTGATACTGATATTGAAGGCGTTTGGAATATTCGTTACTTCGATTCAATGCCTCGTCCAGTGATGGCACGCATGGCCATGGATGCATCGATTGAAACTAAAGCAACCTATCAGGATGCTGAAATCACCTTCCGTGATCGTGTGGAAGTGGTTTTCCGTCTGGAAAAGTAATTCTCAGCTTGTCTTGCATCGAAAGAAAGAAGCTCGCCATATGGCGAGCTTCTTGTTGTTGACAAGGAAGAAAACGGAACGATTAATGCAGGATACGGGCACGAATGGTGCCGTCGATTGCCTTGAGTTTATTGAGCGCTTCTTCTGCACGTTCGGTTTCGACATCAATCACGACGTAACCCAGTTCAGGGCTGGTTTGCAGGTATTGCGCCGCGATATTGATGCCTTCTGACGCGAAAATCGTGGTGATTTGGTTCAAAATGCCCGGGCGGTTTTCGTGAATGTGCAGCAGACGAGAACAACCGCGGTGCTCCGGCAACGAAACTTCCGGGAAGCCAACTGCCGAGACAGTGGAACCATTGTCAGAGTACTTCACAATCTTACCGGCAACTTCAATACCGATATTCTGTTGTGCTTCCTGTGTTGAACCACCAATATGCGGTGTCAGGATTACATTGTCGAATCGTGTCAGAGGAGACTCAAACCGATCGCTATTGGTTTTGGGTTCTACAGGGAAGACATCAATGGCGGCACCGGCCAGATGTTTGCTTTCCAGTGCGCTGCACAGTGCGTCAATGTCAACCACAGTCCCGCGGGCAGCATTAATAAAGATTGCGCCTGGCTTCATGCGAGCAAATTCTTCTGCGCCCATCATATTCTGGGTATCCAGCGTTTCCGGGACATGCAGTGTGATGACATCGGCTTTGTTCAGCAACTCGCTCAGGGTATCGACCTGAGTGGCGTTCCCCAGGGTCAGTTTGTTTTCAATGTCATAGAAATACACATCCATGCCCAGATTTTCAGCCAGAATGCTGAGCTGTGTACCGATGTGGCCGTAGCCGATGATCCCCAGCTTCTTCCCGCGGGCTTCGAAAGAAGTGTCGGCACTTTTCAGCCATTCACCACGGTGGGCTTTGGCGTTTTTCTCTGGAATACCACGCAGCAGTAAAAGAATTTCACCCAGCACCAGTTCAGCGACGCTGCGGGTATTTGAGAACGGGGCGTTGAAGACAGGGATACCACGGCGGCTGGCTTCAGCCAGATCAACCTGGTTGGTGCCGATACAGAAACAACCGACAGCGATCAGTTTCTTAGCAGCATCAAAGACTTCTGAGGTCAGCTGAGTGCGGGAACGGATGCCCACGAAGTGTGCGTCTTTGATTGCTTCCAGAAGCTCTTCACCGGCGAGGGAGCCTTTGTGATATTCAATGTTCTCGTAACCAGCTTGATTGAGGACTTCCAGTGCAGAGGGATGAACGCCTTCCAGGAGCAGGATTTTAATTTTGTCTTTATCCAGAGAAACTTTAGCCATAGGTTCTTTTCCTTAAAAACAACGGGTATTCCATTCAGCGAGCAGGATATGCTCCCGCCCCATTCCAGAGTGATGGGGGGATGGTGACAGGCGTACACCCTGTATTGCCGTCTGGTGAGCTTAAACGATTGCGTTCTCACTAAAGTACCAAAAAATTCGGTGGCCTGGCGAGAATATTACGAAATGGATAAGAAAAAACGGCATATATTATGCCGTTTTGTCATCAAGCCGTAGGAAAAGCGTCAAAACCGTTATTTAGTGACAGTTTTGACGCCCTCTGGTGTGCCAACCAGCAGGACATCTGCGCCACGATGCGCAAACAGGCCAACGGTGACGACGCCCGGCAGAGCATTGATTTGATCTTCCAGTGCTTTCGGGTTGGTGATTTTCAGACTGTGGACATCCAAAATGATGTTGCCGTTGTCTGTGACCACACCTTCACGGTAGACCGGGTCACCGCCCAGTTTGACCAGTTCACGGCCAATGAAAGAACGGGCCATTGGAATCACTTCAACAGGCAGTGGAAATTGGCCCAGTACGTCGACTTCTTTGGTGTTATCGACAATACAGATAAATTTCTTGGCAATTGCAGCCACGATTTTTTCACGCGTCAGGGCGGCACCGCCACCTTTGATCATGTCAAATTCAGCATTGATTTCATCGGCACCATCAACATAAATATCCAGTGCAGATACTTCGTTGGCATCAAAGACTGGGATGCCCAGCTCTTCCAGACGCTTGGTGGAAGCAACGGAACTGGAAACCGCCCCTTTGATTTCTTCTTTGCGGGTGGCCAGGGCATCGATGAAGTGATTGACGGTCGAGCCGGTGCCAACGCCGACAATGCTGCCTTTGGTCACATAGTCCAGGGCTGCCCAGCCCGCCGCTTTTTTCATTTCATCTTGTGTCATGCCTTTCTCCTCGTGATGGCCAACAGTATGCGAGCGCTGATTATAGCCGACCCTGCGATTGCTGACATTGGAAAAACATGACTGAGATCCCTGTTTAGATATCCTGTGATTCAGATGTTTACCAATGATGGTAAGCCGAAGGGGTGATGATGGCGGGCAAGGGAACATCCCAGGCTTCGCATGGCAAGTGACGGACCTGCTGGCAGTCATGTGCCAGCCCCAGCGGTCGGGGGCCTGTGCCATGATGATGCCACTGGCTCAGCGTGCGGTCATAATAGCCACCGCCCATCCCCAGTCGCTGACCTTGTTCATCAAAAGCAACCATGGGCGTGCACATTAAATCCAGTTCATGTACCGGTTTTACATGGCGAACATCCAGTACAGGCTCTGCAATGCCATAGCGGTTACAGTGCATGCGGCTGTCTGGATGGTAGTGTAAAAACAGCAGGTGGCCTTTGCTGAAGGGATGTAACACGGGCAGGTAAACCGTTTTACCATGGTGCCATAACCATTCAATCAGTGGTCCGGTATCCAGTTCGCCGTCATTACTGAGATAAATCGCAATATGTTGGGCGTGATGGACATCCTGAAGCTGGTTAAATCGTGCCAGAACGGCTTTGCTCGCCTGTTCCTGTTGATGCAGTGTGAGTGCCTGACGTTTCAGGCGCACTTGCTGACGAAGTTGCTGTCGGGTGGATTGTGTTATTTGGCCAGCCTGGCCGTGGCGGTGGAAGGCATCCATATCATGCTGTACCCGTCGTCGCCTGCTCTGGAAAATACTGCTGGCTGTGAGCAGGATCAATAAGAAGGAGTACCCCAGGGTGCCGTTGCGAATTGTTGCCCTTGAACCAGACGTTCAAGGTGGATTGGCAGCATCAGCCGTAGGCTTCTCAGTCATGCTGAGCATGCTCAATAGCGGATAAAAGCCGATCCTGGTTTTTTGCTTATCGGCTCGGGGACGTCGATTCGCTGACGTACACCCCAGGGTCAATTCATTATCAACGTTGCGGTTGATTTTGCAATGCCTGATCTAAGCTTTCTGCTAATTGTCCGATTCGGTCGGACACAGATTGGGCATTACTGTTAAATTCTCTGCGTTCTTTGTGCAGCTCGCTGCAAATATTCAGCCCGGTAAACATCAGTAGCTGTTCTGGGTTAGAGATTTTGGTTCGCTGAGACAGTTCTTGCAGACGGTTATCAAAATCCGCTGCCGCTGCACGCAATGCCGCCTCCTGGCCTTCAGGACAATTCACCTTAAGGGTACGGCCTAAAATTTCAATTTCAACTGCCTGCGAGCTCATAGCTGTCTTGGTTCCGTGTCAGTCACTGTGAATTGATTGAGCCATTCTCCCCAAGTGACCTCAAGCGACATAGACCGTGAACGGTATCAAGCTTGTGAACCAGACTTCTGAGGGGATTTGGATACAACTGCGGCTAATATAGAAAAAGCCTATTTAACTTGCAAGCGCACGACCGGGTCTGATGGAAGGGAGACCCCCAGGGAGACAGTTCTTCATCAGTTCGGTGTTTTTTCTGTCATTTGGCTGGAGGGAGGCAGCAAAAATGATGGATGCATCCATCCTCTTCTGCTTTACGTTAGCCTGCAACCGGCCTTAGTGGTAGCATATCCCTAACCCATTGACACCAACTGATTAAGGTGAAAAGCCCATGAGCGAAGTAAAGTTGCCGGCATATGAAGCGGTTGAAACCGCCTTGAAAATTCAGTCTCTGGCCGTGACGCCAGCTGAACTGCACGGACTGCTGACCGGTATGCTGTGTGGTGGTTTACCCGCAGATGGAGAACAGTGGATTGGTCCGATCGCAGATTATGCCAATAACGGTGAATCGCTGGGTGGTGAAGCCAGAACATTGACGCAAAGTCTGGTGGAAATGACCGCCAAAGCCTTGGCGAGCACTGGCTTTGAGGTGACTTTACTGCTGCCGAATGATGAATCGGACTTGATGGATCGCGCAGAAGCCTTGAGCGAGTGGGTGAACTGTTTCTTGTCCGGGCTGGGCTTGATGGGATTGAATCATGAGAAATTACCGGCCACCGTCCAGGAAGCGCTGGGTGATTTGCAGGATATTGCACAGCTGGGCATTGATGAAGACGATGACATGGAAGAGCAGGCTGCCTTGTTTGAACAAGTCATTGAACATGTCCGTATGTGTGCGTTGACCTGTTATTTTGAACTGGTTGCCCGGCACCAGAGTGAGCAGGCTGAAAAGCCGACCCTGCACTGATCATCGTGGGGTTCTGAGGTAAAACAAACGTGAAGCAGTATGATGTTGTGATTGCCGGTGGCGCGATGACGGGAGCCAGTCTGGCGCTGGCGCTGGACCGGCTGAGTGAAGGCGCACTGCGCATCGCTGTCGTTGAGGCTGTTTTGCCGGATCAGTCCGGTCATCCCGGCTATGATGCCCGCAGTATTGCCTTGTCTCTGGGATCGATGCAGTTGATGACGCAGCTTGGTCTGTGGCCTGCATTAAAGCGCGAAGCGACCGCGATTTCCCGGATTCATGTCTCTGATCGCGGCCATGCGGGTCTGGTTCGGATCGCGGCTGAAGAATACGGCGCTGAAGCCCTGGGCTATGTGATCGAATTGGCTCAGGCGGGCGCGGTTTTTCATGAACAATTATCGCAAAGTGCTGGGATTGATTTGATCTGCCCGGAGAAAATCACGGCGATTGAACGGAAGACAGAACACATCACCCTGCAGCTGTCTTCTGGTGAATCCTGCCAGGCGAATTTACTGGTTGCAGCAGATGGCGGGCAGTCGGAATGTTGCGCTCAGTTAGGCATCGCTCAGACGTCACTGAATTTTGAACAGGTGGCGGTGATTGCGAATGTATCAACCGCAATACCGCATCAGGGCGAAGCCTTTGAACGTTTTACGCCTTTCGGTCCGCTCGCCTTGTTGCCGATGAGCCAGGGACGCAGCTCGCTGGTGTGGTGTGTTCCCCCTGAACAGCAGCAGACGGTGATGGGCTGGGATGATGACCTGTTTTTACAGCAGTTACAGGCCGCGTTTGGCTGGCGGCTGGGACAACTGGTGAAAACCGGTCAGCGGTATGCTTATCCGCTGAGCCTGAGACAGGCCGAGCGCCGGATATCTCACCGGTTTGCTGTTGTTGGCAATGCCGCACAAACTTTGCACCCGATTGCGGGGCAAGGCTTCAATCTGGGGCTGCGTGATGTGATGACGCTGGCTGAAGAAATTGTTGCCGGTGTTCAGCGCGGTGACGAGGCAGGCAGCATGGCGGTACTCAGTCGGTTCCGTCAGCGTCGTGAAGGCGATCAGGCAGCCACCATTGCCATGACAACCGGGCTGGTGACTCTGTTTGCCAATGAACACTGGCCGATGGTCGCTGGCCGGAATGCTGCTTTGATGGCAATGAATGCAATGGATGTATTGAAAGCGCCGCTGGTCAAGCGAGCGATGGGACAGGTGGACAGATAAGCATGATGCAAAGCGTAGATGTAGCGATTATCGGCGGCGGTATGGTGGGCCTGACTCTGGCTGCGGCACTGGCTGACACGGAGCTTCGGATTGCCGTCATCGAAGGCCACTTACCGGAACCTGAGTTGTCGCCACTGCCTGATGTTCGGGTGTCGGCACTGAGTCGGGCCAGTGAAAGGATTTTACGCCGTGTTGGTGCCTGGCAGGGCATGGCTGACCGTCGGATCAGTCCTTATCAGCAAATGGATGTGTGGGAACAGGACAGCTTTGCCCATATCTGTTTTGATGCACAGGCGTTATCCCAGCCAGATTTGGGACACATCGTTGAAAACCGTGTGATTCAGTTATCCTTGCTGGATCAGATCCAAAAGCAGCACAATGTCAGCCTGATGGCCCCAGTTCGCTGCCAACAGCTGGCGTTTGGTGAGCACGAAGCCTGGCTGACGCTGGATAACGGACAGCACCTGACGGCCAAACTGGTGGTGGGTGCAGACGGTGCGAACTCCTGGGTTCGCAACCAGCTCAGTATTCCTCTGACCCATTGGGATTACGGCCACCATGCACTGGTGGCGAACATCCGTTGCGCGGAGCCTCATCAACAGACGGCCCGGCAAATATTCACGCCAGATGGCCCGCTTGCATTTTTGCCGCTGGCAGAGCCGGATTTGTGCTCTATCGTGTGGTCGGTTTCCCCGGAGAAGGCGGAAGCGTTGATGGCCATGACTTCGGATGCGTTCAATCATGAACTGACGGCTGCATTTGATTGTCGTTTGGGCTTGTGCAGTCTGGCGGGGGAACGGCAGGTTGTCCCGCTGAGAATGCGTTATGCACGTGACTTTGTCCGGGATCGTGTGGCTCTGATCGGAGATGCCGCTCATACCATTCATCCGCTGGCAGGGCAGGGGGTGAATCTGGGATTGCTGGATGCAGCCAGTCTGGCTGAGACGCTGAGTCAGCTCTGGCGGCAGGACAAGGATATCGGTGCCCGGCAGCACCTGCGTTACTTTGAGCGCTGGCGCAAAGCAGAAGCGGCGAAGATGATTGCGACCATGCAGGCATTCCGGGAGTTATTTGAAGGCAGCCATCCGGCGAAAAAATTACTGCGTGATGTCGGCCTGCTGCTGGCAAACCATGCCCCCGGCGTCAAAGATCAATTTATGCGGCGGGCGCTGGGGTTGAGTGGTGACTTGCCGGCACTTGCGAAAGCGTAATCAGAGAATCGGTGTTTCACCTGACTGGTGATTGAGTCGTTGTCACAGAAGCCGTCTCGAAAGAGGCGGTTTTTTTGTGCGTGTAATTGCTTTCAATCTGATTTTTTTCTCCTAAAGTAATCATAGGCAGGGCTGACGAAGCCCTCTTTTCGGGAAACCTCTATTGTCGAGAACGTGTCGGCTGTCACGAAACAGGCCGCTTTGGGTAAGGAACTATTTATGAGTCACATTCCTTCTGAACTGAAATATACGAATACTCACGAATGGGTACGTCCCGATGGGGATGGCGTTTATACCGTCGGGATCAGCGATCATGCTCAGGAACTGTTGGGTGACATGGTTTTTGTGGATTTGCCGGATGTGGACAGTACCACGGAAGCTGGCGATGAATGTGCGGTTGCGGAGTCGGTGAAAGCCGCTTCTGATGTTTATGCGCCTTTATCTGGCGTAATCATTGCGATCAATGAAGATCTGGAGCTGGCTCCGGAACTGGTCAACAACGATCCATATGGTGATGGCTGGCTGTTTCAGATCAAAGCGGATGATGAAAGTGAACTTGATGAATTGTTGGATGCCGCGACCTATCAGGAGCTGACACAAGAGGAAGAATAAGCCTCCTGTCTGGTGGCGATTGCCTGCAGGCCGGCAGTGACCGGCCTGATCATGTCGATTACGCGGCCTCTTTCAGGCGGCGGATCTCCTGATTGACTTCTTTGACGGTGTCAAAATGACGCCGTTCTGCTCGCGTTGGGATTTTCAATAATCCATTATCAAATTCATATCCCCCCCGGCCGTCGATATAAAGTCGTCCGCTGAATAGCCTGCTGACGTGCTTTGCAACCATCTTGGGGATGTACTGTTTAAACATGCGCATAATGATGAGCAACCTTGCCTTAAATTTTTATGTGTTCTTCGTGTCTTCGTGTTCGGACCGGGGGCATTATAGGGAATCAAGTGTGAAATAATTGTGATATTCACAGCATAATGTTTATGTAAAATGAGATCTTGATTTAAATAATTTTGTCAAAATAAGAACAATACAGGATAAAACTCTGAAGTCTTGTATGGATAGCCATGATAGGAAGAGGTTCGGGGAAAGCCTGAAATGGTCTTTATTTTAGCTGTTTCTTATGTTTATCAGTGCTTTAACTCATGAGTGCGCTTGGGGATCAAACTTTTTTACTATTTCTCTGAGGAATGAATGTGGTTATTGATGATGTGAAAAAAGGGCTAAACGCAGATAAAAAAGTATGATCTGCTAGTTGTAACGACTGCTCCGATCTCTGCGTTTTATGAGGGAAAAGATGCATGCTTACGCAAATGAGCCGCTAACGTTGTTGACGGTTACCGGCAAATGTCACCGTACATTGGGGCACACAACTGGACTAAATCCTGCATTGCGAGTTCAATACCGGCCATGCGATCGCCGCTGCTGATATTGACGCGCTGGTAATGAACCAGAGAATGGTCGAATACCACGGGCAATCTTTGTTTGAGCCCGATAGGGGCGACGGTGCCGATGACCAGACCTGTGACGCTTTCGACGTCTCTGGCATCTGCGCAGGTCATACGGCGGCATGCAAACAGGGCCCGGACTTTTTTGGGATCGACCTGTCTGGTGCCTGGCACGCAGGCCAGGACATGAAAACCACCCATATCCCGCAGCAAAATCGATTTAACCATTTTTTCAGGCTCGACCCCGCGCGCTTCCGCAGCCTCTTCGATGGTACGGGCGGGTTTGCTGTGAGTCAGCAGCAGGAAGTCAATGCCTTCCTGCTGCAGGTAGCGAGTGACCGGCGTATCGAACATTACGCCTCTTCATCCAGGGAGTAGGGCAGCGGCTGTTGCAACCACTGGCCTTCAGGCTCGGCCGCCAGACGGAAAGTGGTTCCTTCCTCCAGATCATTCGGCAGAACCACCAGCGCAATGGCTTCACCATCGCTGAACGCATAGCCGGCAATCACGGTGCCGCCTTTGCGCCAGTTCTCACCGACACTGCGTTCCAGCACGTCACCAGTTTTTGGACAATGGGTTGCGGGTCCGGTGAGCAAATACATCGCGCGTTTATTGATACCACGCCATTTGGCACGAGCAACGGTTTCCTGACCGGTATAACAGCCTTTTTTGAAACTGATCGCGTCCAGCGCCTGTAGATTCAGTGACTGAGGGATGAATTCAAGCTCAGTTCCGGATTCGATTCGGGGAATACCCAAGCGGATATCATAGAGATCCCACAGTGAATCATCAGACAGAATTGCGGAGCCGGCAACTTTAGCTGCAATCGCGTTCGCCGTTTCAGTATCGACGGCCAGCAGCCAGCGCTGATCATCTATCTTGACGGCAGTACCGTTTGGCAGCGGGCGTACATCGCCTTCTCCGCCAGCAAGCTGATCGATCATCGCGCTTGCCTGCTCACCTGCCAGTCCCAGCAGAATGTCCTGACTGGCCTCGATGGTGGTTTTCGAGAAAATGGCGTACTTTTTCAATTCCGGTAATTGAGTGTCCATCACGCTCTGACGCTGAAACCAGCCGAGTCCATCCTGATGGTGGAACAGACGAAAAATTGTCCGCATTTTCCCTTTGGCATCACAATGGGCACCCAGCGTTGACTGATTGGGTGCCAGCGAGACGACGTCACAGGTCACTTGTCCCTGCAGGTATGAAATGCTGTCTGGGCCAACCAGCGTCACCAGTCCCCAGCTGCTGAGATCGATCAGGGCAAGGGAAGGCATTGGGGTATTCGCGGTCAGCGGGATTTTGTCGAATTGCAAAGTTTCAGACCAGGTACTCATCATCGTATCCATTGTTGAATGAGGGGACGGGTTACCCTCAGAAAGGCACCGAATAGCGCTATGTTATCGCTCTGGCTGGATTTTGTCAGCCAGCAGTCTTCAATACTTGCCCTGAGAGGTCAGGGATTATTTCGACCAGCTCTCATTTTACTGTGCCGCCTGCTTGTGCTGATAGGCGGCGGCCGGTCAGGCTGGTAGTATTGCCGCAGTATATACACCAACAGGAGTTGAGGTTGGAAATGATAGGTGCCAACGATAAAGCACGAATTAGGTGGGCCTGCCGCCGGGGCATGCTGGAGCTGGATGTGATCCTCTTGCCGTTCTTTGAAGAGTGCTTTGATGATCTGAGCCCTCAGGAATGCCAGGATTTTGTGTCTCTGCTGACTTGTGATGATCCTGATTTGTTTAATTGGCTGATGGAACACGGGAACAGCAGTAACCCAGTCCATGCAGCAATGGTGGACAAAATTGTTGCCCACAACAAGAGTAAGCTTCGCTAATCTGAATATCTTTCCTTCTGATGCTTTGCTTGTCGCCTTAACCGGGGCTTACCTGATGGCGGCAGGCTTGCTGATCACTTTGGTCGTGGTTGATGTGTTGCCACTGCCCTGGGTATGGCTGATGTTTCTCTGGCTCTGGCCAGAATATGTGAAAGTCGGTAACCAGACTGCGCAACTCAAAGGTCGCCTCGTTCTCTTTTCGGATCAGCAACTGGCTTGGCAAAACCGAAAGTGGCGATTATCTCATGTCCTTTTGTTCACACCTTACTTGCTGGTGATGGAATTGGAAGACGCTCAACAAGTCCGTCGCCTGGTGATCTGTCGGGATGCCTGTACAGATTCCGACTTCCGCCGACTGAGCCTGTTCTGCCGATTGGCCTAGTCATAGACTTTGGCTGTGAGGTTTGGCAGGTGAAAACTTGGAATGCATTTCAAGTTTTGACATAAGTCCTGCGCATCTGTTGCGCAAATTCCTCAGGATAGCGTACGTGTCTGACGTTCTTATTGTGTAATTACATTATTAGAAATTTATAATATCAACCTTGGAATTCACGCAGATGGAATTTCGCAAAGATATCTTTTGAGGGAATACAATGTCATGAAAATCAGACATAAGTTACTGGGGTTGGCAGGGTTAACGGTTGCCGCGATTTTTTTACTGATCGGTATCAATAGTTACAGTAATCAGCAATTCGCAAAGATTGAAACCGCAAAAGGGCAAATTGATAAGCTGGAAGTAACTTTGCTGAACCTCAGGCGCAATGAAAAAGATTTTCTGGCGCGTATGGACGTGAAATATCTTCAGACATTCAATGGGAATATTGAGAAATTTTCGCGTCAGCTTGAATCCCTGAAAAATGACTTGGTTTTTCTGTCGATTTCGCTGCCGCAGGTTAATACGTTGCCTGAGCAGATGGCAAGCTACCATCATGGCATGCAAGATCTGGTGGCCGGTTATCAGTCACTGGGACTGAAACTGTCTGAAGGAATGTATCAGGACCTTTATGAGAAAGGTGATCATTTAATTACGCTGGCGTCGGACGGTACGCTGTCGCTGGAAGCGTATCAGATTGTGCTGACGGCCAAGCTTTTTGCGACCACAGATGATAAAGCTCTGCTTGCGGAATATCAGCGCTATCAGGAAGCCTATCAAGATCAGTTAACGGCCGGTATGGGTTCGGTATATCGCGACTTTCAACAGTCGTTCGATCAGTTTGTCGCTCAGAAAACAGTCATTGGCCTCAGTCATAAAGAGGGTCTGAGAGGTCAGATTCGTGCGCAGTCTCATCAGGTTGAAGCTGAGTTTTCTCAGATGCAGCAGAAGCTGGATAAAGAAGCGGTTGCTGTGAATGCCACGATCTCCCGATTTACCTGGCTGGTGGTCATCGCGATTATTGCCACAGTGATCGTGCTGTCCTGGCGAATCAGTGTTTCCATTCTGCGTCCGGTTGAACGGCTGAGCGGTCTGATGAACCGGATTGCTACCCGTCATGACCTGACTTTGCATGCCGACACCTCTGGTCATGATGAGCTGGCGGAAATGGGGACACATTTTAACTATCTGCTGAACAGCCTGCGTCAGCTAGTGAGTGAGGTACAGTCAGCCGTGTCTGAGCTTGGTGCAGCTTCTTCCCAGCTACAAGGGCGGAGCCAGGATGCGGAACATGCTCTGGCCGCTCAGTTGGCAGACAGTGATTCTGTGGCCACGGCCAGTACGGAAATGCGTGCCTCGATTTGTGAAGTGGCGAGCAGTACTCAGCAGGCTGCTTCGCATACGGCTCGCAGTCATGATGAGGCATCACAGGGTCTGGCTGAAGTTGTGGAAACGCGTTCGCGTATTTACCAGCTTTCATCCGGTCTGGCACAAAGCAGCGAGGAAGTTTCAAGCCTTTCTGGGTTGTCGGAGAGTATCGGTTCTGTGGTCGATGTGATTAAAAATATCGCTGAGCAAACCAACCTGCTGGCTCTGAATGCAGCAATTGAAGCGGCCCGTGCCGGTGAACAGGGGCGGGGGTTTGCAGTGGTTGCCGATGAAGTACGCTCACTGGCGATGCGTACACAGCAATCGACACAGGAAATCACCTCGATCATCAGTTCACTGCAACAGCAGACCGAACAGGTGGTTGGCCATATTGAGCATTGTCGTTCGCTGGGCGAGCAGAGCGTTGCTCAGGCTGACAGCGCGGAAGCAAAAATTAATACGATTATCGCGGATATGCAGCAAATCCTGGAAAGCAGCACTCAGATTGCCGCCGCTGTCGAGCAGCAAAGCTATGTGTCTGAGGATATTGGTGAGCGTGTGGTTTCTATCCGGGATGTGACAAACAGCAATGTCACCATTGTGCAGGAAAATGTGCAGGCGGCACAGTCGGTCTCGCAACAGGCCGGTACACTGGCTGCGGCCATTAAAGTGTTTAAAGTTTAAGTCTGACGGATGTTGTAAACGGAAACGGGAGCCACGAAGGCTCCCGTTTTTTTATGGCTGACCCGTCCTGAATATGTGTCAATCGATGTCAGGACGAAACAGGTTATTTTGTTTGATGCGGATCCAGAATGGTCGGCGACAGGGTTTCCAGCATCTCTGGGTAATCCAGTGTGTAGTGCAGGCCCCGGCTTTCTTTCCGCGCCAGTGCACAATGAACTATCAGCTCTGCGACCTGCACCAGATTCCGTAGTTCCAGCAGGTTATTTGAAACCCGGAAGTTGCTGTAGTACTCGTCGATTTCCTGCTTCAGCAACTGAATACGACGCATGGCACGTTCCAGACGTTTGGTGGTCCGAACGATGCCAACGTAGTCCCACATAAAGAGGCGTAACTCATGCCAGTTGTGCTGAATGACAACTTCTTCATCGGAGTTGGTGACTTTACTTTCATCCCACAGCGGCAGTGATGCCGGGAGTTTGACGTCACTCATGTGCTCGCTGATATGGTTTGCGGCCGACCAGGCATAGACGACACATTCCAGCAGTGAGTTCGAGGCCATCCGGTTTGCGCCATGCAGGCCGGTGTAGCTGACTTCACCAATCGCATACAAACCGGTCAGATCTGTCTGGCCTTGTTTGTTCACCATCACACCGCCACAGGTGTAGTGGGCTGCTGGCACAACCGGGATCGGATCTGTCGTGATGTCGATGCCGTAGGTCAGCAGTTTCTCATAAATGGTCGGAAAGTGTTTGGTGACGAAATCTGCCGGTTTGTGACTGATATCCAGGTACATACAGTCTACACCTAGCCGCTTCATCTCATAGTCGATGGCACGAGCGACCACATCCCGGGGAGCCAGTTCGGCACGCTCGTCAAAATCA
Source organism: Photobacterium galatheae (assembly GCF_000695255.1). GTDB lineage: Bacteria > Pseudomonadota > Gammaproteobacteria > Enterobacterales > Vibrionaceae > Photobacterium > Photobacterium galatheae. The sequence continues at coordinate 65,496 of NZ_JMIB01000006.1, read as the reverse complement.
GGCATAAAACGAGAACCGTCCGGACGACGTAAGTAAGCGCCTTCACCGCGCAGTGCCTCGGTTAACAGGAAGTTGCGGGCCTCTGGGTGGAACAGACAGGTTGGGTGAAACTGGTTGAATTCCAGGTTTGCGACCCGGCATCCGGCCCGCCAGGCCATGGCGATTCCGTCGCCGGAAGAAACGTCTGGATTGGAGGTGTACTGGTACACTTTGGAGGCACCGCCAGTGGCCAGCACGACAAATTTTGCACGTACGGTCTCGACGGATTCGCGCTGGCGGTTCCAGATGTAGGCTCCGAGAACGCGGTTTGGCTGTTCAGTCTGACCCAGCTTGTGACTGGTGATTAAATCCAGCGCGTTATGGCGTTCCAGCACCTGAATGTTCGGGTGATTATGGACGTTGTCCTGCAGTGACATCTGCATGGCCATGCCGGTGGCATCGGCTGCATGTAGGATTCTGCGGTGGCTGTGTCCGCCTTCGCGGGTCAGATGGTAACGTGGTTGAGCATCCGTACTGTTATCTTCCTGATCAAACGGTACCCCGGCATCAATCAGCCATTGCACGCAGTCGCGGGCATTTTCCGCAATAAAACGAACCACGTCTTCATCGCATAAATGGGCACCGGCAATCTGAGTATCTTCAACATGAGAGTCCACACTGTCCGTTTCATCAAAGACCGCGGCGATACCGCCTTGGGCATAGTAGGTCGAACCTTCACTCCGTGGGCCTTTACTCAGGACAAGCACTTGACACATCGGAGCAAGACGCAGTGCCAGAGACAGGCCTGCAGCGCCACTACCGATGACCAGGACGTCGCAACTGTGTTCTCGGTTCTCTTTCATATTGATCTCATATCCCTGTGGTAAGCTCGCTATATTATCAAAAAACCGTTTTGGTGGGACTTTTTTGATGGTGCGAGCACTGAGTTTGCATTTTTGCCATTCACTGCCGCATGGTTCAACTGTCAAAATTTAGGCAGTTGCGCGCAAACGGCTGAGTCAGTATGGTGTGCATGGAACTTTGCGCTTTTTTTGGGGTCTCTAGTTCTTTAGGCTTCTATGTCCATAGAATATAAACGGTTCTGAAGTGAGGGTGATTTATTTGAAGCCATCTTTATGCCATTCAGAACAGGATGACCTTGTCACAGACAGAGGAGTACACGCTCGAATGAGCGAGCCGTTAACTGACCAGGTACTGATAGAGCGAGTACAACGAGGGGACAAACAAGCCTTTAATTTGCTGGTTGTGAAATACCAGAATAAGGTTTGTAACCTGATTGCCCGTTATGTCGGCAACGCCGGTGATGTGCCGGATGTGGCGCAGGAAGCTTTTATTAAGGCTTACCGGGCGCTGCCGTCTTTTCGTGGGGAAAGCGCATTTTATACCTGGCTGTATCGTATTGCTGTCAATACAGCAAAAAACCATTTAGTTGCTCAGGGGCGACGGCCGCCGGCCACCGATGTGGATGCGGAGGAGGCCGAATATTATGAAAATGGCGGTGCCCTGAAAGAAATTTCGAACCCTGAGAACCAAATGTTGTCAGATGAATTGAAGCGGGTGGTATTCAGTACCATAGAAAGCCTCCCGGATGATTTGAAGACTGCAATTACGCTTCGTGAACTTGAGGGATTGAGTTACGAAGAAATTGCTGAAGTCATGGGCTGTCCGGTTGGTACGGTACGTTCTCGTATTTTCCGGGCGCGGGAGGCGGTCGAAAAACGGATCACTCCCCTGATGCAGCGCTAATATTTGGGCCAAACGGTGACAAAGATGGCTGATAAAGAAAAAATCTCGGCTTTGCTTGATGGCGAAGATGTTGATCAGAGTGTGATTAATCAACTGCTGGTCGATGACGCCGCAAAGCAAAGCTGGCAGGCTTATCATTTGATGAGTGATGTTTTGCATGGTGAAGCGCCGGGGCAACCACGATGGGATATTGCTGGTCAGGTGGCGATGGCACTGGAAGACGAACCAGCGCACAGCCTGTCAGGCAATAATGATAACGGCCAAAACGATAATGTGGTCAGCATGCCACAGACCGAGCAGCCCCGCCCTCAGCAGGCACGGCGTTCAATGCCGGCCTGGTTGACTCAATTTGGTCAGGTTGCGGTGGCAGCCAGTGTTTCATTGGCAGTGATTATCGGCGTACAACAGTATAACGGTGGTGAAGAGGCAACATTTGCGAGTGATGCAAAGCGTGATGTGCCTGTGCTTCAGACCATTCCTTTTGCCGGAACTGCTGAACCTGTGAGCCTGACGCGTGATTCTGTGCGTTCACACGCTGAATCGCCAAGCGAAGCGCAACTGATGGAGCAACGCCGCCGTATTAATGCGATGTTGCAGGATTATGAGTTGCAGTTACGCCTGAATGCGGAAGACGGCAGCCTGGATAGAACTCTGTTGGAATCACACTGATTCGTGGCGGTGATATGAAGAATATTCTGGTCGGTGTAGTGGCACTGGTCAGCCTGGTAATGCCTTGGCAAGCCTCTGCGGAAGAAGAGACATCAACTTCTGCAGAGGCTTTGTTGCATCAAATGGATAAGGCCAGCCGGCAATTGAATTATGAGGTGTCTTACATCCTCATCAAGAAAAACAGCATTGAGCCATTACGCTACCGCCATGCGATAGAAGATGGGCAGACTTATGCGCATCTGGTTTATCTCAGTGGCCCGCCGCGAGAGGTGATTCAGCGAGGGCAGGAAGTCAGTTATTTCGAGCCTGGACTGGAACCGTTTACGATCGATAGTAACCGGATGGTGGCCCCGTTACCGCCAATGATGCGGAGTAATGTGGTTGAGCTGTCGCGATATTATGATTTTATCCCGATGGGGCGCTCGCGTGAGGCCGGAACAGCCTGTGATGTGGTGCGTATTGCGCCGAAAGACGGGGCCCGCTATTCCTATCTGTTGTGGGTGGATACCCACACGCATCTGGTTTTGCGGGCAGACCTGCTGGATCGGGATGGTGAGCCACTGGAGCAGTATCGTGCGGTCTCTTATATCGTTAATGATAAAGTGGCTGAAGTGCTGGAAAACCTGAAATCGGTGAAGTTACCGGAAGTTGTTCAGTTACCGCCTCAGCCTCAGGTTCAGTTATCCTGGCAGGTCACTTGGTTGCCGCAGGGCTTTGAAAGTATTGCCCATAACCGGCATCGGTTAATGCTGACAGAGCGACCGGTGGAGAGTCAGATGTACACCGATGGGTTGTTCAGTTTCTCGATTTATGTCTCCGCAGCAGATGGTTTCAGTGTGCGGGAACAACTGGTCCGTCAGGGGCGTCGTACCCTGCACAGCCAGCTGTTAAAAGATAGAGAGGTGACTGTGGTCGGGGATATTCCGCCCGCGACTGCCCGGCGCGTTGCTGAGTCGGTGACCTTTGATGGAGTCGGAAAGCCATGATGCATTCTCTGGCGACTGTTGTTGCCGTTGAAAGGAACCAGATTACGGTGAGTTGTCAGCAACAAACCAGTTGTGGTTCCTGTGCTTCGCAGAATAGCTGCGGCACTGGCGTGATCAGCAAGGTGCTGCCAGGGCGGCAGCATCAGCTGACGTTATCGACAAAACATGTTCATGAACCGATTGAAGTCGGGCAATTGGTTGAAATCGGTCTGTCTGAGCGCAGTGTGCTGCAGTCGGCGCTCTTGGTGTATGTGCTGCCGCTGGTCTGTATGTTGCTGGGAACGCTGCTGGGGCAGTGGTGGTTTGTCGAACTGGCCGGTGGTGGTGAAGGCGGTGTCATCGCTGGTGCACTGGCGGGAGGCGCTCTGGGCCTGTTGCTGGCTCGTCGCCGGGCATCCGGCCTGTCTGAGCAGGGCGACTATCAGCCGAGCCTGATCCGGGTTCTTGGTCAGCCCGTTGCGGATAGCCTGTCAACAAATGCGTTATCGAAAGATAGCAGCAGCCGTTGAAATTCGGTAGAATCTGCCAACTTGATCTTAAGATCCCATTCATTTTTTAATCACGAGTTAGTCACGCCAATTCATGAAGCACATTCGTAACTTTTCGATTATTGCACATATCGACCATGGTAAGTCGACGTTATCTGACCGCCTGATTCAAGTCTGCGGTGGCCTTTCCGATCGTGAAATGGCTGCGCAAGTGCTTGATTCAATGGATCTGGAACGTGAGCGTGGTATCACCATCAAGGCCCAGAGCGTGACGCTCAATTACACGGCAAAAGATGGCGAAACCTATCAATTAAACTTTATCGACACCCCGGGACACGTGGACTTTTCATATGAAGTGTCCCGTTCGCTGGCGGCCTGTGAAGGTGCGCTGCTGGTGGTCGATGCCGGTCAGGGGGTTGAAGCCCAGACACTGGCCAACTGCTATACAGCGATTGAGATGGATCTGGAAGTTGTGCCGATCCTGAATAAAATCGATCTGCCTGCGGCTGATCCAGAGCGTGTTGCAGAAGAAATTGAAGAAATCGTCGGTATCGATGCGATGGAAGCCACCCGCTGCTCAGCCAAAACCGGTCTGGGTGTTGACGATGTGCTGGAAAATATCGTGCGTTCGATCCCTGCTCCTGAAGGTGACCCGGATGCGCCGCCACAGGCACTGATCATCGACTCCTGGTTTGATAACTATCTAGGCGTTGTTTCCCTGGTCCGCATTAAAAACGGTTCCCTGAAGAAAAACGACAAGATTAAGGTCATGAGCACCGGCCAAAGCTGGAATATTGATCGTATCGGAATCTTTACCCCGAAACAGGTCGACACAGACATCCTGAGAACCGGTGAAGTGGGCTGGGTGGTTTGCGGGATTAAAGACATCCTTGGTGCACCTGTGGGCGATACCCTGACGCTGGCGAAAAACGGCTGTGAAAAAGCACTGCCGGGCTTTCAGAAAGTGAAGCCTCAGGTTTATGCGGGTTTGTTCCCTGTTTCGTCTGATGAATATGAAAACTTCCGTGATGCGTTGGGCAAACTGAGCCTGAACGATGCATCGCTGTTTTACGAGCCGGAAAATTCAGCCGCACTGGGCTTTGGTTTCCGCTGTGGTTTCCTTGGCATGTTGCATATGGAAATCATTCAGGAACGTCTGGAGCGTGAGTACGATCTGGATCTGATCACAACTGCACCAACCGTGGTGTATGAAGTGAAGAAGAGTAACGGTGAATCACTCTATGTTGACAGCCCGGCGAAACTGCCACCAATCAATGAAGTTGAAGTGATTGGTGAGCCAATTGCCCGTTGTAACATTTTGGTGCCAAGCGAATATCTGGGGAACGTGATCACCCTGTGCGTGGAAAAACGCGGTACACAGGTTGACATGGTTTACCACGGCAATCAGGTGGCCCTGACTTACGATATTCCGATGTCTGAAGTGGTTCTGGATTTCTTCGACCGTCTGAAGTCGACGTCTCGCGGCTATGCGTCGCTGGACTATAACTTCCAGCGTTACGAAGAATCGGACATGGTTCGCGTAGATATCTTGCTGAATGGCGATCGCGTGGATGCCTTGGCTATTATTACCCATAAAGACCATGCGCAGTCTCGTGGCCGTGATCTGGTTGAGAAGATGAAGGAGTTCATTCCTCGCCAGATGTTTGATATCGCCATTCAGGCGGCTATTGGTAACCACATCATTGCCCGCTCGACTGTGAAACAGTTGCGGAAGAACGTGATTGCCAAGTGTTACGGCGGTGACGTGAGCCGTAAGAAAAAGCTGCTGCAGAAGCAGAAAGAAGGTAAGAAACGAATGAAGCAGATCGGCAACGTCGAACTGCCACAGGAAGCCTTCCTTGCCATTTTGCATGTCGGCAAAGACAAATAAATCGAGTTCGCCTTCCGCCGCAATTTTGCGGCGGAATGGCCAGAAAAACATGAAAAAATCATCATAGGGACATAGGAACAGCAATGGCAAATCTGTTTTCGTTAATCCTCGTGCTGGCGACCCTGTTTACCGGGATCATCTGGGCACTGGACCGGTTTATCTGGGCACCGAAGCGTCAGCTTAAAATTGATGCTGCAGCCGCAAGTGCGGGTGGTCAGGTCGACGCCAAAACACTGGAGGCGGTTGCGCCACAGCCGAGTTGGGTTGAATCAACCAGCTCTATGTTCCCTGTGATTGCGATTATCATGGTTTTTCGCTCTTTTATTTATGAGCCGTTCCAGATCCCATCCGGATCGATGATGCCAACCCTGCTGGTGGGTGATTTCATTCTGGTTGAAAAGTTTGCTTATGGCCTGCGCGATCCTGTGTTCCGCCACAAAATGGTTGAAACCGGTGAACCGGAGCGTGGTGATATTGTGGTCTTCAAGTATCCACCACAACCGAGTGTGGATTACATTAAGCGCGTTGTGGGTATGCCTGGTGATACCGTGCGGTACAGTTATAACAAGCAGATTTGTATCGTGCCTCAGGGCGGCACAGCGTGTAAGCCAATCCTGATGACCCATATGCAAGATAGTGATTTTGTTCAGGGCAGAACGCGACTGGTTCAGTTTACGGAACAGTTGGGTGCCGTGCAGCATAACATTCTTGTTCATCCGCTGGAGCCGAATCAGACGCTGAAATACCAATATCATTCCTCGTCTGACATGGCGGAGTGGGTTGTCCCGGAAGGTCAATATTTTGTGATGGGTGATAACCGTGATAACAGCGCTGACAGCCGTTACTGGGGCTTCGTGCCAGAAGCGAACTTGGTGGGCAAGGCGGTCGGGATCTGGATCAGCTTTGAATTTGAACGAAGTGCCAACAGCGTACTTCCATCTTGGATTCCTACCGGTGTGCGATTCAGTCGCATCGGTGGCATAAACTGATCGGAAAAAATGACATCTCCTGTAGAAAGACTCCAGCGAAAGCTGGGACACGAATTTAATAACAGCGAATTGCTGACCCTGGCGCTGACGCACCGCAGCGCCAACGGAACACACAACGAACGTCTGGAATTTCTGGGCGATTCTATTTTGAGTTTTGTGATTGCTGACGATCTCTATCACCGTTTCCCGAAAGTGGATGAAGGGGATATGAGCCGGATGCGTGCGACTTTGGTGCGTGGCAAAACCCTGGCAGAGCTGGGTCGGGAGTTTGAGCTGGGTGATTACCTGTTACTGGGACCGGGCGAACTGAAAAGTGGCGGCTACCGCCGTGATTCGATTCTGGCTGACTGTGTGGAAGCCATCATCGGTGCCATTTATCTCGACAGCGATATTGAGCATGTTCGCCGTATCGTGCTGAGCTGGTATCAGAGCCGTCTCGAAACCATTCAGCCTGGGATTAATCAGAAAGACCCGAAAACCCGTTTACAGGAGTGTTTGCAGGGGCGTCGTTTGCCGCTGCCTGCGTATACTGTAACTAAGGTGCAGGGTGAAGCACATAATCAGGAATTCACTGTGCAGTGCGAGGTGACAGGCCTGGATAAGCCTGTCATTGGAAAGGGCGGTAGTCGGCGCAAGGCTGAGCAGGCTGCGGCAGAACTGGCATTGAAGCAGTTAGAATCATGACAGACAAAACTCATTGTGGCTTTATTGCCATTGTAGGCCGTCCGAATGTCGGCAAATCCACGCTGCTGAACCGCCTGGTCGGGCAGAAGTTGTCCATTACCTCGCGTAAGCCACAAACCACGCGCCACCGGATCATGGGGGTTGATACCCGTGACGGTTACCAAGCGGTTTATGTTGATACACCGGGACTCCATATTGAGGAAAAACGGACCATCAACCGTCTGATGAACCGTGCTGCAAGCAGTTCTCTGACCGATGTCGAGCTGGTCTTGTTTCTGGTCGATGGGACGCAATGGACACCAGATGACGAGATGGTACTGAATAAGCTGGCGAAAACAGGTCTGCCTGTGGTGCTGCTGGTGAATAAAATCGATAACGTCAAAATGAAGTATGACCTTTTCCCGCATATTCAGGAATTGTCGGAAAAGATGGACTTCAAAGCAATTGTGCCGGTTTCAGCCAAACACGGCGGAGGCGTTGACGTCGTCGAGCAGATCGTTCGTGAGAGCCTGCCTGAAGGCGAGTATTACTTCCCGGAAGAATACGTGACAGACCGTTCTCAGCGTTTTATGGCCTCTGAAATTATCCGTGAAAAGCTGATGCGCTTTACCGGTGAAGAGCTGCCTTATTCTGTGACGGTAGAGATTGAGCGGTTTGACTATAATCCGGAAACGGATGGCTTTGATATCAATGGCTTGATCCTTGTGGAACGTAAGGGCCAGAAGAAGATGGTGATTGGTAAAGGTGGCGAGAAGATCAAAACCATTGGTCGTGAAGCCCGTCTGGATATGGAAGATCTGTTTGAGCGTAAGGTTTACCTGGAACTCTGGGTGAAAGTGAAATCCGGTTGGGCGGATGACGAGCGCGCGCTGCGCAGCCTCGGATATATCGACGATCTCTAAGGGCTGCAATGGAAGGGTTGCAGCGCTGTTTTGTCCTGCACGCTCGTCCTTACAGCGAGACGAGTCTGATCCTGGACGTCTTCAGTGAAGAATCCGGTCGGCTCAGTCTGCTGGCGAAAGGCGCACGCCGTAAGCGCTCCAATCTCAAAGGAGCGCTTCAGCCATTTACCCCGCTATTTCTGAAATGGTCAGGCCGTGGCAGTATGCCCGTTCTGACGCATGCCGAACCGATCAGCATCGGGCTGCCCATGCGCAGCTACATTCTTTATTCCGCCCTGTATGTGAATGAAATTCTCGCTCGGGTGCTGGAAGCACAGACACCTTATCCTGCGTTGTTTCTTGATTATCTCAATGTCTTGCGTGAGCTGGCTCAGGCTGAGAATCCGGAACCAGCACTGCGGCGGTTTGAACTGGCGCTGCTGGATCATCTGGGATACGGCGTGGATTTTTTGCATTGTGCGGGGAGTGGTCTGCCTGTGGATGATGTGATGACCTATAACTACCGGGAACAAAGGGGCTTTATTGCTTCTGTCGTCGCCGGGCAGCTGACGTTTACCGGGCGGCAGCTGAAAGCCATTGCCGCCCGTCATTTTGAAACACCGGATCAGCTCAGGGCAGCAAAGCGCTTTACACGCATGGCCCTGAAACCGTATCTTGGCAGCAAACCATTAAAAAGCAGGGAATTGTTTATCCCTAGAGGAAGGAGTACCGCTTCATGAAGAATATACTGCTCGGCGTCAATATCGACCACGTCGCCACTTTACGTAATGCTCGTGGCACCCGTTATCCGGATCCCGTCCACGCTGCTGAAGTGGCTGAACGCGCTGGCGCTGATGGTATTACCATTCACTTACGTGAAGACCGCCGTCACATTACCGATCGTGATGTCCGCATTCTGCGTGAAACGATTCAGACCCGGATGAATCTGGAAATGGCAGTGACGGATGAAATGGTACAGATTGCTCTGGAGACCAAACCTGAGTTTGTGTGTCTGGTTCCAGAGAAACGCGAAGAACTGACCACTGAAGGCGGCCTGGATGTCGTTGGACAGCTGGACAAAGTGAAAGCGGCCACCGAGAAACTCTCTGCTGCGGGGATTCTGGTATCCCTGTTCATTGATGCTGACCGTGCGCAGATTGATGCTGCTGTTGCCTGTGGTGCGCCTTACATTGAGCTGCACACCGGCCACTATGCGGATGCAACATCGGATACCGAGCAACAGGCTGAGTTGAAGAAAATTGCAGCGGCGGCCAGTTATGCCAGCGATCAGGGGATCAAGGTCAATGCCGGACACGGCCTGACATACCATAACGTGAAGCCAATTGCTGCGCTGCCGGAAATTTATGAGCTGAATATCGGCCACTCAATTGTGGGCCGCGCGCTGTTTGACGGTTTGCACAAAGCGGTTGCAGACATGAAAGCCGTTATGCTGGAAGCGCGCTGGTAATGGCCATTGTCGGTCTGGGCACAGATATTGCGGAAATTGCCCGCGTTGAGCAAGTGCTTGAGCGTGTTGGAGAAGCCTTTGCGTGCCGGGTACTGACACCGCAGGAGTTGACGATTTTCAGCCAGCACAAACAGGCGGGCCGTTATCTGGCTAAGCGCTTTGCCGCCAAAGAAGCGGCGGCAAAGGCACTGGGTACCGGTATTGCCGGTGGTGTCTCTTTTCAGGATTTTACGGTCACAAATAATGCCCGTGGGAAACCTGAGCTGACGCTGAGTGGGAAAGCGGCTGAATTGGCTGCGCAGATGGCCGTTCGCCATGTCCACCTGACCATTGCCGATGAAAAACACTATGCCGTTGCCACGGTGATTTTGGAAACGGACTGACTTCTTTGTATTTCGTTACAAATCAAAAAGCGATCAATAAAAAGGCCAGACAGTCAGTGTCTGGCCTTTGCATATCCAGCGCAGCATTTATTGCCGGTATGCCTGTGACGCTTTGACGACATTGTTCATCTCATCAATTAGCTCAAACAGTTCCGGTTCCAGATCGGTCACTGCGGCACCGGCTTTCAGCTGAGTTTCCAGCGTATAGCAGAGATTCTTCAGTCTCGGAACGCCGCTGTAGGCGCAACTGCCGTGAAGTTTGTGAATTGAGGGCCACAGCTCAATATCCTTGCCGTCCAGCACTTCGTTCACCAGCATTTCAACCTCAGGCATGAAATCGAGCAGCATTTGTAACATGTCTCTGGCCAGATCTTCTTTTCCGGCCGCTTGTTTCAGGGCCAGATCCCAGTCCCAGCTGACATTTTGATTCACCGTAGCCGCCGCAGGGGCGGCCGGGTGAGACAGTGTGGCCGATCCATTGATCTGAGGCTGAGGGATCCATTTCGCCAGCATTTGCTGAAGAATCTGTTCTTCAATCGGCTTGGTCAGATAGTCGTCCATCCCAGCCCGCAGCAGGCGTTCACGTTCCCCTGCCATGGCATGGGCCGTGACGGCAATGACCGGCGTATTGTGGTTGAGATCGGTTTCGTGGATGGCCTGACAGGCGCTGACCCCGTCCATTTCTGGCATCTGGATGTCCATGAAAATGAGGTCAAAAGCCTTCTGATGCGCATATTCCACCGCTTTGCGGCCACCGGTTGCGGTGATGACGGTTTCGACCCGCTCACTGAGCAGAGCGGCGATCAGTTTGAGGTTCGCCGGGTTATCATCAACGGCCATCACGGTCAGCGGCAACAGGGCATCTGTCGGGGAGGCCAGCGGTAAAGGTTCAGGCTCTTCCAGCAGATCAGTCTGGCCGATCAGCGCATCGAAGAGTTTACGTTGTGCCAGTGGCTTGCCCAGACAGGCCGTTACACCGGCGGTCAGCAGGCGCTCCGACAGGGCCAGTTCGGTTGTTGGCAGACAGACCAGCACCTTATCGGCCAGTTGCTCGGCTTTGAATACCATATCCAGAATGTTTGCCAGCGGCGGTTGTTCACCCGGTGACAGACAGAGTAGGGCAAAATCGTGGTGTTCAACATCATCTTCGGGCATGTCAGCGCGGTAAGTGACTTCCAGCCCGGCCTGAAGCAGACGTTGCTGCAGAACATTGGCTGCCTGCAGGTTGGATTCAATCAGCAGCAGGTGGCGGCCCTGGAGGTCGCTGGTATCAATTGGCTGGGAAACCGGCAGGTCGGTTTTATTCAGGCGCAAGGTAAACCAGAAGGTGGAACCCTGGTGCAGCCGACTGGTCAGGCTGATTTCCCCGCCCATCTGGGTGACCAGTTTTTGGGTAATGACCAGTCCCAGCCCGGTTCCGCCATACCGGCGTGAGATGCTGGCATCGGCCTGGCTGAATGCCTGGAACAGCTGGGCTTGCTGACGCTCTGATATCCCGATCCCGGTATCCCGCACCATGAACTGAAGTTCAAGGTTTTCATCGCGGTCAGCTTTCAGCTCGACGGCAATATCAATGTTACCGCGTTCGGTAAATTTGACGGCATTTCCAATCAGGTTCGTCAGTACTTGCTGGATGCGGAGCGGGTCACCAATCAGGCCGGTTGGAATACGCGGGTCAACACGCAGCGTCAGTTCCAGCCCTTTTTCGTGTGCGCTGGGTGCCAGCAGCCGCATGACTTCATCGAGAGAATCGGTAAAGTCGAATGGAATGTTTTCCAGCAGCAGTTTTCCGGCTTCCAGTTTCGAGAAGTCGAGGATGTCGTTGATGATGGTCAGCAGGTTGTTGGCCGATTTTTCAATGGTCAGCAGGTAATCATGCTGGCTGGCACTGAGCCGGGTTTTCAGCATCTGACGGGTAAAGCCAATCACGCCATTGAGCGGCGTACGCAGTTCGTGAGACATGTTGGCCAGGAATTCCGATTTCACACGGGCAGCTTCCTGCGCTCGCTTCTTGGCAATATCCAGCTCGACGTTCTGAATTTCCAATTGTTCAAGGGTTTCACGCAGATCGGAAGTGGCCTGATCGATGCTTTGCTGCATCTCAATGTGGTAATCCGACAGGGAAATCGCCATGGCGTTGATCCCGTTCTTCAGGTTATCCAGTTCACCCATCAGCTCCCCTTCAATCCGAACGTCCAGATGCCCGCGTCGAATGCGGTCGACGACACTGATCATGTGCGAAATCGGCCGGGTGACATCCCGCATCAGGCGGTAGGCAAAGAGGCCGGACAGGATCAGGCCCAGTAGCAGTACCATCAGGGCAGTGAACACTTCCTGGTACTGTTGCAGGCGCAGCGGACTCATGTCCATTTCAATCGAAATGTAGCCCAGCGCCTTGGCCTGAAACCCCGGTGCTGAGAGGTTGCTCTGCTGTGATTCTGTCAGGATCGGCGCCCGCATGATCATGGTGGTGTCATTGACGACAATATCTGGCAGAAAAGGGATCGGTTTGTCATCCGGGAACATCAGGGTTTCAAAATTCCGGTGGAAGTTTGAAGTGACAAAAAGCTCATTATTGCTGTCGAAGACGGCGATACTGCGTACAATGTCGGAATGCTTGCGGTGTGCGTAGCTGATGATGCGTCGGACCGCTTCACGATTGTGATCAGCCATCCCGTATTCGGTCGAGATTGCCAGCGGCTCAATGATGCTGGTTCCGGTCGCTACCAGCTGATGTTCCAGATCCCGGTAGCGGCTCAGGGTAAAAAAGGCGCTCAATAGCAGGCCAATGATCAGGGTTGGTGCTAATGTCAGGGTGAAAACCCGGGCGCGAAGTCCGTATTTGGTCATGGTTACAAGAATTCGATTCTGTGGGAGAATTGTGACCTATGCTGGCCACGCAAGCATGTTCCAGCCCTTAGCTTAATGAATCTTTACCGTAGCGACAATTGAAGTCTCTGCGGCATCGCCCTGAAAAGGCGACAAAACACCGTGAGTTACAACATTATGGCACGCTTTTTTAAGCCGACGAAACGTACTGTCAGCGACACCAAGCACAAAGAAGTTACAGTGACCCGCCTGGACCATCTGGGCGCGGGGATTGCCCACCTTGACCGCAAACCGGTTTTTATTCCGGGTTTGCTGCCCGACGAACGCGCGTTGATTCAGCTCACGGAAAACAAAAAGCAGTATGCCAGAGCCAAAGTGATCAAACGCCTGACCAACAGTCCTGAACGCATTACACCGCAGTGTCCGGTGTATGACCAGTGTGGTGGCTGTAACTTGCAACACCTCTCTCATTCTGCTCAGGTGGATGCGAAGCGTCAGTCATTGGGAGAGCTGATTGCAAAATTTGCTCTCGCTGACGGGCCGGAAAAAACGACGCCCTTGATGCAGGATAACGCGGTGACCGGGCAGGAATGGCAGTATCGCCGCAGCGCGCGTTTCAGTTTACGGGTCGAACCAGGTCAGGCGCTGTGTCTGGGCTTTCGCAAGGAACAGAGCAAAGACATCGTCGACATCGCGCATTGTCCGGTACTGGCGGCATCGCTGAATGATTTGCTGCCGCCGCTTCGGGCATTGCTGAACACGCTGCAGGGGCGGCGGAACCTTGGACATGTTGAACTGGTCGAAGCAGACAACGGTCCTGTGGTTTTGATTCGGCATCTGAAGCCATTTTCTGACCCAGATATGACGCAAATTCAGCAATTTGCTGACAATCAACGTGTTATGCTATTCCTTTCACCGGCCCCCGACGAAGTGAACCAGCTGACCGGTGATGCACCCTATTACGAAGTTGAAGATCTCAAACTGGCGTTTTCACCGAAGGACTTTATTCAGGTCAACCGCTCGGTGAACGAACAGATGATTGCGCAGGCGATGTCCTGGCTGGATGTGCAGCCGGAAGATCGGGTGCTGGATTTGTTCTGTGGGCTAGGAAACTTCAGCTTGCCGCTGGCCAAAAGAGCCCGGGAAGTGGTGGGTGTTGAAGGCGTGGATGCCATGGTGCAGCGTGCCAGTGAAAATGCTGCGTTGAATGGGTTGAAAAATACTGCTTTTTATCAGGGCAATCTGGAAGATGGGATTGCGTCGTTCAGCTGGGCGCATGAAGGTTTTGATAAAGTGCTGCTGGACCCGGCTCGTGCCGGAGCGGCAGGTGTGATGACACAGGTGGCAGCCTTGTCACCGAGCCATATTTTATATGTGTCCTGCAATCCGGCCACGCTGGCGCGGGACAGTCAGGTGCTGTTGCAGCAAGGCTATCAGTTGCAACGCCTGGGGATGCTGGATATGTTTCCCCATACCGGACATTTGGAATCGATGGCCCTGTTTACCCGTGCCTGAGCTCAGGCACTGATTTGAAAGGTGGCAGGCATCCATCCGTAACTACGAAATACAGGACAGAATCATGGTCGCAGTTCGCGGTGCGCATTTAAAGGAAAACGTTCAATTTGAGTTGGTGCCCTGGGCGGAAAGCCTGTTGCAGGACACCACAACCTCGAACCGTCTGATCCAAACTTATCAGCGCTGCGAAGCGCACCTGGACAATCAGGCCGTTGCCAGCCAGATGCTGTGGCGTGGCCGGGAGATGGTCGAAATCCTGGTAATGCTCAGCATGGATGCCGACACCCTGATTGCCGCTTTGCTGTTCCCGCTGGTCGAAGCCGGGCTCTACAAGAGCGATGAGGTGAAGGAAGAATACGGCCAGTCGATCCTGTACATGGTGAAAGGGGTCAAACAGATGGCGGCCATCAGCCAGCTGAATGCCATCAAAGAAGGCGCGGCACAATCGGCACAGGTCGATAATATCCGTCGGATGTTGCTGTCGATGGTGGATGACTTCCGTTGTGTCGTTATCAAGCTGGCTGAGCGGATCTGTCATTTGCGCGAAGTGAAAGACGAGCCGGATGCAGTTCGTCGTGCTGCTGCACGGGAATGTGCCAATATCTACGCGCCGCTGGCGAACCGCCTGGGGATCGGTCAGCTCAAATGGGAAATCGAAGACTACGCCTTCCGCTACAACCATCCGGATACTTACAAGCAGATTGCCAAGCAACTGGCTGAACGCCGGATTGATCGTGAACAGTATATCGAACGCTTCGTAGCAGATTTAGATGAATCGATGAAAGCATCGCACATCAGAGCTGAAGTGCATGGCCGACCAAAGCATATCTACAGCATCTGGCGCAAGATGCAAAAGAAGAGTCTGGCGTTTGACGAGCTGTTTGACGTGCGTGCGGTGCGGATCATTGCCGACCAGCTTCAGGACTGCTATGCCGCGCTGGGGGTGGTGCATACCAAGTACCGCCATCTGCCGAAAGAATTCGACGACTATGTTGCGAACCCGAAACCGAACGGCTATCAGTCGATCCATACCGTGGTGATTGGTCCGGA
The DNA here is from genome assembly GCF_000695255.1 of Photobacterium galatheae. GTDB lineage: Bacteria > Pseudomonadota > Gammaproteobacteria > Enterobacterales > Vibrionaceae > Photobacterium > Photobacterium galatheae. Next base: position 49,917 of record NZ_JMIB01000006.1, on the reverse strand, counting down.
AGGCAAAACCATCGAAATCCAGATCCGAACCAAGCAAATGCATGAAGAGTCGGAACTGGGCGTCGCTGCGCACTGGAAATACAAAGAGTCCGGCACATCGTCCGGTGCTCATTCTGCCTATGATGAGAAAATCAACTGGCTGCGGAAGCTGCTGGCCTGGCAGGAAGAGATGTCCGATTCGGGCGAAATGCTTGAAGAGCTGCGCAGTCAGGTGTTCGACGATCGGGTTTATGCCTTTACGCCGAAAGGGGATGTGGTTGACCTGCCGCAGAATGCGACTCCGCTGGATTTTGCTTACCACATTCACTCAGAAGTGGGACACCGGTGTATCGGTGCCAAGGTCGAAGGACGTATCGTACCTTTCACTTATCACCTGCAAATGGGTGATCAGGTCGAAATTATCACCCAGAAAGAACCGAATCCGTCCCGTGACTGGCTGAACCCGAACCTGGGCTTTGTGAATTCCAGCCGTGCCCGGGCCAAAGTGCATGCCTGGTTCCGTAAACAGGACAGAGACAAGAACATTGCAGCCGGCCGGGAGATCCTGGAACACGAGCTGCAAAAAATCGGCGCGACGATGAAGGACGCCGAAGCCTACGCCCTCAAACGTTTCAATGTGAACTCGGCTGATGAACTTTTCGCAGGCGTGGGGAGCGGCGATCTGCGTATCAATCAGGTCATCAATCATATCAATGCACTGGTGAACAAGCCGACCGCGGAAGAAGAAGATCAGCAACTGCTGGAGCGCCTGACGGAAGCGAGCAACAAAGCCAGTCAGAAAAAGCCGCAGCGAGATGCTGTCGTGGTGGAAGGTGTCGATAACCTGATGACGCATCTGGCGCGTTGCTGTCAGCCGATCCCGGGCGATGACATTGCAGGTTTTGTGACTCAGGGCCGGGGGATCTCGGTGCACCGCAGTGACTGTGAACAGCTGGAAGAACTGCGTCATGTGGCACCACAGCGGATCATCAACACGGTCTGGGGTGGCAGCTTTGCGGGGCGTTACGCGCTGACCGTGCGGGTGACCGCGTCTGAACGCAATGGTCTGATCAAAGATCTGACGAATACGTTACATAACGAGAAGGTCAAAGTTGCCGGCGTGAAGAGTCGGATCGACTTCAGACAACAAATGTCGATTATGGATTTTGATGTTGAACTGACAGACCTGGACACACTGGGTCGGGTCCTGAAGCGTCTGGAGCAGGTGAAGGATGTGGTCGAAGCCAGACGGTTACACTAAATCCGGCAGATTCACGCGATTTACGATTGAGCAAAAGCGGGCACAGGCCCGCTTCGCTTTATAAACAGAACAGGATACGGTCATCATGAGTGAGAAAGCCCCCATCAATACATTGTTGCGCATCATGGCAAAACTGCGGGATCCGAACGGTGGTTGCCCTTGGGATCTTCAGCAGGATTTTGCCTCTATCGTGCCACATACGCTTGAGGAAGCTTACGAGGTTGCTGATGCCATTGCTGAGGAAAATTGGGCAGAAGTGAAGGAAGAGCTGGGGGACTTGCTGTTTCAGGTCATTTTCTACAGCCAGTTGGGCAAAGAACAGGGGCTGTTTGAGTTTGATGATATCGTCAGTGGGATCAACAACAAATTGATCCGTCGTCATCCCCATGTATTTGCCGACCAGCATTTTGAAGATGAAGCTGCGATTCATGCCAACTGGGAAGCAGAAAAAGCTAAAGAGCGGGCGGAAAAAGGGCAGGATGACAGTATTCTGGCGAATATCCCCAAAGCCATGCCCGCATTGAATCGGGCTGATAAAATTCAGAAACGTTGTGCACGATACGGTTTTGACTGGCCGACACTGGGGCCAGTGGTGGAAAAAGTGCAGGAAGAAATTGATGAGGTGATGGCTGAAGCCCATCAGATCGCCCCTGATCAGGACAGGATTGAGGAAGAAGTCGGGGACCTGCTGTTTGCGGTGGTGAACCTGAGCCGCCATCTGAAAGTGAAGCCTGAGATGGCTCTGCACCGGGCTAACCGGAAGTTTGAGCGACGCTTTCGCGAAGTTGAGCAAAGTGTGCTAGAACAAGGAAAACGCGTCGATGCCTGTTCATTGGATGAACTGGATGCGGCGTGGGAAAAAGTAAAACAGAAAGAAAACCTGAGTAAAACGAAGGAGTAAGCACTAACAAGCTGGTATTTTCTCCGTCAAGGCTTTTGGGCTTGATTTGGGACAAAAACCTGTCGTCTTTACTGTGATAGTTTTCACGTTGTGGCAATAAAATGTGTCTGGTATACTAATTTCCCGTCCAGATACTTTTTATCCTCTACACCAAATCTTCCAGGTTTAACATGACAACGAATTACATTTTTGTGACGGGCGGTGTTGTATCCTCCCTCGGTAAAGGTATTGCTGCAGCATCACTTGCGGCCATTTTAGAGGCCCGTGGTCTGAAAGTGACCATGATGAAGCTTGACCCTTACATCAACGTTGACCCGGGCACGATGAGCCCGATCCAACACGGTGAAGTATTCGTTACGGAAGACGGTGCAGAGACCGACCTCGACCTCGGTCACTACGAGCGTTTCATTCGTACCAAGATGACCAAGCGCAACAACTTTACTGCTGGCCGTGTGTATGAAGACGTACTGCGTAAAGAGCGTCGTGGTGACTACCTGGGTGCGACCATTCAGGTCATCCCACATATCACGAACGCGATTAAAGAGCGTGTGATTGCCGGTGCCGAAGGCCACGACATTGCGATTGTCGAAGTGGGCGGTACTGTCGGTGATATCGAATCTCTGCCGTTCATGGAAGCGATTCGCCAGCTGGCTGTTGAGCTGGGCCGTGAGCGCGCTATCTTCACTCACCTGACGCTGGTGCCATATCTGGCAGCTGCGGGTGAAGTGAAAACCAAACCAACTCAGCACTCTGTGAAAGAGCTGCTGTCCATCGGAATTCAGCCAGACGTGCTGATCTGCCGTTCTGACCGCATGATCCCGGCCAACGAGCGTGCCAAGATTGCGCTGTTCTGTAACGTGCCTGAGAAAGCCGTTATTTCGATGAAAGACGTCGACTCCATCTACAAGATCCCTCAACTGATCAAGTCTCAGGGTCTGGATGAGCTGGTTTGTCAGCGTTTTGGCATCACTGCGCCAGAAGCCGATCTGAGCGAGTGGGAACGCGTGATTTATGAAGAAGCGAACCCAACCAGCGAAGTGACCATCGGTATGGTTGGTAAATACACTGAACTGCCAGATGCATACAAGTCTGTCAACGAAGCCCTGAAACATGCCGGTCTGAAAAACCGACTGTCTGTGACTATCAAGTATGTTGATTCACAGGACGTGGAGTCGAAAGGCGTTGAAATGCTGGAAGGTCTGGACGCAATTCTGGTACCGGGCGGCTTCGGTGGTCGTGGTGTTGAAGGCAAGATCATGACAGCGCAATATGCGCGTGAAAACAAAATTCCATACCTGGGCATCTGTCTGGGCATGCAGGTGGCGCTGATCGAGTACGCTCGTAACGTAGCTGGTCTGACTGGCGCACACTCGACTGAGTTCGATGCGAAATCTCCTTATCCGGTTGTTGGCCTGATTACTGAGTGGGTTGACAGCGAAGGGAACGTTGAAGAGCGTACAGAAGCTTCTGATCTGGGCGGCACCATGCGTCTGGGTTCTCAGCTGTGTCACCTGGAAGAAGGGAGCAAGGCACGTGAACTGTACGGTAGCGCGACCATTCATGAACGTCATCGCCACCGTTACGAAGTGAACAACAATCTGCTGCCTCAGCTGAAAGAAGCGGGCCTGAAGATTTCTGGCCTGTCAGCAGACAAGAAACTGGTCGAAATTATTGAAGTGCCAAATCACCCATGGTTTGTTGCGGCTCAGTTCCACCCTGAGTTCACCTCAACCCCACGTGACGGGCATCCACTGTTTGAAGGCTTCGTGAAGGCGGCTGGTCAGCACCAGCGCGGCGAGCTTGAAAACAGCTAAGGTTACAAATAGCTGTTGCACAGGAGTGCAGCAGCTTTTTTTTCGCTTTTTTAAATCAAAATAAAGCAAGAGGAAACACAATGTCTAAGATCGTTAAAGTTCTGGGTCGTGAAATCATCGACTCACGCGGTAACCCAACAGTTGAAGCGGAAGTTCACCTGGAAGGCGGTTTCGTAGGTATGGCTGCGGCGCCATCTGGTGCATCGACCGGTTCTCGTGAAGCACTGGAACTGCGTGACGGAGACAAATCTCGTTTCCTTGGCAAAGGTGTACTGAAAGCCGTTGAAGCGGTGAATGGTCCTATTGCTCAGGCACTGGTTGGTAAAGATGCAAAAGCACAAGCTGACATCGACCAAATCATGATCGACCTGGACGGCACTGAAAACAAATCTAAGTTCGGTGCAAACGCAATTCTGGCGGTATCTCTGGCGAACGCAAAAGCAGCAGCTGCTGCGAAAGGCATGCCTCTGTATGAGCACATCGCTGAACTGAACGGCACGCCAGGTCAGTTCTCTATGCCTCTGCCAATGATGAACATCATCAACGGTGGTGAGCACGCAGACAACAACGTCGACATCCAAGAATTCATGATTCAGCCAGTTGGCGCAAAAACGCTGAAAGAAGCGCTGCGTATCGGTGCTGAAGTTTTCCACAACCTGGCGAAAGTTCTGAAGGCGAAAGGCCTGAACACCGCTGTGGGTGACGAAGGTGGTTTCGCACCAAACCTGGAATCAAACGCTGCTGCACTGGCTGCAATCAAAGAAGCCGTTGAACTGGCAGGTTACGTTCTGGGTAAAGACGTGACACTGGCGATGGACTGTGCGGCTTCTGAGTTCTATGACAAAGAAGCGGGCAACTACAACATGAAAGGCGAAGGTAAAATCTTCACTTCTGAAGAGTTTAACTTCTACCTGCAGGATCTGGCGAACCAGTACCCAATCGTTTCGATTGAAGACGGTCTGGACGAGTCTGACTGGGATGGCTTCAAGCACCAGACAGAACTGCTGGGTGACAAACTGCAACTGGTTGGCGACGACCTGTTCGTAACTAACACGAAGATCCTGAAAGAAGGGATTGAAAAAGGTATCGCGAACTCTATCCTGATCAAATTCAACCAGATCGGTTCTCTGACTGAAACACTGGCTGCGATCAAGATGGCGAAAGATGCAGGCTACACTGCCGTTATCTCTCACCGTTCAGGTGAAACTGAAGATGCAACCATCGCTGATCTGGCGGTAGGTACTGCAGCTGGCCAAATCAAAACCGGTTCTATGAGCCGTTCTGACCGTGTTGCGAAGTACAACCAGCTGATTCGTATCGAAGAAGCGCTGGGTGAGAAAGCACCATTCAACGGTCTGAAAGAAGTGAAAGGCCAGGCATAAGCCTGATCGTTACCTTTCGTCGGCGCTGCTGACACAGAATGATAAGCCGCTCAAACTGAGCGGCTTTTTTATGTCCGAATGGCTGTGCCGGAACTGGTCACACCGGGCGCTTTATGGGATTATTACCTTTCCCGGGGCTGAAAATCTGGCCCGCCGGTTTGAATGAATCAACCTAGAATGAGGCTTACATGCGTGTATTCTGTGTAATGCTGCTGTTGGTCTTCGCTTGGCTGCAGTATGAATTCTGGCTTGGCAAGAATGGCATGTCTGATTACATGGCGCTGACAGAAAACGTGGCGTTACAGCAAAAAGCCAATGCGGAGCTGGCACAAAGAAACCAGCAGATGTATGCAGAAATCAATGATTTACATCAAGGACTGGAAGCCGTGGAAGAACGCGCACGGCATGAATTGGGCATGATCAAGCCCGGAGAAACTTTTTTCCGCATCGTGGGTGACAATACGCCCTAGGGGCTCACTCTGACGTTATTTTTGCAGTAAGACCAATCATGACTCAAACCTTAACTGCCGTCGTTCCTGCCGCCGGTGTCGGTAGCCGTATGAAAGCTGACCGCCCTAAGCAGTATCTGACAATCGCAGGCAAAACGATTTTAGAACATACGGTGGACTGCCTGTTGCAGCATCCCGCGATTGGCCGGGTTGTGATCGCTATCAGTGACAGCGATCCCTATTTTAACCAACTGCCACTGTCAGGTCGCCCGGAAGTGGTGGTCGTACAAGGCGGTGCTGAGCGTGCAGACTCTGTGTTTGCTGGTCTGGCTGCACTGGCTGATGAAGACTGGGTGTTAGTGCATGATGCCGCACGCCCCTGTCTGCATCAGGATGATATTACCCGATTGATTGATCAGGCCAAACAAAGCCGCGATGGTGCGATTCTGGCGGCACCAGTGCGCGATACGATGAAACGGGGCAATGGGCAACAGGCGATAGCCTCGACGGTTGATCGGACCGATCTCTGGCACGCACTGACACCGCAGATGTTTCTGGTGGGTGTTTTGCGTGATGCGATGACGAAATCTCTTGCTGAGGGAGCCGTGATCACGGATGAAGCCTCGGCATTGGAATATTGTGGTTATGCGCCGACGCTGGTTCCGGGCCGGGCTGATAACCTGAAAGTCACACAGCCAGAAGATCTGGCGCTGGCCGAATTTTACCTGCAGCAAAGACGAAAGGAGCAGGCGTAATGCGAATTGGACACGGTTTTGACGTACATAAATTTGGCGGCGAAGGCCCAGTGATCATAGGTGGGGTCGCAGTGCCTTATGAATATGGCCTGATTGCCCACTCTGATGGCGATGTTGCCCTGCATGCTGTGTGTGATGCGTTGTTGGGAGCGATTGGTGCTGGTGATATCGGCCGCCACTTTCCGGATACCGATGCGGAGTGGGCTGGCGCGGACAGCCGGATGCTGCTTCGCGATGTGTATTCCAAAGTGAAGGCGAAAGGCTACTGTCTTGGGAATCTGGATGTCACCATTATTGCCCAGGCACCGAAAATGGCACCTTATATTGATGAGATGTGCCAGCGTATTGCCGACGATCTGGAAACAACAGTCGATAATATTAATGTAAAGGCCACGACTTCTGAGCGTTTGGGCTTTACAGGTCGCAAAGAAGGCATTGCCTGCGAAGCGGTCGTTCTGCTGCGTTCTCTGTAACGCAGTGACTTTCTGTTGAACGGTAACATTATGACAATTGATATGGACAGCCTGAGCTGGCTGCATGGCAAGCCTGTCTGTCAGGGACGGAGCAAAGTCCGCCCGGAAGATTTTATTGTAAAAGAGCAACTGGGTTTTGACTTTATCGGGAGTGGTGAACACTTCATGGTGAAGATCCGAAAAACCGGAGAAAACACCAAGTATGTGGTCAATGAGCTGGCAAAAGCCTGTGGCGTGAAATCCAGAGATGTCAGCTGGGCAGGTCTGAAAGACCGTCATGCCGTGACCGAACAGTGGCTGAGTGTGCATCTTCCGGGTAAACCGGATCCGGATTTGGCTCAGTTTGTTGTGGAACATCCGGGTGTCGAGGTACTCGCGACCGACCGTCATGATAAGAAACTGCGTCCGGGTGATTTGGCTGGAAACCATTTTGAGCTGCGTCTGACTGAGTTAACGCAACCTCAGGATCTGGTATCGCGCCTGGAGAACATTCAGCAACAGGGTGTCCCGAATTATTTTGGTGCTCAGCGCTTTGGCCATGACGGGAACAATGTGGTGAAAGCCCGTGCCTGGGGCAATGACGAATTTCGTGTCCGAGACAAGAGCAAGCGCAGTTTTTATCTTTCAGCGGCCCGTTCCTGGCTGTTCAATCAGGTGCTGTCCCAGCGGATTGCCCAAGGCCAATCCAGCCAGCTTCAGGTGGGTGACTGTGTTCAGGCAGCGAATCAAGATGGTTGGGATGTGGTTACAGAGGTGACCACAGAATTGCAGGCACAGGTTGATACCGGTAGCTTGTTGATTACCGCGCCGATGATGGGTGACAACGCATTGCCGAGCCTGGGAGAAGTGGCGGCGTTTGAAATACAAGTCATTGAACAGGAGCCGCTGCTGCTGAAGCTGATCCGGGATAACCGGATGCGACACGAACGTCGTCCGCTGATGTTGCGCCCGTCAGAAATGCATTGGCAACTGGAAGAAAATTCGCTCGTGGTTCAGTTTTCTTTGCCGGCAGGTTGTTTTGCAACAGCCGTATTGCGGGAGCTGATCGATGAGCCAGAGCAGAAGGATGGCAGAGATGCGAATTTTGATCAGTAACGATGATGGTATCTTTGCTGAAGGAATCAATATACTGGCCGATACCCTGAAAGAGCTGGGTGAGGTCTATGTGGTAGCGCCTGATCGGAACCGCAGTGGGGCATCGAACTCACTGACACTGGAAACACCTTTACGCGTCCGTGAAGAAGGCATTCGAAGAGTCTCTGTCGAAGGCACGCCGACCGACTGTGTGCATTTCGCGCTGAATGAATGGTTGAGCGAAAAGCCGGATATCGTGGTGGCGGGGATTAATCATGGTGCAAACCTGGGAGATGATGTCCTCTACTCAGGTACGGTCGCCGCTGCTACAGAAGGTCATTTTCTGGGGGTTCCTGCGATTGCTGTCTCCCTTGTTGGTCGTGAACATTTTGCGACGGCTGCGCAGGTGGTCAAGGAAATGATCGGGCGGCTCAAAATGCAGCCATTGCCCAGTAATAAAATTTTGAATATTAACGTGCCTGACGTCCCATTGTCTGAGCTGGGTGAGTGGCAAGTGACCCGTTTAGGTGCGCGACACCGCTCGGAAAAAATGGTGAAAGATACCGATCCTCGGGGCAAAACCATCTACTGGCTCGGCCCGCCGGGAAGTTGTCAGGATGCTGGCCCGGGGACAGATTTTTACGCCATTGAGCGTAAGCAAGTGTCAATTACACCGCTTCAGGTCGATCTGACCGCGCATGATGTGCTGGATGATCTGGCACAATGGATGAAACAAGTGGAGAACAACGGATAATGCGCTATGCGGAACAACGCCATAGCCTGATGGAATATTTGCGTCAGCAGGGAATTGCTGACCGAAAAGTGCTGCAAGTCATGGATAGGGTTCCCCGAGAGCATTTTATTGACGAGGCCCTGTCGCACAAAGCTTATGAAAATAATGCTCTGCCGATTGGCAGTGGGCAGACTATTTCACAGCCTTATATCGTCGCCAGAATGACGGAACTGCTGGAGCTGGCACCTGGTTCCCGAGTGCTGGAGATCGGGACTGGTTCAGGTTACCAGACGGCCATTTTGTCGCACATGGTCGAACGTGTTTATTCGGTCGAGCGGATTAAAACGCTGCAATGGCAGGCAAAACGCCGTTTCAAGCAGTTGGACTTGCATAACATCTCGACCAAGCATGGTGACGGCTGGCTCGGCTGGGCCAGCAAAGGACCTTTTGACGCGATTATCGTCACAGCGGCAGCCGAAACGGTGCCGACAGCATTGCTCGGACAGTTGGCTGAAGGCGGCCGTCTGGTCATTCCTGTGGGCGATGATTATCAGGTGTTGAAACGTATTCGCTTTATGCATGGCCAGTTTGTCACGGATGATATTATTCCTGTTCGTTTTGTTCCCTTGGTTGCAGGGGAGCTGGCATAGCAGATGAGTGGCATGAGCAGAAAGAAGCGCAGACTCTCAGTTGTGTTGACAGCGGGCTTGCTGCTGTCTGCTTGTGCAACTTATCCGCCGCCTGGTGCCAATTATAACAACACGGAAGCTGGCAGCTATCGCGGCAGTTTCTACGAAGTACAGCGTGGGGACACACTGTACTTCATTGCTTATCTGTCGGGGCGTGATGTGAACGAGCTGATTGCGATTAATCAGTTGGCGCCGCCCTATACGATTTATCCTGGCCAGAAATTGTTCTTATGGAAGCCCAAGTATGTGCCGCCTCAGTTTGGTCAGAAGGTTGCGGTTCAGCCATCCCAGCCAATCGTCAAGAAACCATCTTCACCACCGAAACCGCCTAAGCGCGAGGCTGTGCCCTATCAGCCCACCGTTGTGGTCGGTCCAGTAGTTGCAGCAACCGCTGTACCTGCAACCGCGGCGACCTCGGTTCCGGCGCCGGTGATCAAACCGCCTGTAAAATCAACACCAGCCAGAAAGCCTGTGGCTAAGCCAGTCCTTAAGCCAGCGGCCAAACCGACGACAGCACCATCAAAATCGGCGACATCTACGACTAAAATCGCACAAAAAAGCGTCAAGAAAGATGTTGATCGTCCTTCCACAAAAGAGTACTCTCAAGATTCAAAAAGTAACAAAGTTGTTACAACCCAGGCCCGTTCTAAGGACAATTCGGGCCAGACGTCAAAGTCTGGTGCTGACAAGGTTGACAGTTGGGTATGGCCGACGAAAGGAAGAGTGATTGCTCGTTTCTCTGACAAGGAAAACGGCAATAAAGGCATTGATATCGCTGGCCACAGGGGCCAGGATGTGAAAGCCACCGCTGCCGGAAAAGTCGTCTATGCCGGGAATGCATTACGGGGCTATGGCAACCTTGTCATTATCAAACACAACGACGATTACCTCAGCGCTTATGCGCACAATGACCGGGTACTCGTCAGGGAGCAAGATACGGTGACCGCGGGGCAAAAAATTGCCGCGATGGGCAGCTCGGGAACGAACAGTGTCCGGCTGCACTTTGAGATCCGTTACAAAGGCAAGTCAGTGAATCCGCTCAGGTACCTGCCAGACTGACAGACTGCTCGAGCGTGATGCACCGGATTTGTGAGATGCTATCTGGGAGGCGCTATGAGCAGAAGTAATGCAGCTACTGATATCGAAAACTATGATGAGTTTGATGATGACATGGAGATCGATGTCGAAGAGCAGGAAGCTAATATCTCCGCTAAATCAGAGATTGAAGACGCTGACGATGAGCTGGATATCACGTCGTATACGGTCACTCAGAAAGCACTGGATGCGACTCAGCTTTATCTTGGCGAAATCGGTTTTTCCCCACTTTTAACCGCCGAGGAAGAAGTCCTTTACGCCCGCCGTGCCTTGCGTGGTGACGAGGTGGCCCGCAAGCGCATGATTGAAAGTAACCTCCGTTTGGTGGTGAAGATTTCTCGTCGTTACAGTAACCGTGGTCTGGCATTACTGGATCTGGTTGAAGAGGGGAATCTTGGCCTGATTCGGGCGGTCGAAAAATTCGATCCGGAGCGGGGATTCCGCTTTTCAACGTACGCAACCTGGTGGATCCGTCAGACGATAGAGCGGGCCATCATGAACCAAACCCGTACGATTCGCCTGCCGATTCATGTCGTGAAAGAGCTGAACGTCTACTTGCGGACTGCTCGTGAGCTGGCCCAAAAGCTGGATCATGAACCAACTGCCGAAGATATCGCTTTGCAGCTTGATAAGTCTGTTGATGATGTGAACCGGATGCTGCGTCTGAATGAACGTGTCGGTTCGGTAGATAACCCAATTGGTGGTGATTCAGAAAAAGCACTGCTGGATATTATTCCGGATGAACGCTGTGGCGGGCCAGAAACCTCAACCCAGGACGATGATATGAAAACATCGATTGTCACCTGGTTACAGGAACTGAATCCGAAACAACGTGAAGTGCTGGCCCGCCGTTTTGGTCTGCTGGGCTATGAAGCTTCAACGCTGGAAGATGTTGGTCGCGAAATTGGTCTAACCCGTGAACGAGTGCGTCAGATTCAGGTGGAAGGGCTGCGTCGTCTGCGCGACATGCTGACCCATCAGGGGCTGAATATTGAGTCGCTGTTCAATCAGGAAATGTAATTAAGCGCGCTCGCTTTGCTGAGCGCATTGCCTTGATATTCAGTCGGGTTACAAAGAAAACAAAAAGGACGCAGATGCGTCCTTTTTTGATCTGAAAGGAGCTGAATTACAGCAGTGCTTTCAGGCGATATAACTCATCCAGCGCCTGACGTGGCGTCAGTTCGTCCGGATTCAGACGTGTCAGCGCTTCTTCGACTTCACTCGGCTCCGGAATCAGTGACAGCTGCTGATTATCTGAGCTTTGCTGGCTTGGTTGCTCAATTGCCTGCTGGTGGCCACTGGCTTCCAGTTGTTGCAGCTTTTGTTTGGCGCGTTTAATCACGGATTTCGGAACTCCGGCCAGGCTGGCGACGGCTAAACCGAAAGACTTGCTGGCCGCCCCTTCCTGCACCGCGTGCATGAAAGCGATTTCATCGCCATGCTCAATGGCATCCAGATGAACATTTGCCAGTCCCGGGAGCAACGAAGGCAGTTCTGTCAGTTCGAAATAGTGCGTTGCGAACAGCGTCATGGCGGCAATCTTTTCGGCCAGCCATTCAGCGCTGGCCCAGGCCAGTGATAAACCATCGTAAGTACTGGTGCCACGGCCGATTTCATCCATCAGGACCAGGCTGTTTTCTGTTGCATTGTGCAGGATATTCGCAGTCTCGGTCATTTCCACCATGAAGGTCGAACGACCGGAGGCCAGATCATCAGAGGCCCCAATTCGGGTGAAAATTCGATCCAGTGGGCCAATCGTCGCAGCATCTGCCGGGACGTAAGAACCGACGTGTGCCAGCAGTGCAATGAGTGCGGTCTGGCGCATGTAGGTGGATTTACCGCCCATGTTCGGACCGGTAATGATTAGCATCCGTCGATCCTGATGCAGCGAAATTGGGTTGGCAATGAATGGATCATCCAGTACCTGCTCGACGACAGGGTGACGGCCGGCATTGATTTCCACGCCTGCTTGGTCTGTTAAATGCGGGCGGCAGTAGTTCAGCGTGTCGGCACGCTCCGCAAGATTGGCCAGGACGTCCAGTTCAGATAGTGCTGCTGCGGTCTGCTGTAACTGTGCCAGATTCGGCAGCAACAGATCGAACAGTTCCTCCCACAGCTTTTTCTCCAGCGCCAGCGCTTTGGATTTGGAATTCAGGACCTTGTCTTCGTGCGCTTTCAGCTCCGGGATGATGTAACGTTCGGCGTTTTTCAGGGTCTGGCGGCGTACATAATGGCTTGGCACTTTATGGCTCTGGCCGCGGCTGATCTGAATATAGAAGCCATGAACCTGATTGAACCCGACTTTCAGACTGTCGATATCATGTCGTTCGCGTTCGCTGGCTTCCAGTTCCTCGAGGAATTTCGTCGCACCATCAGCCAGATCCCGCCATTCATCCAGTTCGGCATTGTAGCCGGGGGCCAGCACGCCGCCATCGCGGATCACCACAGGCGGATTTTCAATAATCGCCCTTTCAAGCAGCGAGCACAGTTCATCCATTGGCTGACTGTATTCGGCCAGCTGGCGTATGTGGGCACTGTTGAGTTCGGTCAGCAGATCAGCCAGTTGCGGCAGGTGCTGAAGTGCTGTTCGCATCCGGGCCAGATCTCTTGGGCGAGCTGAGCGGAGGGCTAACCGGGCCAGAATACGTTCCAGATCGCCCATATGACGCAGGACATCTGCCAGATCGGCAAACATGCCACTGTCTTTCAGATTGCCGATGGCGTCTAACCTGTGGTTCAGTTGCTGGCGATTGCGAACCGGCTGATGCAGCCAGCGTTTGAGCAGGCGGCTGCCCATGGGTGTGGCGGTATGATCCAGGACTGAGGCCAGCGTGTTGTCGGTGCCGCCGGCCAGATTTTGGGTCAGTTCCAGATTCCGGCGGGTCGCGGCATCCAGGACGACGGATTCATCCTGACTGTCCCGGGTAATGGCACGGATATGCGGCAAAGCCGTGCGCTGGGTGTCTTTGACATACTGGAGCAGACAGCCTGCGGCACACAGACCGAACTCAGCCTGTTCGACTCCGAAACCCACCAGATCACGGGTACCGAATTGCAGAGTTAGCTGCTGGCGGGCCGTTTCCAGCTCAAATTCCCAGACCGGACGGCGGCGTGTGCCTTTCAGATGGCTGAAGAGGCCGGGCAGCGGGAAATCTTCCGGATACAGTAATTCGACCGGGCTGGTGCGTTGCAGCTCAGCCTGCATCGCTTCTTCAGTTTCCGGTTCTGTCAGCATGAAACGGCCGGAGGTGATATCCAGTGTGGCATAGCCGAAGCGACCGTTCTGACAGAAAATCGCGGCAATCAGGTTATCGCGGCGTTCATGCAGTAGCGCTTCGTCACTGACAGTACCGGGCGTGACAATACGGACCACCTGCCGTTCCACCGGGCCTTTGCTGGTGGCCGGATCACCGATCTGCTCGCAGATTGCGACCGACACGCCTAACTGGACCAGCTTGGCCAGATAGGTTTCTACAGCGTGGTAAGGCACGCCGGCCATTGGAATCGGCTGGCCATTGCTGGCGCCGCGTTTCGTCAGCGAAATATCGAGCAGTTGAGAGGCTTGCTTGGCATCGTCAAAGAAGAGCTCGTAGAAATCTCCCATCCGGTAAAACAGCAATACATCAGGGTTTTCTGCCTTGATCCGTAAGTATTGCTGCATCATGGGGGTGTGTTTTTCTAAACCTTGTACTGTCACGCTGTTGCCCGCTTCAAACCGAGAAAAATCAGGCTGCCTAGGATACGTGAAAGGCGCTTTTGGGCAAAGGGGGATCCGGCGAATTTCTATGGCTTGATGCCCATGGGACAACCGAGTAAGGTGGCGGGATTGACTGCGCACGGAGGAAAGCAGATGACAGCGATATCTTTAGCAAGACAGGTTGGGCAGGCTCTGAAAGCCCGGCAATGGCGAGCGGTGACTGCGGAATCCTGCACCGGTGGCGGTGTCTCTGCAGCCATCACTGAGATTGCGGGAAGTTCAGGCTGGTTCGATTGTGCTTTCGTCACCTACAGCAATGAAGCCAAGCAAGATATGTTGGGCGTGCGGGCAGAGACGCTGACCGAATATGGCGCTGTGAGTGAGCCAGTCGTGAAAGAAATGGCGCAAGGTGCCTTAATTCATTCGCGCGGGCAGATCAGTGTTGCTATCAGTGGGATTGCTGGTCCGGATGGCGGCACGCCGGACAAACCGGTTGGGACGGTCTGTTTTGCTTGGGCGGATACAACGGGGTGGCTGTTACTGGAAACCTGTTGTTTTCGCGGTGACCGACAGAGCGTGCGTGAGCAGGCTGTCGCGCGGGCGCTGCAAGGAATTTTGGATCGTCTGAACCAGATGCAGTGAAGATCACAATCTGGTTCGGCCGATAACCGGGCGCGGAAAAAAATGCCATCCAGTGCTAGACACTGTATGAATAGACAGTATACTAAACACAACTTTGATTGAATGAATTAGCATCCGTTGGAGAGTCGAATGGACGATAACAAACAGAAGGCTCTTGCCGCTGCCCTGGGTCAGATTGAAAAGCAGTTCGGTAAAGGTTCCATCATGAAGCTGGGTGACAACCGTACGATGGATATTGAAACCATCTCAACCGGTTCTTTGTCACTGGATATCGCACTGGGCGCTGGCGGCCTGCCAATGGGTCGTATTGTTGAAATTTACGGGCCGGAATCTTCAGGTAAAACAACGCTGACACTGGAAACGATTGCTGCGGCACAGCGTAAAGGAAAAACCTGTGCTTTCATTGATGCCGAGCACGCGCTGGATCCGATTTATGCGAAGAAACTGGGCGTAAACATTGACGAGCTGCTGGTGTCTCAGCCGGATACCGGTGAGCAGGCACTGGAAATCTGTGATGCGCTGGCCCGTTCCGGTGCCGTTGATCTGATTGTTGTCGACTCCGTGGCTGCACTGACGCCGAAAGCTGAAATCGAAGGCGAAATGGGTGACTCTCACATGGGTCTGCAAGCGCGGATGCTGTCTCAGGCGATGCGTAAGCTGACCGGTAACCTGAAGCAGTCGAACTGTATGTGTATCTTCATCAACCAGATCCGGATGAAGATCGGTGTGATGTTCGGGAACCCGGAAACCACCACAGGTGGTAACGCTCTGAAATTCTACGCCTCTGTGCGTCTGGATATTCGCCGGACCGGTGCCATTAAAGAAGGCGACGAAGTGGTGGGGAACGAAACCCGCATCAAAGTCGTGAAGAACAAAGTGGCTGCGCCATTCAAGCAAGCGGAGACACAGATTCTGTACGGACAGGGCTTCAACCGCAATGGTGAGCTGATTGACCTGGGTGTGAAACAGAAACTGATCGAAAAAGCCGGTGCTTGGTACAGCTATCAGGGTGACAAGATTGGTCAGGGTAAAGCGAATGCTTGTAAATATCTGGCTGAGAATTCGGAAGTTGCTCAGACCATTGAAAAGCAATTGCGTGAGCAGCTGTTGAGCCCGGCGAATCTTTCTGATGAAGAAGGTGAGCTGACCGGTGCTGAGGCCGAAAAGTTTGAAGCACAGCAGGACGATGCTTTTTAATCTGAGTATGAGATAACTGCGAACATTTGTGTTCCGGAATCAGAGCACAAATAAGCTTGAAGCAACGGGCGCTGTACGGCGGTGGGCACACCAAAGTCAGTGCCCGTTGTTTTTGGAGCAAATATGCGGAACCAAGAAGTGAGTTGAGGGTACCCGTGAGGAGACAGGCTCCCAAAATATCAGCGAAAGAAGCGGCGGTTGGTTATCTGTCGCGTCGGGATCATGCTGAACGAGAGTTGCAGCGAAAGCTGAAACAGCGAGGCTACAGTGACCCGGAAGTCAGTGAGGCCATTGCCTACTGCCAGGATTATAACTGGCTCGATGATGCGCGTTATGCCGCCATGGCGATACGGTCTGGGCTGGCTAAAGGCTGGGGCAAGCTGCGGATTCAGCAGGAAATGAAAATGAAGGGCGTCCATGAGCTGTGTATCCGACAAGCATTAGATGAAGCAGACGTCGACTGGTACGAACAGGCCAAAAGTGTTGCTCAGCGAAAATTTGGTGATGCTCCGATGGAAACACCGAAAGAGAAAGCACGCCGTTTACGTTTTATGCAGTCCCGTGGTTTCGACTTTGATCAAATCCGTTATGCATTGTCGGTTGACGATGAATATTAAGACCGATTTTTCTAATGTGTTAACAGAACATTTCCTGTCAAACCCGCGTTGTTTTATAATAGTCGGCAAACCTTTTATCTTAGTCTGATTAAACCTGCTTGCGGACTGGCTTCACAGCCTCGCCGCAGACAACTGAATCACAGTTGCAGGCAGAGTGATTAACACAGCATTATTCAGGATTTTCAAATGTACATGAGCACTGATGAGATTCGCCGTGCGTTTCTTACGTTTTTTGAAAGCAAAGGCCACCAGATCGTCGAGAGTTCGTCACTGGTTCCAGCCAATGACCCGACCCTGCTGTTCACGAATGCGGGGATGAACCAGTTTAAAGATACTTTTCTGGGTCTGGAAAAGCGTAGCTACACCCGAGCGACCACGGCACAGCGCTGTGTACGTGCTGGCGGTAAACACAACGACCTGGAAAATGTCGGTTTTACAGCCCGTCACCACACGTTCTTTGAAATGCTGGGTAACTTCAGTTTTGGTGATTATTTCAAGGAAGATGCGATTCAGTTTGGCTGGGCGTTCCTGACCGATGTGCTGAAACTGCCGAAAGAGCGTCTGCTGGTGACTGTTTACCAGACGGATGATGAAGCATTCGATATCTGGCATAAAGTGATTGGTCTGCCTGAAGACCGAATTATCCGTATCGGTGATAAACAAGGTGGCAAAGCCTTTGAATCGGATAACTTCTGGCAAATGGGTGACACCGGTCCTTGTGGTCCGTGTACTGAGATTTTTTACGATCATGGTGATCACATCTGGGGTGGTCCTCCAGGTTCTCCGGAAGAAGATGGCGATCGTTTCATTGAGATCTGGAACATCGTGTTCATGCAGTTCAACCGTCATGCCGATGGCAACATGGAGCCGCTGCCGAAGCCATCTGTCGATACCGGTATGGGGATTGAGCGTCTGGCTGCCATCATGCAGAACGTCCACTCGAACTACGAAATTGATATCTTCCAGACACTGATCAAAGAGGCGGCATCTGTGATTGGTTATGACGACTTGTCGAACCAGTCACTGCGCGTGGTTGCAGACCATATCCGTTCCTGTGCGTATCTGATTGTTGATGGTGTGATGCCGTCCAACGAAGGCCGAGGCTATGTGCTGCGCCGGATTATTCGCCGGGCGGTACGTCATGGGAACAAACTGGGTGCGAAAGGTGCTTTCTTCTATAAATTGGTTGGTCCGCTGGCTGAAGTGATGGGCAGTGCGGGCGAAGCACTGAAACAACAGCAGGCCATGGTTGAGAAAGTTCTGAAGATTGAAGAAGAGAACTTCGGCCGTACCCTGGATCGTGGTATGGCGATTCTGAACGAAGCCCTGGAAACACTGGATGGCAAAGTGCTGGACGGTGAGACTGTATTCAAACTGTATGATACTTACGGTTTCCCGGCTGATTTGACGAACGACGTTGCTCGTGAGCGCGGTTTCAGCATTGATGAAGAAGGGTTCAACAATGCGATGGAAGCACAGCGTCAGCGTGCGCGCGAAGCCGGTCAGTTCGGTGTGGATTATAACGACAGCGTCAAAGTTGATGCGGAAACAGAGTTCTGTGGCTATGAAGGCACACAGGGTGAAGGCAAGGTGGTTGCGCTGTTCCGCGATGGTGAAGCGGTTGATGCGATTACTGCCGGGGAGAAAGCACTGGTCATTCTGGATCATACGCCTTTCTATGCGGAATCAGGCGGTCAGTGTGGCGATACCGGTGTCCTGTCTGGCAACGGTGTGATGTTTAAGGTTGAAGATACTCAGAAGTTCGGTGATGCCATTGGTCATCAGGGAACCCTGAATGAAGGCAGCCTGTCTGTCGGTGACAGCCTGAATGCTGTGGTTGATGTAGCGCGTCGCGCCGCGATTAGCCTGAACCACTCCGCAACTCACCTGCTGCATGCGGCATTGCGTCAGGAACTGGGTGAGCATGTGGCTCAGAAAGGTTCACTGGTGAAACCAGACGGCCTGCGTTTTGACTTTTCACACCTGGAGTCGGTGAAACCGGAGCAACTGCGCAAGATCGAGCGTATTGTCAACGAGCAGATCCGCCTGAACCATGTGATTGAAACCAACATCATGGATATCGAAGCGGCGAAATCCAAAGGCGCAATGGCGCTGTTTGGTGAGAAGTATGACGATGAAGTCCGTGTTCTGAGCATGGGCGATTTTTCAACTGAGCTGTGCGGCGGTATTCACGCACGTCAGACGGGTGACATTGGTCTGTTCAAGATTGTCTCTGAAGGGGGCATTGCTGCCGGAATTCGCCGTATTGAAGCGGTGACTGGTGAAGGTGCCATTGCTGCACTGCATGCACAGGACAACCAACTGGCAGAAACTGCCAGCCTGTTGAAGGCTGACTCAGCGTCTGTGACCAGTAAAGTCAGCGCGTTGGTTGCGCAGAACAGACAGCTGGAAAAAGAAATTCAGCAACTGAAAGACAAACTGGCGGCTCAGGAAAGTGCTGGTCTGATCAATCAGGTACAAGATATCAATGGGACTAAGGTCTTGATTGCGAAGCTTGACGGTGCAGATAACAAAGCACTCCGTGGTATGGTTGACGAGCTGAAAAACAAGCTGGGAAGCGGTGTCGTCGTACTGGGGAATGTCAGCGATGGTAAAGTTGGCCTGATTGCTGGTGTGACCAAAGATATGACAGCCAAAGTGAAAGCCGGCGAGCTGATCAATATGGTGGCTCAGCAGGTTGGCGGAAAGGGCGGCGGTCGTCCTGATATGGCTCAGGCTGGCGGTACAGATGCTGGCGCATTACCAGCCGCTCTGGATAGTGTGTCTCCTTGGTTGAGTGAACGTCTCTGATTCCGGTTGCTCGCACTGAAGTGTTTGATGTCGGCTGTGCTCCAGTCGACATCAATGATGAAGAAAGTGCTACAATTACAGGCAATTGAGTCGTTGAACCTGACAGTGGATGCTCGGGCAGGTGGTCATATACAGTGATTCAAGATGGATCTGAGCTGTATGCCTGATGCAGAAAATGTTTGTGGTTGATTGTCAAAGTCTGGATAATCGCCCACTTCTCGCTGTTTCTTGAGCAGTGACCATGAACCCGAAGGACATTGTTGAATGAATAATGGCCTTGTTTAAACTAATTAAAAGTAAGATTACTCAAGGAGCAATCGAATGCTAATTTTGACTCGTCGTGTAGGTGAGACGCTGATGATCGGTGACGAAGTAACTGTAACCGTACTTGGTGTGAAAGGAAATCAGGTTCGCATCGGTGTTAATGCGCCGAAAGAAGTGTCTGTTCACCGTGAAGAAATTTACATGCGTATACAGGCAGAGAAAGATACCGGAACACAAGGCTCGGGTAACTACTAATTCCTGTTTTATAAAGAGGTCGGCATAAATGCTGGCCTTTTTTGTTTTCGTCGACCAGCTGAGTTTGGTCAGAAAATAGAGGCGGTTGTACCGCTTAGGTTGTTTTTGTTAGCGGTTTGGCGATTAAGTGTCCAGCCAAGGGCGGAAAGGTACTTTTTCTCAATAAAGTGTTTGACTTATTTTTGCCTGACAGTAATATGAGCGACCGCAAGACGGTGAGGTGGCCGAGAGGCTGAAGGCGCTCCCCTGCTAAGGGAGTATACGGTTTATCCCGTATCGAGGGTTCGAATCCCTCCTTCACCGCCATTTCTTTTCGAAGAAGTGAAACTTGCAATTGCGCGTCCGTAGCTCAGCTGGATAGAGTACCTGGCTACGAACCAGGCGGTCGGAGGTTCGAATCCTCCCGGACGCGCCATAATTTGACAACAATGCAACGCATTGTAGAAACACAAGATTCTGCGCGCTCGTAGCTCAGCTGGATAGAGTACCTGGCTACGAACCAGGCGGTCGGAGGTTCGAATCCTCCCGAGCGCGCCATTATTTGTGTGGTGAGGTGGCCGAGAGGCTGAAGGCGCTCCCCTGCTAAGGGAGTATACGGTTTATCCCGTATCGAGGGTTCGAATCCCTCCTTCACCGCCATTCATCCCAATAGCTAGAGTCCCTTTAGATATTGTGTGAAATGCCTGCGCGTCCGTAGCTCAGCTGGATAGAGTACCTGGCTACGAACCAGGCGGTCGGAGGTTCGAATCCTCCCGGACGCGCCATATTGACCAAGTATCAATGGACTGCTACTTCAAAAACTGATTCTGCGCGCTCGTAGCTCAGCTGGATAGAGTACCTGGCTACGAACCAGGCGGTCGGAGGTTCGAATCCTCCCGAGCGCGCCATCATTCTGTACCGTGATCCCATCACGAAGCCTGCGCGTCCGTAGCTCAGCTGGATAGAGTACCTGGCTACGAACCAGGCGGTCGGAGGTTCGAATCCTCCCGGACGCGCCATTATTTCCAAGTATCAATGGATTGCTACTTCAAAAACTGATTCTGCGCGCTCGTAGCTCAGCTGGATAGAGTACCTGGCTACGAACCAGGCGGTCGGAGGTTCGAATCCTCCCGAGCGCGCCATCATTTCGTACCGTGATCCCATCACGAACAATCTGCGCGTCCGTAGCTCAGCTGGATAGAGTACCTGGCTACGAACCAGGCGGTCGGAGGTTCGAATCCTCCCGGACGCGCCACCTTTCAAAACCCGGTCCTGTACCGGGTTTTTTTATATGCTGTATTTTCCTTCCCCCTCTGATTGACCTAGGCTGTGAGGCTGGTATTTCCGAACAGAAAGCGGTAGTTTTGGCTGGCGTTAAGGAATTCCAACAGATCAGAAGGAAAATCACACATGACATGTCAACAGCTTGCCATCTCGGCATTCGGTGATGCCAACTGCCTTCAATTGCAGTCTGCCACAAGTTCTGCCCCGCAAGGCAGCCAGGTGCTCGTGGCGGTTGCGTATGCCGGGGTCAATCCGATTGATGCGAAGACCCGTGCCGGTCTGGGCTGGGCAGCACAACAGAACAAAGACAAACTGCCTTGGGTTCCCGGCTATGATATTGCTGGGACGGTTCTGGCGGTTGGCGAGGATGTGACCCAGTGGACTGTCGGGCAACGGGTGTGCGGATTTATCGGTTTTCCGCTGGACGGTGGTGCTTACAGTGAGCAGATTGTCGTTGACGCTCACTGCCTGAGTGAAGTGCCGGACGTCGTGACTCTTGAGCAGGCTGCGGCCTTGCCTTTAGCCGGACAAACGGCCTGGCAAGCGCTGGAGAAAGCTTCGGTGAGGCCGAAAGATCGGGTGCTCATTCTGGCCGGGGCCGGTGGTGTGGGCCATCTGGCCGTGCAGCTGGCGCATGCGAAAGGAGCGAATGTGCTGGCAACCTGCTCGGCGGAAAATCTGGCGTTTGTTGCTTCTCTGGGGGCAGAGGCGGTGGATTATCAGGCCGGCGATTTGAAGACGCAGATCCAGCCTGTTGATGTTTTGATCGATCTGGTCGGTGGTGAGGTGGGGATTGCAGCGCTCGCCTGTGTGAAACCCGGTGGACGTGTTGTCACAGTACCCACGATTACAGCAGAAGCGGTCAATGCTTCTGCAAAAGTCGCTGGTCTGCATGCGCAGGGGATGCTGGTGTCACCATCGGTGGCGCAGAACGAACAGATGCTGGCGATGTTGGCAAACGGGGAGCTGAAGATTCATATTGCAGCACAATTCCCATTGTCCAGAGGGGCGGATGCTCATCGGCAGATTGAAACAGGGCGGACGCGAGGTAAGGTTGTCCTGATGATGCAAGGTTAAAATATGGTATTCAGCTGGTCCGGAGAAGCCTTACTGTGGGGGCTGTTTTTCACCGGGCTTTTCAGTGCGACTTTATTGCCGGGTGGCTCGGAAGCGGGTCTGTTGGCTGCACTCACACAGTCGTCATATCCGGTCTGGTTACTGGTTGCTGTCGTGACCGCAGGCAATACCGTTGGTGGGATGGTGAGTTTTTATTTGGGACGTTGCTTTCCTGATAAAACTTCTGAAGAAAATCAGAGTCATAATAAGGCTATCCGTTGGATAAAAAAGTACGGGTACTGGCCTCTGTTGCTGAGCTGGGTGCCGATTGTTGGCGATCCCCTTTGTCTGGCTGCGGGCTGGCTGCGGATGCGTGCCGGGCTTTGTGCTTTGTATATTCTGGTGGGTAAAGCTGCACGGTATGCGTTTTTAGCGCTGCTGTTTTGATTGATAACTCTAAATAAAAGGAAGGCGAACGTGCAAAAGCGGATTCTGAGCCTTGTGTTGCTGGTCCTGACCGGATGCAGTAGTCAGACGCCCCCCGAGCAGGCGCAATCGTTGCCGGATGGGGTGCACTTTGTGGAAAGTGTACCGAATGCCGGTAACGATGTGGTGATCCCTTATAGTAAGTACGTGCTGGATAATGGTTTGACCGTGATCCTCCACGAGGATGATTCTGACCCACTGGTTCATGTGGATGTCACCTACCATGTTGGCTCAGCGCGAGAGCAGCTGGGTAAGTCTGGCTTTGCCCATTTCTTTGAGCATATGATGTTTCAGGGCTCCAAGCATGTCGGTGATCAGGAGCATTTCCGCCTGATCACGGAAGCGGGAGGCTCGATGAACGGGACGACGAACCGTGACCGGACCAATTATTTTGAAACCGTGCCTTCGAATCAGCTGGAAAAAGTATTGTGGCTGGAATCGGACCGGATGGGATTTCTGCTGAGTGCTGTGTCTCAGCATAAGTTTGAGATCCAGCGTTCGACGGTGAAAAACGAGCGGGCGCAGCGCTATGAAAACTCTCCTTATGGTCTGGTGCATGAACGTCTTGGCGAAGCACTTTTCCCACGAACACATCCGTATTCATGGCAGCCCATTGGCTATGTTGAAGATCTGGATCGGGTTGATGTAAACGATCTGAAAGCATTTTTCCTGCGCTGGTACGGGCCGAATAATGCAACACTCACGATTGGCGGCAAGCTTGATAAAGCAGAGACATTAGCCTGGGTTCAGAAATATTTCGGGGGTATCCCACGGGGTCCGAAGGTTGATAACCCGGCGAAACAACCTGTGACACTGGCTGCGGATCGTTTTCTGACTCTGGAAGATAACATTCGTCAGCCGATGCTGATGATGGCCTGGCCGACGTCCTACAAAGGCGCCAAAGATGATGCCTCACTGGATATGCTGGCAAAAGTGATTGGTGGCGGCCAGAACAGCATGCTTTATCAGTCATTGGTGAAAACCGGCAAAGTTGTTGACGCCGGTGCCTATCATGACTGTGGCGAGCTGGCCTGTACGCTGTATGTCTATGCGATTGGACAAAGTGGCGAGCAGGGCAAGCTGAATCAAATCTATGATGATGTCAGCACGGTACTGAGTAGTCTGGCACAGCGGGGCGTTAACCAGAAAGATTTGGATGAAATGAAGGGCATGGCGGAAGCTTCAGCCATCTTCGGCCTGCAAAGTGTCCACGGTAAGGTGGCGCAATTGGCAGCCTACCAGACATTTTACGGGAACCCGAACCGCCTGGGGACTGAGCTGAAAAATCTGCGTGATGTTCAGCCATCGGATGTCGAAGCTGCTTATCAGCGATATGTTGAGAACAAACCGAAGGTGGTGCTCAGCACGGTGCCGAATGGACGCACAGATATGGCGGCCACGAAAGCGAACTATCAGCCAGCAGAGCGGATTATTTCCAAGCATCAGCATCTGGCAGACAATGAACTTCATTTGCGTGAACCTCAGCATGAGAGCTTCGATCGCTCTGTCATGCCACAGCCTTCAGCGCCTGTGACAGCGAAGGTGCCTGAATTGTACCGCCTGAATCTGGCCAATGGTATTGAAGTGCTGGGGACCGATTACGATGAAACGCCGACAATCGAGCTTCAGCTGGTGCTGCCTGCGGGCCGTCGCTATGAGCCATCCGGAAAAAACGGGTTGGCAGAGCTGACAGCCGCGATGATGGCGGAAGACAGTTTGCGTCGTTCTTCTGAAGAGCTGGTCTCCCGACTCGATACGCTGGGCAGTATGATCACCTTTGATCCGGGGATGTATGACACCGTGGTATCTGTGACTGCGCTGAAGAAACATCTTCCAGAAACGCTGGCAATTTTGCAGGAACGCCTGCTGGAGCCGGCTTTCAAGGCGGATGACTTTGCCCGAATCAAGCAACAGGCGCTGGAAGGTCTGGTTTATGATCACCAGCGCCCGAGCTGGCTGGCCAGCCAGGCGACCCGGGAAGTGTTGTATGGTAAGACGGTTTTTGGTCGTCCGGCTGAAGGGACGATGGCATCCATTCAGGGAATTACCCTCAATGATGTAAAAGCGTTTTATCAGCGTTATTACACGCCAAACGGTGCGCAATTGGCTGTGGTTGGAGATATCCCGCCGTCTGAGTTGAAAGCCGATCTGGCATTTCTGTCTCAGTGGCAAGGGGCACCTGCACCTACGTATGTGACGCCAGTACTTCAGTCGCAACCGCAAGCGGCGGTTTGGTTGATTGATAAACCGGATGCCCCACAAAGTACGGTGCGCTTTGTCCGCCGTGGTTTGCCGTATGATGCCACTGGTGAGCAGTTTGAGATTCAATTAGCGAACTTTAATCTGGCGGGTAACTTCAACAGCCGGATCAATCTGAATTTGCGTGAGGACAAGGGATATACCTATGGTGCTGGCGGTTATCAGGTTGGGAACAAAGAAGTGGGCTCCTCCGTGTTCTATGCTGAGGTGCGTGCTGACGCCACATTGCCATCGATTCAGGAAATGCTTAAAGAGCTGGAGAAATACAGTCAGGACGGTCTGACCAAGGATGAATTGGCCTTTATGCGTCTGGCTGTCGGGCAGCAGGAAGCTTTGAGCTATGAAACGCCCAGTGATAAAGCAGACTTACTGCGTCAGATTATGACCTA
This sequence comes from Photobacterium galatheae, assembly GCF_000695255.1. Taxonomy (GTDB): domain Bacteria; phylum Pseudomonadota; class Gammaproteobacteria; order Enterobacterales; family Vibrionaceae; genus Photobacterium; species Photobacterium galatheae. The sequence goes on along the minus strand of NZ_JMIB01000006.1, from coordinate 24,376 downwards.
TGATCTGGCCGATGACTTTGTCTCTCAGCGGAACACAATGACGGCCACGATCAGCAAGCAACGCCTGAATGAGTTGGCGGGCAAGTGGTTTAACCCGGCTGATTATCAGATTATCGTCGTTGGTGATGCTGCGTCATTATCGTCACAATTGAAAACTTTGGGGCGTCCTGTTCACCAGCTGACTCCCGAGCAATAAAGGCAGCATGATGATCTGATGATTCAGGTGATATTCAGTTGTTCATTCAAGCCGGCGCCTGATGCGCCGGCTTTTCTTTTGGTTGCAATCCTGATGCAGGAAACCCTTTGCTGGATCAACAATAATCATGGTAATCAACAGGAATAATGATTACCCTAGCTCCCCTGTAATCGAAAGAATTGAGAAGAGCCTGATGGATTTTTCGCAAAGGTTAGAGAGAGTATCAGCGAACCCGCAAGCGCTGACACAAATCGGGCGCGGCCTGGAACGGGAAGCGTTAAGAATCACCCCGCAAGGCAAGTTATCCCCCCAACCCCATCCAGCAGGCCTGGGTTCGGCGCTCACCAATCAGTGGATCACGACCGACTTTGCAGAATCTTTGCTGGAGTTTATTACCCCGGTATCGAGAAATGTCGACGAGCTTCTGTCTCAATTGTCTGATATTCATAAGTTCAGCTATAGCCAGATGGGCGAAGAGATGCTGTGGCCGATGTCAATGCCTTGTTACGTCGGTGACGAGTCGGACATTCAGCTGGCGCAATATGGCAGCTCGAATATCGGCCGCATGAAAACCCTGTATCGGGAAGGGCTGAAACGCCGATATGGCAGTGTCATGCAAATTATTTCCGGCGTTCATTTTAATTTCTCCTTTCCAGACAGCTTCTGGGAGCAACTGTTTGGTGCGCAGAGTGGTTTTGAACGTCAGGCGGCGGTGTCCGATACCTATTTTGCGCTGATTCGAAACTATTACCGGTTTGGTTGGCTGATCCCTTATTTGTTCGGCGCTTCTCCTGCGCTCTGTGGCTCTTTCCTGAAGCGCGATACGGATCACCTTCAGTTCAGTAAGACAGGGGCGGGTACCTATTTTCTGCCGCAGTCGACTGCATTGCGCCTGAGCGATCTGGGTTATACCAACCATGCACAGAGTGCGCTCAAAATTGGTTTTAATAGCCTGGAGCAGTATTTAGAGGGGTTGCAACAAGCCATCCATACCCCTTCAGAAGAGTTTGCCGAAATCGGCGTGAAGGTGGATGGCGAACTTCGTCAGCTCAATACCAATGTCCTGCAAATTGAAAATGAACTCTATGCGCCAATTCGTCCGAAACGGGTGACGCAAAGTGGTGAAAAGCCTTCAGAGGCACTGGGCCGCGGCGGTGTTGAATATATTGAAGTTCGTTCGCTGGATGTGAATCCGTTTAGTCCGATAGGCATTACCGCTGATCAGGTCCGTTTCCTGGATCTCTTCCTGATCTGGGCGGCCCTGTCGCCATCAGATGAGATGAACGATGCTGAACTGGCATGCTGGCGGGATAACTGGAAAAAAGTTGTGCTTGGCGGCCGCGATCCTGAGTTGCAGCTTCAGATTGGCTGTGATGGGGAACGCTTAACTCTGCCTGAGTGGGCGAGGCATGTGTTTGCTGAACTCAAACAGGTCGCGATCGTGATGGATCAGGCTTACGGTAGTGATGTTTATCAGCAGACGCTGACGAAACTGGCCGGATGGATCGAGAACCCCGATCTGACTCTGTCTGCACAGGTGCTGCGCCAGATTGAAGCACACGAGGGAATTGGTCGTTTCGGTCTGGAGCTGGCAGCAAGTCATGCTGAATGGCTGAATGCACAGGGCTACAGTCGGTATTCTCAGGCTGAGTTTGAGCAGGAAGCGGCATCATCTGTCGCGAAACAGCAGCAGATTGAACAGACGGATGCGTTGTCTTTCGAGTCGTTTCTGGCGGATTACTTTGCGGATTTGGAAGCCAATGCATTCCGCGAAGCGTGAATGGCGAACAAAAAAACGGGCAGCGACCTTGCTGCCCAATCAATAATTACAATTTCGCAGGGATGACGACAGTTTGCACTGCCAGTCATAGTATCAGACCTGGCATTTTCACTTTGGTTCCACTTTAGGGAATGAAAAAATGCTTCTGGCGCAAAAAAAATGGCTGACGCTGATACTGTTAGCTTTGATAACAACAGGTTGTGCGACATCGCCACCGAAAAATCAGGCCAATTTATGTGACATATTTCGGGAGTATCCCGATTGGTATGATGATGCCGTGGCCATGGAAAAACGCTGGGGCACGCCGATTCAGGTTGCGATGGCATTTGTGCGTCAGGAAAGTGCTTTTCGTCATGATGCCAGACCTCCCCGCCCTTACGTTTTGGGCTTTATCCCCTGGTTTCGCAGTAGTAGCGCTTATGGATATGCGCAGGCACAGGATCCGGCCTGGGAAGATTATCAGCGTGCGACGGGGAGCTGGAGCTCTCGTACCAGCTTTGATGATTCGCTGATGTTTATCGGTTGGTATACGACAGAAACGCAGCGTCAGCTGGGAATTTCCAAGTGGGATGCGTATCACCAGTATCTGGCCTATCATGAAGGACGGGGCGGATACAGCCGGGGGACTTACCGGAATAAACCGAGTTTGTTACAGGTATCCCGCAAGGTTGATCAACAGGCAAAATCTTATGGCTGGCAGCTCAAGCAGTGCCGGCAGGAACTGGAAGAGAATCGCAGCTGGTGGCCGTTCTGAATGACGGCGGCTGGTTGAGCAAGAGGAAAGATGGGCAAAGGAGGAAGGATACAATGCCATTACTTGACAGTTTTACGGTTGACCATACCAAGATGCACGCACCGGCTGTGCGTGTTGCCAAAACCATGCAGACACCGAAAGGTGATACGATCACCGTCTTTGATCTGCGTTTCTGCCGACCGAATCATGAGATCCTGTCTGAACGCGGGATCCATACTCTTGAGCATCTCTTTGCTGGTTTTATGCGCGCCCATCTGAATTCTGATCAGGTGGAGATTATTGACCTGTCCCCGATGGGGTGCCGGACCGGATTCTATATGAGTTTGATTGGTGCCCCGGATGAGCAAGCGGTGGCCGAAAGCTGGCGGGCCGCGATGGAAGATGTTCTGAAAGTAGCGACTCAGTCGCAGATCCCAGAGTTGAATGAGTATCAGTGTGGTACATACAGCATGCACTCGCTAGAAGAAGCCAAACAGATTGCACAGGACATTCTGGACCGTGGGATCGACGTGAATAAAAATGAAGCGCTTGCACTACCGGAGAGCATGTTGCAGGAACTGAAAGTGAAATAGTTTTTCAGTGTCGAGATCATGCAAAAGAAAAAGCCAGCACTGAAATGCTGGCTTTTTTAATGCTTAACAGACGCTATGCGGGCGATTAGCCGGTTTTGCGAAGCTGAGTCGGCAGAATTTTGACCTGTTTGATCATGTTGTCGGAGATTTCCACGATTTCCATCTGGTAGCCCGACACAGACACGCTTAGAATGCTGTCCGGAATATCTTCCAGGTGTTCCAGTAGCAGGCCGTTCAGGGTTCGTGGGCCGTCAGTTGGTAGATCCCAGTTCAGGCTCTTGTTGAGTTCACGAATGTTCGCTGTACCTTCAATTAACAGGCTGCCGTCACTCTGAGGCGTAATCTCTTCGGCCAGAGTGGGGGAGATCGAGGTGGTAAATTCACCGACAATTTCTTCTAGAATATCTTCCAGCGTAATCAGACCCTGAATATCACCGTATTCATCCACAATCAGGCCAATTCGTTCTTTCCGGCGCTGGAATTTCAGCAACTGAATATTCAGAGGCGTGCCTTCTGGGATGAAGTACACTTTATCTGCAGCACGAAGCAGGTTTTCTTTACTGAAATCGTTTTTGTCCATCATCAGACGGTAAGCTTCACGCACCCGAAGCATCCCAACGACTTCATCGATACTGTCGCGGTACAGGACAATCCGGCCATGGGCAGAGTGGCTGAGCTGGCGCACAATGGATTTCCAGTCGTCGTTGATGTTGATACCGACGATTTCGTTCCGGGGCACCATCAAATCTTCAACTTTGACGTTTTCCAGATCCAGAATCGACAGCAACATGTCCTGGTGACGACGCGGGATCAGGCTGCCGGCTTCATTGACCACAGTGCGCAGCTCTTCAGAGCTGAGTGGGGAGTCGTTCATGTTATCGACACGAAGACCCAGCAGACGTAAGAATCCATTGGTGATCCCATTGACGAACCAGACCAGCGGATACATAAACTTCATCAACAGTTGGAGCAAAATACTGCTGGAATAGGCAACTTTCTCAGGATACAACGCGGCCAGTGTTTTCGGAGTCACTTCTGCAAAGACCAGTACCGCCATGGTGAGCGCACCGGTGGCAATGGCGACACCCACATCGCCGTACAGGCGCATGCCCAGAATAGTTGCGATAGCAGAAGCCAGAATGTTGACCAGGTTGTTGCCGATCAGGATCAGGCCAATCAGACGGTCCGGGCGATTGAGCAGTTTTTCAACTCGCTTGGCTCCGCGGTGGCCCTGGCTGGCCAGGTGGCGGAGCTTATAGCGGTTGAGCGCCATCATGCCGGTTTCAGAGCCGGAAAAATATCCGGAGATCAGGAGTAGTAATACCAGAATGGAGAATAAGACTCCCGTGGATATATCGTCCAAAAAGCTAGTTCCTTGTATCGCGGTGAATTTGTACTCTGTACTGAATCTGAGTATGGGTGTCAAGTGTTCGCTGGCAATCATACCAGCTATGGTCAACGTTCTTCATGCTTAAGCATGGATCCGGTTATCTGGATTGTCATTAATGACCGATAATGATTTCTTTTACAAAACGGCTGCCAAAGTAGGCCAGAGTTAGCAGGAAAGCCCCAATCAGGCTGAACCAGATCACTTTTTTACCCCGCCATCCCTGACGATAGTGTCCCCAAAGCATCACACCATAGACACACCAGGCCAGAATGGATAACACGGCCTTGTGTGTCTTGCCCTGCGCAAACATATCTTGCAAGTAAATAAATCCGGTGATGAGGGTCACCGTCAGCAGGACGTAGCCAACCAGAATAATTTTAAACAGTTGCCGCTCAACCAGCATAAGGGGGGGCAAGTTTGGGTTGAAGGCCAGTTTTTTGTGCTTGAGTTTATAATCCAGCCATGCCAGTTGAATCGCATAGAGTGTTGCGATCATGAGGGTCGAATAGGCAAAGAGCGCCAAAGAAATGTGTAACAGAACCTGCGGATGAGACTCCAGGTGTGTGATAAAGGCACCGGGCAGCATGGCGGCAGCCGCCAGATTAATGGCCGCAAAACTATAAATCACGGGCAAAAGGAACCAGAGCCGCATCCGGAGCATGGCCATCGTGGTGATCACTGAAATAATCAGGCTGATCAGGGAAGCAACATTGAGAATACTCAGGTTCTGGCCGACGCCACCCAGGATCAGATCTTTCAGAAACACGACATGCAGCACAATGGCCGCCGTAGCGCTGATCAGCACGGGCCGGGATTGAATGCCATTATGATGGCTCAGGCCGGGCACGATAAAAGCGAGCGCCAGCAGATATAAACCAGCTGCAGAAAAGGCTATCAATATATCCATAACACCTGAAAAGTTCGTAACATCTGAAAAGATCGTAAATTAGGACTAGTGAGTATACCTTGTGAACGGATAGCACGACAATGATACAGGGGGATCAATCCTGTGGGACAGTGCGCACTTTCTGGCCTGGCTGCCTGTTTGTCTGGACATCACACGTTGCTTTTGTATGGCAAAAGGTAAGAATTCTGACACAGGCTGCAGGTATGGCATGAAACACGTTCACGGATTGCGGTATACTGGCACAAAATGAGTGCGTAACGAGCGAGTCACACATGTTTGACAATTTAACCGAGCGTTTATCGTCAACGCTGAAAAATATCAGCGGCCGTGGCCGTCTGACAGAGGACAACATTAAAGAAACCTTGCGCGAAGTGCGCATGGCATTGCTGGAGGCCGACGTTGCCTTGCCGGTTGTCCGGGATTTCGTCAAGCGCGTTAAAGAACGTGCTGTCGGCACCGAAGTTTCTAAGAGCCTGACACCAGGCCAGGAATTTATCAAGATCGTTCAGGCGGAACTAGAAGCCGTCATGGGCGATTCGAACGAAGCGTTGGACTTGGCCAGCCAGCCACCAGCTGTGATTCTGATGGCGGGCCTGCAGGGTGCCGGTAAAACCACCAGTGTCGGTAAGCTGGGTAAGCTGCTGAAAGAGCGCCATAAGAAAAAGGTGCTGGTGGTGTCTGCCGACGTGTATCGTCCGGCGGCGATTAAACAGCTGGAAACGCTGGCGACGGATATCGGGATCGATTTTTTCCCGTCTACTCCAGATCAAAAACCGGTTGCGATTGCCGAATCGGCAATTGAGCACGGTAAGCGTAAATTCTACGATGTGGTGATTGTCGATACCGCGGGTCGTCTGCATGTCGACAGCGAGATGATGGACGAAATCATCGCAGTGCATCAGACGGCAAATCCGGTCGAAACGCTGTTTGTCGTTGACGCGATGACAGGTCAGGATGCCGCGAATACAGCAAAAGCCTTCAACGACGCATTACCACTGACTGGTGTGATTCTGACCAAAGTTGATGGTGATGCCCGGGGCGGTGCGGCGTTGTCGGTTCGTCACATTACCGGCAAACCGATTAAATTCCTGGGTGTCGGTGAGAAAACTGACGCGCTGGAGCCTTTCTATCCGGACCGTGTCGCTTCCCGTATTCTGGGCATGGGCGATGTGCTGTCGCTGATCGAAGATCTGGAACGGAACGTCGACAAAGAAAAAGCTGAAAAGCTGGCGAAGAAGTTCAAAGAGAAGAAAGGTTTTGATCTGGAAGACTTCCGTGGCCAACTGCAGCAAATGAAGAACATGGGCGGCATGATGGGCATGCTGGACAAATTACCGGGTATGTCACAGTTGCCCGGGAATGTGAAAGACCAGGTCGACGACAAAATCTTTGTGCAGATGGAAGCGATTATCAATTCCATGACGGTAAAAGAGCGTGAACGTCCTGAGCTCATCAAGGGTTCACGCAAGAAGCGAATCGCTGCTGGTTCCGGCACTCAGGTGCAGGATGTGAATCGCCTGCTGAAGCAATTCACCCAGATGCAGAAGATGATGAAGAAAATGCAGAAGGGTGGCATGAAGAATATGATGCGCCAGATGAAAGGCATGATGCCGGGTGGCGGCATGTTCCCTGGACGCTAATTGCTTCAATTGATTGTTTTTTAGTCTCGGAAGGTAATTTTACTGGTGAAAAAGTAGCTAAAGCAGTTGCATTCGCGAGTTGAAAGAGTAAAATTCCGAGGCTTTATTTGGCACGGGCCCCGTTTTTATCGCGGGGCCGATTTTATTTACAGTAATGCAAAGAGGACGATATGGTAACCATTCGTTTGGCACGTCACGGCGCGAAAAAGCGTCCATTTTATCACATCGTTGTTGCTGACAGCCGCGCTGCGCGCGACGGTCGTAGCATCGAGCGTGTAGGTTTCTTCAACCCACTGGCAACTGGTCAGGAAGAGCGTCTGCGTCTGGACCTGGACCGTGTAAATCACTGGGTTGGTCAAGGCGCAACTGTGTCTGACCGCGCAGCGAAACTGATCAAAGATGCTGCAAAAGCAGCTGCTTAAGATTAGTAAATGGGTAGCAGAGAAGCAATGAGTTCACACAACCAAGACCACGTCGTTGTCGGTAAAATCGGTGCCACTTATGGTATCAAAGGGTGGCTCAAAGTTTTTTCCTACACAGAACAAGCCGAAAGCATTTTCGCTTATCAGCCATGGCTGATAAAGATGAAAGGTGAATGGCAGACCTTCCATGTGGAAGCATGGAAACGTCATGGTCAGGGGTTAGTTGCCAAGTTGGAAGGCCTGGATGTTCGTGAGGACGCTCAGGTAATGACGAACGCGGAAATTAGTGTCCCTGCCGATCAATTACCGGCGCTGTCAGATGAAGAATTCTACTGGCGCGAATTGATGGGAATGACTGTTGTGACAACTCAAGGTTACGACCTGGGTAAAGTGACGGACATCCTTGAAACCGGTTCGAACGACGTCTTAGTGGTCAAAGCCAACCTGAAAGATGCTTTTGGACAGAAGGAACGTTTAATTCCGTTCCTCGATGAGCAGGTCATCAAGTCGATTGATCGCACTGCTCAACGGATCGAAGTTGACTGGGATCCTGGGTTTTAACCTTTTCAGTAAGAGCGAAAAGAACCATGCGGATAGGAATAATTAGCCTATTCCCTGAAATGTTCCGAGCTATTACTGAGTTTGGGGTAACAGGTCAGGCGGTAAAAAAAGGCCTCGTGTCTGTAGAAACGTGGAATCCCCGCGATTTTACGCACGATAAACACCGTACGGTCGATGATCGACCTTACGGCGGCGGACCCGGTATGCTGATGATGGTGCAGCCTTTGCGCGATGCCATTCATACTGCCAGAGAGTCTGCTCAAGGCCGGGCGAAAGTGATTTACCTCTCTCCTCAGGGCCGTAAGCTGGATCAGGCGGGTGTTGAGGAACTGGCGCAGAATGAAGATTTAATCTTGATCTGCGGCCGTTATGAAGGGGTCGATGAGCGCATTATCCAACAAGAGGTAGACGAAGAATGGTCTATCGGAGATTTTGTGCTGACGGGTGGTGAACTGCCAGCCATGACCTTAGTTGATGCAGTCGTACGGTTTGTGCCGGGCGTACTGGGAGACTTTGCGTCAGCAGAAGAAGATTCTTTTGCAAATGGTTTGCTGGATTGCCCGCATTACACGCGTCCTGAAGTGTTAGATGGGCAAGCAGTACCTCCGGTACTTTTGTCTGGAAACCACAAGGACATTCGCCAGTGGCGATTGAAACAATCGCTGGGCCGCACCTGGCTAAGAAGACCAGAGCTCCTGGAAAACCTAGCTCTGACTGACGATCAGGAGCGCTTGCTGGCGGAATTTATCCGCGAACATCGGCAAGCCATGAGTTAATTTAGTATCAGTTTATTCTAGGGTATATACCAATGAGTAATATCATCAAAGCTCTTGAGCAAGAGCAAATGAAAAAAGACCTGCCTGATTTTGCACCAGGTGACACTGTTGTTGTTCAGGTTAAGGTAAAAGAAGGTGAGCGTGAGCGTCTGCAGGCGTTCGAAGGCGTAGTTATCGCTAAGCGTAACCGTGGTCTGCACTCTGCTTTCACTGTTCGTAAGATCTCTAACGGTGAAGGTGTTGAGCGTGCATTCCAAGCTCACTCTCCAATCGTAGACAGCATTACTGTTAAGCGTCGTGGTGCAGTACGTCGTGCCAAGTTGTACTACCTGCGTGAGCGTTCTGGTAAAGCGGCTCGTATCAAAGAGAAGCTGGCCAAAAAATAATATCGCGACACGAAAGACGCGTATTGAGAAGCCCGCCAATTTGGCGGGCTTTTTTTATGTTTCAGAAAAACCATCCTACAAATTCATTGACGCTTCTGATAGTGACTATTTTCAGCACTTTACCTCTCAATGCTGCGTAGATTTTTTCATCACGCCTCATCTAAAAGGGGGGTACTGCTTGGTTTTAGAATCGAAGTCGTGAAGAAGGGAAGTATTATTCTCTGGTCGGTCTAACCTTGTGATGACGTGAGATCACCGTGTTTTAGTATCACGTAATTTCAGTTGAAACTTACGAAGGATAAAATAATGAGTGAAACATTGAGTGTTGTTGGCGCGTTCAGCCCATTTAAAGATCAATTGTCATCCGAAGCTAAGCTTGCTTTTGATGAAGCGTTTCAAGGCTTTGTTGGTGTGAAGTATCAGCCGGTCGCGTTCGCACAGCAGGTTGTAAATGGCGTGAACTTTAAGTTTTTCTGCAATGCTGAGGTGGTGATTCCGGGTTCAGTAACGTATCCGGCGATGGTGACCATTTATAAACCTCGTGAAGGCAGAGCATCTATTACTCATATTGCAAAAGTATTAGATTAATTCCCCTAAGCGCCCTTTCGAGAGGACAATAAAAAAGCCAGCAAGAGATTGCTGGCTTTTCTGCACTCAGGCTGCAACCGCGTTTAAGCCGTGGTTGCCTTGGGGTTTGATTTTACAGACTTCACTTCAGTCTCATCTTCAGTCAGGTCACCTTTCCCTTTGGAAATCATGATGACATAAACGGTAATCGCCAGGGAGGCAGCAATACCGATGATGGTTGAGGCTGTCATGGGCTGACCAAAACCCAGCGTGCTGTTATTCAGGATGAAGGTGATCACAACCGTTGTCATGAAGATTGCCGGAATCGTGGTTACCCAATGCAGCTTGTTATGGCGCAGCAGATAAGCCGATGCCGTCCAGAGCATCATGACCGCAGTGGCTTGGTTGGCAAAACCGAAGTAGCGCCAGATGATTCCGAAATCGACCTGAGTCAGGATGCCGCCAATGACGAACAGTGGGACGGCCATGAGCAGACGGTTGCGCAGGCTCTTTTGCTCCATATTGAAGTACTCAGCCAGAATCAGGCGGCTGGACCGGAATGCTGTATCACCTGAAGTGATTGGCAGAATGACGACGCCCAGGAAAGCAATCACACCACCGGCAACACCCAGCAGACCGAAAGAGGCACTGTAAACGACGTTGCCCGGCCCACCGTTTGCAACCGCGTCTGACAGGTTTTCAACTGAACCGAAGAAAGACAGCGCCAGCGCACACCAAATGAGAGCAATCACGCCTTCGCCGATCATTGCACCGTAGAAAACAAAGCGGCCGTTTTTCTCATTCTCCATGCAGCGTGCCATCAGCGGAGACTGTGTGGCGTGGAAACCGGAAATTGCACCACAGGCAATGGTGATAAACAGGGCAGGCCACAGTGGCATGTCTTTCGGGTTCATATTGGTCAGCATCTGGCTGATTTCATAGTCACCCAGTAGTGTGTAATCGCTGGAGAAAGCAACGGCTGTAATCAAACCAACCGACATGAAGATCAGCAGAAAGCCAAAGAGCGGGTAAAAACGGCCAATGATTTTATCGACCGGTACAATCGTCGCAATGATGTAATAGGCAAAGATGATACCGACCATGGTGGTCATGGAGACGGTTAAGTCAGTTTGTTCATTGACCAGGTTGGTGATCATGCCCGCAGGTGCTGATACGAAGACCACGCCGACCAGCAACAGCAGGACAATGGCAAAGATGTTCATAAAGTGCTTGGCGCCATTGCCCAGGTAACGGCCAGAGAGGCTGGGGACGGAGGCGCCGCCGTTACGAACAGACAGCATCCCGGAAAAATAATCGTGTACTGCACCGGCAAAGATACATCCCAGAACAATCCACAGCATAGCTGCTGGACCATACAGGGCACCCATGATTGGGCCGAAGATTGGGCCGACACCCGCAATGTTCAGTAGCTGTACCAGGTAAACTTTTTTCTTTGACATCGGTACATAGTCAACGCCGTCCTGCTTGGTGAAAGCCGGCGTCTGGCGCTTTTCATTAATGCCGAAGACTTTTTCAATAAAAGCACCGTAGATAAAGTAACCGCCGATCAATGCAGCGACACAAGTCAAAAACCAGGCCATATCTGTGCCTCACTCTTGTAGGGAATTAAGTAAGTGAACTATCAAGGCTGGCATCTTAGCGACTCTCAAAACAGACGCACGGCCTAAATCCCTGAGTGGTGTTATGGCGAGACTGAGTGGTCGATAAACAGATTAAGCGGCGGCAGAGAGCAGCGAACGGTGGCATGAAAGTCTGAGCGGTCGGCTGGAAGCGCCAGTGGAGGCGGGTGGAGATGAACGGAGAAAAGTCGGAACAGCAGAACCGTTCCGACTGGTACGGACTTAACTTAAACCATAGCGGTCTTTGATTTCTTTGAGATAGCGACGGCTGATCGGTACCTGCTGGCCGTGCAGGGTGGTAATTTCGGCCAGCCCGTTTTCCAGCAGTTTAATTTCTCGAATCGCCTGCGGGTGAACCAGATATTGCCGGTGACACCGAATTAACGGAGTCTTCTCTTCCAGTATCTTCAGGGTCAACTGCGTGGTCGCGCGGGTCTCTTGGGTCACCACGTGAACGCCGGATAAATCGGAATACGCCAGTTCAATGTCTGCCGGACTGAGCAACAGGATACGGTGATGGCCGGTGCAGGGGATCAGCTCCAGCATTTCACTGAGCAGGGGCGAATAGTCTGGCTGGCGCAGTTCCCGCTTGAGTTTGATCAGGGTCTTTTCCAGCCGGGCTGGTTCGACGGGTTTGAGCAGATAATCAAATGCATTGTCTTCAAAGGCTTTAATGGCGTAATCGTCATAGGCGGTGACAAAAACGACTTTGGGCATCGTATCCGGGTCCAGCATGCTAAGCAGCTCAATCCCGGTGATTTGCGGCATCTGGATATCCAGAAAGACCACCTCAGGCTTGAGGGTGTTGATCATCTTCAACCCTTCAATGGCGTTGCCGCCACTGCCGATGATTTCAACGTCACCACAGTCCAGTAGCAGGTCGATCAGTTCTTCACGTGCATAAGGTTCATCATCAATGACGAGTGCCTTGATCATAGCTGTCCGTTCTCCTTCGGCAGGCTGATGGTCGCCAGTGTCCACTGGTTCGGCTCCCAGGTCATTTGCAGGCCATACTCTTTGCCGTATTGATTCTTCAGTCGTTTGTCGACAATTTTCATACCCAGTCCGCTTTCTTCACCAACGGGCTGATATAAGCCAGCATTATCCCGAACCTCCAGAATAATGCGATCCTGTGCCTGATAAGCATTGATGGTGAGCTGACCGCTCTCCAGCAGGTTCGAAGTACCGTGTTTGATGGCATTCTCCACCAGCGGTTGCAGGGTAAACGTCGGAATTCTGATATTGAGTAGATTGTCGTCTACCTTTACTTCTATTTGCAACCGGTCGGCAAAGCGGGCGCGTTCGATTTCCAGATAAGCCTGTACGTGCTGCAATTCTTCTTCCAGCGTGACGGTTTCGATATTTTGCTTCAGGTTCCGACGGAAAAACTGTGACAGATGCTGGATCAACTGTCTGGCTTTATCCGGATCGCGACGAATCACAGCATTGATGGTGTTGAGGGCGTTGAATAAAAAATGGGGGTTCACCTGAGCTTGCAATAGCCGGAGTTCGGCCTGGGTCAGCAGAGTTTGCTGGCGGTTGTAGCGGCCGGTCAGGATTTGATTGGATAGCAGCTTGGCAATGCCTTCTCCCAGCGTCAGGTTGATCGTGGAAAACAACTTACGTTTGGGCTCATAAAGTTTAATCGTGCCAATCACTTCATGATTGCCGCCAATGAGTGGGATCACCAGTGCTGAACCGAGTTTGCACTTGTCATACAGTGAACAGCAGTAAGGTACTTCGTAGCCATCGGCATAAACCAGTTCACAGTTTTCGATGGCCTGTTTCGTCTGGACAGAGGAAATTGGGGTGCCCGGTAAATGGTGATCATCGCCAATGCCGATGAAGGCCAGAATTTTTTCCCGGTCGGTAATGGAGACCGCACCTACGCCGGTTTCCTCGTAAACGATACGAGCGATCTGCTTGGAGTTTTCCTGATTGAACCCCTGACTGAGGATGCCCACCGAACGTTGGGCAATTTTCAGTGCCAGGCTGGAAAAAGCCGCAGAATATTTTTCGTAGATGGTTTTTTTGTCGCGAATAATGCTCATAAACAGTGCTGCACCTACTGAATTGGCGATGACCATGGGCAGAGCGATGGCACTGACCAGGCTATAGGCTTTATCGAAGGGTTCAGCAACCATGAGAATAATGATCATCTGAAAAATTTCTGCGACCAGGGTGATGGCAAAAACAGTTAATGGGCGGAAGATTGCGTCAAAATTACTGCGGCGGACAAAATAGCTGTGCATGATCCCACCGATCAGGCCTTCCGCCGTGGTCGAGATTGCACAGGCAACATCTGTAAACCCACCCATACTATAGCGATGCAGGCCGCCGGTCAGGCCAACCGCGAATCCCACGACGGGTCCACCGAGCAGTCCACCCATGACCGCACCAATCGCCCGGGTGTTGGCTATCGCATCTTCGATATGAAGACCAAAATAAGTGCCTAAAATACAGAACAGGGAAAACAGAATATAGCAGGCAAATCGCTGGGATAGCCGGCCAGACACCGTTGTAATTGGCATGAAGAGTGGGGTTTTACTGAGCAGGTAAGCCAGTACCAGATAAACACTCAGCTGCTGTAATAAGGAGAGGATCAGTTCCATCGTGGCGTCGTTTTCGCGAATGTGGCGGCTATGGTAGCGCTCTTTTGTCGAAAGGCAATGATTGGTGTTGTCTGTAAATTTTTGTTTACGATTGGTATTTTTTCTTTACACGTTCTTGCCCCATGAAAAATCAGTTGTTATTGTCTTTAACAGACAGGGGAAATCCTGTTGTAACTAAAATTTTACACCTAAGGTATAGCAGAATCAGGATGGCCCCATGCAGAAAGATGTGTTGAATAATGTCCATATTCAGGATGAGCAAGTCCTGATCACGCCACAGCAGTTAAAGGAAAAGTTGCCGGTCAGCGAATCCGCGCTGAAGTTTATTGAACAATCGCGTAAAACGGTTGCCGACATTATTCATAAGCGTGATCACCGTCTGCTGGTCGTTTGTGGTCCTTGTTCGATTCATGATGTGGAAGCCGCGAAAGATTATGCCCGACGGTTTAAAGAACTGGCTGCTGAACTGGACGATCAGCTATACCTGGTGATGCGTGTCTACTTTGAAAAACCCCGGACAACCGTGGGCTGGAAGGGGCTGATCAATGACCCGCACCTGGATGGTTCTTTTGAGATCGAAGAAGGTTTGCATATTGCCCGTCAACTGCTGATTGATCTGGTTGAAATGGGGATCCCGCTGGCGACCGAAGCGTTAGATCCGATCAGCCCGCAGTACATTGGTGATCTCTTCAGCTGGGCGGCGATTGGTGCCCGGACCACCGAGTCTCAGACCCATCGTGAAATGGCCAGTGGTCTGTCGATGCCGGTTGGTTTCAAAAACGGTACGGATGGCAGCCTGGGTACAGCGATCAATGCGATGCAGGCCGCGGCTTCGGGCCACCGTTTTATGGGGATTAATCGTGAAGGTCAGGTTGCTTTGCTCAGCACACAGGGAAACCCGGATGGCCATGTGATCCTGCGTGGCGGTAAACAAACGAACTATGATTCAGTCTCTGTCACGGAGTGTGAAAATGAGATGAAAGCGGCGGGCCTCATGCCAGCTCTGATGGTAGACTGTTCGCATGCGAATTCTCGCAAAGATTACCGTCGTCAGCCGCTGGTGGCTGAAGATGTCATTCATCAGATCCGTGAAGGAAACCGTTCTGTGATTGGCCTGATGCTGGAAAGTCACCTCAATGAAGGCAATCAGAGTGCGGATCTGGATCGCAGTGAAATGGCTTATGGCGTATCCATTACCGACGCCTGTATTCACTGGGAAGACACAGAAAGCCTGTTGCGCCAGGCCCGTCTGGAATTGATTCCCTTCCTGCAAGATCGTATTCAATAATGGAATAACAGACGAATGGTAGCTGAACTGAGCACGCTCCGAGATCAAATCGATGAAGTGGATAAGCAGATGGTCGCGCTGCTGGCGCGCCGTCTGGCACTGGTAGAAGAAGTTGGCCATGTGAAAAGTCAGCATGGCCTGCCCATTTATGCGCCGGACCGGGAAGCGGCGATGCTGGCATCCCGTCGTCAGGAAGCTTCTGAACAGGGCGTTCCGCCGGATCTGATTGAGGATATCCTGCGTCGTACCATGCGGGAGTCTTATGCCAGTGAAAATGATTCTGGCTTCAAATGCCTGAAACCAGAGCTGCGCCCGATAGTGGTGGTAGGCGGTTATGGTCAACTGGGCAGCTTGTTCTGCCGCTTGTTTACATTGTCGGGCTATCAGGTTCGCAAGCTGGGCAGTCAGGATTGG
The DNA here is from genome assembly GCF_000695255.1 of Photobacterium galatheae. Taxonomy (GTDB): domain Bacteria; phylum Pseudomonadota; class Gammaproteobacteria; order Enterobacterales; family Vibrionaceae; genus Photobacterium; species Photobacterium galatheae. The sequence continues at coordinate 8,471 of NZ_JMIB01000006.1, read as the reverse complement.
GATCAAGCGGAAGCGTTACTGGCAGATGCCGGTATGGTCGTTGTGACGGTGCCAATTCATCTGACAGAGCAAGTGATCCGCCGATTGCCGAAGTTGCCTGAAGACTGCATTCTGGCGGATCTGACTTCTATCAAGAGTGGCCCTTTGCAGACCATGCTGGAAGTGCATGACGGCCCTGTGGTGGGTCTTCACCCGATGTTTGGTCCGGACATCAGCAGTCTGGCGAAGCAGGTTGTTGTTTATTGTGATGGCCGTCTTCCGGAGCATTATCAGTGGCTGCTGGAGCAAATTCAGATTTGGGGCGCCAGCCTGAACCGGATCAGTGCGATCGAACACGATCAGGGCATGACACTCATTCAGGCACTGCGCCACTTTACTTCTTTTGTTTATGGTGTCCATCTGGCGGAAGAAGATCCACGGCTGGAGCAATTGCTGTCACTCAGCTCGCCAATTTACCGGCTTGAACTGGCGATGGTCGGCCGCTTGTTTGCACAGGATGGACAATTGTATGCGGATATCATTATGTCGTCTCCGCAGAATCTGGCGATGATTAAGCGGTTCCATCAGCGTTTCGGTGAAGCCATTCAGATCCTGGAAAATCAGGATAAAGCGGCCTTCAGGCAGGCGTTTGCACAGGTCGAAAGCTGGTTTGGCGATTATGCCGGACGTTTCATGAAGGAAAGTCAGTCTCTGTTGCGTCAGGCTAATGACGCTGCTCACCGCTCCTGATACCGAAAGTCAGGATCAACTGGATAAAAAAGAGGCCAGCAGTCGCTGGCCTTATTTGTTTTTCTATTCTGCTTAATCTTCCAGATAATCCACTTCGGCTGGTTTGACGTTTTCGCTTGGATAACATCCCAGTACTTTGATGAATCGGGTCAGCCCGGTCAGTTCTTCCAGCGCCTGTTGCATCACATCCGCTTTCAGGTTCGCTTCAACATCCATATAGAACATTTCTTCCCACGGGTTACCAATGACAGGACGGGATTCCAGTTTGGCCATATTGATATTGAGGTTACGCAGAACCAGCAGGCACTCCACCAGTGAGCCAGGCTTCTGGCCGGTAGACATGATTAAGGTGGTTTTGGCCGGGATCAGCGGTGTCACATCAACGGCCTTGCGCGCGACCACAATAAAGCGGGTGTAGTTTTCATGCTGGTTTGCTATCCCGGTTTTCAGGGGCGTCAGGCCATAGAGTTCGCCGCTGGAGGCATTACCGATTGCCGCAACATTTGGCAGCTTTAACTCAGCAACCTGCTGCATGGCCTCAGCCGTGCTCGAGGTATATTCCTGCTTAATGTCCCCCATGTTATGGAGAAATTCACTGCATTGCTGGTGGGGCTGCGGGTGAGAATACAGGGTGTCGATTTGTTCCAGTGTGGAAGGGACAGCCGTCAGCAGGCTGTGCTCAATCGGCTGGGTGATCTCACCGACAATGGACAGGCTGGTGTGCTGAAGCAGATCGTAAACTTCATTGATAGAACCCGAGCTGGTGTTTTCAATGGGCAGAACACCATAATCGGCCTGACCGGTTTCGACGACATTCACCACTTCACGAAAACTGGAACAACTCATCTCTACCAGTTGCGTTTGTTTCCGGCTGAAGTATTGCCGACTGGCAAGATTTGAATAGGAGCCTTTAGCGCCAAGGAAAGAGACTCGTGCGACCGGCTGCAGGCTGTCAGGGTTCGTGAGTTTCTGTAAGTAGGCTTGCTGGAACAGCACAGAATCTTCGATGATGGTATGGAAGATTTGGGTCACGTAGCTGGCATCCAGCTGATGTGTTTTGCCTTGTTCTATCAGTCTGATCAGAAGCGCTTGCTCTCTTTCCAGATCCCGGACCGGTTTCGCGGTTTTAATTTTACTTTTGGCGACTTCTAGGCTGAGCTGACGCCGCTCGCCCAATAGTGCCAGAATTTCATTATCAATCCGGGTGACTTCACTTCGGATCTCATCCAGTGAGTGATAGCTTTTGGTCATGCGGCTTTCCTGTCTGTGCTGTTTTATTGTTTTACTTATGAAAAAGCCTCCCGATTGGGAGGCTTACTGTTCGTCTTTCGCTTGTTTCTTGCGTAACGAGAGCCCCCATCTATGGTGAGCGAAAAAAGAAGTGAAAGAAAAACAGGGCGGTATTCGGCATCGGTCGATTGAACTCTTTTCTTGGTTGAACAGTCATTGTGCAGGAATCAACCTAGGGTGATTCATTGTGCTTGTCAAGAATAAATCGGCCCCGCTTGAGCGCAGGGCCGTGTTGATTGGGGGTTAGGCTTCGAAATCCTCAGGCTCGAATTCCTCTGGCTGTGATGCGACCGGTTTTTGGCTGTGGGTTGCGCGACGCGATTCCGGTTTATGCGCTTGCTTGCTTAGCTGGCGCTCCAGTTTGTGGTACATGTCTTTAATCGCAGCGTACATGTTTTCCTGTTCAGAGGATGCAACAATGTTCCCCCCAGGAATGCCGGCTGTTGCTTCCACCTTGAAGTGCCGGTTGGGTTCTTTACTGATGACTGCGTGCTTGCCAATCAGTGGGACCTGAAAGCGCTCTAACTTACTGAATTTCTCTTCAATGCGCTCACGGATAGCAGGGGTGACATCAATGTTTTTGCCTGTGACTTCTACTTGCATAGTCTCTCTCCTGTTTTGCTACCCCTTGGTGGGTTAACTTCAGATTACTCTTCTCCATCCGTAATAAAGTGATCTGGATCAACTTTGAAAAGTAAAATAATCCACCAATTTATTTATGTGACTTGCTCTGCTTTGTGACAAGAAAATGACTAAAAATCGCTTGTCGAGCCTCTGCTGATTACGGCAGTATGAAGTTATCTCATGACTGGCGGCCAGTGCTGCTCAGGGGCTTTTTTCGGCCTTGAGACCGTTCAGAGAAGGACAATGTATTCTTTGTTACGCAACAGATCAGAAACGGCAGCCAGTGGCTGCCGTTTGTCGTTTAGGGATTCTCTAAACCGGATTCAAATCAATGAGACGTTGCGTATGTTGTGCCGGTGTATCCAACCCAAGTTTCTCATAGGCCGTCAGCATCAACGGCAGCGATTTCTTCGCGGCTTCTGTATCCGGATACAGATGCTGGATTTGCTGGCAGCGATTGATCGCGGCAACCCAGGCTTCACGCCGGATATAGAAATCCGCCGCAGCGAGTTCATAATTGGCAAGGCGGTTTTTGAGGTAAACCAGCCGGGCTTTTGCATCGGCAGCATACGGACTGCCCGGATAGCGTTCCAGTAAGCGTTTGAAATCGCGAAATGCCTGTCGGGCTGGTTCTGGATCTCTGTCGTGACGATCGATATTGAAAACATCGTGCATGAAGGAGCGATCCTGACCCATATGTGTGAGGCCACGCATGTACAGAACCCAGTCAGCTTTTTCATGAGTTGGATTGAGGCGGGTAAAACGGTCAATCGTTGCTTCGCCCAGGGCCAGATCATCGTTTTTGTAGTATGCATAAATCAGATCAAGCTGAACCTGCTCCGAATAAGCGCCAAATGGATAGCGTGAATCCAGGGTTTCCAATCTTTCGATGGCTGTGACCCAGCTGCCGCTTTGCAGGGATTCCTGTGCACTGGCATAGAGCTCGGAAGGCGGGATATCCGGGACTACTTCCTCTGTACTTGAACATCCAGAGACAATAGCAGCGGCAAGAAATGTCGGGAGTATCAGGCGTTTCATTGCGGCGTCAGTTTCCTTGGTCATAATTTATTTTTGTGATCCATTACGGTTTGGAGCGTTAACGGATACAATGACGGCTATTCATTGTCATTTTACGCAGCGTTTGAGCTTTAGTCTCAGGTATTTTAAAAAAGTTCTTTATGGCACAGCAAATAGAGTTAAGCAACACAGTAAACGATAGCCAATTAGGTCAGCGTCTGGATCAGGCTCTGGCTGAGCTATACCCGGATTATTCACGTTCCCGCATCAAAGACTGGATCCTCAACGGTCATGTCAGCATGAACGGTGAGGTGGTGACCAAGCCGCGTACCAAGGTAATGGGGGGCGAATTGCTGACCGTTGTCGCTGAAATTGAAGATGAAGAGCGCTGGATTGCGCAGGACATCCCGCTGAACATCGTCTATGAAGATGAGCACCTGCTGGTGATTAATAAACCGCGTGATTTTGTGGTTCACCCAGGAGCGGGAACGCCGGATGGCACTGTGCTAAACGCGTTGCTGCATTATTGCCCGTCACTGGCAGAAGTACCGCGTGCCGGCATTGTCCATCGTCTCGATAAAGACACGACGGGTCTGATGGTCGTCGCGAAAACTATTCAGTGCCAGACGCGTCTGGTTCGCGCACTGCAAAAACGTAAAATTACCCGTGAGTACGAAGCTGTTGCGATGGGCAAGATGACAGGTGGCGGTGTGGTTGAAAAGCCGATTGGCCGCCATTCGACCAAACGTACTTCCATGGCTGTCCATGAGCTGGGTAAACCGGCCATTACACATTATCGTGTTGCGGAACACTTCCGCGAGCACACCAGTATCGTGCTTCGTCTGGAGACGGGTCGGACGCACCAGATTCGTGTGCACATGGCTTACCTGTCCCACCCGCTGGTAGGAGACACTTTATATGGTGGTCGCCCGCGTCCGCCGCGCAATGCGTCTCAGGAAGTGATTCAGGCATTGCGAGCTTTTGATCGTCAGGCACTGCATGCTCGTATGCTGCGACTGGAGCACCCAATCACAGGCGAGTTGATGGAATGGCACGCCGACACACCAGATGATATGGTGGCACTGGTTGAGATTTTGCGTCAGGACAAGATCGACCATCCAGAGGATGATTATTGATATGTGGATTACCCCAGACTGGCCCGCGCCTGCCAATGTAAAGGCGATCAGTACGACACGTTCCGGCGGCATGAGCCAGGGGCCGTATGAAGGGCTGAATCTGGGGGATCATGTTGGCGATGAGCCGACTGTGGTATTGCATAACCGGCAATGGCTGCAACAACAACTGGGCCTTACTCGGGCACCGGCCTGGCTCTCACAAACCCACAGTACGATCGTGTTGGATTTTCAGGCACCGCTGAAAGATGTGCCGAATGCCGATGCCAGTGTGACACGCCAGTCCGGCATTGCCTGCACGGTCATGACAGCCGATTGCCTGCCTGTCTTACTATGCGATCGTTCAGGGACGCAAGTGGGCGCGGTCCATGCCGGCTGGCGTGGGCTGGCCGATGGCATTCTTGAAGAAACCGTCGCAACCTTTGATGCTGAGCCGGAACAAATTCTGGCCTGGCTGGGTCCGGCTATCGGACCTGGGGCGTTCGAAGTTGGTGGGGAAGTCCGTGAGCAGTTTATTGCGAAACAGCCTGAAGCCGTCACTGCGTTTCAGCCACAGGGTGAAAAATGGCTGGCGGATTTATATCAGCTGGCAACGCTCAGACTGAATCGTCTGGGGGTTACGCAAGTCTTTGGCGGAACAGAGTGTACCTTTGCCGATCCGGCTCGTTTCTATTCCTATCGCAGAGATGGTGTGACCGGACGTCAGGCCAGCTTAATCTGGCTGGATGAGTAAACAAAATTTTCCATTTTTCTTAAAGCGGCGTCAGGCCGCTTTTTTTATATCCCCCACAAATTATGCTTGAAAAGCACACAGCGCGTAACCATATCAAAGGGAATGACAAGGTCATATCAAGAGTGGAGGACTTATGCGTCTTGACCGGTTTACAAGCAAATTTCAATTAGCGATTTCTGATGCGCAGTCGCTGGCTTTAGGTCGCGACCATCAGTATATCGAGCCTGTCCATCTGATGATGGCACTGATGAATCAGGACAGCAGCACCACGAGGCCACTGCTGACTCTGCTCAATGTCGACATTACTCAATTACGTTCCAGCTTGTCTGAGCAATTAGATCGTTTGCCTAAAGTCAGTGGCATTGGCGGTGATGTACAGCTCTCTCATCAGATGGGGGTGCTGTTTAACCTGTGCGATAAGCTGGCCCAGAAGCGCAAAGACAAATACATTTCTTCTGAACTTTTTATTCTGGCGGCGGTGGACGACAAAGGTCCGCTGGGTGAGATGCTGCGCAAGTTTGGTTTGAATGCCCAGAAAGTGGAAGCCGCGATTGAAAAGATCCGCGGTGGCCAGAAAGTCGATGATCCGAATGCGGAAGAAAACCGTCAGGCGCTTGAAAAATTCACCATTGATCTGACTGAGCGTGCAGAGCAGGGCAAGCTGGATCCTGTGATTGGTCGGGATGAAGAAATCCGCCGTACCATTCAGGTCTTACAGCGCAGGACTAAAAACAACCCAGTCCTGATAGGCGAACCGGGCGTTGGTAAGACCGCGATTGTTGAAGGTCTGGCTCAGCGCATTGTGAACGGTGAAGTACCGGAAGGGCTGCGTCACAAGCGTGTTTTGTCCCTGGATATGGGCGCATTGATTGCCGGTGCTAAATATCGCGGTGAGTTTGAAGAACGCCTGAAAGCTGTGCTCAATGAACTGGCGCAGGAAGAGGGCAGTGTCATTCTCTTTATTGATGAGCTTCATACCATGGTTGGTGCCGGTAAAGGTGAAGGTGCCATGGATGCCGGAAACATGCTGAAACCAGCATTGGCTCGTGGCGAGCTTCACTGCGTTGGTGCCACAACACTGGATGAATATCGTCAGTTTATCGAAAAAGATGCCGCCCTGGAGCGTCGTTTCCAGAAAGTGCTGGTGGAAGAGCCGAGTGTCGAAGATACCGTGGCAATTTTACGTGGCCTGAAAGAGCGCTATGCGTTACACCATCATGTTGAAATTACCGATCCGGCAATTGTGGCTGCGGCGAGCTTGTCGCACCGTTACGTCTCTGATCGTCAACTGCCGGATAAAGCGATCGATTTGATTGATGAGGCGGCATCCAGTATCCGGATGCAAATTGACTCCAAGCCAGAAGCGCTGGACCGTCTCGAACGTCGTATCATTCAATTGAAAATTGAGCAGCAGGCGTTGTCGAAAGAAAGTGACGATGCCAGCCAGAAACGTCTGGCAGTACTCAGTGAAGAACTGGACACGAAAGAGAAAGAATACGCGGAGTTGGAAGAAGTCTGGAAAGCGGAAAAAGCGGCTTTGTCAGGAACTCAGCATATTAAAGCTGAACTGGAGCAGGCGCGTACCGATATGGAAATCGCCCGGCGGGCTGGTGACCTGAATCGGATGTCAGAATTGCAGTACGGCAAAATTCCTGAGCTGGAAAGACAGCTGGATTTAGCGGCTCAGGCTGAAATGCAGGAAATGACCCTACTGAAAAACCGCGTCACTGACGCAGAAATTGCCGAAGTACTTTCACGCCAGACGGGAATCCCGGTCTCGCGGATGCTGGAAGGTGAGCGGGATAAATTGCTGCGCATGGAAGAAGCGCTTCACGCCCGGGTTATTGGTCAGGATGAAGCCGTGAACTCCGTTGCGAACGCAATTCGTCGTAGCCGTGCGGGGTTGTCTGATCCAAATCGTCCGATTGGTTCCTTCTTATTCCTCGGACCGACGGGGGTGGGCAAAACCGAACTTTGTAAGGCGCTGGCCAACTTCATGTTCGACAGTGATGATGCCATGGTGCGGATTGATATGTCTGAGTTCATGGAGAAACACTCTGTTGCGAGACTGGTTGGTGCGCCTCCGGGTTACGTGGGATATGAAGAAGGGGGTTACCTGACGGAAGCCGTGCGTCGCCGTCCTTATTCTGTGATTCTGCTGGATGAAGTGGAAAAGGCGCATCCGGATGTGTTTAACATCCTGCTTCAGGTTCTGGATGACGGCCGTCTGACGGATGGGCAAGGCAGAACGGTGGATTTTCGCAATAGTGTCATCATTATGACCTCGAACCTGGGATCGGATCGGATTCAGGAACACTTCGGTGAACTGGATTATGACGGGATCAAAGCGACTGTGATGGAAGTGGTTGGTCATCATTTCCGCCCGGAGTTTATTAACCGTGTCGATGAGACCGTAGTGTTCCACCCACTGGGTGACACGCATATTAAAGATATTGCCCGGATTCAGATTCAGCGTCTGAGCAAACGACTGGAAGAAAAAGGTTTTGAACTGAAGGTCGAGGATTCAGCTTTGGATCTGATTGCCAGTGCCGGTTTTGATCCGGTTTATGGTGCGCGTCCATTGAAACGTGCGATTCAGCAATATATTGAGAATCCGTTAGCGCAGGATATCCTGTCAGGTAAACTCAAGGTTGGAAAGCCTATTGTCCTAGCCGCGACGGCTGACCAAATTGCTGCCAGCCAATAAACCTGTCGCGTGTGTTGATAGAAAACCTGCTGTATTCAGCAGGTTTTTTTATGAATCTTTATTGGGTTCGCTACGAAATTCGACGGAAAGCCTGTCTTTTGTTTGTTTTCTGTTCGGTTGGTTTTTTTTTATGATTTAGTGCTTGCTAAGGCGATCGAACTCTCTATAATGCCGCATCACCGACACGGAGAACGGCGATTCAGCCAAGACCGTATCGGAAAGTTCTTTAACAATTTGA
>NZ_JMIB01000005.1 GCF_000695255.1 Photobacterium galatheae | reverse complement strand
CAATACATCGCTAACGAAGCTAATCGCGAAGACGGCTGCACCGGCCACTTTTGGGAAGGACGTTTCAAAAGTCAGGCGCTGCTGGATGAAAAAGCATTGGCCGCCGCCATGGCGTACGTTGACTTGAACCCGGTACGAGCCGGTATTTCTGAAACACCAGAAACATCCGACTTTACGTCGGTGAAAACACGCATAAAATCGCTTCGTAAAGACGAGGCATCAGCCCCCTCTCTTTTTCCTTTCGCTGGAAATCCAAGAAATGACATGCCGGATGGGCTCCCTTTCCACTTGCTGGATTATCTTGAGCTGGTTGACTGGACTGGACGGCAAATCCGAACAGGTCAATGCGGTCATATTGAATCAACCCAACCACCAATGCTTGAACGACTCGGTTTAGATACGCATGCATGGTTGAGGATTTGTACAAAAATTGAAAAAGGCACACTCATTGGCTCAGCCGCTGCCATTCAATCCGTTTTACCGCAATTGAATCGACAGCGACGAACCGGCTTACAAATTCCGTAAACCGCTCACACCAGCCAAAATCCTCCAACACGTTATGCTTCATTCCGGTGCTCCCGCTCGCCTGAAAATCAGACCAAAGATAAATAGTCTGACTTTTAAATCAGAAATCATGAAAATCGGTATTCGATATGAGCATCAGGCAGTGAGTCATGGTATCCGTCAGGCGCTGAAATCAGGTTTTCTTTGGGGTGACTGTCCCAATATTCTTTCCACTGTCCTAGTACTAATTTTCTTTAGGGTGACTGTCCCAATATTTCGGCAAGCGCACACAAGCGTGTCACGCTTGCCTGTAGAACCTGTAAGAAATTAAGCGCCGTCTGCACTCATCTCATATGTTTTATGCCAGACTCTGACCTGTTTGACTTGGGAAGCTTCACCGGAGAAGGTGAACGAATATTTTTTCGCAGCTTCGTTCGGCACAGTGAATTCAATCTGCTGCCAGCTTGACAAAGAGTGCGAGAAACCTTCTTTGTCAATCGTCAGCAGCGCACCTTCTTCGCTGAGTCCGGTAATTTTCACCGGTTTGTTATGTTTGTTTCTGAAACTCATCTCAACAACCGTTAAATTTGAGTCTTGTTTAGGTGCCACACTTAAAACATCGATTTCAATATATTCCAAGGTTTCTTGTTCATTGGTAACGACAACCGAACCATCTGCACTTTCTGTGGAACTTCTGCCTTCTTTGAAACCCTCAGTCACACCACTTGAGATCTCTTTTGTAAACTTGACGAGCCCTCTTGTCATGTCAGTAATCGTTTCTTTCACCTCAGCCTGAGCGTTCGTCGCAGAAAGCCCTAACATGACCAATAACGCTAATTTTTTCACTTTTCTTTTCCTCTAAAGTGGTCAATCACGAAGAAAGCAATGTGCTCCACGGAGGCGTACCAAAGCTCCCGGGTCTAAAAAAACAACTGAACGACATAAGAATTCAATCGTCACAAATAAAGACCTTAGTACAGAAGGCGACCTGTCGCTATTCAACATGAAACAAACTCAAACACGCACAAGAAACTTATTCAGGATGTCTATTGAGCCCAATACCACTTTGATTCAAATATCTGAAAATCCAGTTTACCCGAGCCTGAACCGATGTTTTAGGCACCACAACGACTGTGTAACCAAACATCTGATAGATGTTAGCCATCGCTGAATAAGTTTGCTGTGCCAGTGCAAAGTCCTGTTTTCTTTCCGCGTCCTGATTGTAAATGGCTTCCCATGGCGGAAAAATGAAAATTACAGGGTAATATCGTGACTCCGTGTAACGTCAGTCATGTATTCCGGCGTTTCAATCGATTCCAGCATCGAGTAACCCAGCGCATCAATAACCCCCCGGTCACAAAAAATAAAATCTTCAGAATGGCGTTGCGCTTCAAAGTGGCGAACATCTTCTGAAAACATCAAATCACGAAACGCCTGTTTATCCTGCCAAGGCAAAGCCCTGCCAACTTGCTTCACTTGCTGACGAATGATACGCCTGCCTGCTTCTGGAAGGCAGGCATAGCCAAGGTGACTCAATGCAGTGATCACCGACGTTTTACCCGAGCCAGGGCCGCCAGTGAATACGATCAGTTTACTTCGCATTAACATTTATGATTCCTTTTTCAAGCTTCATGATTATTTTCATTCAGTATACCTACCCCTCAAAAAGTAAATAAAAGACACACCAACAGAGCATAAACCTTCAAAAAATAAGAATAATAAAATACATTTGAACATTGTATTTTTGTAATGAACAAAGTTGGAAGATTTATCTTGAGGGAAGTGGACGTGTCAGGATATTGTCAATTACAAAATTAACAGTATAATCAGCGAGCTTATCTTAGCTATATACTATTGGATGTATCATGAACGTAATTAAAACTCTGATTGTTGCAGGTGCAGCGATTTCTGCTGTTGGTTGTTCTACCATTCTGACCGATGAAAACCAGCGTATTAACGTTGTTTCTTCTTCTGATAAGAAATTCACCGTTGAAGTTGATGGCATTGAGCAAACTGCACCAGGCATCATCATTGTGAAGAAAGAAAACAAAGACAAAACCCTGAAAGTGACTTCTGCAGAATGTCAGCAGCAAGTTGCACTGAACAAAGAAGTTGAGCCAACATTCTTCGTGAACATTCTGTCTGGCGGCGCATTCGGTTCAACCACAGACTTCGCTTCTGAAAAAATGTGGCGTTACCAGGATACGCTGCAAATCAACTGCCAATAATCTGTTCAATGCAGTTGTTTCAATCTTCGATGATAAGAAGCCTTTGGGCTTCTTTTTTTTGTATCCCCCTGAGTTTGCCAGTGATGGCACAAACACCGACGCATCCGTCATCCGCACATCTGTCGACATCACATGCAGCTCAGTACGCCTCTTCAACCTTTGCGACGCTACTGCATATCAGTGACGAGCAACTGAATATTCAGGACCCCAGATTTTATTTCTCCTCAAACCCGACAGATATTGAGGCCGAGATCGATGCAAATATCGCTCAACTGACGCAAGCGGAACACGCACAGGATTATATTTGCCGTTTTCCAGCCCGGGCGCAGTGGCTGGCCGACAACTACTCGCATATTCCTCAGCCAGATTATGCGCCATGCGGAGAATTACAAACCTATCTTAATGCCGTTTCAGCGAATTCAATCAGCCTGGTCTATGCTTCCGAAAACCTGCTGAGTCCCAGCAGCTTTATGGGGCACGCTTTTATCAAGCTCAGCGAGAATGCGCAGGATCCAGGGCATGCTGTGTCTTTCTTTACGGAAGTTGCCGGATTTAACCTGCCCAGGATCATGTTTGAGTCTCTCGTGGTCGGAAAGGAGGGCTATTTTATGGTCTCCCCTTACCGGGAAAGTCTGGCGCACTACAAAGGCATCGAAGGCAGAAACGTCTACGAATATCAGTTAAATCTCACTGAAAAAGACAAGCAGCTCATTAAGCTGCACTTGTGGGAACTGAAAGAAACCAAGATTGATTACTACTTCCACGACCAGAATTGTGCGTCGATCACGCTGAACCTGATTGCTATCGGCAATCCGGATTTGATGGCACACCGCCGGGACTGGCTGAGCCCGCTGGATTTAATCCAGCTCGCAAACCAGAGCCAGATGATCGAACAGGCCAGCATCACACCGTCCCTGAACTGGCGACTGCGCGCCTATGGTGCCTCTCAGACCGATGAAGTAAAGCAGTCGCTCGTGAAGCAACTGAGTGCCGGTGCACTGGAAGAGAACGCCATCGACGAACACAGCCCGATCGAACAGCAATTTCTGACCTGGGAATTCTCCAGCGCGCTGAATCAGTACCTGCTGGAAACCGAAGCAATTTCTGAAGCATCTTATACCGACAATGCCCGTTCGCTGGCCCGCTATGATGACCCGTTTGACACTCTGGCCGTTGACCTGAGTGACTTTAAAAACCCGCTCAAGCGCCAAAAAGATGCACAATGGCAAATCGGAACCCGCTGGAATAAACAGAATGACCCGGAACTGACAGCCACCTGGTTGCCGGCATCGCACACGCTCAAAGATGACAACCGGAATGCTTTCAGTGAATCCTCACTGGAGCTGATGAAAATCTCCGTCAGCGCCAGCCGGGATGCGCTCCATCTGGATAATTTCACCTTATACGCCATCAACAGCTATCTCCCTTATGACCCCTTATTTGGCGGCTGGTCTGGCAAATTTTCTGTGCAGTGGGACAGAGGAACCGACTTTGCTGAACGGGATAACAAGCGATTGTTTGTTTCCGGCGGACTCGGCCTGAGCCATACGGTCAATAACGCAGTGCAGGTCTATGCCACGGTCGATACTGAGCTGTCGGCCAGCACAGACAAAGTCTGGGGTGCCTTCGCCATCGACACCGGTCTGTTTAGCTATTTCAGACATGATGTGAAGGTCTCGCTTTCAGCCAATACGGTCTGGAATCAGTATGCAGACAGCGACTTTAAGCATAAGGCCTCGGCCACTCTGACTTATCTGGGCCTTGAAGACACCGCGATCGATCTGAGCGCCCAGTATGCCGACATGGGGGAACTGCACGAAGCTCAGTTCAATGTCATGTTCCGCCGCTATTACTGACCGTCACAGACTAACAATTACAGCGCTTCACGTGCCAGCTTCGCCCCGCTACGCTGGCACATGCTCGATCATGATAACGCCGATTTCCGCACTCTGACCGGTACAGACTTGTACGACGGCGTACCGCACTCTTCATCGATATAGTCCAATGGCACCAGCCGGTTAGCTTCCGGGTAATACGCAGCAACCGATCCGGCTGAAATTTGATATTCGATGGCAGTCAGCCCCTGATAAACCATCGGTTTGCCCTGTGTGATGGTTTCAAGATCGACCATATCACCATGTGACAGCCCGCGACTGACAAGATCGTCCGGGTGCATGAAAACCACATCACGGCGACCAAATACCCCGCGGTATCGGTCATCCAGCGAATAAATTGTGGTGTTGTACTGATCATGACTTCGAATCGTGATGAGCCGCAGAACATCGCTTGTTTGAACCTGTTTATCTTCCAGCAGTCCCTCAAAGACATAAAATTCTGCTTTACCTGACGGTGTGTTCCAGATGCGCTCTGTCGGCGGCAAAGGCAGCCTGAAACCACCCGGCTGACGAATCCGTTCATTGAAGTTCTCAAAGCCCGGCACTGTTTGTTCAATGAGATCACGGATCTGGTTATAGTCAGCGGTCAACGACTGCCACGGTACTTTGCTGTCCGGCAGCGTTGCCTGAGCCATCCCCGCAACAATCGCAATTTCAGAGCGAAGCTGCTCCGAGGCTGGCTTCAGCTTGCCCGCAGATGCATGAACCATCGACATCGAATCTTCCACCGTGACAGACTGTGGACCGTTTTCCTGTTCATCCAGCTCAGTCCGCCCCAGACAGGGAAACAGGAAGGTTTCTTTCCCTACCAGCAAGTGTGTCCGGTTCAGTTTGGTGCCGATATGCACACAGAGTTCCATATTGCGCATCGCAGGAAAACATTGCGCTGGATCCGGTAAGGCAACGATCAGGTTTCCCCCCAGACAAATCAAAGCTTTTGAAGATTGCGCCACGATGGCCTGCATAGCCTGTACAGCGTCATGACCCTGTATTGCTGGCGGCTTGAAGCCAAAGGTGTTTTCAAGGCGTTGTAAAAAATCAGCGGAAGGTTTTTCCGTAATCCCCACCGTCCGGTTCCCCTGCACATTCGAGTGGCCGCGCAGCGGACAAATCCCGGCACCCGGTTTGCCAAAATTCCCCCGAAGCATCAGCAAATCACAAATCAGCCGGACATTGGCAGTTCCCGTATTATGCTGCGTCACCCCCATGCCGTAACTGACAATAGTCGCATTTGATTTAGCGTAAGTCGCTGCAACCATCGCTAAGTCATCACGGGCAAGTCCACTGATTGTTTCGATCTCTGCCCATGCTGTCTTCTTCAGGTCCTCAGCCAGTGCATCAAACCCGTTGGTATGCTCCTGGATAAAATCTTTATCCAGCACATCATCTGAGGCCGTTTCCATTTCCAGCAAGGCTTTCATGATACCTTTCAGCGCAGCCGCATCGCCTCCGGCCCGAACCTGAAAGTAAGACGATGCAATTCGCGTTGAGCGGTAAGTTGCCATTTCCACCATGTTCTGAGGGTCGGCAAACCGTTCCAGTGCCCTTTCTCTGAGCGGGTTAAAAACAATGATCGGTACGCCCCGGCGCGAGGCTTCATGTAAGGTTCCCATCATTCTCGGGTGGTTGGTTCCTGGATTATGCCCAATAGCAATGATCAGCTCACAGTCGTCAAAATCAGCCAGTGACACCGTGCCTTTCCCGATGCCGATAGAACGCGGCAAACCGACACTCGTCGGTTCGTGACACATATTGGAACAGTCCGGAAAATTATTGGTTCCGTATTCGCGGGCAAACAGCTGATAGAGATAAGCCGCTTCATTCGAGGCCCGGCCAGAGGTGTAGAACTCAACTTGCTGAGGCGACAGCTGACGCAAAATCTCACCAATGCGCTGAAAAGCATCAGTCCACTCAACAGGTTGGTACGTATCTGTCGCAGCGTCATAAGCAAGCGGATGGGTCAGCCGACCCAGATCTTCGAGTTCGAAATCGCTGTAGGTCAGCAAGGTGGATACGGTATGTTCAGCAAAATACTCAGGTGTGACCCGCTTGTTGGTGGCTTCCCAGGTCACGGCTTTAGCGCCGTTTTCACAAAATTGAAAGGTGGATTTATGTTCCTTGTCCGGCCATGCGCACCCCGGACAATCAAAGCCATCCGGCTGATTGGTCCGTAAAAGTGTCATCGGGGCTTTCACGGTATCCATTTGCTGTCTCACAGCAATCGCCGTGGCTTTCAGCGCCCCCCATCCGCCTGCCGGCGCTTGATAGTTTTTCACACCCGGGACTTTCCGTTGTTTGACCATGTGCTCTCCTTACCCGCCAATCACCTCAAAAACGACGGGTGAATCAGAAACCGGCTCGCCAGAATACGAACCTCACGATGAAGATGTTTATTGGGTATAGGTACGGTGCTGGCTGACGTCAAGGCTGTGCACCCGGCCAGACATCAATGCTAACGCTGAAATAAAGCAGAGACAGATGAACCAAAAGTGTGGATCCATCATGGGTGATGAAAAATGGAGAAACAAAAAAATCGGCGCCTGTCAGTGCAAACAAGGCGCCGGGAAAATGATGTGCGTATTTTCCAAAAAGTGAGAGTTCGGAAGGTGATTCAGTCCTGTTCTGTCCGGATATCAACAGGTTCTGGACTGACCCGGATTCATTTTTGCATCTCAGCCTCCGGTCACCGGTGGGAATAGAGCCACTTCATCCCCGGATTTCAGCAGGTAATCAAGCGGCACCATGGTTTGATTCACCGCCGCCAGCAGCTTGCCCTTCTCCAGCGCCAGCGCCCAGCGGTCGCCCCGTTCAGCCAGCGCTGCCCTCAGTTGTTCAACGCTGTCGTAGTTTGCTTCCAGTTGTAACACATCACATCCCGTCAGTTCCCGGACCTGCGCAAAAAATAAAACGTGAATCATCATCTCTCCAAATCACACAACGGTCTGAAGCTTATCCGCGGTTTCATCACGCCACTGGCTTCAGATGCGGGACAAACTGACAGGGACGCGTCCGGGCATCCAATTGCGGGGCAATCAGTTGCTCCCATGCCAGACGGCAGGCACCGGTTGAACCCGGCATAGCAAAAATCAGCGTTCCATTGGCCATGCCAGCCAGCGCGCGAGACTGCAAAGTACTGGTACCAATATCATCCCAGGACAGGCGACGAAACGCTTCTCCGAACCCCTCAATGTCCCGGTCAAACAAAGGTTGCAGCGCTTCCGGCGTCGAATTTTTTGCGTTGAACCCTGTACCGCCATTCACCAGCACCACCTGCACTGTCTTTCCGGCGATCCAACGCGACACGATTTCACGAATCGCATATTTGTTATCCGGGACAATATATGATTCAACCACCTGATGACCAGCTTCGCGACTGACCTGCCGGAAATAATCACCGGACGTGTTATTACTGCTATCCCGGTGATCCGACACCGTCAGTACTGCCACACAGACGGGTATGAATGAAGATTCTGTTTTGCCCATGGTTGCCTCCTGTCAGCCGCCAATAAACGACAAGTTCTGCGTGATCCCTGTCTTGCCCTGATGTAAAAAGTGCGTTTGTTTTTTCTGCCCGAGGCTGCTGGCGATACGCGCCTGTAATTCAGGCAACTGGTCATCAGACGCCAGTAAATCGCGAAGGGGAACACCGTGATCACCAAACAGACACAGATGCAGGTTACCCTCCGCCGAGACCCGCAGTCGGTTGCAATTGGCGCAAAAGTGAGTGTCATAAGGCATGATCAGACCGATCTCTCCGGCATAATCCGGATGCGAAAACACCTGCGCCGGACCATCGCTGCGACCACGCGGCTGCAACTGCCATCCCATCTCGATGAGCTGGCGACGAATGACGTCCCCGGAAACATGGTGCCTGCGAAACAGATCACCGCCATCACCGGTTTCCATCAGCTCAATAAAACGTAACTGAATCGGGCGGGGACGTATCCAGTCTAAAAACGTTTTCAGTTGATGGTGGTTCATATCCCGCATCAGCACGGTATTCACTTTGACCTTTTCAAACCCGGCATCAAACGCTGCATCAATGCCAGCCATGACCTGATGAAATTTGTCCTGCCCGGTAATCGCATAAAACTGGCGGGCATCAAGACTGTCGAGACTGACGTTAATGGATGTCAGACCCGCTTTCCGCCAGGCCGCAACATCCCGGGCCATCCGGTAACCATTGGTGGTCATCGCCAGTTGTCGGATAGATTCGTTTTCACGGACCGCGGCAATAATGTCGATAAAATCGCGGCGCAACGAAGGTTCACCGCCGGTCAGGCGCACTTTATCTGTCCCGGCCATGGCAAACGCCCGAGTCACCCGACGAATTTCATCCAGCGTCAGAAAGCTTTTGTGATTGCCGTGACCTGGCCGGTAACCATCCGGTAAACAATACGTGCACCGAAAATTACACACATCCGTCACAGACAAACGCAGGTAATAAAATTGGCGCTGCCATGTATCTTCAAACTGGGCCACTGACACGATTTGATCCAGCGTCTGAAATAAATGAGGTGTACTCACGGCCCCCTCCTTTTCTCTTTCGTGATGCCGAAAAGAGAAATCAAATTTGTCCGGTCAAATCACCCGTCAGATCCATTTATTTTTATCTGACTGGCAATGAACATGAACAGGCTGAATAAAAGAAATCAAGATATGGATAATATCCTTTCCATCGAAAACAGTATCGATATCCTGATTCAGGCGGGTTGCAAATCAAATCTGATTTCAACTCAGCACCATCAATGCATTTTCATGCCGGCAGCCATCATGAATATCCGAATCAAGCTGGCGATTAAGGCTAAAGCCAGCACACTGCCCGCCCACAGGTAAGCCATCCAGAACCAGCGTTTCCAGCCATGTTCTGATTGATTCTGCGTGTTTTTTATCTCTTCAGAATGTTCGGTATGAACCACAGATAGTTTCATCTCAGCAACTCCTTCCATCAACAAATGATGAAATATTGATTGAAAACAACATCAGGTGTTATCGATTTATTTATCATTTTAGAGACTCGGATTGTCGCGTCAAATCACTGTTATCAATAGCCTCATCGACAGCATTGATGAGGCCATAAAAATGTCTGATTTCATGCCTTTTTCAACGAATCTCGCCCTCTTTATTTCAGATATAATTTGATGCGCGTCGACGACTGATTGCCCCAATGATTTGCCTGCCGTGTTCAACGCTGAACAACGGACAGTTACCCCGAAATTTTCCCCCGAAACAAAAGTCTTGAATGCAGAGAAATCGATTTCAAATCGCCATGGAACCAAGACAACATTTCTTGCTGAAAACATCTTTATTTGTCATAGCCCTGTATGCAAAAAAGACTTAAATTATCTGTTCTACACTCAAGAGAATCGCTTGTCTTTGGTGCCGCTGAACGATCAGACAGTGGACCTCCACCGGATGACACTGAGTTGCCGACATCGCTGCTGTTCAAGGAAAAAACATGACGGAATACCTGATCTATGCCTTTATTTATCTGATTGCTGCCGTCATCGCTGTGCCGCTTGCACAGCGTTTTGGGTTAGGGTCTGTACTCGGCTACCTGATCGCCGGTATTGTCATTGGTCCCATGGTTGGCCTCGTCGGTGAAGAAACCACCACCATTCAGCATTTCGCTGAATTCGGTGTCGTCATTATGCTGTTTCTGGTCGGTCTGGAGCTGGAGCCGAAATCGCTCTGGGCCATGCGTCACCGATTAATCGGTCTCGGTGGTTTGCAAATCGGTCTCACTGCTCTCGCCTTTACGGGACTTGGCATGCTGTTTCACCTACCCTGGTCACTGGCGCTGGCAATCGGGCTGATCCTTGCCATGTCTTCAACCGCCATCGTTCTGCAAACCTTTAATGAAAAGGGACTCGGCAAAACAGAAGGCGGAAAAAATGCCTTTTCCGTATTGCTGTTCCAGGATATTGCCGTCATTCCCATGCTAGCGCTGTTGCCCTTACTGGCACTGCCGGAACTGATTGAACAAGCGCAGGCTGCAACGGCCGCCGCCGCAGATCATCATGAAGAACTGAGTCTTGTCGCGGGCTTGCCCGGTTGGGCTTATGGTTTGGTGATTACAGCCTCCATCGCCTTTGTGGTTATCGGCGGCCATTATCTCAGCAGACCCTTGTTCCGTTTTGTGGCGAATTCTGGCTTGCGCGAAATTTTCACAGCCACGGCTCTGATGCTGGTTCTAGGTGTCGCAATTTTAATGAGTCTGGTGGGACTCTCTCCGGCCCTGGGCACCTTTCTGGCAGGCGTGGTTCTTGCCAACAGTGAATTCCGGCATGAGCTTGAATCCAATATCGATCCCTTCAAGGGGCTGCTGCTTGGACTTTTTTTTATCACGGTCGGTGCTGGCATCAACTTTGACATTCTGTTTGACGAATTCTTCACGGTGATTGGCCTGACGCTAGGGGTCATCGCTTTAAAAGCCTTTGTGCTTTATGGACTGGCTTTCATCTTCCGCATCCGAAACAGCAACCGCTGGCTGTTTACTCTGAGTCTGGCGCAGGCCGGTGAATTCGGTTTTGTGCTGATCAGTTTTACCGTCCAAAACCATGTCCTGCCCACCGGTTTAGCCCAAATCCTGTCGCTGGTGGTTGCCCTGTCGATGATGCTGACACCGGGGCTGTTTATTTTATTCGACAAAGTGATCCTGCCGCGTTTCGAGCAATCCTCCAATGAGCGCGAAGCCGATCAGATTGATGAACAAGGGACGGTCATCATTGCCGGGATCGGCCGTTTTGGTCAGATCGTCAACCGCCTGTTAATTGCCAATGGCGTCAAAACCGTCGTACTGGATCATCAGTCCTCTATTGTCGATACCATGCGGCGTATCAACACCCAGGCTTATTTCGGCGATGCAACCCGCCCCGATCTGCTCCACACCGCCGGGATTGAACAAGCGGCCATGGTCGTGATTGCCATGGATAACCCGGAAAGCAGCATCAATCTGGTGAAATACATCAAACACAGCTACCCCAAAGTCAAAGTGTTAGTCCGGGCCTATGACCGGGGACACATGTACCGGCTCCGTCAGGCCGGTGCCGATATCATTGAAGCCGAAACGTATCATTCCGCACTGGAAATTGGGGGTGCAGCCCTGCGGGAACTGGGCTATCCGCCCCGGCTGGCACAACAGCAGAAACTGGCTTACAAGCGGGTAACCGAAGAACTGTCAGCCAGCCTTTATGCCGCGTGGCTGGGCGAATCCGGTGGCGGTGAGCGCTTCGACAATAACTACCTCAAACTCTTCCTGCAATTTGAAGAACGCATCAAAGAAGAAATGGCGTTTGAGCGTTCGAATCATGAAAACGAAGGCAAGCCCTGAACTTAAAGTTTTCGAACAGGCGCACGACTCAATTCACACTGAGGTTGTCTCATGAAGCCATGCAAAGGCGTCTTGAGTCAGCCTGATTTCGGTAACAATTCTGACACCAATTTTTAAGGTGATCTCAACCGCAAAAACAATTGAAATTATTGATTGAGTTTATTCAAACAGACCTGAACTTAAGTTGATACACAGTGGAAAAACAAAGACTTTAAATAACAAAAAACCCAGTAACTGTTAGATGAAAAACAAAAAAGCATCAAAAGACAATTCCCGAAAAAAAATATCTCCTGAATTTTATTTTAAGACGTCTATAGTCAGAATAACTCCAGCAAACAGACCATTCATTCTGTTAAGCACGCCAATGAAGTGGAGTTCTGGCAATAGTTTTTATTCACCTGAAACATCAACGTGGTTTCTATCTGAATGACAATCTAAGGATAAGGAGATTATGATGACTCAAGCACTTACCAACTTAACAATCCAATCTGTTGATACTCGAGGCCCATTGTATGAGCGCGGCTGGGAATTCTACTCTGTTGATCTGAACTCTGGTGTGGGTGGGAAGTATATTTATGTTGGTTTCCAGAAAGACGATCAGACCAGCACCCCGATTACATCCGTGACATTCAAAGCTTATGATACCAAGCAAGATAACAGCATGCCGGGCTGGGAGTGGTCTCCAGATGATTTGAATGCAGGTGCGGGTGGTAAATATATTTATATGTACTGGAAAAAAGGTGAACCCAACAAACAACCGGTTACCAGCCTGATGTTTATGGTACTTGAAGAAAGCACTCCGCCAACCATGGGTGGCTGGGAAGTGATCCATCAGGATTTGAATGAGGGTTCAGGCGGGCCTTATATCTGGCCTTATTATTCAAATGAATTTTCTGGCAATCAGTTGAAATTAAAGGTCAATAAAAACAAACCCGCATAAATCACCGGTGATTTACTGAAATACTGTTGAACTGGACAGGTGCAATCAATTGATTTATTTGCACCTGTTTTCTTTTCCGATAATCTTTCATTCAGCTGCTTTTCACTATTTCGATCAAGCGCCACGCAAGAGACCTTCAAAGCAATATTCTGACCGTTTACCCGTTTCAAATAAACGGGCATAGTCTGAGATTCATACATCATTCATCAGAAAGAAGGGTCCATGACACTACCGCCACGCTCAATTCTTGATTTAGCGCCTGTTGTCGAAGGTGCCGACTTCTCAACAACTTATGCGCGTTCCGTCTCATTAGCACAGCATGCTGAACAATGGGGTTACAAACGGTTCTGGCTGGCTGAACATCACAACATGCCAGATATCGCCAGTGCTGCGACATCAGTATTGATCAGTCATATTGGTGCCAAAACATCGTCGATTCGTCTGGGTTCTGGCGGGATCATGCTGCCCAACCATGCGCCGCTGGTGATTGCCGAGCAATTCGGCACGCTGGAAGCCCTGTACCCGGGCCGGATTGACTTGGGTCTGGGTCGTGCGCCGGGGACCGACTACCCCACCATGCATGCGCTGAGACGTGACCCGGAACACATGGATCCAAACTTTGATGAACTGTTAGAAGAACTGCAATTTTTCATGGGTCCGATCTCGCCCAACCAACCAGTGAAAGCATGTCCCGGCGCCAATTCCGAAATCCCGCTCTGGCTGCTTGGCTCCAGCACTTACAGCGCCCGTCTGGCCGGCATCAAAGGGCTGCCATTTGCTTTCGCTTCTCACTTTGCACCGGATGCGATGATGAGCGCGATCCAAATCTACCGCGATCATTTCCAGCCTTCAGAGCAACTGGAGCAACCCTATGTGATGATTGGGGTGAACGTGATCGTGGCCGAAACGAATGAAGAAGCACAGTATCTGGGAACCACCGAGAAGCAGAAATTCCTCAATATGATCCGCGGGGTTCAGGGCAAGATCCCGCCACCGGTGTGGAGCATGGAATCTCTGTGGCTACCCCATGAAAAACAACAGATTGAAAAACAGTTACGGGAGTCAATCCACGGTGATCCCGAAACCGTACGCAGGCGTCTGCTGGATCTGGTCGAGCGCACCCAGGCCAATGAGATCATGGCCAATGCCCTGATCTTTGATCAGGAGAAAAAGCTGCGATCGTATGAGTTGCTGGCGGGGCTTTGATTGAGAGGCTATTTCCATCGGAGCGCTGAGCCTCCCCATACAAGCCCTACGAAAATTGGAATTATTTTATCAAAAAATCAATATCTTACCGTCATTCCCGCGCAGGCGGGAATCCATCGGGCACGAGATGAAAGTAATCTGCCAGAATCATTTTTCCCCTCATTTTCCGTGTCGTTCTTCCTCAAAAGTCACTGGGTCCCCGCCTTCGCGGGGACGACGGAATAATCGGGATTTATACCATTAAATTCAACAACTTAATCTCATTCCCGCGCAGGCGGGAATCCATCGGGCACGAGATGAAAGTAATCTGCCAGAATCATTTTTCCCCTCATTTTCCGTGTCGTTCTTCCTCAAAAGTCACTGGGTCCCCGCCTTCGCGGGGACGACGGAATAATCGGGATTTATATCATTAAATTCAACAACTTAACGTCATTCCCGCGCGGGCGGGAATCCATCGGGCACGGTTGAAAAGCGACATATCCATGAAAGGTTTTCCTCTTGGCGCCGTGCTCGTTTCTTTTCTTGAACGTCACTGGGTCCCCACCTTCGCGGAGACGACGAAATAATCAGGATCGATACCATACAAATCAACAGCTTATCGACATTCCCGCGCAGACAGGAATCCATTGGGCACGATTGAAAAGCGACATATCCATTAAAGGTTTTCCTCTTGGCGCGTGCTCGTTTTCTTTTCTTGAACGTCACTGGGTCCCCGCCTTCGCGGGGACGACGGAACAATCGGGATTGATACCATACAAATCAACGACTTACTGTCATTCCCGCGCAGTCGGGAATCCATCGGGCACGAGATGAAAGTAATCTACCAGAATCATTTTTCTCCTCATTTTCCGTGTCGTTCTTCCTCAAAAGTCACTGGATTCCCGCCTTCGCGGGGACGACGGGATAACCGGGATTTATATTATTTAATTCAACAGCTTAACTTCATTCCCGCACAGACGGGAATCCATCGGGCACGGTTAAAAACCAGACACCGCATTGCTGGACTCAAACGGCTCGGGCGACTTTCCGGAACGTTAGCAACCTAGGCAGCAGCAGCCCCAGAATCACAATCGCAATACCAACCAGCTGAAGCAGCGTCACGGTCTGCCCCATCATGTAGGCAGTCAGCACCGCAAAAACCGGAACGAAATTGAAGAAGAGTGCAGCCGTCGGTGAACCCAGTGCCCGGACACCATTCAGCCATAACAGATAACCGGCCACCGTGCCAAAGACACCAATGTACACCACCTCCATCATCCCGATGGAAGAACTGCCGAACAGCTCTGCAAACGGGCGGACTTCCGGTGTTGCCAGACACATCAGCCCGATCACGGTCGCGCCACTGAGCATGCCGACAAATGTGTATGGGATGACCGGCATCCAGCGGCTGATGCCCTGACTGCAGTAAGTGTAAAAGCTCCAGGCAAACATACCGCAGAAGATCATTTTATCGCCCTGATTGAATTCCATCTTGAGCAGCGCGTCCAAATGACCGTTGGTGATCACCACCAGCACACCAGATAAACTGACCACAAGACTGAGACATTGCAGCCACGTCGGCAACGTGCGCATCGCGACACAGGCAATCAGTGCAGTCGTCAGCGGACTGAGCGCCATAATCAGCGAACCGTTGGTTGCCGCCGTATGTTCAAGCCCGGTAAAGAGTCCGAGGTTCAGACCACCGACCCCTACAGCGCTGACAGCGACAACCCAGAGCCATTGCCTGGCGGTTAACACAAACCGCTCCGCCCCCATGACCAGAATGTACAGTGCCAAGCAGGCAGCCGCGATAGCGAAACGCCAGAAGACCAAAGTGAGCGCATGCACTTCATTCAGTGCGTTTTTGCCAATCGGGAAGCAGCTGCCCCAAAAGAAGGTGCAGATAATGAGCAGGACCACTGCTTTCAGTGTTGAAGATGAATTCATCGTTTCTCCAGATGACTTGTCAGAAGATAATCGCTAGTCTATTAGTTTCACTATATGGATAAACAGGCAATACTAAGACAGTAAATCCCAAAAATGAAATCTAACTATTCTCTCGACGATCTGCGTTGTTTTTGTACGGTGGCAGAACTTGGCAGCTTCAAACTTGCCGCAGAAAACCTCGGCATGCCCTTATCCACCCTCAGCCGACGAATCCGACAACTGGAAACTGATCTTCAACTGCGGCTGTTGAACCGGGATGCTCACCGCGTTTCGCTGACGCACACCGGCCAGCAGTACTTTGAGCGT
Organism: Photobacterium galatheae; assembly: GCF_000695255.1. Classification (GTDB taxonomy): domain Bacteria; phylum Pseudomonadota; class Gammaproteobacteria; order Enterobacterales; family Vibrionaceae; genus Photobacterium; species Photobacterium galatheae. The sequence goes on along the minus strand of NZ_JMIB01000005.1, from coordinate 105,748 downwards.
TCCAGCGCCTTATTTGATGAGTTGAGTGATATCGGGGAAGATCTGCACCGGGATAAACATGAACCCAAAGGGAAGATCCGAATCAGTGCACCGATTAATGCCGGTTCACAGTTTCTGCGTGAAATCTTTTTCGACTTCCTGCTGCAATATCCGGAAATTCAGCTCGATCTGCAGTTTTCGAATACGTTAATCGACATTGAAGCGCAAGCCATGGATGTGGTCTTTCGGGTGGGCACCCCTGTGGTCGAGAACTGGATTGCCCGGCCACTGAAGGATATCCATTTCATTGTTTGCGCACATCCGGATTACCCGGTGCAAGCCATCACCCAGCCCGACATGCTGAGCGATCATCCGTCGATTGTCTGCCACCCGATGTCAACCTGGCAACTGCTGCACGCTGAAACCGGCAAAGCCTATGATTACCAGCCCGTGCTCGGCCTACGCTTAGAAGTCGATGAAATCCGGATGCTGACCCATGCAATACAGGCAGGATTGGGCATCGGCTATATTCCGGATTATTTTGCCCTTCCCATGATTGAGCAGGGTGAACTCAGTCGGGTGTTACCCGACTGGCAAAGTAAACCCAGAACTCTGTTTATGCTCTATCGCGACCGGGATCATCTCCCCATGCGAGTGCGTTTATTGGTGGCCTTTGTGATGGCTCGGTTCGAAGCCATGCACAGGACATAGAAATCAGGCCACACACTGCATTTAAAGGTTCAGTCGTGTGGCCTGTTCTCTGTTTGTGTCAGAAGACCGTGTTTCTGCGCCCTATTGTTTCTTGGACAGCTCTCAGACATGGCCCCCCTTGTCCGCTGGCATTCCCCGGACAACGCGCTCCGGCATCCGCCCGTAGCCACAAGGACAGCCCAGCCTGCTCCGGGATGTCAGAAACCGACAGCTGCGCTAATGCTGTCGTATCAAAGAGCTGGGTCCAGACACCGTCATTCTGCGATTGCACCGCCGGAGCAGCCTCAACAATCTGAAACAGCCGCTCAGGAGACAGCGCACACTGAATCACCGTCGTCAGACTGACCACACAATACACCAGGATGCCGAGGAGTGGTTCCTGCCAGTCATTCATCCGATCGCCTCTTGAACCGTTTCCAATTCGGCGGATTCTGTTGCTGCATCTGTCTGTGTCTGTCCGCGCTTCGCCAGCAGGTAATAAAACAGCGGGGTCAGCAAGAGTCCGAACACGGTCACCCCAATCATGCCGGAGAACACCGCCACACCCATCGCCTGACGCATCTCGGCACCCGCGCCGGTTGAATACACCAGTGGTGCCACACCCATGATGAAGGCAATCGAAGTCATCAGAATGGGACGTAACCGCAACCGGCTGGCTTCCAGAATCGCGTCTTTCACCGAGTACCCCTGATCCTGCAACTCTTTGGCAAATTCGACGATCAGAATGGCATTCTTGGTCGCCAGCCCGACCAGCACGATAAAGCCGATTTGCGTCAGGATGTTGTTATCGCCGCCGTAAAGCACCACGCCACTGAGCGCGGAAAGCAGGGTCAGCGGAATAATCAGAATAATCGCCATCGGCAAGCGGACACTTTCATACTGAGCGGCCAGTACCATAAACACCAGCAGGATCACCAGCGGATACACATAGAGATTGCTGTCTCCGGTGATCATCTGCTGATAGGTCAGTTCGGTCCACTCGTAATCCATCCCCCGCGGCAGGGTTTCAGCCAGAATTTTCTCAATGGCTGCCTGAGCCTCACCCGAGCTGTAACCCGGTGCCGGGCCGCCATTGATCTCTGCCGTCATAAAGCCGTTGTAATGCATCACGCGGTCCGGCCCGGCGGTATCTTTCACATGGATGAAAGAATCAATCGGCACCATGTCGCCCTGCGCATTCCGGACTTTGATCTGCCCGACCTGCGCCGCATCCTGACGATACGCCTGATCGGCCTGCATATTGACCTGATACGTCCGGCCAAACAGATTCAAATCATTGACATACGTCGAACTCAGATAGCCCTGAAGCGTCTGGAAAAGCATATCCAGATTCACGCCCTGCTGCATCGCTTTGGTTCTGTCGACTTCGATATCCAACTGCGGCACGTTCACCTGATACCCGGAGAAAACCCCAGCCAGTTCTGGTGTCGCCGCCGCCTTTTGCATCACCGCCATGGTGGCCTGATGCAAAGCCTCAAAACCCAGCCCGTTTCTGTCTTCAATCTGCAACCGGAAGCCGCCAATCGTGCCCAGGCCCATCACAGGCGGTGGCGGGAAGACCGCGACAAAGGCTTCTTCAATGCCGGCATATTGTTGATTCAGCCGGGCAGCGATCGCATGTGCGCTGGCAGTCGGATCCTGACGCTGGTCGAAATCATCCAGCATCACAAACACAATGCCGCTGTTGGATGCATTGGTAAATCCGTTAATACTCAGTCCGGGGAAGCCCAGCGTATTCGTCACCCCTGCCTGCGCCTGCGCCAGATCAGACATTTTTTCCAGCACCGCATCGGTGCGATCCAGCGAGGCCGCATTCGGCAACTGAGCAAAAGCAATCAGATACTGCTTGTCCTGCGCCGGAATATAGCCGGTCGGCGTGGTGGCAAACTGATAGCCCGTCAAGCCGAGTAAGGCCACATAAGCCACAGCGGCGATTGCACCGGCACGAATCACTTTACGCACCACCACACCATAACCATTCGACAAGGCACCGAAGAAGCGGTTAAACGGGTGGAACAGCCAGCGGCCAAACAGACGGTCCATGCCGCGGGTCAGCCAGTCTTTCGGGGCATCGTGCCCTTTCAGCAACAGCGCGGATAATGCCGGGCTCAGCGTCAGGGAATTGATTGCGGAAATAAAAGTCGAAATGGTAATCGTCAGCGCAAACTGCTTGTAAAACTGGCCGGTCAGTCCGGTCATAAATGCCGTCGGAATAAATACCGCCGCCAGCACCAGCGTGGTCGCAACAATCGGCCCGGTCACTTCGCGCATGGCTTTCACCGTGGCATCAACCGGAGACAAACCTTCGCTGATGTTCCGCTCGACGTTTTCCACTACCACGATGGCATCGTCAACCACGATGCCGATTGCCAGCACCAGACCAAAAAGTGACAGTGCATTGAGAGAGAATCCCATCAGCAGCATAAAGGCGAAGGTACCAATCAGTGAGACAGGCACCGCCACCAGCGGAATAATCGACGCCCGCCAGGTTTGCAGGAACAGCACCACCACGGCAACCACCAGAAGCACCGCTTCCAGCAGGGTCTGAATCACCGCTTCAATCGAGCCACGCACAAAGACCGTCGGATCGTAGGCGATTTCGTAAGACACGCCTTCCGGGAAATCTTCCGCCAGACGCGCCATCGTCTCACGGACATCATTGGAGATCTGAATCGCATTCGAACCCGCGGCCTGGAAAATACCAATGGCTGCGGCATCCTGATTGTCCAGCGTAGAGCGCAGCGCGTAAGAATCCGCACCCAGCTCAATCCGCGCCACATCTTTCAGACGGCTGATTTCACCCTGCTCACCCACGCGGATGATGATGTTTTCAAATTCCTCGACCGTCGACAACCGCCCTTTCACATTGATCAGCAACTGATAATCCGAGTGGGTGGCCGGTTGCGTACCCAGACTGCCCGCCACAGCCTGCTGGTTCTGCTGACGAATCGCTTCCGCGATATCCGCCGGAGTCAGATGCAGCGCAGCGACCTGATTCGGATCCAGCCAGACCCGCATACTGAAGTTGCCCGCACCAAACGACCGGACAGAACCCACACCACTGACTTTCGCCAGTTCATCTTTCACTTTGAGATTGGCAAAGTTAGACAGATAGAGCATGTCGTAGCGATCATCCGGCGAAAACAGATGCACCACCATGGTCAGGTTTGGCGATGACTTTTCCGTCACCACGCCCAGCCGCTGTACCTGCTGCGGCAAGCGTGGCAACGCTCGGTCAACCCGGCTTTGCACCTGAGATACCGCCAGATCGACATCGGTGCCGATGGCAAAAGTAATGGTCAGCGTCATCATGCCGTCGGCAGTGGACTGCGACGACATGTAGAGCATGTTCTCCACGCCATTGATTTCCTGCTCCAGCGGCGAGGCCACGGTCTGGGCAATGACATCTGGATTCGCACCGGGATATTTTGCCGTCACGACCACGGTCGGCGGCACCACTTCCGGATATTCAGTCACCGGCAACTGCCAGACCGCAATACTGCCGACAATCACAAACAGCAGCGACAGCACCGAGGCAAAGACAGGTCTGCGAATAAAATATTGTGAAAACATAGAAGCGTCCTGATTACTGTGCGTCGGTCGGTTGGCGGGCGGTCAGCACATGGCTGTTTTCCATATAGCTGTTTTCCACATAGTTTTCTTCCACATAGCTTTCTTCCGTGCCCCATTGCTGAAGACGGTGGATATCCGCCAGTTGTTCGGTCGTCGCCATCTCAACGATTTTTGGCGACACCTGCATACTGGGCCGGATCTTCTGCAAGCCGCTGACCACGATTCTGTCGGCTGCTGTTAAACCGGACTGCACCACGCGTAATCCGGCAACTTTCTCACCCAGTGTCACGGGCTGATAAGTCACCACATTGGCGTCATTCAGTTTGAGGACATACTTGCGGTTCAGATCCGTACCCACCGCTTTTTCATCAATCAGAATGGCGTCATAGGGTTTGCTCGCCACCAGACGTAAACGGGCAAAGAGGCCGGGCATCAGCATCTGCGCTTCATTCTCAAACGTCGCCCGCATCCGGATGGAACCGGTCTGCTGATTCACGGTGTTATTTACAAAATCGATATGGCCCTGATATGAAAATCCGACATCGCCAGACAAGGCCATCATCACCGGGCTGGATTCACCGTGATCAGACACACGCAGCAGGTGATTGCGGACATAATTCAGGTAGGTTTGTTCGTCGACGTCGAACCAGGCGTACATCTGCTCGGTCGACACAATGGTCGTCAGTTCACTCTGACCGCTGGTGACATAATTTCCCTGCGTCACCTGCGCATGGGACACCCGGCCATCGATTGGAGACACCACCTCGGTAAATGACAGTTGCAGACGGGCATGTTTGAGCGATGCTTTGAGTGCATCCAGCTCTGCGCTGGCCTGCTGGAGTGCGGCCTGCCGATTGTCATAGACATCGGCTGAAATGGCTTTGGTCGCGTTCAGCCGCTTCGCGCGAACGAACTCGCTTTCAGCCAGCTTCAGTTGACTCTGCAGACTGACCTGCTGCGCTTCCAGCCGCTCGACTTCCGCACGGAACAGCCGATCATCAATGCTGAACAGCACATCGCCCTGCTGTACCAAATCGCCTTCCCGGTAAGCCACTTCCGTGACATAACCCGACACGCGCGGCTTGAGCGCCACAGTGACCGGCGCTTGCAAACGGCCCGTATATTCGTCCCACTCTGTGATTCGCTCGCTGATCACCGGGGCCACACTAATTTGCGGAAGCGGAGGTGATGCCGGAGATTCATTGCCAAACGCTGCCCCGGAGGCGGACAGCAGCATCACAGAAATACCACCCCGAAGGCGGTTTCCAAATCGGTTGAAAGTCATCATCAGGCAATCCTCTCTGACGTTGCTAGGCTGAATTCGAAAAATGCAAGGTCGTGACCGAACCCTTGCATCGGGTTCAGATTTCACCTTGTCAGTCTATGTCTCATTCAGCTTATTGATATTGTCGAAACCTCGGAGATGATTGCCTATTACTACAAAACGGAATTTTCTCTCATTCAATCAAGGGGCTTTCATGCTCAGCTTTACCCATCAAAAATGATTACCAAATCGCCCTCCCGATATGCATCTTGCCTGTTTCTACACAATCCTTGCCTATTCCTCCGAACGCCATCATTCCATAAAACGGTCGCCATAAGCTTGCCTTATACTCTATAGTCGCAAGTCGGATGAATAAGGTGAGTGACGGCATGACAACGATCCAAGAAGAATTAATCCATCTGGTGAATCGGCACATTGAGGAGCCGGGGCTGAATGACACAGTCCTGCCAGAATTGAAGCTGATGCACAGCACAGAAAACAGCTCCTGCTCCCCGACCATTTACAGTCCGATGTTGTGCTTACTGGTGCAGGGTGAAAAACGCATTACGGCTGGCGCACGTGAACTGATGCTGAACGCCGGGGATTTCTTGCTGGTGCCTGTGATGATGCCTGTAGTCGGTGAAATTCTGCGTGCCTCAGAGGAAAAGCCCTACATGGGTATCAGCATTGCGCTGGATCTCAAAGAACTGACCGATTTGCTGATCGCCATGAAAGAGCCGCCCGAAGCCATCACCAAATGTCCCTACTGCATCAGAACCGTGTCTTCTGATGAAGATATGCTGTCGGTGTTCAAACGCTTTCTGACCCTGCTCGACCATCCGGAAGATATTGCCGTCATGCTGCCGCTGCTCAGACGGGAACTCATGTACAGGCTGCTCAAAAGCCCTGCGGGGGTACAGCTTCGCCAGTTCCTGCTCAGGGACACGCAGGCCAACCGCATCAGCAAAGTCGTTGAAATGATTCAGCAGCGATACCGGGAGCCGATCCGGGTTCAGGAACTGGCCGATATGGTCCATATGAGCCAGTCCTCATTGTTCAACGCTTTCAAAGCCGTGACATCCATGACGCCGCTGCAATTTCAGAAACAGCTTCGCCTCAACGAAGCCCGCCGGATCATGCTGCAAGACGGCCTCGACGCTTCCGCCGCCAGCTATCGTGTCGGCTATGAAAGCCCGTCCCACTTCAACCGGGAGTACAGCCGGCTGTTTGGCATCCCGCCCATGACAGACATCAGTCGCCTGCGAGGTCACAAACCAACGATGGAAGGCCGGGTGTCATAAAACGCCCCTGTCCGGGGCGATTCATTCAAACTTATTTTGCCAGCGGGAACCATCCCGGTGTCTGTTCAATCACCTGCCAGAGCTTATCCGGGATTGTGAGATCAGGTTTCACATCCTGCGGCAGCGTTTCCCGGATAAAAGCCGGCACTTTGCCTTGTGCCATCTCGACCCATTCAGGATTGATCACCAGACTGCGGCCAATCGCGACCATGTCCACGCCGAGTTGCAACGCCTGCTCGGCCTGCTCAGGGCGATTGATCTGACCTGCGGCAATGACAGGGACTCGCCGATTCACATGTGCGGCCACCAGCGATGCGGTCGGGAGACCATCCCGATCATCCATTGGTTTATCGGCCAGCAAATCCTTGAGCGACACATGAAGATAACTGATCCCCTGCTCTATCAATCGGTTAATCAAAGCGAAGCTATCGCCTATCCGCAGCCCGCCCAATTCCGCTTCTTCCAGAGAAATCCGGTAGCCGACCAGAAACGGGCGTTGCGCGTACTGCTTGACCACGCGCTGAACTTCGTCCACCACCGCAAGCGGGAAACGCATGCGATTTTCCAGTGAACCGCCCCATGCGTCGGTCCGTTGATTGTAATGAGGCGAAAAGAAGTTCTGAATCAGGAAACCATGCGCACCATGCAGCTCAATGCCATCGAACCCGGCCTCAATAGCCCGACGGGTCGCCTCACCAAAAGCCTGAATCACGTCATGAATCTCTTCATCGCTTAAGGCGCGGCTGGCTTGCTGCCCGGTATTGAATGGCCCGGGTGCGGCAGCCAGTTCACTCGCACTGACGATTTCACCCTTGGGTGTCAGTTCAGGCACCGCTTTGTTGCCGGCATGGAACAGCTGAAGCACTGCAGGCGCGCCACCACTTTTGGCCGCATCGGCTAACCGGGTCAGACTAGGCAGAAAATAATCATCCCAGGCCGCAAACTCATCGGTAAAACCGATCCCATTAGCCATCACATGAGAACAGCCGGTAATAGCCAGACCCACACCGTTCACACGCCGACGATAATACGCCAGTTCCTGTTCGGAAATCGTGCCATCAACATTCGACGACCAGGTGGTCATCGGGGCTAAAGCAACACGGTTTCTCAGGATGAAATGCTTTTGAAAATCAAACGCAGAAAATAAGGACTTTGTTTGCTCAGACACTTGGAACCTCTCTTGACCAGACATCATGCTTTGAAAACGTAACCAGACATCTGAAGAGCGTACCGAATGGTCTCTGAAAAGATTTGCCGATTTTGACGTTGATCTTGCCTGATCCGACGAATGCGCAATGCCGAACAACAGTCTAGCTGTTATGTCTCAGCCTGCGGATATCCTTCTGAGGCGGGGCACCAAACAAGCGACTGTATTCCCTGCTGAACTGGGAAGCGCTTTCATAGCCGACCATCGCACTGGCGCGACTGGCATCCATCTGTTGATTCAACATCAACTCTCTTGCTTCCTGCAACCGGAGCTGCTTCTGGTATTGCAACGGACTGGTGCCGGTCATCGCCCTGAAATGCTGCCGGAATGTAGATGCACTCATGTGCGCCCGGTTCGCCAGCTCATCCATGCTGAATGAATGAACAAAATTTTGTTTCAGCCAGGTCACCGCTCTGGAGATATGCTCACTGGGTGAGCCTTCACTGACCAGATGCCGCAGGTGCAAGCCATGTGGCCCGGTGAGCAGCCGAATCACGATCTCTTTCTGAATCAGTGGCGCAAGATGCGGTTGCATCTCGGGTTGCATGGGTAACTGAAGCAAACGAATAAAAGCATCGCAAAGCTGAGCATCAGCCTGTTCAATCGACACCGATTGAAACGTGTCCCCTTTATGGGGACGCGATAAATCCAGCTCAGTGTTCACCGCCAGAATCTGAGCAATATCTAACTGAAACAAAATGCCCAGATAGGGCTGGTGACGCCGCGCTTCAACCACATGAGAAACCACAGGCAAATCCAGCGTTGTGATCATGCTCTTGCCCGGACCCAGTTCGTGCACCACATCCCCGATTAAAACCTGCTTTCCGCCCTGAATGGTCAGCGCAACACTGAGGGTATAGATACAGTGCAAGGGTTCAGACGGTTGATTCCGGCGATGCAGCGACAATCCGGGCACATTCGTGACGTGATCCCCTTCTGCCCGGGCAAGGCTACTGACCAGCTCTGCCAGCACGGCAAGCTTGGTGGACAGCGATAAGTATTCGGCATTTTTCTCATTCATCATTGGTTTCATCTGTCCTCACACATGAATACGGGGGAACCGTTTACCGCTCTGAAAGGAGCACTCAGGGCCAATCAAACTGCTGATCGAAGTGTCGCAGCATTTCCTCTGTGGACAACTGGCTTCCCATTCGGCCCCTTAACACCGCCACATGTTCAAAAGATTGCGCGCCATTTGCCTTCACCAATGTCTCAAACGCATCAATATAACTTTGCTCAAAATGACTGTTATAAGTATTGAACAAGACAATATGCTGACCAGAAAACCGAGTATTCGCCGCCAACTGCCAGACCGGCGGTGCCGGACTGTATAACCAGATCGGTGCACCCAAAAACACGGTATCAAACTCAGACAAATCAATCGATTCCGGCGTGATGACGGCGGTTTTGCTTCGTGCATCTTTCATCGCATTGACCCACCCCGGTAAGCCGGGCGCATAGGCTTCCGCCTGAATGAAAAGTAACGCGCCTCCCGTCTTTTCGGCAAGATGACGGGCCAGTACCGCCGTATTTCCGGAGCGGGAAAAAACGATAACAGCAACCTTATCCGGGTTGGTGGATTCAGGCTGAGGTTCATTCAACCGGATCAGGTTTTGCTGAACTTGCTGATTTTCAATCCGGGTGACCACAAATGGCACCAGAAAAGCAACCAGCAACAGAACACAGAATATCAACACAAACCATTTCATCATCAGCGTTCACATCTCTCATTGAGCAAAAGCCTGACGCTTCAATCAGCATCAGGCCACCAGAGCTGAACCTCTTCAGAAACTTACAAGTGTTCCCGGAAGAAAGGCACGACCTTTTCCAGTGCAAGAGCAACCGGCTCAGGCTTGTCATATAAATCGTAGTGAGACCAGCCTTCCGCGACAAAAATCTGTTTCTTCTGCGATGCCGCACGACCGTAAATTTCCCAGCCATCACGATAAGCACCGAAACCACCGGGTTTGTCGCCAATCACCACCAGCAGGGGCTGTGTCAGCAGCACTTCTGCATGAAGGAATGCATCCCAGCCCATCGCGGCACTGTTGAATGAGAACAGACCGCTGGTAGCGCCATTCGGTTGCTGACCACGTGCGGTTTTGTAGTATTCCGTGGCTTCGAGCACATCAATATCATTCAGGCCCATTTGCTTGCCTGCTTCAACGGAAGGCGGTAAATAATCAATCACATGACGTGCTGCACCCTGAGCTTCTGCAGTCCTCTGCTTGCCCATGGCCTCCATCGCGCCGACCGGATTAAACTCACTGAATGCCTCACGAATCAGCCGGCCGAAATTCACCCCGGTGATCGACGTCAGTGCCCGAATCCGGTGATCGGTCATCGCGGCATGAATGGTATACGCCCCGCCCCCGCAGACACCAATCGCGCCAATGCGATTCTCATCGACATAAGGCAGCGTGACCAGATAATCAATGGCAAAACGAATATCGGACACCCGAATCGCAGGATCTTCAATCAAGCGCGGTGTTCCGCCACTGGCGCCCTGAAAACTGGCATCAAAAGCCAACACGACAAAACCCGCTTCCGCCAGAGCGGCAGCATAAATATTGCCTGAGGTTTGTTCTTTACAGCTCCCAATCGGGTGCGTGCTCACGATGGTCGGATACTTGACGGATGCATCGAATGCCGGGGGTAAGTACAAGTCTGCGGCAGATTCCCAGCCCAGATTCTGATAAGTTACAGGTTTAATATTACTCATGTTCATCGCTCCGAACAGGATCGGTATGATTCACCGACCCTGATAAATTCAATACAGGGGAAATTACAGTTTGGACTGGAAGAAAGGTGCCAGTACCGAGACTGCTTCATCCACATACTGAGGCACGTCATACAAAGACATATGATTCGCACCGTTCACAACGTGGAACTGCTTGTCCTGACTGGCTGCACGCGCATACATATCATCACTCATCCACTTACTGCCCGCTTCACTGCCCGCAATCACCTGCAGCGGCTGAGTCAGGAATGCTTCGGCTTTGTTGTACGCATCGTAAGTGATGATCTGGCTGATGCTTCGGGCCGTCATGTAACCCGGTGCCGTCGGAGACTGGCAGCGAGGGGTGTGATAGTATTCCCAGGCTTCTTCCAGCTCTTTGTTCGGCGCATCTTCTTTGCGCATCGGGGCCAGCGGCAGAATCTCTGAATCGGGTTTGCCTGCATCACTGGTTCGCGCCTGAGAACCATGCTGAATGAAAGGAATCGCATCCTCATCTTTCACATTGTTGTCCCAGCCATTTCGGAACATCGAGCCAATGTTTACAGCGCTCACAGAACCCACCGCTTTGATCCGGCGATCATTCATTGCAGCATTTGCGGTATAACCCGCACCGGCACAAATCCCCATCGCACCAATCCGCTCCGGATCCACATAAGGCAGGGTGGTCAGATAATCAATCACAGCACTGATATCTTCCGTACGAATGTATGGGTTTTCCAGCTGGCGGGGTTCGCCGGTGCTCTCCCCCTGATAAGAGGCATCGTAAGCGATGGTCACCAGCCCTTGCTCAGCCAGCTTTTTCGCGTAGAGTCCGGAAGCCTGCTCCTTCACACCACCTCCCGGATGAGACACCACCACAACCGGATATTTCTTGTGCTCATCAAATCCTTCCGGAAAGTTGATCACAGCGGCCATGGTGACACCCTGACCATTCAGATTCTTGAATTTCACCTTATCCATAACGCTCACCTCTTACCATTGTATTCATCGGTATTGCTTGTCTTTCAGGCCGGGCCTGTTCAAGCGATGGAATGAGTATGGTCAAGAACCCAAGGGAGCGTTTGCCTGTTCAGATGCGATCTTTGCCTAAAATGATGACTGAGGACGACGATCAGCTGAAGTCATTGAGAGGAGTAGTAAATTTGTATTCAGTTGCCCAGAAAGAAATGTGGCAGACGAAGCTGCCACATTGAGAATTTATTCGCAGGATTACGGTCGTTGCTTCAATGCTGCATCAATATCTGCGGCACTGTGGCGTTCAGGGACCGCTTCCCAGGCTTCCCCTGAAGTCTTGTTGACGATACGGCCACGCTGAACTGCCGGACGTTCCAGAATGGCTTTGGCCCAGCGCTGAACATGCTGATAGCGCTGTACATCCAGAAATTCTGCCGCATCATAGGCCAGTCCCAGCGCAACATTGCCGAACCAGGGCCAGATGGCGATATCGGCGATACTGTAATTCTCACCGGCGACATAGGTGTGATTCGCCAGTTGTTTATCCAACACATCCAGCTGACGTTTCACTTCCATGGTGTAACGGTTAATCGGGTACTCATACTTTTCCGGCGCATAGGCATAAAAATGACCGAAACCACCGCCAAGAAATGGCGCTGCGCCCTGTAACCAGAAGAGCCAGTTCATGACCTGCGTTCGTTCCGCAATCTCTGTCGGCAGAAAATGGCCGAACTTTTCTGCCAGATAGACCAGAATTGAACCAGATTCGAAAACATTCACCGGTGTCTCTCCCGAGCGATCAACCAGTGCCGGGATCTTGGAATTCGGGTTCACCCCCACAAAGCCGGAAGAAAACTGATCGCCGTCGCCAATGTTGATCAGGTGAGCGTCATACTCGGCACCGGACTCTCCCTGTGCCAGCAGCTCTTCAAGCATGATGGTGATCTTCTGACCATTCGGCGTACCCAGCGAATATAACTGGAGGGGATGCGCACCAACCGGAAGTTCTTTCTGATATCTTGCCCCTGCATCTGGTCGGTTAATACTCGCCCACTCACCACCATTTTCGCAATCCATGGTCCAGACTTTCGGGGGTACATATTGGTTTGCCATCCTGATTTACCTCACTACGATTGACTTATCTGTTCAATATCGGGGCGGCGCGTGACGGATCAAAGTTTACGGCCGTGATTCATTAGAACGGTTAGTGATAGAAAAGTCACAAAAAATATATTTTGATGAACTTTCGCGAGTTTCCGGCAAGTGATATGGGTGCACAGTCAGCTTCGGTGGACCGCACTTCTCAAAAACAACGATAAAAAGGAAAACAGTGAACACAATCTATGGGTTGATTGGCATGCTCGGACTCGGCACCGGCTTTGCCCTCGCAAATGACACCACGACCCTGAATAATCAGGATCATTCTGTGGTTTTAGACCTCAGACGAGATGTTGCCTGGACCGACAACGCTTTCTGGCTCATGACTCAAGCGGACAATATCCAGCCGTTCATCACGCTGTTCGAGCATCGAAACTCAGTCGTGCCCTTGCAGATCCTGACGCATGACACCGTGCCGCACTGGTGCGAACTCGCCAATGATCCCGAAGTTTGCGACGATGCAGGCATCCCGGGAAGCTGGGAGCAGCAAGCCGACCCCCTATTGTGTCTGACGCTGTCTGATTATCCGACGCTTGCCAGCCGATTGCCGGAGACTGAAACACTATGCCTGAAATTTTCCGGCGACTTTGATTATCCCGAAGGCCAGCCAGAACCCGACTTATTCGCAAGCTATACAGCCACCATTGGCAACATTCAGCGTTCTCAGAATGAAACACAGGTTGCTGATCTGCCTGTCCGGTTAAGCCTGAAACACACCCGAAGTCTTGCCCGTCTAAGTCATCGTTGCTTCGGTGAAACCTGTGTAGGCGATCTTTCCGCCCCGAAACAAAATAGCATGCAAAAAAACGTGCAGAAACATTCTTCAAGCACCACGACTCAGCCGCAGCAATGGCAATGGCTGAGCGGAGACACATCCTGCGGTTATCTTCGACATCCGGACTGGCCTGAAGGTATGACCGCGATGCAGCACAACGGGCGTATTGTCCGGTTTGATGTTTCCGGTTCCAGCCCGGCACTGACGGAGTCGGGCGTCGGTCTGGGTGATTCCGCGGCAGCCGTTAAAAGCCGGTACGAACAACCGCTTGTGTCTCAGGAACATGAATATCTGGGTGCATTTGGCGGTTATCTGACCGCCTGGTCTGAAAGAGACGACAGTCCAGAGCAATACTCAGAAAAAGATTCAGAACATGATTCAAAACATAGCTCAGAACATGACTCAGAAAAAGGCTCAGAGAAAAACGCAGCCGGCATCCGCTTTGTCTACAACAACGAAGCGGGTGTCACCGAAATTTATGCCGGCAATCGAGCCATTCTGTTGGTCGAAGGCTGTCACTAATCACAAACAACGCCCTCAATACAGGCAGTCCCGCCCGTCCTGGAAAAACGAAAAAATCAGGCAGAACGACAGATGCTGAGTCGTCCCGCCTGTATCATCAGCAGATTACGGCTGGATATTAAAAGAAGACACCGCAGGCAGATACATCGCGTTGGCAATGAACTGGTGCGTTGCCGTTGTCGGATGCGTCACGCCCCAGAACACATACTTATCTGAGCCATGCGTGGCACACTCAGCAGTAAAGCTGTGACTGTACAGATAATCCGCGGCTGAGTTCCGGTTGATGTCCAGACAGGCATCTTTCGCGTTTGCAAAGCCGTATGCCTGAGGCTCTGTTGTGATCTTTTCAAACAAGCTGTACGTATCAAACAGCACCACATTCACGCCTTTGTCCTGATACGCTTTGGCCTCGGTTTTGATGAACGCGTTAAAGGCCAGAATCTTGGCCTGAACCTTATCAATCTCGGCCTGTGTCGCATACTTAAACTGCGGCGCCCGGGTGGCATCCGGCAAGGTCATCAGCAAAATGTTGTTCGCGCCAGAAGCAGTCAGGCGCTGCATCGCTTCGCTGTAATCTGCTTTTGCATCTGCCACCGTCCGGTCGTAGTTCATGAAATCGTTCAGGCCGAATTCCAGGGTGAACAGCGTATTGGTCGGATTATAGTTCTGCGCCAGTTTCATGTATTCCAGATACGACGTTACCTGCTCCGTCACCCCGGTCAGCGCGACATACTGGTTCGAACCGGCTGCGCCACCAACTGCCCAGTTATACAGCGGCAGATTCAAACTCTCCGACAGATATTCCGTCCAGACAAAGCCATTAGAGAAGTGACCCAGGAACCAGGAATTTCGGTTCGGGAACACCCACTGTGAGGCGTTGAACAGGTTGCCGGTATCCGACAGGCTATCGCCGAATGCCACCACTTTATTGATGCCATTCACCGGTGCCTGATCGTTCGTCCACACCGTGTGGTTATACGACCATCGGTTATCTGCCGCATAAAACAGCATGTCTGCTGTGTCGTGAGTCACACCCAGTGTTTGTGCACAGCGCTGCTGAATTTCAGACTGCGATGTATTCGTATAAAACATATTCTTGAACGACCAGCCCGACCACCAGTACCCATTCAGTTTGTAGTAATCGCCATTGGTCTCTCGCGCCCACTCCCAGGTGGTTGCCGGATCATCATGCGACTGCGCCGGACGGTACCAGCAACGGACATAGGTGTAGGTGTTACTGCTTTGCACCTCCTGAATTTGTGCAGCGGTCAACGGTTGGATGGCATTCGCAGCTTCAGCGTCCTGCGCAAGAACTGAAAATGGCAAAAGTGTTAGTAATAATGTTTTTTTCATCATGAGCCATACGTTAATGATCTGTGGTAAGAGGTATGACCTATAGATGAGGTTAACAAGATGTGTCAAAAATGCACTGCAACTAGAAGCACAAAAATGGAACCAAGTTCAAACGACGATGGATTTATAAGCAATTTTTTGCAACGAACAGAAAGGAGGGATGCTTCACATTTGTGACATTTTTATGATGAAAAACAACCAGATACACACAATAAAAGTCAGGTCTTTTGACGACTGATTTTCCGCTGTATAGCGCTCAATGTTAATAGGGTTCTGCGCTCCAACACCGCAAATTACATGATGATTTTATTTTCATCTTGATAACATTTTGATCGCCGGGAAAAGAATGGCCTATCAGTCACAAATGATCGTTTGTTTTTCTATCCGAACATGTTGTACATCAGTCATGTGCCAAAAATGAAATCGTGGTTGAGTGTGATTCAGGCAGAACAGGCGACTCTCTTCACTTCGATTTCCGCCGTACACCAAGAGCACTTCTTGATAGAATGGTCGCCATCTATTCGGCGCACGACAGAAAAACTGCCATCTATGACGCACCACACAGGCAACACACGAATCAATCAGGTCAGTTTTGGTGAACCCAAAGATGTTCTGGTTCTGGAACATCTTCCCTTCGCACCACGGGACAGCCGTCACGTCAGAGTTCGGATTGAAGCCGCAAATATCAATCCCAGTGATCTTCTGTCGATTCATGGTGTTGGCCAGTACCGACGAAATCATCAGCCGCCGAGAGTACCGGGGTTTGAAGCGGTGGGCCATGTGGTTGAATCCGATTGTCCCCGGTTTATTTCAGGGCAAAAAGTGCTCGTCGCAGCACAAGGGACCTGGCAAAAGTATACGGATGTTCATCCGGATAACTTGTTTCATCTGCCGTCAGATATCGACAATGGCTATGCAGCCCAGCTCTATATCAATGCCTTCACGGCCTGGGTCCTCACTACAGAAGTGGCCAAACTCACGCCAAATGATGTCGTCATCATTAATGCGGGCAGCTCTGCAATTGGCAAGATCTTCGCGCAGTTATCCTCTACCTTGGGGTTTACTCTGATTGCCATCACCTCACGACCTGAATCCTATCCCTACCCGAGCGTGTCAGTCTTCAGTGCTCATGAGAATCTGGCTGCACAAATCAAACAAGGTGGCCTCCCACAACCCAATGTGGCACTGGATGCCATCGGCGGCCCTGCGGGTACAGAACTCATTCAGACCCTTGGTGCTCAGGGCCGGTATATCACCTATGGCACCCTGTCGCTGGCTGTGTACGAAAAACGTTTTTTTGAATATCAGCAGCGACAGCAGATTCAGTTCAGCAATTTCTTCTTACGCTACTGGGAAGATCAGGCTGGAAAAGCCATCCGCCGAGAGAAGTTTGAGATGATGCTCAAGCACTTTTTGTCGAATAAAATTGCGCTGGATGTCGACCAGTATGCTCCTTTGGAACAGTTTCAACTGGCTTTGAAGGCCATTGAAAATCATCGTTCAAGTTTAAAGGGGAAAGTGATTTTGACGATGTGACGGTGTCGTTTCATTCAGCAATCTTGACGAATTAGCTCAATTATTCAACCACCACCAAGGTGGTTGAATAGAAAACAGCTTGCACCGAAAAATCGTCAGACCAGCAGGCAATGTGATTCAATCTCAGGAATGATTCGATACTCGGTGATCACGCCCTCTTTGATGAAAAACACGAGCAGATGGCCTTGACCATACAGGCTTTGTCTATCTCCACCAATGAAATACGCCAAATCATGATCGTACTCATAATACCCCGTCGGTTCCCCAAGAAAGCCAAGCAACACTTCCCTATTCATCCCGATCACATCATGCGATTCAAGAAATGAATCAACCATCTCCCCTCTGGTTGAATCATCAGCCACACGCCATGCAGCCTGACTGAAAGTTTCATTCCCCAAACTGAACAGTGTGTTGTTCCCTTGTGGTTCGGAGCATGCTGAGAGTGTGAGAAGAACCGACAGAAGGTAAAATTTTTGCCACATCTTGTTCCCTACTGAATAGACAATCTGGAACTTAATCCAGACTCTGACAAGCACTTGAAAACAATCCCTCTGAAACACGAAATCACAGGCATCATGCGTGATCGTATTGCTTCTCATCGGATTGAACAGGCAAAAAGTCGATGCCAAGTTCAGCATGAATGGCTTCACTTTTTTTATCATTCAGCCCATTGAGCGCGACGTCGGCGTTCAGGCCGATATTGCAGGAACCATAAATACGACCGATTTTTTTCATTGTTGCCGTTAATTCAGCTTCACCTGTGTGTGTCGGTAAAACTTCTAAATCATAGCTCTCAAACATTTGGTGTCGTTGAATAAACTGAGCCGACTTCGGTTCAAACTTCAGACTGAAAAGCGCCGAAGACGATTCCGTTCTATTCCAGGTGAGTGTCAGCATATCATTCGCGGTCATTTCATATTTGATTTCACGCCACACCAAAAAGTTACGGGTTCGGTAACCCCATTGCGCCTCGTTGACACGCCAGATAATTTCTCTTTCTCGCAACGCAGACCACAGCGCCAACAAACCACATGCCCACTGCAAGGGTTCAAGGGATGAAAGAGGCAGAAATAAGACGATTGCAACCACCATCAACCACCCAAAAGGCTTATGCCAGACCTTTAAGTTACAGATGACACTATCGTCTGTGTGTTCTGTTTGCTTTATCTGTTCTATTTGCTTTGTTTGCTTTGTCTTTTTTGTTTGTTTGGTCATTTTCATCTCATATGTCATACGACAACATCATTGGCGGTGTTCTGCCGAGTTCGTTTCATATTTCATGTGTTCAGGCTTCAGTCTGTATCGCTTCACTTCAAAATAAGCGGCATTCATATCCCTATCACCCAACGCTTCATCAGTATGCTTGAATGCTTCATCCAAAGGGATGCGAGTCGGATCTAAACCAAGCGCTGTTTTGATGGCGATATATCTTTCATCGTCCAGATCGGTCAATCCAAAGGCAATTTTGACATCCATATTACTGGCACGGTAAATCCCGATAATTTGTTTCATCATCTCCGTTAACTCAGGCGCTTTGGCATCTTGATCGAATTTTTTTAATCGATATTGAACTCCAGCTTGATATTCAGATTGACCATCTGGATCAAACCGACTGGCTTCCGGTTCGAACTCAAGTTCAAACCAGCCATAACGCGTCATGATCGTGCCATCTCTTTCTTCCTCGACAGGCTTTTCGTAATACAAAATCAATGCATCGCGGTCTGTCATCTGATGGCTGGTCTGGCGCCACAAGAAAAAACGCCGAACTCGGTAAGACCACTGACGCTCCCTTTTTCGCCAGACCATTTCTTTCTTGCGTAATACGGACCAAAGGCTTAGTAAAGCCGTCAGGTACTGAACCGGGAAATAAGGAAATAAGGCAATCAATACAGCAGATACAATAAAAATGACCAAGCCAAATGGCCTGTGCCAGAGACTCAAGTTACAAGTGACGATATCGTCTTTGTTGTTTTTTTGCTTTACCATGCCAACCTCACTGCTCAAAAGACAGCTTCACTTTCAATGCGCTGCCGATTCTATTCAACATTCCTATTCTTCACGGTGACACCTGGTACGTTGAGTCCTGATTGATATAACCCGCCCAAAGAAACCACACTCAAGAAGTTCAATTAAGATTAAGGCGACATGATGACGTCATTGATTAATAAAATCATCCCTAAACTTTCACTAAATTTACAGGCTTCATCTTCTCACTTCCAATTTTAATACACGCCCTATTTGCAATACTTTCACATGAGGACTTACTGCGCTTTACTCGTTTTAATATACGAATTAAAACCTTTCCTGTTGAAGATGGCTATTAAACCAACAAAAAATCCATATCAAGGGAAAAATAGCAGGACAAAATTAACGAAACAGACACTTTAAAGTGTGACTCTGCTGATGTGCTTTCCCTCAACCATGATTGTTTTCACCATACTAAACAAAACGGCAGTCCTAAGGGCCGCCGTTCTTTCTGCGTGAATCAATCAACATCTGCTTTCAACTGACTTGTTAGCGCAGACAGCGTCACCCGCCGAGTTTTTTCAGATTTCATAGAACCAAGAGTCATGCTGAAGATCCAGCAACACTGCTGTCCCGCTTTCAAGTTGGTAGAGATAGAACTGTTTCAACGGTGGGGAATAGATGTGCAGTGTCACCAAAGGTTCATCACCACCTTGCAGATTGGATATCTGGTGAATATCACTGTCGTGACTCACCGTCACCTCGCCGCTTGGATAGTGAGTCGACTGGGTCGCGTAAATGTGGCCATTCGCCGCTGGCTCAAACAGGGTTTCTGTCGCCTGCCCATGCAGAATTTTGACCCCACAAGCGCTGCCAATGTGGTCATGTATTTTACTCCGCTGACCATTCAGCCAGCTTAGAATCAACACTTCACAATGCTCATTGCCAAACAGACGGCGCCTTGAGTACGTCTCCTCATCAAACTGCACCAACTGCTTTACCTCGTCACTGTTGAATTCGACTTTTTCCAGCATAAAGCGAATGGTGGCCAGAGACAGCGGTTTGTCGGCTAATTCAACTTGAGCCAGTAACTCCTGATAGTTAAAACGATAGTCTGCGTCCAGTAACGCCGTGAGAGCGGATGTCATCTGATGATGTTGTATCGTTGAAGGCTGCATTGTGATCTCCTAACCTGTTATTTTATTCATTATTGTTATTTCTTATTCCTGATTAACATAGTCAGTAAACCACTCTCTTTCGCGTTCAGTTTGCTGAAGTATTGAATTCGGTGAAGACAGTCACGACTTCGCACGTAATTAACAGTTCTAAAATTTGCATGCAGTCTTTGAGGAGAAAACAAAAAGGCATGAACGAGCAAGTGGTGAAATGCCGGGACAGACACTTTAAAAAGCCGTTAATGTGTCTGTCTTGTAAATTCTAGTCACATATTTTTCAGAGAAACTAAAATTCTTTAAAACGGGTCATTTTATTCCGTTCAAGCATTCACCATCAAGAGTCAAATGCCAATCAATGTTTTCATCAGATTCAAGATAACGTTTACTCTATCGATGAATCCTACATCAATTTTAATGTTTTGGTTCCAAAGCAAATTACTCGGCTCTACATCGAAGTAATAGATAAAAGTCGATGCTGGGTATTCTTTACCTTTATAACTCACAGTGACCAGTCTCAATCGCTCATTCAGGTACCCAATCCGGGTTCGATATTGACACATAAAGCTTTCATCGTTTTTCACATCCAGCTCTTCATGAAGGAGCTGGATGTTCACATGTCTTCTTTCAAACGTTCCTCCATAGCTATAATCAATCAAAAGAGAGTTATACTGTCCTTCATAGTCCCTATAATCGAGCTCAACCTTATCCGGGTTTTCATATCTCAGTACTGATTCAAAATTCGGATAAATAAGCTTTCCTGTTTTAATATTCGTGATTTTATAATCAGGAAATGCTTTATACGCAAGATCCTTACATGTCCTCTCTAACTTAGAATTGATTACAACATCTTCTTTGATTAAATAAAGAGATGCCAACAGAAGAAAAGCAATCAATAAAGCCTTTTTCATTTATTTATCCGTCAGTTATCAACATAAAGTTCACATCCTACTCAAGAATGAATACATCACAATAGAGACAGTAAGCTTAAACAAACGGCCAGCATCCATTAAATACATTAATGAGACACCTGTTCAGGTTTGCTAATTTTCATTATTCACAAAATACGACAGCTCACAGCAAGAAGACAGAAGACAGAAGACAGAAGACAGAAGAGTCTACTAAAGAATGGAAAATAAAGGCATTGCTAAAAACGCAGACAAAGGAAAACGGCTTACATGCGATAGTCTGTAAGTCGTTGATTTTGATGGTGCCCCGGGCAGGACTTGAACCTGCACAACGCGAACGTCGAGGGATTTTAAATCCGGTGGAATGTTGTTTTTAATCATAGAGATAGCTAAAAGTTCAGAATATACACTTAAATTTCCCTCTTTATGATTCAATGACTTAGACCAGAATCTAACCCAATATTCTGAAGGTTTACCCTTTGTAAGACTTATCTCATCAGGCGATAAAATCCGAACAAGATATAGATAGAAATGAGCCTAACTGAAGCTTGCCTATCAAGTCGGTGGCTATTCAGTTTAAATTCTGGTCTAGCTTGGAATGGGGTAAAGATGAGCCAGCATAGATCTCGTTGGCTCGAAGGTGGGCAAGGCTATCAATCAAGGCAGTTAAGGCTAACTTGTCCCTTTGAGGCGCATGTTATAACTCTTTTACAAGGCAGTATGTTACATGGCCTTTAGGGTAATCGGGTAACTCACCAAAAATTTTATAGCCACGCTTCTCATAAAAAGGCTTTGCTTGAAAGCTAAGTGTTTCAGTTCGCATATAACTGAAGCCTTGTTCTTTAGCAAAGGTTTCAGCAGCATCCATTAATTTGTTTCCGACTCCCTGACCTCGGGTATCATCAGATAACCATAATAGCTCAAGGATGCAATAGTTCCAGAAAGCACAAGCCCTAACTCCGCCTAGTACATTTCCATCATCGTCTTTTGCAAAGGCCGCAAATCTTGTGTCTGGCTCAAATACCACATCATCAGGTATGTGTTTTTGATTAAAGGATTGAATGCCTTTACTTATCGTTTCAAGGTCGTTTTTATTTGGAGAAGTGGTTACTTCTATTCTCATTGTACATCCGTAATTTTGGAGTTATACCGCCCATTATGCACAGATAATCAGTAAATAGTAATGGTAACCTGTAGTGATGTGATGGACGCCCCTCCCTCGGCGTCAATGCGCCAGAATTAAGTTGCTAACGCTTAGTTCAATGTAAAGGAGCGTCCGTCATGGATATTAAAGTTGTAGGTATCGATTTAGCCAAGAATATTTTTCAGGTCTGTGTCTGGAAACAAGACGGCACTGTTGCCTGGAACCGTAAAGTAACTCGCAATAAATTGCTTCATACAATCCGGCAGTTCCCTGAAACAACGTTAATTGCCATGGAAGCGTGTGGTACCGCCCACCACTGGGCTAGACAGTTTATGACGTTGGGCCATGATGTAATATTGATCCCTGCACAGCATGTAAAACCACTTGTTGGGAATCAGAAAAATGATGCAAATGATGCCCTTGCGATATGTGAGGACGCTTTCAGGCCTGGCATACATCCTGTGCCGGTTAAGAGTATCGAACAGCAAGATATCAAATCACTCCGTTGTGTCAGGTCAAGACTGGTTGAGCAGCGCACTGCTACAGCCAATCAAGTTAGATGTCTGGCCGCTGAATATGGCGTCTCTTTTCCGGTAGGGATAAGAAATTTGAAGCACAAACTTCCAGAATGTTTGGAAGATGCTGATAATGGTTTATCGTTTGTTTTACGCCGGCTACTACAGGGGCTGTACGACGATATTGTGCTTCTTGATAGAGATATTGAATACCTAACAGATGAAATTACTAATCTGTGTAAAGTTCAGCCTCGATACAAAGCATTACTAACCATTCCAGGATTCGGCCCCATTGTGGCTGCGACATTTATGAGTGAAGCTGGTACAGGTGAACAGTTTCATAATGGTCGACAGCTTTCTGCATGGTGCGGATTAGTCCCTAAGCAGGCTAGCTCAGGAGGCAAACAAAGCCTTAGAAAAATTACCAAAAGCGGCAACTCAGAGCTCAGAATGATGCTCATCCATGGTGCCCGGGCCGTGGGACGTTTTTGCAATAAACGGCAAGATACTCTCTGTTGCTGGTTTAACTCTCTGGTGAAACGGCAAGGTAAAGCTAAAGCAATCGTCGCGCTGGCGAATAAAATAGCCCGAATTGGCTGGCGTATTCTCGTCGGTAACGATGATTTTAAGTTATCACTCGCATTTAGGAGTGCATAAGTCTCAATTTAAGGAGTGACTAAAGGTTATAACGTTTTCCTGTTTATAAGTTTGCAATCACTGATGAACAAACGGTCAATCGTCCCTATCAAAACCTGAAGTTGACCATGGCTGTTGAAGCCGTTGTAGTGATTAGGAGATAGGGTTCGGATTACATCATGGCGCAGGTGAAAAACGCCTATCAAGACGTCGAATATATGGAAGCGAGCCGCCATTCATCAACCATTGCAAAAAACGGGGCGTCCATCACATCACTACATTACTATGCGTAACCTGGACTAGATTAAGGGGAGAAGGTCAAACCCAATGCACAAGATTAGTTAGATGTTATTGTAATTGAATCAGTAGGAGGCTAATTTTTAAGTTAATAATTGATTTCACGACAAGGTTCAGGTTAATGGATAACGTACATCTTGATCTCACAAAATTTTTCAACTCTAATGATTTGAACAAAAGTGAACAGATAGCCTCGTTAGCTAAAAAAATTGCTTTGGGCGCGAATGATGATACACCAGCATTCAATGCTAGTTCTCTCTTAGACGTAGTAAAAGATCCAAAAGCTAATGAAAACTCTAAATTTTGTGCGTGGTACACGATATTCGTACATATGCGACGAAATAAATCCTCGACTACAAATCTCATGAAGTTTGTAGAAAATTTTAGGCATATGTTCAATCACCACCCTCTATTTATGATAGCTTTATCGACGGTATATATGTTAAACCATTGGTTTGACAATGCATTGAGTCAAGTTGAAAAAGCCTTGTGTTTGGATAGCACTAACTTAGGATTTAATGCTACTTATGTAGATATCGTACTCTCATGGGCTAATAGTAACAACGAACATAAACAAATTGGGATTAGCACATGGACTAAAACCAAGGGTATCATTCAGTTTTTAATAGATGAGAACCCCAAGTATGCCAAGTATCACTACTTCTATTCTCAGTATCTGTTGTACGAAAGAGACTTGGAAGAAGCAGAAAGACAAATTCTTCTTGCCATAAACTTTGAGGATGAAGAAAGTAATGACTATCTTCTTCGCATTTCAGACTATCAGGCTCACCATCTAAAATTACGCACCGTGCAACTGGAAACATCAATGTCTAGTGAAATGGAAGCGATATCGCATGCCCATATGGAATTAATAAAAGATCAAAAGGCTTTTGAAGATCAGATAAACTCCATGCGTGAAGAGATGAAAGATAGCCAACGACACAACCTTCAATTTATTACGGTGTTTATCGCAGTTATATCTATATTGCTTGCATCAATTAAAGCGACAAGCATTGCTAATACTAAGGATCTTATTGACTTCATGCTAATACTTTCGATGACCTTGCTTCTATTTTTTAGCGTTTTATTTGGACTCATCGGTACCAAATCACATAGGTTACAGGTATTTTATACCTTACTAGGCATAGCAGTTTCTTTTATTACGATTAATTGGATAGTTTGATGAAAGTAGAAGATTTTCAATGTGATAACGTCCAAAACGGTACAATGCTAGATAGGGTTGGTATAGGAACTAACTGCATGTGGGTAATTGATGGCGCATCAGAAGTGGTGAAAAGTGATGAGGACTCTAAAGCAACTTGGTTGATAGATACTTTAAATTCAGAGCTTCAACATCATTCTCCTGGTGGAATTAAGCAAACCCTCAGTGATAGGATGAATTATATTCTTTCTAAGTATTCTTTGGCTCAAGAGCTGAGTTCGCGCCCAAAAGAAAATCAACCTTGTTTCACTTTGGCTATGTTAAAAAAATATGGGGAAAAGTTGGAAGTGGGAGTCATTGCAGATGCCTCGGTGATCTTACTGATGTCAGACGGTGAGATAAAGGTGATTACAGATAAACGAATAAATCCCTTTAGTGATAGAACTCTTTCGTTCAGAGATAAAACTAAACAAAAAGAGCAAATGATTGAAAATCGACGATTTATGAATCAACAAGGCGGGTATTGGGTAGGAACATCGGGACTCGATTGGGTACCAGAAACAAAAGTCAGTGTCTTTTCAGTTCAAGATGTCGAAAAAGTTCTATTATGCTCAGATGGATTTACTAGAGTGTTTCAAAATGGTTTGGTTTCGTATCGGTCAGTTCTCAGTGGTAGTGTTGATATTGGAGAAGCTTTAGAGCTATTAAGAGAAAGAGAAAAAATTCACCCTCTAAAAGAAGTGAAGCAGCATGATGATGCTAGTGCTATTTTGATTTCTGTAAAATAAGTCGGCTTACCGATTCACTACAAAAGTATTGATCTGTCCTTACTCCTCTCCTATCTAGATTCTTACTCTAAATGCAGTGGCGTAGTGAATTTGACCGCACAGTTAAAATTATTGATATAAGGAAAAGTAAGTCCAATTACGGAAATTGAAATCAAGTTCAATTCCGCACTGGCACACAATGGGGCAAAACCTTGCTAATCACCTAACCATCCACATCCAATAAATCGAAATATAGAATTCCTACTAACCAATTCATCTTTCAATCAAGTAAACGTTAATCAAGTCACGTTACGCACAACGATTTTGAGGTTCATCAACAAAAACGGTCGCTCTGGTCACCTGTTGGTGATGACCATAGCAGCCGAAAAATTTTTCTATCGCGGGAGTTGGCCTCGTTTGCAGGGCTATTGCCTTCAGAAGAACCTATGTTGTTGGCATATCGCCACTTGGATTAAATGCCTCTCAAACAATCACCTTATTCGCTAGCTCCATGATCACCCGAAAGCCTCAACTGCAGCCCACTTTCACTGAGTGACCATTCCACCATTTTATTTCGCCAGGTTCCGTCTTCCACATCGCCAAACCCCTTCAAAGTCAAATGACCTTCCGCAACCAGATTCATCAGTGAACTGCGCGCTGGCATTGTAATATCCAGCACATCACTCCCCGAACGCACTTGCTTTGCTCTGGCCATGACTGCTGCTTTGGCTTCTTCATAATTGGAGTATTTGAAAACGATCTTGAACTCTGGGTCACCTGTCCCGGTAGAAACCTCTTTCGTGTCCCCGGATTCAACATCATGGTAAGTCGCAACCACCCGGCGAACATCATTACGACTGCTGAACCGGCATTGCCAGGTTGTAACCTCGTGAAGCTCAATCGTGATATCAGTAATTTTCTTTCCAGATGCAGATTTCCCTTCTCCTTCTTTCAGAAACAACCAGAAACCATTTGCAGGCTTACTGACTGCGCCATAACGCTTGGCCAGCCGGGTGACCAGGTTCATGTCACTTTCAGCTACCTGGTCAATATGAGTAATTTGGATGCTTTCCAAAGTAACACTGACTTTCGGGATCAAGCCGTGCTCTCCAGCAACGGTTTTTATAACATCACCCAGCCTGACATCATCCCAGCTACGGGTTTTCTGAGTCTGCAATGAGCCAGGTTGCTTTCGGTTATCCATCGGGGCGGCATTCGCCACAATCTGAACCCGCCGGGGCGGGCCGCTGATTGTAACTTCATCCACCACAAACCGACCTTTATCGACCAGCTCACCATTGAACCCCAGCCCCAATCGGAGTACTGCCCCTTTTGTCGGGGTCGGCGCCGAACTGGGCCAGCTGAGGTCTAACGCCAACCGATCTGATTCATTGCCTGCATTATCGGTCAGAGTCAGACTGATCAGATTCCGCTGAATCAAAGTCGTAATATCATTCCCGTCCGCAGACAGAGAAAAGTCCGGACGAAAATCTAATCCCATAAACTTACCGCCTCTTCACTGACCGGCACAGCCAGGTCAGGCAAAATGATTTCAATCCCGCTGGGTAACAGCGGGCCAAAATCAGCAAGGCCGGGATTTGAGGTCAGCACGGCTTCAACCGCACTCTCCCGACCATAATGACGCCAGCAAATATCATCCAGCATGTCCCCGTCACGGGTTCTGTAAGTTGTTGCCATAAAACGCCAGCTCCACTGTAAACGACTGAGCGCGGGGCAAGCCACCGCTCACGAACTTGGTATTTGACTCGCTGAGATCAATCATGACCCAGTAGCCCAGAATATCCCCCAGACCACTCACCAGCAGATGAGGCTTCTGCTCATCCCCCAACCTGGCCAGCTTGTCTATCTGCCGGGTTCCGACCTCCCTGAACAGCGTCGCAATCTGGCCGTTCAGGGAGATTTTATTGGCCGCTTTCCCGGTGAACTGCAGCAGGTCTGACTGACCAATCCGGGACTGAGACTGCCAGCGCCACTGCCAGGTTCTGACCAGCTCGTTATACGCTGCAGCATCGATGTTGAACTTAAAGCCGCCATAAGACATCATCACAGCCATTATCCTGCCTCCGGTAAATCATACAGCGCGCTGTTCTGGTATCCGCCCAGTTGGGCATGAACTGCCCTGCCAATGTCTTCCGGACTCTGTCCCGGCGCCGCATAGACCTTGATTTCATCCACGCTCTGGTGAACCGTGGCCCCTTTACTCGCCGGATAAGAGTTATTGACTGCCGCCATTGCCCTGCTGGGTGCCATTTCAGCCTGCACCTGGTGATAGGACTTCACTTTCATTTCCGGGGTATCACTGTCCCAGAACTTGATTGAATCCATCCAGCCGCTGACCGTATCCCAAACGCCACTGATTCTGGCGATGCCTGCATCAAAAATACCCGTGACCCCGCCCCACAGCTCCGTAAAGAAACGGGTCAACGGTTCCCAGTTGTTGATAACCAATCCGAGCGGTGACCAGTCAAACGCAGTTTTAATCGCATTTGAAACTGCAGGGAACTCAGTTTGAAACCAACTCAGCTTTTCACTGAACCACGCAGTGACGGCATCCCAGTTTTTATAAAGCTCAATTCCGACAAAAATCAGGGCTGATACGGCTGCAACCGTGGCCCCAATCGGGTTCGCTGCCATCACCACGTTCAGACCGGCCATGCCAACCTTCATTGCACCCAGCGCTTTAACCGCTGTGAATACGGTTTGCCCCAAACCAACCAGCCCCAGCACCAGCTTCCCGGCCAGTAAGGATGCAACGGCCAGCCCGACGGTTTCCCATCCCCCAAAAATCTGGACAACACGATTCACCGCTGAACCCACATTCCAGATGGCCACTGCAAAGTCTTTTGCGCCATACACCAGGCTTTTCAGTGTGCTGGCAACCGCTTCTTTGTTTTCCCGGACATACTGGCCCACGGTGACACTCAGAGTTTGAATATCACCGGCCATCTCCCCGCCGACAATCCCCGCAATCTCCTGCCACGCACTGGTGATCACTGTTTTCAGGGTTTTGAAACTGTTCCCGTAGGCAACTGCGCCTTTCGCGCCCTCATCGGTCAGCAGGTTAAACTGACGCTGCTCCTTCAGCAGATCATTCAGGCTTTTGCCTGAGTTGCGGATATAAGTGATGACTTTATTGCCCTCACCACCAAACAGCATGTCCGCCAGTGATGCGGCCTGCTGCTTGTCCGCCACGCCTTCCAGTCGCTTCATGATGAATTCAAACTGATCCGCTGCCGCCAGCCCGTCCAGCATGGATTGCTCAATCCCCAGCGCACCAAACACATCCGAGACCGATGATTGCTCACCCAGCGCCTTGAACTCACCGAACTTATTGCTCAGTTCTTCAATCAGATCCCCAACGTGCTCACCTTCCAGACCGGCTTTGTTCGCCACACCACTCCAGGCATTGAATCGCTCGATGCTCATGTCGTAGGCCGTGGCCATACCCACCATAGTGGCCGTATTCTCATTGGTAACGGTCATCAAGCCGGTCATGGCCGTTGTTGTGGCCCAAATACTCCCTACGGCCGCAACACCTGCTGTAGCAATGCCAGTGAATTTATCCTGAATATCGGCGGCTTTACTGAACCCATCAGCCTCATTTGCAGCCTTACGAATATCAACACCAAGACGTTCATAACTATTTTCGAGTTCATTGATATCTTGAATGTTTTCTCGGAGAAATTTAGATTTCTTCTCAAGCTGCTCCTGAGCTTTTTGATTTTTCTTAATTTCACCGGTTAACTTATCTCGAACGGATACCTGATCATTAATTGATGCCTCTAGCTGGGCGTATCGGGCATTAATTTCAGCCAAAGCTTTACTTTCACCATCCGTCTGAGATTCCCGAGCAGCGTCGAGTTTCTTTAACTCACGTCGCTGACGAATGATCTCTCTGTTGACGCCTCGACGACTTTCTTCTAGCTCAGATATCGCCTGTATCGCATCCTGTTGGCTCTTCTCAACCAGGGACAGCTCATTGGCTGCTTTCTTGCTCCGATTAATAGTTTTTGTAAGCTGGGACTGCTCTCTTTCCAGCTCTTTGACCGTCTTTGTAGCCCGCCCCATGGATTCATTGAACGCGCTGCCAATCTTGCCAAAGGAGTTGTCTACCGTGCCGCCCAGCGTAACAACGGTTTTCAGGTTCTGATTCATTTCGCATCCTTCTTAGGCAGCAGTTCCAGAAACTGAATAAACGTGATGTAAGGTAGCTCCAGAAGCTCACTGATCTGCCAGCCGGTATGGCTGGCCAGAACAATCATGCCGCGCTGGATGTCTCGCTCTCCGAGTTCTTCGGCGGATTCTTCTTGCGAAACCCCAAAAAAACCTGTTTCACTGCTTCATAATCATCCATATCCAGCTCTTGAATGACTGACGGGTCAACTTCACACAGCAATGCAAAGAGGTGGATTTCTTTATCTGAATCATGCTTGTTTTGTTTATCTGCAATCATCTGATCTTTCACCCGGGGGCGGCGCATCTGCAGCCCAGTGATTTCCGTGGCGCCGATTTTCACCGGATATTCCAAAGTAATTTCAGTTTTTGTTGATGGGTAAGCCATGAGTTTTTATTCCTGTAAAAAAGGCCGCAAAAGCGGCCTGTTTAATTCAAAGTGAGTAAATTACGACAGACGCAGAATGGCCCGAATACCTTCCAGCACATCGATGTCGCCAATCTTCCGGACGTGGTTGATCGGGTCGATTTCAATCAGCACCAGACCGGAACGAGAAACCTTGTAGTAATTGAGCTTCATGGTCACCTTCATGGCCTTCTCACGCTGACTGCCGCCATCCTGAGTATCCCGCTCAATCTTGGTGATCATGCCGCCCAGCTCTTCAACCAGCTCATAGCTGTTGCCTGACAGGTCGCTGTAGGTCGAGCGAACGGAGACAACCGTCCGGGCGCCCTGACGCAGGCCAAACAGCGGCAAGACGGTCACATCCACTCCGAACAGCGAAAATGACGCCTCCATCGGTGCCATACCATCATCAACCGGAATAGCCATATCCATGTCTCCGGCCTGAAAATCCGTGGTTAAAACTTCCAGTACCGGCGGTGTGTACTCCTTGGCATTCCCGGCCTTGCCGACACCATCCACCCAAATGGACCAGCGGCTCAATAAGTTATCAGCAGCCATTAGCTAAATACCTCTTCCAGATAGTTGTCATTCAATCGGCTTCGGAACACCACGTGCTCAGCCGGATACGGCGGGCAGAAATCAAAGTCAAAATAGACGATGCCTTTCTTAATCGTTTCTGGGGAGTTCAGGTCCGGATCGGCCCAGCACTCACCACCCAGAATGGCCCCCAGAGATTTCAGCTCACGCAGGTACGCGTTCACTCCGCCAACTACATCATCCACATAGGACTGAGTGATGTTTCGGTCCACGGCCCACATATGAGAGCGCTGCACACTGTCATTGATGATGTCAGCCGTCCGGCGGGTCTGCTCGAACTGCCATTTGGGATCCACGCTGCAGGTACGGTTCCCCCAGTGGCGAAAACCACCCTCGCGGATAATCGTGCTGACCTTGTTTTCATTGAGCATGTTGGCGGTGGTGTTCGGATCGCCCAGCGACCAGTCCACAGGCTGGGATGTGCCCACAATGCCGTAAATAGGATGATTCGACTTCGACCACCAGAAGCCCTTCTCCGCATCAATCCGGGCACGCAGACCGGCCTGACGGGCTGAGGATGGACGGTCAACTTCCTGGGCCTGCTCCGTGTCAAAGACCCGGACCCACGGCCACATC
This sequence comes from Photobacterium galatheae, assembly GCF_000695255.1. Taxonomy (GTDB): domain Bacteria; phylum Pseudomonadota; class Gammaproteobacteria; order Enterobacterales; family Vibrionaceae; genus Photobacterium; species Photobacterium galatheae. The sequence continues at coordinate 74,336 of NZ_JMIB01000005.1, read as the reverse complement.
ACTTCAACCCGCTCGCCGAACCGGCGCGCCCGTTTCATCGCATCGGTGTAACTGGCCGTCCGTTCACAGTCCACATAAGTAATGGCCCGCAGACGGGTGGCTTTCGCTTCCATTTCTGCAGCCACCGCATCCACCTGGCTGAACTCCGGCGCAACCAAAATCCGGGGCATGTACCCGGTTTCCGTCTGACTATCCAGCCAACCCTGCATCCCTTCGATGATGTTGGCCTGGGTTTGGGCATCCGTGGCTCCTTTGTCCACCCTGACCACAATGACCAGTGCGCCGGTCTGATCAAAAATGTCATCAACTGCTGCAGGCAAGGTGCCGCCCTCACCCAACCCTTTGGCGCGCTTTCGGCTTCCGGCCACTGCAACCGGAATATTTAGAGGAAACGACTCATTTTCACCGCCCATCAGGTAAGTGCGGGCGGCCGGAGCCACCTCGCCGGAGCCATCACCCAAAAATGACGCTGAGACCAACGCACTGGCAGCCGGTGATGCCTGAACAGCAGATCTAACTTCCTCCGCTGTAGACGAAAGAGCGCTGTCTGCACCGGTTTCCAGACTGATGCGGATTTTGTTGCCATCGACAGAGACCGACAGGGTTTTACTGGTAGCAGCCGGATCAACCAGTTCCACACTGATTGCATTGCCCGCCTTGCCTGCCTGAGAAGCCGTGAACACCAGACCGTCATTAAGAACAGCGCTGCCGAGCGTCAGGCTTGCCGCTATGGCGGCGGCTGAGTTCGGGGCCGTACCAATCAGGCCAATCACCGCCGATTTCACGGTCTGAATGGGACGTGTTCCATCATCAATCTCGATGACTTCAACACCGTGGAGAAATTGCGTCATAACCGATTCCTATTCGTCGGATAATAAAAAACCCCGCCGGTGCGGGGTTTAATTTCAGATGTAAAAAAGCCCGCATACTTGCGGGCTGTTAGGATTGAGGCGCTGCGGGTGGTTCCGGCCAGGGGTGATCCAGTTTAATTTTCTCGTACCACTCCAGCGCCTGCAGCTTTGTTGCATCGGCTACAGTCACTTCACCCAACTCACGCAACATCAAAGACTCACTCAACAGCGGGTCTGAAATTTGAGCATACTTCCGTCGCCGGATGTCATTCACCGCTTTCACATCCGCTTCGAACCGGGCCTGTTCGTCAGTCTGCCAGCCAGTTTCAGTCCAGTAGTCAAACTGGGTCTCGGGTTGCTCCGTGGTGTAATCGTCCGGAACGGACGATACATCATCAAATTGCTTCGGCCTGCCGGATGACATCTGCCACGCCGTGACCTGAACCGGCTCCGTCCGTATCTCCCAGCCCCCATGCTGCCAGCAACGGGGGATATTCCCGGACTCATCCCGGTACGAGAAAAATTCACCGGGTTGCAGCCCATTTTCAGGGGGAGCTGTCGGGGTGTGATAGCCAGGGATCAGAAACTCACCGGGATTCATCTCATCCGGATGAGCCGTGGCTTGCTCGATGTACCGCCCATTAGTAATGGAATATCCATAAATGATCACACTGCCACCTCTCCGTGGAAAATATAAACATAGGTGTTAATTGTGTCGGGGCGGGTTTCATTCGCCCAGTTACCAACTATCTGACCGGTATCATTGCCCGATATATATCCAACATCGTCCGTCACCGCGATATGACCATTAATTGGCCAGGGGTTTAACGAATCATATTTGTTCCAAATACGCGTTCCGTCCGGCATCAAGTCGGGGATCCCATACACTTCAAAGTTGTATTCTGATGCACCCGTGCCAGTTGGCAGGTTGTGGTAGTGATACTCAACGGCATGACCTTCAGTCTGACCAAACGCCACCCCATTTTTTGCACCCCGCCGGAAGTGACCCAAATGATAATCCGGAGTCGTGAAGGTGGTCGTCCCGTTCCCCGTGCCATAATGCGCCGCATAGGTTTTCGGGTCTGCATCAATGACAGCCTGAGCGGTCAGGTTCGACGCGTTCTGAACCACGGCCCACAGCTTCGGATAGGCACTGCGGGACAGCTCAATCCGTTGGGCTTTAACATAGCCAGAGCGCGGCTGGTTTGTTGAAAACTCTACAACCGAGCCAACCAGCACATCCAGAGGCAACTTGCTGTCAGCCTTATGATTGACGGAATTCAGCCCGAGGGTGGTTTCCTGATCCAACGCGTCAATATCTGCCGCCGTCTGCTGCGCCAGTCCATCAATGCTGGCAGTTGTCTGTTGGCTCAATGTATTAATTGACGTCGACAATCCAGATAACTGGCTGGACAAGTCCGGGATTTTTTCAATCAGTGGGGGGAATGATTCCGAGTAATACTGTTTCCCACTTGCATCTTTCACATTCGAAGACGCTAACGACACAATCGTTTCTTTCACTTCCGGATTCGTTGGCGGCGCTGTCACGGGTTCGCTGGAATCATAGGTAATTACCTTGAATTGATATTCCGGCGTATAGCCTGCCGTAAATACCCCACGCTGGCCAACAAAGGTGACATCGGCGTCCTGTGCGTTTCCAGACAGACTATCATCATACAATGCCAGCCATTGCTCCCCCTCATATTCCAATACACAAAAACGCAGGGGCCAGTCTTCCCGATACTTCAACATCGTGAAATTTGTTGAGTGGTATGAGCTTTTGATCGACAGCTCAATATCCATCAGACGCTCGGAATATTGCTCTGCCCCTCGGGCAAATGTCATCCGGCCACTGACAAAAGACTTGCCCAACTTGTTGCCACTTTCCGCATACGGAACTAACAGAATGGCCATACGCTGAAAGTGGAAAGAAAATCGAAACTTTTCTTTGCCAGCATACTGTGGGAACGGGTCAACCGCTGTCACCAGGCTGTTATGCAAATCATCCACATATTTCCGGGTGGCCAGAACCACGGACGGGTCAATTTTCAGCTCCACAGAAGCGGTTGAACTCACCTGCAGCACCACACGGATGGTCTGCGTCCGGCCCGATCCTTCACTCAACACCGGTTTGTAGGTTTCCGGGAAATTACCAACCGCTATCAAATCCCCGTCCACGTCATAGATGCCGACTTCGCGGATCGTCCAGCCCCCGACATTTTCCGGAATGACCTGCTCACAAATGATCCAGTTCGGGTTCTGATCGTCCACATCAATCAGGTTCAGTGGCTCCCGGCGCAATTCACGCACCAGCACCGTCTGATTCTGGTTTGGCGTCGGCAGCTGGCCATTACCGTCACCGATTGCCAGTTTTGCAAATTTCACGGTCTGGCCCAGCGCCGTGGCATTCGCCAGTTTGGCCTCTCCGACCTTGGTTAAAATAGTAAAAAACGTACTCATCTTGGATACACGCTCACGCTGTCGATGGTGTGCTCGCGTCCTGCGTGATAGTACACGCCGGAAACGCTGACAGTTCCTGGTTCATATGGATAAACGGTGGTCATATCACCGCAATAGGTGGCTGCGCCGAAATACAGGCTTCCCCGAGTTTCTGCATAAATGGCCAGCCCGGTTAAATGACTTCGGAGTGGCTTGGCATCGTAAATCAGGTTAACCATCTGGCTGTACATCTCATCAGTGATGCCTTTATCCAGTACGCCCACGATCAACTCGAATGTATGGGGCGGGCCTTGGGGGGACTTCTCCCACCACTCAATGACATCAATCAGAAAGCCCAGCGGCTCCACGACACGACGCACCGCCGCAATGGTGCCTTTGTGCTTGTGAACGAAAAACGCCGCATCAATTGCGGCGCGTTTCTCTTGCTCACTCCAGTTGGCATCCCATCGGTCTACAGAAAAACTCTGAGCCAGATAGGGCAAAAATGCCACCGGACATTGCCACGGATCCCATAAATCCCGGACAGTTACCGGAAGCTCCGGCGTAATTGCGTTCGCAATGGCGACTTCTGCCCGGGTCGCATTGGGGGGTAGAATGTTATTCATCTTCTCCCCCGTAATTCACCGTAATATTGATGCAATACCCGGCCTGCTCTTTTGAAATTACAATGTCTGCCGCCGGCTGATGCAGCACGACATTTTGCACACCGGCTGCATGCAGGGCGGCATCAATGGCGCTGCGGCGAATATTGCGGCCCAGCCGGAACTGTTCAGTGGTATAGGCGGCAATCCGCTCCTGCGCTGCGGCCAGCACCGGTTCTGATTCCGGTCCGGATGCCAGATACAGGGTGGCATCAATCTCATAACTCACGATGTCCGCTGACTGCACCGTCACTTCATCCGTGAGCGGTCGGATATCTTCCGCGCTGAGAGCTGACGTTACAGCGTCCAGAATACCCTGCTCAGCACTGCCGTTCCCTTCCCGGGAGAGGACAGTGATCAACACGCTGCCGGGTGTTTTCGAAATGGCCGTCGCATCCGATACCAACGGATGCGCCGACAATGCATGAAATCGGTACGCATTGGCCGGACCTGCAACTGACATCCCCTCAAGGGCTAGTTGGATCCGGCGCCGGTAATCATCATCTGGCTCCATCACTGCAGGCGTCGGCGGGACCGTTGAATCATCTGCTGGACTGATTTCCTGCCGATAGACGTTATACCGGGCGCCAATGTTATCCAGGTCATTTCCCTGCGCATAAGCCAGTAGGACAGCCAGCGCAGCCTCATTGACCCGCTGCCTGTCCAGCATCCGAAAATATGCCGCCACTTCCAGCACTTTATAAACCGGATCGGACTCCGTCATGGCCGTAAAGGTCGGATCATTCTCAATCAGCTTATCCCGCATCTGAGCAAAAATAGCCTCAAAGCTCAGCGGCTCCAGCAAGTCCGGAGGCGGGAGCTGCGTTAAATCCTGCATACTCATCGTATTTCAATTCCCTCCAGAGTAATGGGTTGACCATTGGGCAGGTATTCACCATCAATCGACAACTCGATACGGCCCGGGGCGGCTGACTGAACGATCACCCGCTTCACCAGAATGCGAGGCTCCCACAACCTCAGCGCTTCCGCTGTGGCTGCAATGATATCTGCGATGGTTTCCGGGTTGGTTGGATTGTCAATCAGGTCAAAAAGTCGGCTGCCATAAGCCCGGCGCATCACCCGGCTGCCCATGGGGGTGGTCAGGAGATCCCGCACCGACTGTTTAAGATGTTCCACCCCACTCAAAGTCCGACCTGTGTTTGCATCCATACCACGCATGACAGTTACCCTCCTGCAAATACGTTTGATGAACCCGCCGCTACCACTGATCCACAATCCACAGCATCACCGACACGCCCTAAAGGCTTTCCATTAACGAAAACAGTGGATGAACCACCGGACAGTTCACCTGCATGACAAGACAGAGAAGGATCGCAATGCACTCCCCAGGCATCACCTTGGCGGTGAACAGGAACGCCATTACAAAACACATTACCACTGCCTGCGGTACTTGTTCTTGGAGGGAACGCGCCGTGGCCTGTTCCTCCGTCACCTTGTCTGGTTACAGCTGGCATCTCATGTACTCCAATAATTTCTGCTTACCAGAGCTGTAATCGTGCAAAATGACCATTGTCCAGCTATTGGTGTACTTAGCTTCCACGCTCTGACTGGTGAAAGGATCTGTTGCTTTCACCATGACCGTCACCGTGATGGTGTAATCTAATTGACTAACGCTGCTTGGTTTAAACTCCACCAAGTCTTTACAGGGCGGAATTTCTGACCAGTCGGAAGCTCTCAACACCTGATCACCATCCCGATAATCAAGGAAATTCGGCTTAAACAACCCTGATAAACTTGCAGCCTGAAGTCGAACACCACCCCCATCAACAGAGATGGTAAAAGGGTTTGGGTCTGCTGGTGAAATCGACCAGGTATAGCTCAGAACCGTTTCGCCTTCTTCAACCTGATGGTATATCAGGTAATCAAGGTTTACCGCTGTGTCAGGCAGTTGAAACAGCCCCGGTTCAATAGGATTCCAACTCATCAGTTCAGATCCACCCGAGAGCCAGTGACTTTCACATTACCGACTGCCTTAATTTCGACATTCCCTGACGAATCCAGCATCAAATTAGCGCCAGTTTTAATGGTGAGATCTTGTAAGGCTTCCACACTCAATGTGGCATCAGTTTTCACCGTCGTTGCTTTGGCCACTGTCACGTCTGCTGTGCCATCAATCTGAGCTGTAACATTTCCTTCTGTATGAAAATCAGCATTACCTTCGATATGACCCGTGACATTGCCCTTAGCATAAAATCTCATATCACCATGAACATCAACGGTCAGGGTGTGCTCTTTGCGGTTATATGTCAGTGTGGTGCCGTCTTCATAACGGCTGACATGCTCATCCGGCGAGGTGCTGGGCACCGGGCTTTGCGCATCTGGTATTGACGGCATGACGACACCGGCTGACAGGTCACCACTTTCAGACAGGATGATGACCTGCTCCCCGATATCCAGCGGTTCCCATTGGGTTTTAGAACTCGATGCCCGCCCACCCATCCAAGGCAGCCAGCCAGTCACCGCTTGCCTGTCGTACTCGACCCGCACCCGAGGCGGTGACATCGTGAAATCCACACTGTGTACCCGCCCCCGCTTGATCATATTGGCCAACCGCCGCTGCAGATCTCTGACGATGTACGCCATATCACTCATCGCCCACCACCTGCTCATATTTATCAGTATTGGCCGGGCCGATATCCGGTGAATATCCCACATGCACGGTGTGCGGTGTCAGGCCCTCCGGCTGATAGACATCCTGACCGATTTCAACATCCTGGTTAAAGCGGATCGACCAGACCGCATACTCATCCAGCTCCGGATTAAATCCATCCGGTTCAGCGGACACAAAAACCGCCGGATCGACAGGCAACCCGAACCGGCTTTGCTCGATGGCCAGACCTATGGCCATAGCCGCATTTCGGACTTCCAGCTGATACTGCGCATCAGCCATCCCGAGAACGGCGAGGATTTCACAGTTGAGTGTCACGGCCAGCTGGCCGTTCATGGGCTGGTTGTCAGAACGCTCCCAGTCCATCACACCAAAAAACACACAGGGCGTTTTCAGCGCCGTCTGGGTTTCCGGATAGTGCTCTATGGTCTTCAGCCATGACAGATTTTCGCTCAGCCACGTCTTCACCGCCTGGTGATAATCATTGAGATGAATCCCATCACTCACGCCAGTTCCTCCTGTTCCGCCCCATTGCCACCCGGCCTTTCAGATCCGTTTCAAAATGCCGCAGGAAGATATCCGGCAGCTGGTCAAAAATTTCATCTTCAATCGTGGTGTGAAGCGAATCAGAAACAGGCACCCGGGCTTCCTGAATTGGATACCGGCTTTCTCCCTTCCGGGTAAAAATAGAGCGCCGGTTGTACCGGTTGGCAATAAAGCCCTGCTCATAGTGCTGGGCCTGCATTTTGCCTTTGGGCGTAAAAACGGCCCCCAGGGGATTTCGCCTTGTTCCTTTCCGTTTGATCCGTCCTCTGAGATAACCCACGGGCATCTCATTGAGGCCGAACCACAAACGCAATTCGTCCAACTTTTTCTGTTTGCTGGGGCTTCTCAGCCGAAATTGCTGGAACCTCTTTCTGATGGCCTTGAGGCTTTTCACCTGCAGGTCATCTCTGATTTTTTTGTTCGCAAGTGAGCGCACCGTCCGTGCCGTGCGACTCAATGCCCGGTTATATGCGGCCTTGACCTGACTTTCAGTGGCACCGACTATCTGCTGAATCGCTGCCAGCTCATCCAGGTCAATATTGAATAGAAGTTGTTGGGGATTGTTGTTCATCATGACGCCCTAAAATCAGCTTTGTCATACCCGTTCCATCGGGTTCCGGTGGCTTGGTCACAATCCATGTCAGGCCCGCAACGGTGAGAGTGTCACGTTGCGATATTCCGTCGGCATCCGTTTGCAACACATACAATTCAGGCTCACTGTCAGCGACATAACCCCCACCAGCAATCTGGCTCAAACTTGCAGGGTTGTTAAAAATCCCTTCAATTTCTCTGACACTCTCGTTGAGGTGGATTGAGACCTGAGTGCCGAACCGTTTTAAAAAGCGGGCATTGGCCCGCTCCAGTTTTGACGCCCAACGCCCCATCATTTGCTCCCGAAATTGATACCAACCCAGACAAAGCTTTGTCCTGCTGGCGCTTCAAGCCATGCCTTCCCCGCATAGACGCCAGTGTTATCATCACTGATTGCACCGTCTTTCAGGTATACGGATGCACCTCGCAGGATCTCAACGGCAGAAGCCTTACCCAATTCATAGACACCGACGGTATGGCCCACCCCGATATCACCCGCAACCACATCCGTATGTGCTACGGCAACCATGTCACCCACCGCAACTGGGCTTCCCGCTGCAGTATCCACCGTTGCCGTAAATTCAATGGAGTGGCCCATTTCTACAAAATTCTTCGCCATGTATTTCTCTCTCAAAATCCGGACATAAAAAAACCGGGATTACCCGGTCGGTGTGTTAGCTTTTTGCCACGCCTTTGGCTTTGACCATGCCTCGATAATCCCGAGGGGCCACACCGGCATCGATACGTACTTTGGTGACCACACCATCGACATTAAATCCCTGCTGTTGCTCGATAAACGGGGTTTCCACGCCATTCAAATAAGCCACTTCAATCGTGTCACGGCCCCGGGCCGCGGTCAGATACCAATCCAGGGTTGCAGCATCATCCAAACGTGGCTCCGCAATCACTTCCGCGAAGTTTTGCAGCGGGTTGACCACACCGGCATTCACGTCTGCCCCTTTCACACTGGCAGACTTGATCACCTGATTGGCAGTTGTCTCCAGTGCTGTGGGTACCAGAACATAACCCGGACGAATATTAAGGTGACGCTCACCACTTTTCTGACTGCGCATCATCTGGCGGCCTTGATCCAATCCGGCAATGTCCATCGCGGTGGCTTTACTGATGTAGTTCTTGTGCTCTGCATCAAACAACTGCTTCCCATCATTCATTTGATAGCCATCCAGCAAAATGCCGTAGACAAGATCGCCAACGGTCGCCTTCGCAGCTTCCCCCATCAACATAGGCAGCTCAGTCAGTGCCTGGAGGTCATCATTGATAATGGTCTGGCGATCAATGCTGAACATCTCCCCATAGGTCGCCAGAGCAATTTTCTCACCACGCTCTCCTACCGTAGCGAACTTGTACTCAGCCCCAGGGCGCACTTTGCGAAGATTCGGGAACGCCTCCAGCCCTACCCGATGGGCAATCTTGAAATCCGTCAGCGTGCCTTTCATCGTCCAGCGCTCGAACGTTTCCTCTGCACTTTCCCAACCCTGAAGCAGTGATTTGTGTGCGACATCCAAAAGGATCTGGCCAAAGTCACTGGTGCCATGGGTGAAGGCCATACCGACCATTTGCATCGGGTTATAGCTGGCCACCCCAATACCGCGCTCAGTCAAAGACATTCTGGCCAGCTCCCGAAGGGTCATGTGCGTATACGGGTTGTCACGGGCATCAGACGGCGCTGTACCATCGGCTTGATGGCCTGCGCGCATCATCAGTGCCGCCCGCATCGCATCCCCCACTGCATTGCCGTTTCCGGCAAAAATATGAGGGGAAGCACTGACTGTGTTTGTCGGCTCTGTGCCCTTCCCTAACGCTTCCAGCAGCTTGTCTTTGACCTGCTCTTCGGACAACGAGACGTCAGCCAGACAGTCATTCATCAGTTCCATGTGCTTGTTCCCGAAACTGGCAAACAGGTTTCGGATACTCGTGTTCCGCGCCTGAATATTGGCAAGGAAGTCGTGACTGTTATTTTCTGGTGCAGGCGTCTGCGTTGGCTCAGGCTGACTCACAGGAACTTGCGGTGCCTGGCTACGTGGATTCATCAGGTTTTTCAGGGTGTCAGGCATTTTTTCAAAATCCTTCATACGATTAGAGTTAAAACATGCTGCGGCATGTAAGGGAGAAACCAGGGAATCGGCAAAACCAGAATCCACCGCCTCAGCGCCGCTGAGCCAGGTTTCTTCATGGAGCAGAGCTGCAATCTCTTCAGAGGTTTTGCCCGTTTTCTTGGTGTAGGCAGAAATGAGTGTGCTTTCAACTTTGTCCAGCAGTTCAGCGTAACGGCGCATGTCATTGGCATCCCCGCCCTGAATGCCCCAGGGTTTATGAATCATTAACATCGCGTTTTCAGGGATCTGCACTTCATCCCCCACCATGGCGATCACTGATGCCATGGATGCCGCCAGACCATCTATCTTGACGGTGATTTGTGCCGGGTGTTGGTCCAGCAGGTTATAAATTGCCATGCCTTCAAACACGTCACCGCCTGGTGAATGAATATGGAGCGAGATGTTTCGGATATCGCCCAAGGCTTTCAGATCATTGGCAAATTGCCTTGCGGTGATCCCCCAGCCTCCAATTTCATCGTAAATCCAGATGTCTGCGGCTTGGTTCCCACTGGCCTTGATTTCAAACCAACTATTCATCACTGGCTGTGCTGTCGCCGCGCTGGCCATTGCCCTCGGCACCATCAGCGCCGGTCGCTTTTTTCTCACGGGGCTCTCCTGTTGTGGTATCAAATTTCAAACCTTGTTTTTCGAAGTAGTCACGCTCGGCTTTGATTTGCCGGAACACTTCATGTGGGTTCTTGCCACCGGCACGTATCCACTGTGCATGGCTGGCACCGCCACCCATCACGCGTTCCTTCCAGGCATCAACCTCTTTGACCGGATCGATCCAGGGCATCACCGGCCCGAGGTAAACCGCATCGAACAACGTGCTGCGGTCCACTTCGTCTGGAATATCCAGACCGTTCAGCAGCTCCATTTGCAGCCACTGCCGATAAACAGGACGGGCCCAATGCGCAATAAACCACTGCTGCAGGACGGTCACCCCATCCCAGCTCTCCACCAGCTCCTGCCGCTGAGAAGAAAAAGTACCGTTATAGTCTCGGGCAACGCTGGAATAACCAGAGCGAGTGCCGGCGGCGACCATACGAATCTGGCCATTACGAAACTCTGATAAATGAACATTCGGGCGGTTTGATTCGACCATGCCCAAATCTTCCCCGGGCTTGAGGTCATCGAAAATCATGCCGGGGGCAATGTCGATTTTCCGAGGGGTCTGAGCAGTGGATGAATCACTATCAAACAGGGCACCATCCCCTTTTTTGATGTAGAACCCCAATGCTGCAGCTATCCGAGCAGCGACCCTTTCAGCTTCCTCATAGTCTTTGATGTCAGAAAGACGGGTGATCACCCCATGAAGAATGGAAACGCCCCGCACCTGGTGAAGCCGACGCCGGAAGGCAAGATGTAACATCCGGTCCGCTGGCACGGCTTTGGTCTTAAAGCGGATCCCTGTAGCATTCCCTGGATGGTCGTATAGCTTCAGGTACTCAATGGGCTGGCCCCAGCCATTGAGCCGGATACCATGGCGAATGCCTTGACTCACTTCACTGAGGTTGTAAGGCACAAAGTCTGGCTCTAATGCTTCAATTGAAAAAGCTGTGCCGTTAGGATTCGGATGAACCAAACCTGCAGCCTTTCCCACTACCAGCTGGCCAAAGCATTCCCCATCCCGTAAAGCAGTCCGCAGTACTAATCGCTCAAGTTCCGGTCGCGCAAAGACGCCCGTCACTTCGGGACGTAAAGACCAGGCAGCCCATCGGCGCCTGAGGGCATCCGCCAGTTCATTATTAACGGTTCCATCGGTGTTCAAAGGTTGAGGCTCAACCATAATGCCATCCGCCCCAATCACCCGATCTTCCAGCTTATCGAGCAGCCCGATCACCAAGTCATGGTTTTCATCCAACCAGCGGGACTGCTCTCTGAGACTTTGACCGGCCATCCCCAACGCATTATCAGCGCTGCGGCTTTCCCGTTTCGCTTTATGTAGCCTTGACGGTGTCGCCGCCTCATACGCCATGATTTGCGCCCGGGCTTTCACCCGGCTGGCTGCCCAGCTCGGAAAAAGGGGCGCCAGGGCTTTATCAATCAGATTCATGTAAACCTCGCCAGCGCGTATTGCGGTCGCTTACCCCGTTGAAAAACAGCCAGCTTGGTTTCCCACTCCTGGCGGGCTTTTCGGATATCACTCAGGTTCTCAAGGGTCAGCGTTCTGCCTTCAAAGGTTGTTGATTTTCCGTCTAAAACGTCCAGCTCCGCCTGAATACAGGCTTCAATCATCTTTTCACAAAGCGCTCGGTTTATAGCCATCCGCCACTGCCTCCGGGACTTCCGCCATCGAGCCAGTTTGATGCAGTAACCACTGGCTCCTGAGGTGCCTGTGGTTTGCGTAACACCGGTGTCTCGTCGGGGAAATTATCTTCAATAAATTCAGGAATATTTTCTGCTGAGAACACATGGGGATTAACTGCCCACTCTGTGGCCCAGGGCTTGGGCTCATCCCAGTTCATTTTGTCATAGCCGTTCAGAATCGTGATTGCATCGCAGTAACACAGCAGGTCAAACGCTTCGTTTGCTCCCTTGCCGGGTTTGCGCCATTTGCCATCGGCACCACGTTCTTCATAGGTGAGTTCATCGAAAAACCATTCCCCCAACCAGCGGGGAAAATGCACATACCCGGGGCCAGGAGTGGTCCTTCGTAATGCATTCGTAATTCGGTCTTTTAATTGATCGGTTTGAAGTAAGTAGAGCGGAACATCACCCCTTGCCTGCGCATGACGATCGCCCCGGCCCGTGTTGTCCGGGTAAGATTTCGTGATCACTTTCTGGCGCCGGGTAGAGTCCCCTTTGAACAGATAAACTTTGCGGTGGATCCGGTTCCTGCGGCACCACCGCCAAAAGGCGTACGCGTTATCGGAAACGCCATCTTCGCCCCCGTGGTCAACGGCCATGGCCATGACTTGCATTTCCCGGCCACTGCCATCATCGAGCTGATATGTTTTGAACAGAACCTCTTCTGCCAGCAACTTCCAGTCTTCCGGATAACCACCGGGATCAACCGGTTCGGCAACCCCGTCCTCATCACAGCGCTTGCTGTGTCGGATATTCCAACGGTCAATGACCCAACGTTCCCCGTTTTCGCCGTAGCCAATGAACTGGCAGACAAAACGCCTGTTCTTGCCCCCCTGAACATCCACTGCTGCAACGATGAATCGAACACCTTCAGGCACCGTTTTCTTTTCCCACTTTTCAGCCCGAGCCATCAGCTCTTCACTCTGGCGTTGCTCTAAGGCTGCTTTCGGTAAGTAAGGTCTTCCCCAGTCGGTATTGACGACCGTTCGCAGGGTTTCTTCACTGCCGGTCCGGTCATATTCCTGTTCAGCGGTCAGCAGCTTATAAACCAACTGCTGCCAGCTCTGGTAACCCGCTGCGGGACCTTCCATCCAAAAGGATGCGATACGGGAGCGCCTGCCCTGTCCTTCAACAGATTGGGTTGCCTTGTTCCAGGTCTGGCCATCACGCAACCATATCCCTTTCCCATTCAACTCCCGCTTTTGATCCGGCTCTATCAGGCCCTGACAATGAGGACACTGAACCCTCGCCGATTCACTGGCCAGCACCGGATCTTCAATGCCTTGATAGCCGGTCATATTGTCCAGCTCCGGGCGGAAAGCATCCTGACAGTGCGGACAAAGCCAGTACCATTTGCGCCGATCCCCCCGGTTGTACAAGGAAAGAATGCCGGTGCAAGGCGGGGCTTCATGTTCAGATGCCTGTCGCCATTTCAGATCTTTGACATCCTTACCAGGCGAGGACTCAGCCAGCGTCATACCAGAGGACATAAAAGTGGTGGTCCGCTTGGAGCCCAGAGAGAACCCGTCCCCTTCGCCATCAATGCTGTCTTCCCAGCGGTCATAGTCCGTGATGGCCACAAACCGGTAATCAGACGAAGACATGATGTTGACTGATGGCCATCCAATCTTCAGATAGTTTCCAGCCCGGAACACCTTGTCATGAACGTTGTTATCGTTTGAGCGAGGGCTCAGACGCTTGGCCACTTCAGGGGAAACACGAAACATCCGCTCCAGTCGCTTCCGGGAATATTCCCGCGCTTTTTCTTCCGTCAGCTGAACCACCAACATGTCGGAAGGGTCACAAACCACGTTGTAAGCCACCCAACCATCCACCAGTCCGATCGTTTTCCCGGTTCGGGCCGGTCCGACAAAAATGACTGCATCGTATTCGCGGCTGGTGAGGCAGTTCATTGGCTCAATCACATAGGGCGTGGTTTGCGGGTCCCATTGCACTGAGTTCCCCCCGCCAATCGGCACTCGCATATACTTTGCGACTGCATCAGCAACGGGCATCCGGTTCGGCGCTTTGAATAAATGAGAGACATCACGACGAATGTCAGCGGCACTGGCAAGCATTAAGCGGCATCCTCTTCGTCTTCAATTGCACCCGCTCGGAGCGCCATCTGATCACGTAAGTCATCAATGGAACCCTGCACTTTTGAAACTTGTGACGGTGTCAGACCGCAGTCCCGTTCCAGGACATCCGGCAGGGTATCGAGCACCTGAATCACAGCCTTTGCCATTAAAGAAAATTCACGTGCAACATCGCTGGAATCCAGAAGGTTCCCGAGTTCCCGCTCCAGCTTGACGCGCTCGTTTTCGGACTGGAACCAGGCTTTCCGTGTTTCGGGGGCCATCTCATCCGGATCATTGATCCCCGTCGCTTTTGCTGAATCTGCAGCAAAAATCGCAGGCATTGCATCTTTCAGGGCATAAACGAAATTGCCCTTTTCTTTCCGGGATGGATGGACATGATTCTCGCGAAGCCGTTTGGCAACCGTGTTCCGGCTCATGCCAAGGGATTCCGCGATTTTCGAAATAGACCACTCAAAGGCGCCAGAAATCTGAGTTATCTCACTCACAAGTCATCACCTTGAGGTTGTTTTAAAAAAGGAAGTCAGAGTGCAGGTTGAGCAGGTCGGATCCCGCATAAACACTGGGATTACCCCCACCTGCTGCTGCTCTCCCTAGATGTGCAAAAAAATCAGTTTTCCCGCGAGTATGTACCCCCGTGGTGTTTAGGCTCCGGGGGAGTACCTCCCGCAACGTAAGTTATTGAAATTAAAGGCCAATATAATACTCACCAACACACATATTCAACGCTTCGATATACAGATTCAGATTGGTAAAAGATTGCTTCGGATAGTACACGCCACCATCTGGCGTTGTGTACCATTCCAGCTGAGGCGCCACGGGCTTACAACTGACGCTCGTCTTCCCGGTCAACTGACACCCTGCCAGCAGGCTGGCCGAAGCGGTCAGAATGAGTATCCATTGGGCGCTCTTTAACTTCATCCAGCCGTTTCTCCTTATCTGTGAGTTTTCGCTGTCGTTCATGTCGTTCCCAATGCCCAGCCACACGATTTAAAAGCGTGAGTAGAGCCGTCAACCAGGCTGGCATCACTTGGTCCTCAGCACTTTCCGGGAACGTGGATCATTGAATGTTCCATTCGAACTGTGGCGGGCATTCCCTGCAGCCCATTCAAGGAAAGTAATGAGCCAGTTCGGTAAGACCGACATCGCATCTGGGCTGATGAACTGCCGAACAATGGTCCAGGTGTAACCCGCCACGCAGATACCACCGAAAACAACCGTGCCCCAATACTCGCCAAGGAACTGCTGCAACAGCTCAGAAGTTTGTGCGACTTCATTTGCCATGGCTGTCCCGGGGATCGCGAGTAATGCCACCAGCGATAAGCCAATGTATTTCATGGTGTTGCCCTCCGATAAAAAAGAAGCGGCCCGATGGCCGCTATGTGACTTTCAAGAGAACTGCTCAATTAATTCGAAATGTGGTCCGTCATAACTGCCCCGCTGGTGCTCATCCCGGCTATCACCGTTTTGATTCCAGTCGCCGCCCCAACATAGTTTCACACCGACTCGTTCAGCTGCTTTAAACATCGCATCTTTCACTAACGGGCATTTATCCCAGGCAGGCTGACCACCCTGCAGCGGAACCAGGTCAACCGCATGGCTAAAACCATCTTGTTGAACTAAGTGCTTACTGTTCAGTGTCCAGGTACGTTTGGGTGTGCCGTAATAGAGTTGGTGCTGTCTTTCTTTAGTTCGGACAGTTTCCGAAACAGTGAAATCAACATCAGATTCACTAATGGCGATTGCGACGCATGCAGCGAGTGAAGGGTGTAAACGGTGGAGACGGCCAAGGCTTCGTTTGCCAAGGTAATACATGTTTCCCCCTAGAGTGATTGAATCATCAAGCTTGTTCAGCTCTTTTTCCCAGCCAGCGAAGCGCAAACTCCCTGACTTTTTCCGTACCAATGAAGCCAACCATACCACCAACAAAACTTGCTGCTGATATCGGCAGGCCAATCAAATCCAGTCCACTGGTGAGCGTCAAACTCAGCAGACCGCACAGCAGACCTTCGAGAACAACCTGCCGACGTGAACCACGGCCATATATCACCCGAACAACAGCCACAGACACGGCTAACACAGCGCCATATATTGTTGGTGAATGATGAGCCAGCCACGTCAGCAATGCCGCCCAAAGGTTCGGGTCTTTGTCTTGCATTACATCTCCGTGAATTTCAGGCATAAAAAAACCGCCCCGAGAGGCGGTTGGTCAAAATGCTGTACACTTATCCATACTGGATATATACACAATAATATGCACCGTTTTAATTTTCAATAGTCACTTTAAACATTTTGCGAGCAAGGCGATCGTATTGAATGAGCTGGGAACGAATGGTTTCAACATGTTGGGACCAGTCAGACCAATGATTCTGGTAATAGCGCTGTCTTTTCTTCTGAAACGCTTCTGAGTCTTCGCCTTTATCCAGACAGTCCTGCTCCACCAGCGCACGAATCAGTAAGGCCTTTGTTGCAGTCGGCTGATACTGCAGTTCCTGTTTTAGCTTTTGGCCTACAACGGTCCATTCGGAAATCTCTGCACCGGTGGCTTGCTCTAATGCCAGTCCACCAGCAATCACAGGCAGCATTGCTTTCACCCGGTTGAATGTCCTCTCCTGGATGTAGAGACCTTTGCATGCCCAGGACATGACCCAATCATGGAGTACATGGTTAAAGAACCGCTCTCGGTTGTGTTGGCCATTCCAGTATGGTGAGGCATAAGCGAACATACTCCAGTCAGCCAGATGGGTGGCCTGTTTTCCGATACGGTCAATCGCAGCCAGCACCTTTGCCCCATCAATCCGGGAAGCAATTTCTCTGTCAGCAGCACCAAAGCCCCCACCACCAGCCCCCTGATTGTAAGAGGAACGGATACCTTCAGTCGCCATTCCGATCGCAGCTGACATGTCCCACTTTTCGATGTTTGTTGCTAGGCCCATATTAACTTCCAAATGTTGATAAACAAAAATCATCACATTTAATACTGTATATAACAACAGCGGTCAAATTTGGTGAATTTAAAAGCAAGTATCACAAAGCTAGCATTTTAGTAGAAATACAAAGTGATAATACATCTTATTCACAACAAATGGATACCTAATAGTTGAGAAAAAAATCACTCTAGAATTTTTATTTTACCTGGTACACTTATTAATAGCCCTCGATGTAAATTCATCTCAGTTCTAATACCAGCTCTATCAATTTCTATATAATAATTCTTATCTGTTGTTTTTCTTGAAATATATTTCCTTCTAATTCCATTTTTACATGGACTTTTTGCTACTATCTCTTTTTTATCAATATAAATACACTTTGGCATTTCAAAATTAATGTTGTTAGTATTGATCTCCCCTAATGTCAAAACCTCCCCTCTAAACAATTTATCCAGCACCCAATCGACGCAAACATCTCCTTTACCACCCTCAAAAGCACACTGTAATTTCCCTGATAAAATTTTTGACGTAATCATTAACTTACCTTTAGATTCCGAAACTCCAGGCATAGACAATAGCAAAAACGCCGAATATCCCTTAATAACTCCATCATTATTAGTCGGTAATACATCAAATGAGACCTTAATGACATCACTTCCTTCATATAATCCATATTCAACATTAGAGCTTTTTAAAACCACATCAATATCCTTTCCTTTCAATCTAATTGGTAAAATATCATTAAAAATACCTCCTCTACCTCCCTCAACAGAGGTTTTACCAAAAAAACCTTCTCTTATTGAAATTTGAGCAACTAGCTTATCTGAATCGAACCCTGGCATAGTGTTATATAAATCACTTACTTCTTTAAAACTAGTTTTACGTATGAATAATTTATTTCCCACCGAAATCCTACCAACCAGAAGTTCGTTATTTATAGCATTTAAAATATATCCATTTTTCCCATAAAATTTCTCTGCCTCAGAGGCATAAACATTTGAAGGTAGATAAATTGTTTTTGATTTAGATGATTTAGATGCAACCCACCGCCCGTCAACAAACTCACCAAATTCTGATATAAAATCCTTAGTGTCAGACAATGAAAATTCATGCCTCTCTGGAATTTTAACAATAGCTGGAATCGGTTTACTCATTTCAAAATTTTCATTTTTATAAAAAGGCAAACCCAAAATAGACACTAATAAAAAGCAATTTGAAGAATAAGGAATGTCCATTCTAATATTACTGATCAGTAGATTTGAATTACACTTAGCAGCAAATCTAACTATATTATCGACAACACACCCTTTTACAGATCCCGAGAAGGTCATGAGTGACTTAAATTCAACTTTTGACATAGAACTAACAGTATTAATAGTATCATTCATAGAAATTGATGCATTATGAACCTTTAAGTTCAACTTGGGGTTAACACAACCTAATGAATTATTCTCATAATAACCAAGATACTCACTATTAGATAATCTACTTAAAGCCTCACTGAACATACCAAGATTCAAAACCACTTCAACATCATCGGCTGGAAACACATATTTTCCTAATGTTTCATTTGCGAATGACTGCTGAGATAATAAAATAAAGATAAAATAAATAACAAACCTAAACATATATCAAATCCCTATTTCGCTGGTTTTTTCAACCAAATTCATTAAACCATCACTGGAGTAATAAACCTCATTAAATTCAAGTGGAAATTCAATACCAGAGTTACTAAAAACCTTTTCCACCATCGATGCATCACTTAGACAAAAGAGATACACATTAAGTTTATTTAATAAATGTGATAAACATGTTTTTTGGGTAAATATATTCCTTTTAACTTTAAAGTTAAGATCAGTTATGAACGAAGAATTACCAACTGAAACAAATACATCATCATCAATCCTTGAGACATCATACACTCTCCCCCCCTTCAAACTATTAATTTCATCTAAACTACCTGACTCTAGTTTATATGCACTATAAATATATGACTTTCCTGACTTTTTGAATGAAGCAATAATAACTCCATTTTTATCAGGACTCTCAAACAAATTATAAATTGCACCAACATCAAACTTGTAATATACAGTTGACATATTTTGAGAATCAAATACTCCAACCCCATCATTTCCACATTTAAAAAACAATTTAGAACCACTGCTAACAACAGTAGTCAAAAGACTAACATTACATTTCAACTCTATAGCTTTCATCCACCCTTTTACTTTTGATGAATATAAAGTTAAAAATTGTTTCCTTACCGGACCATAAGATTCTCTATATATAACAATAGGTTCAAGAACTGAACCATTTAAAACAGCCCCATACCCCAACGTATCAAGCACAGGCAAATAATCTATGAACTCATATCCATTTTTTTCTGTAAATCTAAAAGCCTTCGAATTGCTAAAGATAATTTTTTCGTTTAAAGTCGCATAATCTTTATCATAAAAAACCGCATTTGAATTCACCCCTTCCAACATGGTTTCATACAACCAATCTTCTACTTTATCTTTTGGCTCTACCAATAATGTTTTTCTGTTTACATTAGCTCCAGTGAACATGATAGATACCATGCTATTATATTTACCTGTAGAGAGCCTTCTTAATATCCTTTTTCCATCATATCCCCTCCTATCAAAATCACTGAATGGCTTAGGATCTTGAAAGAAATCTTTCTTAACTGAGTGATATTTAACTTTTTCTGACACATGAAAATCATCAATTCGACAAGAACATGAAATCAACGCCACAAAAGTAAACATTAAAAATATCACTTTTAAAAAATTGACAGTCATTTAAACACCGATTCAATAAGTGATGATTAAATTAATGTAACCAAATGTTACTATATTTGACGTAACATTTATGAGATATACTCAACATGGTGTTACTACATTGAAATATATTTATTTATTCAATATTCAATTACTTCGTTGTTGACTTCCTGTACATGCATGATTTACTTAACTCAACCACACCGCACCCGCGGCAAATCCCCCCAGCGAGTAGTGTACTGAGGGGACAGCAGCTCCCGCCTCATCGCCCACTTTTGCTCGATGCCCTGAGCGGCCAAGAACATAGAATGGCTACCGTATTTCTGATTGATACTGTCGAAGACCTTCATCAGCGCTGGGTTGGACGGTGACTCATTGAACAAATCGCCCTGGGCATGCTTGGCACTGGTCATGGCAATAAATCCAACACCCAGCTTGTAGTAGCGAACACCTTCAGTAAACAGCGCATCAACTAAGCCTGAGACGGCCTTCGTGATTAGTGTTGTATTGTCTGTCGGATAAGCAAAGCGGTGAACCTGTTTAAACCCGACGGGCCTTTCGTCATAGGGAGAGTTAGAAGCAAACACCATCATGACCTGTACCAGCGAACCCTGCCGCCTGAGTTTACTTGCTGCAATATCAGCATGCTTACAAAGCGCCTGCCCCAATGACACTGGATCTATGATTCGTTCACCGACACTACGTGTTGAAAATATCTGCTTTTTGTCAGCTCGTGCTTCATCCCAGAATTTACACCGCTCCCCGTTCAGTTCTCTTATCGTTCTTTCAATTTCAACGTTGAATTCTTTCCGGGCAATCCCCGGTTTCATCCTGGAAAGCTGCAGTGCTGTATCAATGCCCATAAACTGAAGACGTTTTGCTATCCGGGAACCGATGCCCCAGACATCAGACGTTTTCATTTGCGACAGGATCGATTCTCGTTGCTTTACCTCATCAATCACACACACGCCTTGGTATCCACGAACCTTTTTAGCTGCATGGTTCGCCACCTTTGAGAGCGTCAACGTGGGTCCAATACCGACACATACAGGCAATCGGCATTCTTTCCAGACAGTTCGCCGTATGTCCTTGGCATGTTCGAGCAAATCCGGAATTGCATGGTGACAACGTTCAAACGACAGAAAAGACTCATCAATAGAGTAGACATGCTGATCCGGTGCGAAACGACCAATCACTTCCATCATCTTGGCGGACAAGTCACCATACAACTCATAGTTAGACGAACAGGCTATCACGCCCCGCGCTTCACACAGGGCACGCATTTCGAAGTAAGCACGAAACTTCTCTACACCCGCTTCCTTCGCCTGCCGGTTCGCCGCGACAACACAGCCGTCATTGTTGCTCAGTACCACCATGGGTTTACCGCGCCAGTCTGGCCGGAACACCTGCTCTGCAGAACAATAGAATGAGTTGGCATCCACCAGCGCAAACATGTTAACCCTCCATCAGTAAGCTGCTGGGCCGATGACAACGAATCGAGCGCACCACCACCCCTTCCACAGAAAACTGATCAACCGATGAAATCCATACCGGATGATAACCCGGCGCTGCAGAAATCAACCGCCGTTGCTTCATGTCCAGCAGCTTACAAACGAATTCACCGTTCAGATTTGCCACCACCACATCCATGTTCTGTACCTGGACATGACGGTCAACGATGAGGATATCACCATCGAAGATACCGACATTTTCCATACTCCTACCATATGCCCGACCAATAAAGGTGGCGCTGGGGTGCTCCACCAGCAATTCATCTAAGCTCAAAGGAAGCTGGTGGTATTCCGCTGCCGGACTTTCAAAGCCGGTGATGCCGGCACTCGCGATTAATGGGATAACATTCATACTGGATATACTGTTTAAATATACAGTATCATTTTGGTCACGGATTGCTGCTTGGTCAATACGGATCGGGTTTTATATTAGAAAGGACGAATGGAGGTTTTACCATGTGTGGCAGGCTGAATATTCTCGCTAACATGCTGAACAATCAGGTTTCTGATGAGTTGCGAATCCGGTTTGAAGCCGAAGAAAATACCGACTTACGCCCCACACAAAAAGTATCCACTGTAGTCAAAAGGCCAGATGGCTTACAGCAACTCGACATGGTTTGGGGGATTCAGCCCAGCTGGTCGAAGAAATTACTGATCAATGCTCAAGAAGAGTCTGCCATGCAGAAGCCCACCTGGCGAAATGCCATGCAGACCCACAGATGCATCGTCCCCTGTTCCGGTTGGTATGAATGGCGGAACGAAGGTGGCCCCAAGAAACAGAAATATCTGTTCAGTCACCCTGATGGCAAGCCGCTATACATGGCTGGGATATGGTTTGAAGCAGAGACGCCCCAGTTAGTCACCCTCACGACGGCAGCAAATGAAGTGTATAAGCCTTATCACCACAGGATGCCGGTGATTTCCGATATTGCCGAGTGCAGTACTTGGCTAGAGAACGGGAACAATTTAAATGCAGAAATCAAAAATCTAACAATACATAATATTTAGTTACTCACACTCAATCTTACAATTGCGCTGTATCGTAACTCACAGCTTGACAGAAATAATTTAGATTCCCGCCCTTATTTGGGCGGAAAAAAGGTTTACAAAACCAATCGATTAACAGAGAGCCTCTATTTCAATCCAGATTTTTTTTAAGTTTTGTGACGAATCCCTTACTGCATCAGAAAATGCATCAATGTATGCATCGGTCGTCATTTTGGTTGCCTGCCCTAATTCCTGATATGAAATATTTCCCAAAAATTCACTTTCAAATGGTTGCAGTAGAGATGAAGGTAACATGTTTAAAAACACATTAGCAATTTCAGTAGAATTTCCACTAAAATCAACCAATTTAATGAATAATGATTCAAGAAGTCTGGTGCTAGCCTGAATTGGCGAATCAGTTAAACACTTAAAAAATATTCGTTTTGTTAACTTTTCTATATTGTGAATAATTGCACCATTGTCGTACCTTGATATATCACGAATAAATAGGACTAGTTTATATAACGATTTTTCAGAACCATTAGCGCAAAGCTCATCAAAGGCTTCCCAAGGAACAAATAGATTGAAGTTATGCTGGTGAAGAAGCAGTAAATCCCCAATCGTTTCAGCATCAGAATTTTCGAAAAAAAATTTATTTACATCTCCTGGTGCAACATCAACTTTAATGAATTCAGGTCTAGATAATAAACCTCTTAATTGATTATCAACGGTAAAGTAACTAAATCCATAAGTAAATGCTAAACCAAGAGAGCTTTTTGTACTAGAAGTTAGAAGTTCATTTGCAAGAATTTTCAACTTAAGAGGAACATTATAATCGCGATCATTATGTACGTTACATTTTTCTAATAACTCTTTTGTTACACCTATCAAATTTAAATCATTCTCTGTCTTTTCTTCAGAATATTCAGGAACAAAATCGTCTTTTTGTGGGTCAAAAACAACCTCCATGTCCCCATAAGAGGAGCACCACTCTTTAATTTTTTTAGCTGTTTCACTAGTTATATGTATATTGACTTCAATTTTTTTTGATAAGCCAGATACAACAAGGAATGCGAAGGATATTTCATCTAAAACGACATCATTACTATTCGAGTCATTAAAATAGATATTATTATCACTAAATAACTCCATATATATATTCTTAGAAAGTATAGCAGTAAGGGCCTTACCATATGAATTGCTTCCTTTTATAAATTTATATTTGAATATACAAGGGATATTACCGCTAAAACACTCTTTCATAGCAGGTGTATACCTATCACCACGTTCTACAATACTGTTGATAACATTTACTATATTTTCAGCAGTTGGATTTTCCGGTAATGATACTAGTGAAAAGCATTGATTTTCGTCATTATCCAAAATTTCAATTGCGATTCGGTATGCTGCTACAGTTGGCGGCAGTGTTTCTTTCATTACACAATGTTTACTTCTGTACAGAAAGTAATTATTTATTGCTTTAATCTGTAGTGTATTTGCAAGATCAGTGCTTGAATGAATCAAGTACTGTGGATGTTCAACAGCTAAATTTTTGTCATCAACAACTATACGATACTTCGATTGACAGTTTTCTGTATACAAATAACCTATTTTGAAAATCTTACTATTAAACCCTACAGTCGATACATCAGAAGGTATACTCATGACCACATTAAATAACTGGTTAGCATACTTGTTTGGATCTTTAAAAAACCAAGTTAATACTATATCCTCAACTTCAATATATCGTTCCCCAAAGAAGGTTATAAGTTCCCATGCAAGTTCATCATCAGGTGTGGAAAAAATAGAAATCGGTATTCTTTCCACATACTCTGCGACAGATGCATGAGACGTTGATTTACGTAAATTAATCAACAGATTAACCCAGAGATAAATGCAATGTTTTTTTTCTGATTCAGATAAAACTTTGTCTTGATATTTTTGTATTTGCTCTTCAATGAGCTTCACTGCTTCGGAGAATTTATCCTCTTTAGTAGCTAAAAAAGATTTAAGGTTGGAAATTTCAGAGTGAAACTGTTCTTGGTCTTGCATTGTACTTAAGCGAGAATTTAAAGAGTTGTATTGCTCATTTTCGTACAATAATGAAAGATATTGAACGTATGGATCCGATATCCACGGATGACTATTTTTAAATAACAAATCCAGAGCACATAATGCCAAACCATGATATCCAGCCATAGATAGCAGTCTAGCGGTTGGAACTAAAAAGCCAGAGTGAAGCCTTATTTCCTTAAAGTCATCTGTAAGAATAGTTTCTATCTCAACCGAAGGGAATTGTTTTTTTTCTAAAAATTCAGCAGATTTTGCAGCAAGCGCACAATAGCAGCCTAAGCATTCATTAGTTCGTTCTAGATTTAATAATTCATTAAGAGTAGACTCCACCCACTCTGTATCTTTCAGCTCACATAACAAGGCTATATTTCGCGGAGAAAACACTCCTAATTTAACATCTTTGATTATTTCAAGAGATAAATCTTCAGCAGATTTCTGCGTTTGTGAATGTTGCCCTGATTTTTCATGATCTAAAAATGAAACAACAACCTCTTTACCTCTGAAGTCTATTTGGTTAAGTAATGAACGATGGTCTTGAACTAACTTAATGAGTTTAGAATTACTTAATTGAGTGTAATGCAATAATTGACCAGCAATGCTGATATACCTATTATCAAGGACTTCTTGGCCACCGACTAATTCGATCAACCTATCAATAACGTTATCGAGATACTGCTTTTGTTCCGTTGACAATAACAAGTAATCATAAACATTAAACTTATTAATTGAGATGCAGTCTAAAATTACTTCCTGTCCTGACAAATCAGTAAATATGGAATTTTTCTTCAATTCATCAAAAACTTTTTGACATACATCTACCTGCCCAGAAGCAAATGATTTCTCCAGCAATAAATGAAGGACAGGCAAAGAAAAAGTATCTAATTTTCTAGAAATATCATCGATAGAATTTATATGATTTAATGTACTGTAATATGCGATATCAGAGCAAATATTTTCGGGTAAGGCGCAATAAAAATCCTTTAATTCTTGTGCGGATTTTTCTTCTTTTAGTAAATAAATAGCTGCAGCATTCAAATAACCTTGAAAATCCTCATCAGAATTAGATTTTAATTGGTAATTTTTTGTTATTAACAATTTTTCCTCACCAGACAGTTCCAACGAACTTACCGCTTTTAAACATGCGATAGCTACTTTTGTTGATGAGTTTAGATTTCCCAGCAAACTTAAAGTATTTAATGCAGTTACTGCTTGTTCCTTCTCACCTTCAGCTAGTTTGTGAGCAACATCTAACAACACAGGCTTAACTAATTCTAAAGATACGTCACTTTGTACTAACGTGACGTACTTGTCCCTCATTACTTTGTCACCATACACTGCATCACCGGTGTTTGGTGCTAGCATTACGTTGTCTCCATACAGCGCGTCATTGCCGTTATTTGCTAGCACACCTGAGGTATTGCTGTTTGTAAGAATCTCTGGTATTACCGTCATAAACTGTCTCTGCTTGGTGTTTTATTTATCTGTGATCACCTTGTTACCCATAATCTTATCACCCATGACCTTATCACCATAAACAGCATCACCTCCACCGAGAGTTTGAACAACTACATTAGGGGAATTTAATTGGTTAAGCTGATTTATTAATGCTTGAATTTGTGGAGATGATTCAAGTTTTTGTATCACTTCGTTTTGGGAATTGCATTGGCCAATACTCATTTTTGTCAACTCTGTACTTAGAGCTGACTCAATTGTTTTATCAAGGTTGACTACCTTACTCACAGTTTCTCGAATATTTTCTACAGTTGGAGCAGCTTGATATTTGATAAAATCCCAAAGTAATCCACCAAGCACTGCGCTAGTGATAAACTCCATAGTAACCCCTTATATTTAGGAACCAAATAGGAGTAGATATATAGGTTAACTTGCAGATAATCAAGCCGTAGGCTTTGTATTCGGACTACGATAGATCTAAGTAGGCATAACACACCATGAACCATGGGGCTTTTTAGATAACTCTTAGTAAAAAAAGTTGCCTTACATACTACGAGAGCAACTATTCCATCACACGCATATTAAGCGCTTTCTTTATCGTTGCTTTCACATACTCCAGCTGCGAGCCATGCTGCTGTTCCCAGGCTTTGGGATCATGGTGGAACTTCTGGTGCTCACTGGCCAACATGGGCATGGTAAACATATCGTGGGCCTTGCCTCCCATCTTACCTTCCCCATGGCCGATGAGGTGGTGAGCCACAACAGGGTCTGAATCACTGCCCTTTCGGCCCGTCACACAGCACGGCAAAGAACGGACGAATTTTAGATAGGCTTCAGACTTCCAGGTATTCGCTTTGGGTCTGGCCATAAACATTGCTGGTGGCTCGGCATCGACCACCAGCTTCTTCACTGGCTTTGCCAATCGTTCAACAACATCAGCCGCCGGTTCTTCGTATCTGGCATTGGTTGAGCGCTTTGCCCCCAGTCCAACTCGCTTGTGTGCTTCCTCCCGCTTGAAAATGTCATCCAAGAAAACGTCTGGCAGGTTTGGATATACTTCATTTCTGACGGCCCACCAGCAAAGCTCAGCGGACGTTAAAGCATGCTTGCTCCCTAACCCAAGCTGCGAAGCCACAACGCTCAGTGCCCACAGCAGCACATTACGTCTTGCCAGTTGTTCACTCGTCTTGCTTTGAGACCGACGTGCTTCATTGTCGTGATGCCAACAAGAGCGAACAGCACCGCCACCACATTCTGTAATCGTCAGGTTCTTATCGCAGTAAGTACCATCACCCAGTTGGCAATGCTGAATCTGATTGAGCCAGAAACTAAACCCATTCTCTAAACGCTTGCGCACTTCAGGATGATTGAAGAACTTGATGAGCCGAGCGTCATCCACCAGCGAGCTGCTTTGGGTAGCCGGGAAAGGCTGATTCAGCTTGCCACTCGGGACGTTCACGAAACTTTCTGGCAAAGGCATCACGACGACCCGATTGCTTCCCAGTTCCTCGACAAATGATTCCAACAGCTTGGTCCCTGGCTTGAGCATCAGTAAACCCAACTCTCGAAGTGGAAATGCCTGTAACACCAACACTATGTTAAACCTCCGCCAGCCACAGCTTGTTGCTGTGCCCTGTTTGTTCGTTGTTTGTCATTTGAATATTCGCCCCAGCCTTGCGGGCCTTGTCCAACATCCGGGCCAAAACGCACACATGCACACCCAGTTCTTCACACAGCTCGACAGGGCTCCATAGCTTCCGGCGTGATGCCATCAACCGACGAAGATCCTTTTCACTTGCCATGCTTGCCTCCCAGTTGTTCGACGAGTTCCTGGCGCTGACGGGTGAGGTTTTCAATTCGGCGCTTACAGGATTCAATCGCCTCCTGCGTGGCGTTCCAGTCAATCGCACGCAACATCGCCTGATTTTCGTTATTAATCTCAAGCTCCAAATCACGGATCTTGTTTTTCAGCTGAGTTCGCTCATCCGGTTTCGGTTTGGCAGCAGGTGGAGCCGATACAGCTACAAAACCCTTGTCCTGCTCGCGTGCCAACCAGGCATTGATGAATTTCCGAATCCCAGATTTTGTCTTTCGTCGCTGTGGGTTCGCAATTAGCCAGCCAATCATGTTTCGGAACTGCTGGTGAACATCCACAGCTGGATACAACTCAGACAGCACGGTCAGGTCATCCTGATGAATCGGATACATCGACTTGTCATTCAAAATCAATTCAAAAACAGGCTGCTGTTCGTCGGCATCGAGCTTGCTCGGTGCATTCAATGACGGATCTTCTATTGGTGGATCTATTGATGGTTTATAGCCGGATTCCGACCTACCCCCCGTCGAAATCTGACCTACCCCCTCAGGCTGTTTCGTCTGTTCGAGATTCGAACGTTCAAATTTCGAATGGACGAAATTCGTCTGTTCAAAATCCGTCTGTTCATCCGCAGTTTTCTTCAGCAGCAGAACCGGCAACTGGTACTGATTGTTTGATCGAACCAATCGGCCTGTCTCCGCTTTCTTGAAACGGTTTTTCTTAAACAGCCAGCCACCCTGCTCCAGTTTCTTGAGCGTAGATTTCACAGTAGTTGGTGATACACCAGACTTACGGGCAATGGTGTCGATAGAGGGCCAGCAAATGCCCTCATCGTCTGAATGGTCAGCCAGGCAAAGCATGACCAATTTATCAGAGCCCTTGAACAATGGGATATCCCACACGTAACTCATGACCTTAACCGACATGCTCTACCTCTTCTTTCTTCAGTGTCCACAATGCAGGACGCTTAATGCGGTTGCCTTTGTCCCAACAGACCCACGCGTATTCAGAATTATCTGAACCCTTGTGAACGAATGACGGACGAGGCGTAAGGATCAACAAGTTCGTAAAAGGGAACTTTCGCCAGAAATCGGCACGGCCTTTACTACCAAGCCAGCTCAGTCGAAGTAGAAAACACATGGTCCCATCCACGGCTAGATCACGATTCATGGCTGTTTGAATAAATTCCAAAGCAAGGCTGAACGGTGGATTCGTGATGATGACATCAGCCGACATATCAATGGAATTATCCAGATAATCCACGCCATCCGTGATTTCTGCCCACTTGATCATGTTTCCGTCAGGCAGCTCATTTGTGATCCGCCCATCTCCCCGACAAGGTTCTGCAATCACATCACCTTCTCTAATTTCGATACATTCAAGCAGAGCTTTCACACACCAAGATGGTGTCGGATAAAAGTCTTTTTCAATTCGTGCTTTTGCCATCACACATTTCCCTCAAAAACCGCTTTGGCCAGCTGGCGACAGATTTGCACCGGCTGTCCTTTTACTACCATGATGTAAACAAACTGGTGGCCCTCAATCCGGACCTTCAAATTGGCCTGTCGCTTACCTTGTGATATTCTTTTCATCAGTTTTGCCTCGCAGTGAAACTACCGGCTTCTTGCAGTTGCCGCTGCTTGAAGCCACCCCAATCTCTCCTTCAACGACGGCCAATTGACGTTCACATTTCTTCATCAGCAAACGCAGCTGCTCAGCTTCATAATCACGCGAACTCTGAAACTGCTTATCCATCACTCGAAGGCTGGATTGCGTCATTTGCGCGACCTGTTCGACGGTTACCCAAAACTGTCCATTCATTACACGTTCTCTCCGTATACGGCATCCAATGCATTCATCGAGGTCTCAAACACGGCCATATACTGGCGCTTAATCTCGGTGATCGCTTTGCGCTCTACTTTGTCGATCTTCCCATCCACCAGCGCTTCAGAGATCGTTTTATCCAGCAGACCCTTCACGCCATTCAGTTTCAGTTGCAGTTCAAACAGCTCTACATTGTCCAGGTCAGAAACATTTGGCATCTCAACCACCAAGTGCCCGGTTTGCATCGCGAAGAATTCAGCGACATATGGCGTGTTATCTAGGCTTGCGATCAACGCAAGCTCATCAACCGTGAAGAACCGGGAGCCCTTCTTTTCGTAAAGGTGGTTATTGAAGCTATCTACTGACATGCCCAGCATTGCTGCAACGGCTTCCCGTCCACCTGTCACGTTCTGAATTGACTTTGTGACCATCTCTTTCTTGTTCACCATTTCCTCCTGAGGTTGGTAGTTATGTTTAAGTGGCTTAGGTGAGAAGCTTTAATCACCGAGGAAGTTTGAGTAAGTCAGCTTTCTTATATTTTCCAGCAGACAAGGACTCGATCTGGCCTGCGTAATCAGTTTCTCCGGTGAAATCAGTACGAGGTAGACAACCTCGTTCACACCACTTGTAAACTGCTCGAACTGAAACACCACATTGCTCAGCAACTACCTGAAATCCAATTGAAGAAATAGCTTCTTTTAACATTTTTGACCTCAAAAAATGAACATTTGGTACATCTTATGACGGAACTGATAGTACATGCAAGTGGTTATAAAATTGAACCAATGGTTCAGAGTGAAAAGATGCGTGAAGAATTTTCCACAAGGCTTGCGCAGGCCTGTATTAAAGCTGGAATCGAAGAGCATGGAAGAGGGGTCATCATCGCTAAGCGATTGGGTGTCACCCCGAAAGCCGTAAGCAAGTGGTTAAACGCTGAGTCAATGCCAAGACGAGACAAAATGTCTGAACTTGCTTCATTCCTCGGTGTGGATCTCTATTGGCTGCAATTTGGTGATGAATCTCGAGATGCTTCTATTTCTAACGTTATCCCAGTTGTAGGAGTACCGACAGACTACCGTTCTGAATTTCCAGTCATAAGCTCAGTGGTTGCCGGAATGTGGACCGAAGCAATTGAACCTTACCATTTAGAAGAAATAGATACGTATTTGCCAACAACAGAACGAGTAAGCGAGCGTTCCTTTTGGTTGGAAGTAAAAGGCGATTCCATGACCTCAGGGTCTGGTATCAGCTTTCCTAGCGGGACAATGATCCTCGTTGACCCTGAAATCGAACCAGAAAGTGGCAAGCTCGTTGTGGCCAAGCTTACAGATGTAAATGAAGCCACATTCAAACAACTTATCATTGATGCGGGACAGAAGTTTCTCAAACCTCTCAACCCTTCCTACCCCATCATGCCAATCAACGGAAACTGCAAGATTATCGGTGTCGTAAAAGATGCGAAGTTGAAACTTTTCTAGTACCAAACTCTCAAAAATGAACCGCCACTCGGCGGTTTTTTTTCACCTCAAGAAAATAAATGAACTTTTAGTTCTTTACACAGACTGAACTTATGGTACATTTTTATTGTACTTTCAGATTGCATGTAAGGAGCACATTCATGAACAACCACGAAACCTTCATTGCCGATAACATCCGCAAAAAGCTACTGCTCGAAGGCTATAAATCCCATCAAATCGGGTTGGCCGTTGAAGCCGGCATCCGCCATTACCATTCAGGCAAAGCCAAAACTGGCCAGGTCTTCAAAGAGTGCCTGGACCATGCCCGTGCCTACCTGAAACGCAAAGCGGCATAAGCAGCACAATGGTAACGATATACGAAACACAGCACGGCGCTGTTACTGTCAGCGCCCCTTATTTCAGCTTCGTTCAATGCAGAGAAGTCATCAGCCTAACGCTAATCAAAGACGGGAACCAAGGCTGGGGTGTATCCAAAGAATTCCGGGCTGATACCGAAATATCACCTGAATTCTTCCAACTTTTCGCACTGGAAGCGAGCCGTTTACTCTGAGAGAGGCAGACAATGGAAGCTTTAACCAAAGAAGAGCTTTTTGAAGTTACCGGTTACCAGATCCCAAGCCAGCAGTACCGGGTACTGATCGATAGTGGTGTATTCGCAATATTCAAAAAGCCAACAAACTCGGTGTTTACCACCTGGCATCATGTTCTACACCCAAACGTTACGCCGATTAAAGTGGAATCAAAACATGATGATGAACCAGACTTTGGAGCACTGAGAAGTGCCTAGAACAAGAAAGAACAAAGAAGATAACTGGATGCCACCAAGAGTTTATCGCGGTCGTTCCGCTTTTGAGTGGCATCCAGCAAATGGTGGCTCTATTCGCTTATGTAGTTTGGATGCAAAGCAGTCTGAGGTTTGGCAGCAATACGAGCAAGCGGTCGCTGAATATGAAAAGCAAGAGACTACCAACGGCTTGATCCAGCGGTTCTTTGGCAGTGCCGACTTCAGAGAGCTTTCGAGAACGACGCAAAGTGATTACAGGAAATACGCGAATAAAATCATTCCTGTGTTCGGCAAAATGCTCCCGAGCACGATTCAGCCAGTACACATCAGAAAGTACATGGATATCCGCGGTGAGAAATCGAAAGTTCAGGCCAATCGAGAGAAAGCTTTTTTCTCTCGTGTTTTTCGCTGGGCATTTGAGCGCGGACTAGTTGAAAAAAACCCTTGCCAGGGCGTTCGGCAATTTAAAGAAAAACAGCGTGATGTATATATATCTGATGATGAGTATGAAGCAGTCTACGAACATGCATGCCCAGTGATAAGGGCGGCAATGGAAATAAGCTATCGATGTGCAGCCAGGCAAGGTGATGTATTAGCTTTAACGAAAAGCGAGTTGCGCGAAGAAGGCATTTATATCCAGCAGGGGAAAACAGGTGTGAAGCAAATTAAAGAGTGGTCGGCAGAATTGCACAAAGCAGTAAAGGAATGTGATGAAGCATTTGGAAATAACAGTATTTTTGTCATTCATCAAAAAAGTGGTAGCCGTTTTACTCGCGATGGATTTAATACCCGCTGGCGCAAAGCGAGAGCGCTCGCCAGAGAAGCAACCGGCTTAGCTTTAAACTTCACCTTTCATGATCTAAAAGCAAAAGGCATCAGCGATTATGAAGGTAGCTCAAAAGAGAAGCAGGCATTCTCCGGCCACAAAACTGAACGTCAGGTTGCCACCTATGATCGCAGGATTAAGGTCGTCAAAACCATTAGCAAAGCTAATGCGTCAGAGAAAAATGACTGAAAAATATTAGGAAAAGATATTAGGAAAACATTAGGAAAAGAAAAACGGCTTACAAGTGTTAGCCTGTAAGCCGTTGATTTTGATGGTGCCCCGGGCCGGACTTGAACCGGCACAACGCGAACGTCGAGGGATTTTAAATCCCTTGTGTCTACCAATTCCACCACCAGGGCACGCAATTCTGGATTGCGATGGGTTAGACACCATCTTTGTACCGACATATGAATCGATACACACAAAATTTGGAGCGACACACGAGGTTCGAACTCGTGACCTCAACCTTGGCAAGGTTGCGCTCTACCAACTGAGCTAGTGTCGCAAATGGAGGCGCGTCCCGGAGTCGAACCGAGGTCCACGGATTTGCAATCCGCTGCATAGCCACTCTGCCAACGCGCCTTCAACAATCAACCACTTGGGTTGTTGTTCTGGATTTCACCATGACCGCTTCGTCGTTACCCTCCGTTGCGGTACGGGATGCATTCTACGCAAAGGTGAGATCGAGTCAACAGCAAAATTCATCAATTTGAACTGAGTGATTGTTTTGCATCCAAAACAGGTCATTCTTCTCATTTTTTGCACATCAGCGAATGCTGAACGACTGACTTTTTATCGTGATGTGAGGGAGTTAGCACGTTTCATTCGCTGAACGCGGTCGTGATTTTTAAAAAGAAAGTGGGATTTTTCCGTTTCGTCGGGCCTGGAATTCTGTCAGAGACTTGTCATCTTCAGGCAAAAAGCACAGAATGGCGACCCAGATCACATTTTAAGCTTGTTATGTGCCGTTTCAGTTTCTGTGTCCCAGTCGTGATGTCTTGTTTACTCGCTGCCTGTTCGCCAGCCGAGCATGCTGAAGCACATCTACACGTTCGATTTCTGACACATCTCCCACCTTCTCCCGGCAAAGCTGATCTGGATGTTGTCGCCCTGCCCCCACAAGAAGGAATAACCTTTTATTCAGCGCAAAATCCCAAAGTGGAAAGCCAGCCCTTTTCCTATGTCACGGCCATCACGCCCGAGACAAAGCTCTACAGTGATTCTGCCAGCCTGCTGCCTCAGGCCAGTTATCCGGTGTTGGCGAGCAATATCGATTTCGGCCTTCGCAAAAATGGGGATGAAGTATACAGCTACAACAGCTATAAAGGCCGGGCAGACGCTTTCATTCGCTGGTATGGCAGCAGTCGGGTCGCTTTTCTGGCGCTGATTAACCCTTATCCGGGGAACGAGGGGCTGCACGAACGGGATCTGACCCTGCTCCGAAACAGTGTGGATCGGCTTCAGGAGAAAGGCATCCGGAATATCGTGTTGCTGAGTCAGTATCCAACCCGTTTTTCACCAGAGTTGTTAAAAACCATTCGAGGCGTGGATGTGGTGATCAGTGCCGGCCAGCAGACTCAAACGACAGTGGCAAGCAAACGCTGTATCGCCGAATTTAGCCAGACCAAACCCGATCAATTGACCCTGATATTTGATCCGAAAGGACAGATCAACACCTGCAGTTTTCCGAATGAAAAAAGCCGCTTCAACACTGAAGCGGCCATAACCCCTAAAGGGCTCTGAAAGCGTCAGTCGCGAACCAGTGCCACCGCTTCACGCACCAGACGACCAACTTCTTCCCAGTCGCCGTTATCAATCAGTTGTGGTGCCACCATCCAGGTGCCGCCACAGCACAGCACGCGCTCTACCGCCAGATAGTCACGAATATTCGCTTTGCCAATCCCCCCGGTCGGCATCAGGCTGACATCCACATAAGGTGCCAGCAGCGATTTCACCATGTTGAGACCGCCAGACGCTTCCGCCGGGAAGAACTTCAGGAAATTCAGACCCAGTTCTAAAGCCTGCTCAATCTGGCTGGGATTATTCACGCCCGGCACCACCACAATCCCTTTTTCCTGACAGTAACGCACTGTATTCGGATTCAGGCCCGGTGCCACAATAAACTCAGCACCGGCGGCCTGTGCGCGATCCACTTGCTCAGCATTGAGCACCGTGCCCGCACCGATGCACAAAGTCGGACAGGCTTCCCGCATCAGGCGGATGGCTTCGGCTGCTGCATCGGTACGGAAGGTGACTTCTGCAACCGGCAGGCCATTCTCCACCAGCGTTTTCGCCAGCGGCACCGCCTGTTCCACACGGTTAATTTGAATCACCGGAATCACTTTGAATTGTTTTAGCTTCTCGATCAGGGATTGAGACATGAACTTCTAACTCCTTTACATCATCTCTGTCATTGCCTCGGGCGGGATAATTGCGCCCGGGTGTTGAATCACAATCGCAGCCAGTTGGTGGCCAAGTTCTGCAGACGCCGTTGCCGTTTCGCCACTTAACCGACCCGCTAGATAGCCGGCAGCAAATGAATCACCGGCGGCGCAAGTGTCTATCACAGTCTGAACCGGGTTGGCAGCCACTTCGCTGGTCACCGGATGTTCAGACTGTAAATCCGTCGCGACCAGACAAGGCTGGCTGCCACGCTTAATCACCACCTCATCACTGCCATAATCGCGACAGCGTTCAATCACATCACCTTCGCCCCACACTTTCTGGTCGTCATCTTCGGTGATCAGGGCGATATCCACAAATGGCAGCACTTGCTTATACCAGTATTGGGCCTGCTTTGCGGTCCAGAGCTGCGGGCGAAAATTATTGTCAAACACGACTTTACCCCCCGCCGCTTTGTGTTTTACCAGCAAAGTAATCAGAATGGCTTTGGCATCTTCCGCCAGAATCGCCAGACTGATGCCACTGATGTACAGTACATCAAACTCATTGTTATCAATGGCCTGTTCAAGCGGGGTGACGCCGGTTGCGAAATAAAACTTTGCGGCACTGTCATTGCGCCAGTAATGAAAATGGCGTTCACCACTGGGCTCGGTTTCCACCAGATAGAGTCCGGGAAGTTTCTCGTCCAGGCGACGAACCAGACGCGTATCGATGTATTCTTCCTGCCAGGCCGTCAGCATATCCTGGCTGATATTGTCTTTTCCCAGCGCCGTCGCGTAACTGACATCCAACCGGCGTGAACGTCCGAGCCGGGACAAATACAATGCCGTATTTAAGGTATCACCACCAAAGGTACGACGTAATGGCTGACCGCTCAGCTCGACCATACATTCACCAAAAAATGCAATTTTCACCGCGCTACCTTTCTTTTTTGGTCTATTTCTAAAAGCCTAATTCATGATGCAGGCCTTGGTTCATCACAAAGACCTGCATTTTCACGAGTTTTAGCGATTTATTTCGCGCAGCTTGCCTCTGTACTGATGTCCTTCTGAACAGTGTTTTCCATCGCTTCACGTTCGGCATCCAAGATTGATCAGTGGCGCTATCTCTGGGTGTCCGGTGACACAGATACAGTTGTCTCTTTTGTAGATTCCCGCCTTGACTTCAAGCCCAGTTCACGACTTGCCTAATTTGCCGACAATATAGTCTGCAAACAAACTCACTTTGGCCGGAATATGACGCGTCGCCGGGTATAACATCCATAAATCACCGGTATAGGCCGTTTCAAATTCCCATTCGGGGAGCACCTGAACAATCTTGCCTTCCGCAATCGCGCCTTCGGCAACAAACACAGGTAAGCTGGCAATGCCGATTCCCTGCTCCGCGGCTTCAAGACGAACGCGTGAATGATTTGCCCGGTAACGACCGGTCACCGGCACCGTGATTTTGTTGCTTCCTTTGCGGAACCGCCATTTCGAATCCGCTTCATTCTCTCCCAGCGAAATACAGCTGTGACCGGTTAATTCTTTCGGGTGTACGGGGATTCCCTTGCGAGCCAGATATTCCGGCGATGCGCAGAGCACATGGTCAATCGGCATCAGGCTCCGCCCGATTAACCCCTGTGGAGGTTGCCGGGTGATCCGGAACAAAATATCAATTTCCTGCTCTATCAGATCCAGCGCCTGATCGTCGAGCACCAGATGCACATCAATCGCCGGATACAACCGAAGAAACTCAGCAACATAAGGATGAATCAGCGAGTGCGCCACCGCTTTCGGCGCAGCGACCTTGACGACACCCCGGGCTGAACTATCCTGACTTTCACAGAGCGAAACCACTTCTCGGGCGGCTTCATCGAGTTGAAGACAGCGCTCATAAACGGTTCTGCCTGTTTCACTCAGACGCAGTTTCCGGGTCGTTCGCTGTAACAGACACACCCCGAGTTGCTGTTCAAGCTGCTTGATGGTCCGACTGACCGCAGAAGGTGACACCCCCAGCAATCTTGCCGACTCTGAAAAGCTGCCGGTTTTCACGACGGAGACAAAAATGGCCATGTCCTGCATCAGACCAATGTGTTTATTGCTGCTCATGCGATCTCTGATTCGTGCGTTTCACGCAAAAGTTATTTGAATTGATGATGGATTATCATGCACCGCGCCGGTGATTACAATGTTGCCTATCTCACCAATCCCGGCATTACACGGAAAGCGTTCATGGCATCAATGATGGCAACACAAGCGTTATACCTCAGCACCAATCAACTCTATTGTGAGGCTGAACTTCTTGCCTGTTTTCAGGAAGATGGACAATGGATTGCCGTGTTGGATAAAACCGTCTTTCATCCGCAGGATGAAGGCCAGCCCGGTGATACCGGCCGTATCCTGACCCATTGCGGAGAGCGGGCGCAGGTGTTGCACACCCGGAAAGTCGGTGATGAGATTCAACATATTCTTGATCATCCCCTGCCAACCGGCATGACCACCATGGCGCTGGACAAAGAAGCCCGGCAACTGCACAGCTGCCTGCACAGCCTGGGACATCTGATCGGAACCATTGGCCTGCAAAATGGCTGGCAACCCATCAGGGCAAATCACTGGCCGAACACCTGTCATGTTGAATTCGCCCCCAAGACGCATGTCGTGGAGTTGGATGAGCAGACCATTGCGCAGCATCTGAGCCGGTTAATCGCAGCCGGACTCCCGGTTCAAATCAGTCTGGATCAGACGGGAACACGCCGGGTCGGATTCGGCGATCTCTCCGCCTTGCCTTGTGTCGGCACGCATATCAGTAATACCCGTGAGCTGCCAGCCAATATCCGGATTTCGACCCGGCTGCAACAAGGAAATCTCCAGGTGCGCTACCACATACCAGAAGCGGCCTGAACCCATAAGGATATCAATGATGATCAATGCATACTGGCCAGAATTTCTCTCTCTGGCACTGATCCACTTTATGGCCGTTGTTGCACCCGGCCCTGATTTTGTCGTCACCGTCAGGCAAAGCCTGAAATTTGGCCGGACTCATGGCGTCATGACGGCACTGGGCATCGGTTTCGGATTGGGCATTCATGTGCTGTATACCCTGCTGGGTGTCAGTGCGCTCATGCACACCTCCGAATGGCTGCTCACCGCAGCCAAAGTGCTCGGGGCAATCTATCTGGTTTATCTGGGCGTGCAGCTTTGCCGCAGCAAACCAGCGAAGCACAATGAGTCAGCCACTGCAACCAATACAGAAGAACATCCGGACACACCCATTGAGTCACAGTCACTGAAGCGTGCATTCAGTATCGGGTTTCTGACCAATGCCACCAACCCGAAAGCCACCCTGTTTTTCCTGGCCGTCATGACCAATGTCGTCAGTATTGATACCCCAATGACAGTACAGATGTTTTATGGTGCCTGGATGTGCTCGGTGAATGCCCTGTGGTTCACGCTGGTCAGTCTGGTATTTTCTGCCGAAAAGGCCCGTTGTTGGTTCCAGCGGCAAATGCATCTGATCGAACGTTCACTGGGTGTGGTCCTGATCGCTTTTGCAGCAAGGCTAGCCTTCGTCTGATTCGTCCGTCATCTTTGATTACACCCTCCGGGATTACAGCACACCTCAGAAGGTGTATGATTCGCCCCGCATTCAAGACGTGCAGGTCTGTCCATTCCCCCGGACAGGCCCATTCAGTAATAAGCACGCGATACGCAAATTGATAGGGTAAGTCCAAAAAGAGGATTGATATGGAATTGATGGATTTTGTTTCGGCTATCCTGTTTAGCCTGGGTGTCTTAGCCGTTGCACTGGCGGGTGGCTGCATCTTCAGTATGCTGACGGTCAAAAAAGAAGATGTTGAATGCGTGGTTGAAAAACGCATTGAATATGGTGTGTTCGGTGGTGCCTGTCTCGCGATTGCCGGTCTGATTGGCTACGCGTTATCCTAAGCTGACTGCAAACACATTCCTGAATCAACGGGCCATCATTCGGCCCGTTTTGTTTGCTTCAGGCTTTTCCTTTCAGGCGGAATTGCCAGTTTTCCAGTTCGCCCGTTTCCAGACGCTTACCAATCGTGCCCCGCCATTTCTCTGATAATGCGCGACATGACTGCAACAGACGCAACTTGTCCACATTCATCGGATCATTGAAATACCAGTCCAGTACCTGTTTGACCGTAAAGCGCTCATCCCCGGCCTGAATCAGTACCAAAGGCTCCTCAGCACTGACATAACCGGGCTGAATTACACGGTATAGCCAGCCACAGCGACCCGATGTCTGCATCACTTCAGAAAAGCCCTGAAGATCCCAGCGCGCATTCATTTTAAAACAGGGCGAACGAGGCTGGCTGATTTCGATGATGGCTTCCCCCCAGCGATAGCGATCGCCGATGCGAACATTGTCTTCCGTCATCCCCAGCGAACTGAGGTTTTCACCCATACTCGGAGACACCCACTCGCGCTCAGGATATTGCTGCTGCCAGAACGCATAATGCTCCTGCGGATACTGATGCAGTGCTCTTTCCTTCCCACCGTGGAATCTCACTTCAGCACATTCATCCTCGGCCAGCCCAGTCTCAGACAAATACATCTGACCCATGACCGGTTGTTTGACCATCGCGGTTGTGATGCCGAAATGCTGCGCCACTTTCCCTGCATACAGCCCCTGTAACAATAGGCTTGTTTCTGGATTGATCAATGCTCGAACTCCTTACCATCTAAACGAACCGTCACATTTAAACTGTTCGCAATAAAACAATTCGCGTGAGCTTTCTGGTGCATTTTTTCCAGCACCTCTGGGGAGACTTCAATCCCTGCTGCAAAAGTGATCTGGGGGTTCAGGTCAATCACAGCCACTTTGGTTTTGCCGGCCTCATTCTGCCCCAGCTCTGCGGTCACGCTATCCTGATAACTGGCAACCGGCAGACGCTTCAGATGCGCAATTGCCAGAAACGTCAGCATATGACAGGAAGACAAGGCCGACATCAGGCTTTCTTCCGGATTGATTTTATCGGCACTGCCCTGGTATTCCGGTGCAGATGAGCCCTGAACCTGCTGACCGCTGCCGAAATGAATTTGATGATCCCGGCTGAATGCTTCTCCGGGCTGACTGTTGCCTTGCCAGATCACTTTTACATGGAAGCTCATTTCTGTCGTCTCCTTACTAAAAAGATCATCAATAAAGAAAAAGGCCCCCGCCGGGAGCCTTTTTCATCACAATTCGAAATCACTGAGCGCGTCGTGATCAACCTGCCGCTCCAAGAAAGCGACCAGGTCATCATGCCCCCCGATATACCGGCCATCCAGAATAATTTGCGGCACCGTGCGTACTGTGGTGTTGGCCACCTGCTCAATGAAAGCAACCATCTCGGTTTTTTCCAGATCCTGACCCAGCACCAGTGTCGTATAGTCTGTCCCACGCCCGTCAAGGATTGCTTTCGCTCTCACGCAGTAAGGGCAGTTAGGCTGAGTAATCACCAGATTCTGAAACTGATGCAATGCTTCGATAGTCATGTGGGACATTCTCTGTTGGCTTTTCGGAAAGCGGTAAGATAAAGCAAAGCTGCAACAGAGTAAAACCCAATTGACGAACTTGTCGGTTTTAACGTCATCAGGCACTGATCCGAATCGGAATCCGTCTGCGTCCAAAACTTTCACCGGGCGTGGTAAACCGTCCGGCAAGCTGGTAACCACAGTGCTGACAGCAGCCTTTGTCGGTCA
This sequence comes from Photobacterium galatheae, assembly GCF_000695255.1. Classification (GTDB taxonomy): domain Bacteria; phylum Pseudomonadota; class Gammaproteobacteria; order Enterobacterales; family Vibrionaceae; genus Photobacterium; species Photobacterium galatheae. Next base: position 33,535 of record NZ_JMIB01000005.1, on the reverse strand, counting down.
GTTCATAATCCCCCAGCGCATACCAGTTGCGTGTAATCACCCGGGTTCCGCAGCCAGGGCAATAGGTACTGTCGCCAGCTTCATCAAAAATATTCCCGACGTAGACATAATTCAGACCGGCATCCAGCGCAATCTGTCTCGCCCGTTTGACGGTTGCCGGCGGCGTCGGCGGGGTATCCATCATTTTAAAATCCGGATGAAACGCGCTGAAATGCAGCGGGATATCTGGGCCGAGATTGTCCATGATCCAGCGTGACATGGCTTCGATTTCAGCCGGACTGTCATTTTCACCCGGGATCAGCAGTGTCGTGATTTCAAACCACACCCGGGTTTCATGCCTCAGATACAACAAAGTATCCAGCACCGGGGCCAGATGCCCGCTGCAAATCTTGTGATAGAAGTGCTCTGTAAACGCTTTCAGGTCGATATTCGCCGCGTCCATTTTCTGATAAAACACCTGTCGCGGCGCATCACAGATATAACCGGCACTCACGGCCACACTATGAATCCCGTGCGCGTGACAGGCATCGGCGCAGTCCATCGCATATTCCATGAAAATCACCGGATCGTTATAGGTAAAGGCAATCGAATCGCAGCCATGCTGTTGCGCTGCCCGGGCAATTTGCTCAGGCATCGCCGTTGACCCTAAGGTATCGATTTCACGCGATTTGCTAATACTCCAGTTCTGGCAGAATTTACAGCCCAGATTACACCCGGCCGTCCCGAAAGATAAAACCGAGCTGCCCGGATAAAAATGGTTCAGGGGCTTTTTCTCAATCGGATCGATACAGAAGCCACTGGAACGGCCGTAACTCGTCAGCACAATCTGGCCATGCTCCGCCATTCGTACAAAGCAGGCGCCTCGCTTACCCTCACGAAGCCCGCAATGCCTTGGACAGACATCGCACACCACCCGGCCGTCATCTAACTGATGCCAGTACTGGGTTGGCCAGCGTTCCGGAGGGCATGTTTCTGCAGCATGCTGATCGCGTCGTATCGGATGAGACTGAGCCATGGAAATGCTCCACGAAATTAATCCTTTCTATACTTAAATATAGTTGGTCACCGCCAGAACCCACGTGATGTCTGATGCACGTTCGATGGCATGACCGGATCAACTCGTACAGATCTGTTCAGGAAACTGTTCAGGGACCTGTTCGAAGATAGAGGACCAGACGATGACCATTCGTGTCCCTGCCGTCGCCGGTCGGTTTTATCAGGCTTCGCCGTTTGAACTGAGCAAACTGCTCAGTCAATGGCTGATCACCCCAGACAAAACCACAGCATTGCCCAGAGCACTGATCGTGCCGCATGCGGGATATATATTCTCCGGCAAAGTCGCTGCCAGGGCTTACCGATGGCTGAAAAGAACCGGGCATTTGTATCAGAAAGTCATTCTGATTGGCCCCAGTCATTATTATGCCTTTGAAGGCTGCGCCCTACCCAGTGTTCAGTATTTCGCCACACCGTTAGGCCATGTCCAGATAGACGTGACGTCTGTTGAAAAATTGTCACATTTCGATGATATTGTTATTTCAGATCATATTCACGAGCTGGAACATTGCCTGGAAGTGCAATTGCCTTTCCTTCAGAGTTGCCTGCCAGAATTTACCCTGCTGCCGATCCTCACTGGTGATATTTCCCCAATACGACTGGCAGAAATCTTGGATACCTTGTGGCAGAACAACACGCTGCTGGTGATTAGTAGCGATCTGAGCCATTACCACCCCTATGCAGATGCACAGGATATCGATCACCGAACTCTGAAAGTGATTGAAAAGTTCGATCCGTCGTTAACGCCTCAGCAAGCCTGTGGCGCAACCGGGATCAACACCTTGTTATTACTGGCGAAGCAAAGAGGCTATGATTTAAAACAAGTTGAATATAAAAACTCCGGCGACATGGCGGCCGGAGATAAGGAGAGAGTCGTTGGATATGTCAGTTACCTCGTGTCTGCCCCCGGAGAAGCCAGCCCTGAATAAGGGAGAAATGACGCAACTGCTGGATATTGCCCGAGAGGCCATCCGCAGCCATTTTTCCGATGATCTGCCGCTTCCGCCGCAACTGGATTTGTATCACCGCAAGCTACGCGCCAAAGGTGCCTGCTTTGTCACCCTTGAAGTGGATGGCACACTTCAGGGCTGCCTGGGCACCGTCACAGCCAACGAGCCGCTGGTCATTGAAGTCCATAACAAAGCCAGAGACAGTGCCTATCAGGACAGACGCTTCATGCCGCTCACCGAAGAGCAGCTGGATAGCCTGACGATTGAGATCTCAGTGCTCTCAGAGCCAAAGCTCCTTTCTGTCAACTCGGAAGAAGAACTGCTGGCCTATCTTGAGCAACACAAGGTCGGCGTCATTCTGACCGAACATTATTCGCAAGCCGTGTTTCTGCCGCAGGTCTGGGAGAAACTGCCCAACCCAGCTGCCTTCATCAAAGCACTGAAACAAAAGGCAGGCTGGCCAATGAACCACTGGTCTCCCAATGTCCGGGTAAAAACCTTTACGATAACCCAGATGAAAGGGAAGTATTTTACGCCTTTGGCTTAAATCACCATCTGGCATCCCTGACCGCTCTCACTGTCATTCATAAAAAATGCTGGCCGAAGCCAGCATTTTTTGTTTCACAACTCAGGTTACTGTCCGAACTGGTAAGTCAGCGTCAGAGAGGTCTGGCTGATGTCATTGATATCAATGAAATAACGGTTGAACTTCACACCCGCCAGCCAGGCAGGATGCAGACGATAATCGATCCCAATCGTCAGATAGGGGTCGACGCCCCAGTCAGACGATTTGATCGTCTCTCCCAGATGGGTACTGCGGTAATCCACTTCCCAGCGGTATACCCCGCCCCCCAATAGCAACCGGAAGTCGTTATCAGCCAACACGGGATACCGAACATCCAGCGCCACACCGGATGTCAGTGCTGGCGTCGCCTTCGACACTTGCTGATGATAATCGCTGGCTGTCAGGCCATCAGGGGTCAGCGTCGCTTCGCCTTCGCCCTGATCCACATAGCGTGCGGTCAGCAGCCACTGATTGTCGGTTTCATAGCCAACGCCGAAAGACCAAGTCGTATCCGTATCATCCAGAGACACCGCGGTATCAGCAGGTTGCGTATGACGCTCACTGGCCTGACTGACGCCAAGTTCGGCATCGACATACCAGGCGGCCTGACTGTTGAAAGTCAGTAAACTCAGCACCAGCGCAAGCAAACGCCCGCCCCAGCGACGCATCACACCAATGCCACCCAACAGCAGTAACATCATGGCCGACATCGCACCAGCCCCCCGATTTTTCACCACCATGTCTTCCTTGAGCGTTGTCGTCACGCGTGCCTGAGCACTGGCTTCCAGTCCGGTCGCATCCTGAATCCGGTACGTAATCACACTGTCACCTGCATAACCCGCTTCTGGCGTAAAGGTTAAGGTCTGATCGCCATTGATACTCACCGTGCCCCGGTCTGCCACAGCAGCAATCACAGACAGGCTGTCGCCATCCGCATCACTATCGTTCCCCAGCACCGCAATCACCACCGCAGTTTGATCATCGGTTTGTACCGTATCGTTCAGGGCAACCGGATAATCACTGTTCAGCACGGTCACTTTCGCTTCAGCATTGGCCGTGCCGCCCATACCGTCAGAAATGCTGTAACTGATCGTCGCCACCCCATAGAACCCGTGAGGGGCTGTATAGTGCACCTGATTCGACACCAGCGTCGCTGCCCCGAAATCGACCGAGGAAGCCATCACCGTCAGCGGATCATGATCGGCGTCAGTGTCATTGGCCAGCACGTCAATAGTGATTTCGCCGTTCCGGTTCAGCAGCAGGTTATCGTCCTGCGCTTGCGGCAGCTGATTCGGACTGACCGGAACACCGACACCGCCCGGATCCATCACGCTGCCATTCACCTGACCGTCGTCATCATTCGGGCCGCCATCCTGAATGGTCAGTTGCACACACCAGTCTCCTTCACGCAGACCGGTCTGCCACAGGCTGTCTCCCGGTGGCGGACAGTAACCGGCTTCGCCCGGTGCAGAAGACACAAAGTTCTGCGCATCGATGACGTAATTCACCCACCCCTGCGATTCGGTGTACTTGCGATAAACGGCATTGGCAGGAATCGGCAAGCGCTGTGGCAGAACCACCTGATAGCGCTGACCTGCCACCGGTAACCCGTGGGCGACAAAGTCAAACACGCCCCCGATATTCTGAGCACCGCTGTCAGACGGAATTTCATCCGCTTGCAACTGAGCGCCCCCCAGTTTATTCCCGGCCACTGTCATTCCTTTGCGCAGACAAACGCCCGGATCCCCTTCAACCAGATAGCGGTCAGAGACCACGGCCTGCTCCTGCACGACATTACAGTCAGTGATCACATCCAGATAATCCGGAATACCGTCCGAATCACCATCGGTGTAACCTTCCTGATCATCTGGCAGCAAGTCCCCGTCACTGTCTCCGCCACCCAGTTGGGCTAATTGTGCAACCACCTCCAGGTAAATCTGTTGTTTCACCGACAGATTCGGAGAACCATTGTCCGTGACGGTCAGCGTCAGTGAATACACGCCCTGTGTTAAGGCCCCCGGGGCAAAAATGAACTGACTGTCCTCGGTACTGAGGTTTGCCATCGCACTGTCGCTGGCTTCCCACAGGTAACTGTGACTGTCGCCCGTATTCGGATCCGCGACGCTGGCCGTCACGGTCACCGAACCGCCGGAGGCATCAATAATATGGCGGGATTCGCTGTCCTGAACCACGGATGCCGTGACCGACGGCGCAACATTCTCTTCCAGAATGCTGAGGGTATAGTGCGATTTACTGCCGAGATTATTCTCCAACGGAGACAGGGTAATTTCCAGGGTCTCCATCCCTTCCGGCACTGAATCACTCAGCACATCAAATTCAATCACACCTTCGGTGCCGCTCTGAATCACAACTTCACCATTGGTCAGCGTGTGATCACTGCCGTCACTGGTACCTGCTACGGTGTAAGGCACGGTCACCGGATATGCCGGTGCCGGACCATTGAGATAGACACGGACTTTATGCGTGGTGCCTTCCGTGGTCTTTCCATCTTTGGCGATCGACACCTGAGGATTCACGATCACCTGCTGACTGGCCTGCGACTCACGTCCACTGGCATCCACTGCACGCCAGTACACGGTGTGTTTACCCGGTTTGAAGAACGGTTTCCGGTCCACCACAGACACCGCCAGTGCCTTGCCCTGACTGTCCGTGGCCTTCGCAACGCCCAGATTGACCCGGGTAAACAGGCCCGTTGCACTCACCTCAACATCCGCGGGTGCCTGAATTACCGGCGGCTGACTGTCGGCCGATTCAATCACCACAGTGACCTGCCCGACCTGTTGATCCGCCTCACCATCGCTGGCGGCATATTTCAGAGACATCGTCCCCTGTTGGGTGGTTGTCAGAATCACTTGCCCGTTTTCAATCGACACCGTGCCCTTCTCAGTCGTCGCCCAGAGCAGAGACAGCGGATCCTGATCGATATCGCTGTCGTTACTCAGCACATCCAGCACATAACGGCCCTGTGCATTGGCTTTGAACTGATAGCTGTCCGAGAGAATCACAGGGATGTCATTCACTGGCGTCACGGTGACCGTCACCGTATAGGTCGCAGAGACAAGCTCCCCGTCTGTCACCTGATAACTGAAAGTATCGGACCCGTTAAAATCGGCCTGCGGCGTATATAGCCAGCCGCCACTCTGCGCAGTGAAGCCACTTTGTGCCGTCAAGCTGCCGTGCTGCGGCGATGCAGTCACCAGCAGGCTCAGCGAGCTGCTGTCCACATCTGTCATTGATGGCACAATCGACAGCGTCTGATCTTCTGCCAGCGAGACCGTCAGGTTTTCCCCTTCCGGCGGATCATTCACGTTCACAACCGTGATATCGAAGGCAGGCAGGGATGCCGTTTCCGGCCCGTCGCTGACACTAATGACGATGCCGCTGGTGGTTCCGACATGACTGTTATCCGGCGTGCCGGAAAGCTGCCCGGTCTGAGGATCAAAACTGGCCCATGCCGGTTTGTTCTGAATACTGAAGGTCAGCGTATCCTGATCGATATCCGTGGCTTGCGGCATAAAACTGTATGCGCTGTCTTCCGAGACTTGATCCTGCGGTTGTCCGCTGATTGCTGGTGCATCATTGACGTTATTGACCGTAATCGTAAAGGACGGCAGCGCCGTGGTTTTATCCCCGTCACTCACACTGATGATCACATTGGTGTACTGACCGACCGCATCATTATCCGGCACACCAGACAAGCGGCCGGTCTGGGGATCAAAGCTGGCCCAGGCCGGCATATTGGCAATACTGAACGTCAGTCCGTCGTTTTCAATATCCGATGCCGTGGGCAGGAATTCATAATTCTGATCCTGATCGACGCTCAGTGACGGCGTCCCGCTGATGGTTGGCGCATCATTGACCGTCTCCACAGTCACAGATACCGTGGCCGTATTCGAGACACTGCCCTCGTTATCATCAATCGTATAGGTGAAACTATCGTCTCCTGACTGATTGGCATCCGGGGTATAGCGCAGGCTGCCGTTGCCGAGATCCAGTAGCTGACCGAACTGCGGCGGCGTCTGAACCTGAATCGAATTCAGATCCAGCGTGCCGTCCAGATCGCTGTCGTTGGCAATTACCGAAATATCGACAGCGGTGTCTTCCTGCGTCGTCGACTGGTCATTATTGGCAACCGGCGCATCATTCACCGCCTGAACCGTCATCGTTACGGTCGCAATATTCGAGGTAGCGCCCTGATCATCGTTCACCCGATAGGTAAACTGATCTTCACCGCTGAAATTCAGCGCCGGGGTGTACACCACTGCACCACTGCTTTCCACCACCACACTGCCTTGTACCGGTTGCGTGACGATCGCTAAGGTATTGGCCTGAATCGTGCCGTCAATATCCTGATCATTCCCCAGCACGTTGACCGTATGCGGCGTATCTTCCAGCAATGTCGCCGTGTCATCGGCCACAACCGGCGCATCATTCACACTGGCGACAGTCACCGTCACGGTCGCAGGCTGCGAGGTTGCACCCAGATCGTCCTGAACCACATAAGTGAAGCTGTCATTGCCAAAATAGTTGGCACTCGGCGTATAAGTCACTTTGCCATCGGCGGCAACGCTGGCCTGCCCGTTCTGTGGCTGCGTGATTACCTGAACCGTGTTTGGTGCCAGCGTCCCGTCAATATCACTGTCGTTCGCCAGCACATCGACGACACCGCTCTCATCCTCATTGACAGACAAGGCATCGGCCACGGTCTGAGGCGCATCGTTGACACCGGCAACGTTGATTGTCACCGAAGCCGTATTCGAGACCAGTCCGGTACTGTCCTTCACGGTATAAGTCAGCGTATCGGTTCCCGCAAAATTCGCTTCAGGCTGATACTGAATCTTCCCGTTTTCAACACTGGCAGAACCATGCGCAGGCTGTGTGACAATTGTTAATGTAGACGCCTGCAAGGTATCCCCGGCATCCACATCACTGTCATTCGCCAGGACATCAAGCGCTACCAGCGTATCTTCATCCGTACTGCCCACATCGGCAGTCGCCACAGGCGCATCGGCAACCGGCGTCACGGTCACCGTCACCGTCGCAACCGACGAAACGGCCCCGTAAATATCTTCAACCTGATAGGTAAAGGTTTCCGTCCCGGCAAAGTTTTCATCCGGTGTATAAGTGATGGTTCCTGTGCCGGTATTGATGCTGGTACTGCCGTGCTGAGGCGCGGTCACCACAGTGACACTAGCCGGGTTGAGCTGACTGTCGGCATCGCTGTCATTCGACAGCACATCAATCGCAATCAAATCATCTTCTGGCACAGAGGCGGTGTCATCCGTCGCAACCGGCTGCGCATTCGCGATGGTAAAGTTGAAGAAAGTCTCGCTGCTGAATCCGGCAAACGCATTGCCGGCATCATCCGTTAATGCATCATTCGTCATGGTGACATAGTAAGCATGGGTCGGCACAAAGGTTTGTGATGGCGACACGGTCAGTGTGTCTCCCGAAATGCTCACGGCACTGTCCGTCATGGCGTAGTTCGCCAGAAGCGTAGACGTGGTCGCATCGACAATACTCAGGCTGCCCGCGCCCGCCTGAATCGCTTCACTGAAGGCGATCACCAGATTGCTTTGATAACTGACATCCGTCGCATCATCTGCCGGACTCAACGCACTGATATACGGCGCGGTGCCGTCATAGGTCAGCACCAGCTGTGTCGCAGCCAGGTTTGCGTTGCCATTCGGATCGGTAAATCGTCCGCTGGCGATATCCAGGGTGATATCTCCGTCTGTGGCTGGCGTCAGGATCGCAGTATACGAGGTGCCAGAGCCGGTAAATTGACTCAGTGTTCCCCCGGAGACGGTCATGTCTCCTGCCGTAAAATCGGTACTGCTTTCACTCAATGTCACCGTCACGGTCGCGGTTTCACCCTGCTTCAGTGTTGCCTTATCGCTGCTGATGATGGCGGTTGGCTGTACCGTATCCACACTGATTGCCAACTGGCTGGCCGCAGTATTGTCGTTACCGGCCGCATCCGTAAAGACACCGGCTGCCACATCAACCGTCGCACCAGCCGTGCTGTTCGCGCTCGGGGTCAGAGTGGCACTATAGCTGGTCCCGCTGCCTGTGAAATTCGACAGCGTACCGCCAGAGACAATCACATCTCCGGCTGCAAAATCACTGCTGCTTTCACTCAGGGTAAAGGTCACGGTCGCTGTTTCGCCCTGTTTCAACGCTGCCTTGTCACTGATGATGCTCACTGTCGGCAACTGTGTATCCACACTGATCGCCAACTGAGAGGCTGCCGTATTCCCGTTGCCCGCAGAGTCGGTAAAGACACCGGCTGCAACATCCACCGTCGCACCAGCCGTGCTGTTCGCATCCGGTGTGAAGGTTGCGGTATAACCCGTGCTGCTGCCGTTGAAATTTGATAGCGTACCGCCAGAGACAATCACATCCCCGGCCGCAAAATCACTGCTGCTTTCGCTCAAAGTGAAAGTCACAGTCGCGGTTTCGCCCTGCTTCAGCGCGCCTTTATTACTCGTGATTGTCACCATCGGCTGCAACGTATCCACACTGATCGCCAGCTGGCTGGCCGCAAGGTTTCCATTCCCGTTCGGATCAGTAAATACGCCCGAGGCGACGTCAATCGTCGCGCCTGCTGTACTGTTCGCATCTGGTGTAAAGGTCGCGGTGTAGCTGGTGCCACTGCCCGTGAAATTCGACAGCGCCCCCCCAGAAACAATCACATCTCCGGCTGCAAAATCACTGCTGCTTTCACTCAGCGTAAAGGTGACTGTCGCGGTTTCACCCTGCTTCAGCGTTGCCTTATCGCTGCTGATGGTGACGCTTGGCTGTACCGTATCCACACTGATTGCCAGCTGGCTGGCCGCAGTATTGTCGTTACCGGCCGCATCCGTAAATACACCGGCTGCCACATCAACCGTCGCACCAGCCGTACTGTTCGCGCTCGGGGTCAGGGTGGCACTATAGCTGGTCCCGCTGCCTGTGAAATTCGACAGCGTACCGCCAGAGACAATCACATCTCCGGCTGCAAAATTACTGCTGCTTTCGCTCAGGGTGAAAGTCACGGTCGCGGTTTCGCCCTGTTTCAGGCTTGCTTTGTCACTGGTGATAGTCACCGTGGGCGGAATGTCATCAATCGCAAGACTCAGTTGAATCGCCGCAGTATTACCGTTGCCGACACTATCAGTAAAAACATTCGCAGCTATATCAATGGTGCCGAGCGTGATATTGGCATTGGGGGTATAGGTGGCGCTGTAGCTGGTACCACTGCCGGTAAAGTTCGACAAGGTGCCCCCGGCCACAACGATATCACCGGCCGAGAAATTGCTGCTGCTCTCACTGAGGGTAAAGGTGAGGCTCGCTGTCTCCCCCTGCTTCAGCGCCGCTTTGTCACTCGTAATTGTGACCATCGGCGAAATCGTGTCCACACTGATTGTCAGTTGCGTTGCAGCGGTATTCCCGTTACCTGCGGTATCTGTGAAACCATCCGCAGCCACATCAATCGTCGCAACAGCCTCGCTGTTTGCATCTGGTGTGAAAATCGCACTATAGGCTAAGCCACTGCCGGTGAAATCTGACAGACTGCCACCCGAAACCTGAATATCTCCGACGACAAAGTCACTGCTGCTTTCGCTCAGGGTGAAAGAAACTGCTGCTGTCTCCCCTTGCTTCACTGTCGCTTTATTACTGGTAATGACGATACCGGGTTTCGCCGTATCCAGCGTCGCATTCCCCGTCACAGCCGTGGCTGTATTACCTGCCGCATCCGTTAATGTGACGGACAAAGTCAGTGTGCCATCCGATAAACCGGACAAATCGATGCCGTTCAGTGTCTGGGAAGCATTGCTGAGTGTTCCTGAACCCGTCACGGGTGTGCCGCCACCATTCGAAGAAATCGTGTAACTGTATTCAGCCCCCACCTCACCACTGGTGAAAGTAAACGAAGCATTGCCAGCATTGCTGCTGTTGTAATGGCTCAGATCCAGCGCCACACTGTGTCCGGAAGGTGCCGTCGTATCAATGATGACGGTTAATCCGGAAGAAGCTGCACTCTGATTATTGTTGCCATCTTTGGCCTTGGCCGTGATCACATGGGTTAAGCCTGAAGATAACGCGCTGGTGGTAATGCTCCAGTTCCCTCCCGTCACACTCCCGGCACCAAGAGGCGTACTGCCCACCTGATCACTGAAGAGTTCCACTGTGCTGCCGGCTTCTGCTGTGCCGGTAAAGGTCAGTGTGAGATTTTTGGTCAGATTATCACTGTCGGAGGTACCGCTGTCTGATCCAGAGGATAAATCCGGCGTGGAAGGGACTGCGGGCGCAACGTCATCTGCAACAGTAATCGTGAAAGATTTTTGATAGGTCGTCGTACCATCATGGGTCTGTATACAGACGTTGTAGTTCCCAGCCGACAATGCGCTCCCGGTTTCCAGTGTCGCGCTGTTAATTTGAAACTGACTGTTCTCTGCATCCGAGGTACAGCTGCCGGACACACTGCTCCCTTGCGAAACCAGCGAATAACTGTGTGTGTCCCCGCTGTCTGTATCTGTTGTCGACAAGGTGCCCACATCAGCGCCGGATGCCGTTGCAGACTGATTGATGCTGGTTGACGTCAGACTGATATTCGAGGGCGCATGATTGGATGGCGCCGAGTTACACTCACTATCCGTCGAGCATATTTTTCCGTCATAGGGCCCGCCATAACAGAGACCGCCATAACACTCCCAGGCAGCATTCATCGCTTCACCAGCGCGACTGCCTGTCCCCGTTTGAGAATCAGTTCGGGAATCTGTTCGGAAATCTGTTCGGGAACCCGTTCGGGAACTCGGGCCGACGATCCCGGTTGTGAGTTCGCCAACAACCTGCTTTCCTGCCTGGACCCCTTTTTTCAGGTGATGGGTTTGTGCCAGAAAGGTATTCAGATCGAACTCCAGGCCGGCGTTCGGCTGCACTTTTGTGGTGACAGGCGCCGTCTGCGTTTCAACCGGACGGGGTTGTCCTTGTGAAGGAAAGTGTTCTTCCGCATAAGCAGCGGTCATCAATAACTGACTCCCCGCCAACCCTAACGCCAGTGAGGTTACCCAGCGCGTCACATCCTTTTGAACGGGGTGAAGTGACAGTGACTCTGCACTCACTTCATCCGAACATGTGAATAACCGCCGCGTGGCCTGAGCCAGATGCGACATCATCTGTCCGTTGATCATAATCTGCCTGCAATAGTGTGATACGAAAAGTGCGCAGTCCGTTTCACTTCATCCATTCACAGAACGAACGACGACACCCGGTTCAAGAACCAATAAATAAGTGCAACTAGTAGCTATTGAATCAGAAGACTATGAGTGTGCAAGAATGCCACGTCAAAAACATGACACAAAGAAATGTTTTGAGATTAAAAATGTGCCAAAGCGCAACATTCAAAGCGCAAAGATTTCCGTGATTTCATCAGATTGTATCTCGACAAACCGCGGTGCAGCGCTTCCGAAAAGAAGCTCGACATCATAAATCTGGTTCAGAGCGCCAGAAAACGTCAGCCGGGCAATTTCACTGCCATCCCGAAGATCGATCACTATCACACCAGAAGCCAGCGATGTTTGCATGTGCAGCAAAGGCATATCCACATGCCTTTTCAGGCCATCTTTCGCCGGACGGACAACAGACAAACCGATAAACGCCATATCGCCGACCAATCTCAGGCCACGGGTAAAACCGTTTAACTCAGCCACCAGCTCCAGATCAGAGCGGGATGCAGGCAAGCTATTCTCTTTACAGCGCCACAACCGGCCAGTACCCGATTCACAAAAATACAGGTATCCGTTGTGGATTCGCGGGGAGTGAGGCAGGCTCAGGCCATCTGCCACAATCTGGTTATCCCCGATCCGCATCACGGCCCCTTGAAAGCTACTGCCCTCCCGCCAGCCATAGTGCTGATCCGTCCCGGAAAAATAGCTGACATAAGCCGGCACGCCGTCTTTCATCGCTAAGCCATTCAGGTGGCACCGATCTTCAGCAACCAGTTCAGAAATAAAAGGCGGTTTCCAGACAAACTCAAAGCTCTTGCCGTAAACGGCCCGGGCAACACAATTAAACCGGGTATTGACCAAAAAAAGCCCTTCCTTCCCCCAGGCCAGATCATGGGTGTTCAGATGACCCGTGGTGATGGACCCACAAGGAAAATACAGACTATCGTGGCCAGAAAAGGCATTCGCCGAACTGGCATCTCCCGACTGCTCTGTGATTCGCCGGTAATCCCAGATTTGATGGTAAGCCGCCAGAGATAAACGCTGCTGATCGTCACTGAGTGCGATTCCCAGAAGCTGTTGCAGCCGGACATGCTCGACCCGTAAATCGTCACCGTCACTGCTGATCACAAACAGGCAATCCAGATTGTGGGCGCTCACCAACATACTACTGTTCATCGCTTTCAGTAATAACGGGAAACGTGCGCAGCTCGTCATGCCGTAATTCATCGTTTCTTGTTCATTGTTCATCAGATCTGTTGACCTTCCGTGATTTGTGGATATTCGTGATTGCTTTTTATCCGGAAACACCGATATGGTGAGTGATTCATAATGACTTTCAACGGATTTCTTTATGTTTCTCGAAAAGCCCTGTATCCCGATCGGTCATGTCGATATCACCGAAATCACCAAGTGCCTGAAACAATTACCGGATTCAGCCTGGAAAGCAAATCCTTATCGTCAAAATACCTACGCCGTACACAAACAGACGGAAAGTCTGGTGTTGTATTTTAAAACGGATGAATTCACAGAAAGTCACGATGAATTATTAGCGGCCATGCAGCCTCTGCTCGCGCCAATATTTGCTCGATTCGCTCAATATTATGGGTATTCAAAACTGGACATCGCAAAATTAATGTTTGCCAAATTACCGAGCGGTTGTGAAATTCCGGAACACAGAGACAGTGCGCCTATTTTTGCGAAATACCACCGGGTTCATGTCCCGATCCAGACCAATGATGCCATCATCTTTTATTTGGATCACCAAGCACACCATTTCAAAACTGGCGTGATGTACGACATCAATAATCTGGGATTACACCGGGTGATCAACCCTTCCAGTGAAGACAGAATTCACCTGATTTTTGATGCCAGACCTGTAAAACGAATTCACAACGCCAGCAGTCATTTGTTCATCATGAGCCCGAACAATTCAGGCTCGTCTCTGGTTTCTGCCGCACTCAGCGATTGTCAGAAGGCCATCACCCTGCCCGGTGAAGGGCACTATATTGCAGGCTTTGCCGGGCCAAACCCCAACCGGGATAACAGCCACTTTGTCTGGAGTCAGTTCAATACCCTGAACAAGCTGCAGACGCCCGCAGCTTACGACTGGCCTGCAATCCGCAACCTCTGGGCAAATGTGGCAACACCGCAATCAGAAGCCGCCCGTGTCTTTGTGGAAAAATCGCCCTGCAACATTGCCAGAATGGCCATGCTGGCCGAGGAGTTTGATGACGCGACGTTTCTCTTTCTGATCCGAAACCCCTATGCCATGTTTGAATCTGTGATCAGAGCCAGACGTGATTTACCGGATATTGCAACCCTGGCAGCACAACATGTCTTATGGTGTTTCCGGCAGCAGCAGGAAAATTTGCAGCAGTGCAAAAATCCTTATCTCCTGATTCGTTATGAAGACATCTGTGATTCACCCGCGGCGACAGCTCAGACCATCCGAAAATTTATGCCCGAATTTGAAGACATCGACTTCATCCCGCCACGCTGGATCAAAGGTCAAAAATCTGCACTGAAAAATCGCAATGCAGCGCAAATCGCCCGGCTGACAGACAATGAACGGCATATCGCAGAAGCCTGTTTTCAACCACATGAAGACCTGTTTGCCCGATTTGGTTATCCGGTATAATTCGCCGGCTTAAACGCCAGCGAAGACTGGTTTCAGGCTGGCCGGATACCAGATCATCCGTTCATAGGGTGGCTCGACCTGCTCAATGGTAAACCCCAGTTTCAGGTAAAGCTGCCTTGCCCCCTGATTCATCTGCTGAACCGATAGCATCATGGGGGCCTTGAGCTGGTGCGCTGAATACATAAAAGAGCGGATGACAGCTTCGCCCAGTCCGTGCCCTCTGGCTTCCCGCTTAAACGCAATATCAATCAAATGCACCTTGTCCTGAGAAAAATCGAGCACCGCCCTGCCGACCTCTTCTTTGTGATACTCAATGACAAAATACAGCGCATTGGGAAACTGATCACCATACCCCTGATTCATGGCATTGAACTGCATGTCGATCAACGACTCAATGAAGTCACGTTCGCCGTCAATCAACCGCAGGTCATCCCGTTGCTCGTTGTGCAATTTCTCCAGAAAAATCCGATCAGCCGCCGAACTATTCGAAGGGCGGACATGTAAACCACCCGGCAGTTTTAAATCTTGTAATTGCATAGCATCACTTCCTTGTTATCAATTGGATTCCGGCGTCCGCAGATGAGGCTGCACACGCTGCATCAGGCTCTGTGCCTGAAGTACAGGCCGGCTGTACTGACGAACGAGCTGAGACACCTGTTGAGCACTCAACAATGGATCCACACTCAACACTGCAGCCAACACGCCGGTCGTGGCGGCCGTTGCCGCCGACGTATTCGAGTACGTCAGGCTGTATTCCCCTGTCACATTGGAATAAACCTGATAAGGGACAGGCACCTGACTGGCAATGGTTCGGCCGGAAACTGGCCAAGATCGCCCCTGACTTTCCGCATTTACAGCCAGCACCTGAGGTTGCGCCGCCAGAGAAAAACTATGGTCAAGATCATGCTTTCTGTTCCCCACAGCAGCCACAATCACGGTTCCTTTCCCATTCCGGCCATTTTCATTCAGAAACGTTAACGCATCGGACAATGCCTGCTGCGTGAAAGGGAGTGTCCATGCGGCCTGCACAATATCGGCATGACTGAGAAAGGCCAGTTGCAAGGCAGTCAGAATATCAGAGGTCCAGTTGCGGTCCCGACGGAGTAAAATCGCATTCGCATCCGGTGCGAGCCCGGTATATCCCGCTTTTTTCGACCAAATCGTTGCCAGATTCGCATCACCATGCATGGTATCAAAACCAGATTCAGCGATAGACGACGCGTCAAAAGGCAATGGATGACGGTTATCCACATCATAATGAAGTTTGACATTGATCGGCTGTAATGCCGCGTCGGCCAGGCTGAATGCGGCATCAATCACGGCGATATTCACGGCCTGCCCTGCTTTTTCGGGCCATTGGTTCACACCTAATTGCTCGCGAACCGGCCTCCCTGCTGTTTGCGGCAACACAGTATCCTGAGGCTGCCGGAACAGCCGGACTTGTAAAAAATCCGGCTCGACCAGCTCAATTCCTGAAGTGCTTTGCAACTGCTTCAATAAATCGAGCGAATCTTCCGCGCCCGCCGTGACAATCATCGACCAGTACCGGTCTTCCAATTCAAACACAATGGCCGTCTCATATTGCCCGTCTAACCTGTCATTGAAATTGAATTGCTTCTGATGACGCACCAAGAGCCGGTTACCGACCCTCAACCCCTGATTGCCCAGCAGTGTATGGCTATAAATCGGCTGCGCCGGTGCCGCCTCAACCAGCCGGAGCACAACAGGCTTCCCCTGATACAGGACAGACAATGACGCAGGCCAGTGACCTGCCATCACCTTCAGTGAGACAAAGCAACAGAAAATAGCTATCCAGCGCATATACAGTTCACATCTAATTTCATTGCCGGTCAGGACAAGACAGGCACCGACATCGCGCTAGTGCCTGTCGAACATTGGGCCAGTCGAGTGTCAGGAATGTCTCGGATATATCCCATCAATACAGATACAAAAATTCACAGCCAGAAACGGCTGCATGTTCTCATGAGGTTCCGTCTTCCCCTGAACCGCAATGCTGTTTTCATTGAGCATAATATTTTGCGCTTCCGTACTATAACGTGCCTCACTGAAGTCACCGACTCTGAATATCCCAGCCATTGCACCCGCCGGGTTGTCCGTAGTCGCAATCGTATTCGCAGCCACCAGCGTATGTGTATGCGAGGGCATCTGCTGATTTAGTACCGTCATGACTTCATTTCCGGTTTTTTCAGACAGATAACGAGCCGTTAACCCTGCACCATGTCCCGTACCTAAAGGCGCTCTGGCCATTAAATCCGGCACTCCAAAGGTTGTCTGACCATTTCCGCCAAATTGGTCTCCGATGACTGAAAATAGCGCTGGATTTTGAGCAATTTGCATGATCTGCCCGTCGCAATAAGCCCAGAATCTCGGTGCAAAAGCATAAGGCAACATCATAATTTCACCGTAAAAAGCTTCCATGATTCTTTCTCCTTAGCCCCTGACCGGATACTGGCCGGCAGTACAGATAATAAAATTCAAAGCCAATGTCGGTGCCATATTCGGATGTGCTTCATTGTTACCTTCATCACTGACTGCATCTTGCTTCATTGCCACTAAATCGTCGTCACTTGGTTGATCAACAAACTGATTTGCCTGACCTAAAACGAAATTACCAGATGGTTCAGGTGAGACTGCAGCATTTGCCGACGCTTGCAGAGCATGGGTATGGCTGGGTAAGTTAACCGAGGTGAGAACAACCTTCTCCTGACCGAACTTTTGCCCCTGCTGCCTGGGGGTTAATCCGGGGCCACTCCCCATTCCGACGGGAACCCGGCCCTGTAAATCAGGCAAGGCATACGAATCGCGACCATTGCCACCAAACATGGTGCCTAATAACGAATACAACGACTCATTTCCGGAAATCGGCATGAGCGTGCCAAGGCAATATGCCCACTTCACTGGCGCATAATTGCCTGTAAAAAGGGTAATTTCAGAAAGATAACGCTCAGACATTTTTTCTCTCCTAGTCTCTGTCCGGAAAAATACCCGTTAGTGCAATACAAAAGTTGATCACTGTAGATGGCTGCATGTTGTCATGTGCTGTGCCAGTTCCAGTGTAACCCATTGCTTTTGCACTCATCGGGACCAGATTCGCCGCCTGAGCATAAACAGGACTGCCATTCTCTGCGGATGCAAAAACTGTCGATTCGGATGTTTTCTTTTTATACGGACGATAAGTATTTCCCGGCTGGCTGGAAACCTGGAGCTGATGCGTATGAGCCGGTAATTGATCGGTTGTCAGACTGACACTTTCCAGACCGCCGGTATTCCCCTGCTCGATTTGCTGCTTGGTATAACCAAAAATGCCAGGGTGCACCGGCATTCTTCCGCGCAAATCAGGCAACTTGAACGCAGTTTGTCCAACCATCCCAAACGTGTCTCCCAGTAATGCATACAGCGCTGTATTCTGAGTGATCGTAATAGACTGGCCATTACAATAGGCATAGTTTCTGGGGTAAAAATTTGCGCCAAACATCTGAATATTACCAATAAAAGGTTCCATTCCGACCTCCGAAATTTAAGGTTGTTCTACCCGGCGGGAAAAAATCACTTCCAGCTCTCTGGCCGAATTCGGAGAGACAAACAGTGCCGCCTCGCCTAGCTTCTCGTGACTGAACGGATAAGTGCCCTGTGCTAAACCACCCTCCAATTCACCACAATCAAGGTATAAAGCGAATGCCTCCCATAACTTGCCATGTGTTGCCGTTCGCTGAACATCGGAAATTTCAACCTCGGCCGTTTGATTGTTATCCAGTGTGACTGTTAATTTTTCGCCGACCATTTTCTCCAGTCGTTCGAACGTGAATTGCTCCATATCACCTCCTGCTTCACAATATGCCCGCGCACACTGTGAATATTGTTTATCACACGATAGGTGTAGAGCATTCGGGAGATTCAAACAACACAAAGCATGAAAAGTTGATGATTGATCAAACAAATCAATGACACCGTCAGTCGTGAAGAATCAAAACTGCTGACGCAGAGAGGAAACGTGATTGCAGTTTTCAGTCAGCATGATTGACAGTTTCTTCGCAAAGCACTGCGCTGCAAAACCGAGTTTTATGGGATTAATTCAGCAGATCGAATGGAAGAAATAACAGACTACAGCATGCTGCATCGTCATCTTCTTGTCGGCGACGCCTTTTGCTTTTACGTTTGCTCTGATTGAGCTGGATTGATGCCGCCCAGCACGCACTGAATCGCTCAAGGACAGCGGCGGGACATTCAGTCAATGTCGCCGTTTGCAGGATCTCAATGGTCGCCTGAGAACAACTTTGCCCACCATGAAAAGCGGCATGGGCACACCGATACCCTTTATACGGCGACACATATTTCTGATACCAGCGAATACTGCGAATGGCAATGACTTTCATGGCGTTTCATTTCAGTGAACAAAGATCCGCAGTATCCACACTGGGTATCGCGCCGCAAGGTATTGCGATGAAAAACAATACCTTGCTCTCAAAGCCTCTCTATCCTGTTTAGATCAGGGTGTCACTTTTTCCCACACGGTCCGAATCGTCTGCGTCGAGAAACCCAGCCTTTTGCAGTTTTTACTGCTGATGCTGTCTGGCATCACATCGGTCAGCAGCAGTGTTGCCCCCTGTGCAATCGCATCCTGAATGCGTCGGTGTAACAGTGCCGTTTGACATCCCTGTGTTCTGAAACTTTCTTGTGTATATGCATTTGCCAGAATGGCCGTTTGACCTGTAAAGAAAGTGGTTGCCCAACCGCAAGGCGTTTCCCCGATCAATGCCACATAACAACGGAAGTCTTCGGTGCAATAGAGGTGACGCTTGGCTTGCCAGATTTCGTCGGCACAAACCAACCCTGAGGTTTTCAGTAAAGCCAGAAAATCATCCGCTTTTTCCGTACCCCACATCTCGATACGAACGTTATTTTTATCCGCAACCGGCAATTGATAATCACCAGCCGCCAAAGCCAGAAATTCATGGGAAAACGAGGGAATGAACCCTTTTTTGATCAGGCATTCAGATAAAGCAACACTGACCGCTACAGGCTCAATACATATTTCTGGTGGCGTGTCTGCGCGATATTGAGCGAAAACATCATCGAAATGATTTTCAGCTTCAGCACCATAGATCACAACCTGATTATCATAGCGGCGGGTCGGGTCGAGATAGGTGGTGAAGTGGCTACCCTGCTGTATTTGCAATTCGCTCGGTAAATGGGTCGACAGGGTTCTTTCATTATTAAAACGAAAATAGGCAGTATATGCCTTATCCATTGTGTCCTTACAGAATGTTTGACTCATTGATTCTCCAATCAAAATACGATCTTGAACATATCTATCGAGGTTCGCCGTGATCCTTGAATTTCGGCGAACATGAAGGTTCATACAATATGCCTCTGATTTCACTGGCACATCAAATTATTCTTCATTTTCTGTGATTCTTGTTTTCTGTAATAACTGGTTTCTGTAGCTGACGCTTTATTTAATGACAAGAGATTCAGGCAGCACCAAATGCAATAACGGATAGGGTTTACCTTGTCCATCAAGCGGCGAACGGCTGATCACAGAAAAACCAGAATACAGATAAAATCCTAACGCTTGCTCATTTTGCTCATTGACATCCACTTTCCTGGCTCCCTGAAAATGAATGGCATAATGAACCAATGCCGAGCCGACACCTTTACCCCGAGCATCCGGTGAGACAAACAGCATTTCAATGTTGTCGTCATGGACACCACAAAAACCCATGATGACCCCATCAGGGGTTCTGGCACACTTCAAATCAACCGCATCAAAATACTGATTCAGAATGAGTGGCTTCAGCGCCTGCAAATCAGATTCTTTCAGAAAATCATGAGTGGCTCTGACGGCAGCTTCCCAAATTTCGATCAGTCTCAGATGATCTTTCTTTTCCACTGGTTCTATTTTCATCATTTTTCTCATCAAACCAATTCATTGATAAAACGGCGAACCTCGACTGTCATTCAAACCAACCCAAATTCAAACCCGCCCCCATCTCGCAATAAACTTCAAAATAGATTATCGCGAATGCTTTTCAAAAAATGCCCAGATCACGGCAGCGCCGTCAATATCTTCATTTTTCTGCCCTAAAAGCCGGGGAAGATCGGGCAAGTCACTGCCTGGTAAGGTGTGTCCACCCCCGAGGATGCTATAGAGCACCACCGGGCAAGAATGTCCATAAGTTGTTCGAATCACCCGTGAGTTATCATCGGAATCACGATCCGGTAAATTTTGGTTTTCAGGAATACCGCGACACTGATTCTGTTGCCGCCAAAGCGCCATCGTTTCTTCCGTCGAAACGACCTTCCCCCGCGGATTCCGGAAAAAATGAACCGCTCCCCCATCATAAGGCACCAGGGGATCCGCTGTACCATTCATCACAAGCACGGGAAGCGGTGTCGCTGGCTGGCATGTTTTGTAAATTCGCTCAGGAATATTGGCCGCAATCGGGGCAATGGCTGCCAGTTTATGGCTGAGTTCACACCCCAGCCGCAACGTCATCATGCCACCGTTGGAGATCCCGGTGACATAAACACGTGCCGGATCGACGTGTTTCTCATTAACAAAAGTATCAATCAGCTTTGACATGAATTGAACGTCATCCACACGACCGTCAACATCACCACGGAATGTCAGATCTCTGCCATCACGCCAGTAGGCATCCACACCATTGGGATACACCACGATGAAATGCTCACGGTCTGCCAGTGCTGTAAACCCCAGATACCGGGCAGGTGTCAGGCCATCTCCCCGTCCGCCGCCATGCAGTACCAGCAGTAAAGGCAGCTTTGCCGTTGACTGATGAGCCGAAGGAAAGTGAACGTAGTAACTGCGCTGCAATCCATCAACGATGATCGACTGTTGTTCAAGCCCTGAAGGCTGCGTCTTTGTTCGGGCAGACTGTGCACACCCAGCAACCGAGAGAAACAACAATACACAGAAGACAAATTGACCTGAAATCGAGTGACGCATCGCTCCTCCTTGTTCGCGATTATCGCGCATGCTTCAAGCGTATTGTCTATCTAGACAGCTTCTGCCACTCAGGTGAAGGATTGAATGTCTGTTTTGTGCTTTTCCTGCCTCATAAAAGACAAAAAGACAGCACTGCGGTTACTGAACAATGACTTCAGGTTTCATTCGCATGATGTTCACCAATGACACGCTCAATCATTCAAGCGTGCCATTCTTTTTGTCCGTCACTCTTTTTGTCCTTCATTCTTTTTGTCTGTCATTCTTTTCGTCCGACATATTTTGGGCCGAAATGATTTGGCTGCACGCCACCACATTCGACAACCCAAGAAAGTTATGCCCAGCCCAGTTGCTGAAGGCTTAAGCCATCGTTCCAGATTTTTGTCATATGACGAATAAGATTGCCTTCAAATTGCATGACGTAAACATAGTCTGCCGCCACCGTTTTACCCGTTGGATCAACCGGGCCGCCCGGACCCGTATGAGTGCCATGAAAAACAGCATAGGCCGCCACACAGGCTCGCGCTTTATCCTCGGCAAAGAAACGCAATTCATAATGACCATCAGGTATCGGGCCGAACAGGCCTTTCATCCATTCGGTATAATCCTGAAGAGTTTTAATCTCAGCGAGCGCTGCCGCCTGTGCAGAGAATGTCGCATCAGGATGACAGTATGTTTGGCAAATCTCCCATCCCTTCCCTGTTTCACACGCATCAAAGAACTGCTGCGCTTGTTCAATGAATCCACCCATTGGATAGCCTTACTTTTGAGAAAACCGGATGATGAGTATGAACGATAGCAACGTTCTTTGGTGACTCACTTTTAGGCATCCCGCTTGAAATCATTGGCTGTCCATCAACACGGTTCTGCAACATAAACCATGCAACAACACAAAACAGTTTCAAGGTATATCAAAGATACGATTCACCTGACCTCATCTCGCAACATCAGCGACACTGACTTTCCGGTTCACGGTTAATGACATCATGGTGTAAGCATGTGATTTTCCATCAATTCTGAACTTATCTTCAATTTCACCACATTTGATAAAACCACACTTTCGATAAAGCGCTTTCGCTGCATGATTCTCAGAAAGGACCCAAAGATCGATATATTCAATGGCTGTGTGGGTTCGGACCCAATCGATAAGGAAAGTAATGAGTTGCGTTCCTAAACCTTGACCTCTGACAACAGCGTCAACCCCCATCCCCAGCAACACCCGATGCTCTGTATGGCGGTCAGGATACGGCCTGATATCAATATGGCCGATCACTGCATCACTCTTTGTTGCAACAAACAGCTTCCGCCAGCCAAGATCATTAATCTCACGAGGCACTGCCAACCTGAAACGCTGCTCCAGCTCTGGCGTCAATTTCGACGCTTCGACAGATACCGGCTGAAACAACGGGGTCGAACCTAATCCATTTTCCCGAAGGTGTTTATCTAAATAAGCAAAGAACCCATCCAGGTTATGTTCTGTCGCTAATTGAAGCTCTATATTCACAAAGACCAACACTCTATAAAACTGTATTCAAACGTGTGTTCGCATATCAGACGTCATTCTTTGGGGCCAGCCGTCTTGCATCGCTGCATGATATGACGTTTATCGATCCGCAATATCCTGATTCACTTGCAGACCCATTCGCAGTGAGGGGAGATACATTCGAATTTGTTCAAGAAGGTCTTCACCCCAGACGCAGGTACACGAATGTTTTAACCCAAACGACCACGCATTTTCATGTCGAATCAGAAACTGCTCGTATCCATCAAATCTATATTGATGCGTGCTCTGAAAAACGATCAGAGCACAGCAATTTTAAAACGACGTTCAAAAACAACGGCTCCTTCAGAAATCAATCAATGAACATAAACTCGATAGGCTGTATCACAGTCAGTCTTGTCTTTTAAGTCGACCCTGACTTTCTTATTCGCCATTTTGGCCGCCAGTAAAATACTTAAAGCCGTATTTGTATCGGTATTTTCTTTTGTAAATCGGACATGAGTACATGAACACTCATTCGTGCTTGACCTGACTGACGCAAAAATACGACCTGACGAAGAATCAAGACCCACCAGATCTGGCAGCTCATTATAATTCTGTGAACAAGCTTCAGCCAGACTTGCCTGAGAATACACAGTGCACGCCAGAATTAGTGATAATTTCATCATTTTTTTCATGATAGAGTCCTTATTGAAGGTTAACCGGAGTAAATACAAATTCACTCAATCACTTTTCGTCGTATTTTTTCTAAAAAGTGAGCGACATAGAAATTGCCAGCATGATATGACAATATGAATTCTGTTTCATCACTCTCGGTAATTTTCTTTTGGTCTCTTTGGTTTTAATACATCAAAACGTCACACATTTGTCAGCCCGTATAACTTCTGCCAGATGCAACATCATCGGCACATCCACCATACCTTCACGGTGACGGATGCCGTCAATCCGTTGAAAGCCGAATGCCAGATAAACCCGTTCAGCATTCAAGGCAGAGTTCACCGTAAACTGGCCCGGATTTCCATGCTGTATGCATACTTCTTTCGCTGTTTCCCACAGTTGACGCGATAGCCCTTTACCATGGTGGTCATCATGCACAAATAAATGATACAGGTGGCTGTTTTCCTTCATACCAATCACCCCAATGATGTCACCCGCCGCTGACTCAGCGACATGATAGCGATACCCCTGATTCAGATACTTCGCGATGCTCTGTGCAGACATCGAGTTCAGCAGCATCTCATGGGCTTGGGGTGCGATGGTCGGTAAAACATGCTGTCGTAATGAAAGCTGAATCAACTCGCTGATCGGTGTCGCGTCAGATAAAGCTGCGATGCGAATGCTCATTCATTTCCTTCCAAAACCGGACGGAAAAAGCTGCGCTCATAACTGAGAAAACAACGGGTCTCTTCTGCAAATTGAACTGCGCGGATACATGCCGGATCATCTTTAGCATTGTTGCGATACGCTTCGTATGCCGCCAGGCTCGGAAAAGAAAACAGTGCCAGCGCAATATCACTTGCGCCTTCCGACGGCAGGAAATAACCATGATGCTGACCACCGAATTGGTTTACCAGCGGAATCCACATCCGGGCATATTCCTCGAATTCTTTCGTTTTGTACGGGTCAATTACGTAGCGAAGATAACAGGTCACCATAATCAATTCCTTTGATGAGAGATGGTCGCAAGCTGGCTGTTATGCCAGCGAGAAAGAAGTAAGATGGCACAGATTGCGCCGAGCAAGGCAAAGCCCATGTCAGACTGTGTATCCCAGACGTACCCTTGTGTTCCCAGAAATGCCTCTGCGTTTTCACCGGTTGCCAGGGCCACCCACCATTCAATCAATTCATAAAATGCGCTGAAAGCTAAACAAATCGAGACCGAAACAAAGCTCACCCAGAATCTCCCGTTCACAATCTGTTTTCGGATCAGAATTTCACGGGCCAGAATGGCTGGTACAAAGCCCTGAAAAAAGTGACCAACTTTGTCGTAATTATTCCGTGCGGCGCCAAACAAGTTATCGAATAACGGCACTTCTGCGTAGGTGTAATGGCCACCGACCATTAAGACGATGCAATGCAGCAGAATCAGTCCATAAAGCAACGGCGTGAGCCGGAACGTGTTGTATGTCCAGAGAATCAGCACCAGCCCAATCATGGCCGGGAGGACTTCAAGAAACCAGGTGAATGTATCTTTGGGTGCAATACCCGACCAGATCAATACAGCAGCAAAAATCGCCAGCCAGATAAATTTCATCATTTTGCCTTTAACTTCGACGTGAAATAAACAATCAGTGTTCGTGTGTGATTAATCTGTCTGAATCGGCAACTGAAGATCATCACAATGACAAAACATCATGGCGATATCTTCTGCCAGTACCCGACTCAGGGAAAGCGGCGGAATCGCGTGGCGCTCAAAAAAAGCAACTTTCGAAATTTCAAGATTCTCACTCGGTTCGCCGGAAATATAATCACAGAGGAAAAACAGCTTATAGATATGATTGGGGTACGCAGGCTGATAAGGATGCACAGATCTGTCTTTGATGGCGACTAGCCTGGGATTGCCAACCACAAGACCCGACTCTTCCATGACTTCACGCACAATCCCTTCCGAAGGTGTTTCGCAAACATCTGCCCAGCCACCCGGTAAAGTCCAGCGGTCATCTTCCCGTTCCCGCACCAGCAGTATCCGATTCTCACGAATCACCCCTGCCCTCAGGTCAACTTTCGGCGTTGGATATCCCGTTTCCGGAATGAAGAGATTCTGAATTTTTGCCAATGGCGCATCACTGAGTTCGGCAAACATTTGCTGAGCAATCACGGCGATCTGGTCGAACCGTTCCAAATCATAGGGATCCTGACTGTAAGCTTTCCCTGCCTGCGCAATAGCCTGCAGTTGTTTTGCCCATACCAGCGGGTCTGCCATGCATTTCTCTTTCTAACCCCTCAACACAGGATATGCACAATAACACACTACATCAGCGCACGCACTGCCGTTATTTCTGATTTCTCGGCACCAGCCCGTAAGGTAAATTCGTAAACATCCCCGGGTGTCTTTGATAGACAGGGGCTGGATGGACACCACGCCAGTCCAGCAGCATAATCGCCAGGGTATTCCGGTGTTCGCCATCCACCAGCGCCGTTTCCCCTTTCACCGATGGTACCATTCCCG
Organism: Photobacterium galatheae; assembly: GCF_000695255.1. Lineage (GTDB taxonomy): Bacteria > Pseudomonadota > Gammaproteobacteria > Enterobacterales > Vibrionaceae > Photobacterium > Photobacterium galatheae. Next base: position 7,441 of record NZ_JMIB01000005.1, on the reverse strand, counting down.
CTTTTCTGTCGATGGCTTCCTGAATGGCTTTACGCGCTTTCGCAACAACCGGATCATGCTCCACACCTGCCAGCAGAAAGCTGATCCCCACCTCGGCAATCACATCCTCTTTCGTGTGCAGCAGGATCTGATCGATATGTTGGCGGAAGTGATCGTAAATCCACTGAAAGTCACTTTCCCTGAGCTGGTACTGATAATATGACGACGCCGCAAAGAGGATATGCGTCATGCCATAAATTTTGTTCATGTACTGCTGTTCGCTCAATTGTTTATCCTGACTATCCGGATAAGTCGCTCGGAAAGCCGAGATAAAGGGTTCCACCACATCCTGCTCTCCAAGCTGACGGAGCCAGTAAACCTGATTGGCCAGCTGCGCTGCCCAGGCCCGAATCATCTCCGGATCAGTTGCATAACGAGCAAAGTCGTACCGCCGGAGAATCTCCCGCAACTTGTGATCATTTTGATGCTTCAGTCCATATTCATTCGCCCGTGCCATTGAACCCAGCAAATCGACTCCCAGAAAATAATATTCAGGATGATTTCGGGTCGCCAGATAACGAAGCTCACTCCGCGCGCCTTCTTGCTGACTGTACCTGGCTGCACGCGCATCAGAATAAGCCTTAACTTGCGCTGGCGTATAAATGTCTTCACTGACTTCATTCAGGCGATCCGCGACACGGGCCATGTCGGCCCAGACGGCTGATTTATATTTTGGGTCTAAAGTCTGACGGTACATTCGCAAACCATAATGTCCCATCTTAAAGGCAGGTAAAATGTAAAGCTGGGTTTCAAAGGTATGCCGAATCAGGGCTGCGTCCTCAGCATAGGCAGGCAACGCCTTTTGCTGAACAATCGCATTTTCCTGCTGCGGGTAGATTTGTACGGCTGACCAACCCGGCAATGACAGCAAGGCAATCAGAAGATAAATAAGAGAGCAACGCACCGTTTTCATAACAATCCCTTGATGTATGAGTGACATAACCATAGCAAATTGATAGCAAACGGACGTCAGTCCAGTGTCATTTCAAGCCCGGATGAAAACACTTTTTATTTGCTGAAAATCCATCGGTAAGTCAGGTTGATCCGCTCACCTGAGCGCTGTTGCGTTTTCGGCACACTGTGTGCCCAGTTGGATTGGGTCTTTCCGGCCATGACCAGCAGCGAACCATGGCCAAGCTGAAATTCGAGCTTCTCAGCCGTGCGTTGATGCCTCAGCAAAAAACGTCGGCTTTCTCCAAATGTCACCGAAGCGATGACCGGCTGCGGGCCAAGCTCCGGCTCGTTATCCTGATGCCAGCCCATACTGTCCTGCCCGTGACGATACAGATTGGCAAGGACCGAATTGAACTGGCTTTGACTGGCCGTTTCACAGGCCGCTTTAATGGTCAAAAGTTCCGGTGTCCACGGTTCCGGCTGCATTGTCAGTCCGGAATAACGGTACTGTGCGTCGCCACACCAGGACTGCAACCGAGGCTGCATCACCTGTCGGCCATAGAGGGTAATGGCCTCCTGTTTCCAGTACAGCGACTGACGGAGCGCAGCAAAATACCGATCAGATTCTGCCGGGTCAAAAAATGCCGGGGCCCAATACAGACGACCACCATTGATCTCAATCCATTCCCCTTGTGAAGGTTCCGGAGCAAATAAATCCAGATTCATCTTCCACGTCGATTCATTCAACCTGATACCACAGGCAATTGTACATCCACCCAAACCAGCCGGTGATCCGAGCTGATCTCTGCGCGTTCCCGGCCGTCTTCCCCTGCCACCAGCTTACGAAGCGGATCTTTCTTATCCGGCCAGAACACACCGCTGTTCATCACTGAAAAATCTGCAGACGGCAACACATAATCCAGTCGCAAGCCGCCAAGGTGTGTCCACTCCGAACTTCGGCCCCGCCGCAGTTTCCACGGCCGAAAAAAACGGCCCCCGAGACTTTTCGGTGTCAGTTTCCCCTCACTGACAGCCCGATGAATCCGAGGATGGCACAACAGATGACGCAACGCCATCACCATGCCTTCACCGTCGTGTAAATCAGCATTGAGATCCCCCAGCACCACAAAAGGCGCATCGGCAGACAGTCCGCCTCGCCCCCCCTGATCGTCGGCCAGATAACTTTCATTCCCAATGATATCCGTTAACAGACGCAGTTCATCATGATTCCGGCGGGCATTTCTGCGTTCCGGGCCGTCAAATACCGGCGGGGTCGGATGAGCGCAAAGCAGCTGGAACCGCCGCTGTCCGACCTGAACCGGCAGCAGCACATGATTCTTCGACGACAGACGAAGCGCCCCCATTGCAGCTTCACTGTAATAATTTTCCGGCATCAGGTTCTCAGGCATTTGCTGCCATAAAAAGGTCTGCCAGCTTCGGAGGTCTGCTTCGATGAGGGGATAACGGGACAACACAACAAAGCTAAAATGGCCATGATGAAAACCAAAGCCCTGCCCGTCCTGCGGCAGCGTTAGCTCACCATCACCATCGAGATCGGCCTGACACAGCAAGCCCGTATTTGAAGGCGGGCAATAGCGATAAGGGTAGTCGACAGGCACCTGACCATGCTGCGGTTCCGCCAGATAATAACGACAGAAATCTGCCAGGCTGCCGTCATCTCCCCCCTCTCCGGGGTGATCGAACTCGCACAACAGCAATATATCCGGCTGCACGCGCTGAATCATCGCGGCCAGACGGGAAATACGGGCATTATCCGGTTCGGCGAGCGCTTGTCTCATCCGGCCGGGTTCGGGGTCAGACATCGCCACATTAAATACAGCGATACGTATGGTCGGTGTTGGCACAGCGTACTCCCAACAGACTGAAATCAAAAAGCCAGTTCAAATTGTACGCTGAGTTGTTCACTGGCTCCAGCTGCGGATATCAGCCGGGAATTTTCACCAGATTGCTGATGGCCTGATAAATCTGGCGGGCGTCATGCATCGCCCGATGTCTCACCGGCCCCAACTCTTCCAGCGCACGCTGAAAACAGGCACGTTCTATCCCATTTTCCTGCTGTAGCCAGAGCCCAACTTCCGTCAGAATAAAAGACGGTCGCATATGTGCAGCGTGATATAAACGACCCAGCCAGAATAAATCCCACTGGCTGTCGCAAAATACATAATCCAATTGCCCAAGCACGCGGTTCAGATGCTGGCAGACTTCAAGGACCTGCATCCCATGCTGCTCAAGTTCGGAACGGGGGATCTGATGGATCCGCTGCTCAGCGTAGCTGTCCCAGTATTGCCAAACGTCCCCCGCGGTCAGCGGGTTAATCAAGATACTTTGGCCACTGCCGTCAGGCAGTACATATCCGACTTCGATCGGGTAAGACTGATCAGAAAGTCCTGACGCTTCAAAATCGAGTGTTGCCCACATTGCACTCTCCCTGATGCTTTTTATGTCCGCCTACTCGCATACTGGTTCCTTCCAAGACCTGCAACCAATGGTGTGCAGGCATGCCAATCCGGACGCTGTTCTGACTCATATCAACAACATGGTTTTTGCCGCTCGAACCCTTTGAACGAAGTTATGCTAATTAAAGCCATGCTGATTAAAGTCATGCTGATTATTGTCTTGAATCGCTCTTCTTGTATCACTCTCCTTGTAACTTTAGACCTCACATACCGCTTTACCTGTCAATTCATTTGCTTGACGCAGGAATGATACATTTATCCAGCCTGCAACAAACGTTGATAAATCATCGTATCCTCTTGCCCAAAACACACAAAATAAACCTTCTCCGGCGTGGCCTGATTTTCCAGAACCTGCCGGACAGTGGTCACGGCAATATGTGCAGCCTGCTGCTTGGGAAAACCATAAACCCCAGTACTGATACAGGGAAAAGCAATCGTCACAGCCCCAACTTCATCGGCCAGTGCCAGACTGTTTTGATAACAGTGAGCCAGCAGCGCCGCTTCCTGCTGTCCGCCCCCGTGCCAGACCGGACCGACCGTGTGGATAACCCACCTGGCGGGCAGCTGATAGCCAGGGGTGATTTTTGCCTCGCCGGTTTGACAGCCATTCAAACGCCTGCACTCTTCCAGAAGTTGTGGCCCAGCGGCACGGTGGATTGCCCCATCAACCCCGCCGCCCCCCAGTAAACTGCTGTTGGCTGCATTGACAATGACATCCACGGACAACGTCGTGATATCACCTTGCCACACCAATAAATCTGCCATCTGTGCCTCCGGTTTGATCTGTCACAGTGCATCGTGATTTCCTCTCACACGTGACTGTGTTGCCAATGACTATCATGTTATTTTAGTGCTCCCATACCAAAACAGACCAAAGAGTAACTATGGCACCTGTCATCGGCTTTGCCGGGTTCAGCGGCTCAGGAAAAACCACCCTCATTGAACAAATCATTCCTTTCCTGAAACAGCAGGGATTGCGGGTCGGACTGCTCAAACACAGCCATCATGATGTGGAGCCGGACACGCCGGGAAAAGACAGCTACCGGCTGCGCCATGCCGGGAGCGATCAGTTACTTCTGGCAACGCCCCACCGCCACATTCTGTTTTTTGAATATCCGGAGCCTGCGCAAAGAGAGCCTCAGCTGGACGCCTGTTTGCAGCAGTTGGATCACAGCCAGCTGGATATCATTCTGGTAGAAGGATTTCGTGATCAGCCGATCGCCAAAATCGAAATTCACCGCCCGGATTATGGCAAGCCGCTACTGTACCCACAGGATGAACACATCATTGCGATGGCCACCAGTGAACCTGACGGCAATCATCCGTTACCGGTTCTGGATTTAAACCAACCCGAGCAAGTGGCGGAATTTATCTTGAAATGGTCAAAACAATAGTCTGAATACACAAAAGCCGCCAACAAGATGGCGGCTTTGACTTAAAATCCATTCGATCAGAACATCAGGCGTTTTCGCCCGGTTTGCTCATCTGAATTTTTTCCGATGGTTGCCGACGGTCGGGTTTTGGATTTTTGATTTCCGCCTTTGTGTGCTGGTTTCTGTTTTGCCTGCTTCGCCGGACGTTTTGGGGCAGATGGCACAGGTGGCTGCGATTTCCCGGTATTTTTTGCTTTCGATTTCGCAACCGGCTCACGAGCAGTTTCTGTCACGGGCTGATCGCACAACACCACATAGAACTCCTCGTTGAATTCAATCACGTCGCTGTCATAGACTTTTCGGCGCTTCCGCTGTTCCAGCTCACCGTTCACAGCCACATAACCTTCAGCGATCGCCATTTTGGCTTCACCACCGCCCCCCACTGCATTGGCAATTTTCAGCACTTTATACAGCTCAATGGGCTGTGCAGAAACCTCAATTCCAAGCGCTTCTACTTCAATTTCCTGATCCTGACTCACGACACTCTGCCTGTTGTTACCCGTGTATGACGTGAGTATACCATTCCCGGCTCTCTATCAGCTTCACTTTACGAGCCGAAAACCGCCCAGATAACGTGAGTGCATGAAAATTCTGCAAAACACAGAAAATATCTTAGTTTTAGGCCACAGATTAGAGATAGCGATCTCAATCCGTTATGCTTGTAACAACTTTCACTCTGTGATTCAGTGACAAGGAAAACCTCATGCTGAAACTGCTGTACACCACTGTATTCTGTCTCCTCTTTGCCTTTCCGGCTATGGCGCAGGAAGAAGAAGTCCCCTATTCAGAACAACCTGCGCTGGATAAGCCTTTGATGGAAAGGTACATCATGGATGAGCTGAAATCTCTGCGTCAGGATCAGCAGGATCTGGAACGTCGCCTGACCATCTCATTCACCGATCGGGAACTGGCCGTTGCCGACAAGTCATTGAACTATGCCAATGTCACCGTCACCTACTTTTTTTACCTGATCGCCGGTGCAGCTTCGCTGATCGCACTGGTGGGCTGGCAGTCGCTGAAAGAAATCAAAGTCAATACCAAGAAAATGGCCGACCAGCAGCTCCAGGAAATTACCGAACAATATGAAAAGAAATTCCAGATGCTGGAACGGGATCTGAAACGGAAAACCCGGATTATCGCGCAAAATAACAAAGAGATTGAAATCATCAACGAAGTCCACAATCTCTGGCTCCGGGCGCAAAGTTCACAAACGGCTGAACAGCAAATGGAAGTCTATGATGAAATTCTGAAACTGCGCCCGGGCGATCTGGAAGCATTGACCCACAAAGCCGATGCCGCCATGGAAATTCGTGAATTCCACTGGGCACTGAGTATCTGTAACCGAGTTCTGGAAGTCGACGGAACCAACGCCAATGCACTTTACCAACGCGCCTGTGCTTATGCCTGTCTGGGTGCGGAAGAGCAGGCAATCTCTGATCTTGAACGAGCCATTCAGGGCAGTGCTTTCTTGATCGAGCTGGCACGTGACGAAAATGATTTCGAAAGCCTTCATGGTCATGAACGCTTTGATCAGCTGATCTCTCATCATCATGATTAGACAACGATGATCTGCGAGGTCATGCGCCATGCATGGCAAATCGGTGCCGTGCAATAGCCCCCCGGTAAAAGGGCAGCTTCTGCGACGCTGCCCTCCCTGTCGCGGATATTCTCTGGACAAGTTAATGACAGCGCGCTTAGTATCTATTTAAACGACGTTTTTACTGAGTTAACGGAGTAACCCATGCAAGCAACAACCCGCCAAATGCAGGCTCGTAAACACATTGCTCTTGTCGCCCACGATAACTGTAAAAGCCACCTTCAGCGATGGGTTGACGAGCACAAAAGCAAACTGGCCCACCATACCCTGTATGCCACCGGGACAACGGGACACCTGCTCGCCAAACAAACCGGCCTGCCTGTGAACTGCCTGCTCAGTGGCCCTATGGGGGGTGATCAGCAACTGGGTGCTCTGATTTGCGAAGGTAAAATCGACATGATGATTTTCTTCTGGGACCCACTTAATGCCGTGCCGCACGACCCGGATGTCAAAGCCCTGCTACGGATTGCCGCAGTATGGAATATCCCGGTTGCCACCAACCGTGCCAGCGCGAACTTCATGATCGAATCCAGCATGATGGATCAGGAAGTCCAGATTGAGATCCCGGATTACGAAGCCTATCTGGCTGAACGTTTGTCGTAAGCGAAGACGGATGAATCATGCCGTCTTGCCCCATTGAACAGGGATCCGGCTCAGGATCCCTGCATTATATTCAAACCCCCTTCATCCTCTACAAATCACCAAGATCCCCGTGAAAGCCTGTCTATTGATCACATCTTAGAGGTCAAAAAAACTTAGGAGGGTGGGTAACCGCTCCTTCCTGTTATCCCGCTCCTTCCTGTCATCCCGCTTCCTTCTGTCATCCCCGCGAAGGCGGGGATCCAGTGACTTTTGAGGAAGAACGACGCAGAAAATGAGGGGCAGAATGATTCTGGCAGATTACTTTCATCTCGTGCCCAGTGGATTCCCGCCTGCGCGGGAATGACAGTAATTCGTTGATTACAAACGAGAATATATCGTTTTTTCATCGAAAGCTTTGT
>NZ_JMIB01000004.1 GCF_000695255.1 Photobacterium galatheae | reverse complement strand
CGCGAAGGCGGGGATCCAGTGACTTTTGAGGAAGAACGACGCAGAAAATGAGGGGCAGAATGATTCTGGCAGATTGCTTTCATCTCGTGCCCAGTGGATTCCCGCCTGCGCGGGAATGACGGTAATTTGTTGATTATAAACGAGAATATATCGATTTTTCATCGAAGGCTTTGTGTAGGAAAGACAGGTGAAAACGGGGGGATCCTCAGGCAAAGCCCCATTTTTCGGTATATGCTTTCAATCAATACCAAAAACAAACTGTTACCGCATGGTGGCCTATGAAAGCATGGACTCTTACTGAACCCGAGGGACTGGATTCTCTGCAACTGACCCGAACCACCCGCCCCAAACCCGGCCCGGCCGAAGTCCGGATTCAGGTTGCAGCCGTTGGCCTCAATCCCATTGATTACAAACTTGCCAGTTGGGGATATGCCACCTGGAACTACCCACAAGTGATCGGCATGGATATCGCCGGGACCATTGAATCTGTTGGTGCCAATATCAGTCAATACAAACCCGGAGACCGGGTTTTTACCTTTCTTGACCCACGCAAATGCGGTGGCTTTGCGGAATATGTCTGCTGCAACACCGGGGCGCTGAGCCGTTTACCGCCTTCCGTCAGCTTTGAGCAGGCCGCAGCACTGCCATCTGCAGGCTACACGGCCTGGCTGGCTATCCATGACAAGCTTCGGCTGGCACCAGGACAACGAATTGCCATCACTGGCGCGGGGGGCGGTGTCGGAGGCTTTGCAGCACAGCTAGCCAAACTGACCGATGCGACCGTTTATGCCATTGCGGCCAAACGGCATCATGCCAGATTACAAAGTTACGGCGTGGATGCTGTGATTGATTCAGACAAAGAAAATGTCGCCATGCGCCTCATTGAACTCACCGAAGACAGGCTGTTACACGCTGTCATTGACTGTGTCTCCGCCCGTTCGGGCAGTACGATGAGTACGTTGCTCCGTTACAACGGTCAGATTGTGATGGTCGCCGATCAGTTCAACCAAGTGCCGCTGCTCGCTACGACCAAAGCCATCAGCCTGCACGAAGTCGCTCTGCACGGCACTTATGCTCATGGCGCGCCGGAAGATATCCATCATCTGGCCGATATCGGTAACAGCCTGAGTAATCTGGTGGCCGAAGGAAAGCTGGACCCCATGCTGGACAAGCTCTTTCCCTTTACGCAACTGAAAGACGGGCTGGTCCTGCTGCGCGACCAGCAACATAGCGGCAAACTGGTGGCTGTGCTGGATTAGCGAGCCGCAAGCGTCTGCGTTCAGGTCAGCGGCCCAGCTTCTTGATCTTATTGTTGACCGGATAGCGATCTTCAATCATTTCATGAATGAAAGGCGATATCGTTTCCGGGTTGGCACAAATCCAGACATGCTCTCTGGCCCGGGTCATCGCCACATAAAACAAGCGACGCTCTTCTGCATCTGCAATCCCTTCATTGCCACCGGATTGCAGGCAGGCCAGTAACCCCCGGTCTCTGTCCGGTGACGGGAAAACGCCTCGATTGACGTTCAGGACAAACACAAAATCAGCTTCCCGGCCTTTACTGGCATGGCAGGTCATAAACTGCAGATTTAACTGCGGCCACTGAGATTGCCATTCAGCCAGTTTTTCCGGTCGATGATCATGATTACGGCCCAGCAGGAGTACCGTGACTTCTTTTTTCACTTTTGAGGCCAACTGCACCAGTTCCTGCTCCAGTAAGTCCTGCGCCAGCAGCGTCACGGCTTTACGCTTTTGCTTTTTGAAGCTCTTGAGAGACTTTTTCAGCTGTTGCGGATTTTGCTGAATAAACTGATTCGCCACTTCACCAATCATGCTGTTGAAACGATAGGTCGTGTCCAGCTCCATCACATGACTGGCGCCAAAGCGTTGTTCAAAGCCGGTCGTCAGATTCACGTCAGCGCCGGCGAAACGGTAAATGGCCTGCCAGTCATCGCCAACCGCATACAGAGTCGGTGCCAGTTCGCCCTCCCGGGTCGGCTGGCAGATGGCTTCAATCAGCGCCAGACGGTGCGGTGAGATATCCTGATATTCATCCACCATCACAAAACGCCAGTCCGGTACAAACTTCCCCTGTTTGACATAATCGGCGGCCGTCTGGATCATTGAATTGAAATCAATCTGTCGATTGGCCTTCAGATACTGAGTGTAAGCTTTATAGCAAGGCCACAACAACGCCAGTTCACTCTTCATCTGGGCTTTATCGTCATTGCCAAGCGCACTGTCCACCAGCGCTGACAACACCGATTTATTCCCGCCATGCTGACCGATCAGTTCAATATATCGCCAGATCCAATTCAACAGCGCTTCGCTGCGGGCCTGTTCTTCCATGGAATTGTCACCACGGACACCCGGCAGACGCCATTGAGTCAGGTGTTTCTGCCAGCGTTTGGCGGCCGTCTCATTCTGCCACTGATCTTTGAGTAAAGCCGACAGCCATTCGTTGCGGGCCTGTTCATCCAAAACCAAAGGGGACACCGCAGGCAGTTCGCCTTCAACGGCCTGGATGATCTGGCAACCCAGGCTATGAAAGGTTGCCACCCGGACGCCACGTCCGACTTTTTCCGTGAGGCGCTCACTCATTTCTTCAGCTGCTTTGCGGCCAAAGGCCAGCATGAGCAGATCTTCCGGCTCCGCCTGCTGGCTGGCAAGCAGATATCCGGTCCGGGCCACCAGCACACTGGTTTTCCCTGAACCGGCCCCAGCCAGAATCAGGTTATGATCCTGATTCAGCAGCACCGCCTGACGCTGCGCAGCATTCAGCGGCGACGATTCAATGCGATCAAACCAGGAAGACCACTTGTCAGTTTCCGTCTGCATCCAGGATTGATTCTCTGCCTCAACCCAGGCCGGATCATCTTCCAGCCAGGGAGAAATACGCTCGAAGGCCATCGGACGGAAGGAAGCGGCCAGCTCATCGGTCAGTCCGGCGTCATTCAGGGCCGTATGCAGAGCATGTTGAAGATTCAGATGTGCGGAACGGCGTTTATAACCGGGCTCAGTCATAAAGGCTTCAATGTCAGACAACATCTTTGGCAGATGCTGATCTAAGGTTTCTACCCGGCCTCTCGCCCACTGGCGGTATGTACTGACAAGATGTTCAGCGAAATCCTTACAGGCTCGCCAAGGCAGACCGTGAATGGTCCAACAGGCACTTTGATCGGCTGAGGTCAGTTCCATCGTCCCCCACATCATCCCGCGATGAAGCGTGACGGAACCATCCCAGTCATCAAACGACAGGACTTCGCTGCCTTCCAGGCTCTCAAGCAGCACCTGTTCTTCACTCAGCTCAATACTGCAAAAGTCACCCTGCACCAACCATTGTGCAAGCCAATTGGCCGTTAATCGCATGTTGTATCCTGACACCTTGTTTTACTGAGCGAGAAGATTATCAAGAACTGTACACTGACCATAGCGGTAAGCGTCTTATTTACGTAAAATTTGGGACAAAAATGTCTGCTGCTTCAAAACTGTGTTCTGACTCGGCACTTACCGGATATGCAATGATAAAACGCTCCCTGTTCACCCCTTTTCGCCGCTACTGGGCCCAAGAACGCTTCCAGCTCAGTGCCCGTGTCGCTATTGCCCTGATTGGCGCGGTTGTGCCTTGCTGGTATCTGAATGCATCCACAGCAGTGACGCCCTTAGTCCTTGGGATAATTGCGTCGGCGCTGGCTGAAACTGATGACAATCTGACCGGACGACTGAAAGCGCTGGCCATGACGCTGCTGTGCTTTCTGGTGGCATCTCTGTCGGTCGAGCTGTTATTTGATACCCCGATTCTCTTTGCCATTGGCCTGTTTACTTCCAGCTTCACCTTCATGATGCTGGGTGCCATGGGCACGCGTTATGCCAGCATTGCTTTTGCTTCCCTGCTGCTGGCGATTTACACCATGCTCGGTGCCGAAAACAGCCAGGATTTATGGTATCAGCCTGTCTTATTGTTAGCGGGTGCCAGCGGCTATGGCCTGCTGTCCCTGCTCTGGCAGATGCTCTGGCCAAATCAGGCCGTTCAGCACAGCCTAGCCAACGTCTTCGAAGCACTGGCCGATTATCTGGAAGATAAAAGCCGCTGGTTCCGGCCGGTCGAAAATCTGGATCCCCAGCAATTGCGCATTCAGGCTGCCAGCAGCAACGCAAGAGTTGTCTCGGCGCTGAATCAGGTCAAAATGACGCTGCTGAACCGGGCCAAAAGAGTCCAGCCCAATCAACGCGGGCATCGCTTTCTGAGTCTGTATTTTCACGCGCAGGATATTCATGAACGAATCAGTTCCTCTCACCAGCGCTATCAGGATTTAGCCGCAGCATTTCGCCGCAGCGACATCCTGTTCCGTTTTCAGGATCTGATGCATCAGCAGGCCGTGGCGTGCCGGCAGATCAGCCACTGTCTGGCAATGGGACACCACTACCGTCACAGCCTTGACAACAGTCTGGCACTGGATGAACTCAAGGAATCGCTGGATTATCTGAAAGCGCAGAAAAATCCGGACTGGCGTTCGTTTCTGGTTCAGCTGGACTACCTGTTCAGCAACCTGGCAACCGTAGAACGTCAGCTCGCAAACCTCAATAACCCGGATGTCGAGCCACAGGAAGACACCGAACTGGCAGACTCCGAAGCCCATACCCTGTCCGGGTTGTGGCTGAGGGTGAAAAGTCAGTTACATACCGACAGCCAATTGTTCCGTCATGCCATGCGCATTGCCATTGCGCTGACTGTCGGGTACGGCGTGATCCAGCTCCTGGAACTCAAGCATGGCTTCTGGATTCTGCTGACGACACTTTTCGTCTGTCAGCCCAACTATAGCGCCACCCGTCAGAAACTGACGCAACGGATCATCGGAACACTGGGCGGCCTGCTCATCGGCCTGCCTTTACTGATTCTGTTTCCGGGTCAGGAAGGACAACTGGTGCTCATGGTGCTCGCAGGGGTGGCCTTTTTTATTTTACGCAATCAGCAATATACGCTGGCGACCGGCTTTATTACCCTGCTGGTTCTGTTCTGCTTTAATCAGCTGGGTGCCGGTTTTGCGGTCATGCTGCCCCGTTTAGGCGATACCCTGGTCGGCTGTGTGCTTGCAGTCCTGGCCGTCACCTTTATTCTGCCCGACTGGCAATCCCGCCGGCTGCACAAAATAATGGCTGTCGCCGTCACCACCAACCGGGATTATCTGGCTCAGATCATCGGCCAGTACCGGATCGGCAAGAAAGACAGCCTGAGCTACCGGGTCGCCCGACGTGAAGCGCACAACACCGATGCTCAACTCAGCACGGCCATCAGCAACATGCTGGCCGAACCGGGCCGATACCGACTGGCCATTGAGGAATGTTTCCGCTTTCTCACCCTCAACCATGCCATGCTGAATTACATTTCGACGCTGGGCGCACACCGGACTCAGCTGGATGAACACAAGACCCACAGGCTGATCGCTCAGGCGCATAGCCAAATCCATCTTCAGTTAGAGGCATTGGCACAACAGCTGTCTGACAAGCATTGTGCTCAGCCGCCGGAAACAGACAGCAGTCTGGAGCAGGCACTGGCGACCTGGCGAGAGGGGGATGATCACTCTGTCCGCCTGATCCTGCAACAGCTCTTCCTGATTCAGCGGATGCTGCCGGAACTGCACTCGCTCGCCAATAAACTGGCCGCCCGAACGCAGCAGGCCGCCAAAACGGCTGATGCACATTAATAGATATATCATCCGTAAACTGATAAACATTCAGCCAATCAAACCACTTCAGGCATAATTTATCTTCAATTATGCCTGTAATGGTATAGAATCCAGCCCATTCCTCGTTCCTGTTCTATTGACTGAATACCATGATTGATTTCACGACACTGCCACTTTACCTGACCGCGGTGGTTGCCCTGTTGCTGGTTCCCGGGCCAGATATGCTGCTGATTGCCAGTTCAAGCCTGAGTTACGGCAAACGAGTCGGGTTATTTGCCAGTCTTGGCAATGCCACTTCGGGCCTGATTTTAACTTTTCTGGCCGCCATGGGTGTCTCAGCGCTGATTGCCATGAGCCCAATCGCGCTGGAGGTTCTGCGCTATCTGGGCGGGGCTTACCTGCTGAAAATGGGATGGGACTGCCTGCGCAGCCAGCCGGCAGAATCGCCAACGGTGGAAGCACAGAAAGGGTTAGCCCGCGCTTTATATCGCCGTGCTGTCTTCAGCAACCTGCTGAACCCGAAAGCACTGATTTTCTTTGTGCTGTTTCTGCCGCAGTTTGTTTCCAGCCAGATTGAAGCCAGTTCAGGCGAACAGATGCTGGCGCTCGGGCTGCTGCTGAATGTCATGGGACTGGCATTCAACCTGCTGCTGGTGGTTCTGGCAGGCACACTGGGTCAGCCGCTGCTCAGGAATGCAAAGTTCCGGGCGAATCAGAACAAGTTTATGGGCTGTATCTTCATTCTGCTGGCGCTGTGGCTGCTGCTTTCCCAACTCCCGCAAGTCTGAACGATTCAATCCAAAAATGGCCTCCCAACCGGGAGGCCATTTTTTCTGATTCAGTCTGCTTTTCCTGTCCGATCAAGCGGTTTCAAACAACCAAACGCGACTTTCATAAGGACACAGTTGACCGGTCAGACTGACCGTCGACGATTCTGCATCCTCGTAATTGCACAACAGCGTTTTACCCCGACTGATATCCAGCGTGCTATCCGATCCAATCACAGTGCTCAGATCGAAATTCACCAGCTCAGCCGAGTAGTTATTCAGGCAGATCAGAGTCTGCTCCCCAGTCCGACGACGGTACACATGCAGTGACTTATCCTCAGGCAGCAGATCGGTGTAATCGCCTTCAACAATCACAGCGACCGCTTTGCGTAACGCAATCAGCTTTCGGTAATAGTGGAAAACAGACTGCGGGTCGGCCTGTGCCTGCTCAGCATTAATGCGGGGATAATTTTCGGCCACGTCAATCCAGGGGGTGCCCTGAGTAAACCCGGCATGTGCCGTATGATCCCATTGCATCGGTGTCCGGGAATTATCCCGGGAACGTTCAGCCAGAATCGCCAGCGCTTCTGTTTCACTCAGGCCCTGTTCACCGGTCAGAATACGGAACATGTTGATACTTTCGACATCGCGATACTGTTCAATCCGGGTAAAGCCCGGATTGGTCATCCCCAGCTCTTCGCCCTGATACACATAAGGTGTGCCCTGCATCATATGCAGCGAGGTTGCCAGCATCTTCGCAGACTGCTCCCGGTACACCCCATCCTGTCCAAAGCGGCTGACGACACGGGGCTGATCATGGTTACACCAGAAGAGTGCCCCCCAGCCCTGATCGTGCAAGCCGTGCTGCCAGTGACTGAACAGCTGCTTGAGCGACAAAAAATCCATCGGGGCCAGTTTCCATTTTTCACCATCCGGATAATCCACTTTCAGGTGATGGAAGTTAAAGACCATCGACAACTCTTTACCGTCTTTTGCTGAGTACTGCTGACAATGTTCCAGTGTTGTTGATGACATTTCACCCACGGTGACTGACCCATATTTCCGGAACACATCTGCACTGATTTCCTGCAAATACTCATGGACACGAGGGCCATCGGTATAAAAACGACGTCCGTCTCCGTGATCATCGCTTGGGAAATCCTGCTGCTTGGAAATCAGATTGATCACATCCAGCCGGAAACCATCGACCCCTTTTTCAGCCCAGAAACTGATGACCTGTTTCACTTCCTCCCGAACTTTCGGGTTTTCCCAGTTCAGATCCGCCTGCTCTCTGGCAAACAGATGCAGATAATACTGCTGTGTGGGTTCATGCCATTCCCAGGCGTTCCCGCCAAACTTCGATTGCCAGTTGTTCGGCTCCCGACCGTCTACCGCATGCTGCCAGATGTAGTAATCCCGGTATGGGCTGTGCTTATCCGCCAGCGCCTGCTGAAACCAGGCATGTGCTGTGGAGGTATGATTCACGACAATATCCATAATGATGCGAATCCCTCGCTGGTGAGCCTCATCCAGCAAACGATCAAAATCAGCCATGGTGCCGAAATCCGGATTGATACTGTAGTAGTCCGAAATATCGTACCCGTTATCAATCATCGGCGATGCATAGACTGGTGTGAGCCAGATGGCATCAACACCCAGTGTCTGCAAATAAGGCAACCGCTGCGTGATCCCATTGAGATCGCCGGTGCCTTTGTCACCACTGTCAGCAAAGCTTTTCGGATAAATCTGATAAACCGTGGCTGTCCGCCACCAGGGTTGAGTTGTTTTTGTCATGTGACCTAGCCTTGAAAAGAAACGGCAGCTTTGCTGCCGTTCAATGACGTTATGCTGTTTGTGGTTGTTGATTGTTCAGTTGACCTTTTGCCGCAGCGCGTTTGTACATCACCAGCGTCAGGACCAGTGGCACTACAATGGCCACCACCATCGCCAGCAGGTAAACCAGCCAGTACTGCGGCTGAATTGAAAGGATACCCGGCAGACCGCCGACACCAATGCCGTTCGCCATCACGCCGGATGCGCCGCAAATCGCTGCTGCCAGCGCTGAACCGATCATTGCGCACAACATCGGGAACTTGTATTTCAGATTGATGCCGTACATCGCAGGTTCCGTGACCCCCAGGTAGGCTGAAATAGCCGCCGGGACGGAAATCTCACGCTCGTTCTCTTTCTTACTGATGATGATAATACCGACCACAGCCGACGCCTGCGCAATATTCGACAACGCAATCAACGGCCAGATTGGCGTACCGCCCATGTCCTGCATCAGTTGCAGATCCACAGCATTGGTAGTGTGGTGAATCCCGGTAATTACCAGGGGTGCATAGAGGAAACCAAACAGTACAGAACCCAGAATGGCAAAGTCACCGGTCATGGCCGCTTTGGCAATATAAGCCACACCATCGCCCAGCATGCGGCCAAACGGACCAATCAGAGCATGGGCCAGCACGACCGCCGTAATCAGAGAAATAAATGGCACCACCACTAAGTAGAGGTAATCCGGAATAATGCGCTTCAGCCGTGTTTCGATAAAGGCCAGCGCAATCCCCGCCAGCATCGCCGGAATGACCTGCGCCTGATAGCCGACTTTCTCAATCACGAACCAGCCAAAGTCCCACACTTCCGGCACTTGTTTCCCGATCAGGTACGCATTCATCAGTTGGGGAGATACCAGTGTCACCCCCAGTACGATCCCCAGAATCGGCGTTCCGCCCAGTTTTTTCACGGTGGACCAGCACACACCGACCGGCAGGAAGAAGAAAATTGCTTCACCAATCAGCCACAGGAATGCATGTGCCTGCGCCCAGAACGGACTGATTTGTGTGAGAGTTTTACCATCGAACATGGCAATGTCGCCGATGACATTGCGGAAGCCCAGAATCAGGCCCCCGGTGATAATGGCTGGTAACAACGGCACAAAAATTTCGGCAAGATGGGAAATACCGCGCTCCAGCAAACTCATGTTCTGACGGGCAGCCACTTTGGCTTCATCTTTGCTGGCTGCTTTGCCGCCCATCATGGCATTCATCTGTTTGTAGACCTGATCGACCTCGGTCCCAATCACAACCTGAAACTGGCCGGCATTGGTAAAGCAGCCTTTCACCATAGGCAAAGCTTCCAGCCCGGCCGTGTCGGCCTGTTTCGGGTCCTGTAACACAAAGCGTAATCGTGTCAGGCAGTGGCTGACACTGACGATGTTCGTCTCGCCGCCGATGCGGGCGACGAGCTGTTCTATCTGCTGTTTGTCGATTTTACTCATGCCGGTATCCGTCTAAGTCATTGGTACACAGGGTCGTCGGTACACAGGGGGATATTGTCATTGTCTTTTCTGATTTGGGAATGTTCCCAACCCATGGCGCTAATGATGAACCTGACAAAAAGAATTGAAAATGGGAATGTTCCCAAACTGTGTCGCAACTCACGAACTGCGTCCTGTTTGAGGATAGACATAAAACCCGGATCACGTTCGCGGATGTGTTCGTGGACACGTTCGCGAAGCGTTCACGGATGTGTTCGTGGACACGTTCGCGAAGCGTTCACGGATGTGTTCGCGAACGTGCTCCGGGTTGTCAGATCATGCGGATGTTATTCAGAGAAGCGTGCAGGCTTGCTGGGTCAGATGGGTCACCGGTGCGCCCTGCTGCAAATGCTGAAATAATAAGTGAGCGGCACGCTGGCCCGCTTCAAAGTACCCCGGGTCAATGCTGAACGTATTGGGAAACATAAAGCTCAGCAGATCAGTCGCCCCGACCCCAGACACAACCACCTCAGTCCGCTGAATTTCCTGAAGACGCTTGGCGACGCCCATCGCCAGCGTGTCACTGGCACAGACAATGGCTTGCGTCTGTGCATTCAGAACTTTATCCGTCAGTTTGTAAGCGCTCTCATAACTGAGTTCGCCAGTCTGATAGCAGGGTTCAATGTGACGTTCCCGGCAGGCTTCCAGATAAGCATCCAGCCGGAATAAACCCGTGGTCCGGTCGGCCGGATCCACACCGATATAACTGATATGCGTCAGCCCCTGCTCAGAAAGCTGTTGCATTGCCAGATGAATCATCCCTTTATTGTCGTAACTCACCGATGAAACAGAATCCGTATCTACGGCAATCACCACAGCACGTTGCGCAAACCCATCGAGAATCGTGTCGTCAAAACCGGAAAAACCGAACACAATCACGCCATCGACATTGCGCTTCTCCAGCACGGCAAGATGTTCCCGGGTTTTCGCAGCGCTGAATTGACTTTCCATGATCACGGCATCGTATCCGGCCGCATAGATCACCGCCAGAATGCCCCGCACCGCTTTATTTTCGGAAGGTGAATCAAGACGCGATACCACCACGCCAATTACTTTGCTGGTACCGCCACGCATCGACTGCGCCGATTTTGACGGCACATAGCCCGATTCGCGAATCACCTGCTCAACCTTTTCACGGGTCGCTGGCTTTACACGAGGATCTTGCGTCAACACCCGGGAAACCGTGGATTTTCCCACACCGGCCAGCTTCGCAATATCAAGAATAGTGAGTTTTTGTGCCATAAAATATCATCGTGAAGCTTTCAAAAAGACTGCTGAGTCAATGCCGTATTGTCACTGTCTTGCCAGTGACCTGCAACAGGACCTTACAGAAAAAATGCAATGAATTGACAGGATGCCAACAAAAATCCCTGAGATATCCGATACTTTTTTTAAGTGCTTGAAAAAAGTTTTCGATGCACCCATATAACTTAAAAGCTTACTCAGGAGCAGGTATCGGCCGTTTTCTGTTCCCTCATTTTTAGCCGGTATCTGCCGAAGCACAAAAGGATAATTATGATTACTCATGTTGGCATTATTGATCAGGACCCGGTCCGGTTAATCACTCCGCTTTTAGACCACGGCGTCCCTGCCGGAAAAATGATCTTTGTGGGTACAGAAACACAGCGGGAAACTTATGAGCGACTCAGCTCCATTCTGATCCCCCGCGATATCCAGACTGAATTTTTCACGATTCCCGACTCTATCAATATCACCACCATTCGTTGCCGACTGAATGAGCTGGCTGCCCGCCTGAAAGAGAGCAACAGCGAAGTCTGGTTTAATGCCAGTTGCGGCCTGCGCCACCGCTTGCTGTCTGCCTATGAGGTTTTTCGCAGTTATCAGTGGCCAATTTATGTCATCGAACCTTTCAGCGATGAAATGTGCTGGTTATTCCCGGCAGACCGTGAACAACAACAGGTAGAAGACCGTATTCAGCTCACGGATTATCTGACGATCTTTGGTGCGCGAGCAGAACTCCCGGAAACCTTGGTCCCGGAAGCACTGAACCAGCAACTGTGGGATTTAGGACAACGCTGGGCCAGCTCCGCGCTGGAACTGGGGCCGGGTTTGGCGACCCTGAATTATCTGGCAACGACCTGCCGGAAAGAGCAAAAGCTGGACGTCGAACTGAGCGAGAAACAGCAAGGTTACAAAGAACTGGCTCAGCTAATCAATGACTTGCAGGAAACCGGTCTGGCCAGTTACAACAACGGCGTTCTGGCGTTCAAACACGAAGAAGCCCGCCGTTTTGCCAACGGAGAATGGCTGGAGAATCTGGTTCACAGTACCGTACGAGCGATTCAGAGCAAACTGCCGACCATTCAGGATCACTCGCTTGGCGTTCAGGTTTACCGCCAGATTGGCGATCGGGAAGTCCGGAACGAACTGGATGTTGCAACCGTGGTGAACAACAAACTGCATATTATCGAATGCAAAACCAAGGGGATGCGCGACGACGGCGACGATACCCTGTATAAACTGGAATCTCTGCGAGATTTACTGGGCGGTCTGCAAGCCCGGGCCATGCTGGTGAGTTTTCGTCCGCTGCGCCATCACGATCTGGTCCGGGCTGAGGATTTAGGACTCGCCATCATCGGTCCTGAACAGTTAGGCGATCTGGAACAGCATCTGCATACCTGGTTTAAAGCAGCCGGGGGTCAGGCCAACCGAATGCTGTAATGGCATGACTCAAAATCAAAAAAAAACCGATGCCCAAGCATCGGTTTTTTGTATCCGCTTTGTATCAACTGCAAAGCAATTATTTCTTCAGCATACGACGCGCAGCATCAACGACAACGCGAATCGCACGGGCTTCCGTTTCTTTCAGTGTGGTGTGATCCGGTGTCTCTTTTTGAGTACGGTTGATAATCACACCCGCCACACAACCTGCACGCAGACCCGAACTTGCACACATGGTCAGCAGGGTTGCTGATTCCATTTCAAAGTTCAGTACGCCCATGTCTTGCCATTCTTGCATCGAGCCCTGGAAACGGCGAACTACACGACCAGAGAATGTGTCGTAACGCTCCTGACCCGGATAGAAAGTATCGCTTGATGCAGTCACACCCGTGTGCACCGCGGTATCTTCCGCATCACAGGCTTCTTTCATTGCCGTGGCCACTTCAAAATCAGCAACTGCCGGGAATTCCATCGGTGCAAAGTGCAGGCTAGCACCGTCCAGACGGACCGAACCTGTGGTCACAATCATATCGCCAACATTGATATGTGGCTGAATTGCACCTGTTGTCCCAACACGCAGGAAGGTACGCACACCCAGTTGTGCCAGCTCTTCAACAGCAATAGACGTAGACGGACCACCGATACCGGTAGAACACACAACAACAGACTGACCATCCAGTTTTGCACGGTACAGGGTGTACTCACGAGCACTGTTCAGAAACTCTGGCTCATCCATCAGGTTTGCAATTTTTTCAACACGAGCTGGATCACCAGGAATAATGGCAATCTCAGCACCTTGAAGATCAGATTTTGTAACACCCAAATGGAAAACAGCGTTCTCAGACATAATTCTATCCTTCATTGTGCGGCTCACTCTGTGGTGGCCTGGGTCTTATTCAACAACTTGAACTCTCGAATACCCGCTAACCATAGCCGATTGTCGCCCACACATTATTGATGGTGATCACAACAATATGACAGCAAAATGTAACCGAAACACAAAAAGAGATCATTGATCACAATATTGATGAAAGCGTGAATCATGTTTCATTGCTTGTCACTCTCTTCCGACAATCAAAGGTAAAAAACCGATGCAATCTGCATCGGTTCAAAATCAATTACTGCTCTTCAGATTGTGCCGGCTGAAACCGCAACAGCCGCAGCGCATTCACCGTCACCAAAGCGGTCGCCCCACTGTCAGCGAGCACTGCCAGCCAGAGACCGGTCCAGCCGAACAAGGTGGTCACCAGGAAGATCAGCTTCAGCCCCAGTGCCAGCGTGATATTCTGGCGGATGTTGGCCAGTGTTTTTCGCGACAGACTGATCATCTCCGGCAGCTCACTTAGGCGGTTGTGCGTCAGTGCCGCGTCCGCGGTTTCCAATGCGACATCCGTCCCACTGCCCATCGCGATACCCACATGAGCCATCTTCATCGCGGGCGCATCATTAATGCCGTCACCCACCATCGCCACGCGCTGACTGTGACTCCACTCGGCAACTTCTCTGACTTTATCTTCCGGTAAAAGTCCGGCCCTGAAATCCACCCCGACTTCAGCGGCAATCGCCCGGGCGGCACGCGGGTTGTCCCCGGTCAACATCAAAGATTTCACACCCATTGCCGTCAGTTGTTTCACCGCGTCCACGGCATCTTCACGCAAATTATCCCGCCAGGCAATCAGGCCAATCGGTTCCTGATGACGCAGTACCACCACCAGCGTTTTCCCTTCATCACCCAAACGGTCAATATCCTCAAGATGTTGCTGAGATAGCAGGATTCCCGCTTCCAGTCGATCCGGAGCCAGCAGTCGAATCGTGTGACCGTTCACCATTCCCTGAATACCGCGTCCCGGCAGCGCCTGACGATGTGCTGCGGTCAAGACAGAAACACCACACTGCTGGGCTTTCTCAATCACCGCATTGGCAAGCGGATGCAGAGATCCCATTTCAACGGCTGCCGCTTGCGCCAGTACATCAGACATTTCACCCTGCCAAGCGAGGACATCGGTCACCTGAGGTTTCCCCCGGGTCAAGGTGCCGGTTTTATCAAAGGCCACCACCTGAGCCTGTCCCAATTGCTCCAGAGCCGCCCCCCCTTTAATCAATGCACCACGTCGTGCCGCAGCAGCCAGTCCGGAAGTAATGGCTGCAGGCGTTGAGATCACCAAAGCACATGGACAGGCAATCAACAGCAAAGTCAGGCCTTTGTATAACCATTCATCCCAGGACTGTCCCAGCAACAGCGTCGGAATCAGAACAATCAGGGTGGCCAGCATAATCATGGCAGGCGTATACCAGCGGCTGAAACGGTCAATAAAACGTTCGATCGGCGCTTTACTGGCTTCTGCATTTTCAATCAGATGCAAGATACGGTCGATCGCATTCTCGCCCGGTTCTGAGTGAACTTTCAGCCGAACCAGATGCTCCACAGACAGTGAACCCGCCAGAACAGTGTCTCCCGAAAAACGCTCAACCGGCACAGACTCTCCGGTCATCGCACTTTCATCAAAGCTGGCCGCCTGAACCATCAAAATTGCATCAGCAGGTAACCTGGCCCCCGGCGCCACTTCTATCACATCTCCCGGCTGTAGTTGATCTGCTGGCACCGCTTCTATGCTACCGTCAGGGTTGACGCGTCTGGCGGTTTCCGGCACCAGAGCCATCAAGGCCTTCACGCCACTTCGGGCACGGGAAGCTGCATAACCTTCCAGTTGTTCCCCCAGCAGAAACAGAAGCAACACCATCGCCGCTTCGGCCGTTTCACCAAGATACAAGGCACCGATAGCCGCCACACTCATCAGAGTTTCAATGGAGAAAGGCGATCCATTTTTAGCCAGTTGAAAGGCTTTGCGCAGAATCGGTACCAAACCGACCAGCGTGGTGGCCGTGAATGCAGCCAGTCCAAGCGTTTCAGACTGGGTCGAAATCAGATAAGAGAGAACAACCAGTGCCGTGGTCAGAATAAGCATGCCGTAGGTTTTCAGAATACTGTCCGACTCAGCTTCTTTCTCCTGTGGCCGTAACAGTGGGAATCCGGTTGCCTTTGCGACCGCTTCAACATCTGTCATCAGGCTGGCAGAAGATCCTGACACAAGCAGTTTTTCCGTCGCGAAGGCAACAGAGACACGTTTGACGCCCTCGATTCCCCGAACCGCCTTTTCAAGCTTGCCAGCACAACTCGGACAGTCCATGCCCTGAATTTGCCAGGTCAGTTGCTGGTCTGAAGCTGTGTATAGATCAGATGCAGATGATTCTGTTGCGAGGTCACTCAGCGGATCAAAGCGATAGTCCGGACTCAGAATCGCGGAGTCGGGGGATAAGCGGGCAGGTTTGAGGTGATGAATTCTCGACAGTGACGAAACTCTCGGTTCAGCCACGCGGACAGGTGGGTGCAAAATGGGACCTCTGGCAGGATCGCTGTCTTCAGGATCGCCTGAACCACAAGCACCACCGCAGCAATCGCCTGCCCCCACTGACACTGAAGCGCTGTTTGATACGGCTGTTGAAGCGGCAGCCCCTTGCTCAACACGAACACTGGTTTTGTTGCCAGCGGGTTTCACGCTATGAACATGCATTTTTTTGTTATTACATTGGTGACACATGCTTTTCTCCTTCAAAGACTCAATACTGGTTTGTGTTCCCTTCACTATAAACCTTGGAGCCGACTCCAAGGTCAAGCCTGTTTTTTATGAAACCTTTTACACTGTCATTCAACGACTGAAAACGTAAAAAAAGCGCCTTTCGGCGCCTTGAAATATAAGACTCTACGGATTGTTAGGGCTAAACCGGATGCTTGAAACAATCACCGATTTGATCACTGATCGCTGACAGCACATCCCGGCGGGTGATGATGCCGACCAGACGTCCGCTCTCAACAACAGGGTAAAGCTTCGGTTTCTGGCCTGACATTGTGTCGGCCAGTTCGATAATGCTGGTATCCGGCGTAACCGTGAGCACTTCCGTACGCATCACATCACCCACTGTATGCGTATCCTGACAGTGATAGCCCACTTTCAACAGCTTCTGAATAAAATCCTGTTCCGACACAAAGCCCACAACTTTTCGATATTCATCAACCACAGGCCCACCAATCTGCTTGGATGACAACATTTTGTCCAATGCCTGAGACAGTGACATTTTCGCTTCGAAGGTGACTGGCCGTGTATTCATGTAATCTCTGACTTTTATCGACTCCATGCATCCCCCTGAATGATTTTTTAGACTCGCAGGCAGGACGTTCACTTACTTCTTATCCCTGCGCCGATAACTTAAGTGTCGTCGATCTCCACAAAATGTCTAAATCGAAACATTCTATTTTATGCATTGCTGTTGCCGATGAATGCGTCTTAAGAAAGAAGCAACATCATGAACATGGCCAATGGCAATTGGTCACCATTCCCCAAAATCACCTTGTCACCTTCCAGTTTGACCGACAGATAGGCTCTGTCTTCTTTCAGAGTGAGCACACCGCTCTGCACCAACCCTTCGGTTTGCGTTTCCATGCCTTCAACAATATTCAGCAACACAGACGGAAATTCAAAATAGAGCTCACCATCCAGTTTTGTAGTGATTTGCGACAGGTTTTGAGAGGCTCTTGCTAATCCGGGCTGTACGGTTAACCGGACATGCCCAGCAAGCGGGCCTTCTGGTGCCTCAATGCTGATGTCCTTCAGATTTACCGTCAGTCCTTTGGCAATCAGTAAATCCAACGCCAGCATCACATCCTGAGCTTGCGCCTTCGTCAGTTCCCCATCCAGATTTTCACCCATAACGCTCAGACGGGTCACGGCGTCGTAATTCAGATCCGTCACCGACAAATCCACATTGAAATTCTGGTATTTCTGACCGTCCAGGCTGATCAGGGAAGACACACTCAACTGGTTTCTGTTATCCAGCGTCGTGTTGGTGGTTGCCTTCTCTTCGGCCGCTTGCTCACCTGGCATCAATGTATTGACCGACGACACCTTGATTGTCTCCAGATCAACGGATTCCTCGGTCAGATGATTTGAAAACTGCAGCTTATCCAGCTGGAGATGCTGATCACCAATCCAGAATCCCCCATCCCAGCGGCCTTTTCCTCCGCCCTGCAAGCCCGACAGCTGCATACTTTCATCCGCAACCGTTTTGAATTGCGCATCTTTCAGGGCATAACTGAAATGCCCATTGCCATCGGCAGAGACTTCACCAGTAAATGTCCAAGGCTCCGACTTGAAGCTATTGCCGTCTTCATCCTGATAAACAAACGGATTCAGCGTTAAACTCAGGTCTGTTTTTCGGGTCAGCAACGTGGTTGTCTTCAGTGTCAGCGGCACAGCTTCACTTCCCCACCAAGCTGTCACCTGAGGTGCCACGGAGTCATCAACAACCAAGGTACTGTTTGACGTCAGACCAAGTAAACCATGCCGGATGTCGTGGGCAATGTGCCATTCAGTTGGCCAGCCCTGCTCTTCAAACAAATCTTTCCAACTGGATTTCAGCGCAATTTTGGAAATAGCATGCGAACTCAGATAACCGCGATCATAGCTTTCTGTCGTCACTGCAACATAAGGACTGTCGTATTCTCCGACGGTGTCCTGATAAATACGCTCACCAATCTGGCCAACAGCCAGTGGCCAGCACAACGCAACAGTTACCGCACCGGCGACCGCCCCAATTTTTCCTAACATGTCAGTTTCCAATCATTATTCCGGGTTGAATGCAAAGAGTGTATTACAAAGCCTATCTTTGCTCTACGGATCAAAGACTTTTCACGCCCGATCGACACGACTATTCTGCTTGTCATCCTACATCGACTGTGGGAAAGTTGCGGCTGGATCACAATTTTACTTCTCCGGGAGACCACAATGAAAGTCGCCGTGTTCAGTGCAAAAAAGTACGACCAGATTTCATTCAACAAAAGTAACCAGCAATTCAATCTGGACCTCGACTTCTTTGATATTCAGCTGAATCTGCAAACGGTCAAACTGGCCCACGGCTACGATGCCGTTTGTGCTTTCGTGAACGATGATTTGAGTAAGCCTGTCATTGAGGCGCTGTCCCTACTGGGCGTACGCATCATTGCCATGCGCTGTGCCGGATTTGATAAAGTCGATTTAGAAGCCGCAAAAATGTTTGGTGTGCAAGTTGTACGTGTACCCGCCTATTCGCCTCAGGCCATTGCAGAGCACACCATTGGCCTGATGCTGAGCCTGAACCGTAAAATTCACCGCGCTTACCAACGTACCCGGGATGCGAATTTCTCGCTAGATGGCCTGACCGGCTTTAACTTCTATGGCAAAACCGTTGGGGTCATCGGCACTGGCCGAATTGGTATCGCCACCATGCACATTCTGAAAGGACTTGGCATGAACATTCTTGCCTATGACCCATTCGAGAATCCGGAAGCTTTAAAACTGGGGGCTACCTATACCACGCTTGAAGACATCTACAGCAAAGCAGATGTCATCACCCTCCATTGCCCGATGAGCAAAGAGAACTATCATATGCTCAATGCGAATTCTTTTGGCAAAATGAAAGACGGGGTGATGATCATAAACACCAGCCGAGGTGAGCTGATCCATTCCAAAGATGCCATTGAAGCACTGAAAAGCCAGAAAATTGGCGCTCTGGGTGTCGATGTTTACGAAAACGAAAAAGATTTGTTCTTCGAAGATAAATCTAATGATGTGATTCAGGATGATGTTTTCCGTCGGCTGTCTTCATGCCACAACGTACTATTTACAGGGCATCAGGCCTTCCTGACCGAAGAGGCTCTGGCAAATATTGCCGATACGACGCTCTCAAATCTCAGTCAGTTTGCGCACGGGGAAACATCGGGCAACGAGCTCATACAATAAAAACACTGGCAACAGTGCCTGTATTTATGAACATAAAAAATTTGTCAACGATCACAAATATGTGATTTTTGCTACATTTTTACGCTATTGTCCCTGGAATACAGCACTTATGCCTATACCAACCTGTTATTGCAGGGACGAGTTGATTAAAATAATCCAATTCTTTTTTGTTCTTTGGATCAAGATTCATGCGTAAAACGTTAACCGCTGCTGCCCTGATGCTGTCATGTGTTTCTGCAGCACAAGCTAATCCGGCAAACACAATGAGCAACTTCAGCTATGACTACACTGAAGTGCGCATTGGTATGAGCCCGCTGACCTATGGTGCAGGCTTCAGTAAGTCTATCCACCCAAATGCTCATTTAACTGGCCACGTAGATTCTGAGTTCGAAAACGACTGGGATATCGCTTTGGGTGTTGGCTTCCACGCACCAATCAACAACTGGGCCGATCTAACCGGTGAGCTGAAAGCTCGCAACATCAAAAACAGAGACCGTTTTGATGAGACCGTGGGTAAAACCGGCATGGAAGTGAACCTGGGTGTCCGTCAATGGTTAGGTCCACAACTGGAAGTTGGTGCAAAAATTGGTCATGTGAACGTTCATCGAATTGAAGAAACGTTTGGTTCCGTTTATGGCCGTTTCCATGCGACCGAACTGTTCTCTGTTGGTGCAGAAGGCCGTATCAACGATGTCTACGGCGATCAAATCATGCTGACTACTCGCTTCAAATACTAAAAGAGCGCAGTCCCCCCCTTTTCAAAGACTCAGCCTCAGGCTGAGTCTTTTCGTTTCGGAACGTACTGTTTCTGAACCGAAGTCAGATTCTGAGCGAAGACAGAAAGAAAAAACCCGCCATCAGGCGGGTTCCATCTGTCTAAAGCTCTCAGCTAATTACCAGCCAGTAACTTCACGCAGCGCTTTACCAATCTCGGCCAGACTCTTCACAGTCTTCACACCCGCAGATTCCAGAGCAGCAAATTTCTCATCCGCTGTTCCCTTACCACCAGAGATAATCGCACCCGCGTGGCCCATACGCTTACCTGGAGGTGCAGTCACACCCGCAATGTAAGAAACCACAGGCTTAGTCACGTTTTCTTTGATGAATGCAGCTGCATCTTCTTCAGCCGTACCACCGATCTCACCGATCATGACGATCGCTTCTGTTTCAGGATCTTCCTGGAACAGTTTCAGGATATCAATGAAGTTAGAGCCTGGGATTGGGTCACCACCGATACCAACACAAGTTGACTGGCCGAAACCTTCATCCGTGGTTTGTTTTACCGCTTCATAGGTCAGTGTCCCTGAACGTGAAACAATACCCACTTTACCTTTCTTGTGAATGTGACCAGGCATGATGCCAATCTTACATTCATCTGGCGTGATCACACCCGGACAGTTTGGACCGATCATGCGAACACCGGTTTCTTCCAACTTCACTTTCACGTCGATCATGTCTGTGGTTGGGATGCCTTCAGTAATCGTCACGATCAGTTGAATACCCGCGTCGATTGCTTCCAGAATTGCATCTTTACAGAAAGGTGCCGGAACATAAATCACAGATGCTGTTGCACCTGTCGCTTCAACGGCTTCACGAACGGTATTAAATACTGGCAGACCCAGGTGCGTTGTGCCGCCTTTACCCGGAGATACACCACCAACCATTTGCGTTCCGTAAGCAATTGCCTGCTCAGAGTGGAAAGTACCCTGACCGCCAGTGAAACCCTGACAGATAACTTTGGTGTCTTTGTTAATTAATACAGACATTCTTATTTGCCCTCCGCAGCAGCAACAACTTTCTGAGCTGCGTCAGTGAGCGACTCAGCAGCAATGATATCCAGACCAGATTTAGCCAGTACTTCGCGACCCAAGTCAGCGTTCGTACCTTCAAGACGTACAACAACAGGGACAGTCACACCGACTTCTTTAACTGCGCCGATGATCCCTTCTGCGATCATGTCACAACGGACAATACCACCGAAGATATTTACCAGTACCGCTTTCACGTTGTCGTCAGACAGAATGATCTTGAATGCTTCTGCCACACGTTCTTTGGTCGCACCGCCACCAACATCCAGGAAGTTTGCTGGTTTGCCGCCATGCAGGTTCACGATGTCCATCGTACCCATGGCCAGACCTGCGCCGTTCACCATACAACCGACGTTACCATCGAGTGCGACGTAGTTCAGTTCCCACTGTGCTGCGTGTGCTTCACGGGCATCTTCCTGAGAAGGATCGTGCATTTCACGCAGTTTTGGCTGACGGTACAGCGCATTTGAGTCGATGTTGATCTTACCGTCCAGGCACAGCAGGTTGCCTTCACCGGTGATGACCAGCGGGTTGATTTCCAGCAGCGCCAGATCGTACTGAGCGAACATCTCACCCAGACCCATAAAGATTTTGACGAACTGCTTGATTTGGTCGCCTTGCAGACCCAGTTTGAACGCCAGCTCACGGCCTTGATAAGCCTGTGGGCCAACCAGTGGATCGATCGCCGCTTTATGAATCAGTTCCGGTGTTTCTTCTGCAACTTTCTCGATTTCAACACCACCTTCAGTCGATGCCATGAAAACGATACGACGTGTTGCGCGGTCAACAACTGCACCCAGGTACAGTTCATTGGCAATATTCGATGCTTCTTCAACCAGAATCTTAGTGACAGGCTGGCCATTGGCATCTGTCTGATAAGTGACCAGGTTTTTACCCAGCCACTTCTGTGCAAATTCTTTGACGCCGTCTTTGGTGTCATGCAGTTCTACACCGCCCGCTTTACCGCGGCCACCTGCATGGACCTGACATTTGACAACCCATTTGTTGCCACTGATTTTACCGGCTGCTTCAGCAGCTTCTTGTGGGGTATCACATGCATAGCCTTCAGGAACTGGCAGGCCATACTCAGCAAACAGTTGTTTTGCCTGATATTCGTGCAGATTCATTATGTTCTATCCGTTCTCTAATCCCTGTGGGACGTGTTATATCCATTGAAATGCTCTTGGGCATTTCTTCTTCAGTCATTCTGGCTTCACACACCGCCACCCAAAAGGGTGGCGGCAGGTAAAGCACAGTAATTACACGTCCAGAAGCAGACGTGTTGGGTCTTCAAGAAGCTCTTTAATGGTTACCAGATAACCGACAGACTCTTTCCCATCAATCAGACGGTGATCGTAAGACAGAGCCAGATACATCATTGGCAGGATTTCAACCTGACCGTTTACCGCCATTGGACGATCCTGGATCTTATGCATCCCCAGAATTGCAGCCTGTGGCGGGTTAATAATTGGCGTAGACATCAGGGAACCGAAGACACCACCGTTTGTGATGGTGAAGTTACCACCGGTCAGCTCATCAACAGTCAGCTTACCGTCACGGCCTTTAATCGCCAGTTCACGGATACCTTTCTCGATTTCTGCCAGGCTCAGCTTGTCACAGTCACGCAGAACTGGCGTCACCAGACCACGCGGTGTTGATACTGCAATGCTGACATCGAAGAAGTTGTGGTAAACAACATCATCGCCATCAATTGACGCATTCACTTCAGGGAAACGCTTCAGCGCCTCAACGACAGCTTTCACGTAGAAAGACATGAAGCCCAGACGAATACCGTGACGCTCTTCAAAGATGTCTTTGTACTGCTTACGCAGATCCATGATAGGTTTCATGTTGACTTCGTTGAACGTTGTCAGCATCGCTGTGCTGTTTTTCGCTTCCAGCAGACGCTCTGCGATACGCTTACGCAGACGTGTCATCGGAACACGTTTTTCGCTGCGATGAGCCAGAGGTGCTTCAACCTTCGCTTCAGCCGCCGGTACAGCTGCTGAGGCAGATTTGCCGCCTTTCACAAAAGCTTCAACGTCTTCACGGGTAATTCGGCCACCCACACCAGTCCCTTTCACTGCAGAAGCATCAATGCCGTGCTCACTGATCAGACGGCGAACCGCTGGACTCAGTGCATCATTGGTTTCTTCTGTCAGCGATGCGGTTGTGCGTTTGGTTGGAGAAGCTTCAGCACTGGCAGGTACATCTTTCGTTGGTTCACCAGCGACAGCACCGGCTTTCAGTTTACCCAGCAGCTGCTTCGTCAGTACTGTTGTGCCTTCTTCCTCAATGATGGCTTCCAGAATACCATCTTCAGGGGCTGGCACTTCCAGCACAACTTTATCCGTTTCGATATCGACCAGAACTTCGTCACGGCTGACTGCATCACCCGGCTTCTTGTGCCAAGTTGCTACGGTTGCGTCTGCTACTGATTCAGGTAAATCAGGAACCAGAATTTCGATTGTCATCTCAGTTTGTCCTTTTTGTTCCAGCTCTGGGCTTATTGTTCTGTGTTCAGCGCGTCGTCAATCAACGCTTTCTGTTGTTTCAAGTGTACTGACATATAACCAACGGCAGGTGAAGCTGACGCTGGACGGCCGGTATATTCTAATTGCGCACCTTCAGGCAGAGCGGCACGGAAGTTATGCTGACTGCTGTACCAGGCCCCCTGGTTTTGCGGCTCTTCCTGACACCATGCGAAGTCAGTCACATGCTGATAATCAGCCAGAGCAGCTTCCACATCTTCTTTCGGGAATGGATAAAGTTGCTCAATTCGGATAATGGCAACATCCGTCTGCTCACGCTTACGACGTTGTTCCAGCAGATCGTAATACACCTTGCCTGAACACAGGACAACACGTTTCACTTGTTTCGGATCCAACGCATCAATTTCGCCAATCGCCGGCTGGAAATTACCGTCAGACAGATCATCCATCGTCGATGTACACAGCGGATGACGCAGCAGCGACTTCGGTGACATCACAATCAACGGACGGCGCATCGGACGAAGCACCTGACGACGGATCATGTGGTAAACCTGTGCTGGCGTTGAAGGGATCACAACCTGCATGTTCTGTTCAGCACAAAGCTGCAGATAACGCTCCAGACGTGCAGAAGAGTGCTCTGGACCCTGCCCCTCATAACCATGAGGCAACAGCATGGTCAGACCGCACATACGGCCCCACTTCTGCTCACCGGAACTGATGAACTGGTCAATCACAACCTGCGCACCATTGGCAAAATCACCAAACTGCGCTTCCCAGATTGTCAGACCGCCCGGCTCGGCTGTTGCGTAACCATATTCAAAGGCCAATACAGCTTCTTCCGACAGGACGGAGTCGAAAACCTGAAATGGTCCTTGTTTGTCGTGGATATTCGCCAGTGGCATATAAGTACTGGCATCCGTTTGGTTATGCAAGACTGCATGACGGTGGAAGAAGGTACCACGACCAGAATCCTGTCCCGTAATACGGATACGGTGACCTTCATCAACCAACGTGGCATAGGCCAACGTTTCAGCCATACCCCAGTCGACGTCTTTCTCACCGGCAACCATCGACTGGCGATCGTTGTACAGTTTCTGAACACGGCTTTGCAGTTTATGGCTTTCAGGATACTGGCAAATACGCTGGCCCAGCTCATGCAGACGCTGACTGCCGACTTTATTGGCCCATTCTTTCGTCCAGTCATGGCCCAGATAAGGAGACCAATCGACGGAATGCAGGGTCATCGGACGCCACTCTTTCACAACGCACTCACCGCGATCCAGTGCATCACGATATTCATTGACCAATGCCGTGGCAGTTTCAGCTTGAATGCCAGCTTCATCGACCAGAGCATCTGCATAGATCTTCCGTGGTGTCGGATGTTTTTTGATTTTCTGGTACATCAACGGCTGGGTTGCGTTCGGCTCATCCGCTTCGTTGTGACCATGACGGCGATAACACACCAAATCAATCACAACGTCACGCTTGAACTCATTGCGGAAATCCAGCGCCAGACGGGTCACAAACGCCACCGCTTCCGGATCGTCTGCATTCACGTGGAAGATTGGTGACTGAACCATCTTCGCGATATCCGTACAGTACTGGGTGGAGCGGGTATCGTAAGGGTTTGATGTTGTGAAACCAATCTGATTATTCACCACAATACGGATCGTACCGCCAACACGGTAGCCGCGTGATTGAGACATGTTAAAGGTCTCAGCTACGACACCCTGACCCGCAATTGCAGAGTCACCATGAATGGTGATTGGCAGCACCATAGAACCATCTTTATCACCCAAGCGATCCTGACGGGCACGAACAGAACCCACAACGACAGGGTTGACGATTTCCAGGTGAGACGGGTTAAAGGCCAGTGCCAGGTGTACATCACCGCCAGGCGTCGCGAAATCTGCAGAGAAACCCTGATGGTATTTCACATCGCCAGTCCCCCAGGACTCACCATGCTTGCCTGCAAACTCATCAAACAAATCCTGCGGCTTTTTACCCAGAACGTTCACCAGCATGTTCAAACGACCCCGGTGGGCCATCCCGATCACAACTTCACGCACACCACTGTTACCAGCGCTACGGATCAGTTCTTTCATCATCGGGATCAGTGCATCACCACCTTCCAGCGAGAAACGTTTTGCGCCCGGGAATTTAGCACCCAGGTAACGTTCCAGGCCTTCAGCGGCAGTCAGTTCGTCCAGGAAAGTGAGTTTCTCTTCCTGCGAAAATGTGCCCTGACCAATCACAGATTCCAGACGCTGTTGAATCCAGCGTTTTTCTTCCGTGTCGGTAATGTGCATGTACTCAGCACCAATCGAACCACAGTAGGTTTTTTTCAGCGCCTCATAGATCTCAGAAAGCTTCATTGTCTCTTTGCCTACGGCAAACGAACCGACATTGAAGCTTTGATCAAAATCTTCCGCTGTGAGGTTATGGAAAGCAGGATCCAGGTCTGGAACTCGTTCCTGTTGCCATAATCCCAGCGGGTCCAGGTTTGCATGCTGATGACCACGGAAACGGTATGCGTTAATCAACTGCAATACCTTCACCTGTTTGGCATCAACATCAGGATCGCTGACGTTAGCACTTAAAAAGGTCGTTTCTTTCGCTAAACGCCGGAAGTAATCACGAACACGTGAATGTGGCTGTTCGACAGCAACACCATTCACAACAGGCAATTCACTAAAAACGTGACGCCATTCTTCGCCAACTAATTCTGGGTCGCTTAGATACAACTCGTAGAGGTCTTCTACATAAGTTGCGTTGGCGCCAGCCAGATGTGAAGACTCGAGCCAAGCCTTCATAACGCCGTTCTGCATTGTTTTCCCTTAACCACTTGTTATCGCCACTTGCACCGGTCGTTCACCGGGCTGAAAAGCCAGCCAACTGTCTTGGCCGGCATATCGATAATTCTATTCAATTACACCGAACGCTTAAGCAACATGGATCGGATATTACCAATTGCTTTCGTCGGATTAAGCCCTTTCGGACAAACGCTGACACAGTTCATAATACTGTGACAACGGAAGACACTGAATGCGTCATCCAGATCCGAAAGGCGTTCATTTGTCGCTGTATCACGACTGTCAATCAACCAACGGTAAGCCGCCAGAAGACCTGCAGGACCAATGAACTTATCTGGGTTCCACCAGAAAGATGGGCACGATGTTGAGCAGCACGCACACATGATACATTCATACAAACCATCCAGATGTGCACGTTCTTCCGGCGATTGCAGGTTTTCACGTGCCGGTGGATGCTCACTCTCATTAATTAAGAACGGCTTCACCTTGGCATAGTTGGTATAGAACTGATCCATATCGATGATCAAGTCACGAATAACAGGCAGACCTGGCAGCGGACGAATCACAATCGTTTTCTTATCCGTCAGTGCCGACAGCGGCGTGATACAGGCCAGCCCGTTCTTACCGTTCATATTAATGCCGTCAGAACCACAAACACCTTCACGACATGAACGACGGAACGCCAGTGTTGGATCTTGCTCTTTCAACAGGATGAGTGCATCCAGAACCATCATGTCCGAGCCATCTGGCACTTCCAGCGTGTACCCTTTCATGTGAGGCGCGTTGTCTACGTCAGGGTTGTAACGGTAAATAGAAAAATTCAGTTTCATGTTGTTTACCTCCCTTAGTATGTCCGCGCTTTCGGCGGAAATGCTTCACGATGAACTGGGGTCATATTTACATCACGCTTAGACATCTGCTCTGTCTCAGGGTTGTAAATCGAGTGACACAGCCAGTTGGCATCATCACGCTCAGGGAAGTCGAAACGAGCATGCGCACCACGACTTTCAGTACGATAGTTTGCTGCAACAGCTGTTGCGTAAGCTGTTTCCATCAGGTTATCCAGCTCCAGACATTCGATACGCTGTGTATTGAACTCAGAAGACGTATCATCCAGACGCGCTTCTTTCAGACGCTCACGGATTTCTTTCAGCTGATTCAGACCGTCTGCCATTGCTTCACCTTCACGGAAGACCGAGAAGTTATTCTGCATGCAAGATTGCAGGTCTTTACGGATTTGAACTGGATCTTCACCTTTTTGCGTATTGTTCCAACGGTTGAGGCGTGACAGAGAGGCTTCAATGTCAGATTCAGTTGCCGGACGCGCTTCTGCTTGTGCAGCCAGTGTCTCACCCAAGTGCAGACCAGTTGCACGGCCGAAGACCACCAGGTCAAGCAGGGAGTTACCGCCCAAACGGTTCGCACCGTGAACAGAAACAGAGGCAATCTCACCACAGGCAAACAAACCCTGAACCTCAACATCCTGACCGTTTGCATCTTGCTTAATCGCCTGACCAGAAACCTGAGTCGGTACACCACCCATCATATAGTGACAGGTTGGAATCACCGGAATCGGCTCTTTCACTGGATCAACGTGTGCAAAAGTACGAGACAGCTCCAGGATACCCGGCAGACGAGATTCCAGAACATCTTTACCCAGATGATCCAGTTTCAGCTTAATATGCGGACCCCATGGGCCATCGCAACCACGACCTTCACGAATCTCAACCATCATCGAACGTGCAACCACGTCACGGCCTGCCAAATCTTTCGCATTCGGCGCATAACGCTCCATGAAGCGCTCACCGTCTTTATTTAGCAGGTAACCCCCTTCACCACGGCAACCCTCAGTTACCAGAACACCAGCGCCTGCGATACCGGTTGGGTGGAACTGCCACATTTCGATGTCCTGAACAGGAACACCTGCACGCAGTGCCATACCCACGCCATCACCGGTGTTAATGTGGGCGTTCGTGGTTGACTGATAAATACGACCTGCACCACCCGTTGCCAGAATCGTGGATTTGGATTTGAAATAACAAATCTCGCCGGTTTCCATGCACAGTGCTGTACAACCCAGGATTGCGCCATCTTGGTTTTTCACCAGATCCAGGGCATACCACTCAGAGAAAATCGTTGTTTTGTGCTTAATATTTTGCTGATACAGCGTGTGCAACAGCGCATGGCCAGTACGGTCAGCTGCTGCTGCCGTGCGCGCAGCCTGCTCACCACCAAACTCTTTTGATTGGCCACCAAATGGACGCTGATAAATACGACCATTATCAAAACGGGAGAAAGGTAGTCCCATTTTTTCCAGTTCAATCACGGATTGAGGACCATTTTTACACATGTACTCAATCGCATTCTGGTCACCGATATAGTCAGAACCTTTGACTGTATCGTACATGTGCCATTCCCAGTTATCCGGATGTGAGTTACCAAGTGCGACGGTAATACCACCCTGTGCCGATACTGTATGAGAACGGGTTGGGAAAACTTTAGACAGCAGCGCACATTTCAGGCCCTGCTCAGAAATTTGTAGTGCTGCACGCATGCCCGCACCACCAGCACCGATTACAACGGCATCAAACTCTCGAACTGCAATGCTCACTTACGCACCCCACAAAATAAAGAAACCAGAAAACAGATAACCAAATAGCACAGCGACAATCGCGAGCAGCAGACCAGCACGTAAAAGTGCAGGCTTGATGTAATCTGTCAGCACTTGCCACATACCGATCCAACCATGAATCAGCACAGATACTAAAGCTAGCATCGTGAAGACTTTGGTGCTCAGTTGTGAAAAGAACGCTGTCCAGGTTTCATAGTTCAGCTCAGGGCCAAAAGCGAAAAAGCACACCATATAGATGGTGTAAAGAGTGAGGATAATCGCGGTTGCACGGACAAGGATAAAGTCGTGAACACCATTACGTCCGACAGTGGAAACGTTGCTTACCATACCAGGCCTCCTGCAAATACGGCCAGAACCGCCACAATTGCAAAACTGATTTTCGCGCTTGTTGTGCCGGATTCAAGCTCTTCAAAATATCCCATGTCCATGATGAGGTGACGAATCCCCAGCACGATGTGATAGAACAGTGCTGTCAGGACACCCCACAGGACAAATTTGACAAAGAAGCTATCGACGATATCAGCAGCTTCCGCAAATCCCTGAGGAGAAGATAAAGAGAGGTTTAGCAGCCATAGCAGGATGGCAAGGGAAATAAAAGTGATCACGCCCGATACACGGTGCAGGATAGACGAGATCGCTGTCAGCGGAAAGCGAATCGTCTGTAGGTCGAGGTTGACAGGTCTTGTCTTGTTAACTTTCACGGTCTTTGCCCACTCAGCTCCATAGAAGCGTTTTATTTTTATAAAACCTCCGGCATGCGTACGCCAAAACAGCGCAACAAAGGCACAACAACTGCGCTACACTTAATTAGCACAAGTCTATGTACAGCAAAGCAAAAGTCGTTTCAGCTTAAGTCGCTAATATTACTAATAACTTTATCATTGTTTCTGGCGATGGCAGAACCAGAGACCTGCGGCCGAGTATACGCCTCGCAACAATCAATTACAAACCCTGTTACATGACCTCTAACACGGTTTGAGATATTCGCCCGCTTTTACTTAAAGTTATTAACAAGCGCACACTCCCATGAAGAGGAATTGACAACAACATATCCGAGCTGTACAAAGACGGCACATCCGATTTCGGGTGAGGATTATAAAATAACAAAGGAGATTGTTATGGCAGACAAGAAAGCTACTCTTCATATTGAAGGGAAAGCACCGGTCGAACTGCCGATTCTCGGGGGCTCACTAGGTCCGGAAGTACTGGATGTGCGTAAACTCGGTGCATCTGGCTACTTTACCTTCGACCCTGGTTTCTTAGCTACTGCATCATGTGAATCTCAAATTACGTACATTGATGGTGCGAAAGGTGTGCTGCTTCACCGTGGCTATCCGATCGACCAATTGGCTAATAACGCTGATTATTTAGAAGTCTGTTACATCTTGCTGTATGGCGAAGTTCCTACCCGCGCCCAGTACGAGCACTTCCGTAAAACGGTCACTCGCCATACAATGGTTCATGAGCAAATCGCCAGCTTCTTCCATGGCTTCCGCCGTG
The DNA here is from genome assembly GCF_000695255.1 of Photobacterium galatheae. Taxonomy (GTDB): domain Bacteria; phylum Pseudomonadota; class Gammaproteobacteria; order Enterobacterales; family Vibrionaceae; genus Photobacterium; species Photobacterium galatheae. The sequence goes on along the minus strand of NZ_JMIB01000004.1, from coordinate 308,508 downwards.
ATGCTCACCCAATGGCCGTGATGTGTGGTGTTGTTGGTGCACTTGCAGCTTTCTACCACGATTCACTGGACATTAATAACGACGAGCACCGCGAAATCACTGCATTCCGCCTGCTGTCTAAAATGCCAACCCTGGCTTCCATGTGTTACAAGTACTCCATTGGCCAGCCGTTTATCTACCCTCGTAACGATCTGGACTACGCAGAAAACTTCTTACACATGATGTTCGCAACACCTTGTGAAGAGTACGAAGTGAGCCCGGTTGTTGCGAAAGCAATGGACAAGATCTTCACCTTGCATGCTGACCACGAGCAAAATGCTTCAACGTCGACCGTGCGTCTTGCAGGTTCTTCGGGTGCAAACCCATTTGCCTGTATTGCCGCTGGTATCGCATCTTTGTGGGGTCCTGCACATGGTGGAGCAAACGAAGCATGTTTGCGTATGCTGGAAGAGATCGGCAGTGTTGAAAATATTCCTGAGTACATTGAACGTGCGAAGGATAAAGACGACCCGTTCCGCCTGATGGGCTTTGGTCACCGTGTCTACAAGAACTACGACCCACGTGCAACGGTCATGCGTGAAGCATGTCATGAAGTGCTGCAAGAGCTGAAAATCGAGGATCCACTGCTGGATGTGGCGATGGAACTTGAACGAATTGCACTGTCTGATGAGTACTTCATTGATAAGAAACTGTATCCGAACGTAGACTTCTACTCTGGCATCATTCTGAAAGCCATTGGTATTCCTATCTCTATGTTCACCGTTATCTTTGCAATGTCTCGTACCATTGGCTGGATAGCACACTGGAACGAAATGCATAGCGATCCAAACAACCGTATTGGTCGCCCGCGTCAGCTATATACTGGCCATCAGCAGCGTGACTTCCAACCGCTACATGAGCGTGAGTAAAACCCGTTGATTGGCTTGAGATAAAAGAAGAGGGAAGCATTGCGCTTCCCTTTTTTATGATTTTGACCCGTCAGCTCTCGAGCTTATACCGGATTATCAATATCGATGAAAGTGACATCCAGGTGATGCTCGTCAGCAAGCCACTCGCCCAAAGCATCAATACCATAACGTTCAGTGGCATGGTGCCCTGCACTGTAAAAATGAATCCCCTGCTCTCGGGCTGTATGGACCGTTCGTTCAGAAACTTCACCCGTGATGTAAGCATCTAACCCCATCGCAACCGCCTGATCAATGAAATCCTGGCCACCTCCGGTACACCAGCCAACGGTTTTAATTTCTGCTGGCCCACTTTCGCTGATATGAAGCGGTTTCCGGTGTAATGCTTTTTCAATCCGGGTAGCCAGTTGCTCGCCGGTGAGTGGGGTCGGTAACTCGCCATAAACGGCAACAGGATGAGGATTTCCCGGCTCCATCCCACCTAAATATTTGATCCCCAGCAACTCTGCCAGTTGAGCGTTATTCCCGAGTTCCTGATGCACATCCAAAGGTAGATGATACGCATACAAGTTGATTCCATGTTCAATCAGAGCCTTGATACGACGGTATTTCATGCCACGGATTTCTGCAGGTTCATTTTTCCAGAAGTATCCGTGATGGACTAACAGCGCATCGGCTTTCATCTCGATTGCCCGATCAATCAATGCCTGACAAGCTGTCACGCCAGTCACGATGGTTTGAACGTCACTTCTGCCTTCAACCTGTAATCCATTTGGACAGTAATCCCTGATCAAATGTGGGCTCAGTAAAGTATTCAGAATTGACTCAAGTTTAAGGTTGTTCATGCGTGCTTCCTTTAGAACGGATACATTCATTTTAACCAACTCAGTCGGGATAGAACCAGTCATGACCACGCTGGAACTTCGTCATATTACACTTTGTCATAAAAAATGCTGCCCAAGGCAGCATTTCAACAACAACACCAGTATGCTGGTATGCTTAGTAGAGTTCCTGAGCGCCATGCTCTGACTGCTTCAGCCAAACAGGTTTTGTGCTGGTTTTCAACCAGACCTTATGTAAATAGCTGTAAACTCGCGACTTAAGAGAGGTCGGCATCAACATCAAAATCGGAAAGCTCAGCACGCCCGCGATCACAACAAAAGCCCGGCGCAGGATAATTTGTTGAGTGGATAAAGGTGTAAACATCATTGCCTCCTGATTCTGTAACTGGTCATACCTCTACACTTTAGCGCGTTTTTGAAATTTTACTACTTTTATTTTGTTTTATTCTTGTTAAAAACTGGTAAACAACCGAATTCAGACAGATATTGATGACAAATTTCATAAAAACTGAAAGTAAAGAACATGATATCCATTTCAGAGATTTTCAGCGTGTCCTGACCATCCCTGTCCTTACTCAGGGTCTTCATCACCAGATTGATGATCGCTGGCTATCCGATTTCAGAGACCGGGCTGTCATTCCGGCTCACGTACTGTACGCGGGAAATCAGCGACTGGGATTTTATTATCAGTGGTTGTGGCAGCAGTTAATCACTCACCACCCTGACTACGAACTTGTCGCTGAAGAGTTGCAGCTTCATGAAAATAAACGCACGCTCGGCGCAATTGATTTTCTGGTCTTCAACAAGACCCTGAATCAACTGGAACACTGGGAAGTAGCCATCAAATTTTATCTGGCTTACCAGCAGCGCTGGTTGGGCCCCAATTCAGCGGACAACCTAGACCGAAAAATCAACAGGATGATCGACCATCAACTGGCAATGACGAGCCATCAAGCCTATCGAAACCAGTATGCGGAAACCCTGGGTCAGCCGGTCTGCCAGCGCCTGATTGTTCAAGGGAGGCTTTTTGACCACTTTCAGGATAAAGAGTCAGGTTCAGATTTACCCATCAACCCTCATGTCAACAAAGGTTTATGGTGTTTCCAATCACAGGCCAGCACACTTGCTTTAAGAGCACTGTCCAAACGAGAGTGGCTGACGCCACCAGCCTTTGTTCCACAATCACTTGAAATGGATGCAAGTGCGATCACAGTGCCCACTCAGGGTGTCGATGACAACAATCGCGTTTGGTTCATTGTGCCCGATCACTGGCCATTGCATAACCGAGATAAACACCGCAACGCAGCTGTCAGTCCGATACAAAAACCATAAAAAAACCCGCAGTCATCTGCGGGTTTCATGGTCACACTTCACCAGAAGGCTACAGGCCTGCATCAGCAAAAACTTGACTGACAATTTTCTGGGCTTCCGCTTCAATCTGGCGCAAATGTTCCTCACCTTTGAAGCTTTCACAGTAGATCTTGTAGATTTCTTCTGTTCCCGAAGGACGCGCTGTAAACCAACCATTCTGGGTGGTAATTTTCAGTCCACCAATCGCTGCGCCATTGCCAGGCGCATGCGTCAGACGAGCAGTAATCTCATCACCCGCCAGCATGTCAGCTTTCACCATTTCCGGCGACAATTTGCTGAGCACAGCTTTTTGCGTGCTGTTTGCCACAGCCTGTAAGCGGCTATAACAACATTCACCATGTTTTTCGGTTAAAGCCTGGTAATATTGTTGCGGGTTCATGCCCGTGACTGCGGTGATCTCCGCCGCCAGCAAGCAAAGTAAAATACCATCTTTATCGGTTGACCAAGGTGTACCATCTTTACGCAGGAAAGAAGCTCCGGCACTTTCTTCACCACCAAAGCCCAGTTTGCCGCTGTACAAACCATCAACGAACCATTTAAAGCCAACAGGGACTTCACATAATTCACGGCCCAGGTCTGAAACAACTCGATCAATAATTGCACTGGAAACCAGTGTTTTACCAACGGCAACACTTTCTTTCCATTCCGGACGGTGACGATAAAGGTAATCAATACACACGGCCAGGAAGTGATTCGGATTCATCAGTCCTGCTGGAGTTACAATGCCATGGCGATCAAAGTCAGGATCGTTCCCAAATGCCAGATCATAATGATCTTTATGCGCAAGCAGTCCTGCCATCGCATATGGAGATGAGCAGTCCATGCGAACGACGCCGTCTTTATCCAGACTCATAAACCGGAAAGCCGGATCGATAGACTCATCCACCAGCGTTAGATCCAAGTCGTAGTGACGGCCAACCGCACGCCAGTATTCAATCCCGGAACCGCCAAGCGGATCCACAGCAAGTTTCAGGTTCGCCTGCTGAATCGCAGTCATATCAATGACGTGAATCAGGTCAGCCACATAAGGCGACACTAAATCCTGCTCAGAAACAAGTTCACTCAACAATGCATCTGAAACAGGGATACGTTTCACCCCGATCAGACCTTCCGCAATCAACTGGTTTGCGCGATTTTCAATCGCAGTTGTGATCGCACCTTCAGCAGGACCACCATGTGGCGGATTGTACTTAATCCCCCCGTCCTGTGGTGGGTTGTGTGACGGCGTAATCACAATACCATCCGCTTTTTTCGCGTGTTCGCGGTTATAAGACAGAATGGCATGAGAGATTCCAGGTGTTGGTGTATAGCCTTGTTCAGCCTGAACAATCACTTGAACATCATTGGCAACCAAGACTTCCAAAGCAGAAAATAATGCAGGTTCAGACAACGCATGCGTATCTTTTCCCAGAAACAGCGGACCTGTAATCCCTTGTTCCCGACGCACATCAGCCACAGCCTGCGCAATCGCCCAGATATGGCATTGGTTAAATGTACCTTTGTCGGCACTGCCGCGATGGCCTGAAGTACCAAATGCGACACGCTGAGCTGAATCAGCTGCATCCGGCTCGATCAAAAAATAATTGGCCACCAAGGCCGGAATATTATGCATGTCTTCTTGCTGAGCACGTTGCCCAGCCCGAGGATGAATCGCCATGAACCTATCCCTTGTGCACGTTTTAAGCTGTATCAGCAGCGGTTAAATTTCACCGCAAACTTTGTCGATGATGTCCTGAGTAAACTGCATTTTTTGCATCAACTGCTCAATCATCTGACGTTTACGATCAGTATTCGTATTGGTGATCACCCAAAATGGCGTATCAGGAATGGCTTTCGGTTTGGTCGTTTTACCACTGTTCAATAGTTTTTCTTCACTATCAGCGAAATAAACGCGAGTACGACCCTTGATTGCTGTCGCGTCGGTGAAAGCCTGAGAATCGATACGATAGAGTGTCGTAAGCACCAGCATGAAGCGGCCAATAGCTTTCTCCTGGCTGGCAAATTCGTCTGAAATCAGCAAAGAGCGCATCGCTTTGACCCTGTCTTCAGACTGTGGCAGATTGCCAGCATCTTTGCTAACCACAATACCTTGCGCTGATTTAGGACGAACTGGCATGACCGGCTGATGATGATTTGCCTCATCCACCTTCAGTAATCGACGCAGAATATCTGACGCACTTTCACCGATGTGCCGAGTCTGGCTGGCAATATAACGATATAGCTCTTCGTCAACCTCAATAGTTTTCATCGTAGTGTTCATTATCGTTCCGTTAAAAAATCACCGGGAGATTATAACGTGAAGCGAAGGTATACTCTACGCCAAAGCGTTAACTACAAGAGAAATAGTCTGTGAATCTTCATTATCAAATTCAGGGGCAAGGCCAGACTGTCGTGCTCATCCATGGTCTTTTTGGCAGCGCTGATAATCTTGGCATTCTGGCCCGAACACTGAAAGACACCTATCAGGTTATCAGTGTTGATCTGCGTAACCATGGTCGCTCCCCTCATAGTGAGCACTTTACTTACCCAGAAATGGCGCAAGATATTATTGACCTGCTGAACCAACTGGATATTGAAAATTTCACAGTGATCGGCCATTCCATGGGCGGAAAAGTCGCCATGGCCATGACAACACTGGCAGCCCATCGCCTCAGTAGTCTGATTGTTCTCGATATGGCGCCTGTTGCTTACCATGTCCATCGCCACGAAAATGTCTTCGCCGGACTGCAAGCCGTCAACCATCATACTGTGACCAGCCGCAAAGATGCTGAACACTATCTTTCTCTGCATGTTGAGGAAGCTGGTGTTCGTCAGTTCCTGCTCAAATCACTTTATAAAACGGAGACAGGCTTCCAATGGCGCTTTCATGTCGACGCACTGATTGCCAATTACAGCACCATCATGGGCTGGGAACCCGTTTCTCCATTTCCAGGCCCGACGCTGTTTATCAAAGGGCAAAACTCCGAATACATTCAGACTGAACACAGAGAAGCCATTACGTGTCAGTTTCCGAATGCCAAAGCCCACATGGTTGCCAATACTGGCCACTGGCTGCATGCAGAAAAACCAGAAACCGTGAACCGTATCATTCTGAGCTTTTTACAAGGCCTTAAGAATTAACACGCCCAGCACACTATGCTATAGTGCGCGCCGGATGCAAGATTGATACTTGCGAAGGAGAAACAGATGTTATACGAGCACATGGACCTGCTGGAATCAGTTGGACTGGATTTATTGTTCGCTGCTATCTTCTTTTTCATTGGTATGGCAATCAAAGATGTCCTCAAGCAAGGCAACGTGCCTCCGTTTGGTCGTAAAATCGTCTGGCTGGTCTTGTTTTTAGGGTGCTTCGGATTCATATCTAAAGGTGTGATTCAATTCACGATGGAAGGCGTCGGCATCGGTTAAATACCGAACGTTTCTTGCTTTCTTCAGCTAAAGCGAAACATGAAAGTGTCATCACTCTGGTTCATCAAAAATCGACGCCACTATCGCTGCAACGAATCAATTCAGGCGCGTAATAAACACCACAGTGACCGACAGCCTGTTCATTTTCTGATGCCGTTAGCCATAGCTGGCGGCCAACAACTTAAACACGGGTAATCTCTACTATGGCGAGTGTAGGACTCTTCTTTGGTAGCGACACAGGTAACACTGAAGCCGTCGCTAAAATGATCCAAAAACAGCTGGGTAAAAACCTGGTTGAAGTCAAAGACATTGCTAAGAGCAGCAAAGAAGATATTGAAAACTTCGACCTGCTGCTGCTAGGCATCCCGACCTGGTACTACGGTGAAGCACAATGCGACTGGGATGACTTCTTCCCTGAGCTGGAAGGCATTGATTTCGAAAATAAACTGGTCGCAATTTTTGGCTGTGGTGATCAGGAAGATTACGCCGAGTACTTCTGTGATGCGATGGGTACAGTTCGTGACATCGTGGAAGGACGTGGTGCCGTGATTGTGGGTCATTTCCCAACTGAAGGCTATGAATTTGAAGCTTCAAAAGCCTTGGTCGACGACAGTCACTTCGTCGGTCTGTGTATTGATGAAGATCGTCAGCCCGAACTAACGGATGAGCGTGTTGAAAAGTGGGTGAAACAAATCTACGAAGAAATGTGTCTGGCAGAACTTGCTGACTAAACAACACATTCGTCAAATTCAAAAAACGCGCTGATGCGCGTTTTTTATTATTCGTTCACCAGAGTCTCATTTCTATCCTGTGCCGTTTCGGACTCATCTCCCCGATATTGCGGTTTTTTTCTTACGTAAAGTACCCGCTTCACCTGAGCTACGACCTCCTCTTTGGCATCCATGACATGCACAATAAACTCAGGGAAAAACTTTTCACCAGACGCCGTCGAACGTCTGATTTCATCGACATACTGATCTGAAATGGTAAACACAGCCGTTAAATCTGTCTGGCCCGGTTTCAGAAAATTCACTTCTGCCTGCTTATCCCAGACATAGTATTCTTTTCCGAGAATTCCCATAAGCATCAATGCATAAACAGGATCGGTCAGCGAGAAGATACTTCCGCCATACTGTGTTCGGTTTGCATTTTTATTCCACCAGCGAAGCTTGAGGCAAATCTCTACATGCCGAAAGTCCTCACTGATATGGCGGATGCGGATGCCTGCCCCCCAGAAAGGTGGCCAAATATTCAGGGCAAATTTCACAATGCCCGGCTTGTAGAATCGATTCACACGTTCACTTCCTTATGATCTGGTACGATGAGTATAGATCACTTTTTTAACATTTATATCAAGCGAATAAAAGTCACAAGTTTCCTAGACCCATTCGGCATTAAGGTTTATTGTTGTGCTGTCGTCACTTATAATGAACAGATATGCGAAAGACTACCGTAACCCTCCATTTTCAATGTTACGGCTAGCCAAAGGAAACTCGAATGTCAGATAACAACCAAGCACTTAAACAAGCAGGACTCAAAGTCACACTTCCGCGCCTGAAAATTTTGGAAGTACTTCAGAATCCTGAATGTCAACACATCAGTGCTGAAGATTTGTACAAGAAGTTGATCGATATTGGTGAAGAGATTGGCCTGGCCACTGTTTACCGCGTACTGAACCAGTTTGATGATGCAGGCATTGTCACTCGGCACCACTTTGAAGGCGGCAAGTCAGTTTTTGAACTGTCGACCCAACATCACCATGATCACCTTGTATGCCTGGACTGTGGAAAAGTCATTGAATTTTCTGATGATCTCATCGAAGAACGACAAAAGCAGATTGCTGAAAGCTACAATATTCGCCTGACAAACCACAGTTTATATCTGTATGGTCATTGCACTGCGGGTGATTGCAACAAAGATGAAAGTCTTCACAACGAGAAGAAGTAACCGTCTCAGCACCAATTAAAAAAACCAGCCTTGAAGGCTGGTTTTTTATTACACGCAAATTCAGGCTGACAGAGCCAGCCTGAAATGCATCAATCCGCAATTTTCGCCCACGAATCACGCAGACCCACAGTACGGTTGAACACCAGATGCTCTGCAGAAGAGTCTTTATTATCTGCGCAGAAATAACCCATACGCTCAAACTGGAAAGCACATTCAGGCTCAGCATTGACCAGACTTGGCTCAACATAGCCTTGCATCACAACCAGTGACTCCGGATTAATCGTCGCAGCAAAATCGTCAGCAGCACCTGGATTTGGCACGTTGAACAAACGATCGTACAAACGAATTTCAGCTGGCACAGCCTGTTCAGCAGAAACCCAGTGAATCACACCTTTCACCTTGCGACCATCTTCAGGGTTTTTACCCAGCGTCGCAGGATCATAAGTACAGAAGATTGTCGTGATATTGTCTTCCGCATCTTTTTCAACACGCTCGGCCTTAATCACATAAGCGCCACGCAGACGAACTTCTTTACCCAGTACCAGTCGCTTGTACTTCTTGTTGGCTTCCTCACGGAAGTCCTCACGTTCGATATACAATTCACGACTGAATGGCACGTAACGCTCACCCATCTCTGGGTTATTCGGGTGATTCCCGACTTTCAGAATTTCCGTGTCACCGAAGTTTTCAATGACAATTTTCACTGGATCCAAAACAGCCATCGCGCGCGGTGCATTTTCGTTCAGATCATCCCGAATACAGGATTCCAGAGAGCCCATTTCAATGGTGTTTTCCTGCTTCGTTACACCAATACGCTTACAGAACTCACGAATCGAAGCTGATGTGAAGCCACGGCGACGTAAGCCTGAGATGGTTGGCATACGCGGATCATCCCAGCCAGAAACCAGATTCTCTGTGACCAACTGGTTCAGCTTACGCTTAGACATCACCGTATATTCAAGATTCAGACGGCTGAATTCATACTGACGCGGGCGACTTTCAATGGTGATGTTATCCAACACCCAGTCATACAAACGACGGTTATCCTGGAATTCCAGCGTACACAATGAGTGCGTAATATTTTCCAGCGCATCAGAGATACAGTGCGTGAAATCGTACATTGGGTAAATGCACCACTTGTCACCCGTTTGATGATGCGTTGCAAAACGAACACGGTACAGCACAGGATCGCGCATGACCATAAATGGCGACGCCATGTCGATCTTCGCGCGAAGAGACATCTTGCCTTCTTCGACTTCGCCGTTCTTCATTTGATCAAACAGTGCCAGGTTTTCTTCAACCGGACGATCACGGTAAGGGCTTGCTTTACCCGGCTCAGTCAGCGTACCGCGATATTCACGCATCTGCTCAGGCGTCAGTTCATCAACGTAAGCCAGTCCTTTCTGAATCAGCTCCAGAGCGTACGCATAGAGCTGATCAAAGTAGTTAGATGAGTAGCAAATCTCACCGCTCCACTCAAAGCCCAGCCAGTTTACGTCTTTCTTGATTGACTCTACGTATTCGATGTCTTCTTTTTCCGGGTTCGTATCATCAAAACGCAGGTTACATTGTCCTTGGTAATCCTGAGCGATACCAAAGTTCAGACAAATAGACTTCGCGTGACCGATGTGCAAATAACCATTCGGTTCAGGCGGAAAACGTGTGTGGACGCTGGTGTGCTTACCACTGGCTAAATCCGCATCAATAATTTGACGGATAAAATTGCTTGGACGAGCTTCAGATTCACTCATCAATAACACCTCGTGTGCGAACAGGATCTTCAAACCTGTAATGATCCACAAATACAGGCCATGACTCAACAATTAGTATGCATTGATTCATGATCAGAGTGAAAAAAAACCGGCCCATTTGGGCCGGCCTCACTTTTCACTTGTTTTTTGCTCAGATGAGCCGTCTGTTAAGGCAGTTTTACCGCAGACAGGTCTTCTGATGCCGGAATTTTCTTCATCTCACCAGCGACAATTTCAGCCAGAGGACCAAGAATAACCTGCAGATTATTTGAACCCAGTTTCACAACACCCATTGCACCCAGTGCTTTCAGTGTCTTCTCGTCAGCCAGGCTGCTGTCTTTCAGCGTCAGACGCAGACGGGTGATACAGGCATCGATATTTTCCAGGTTACCGTGACCACCCAACGCTTTCAGGTACTGTTTCGCCAGCTCACCGGTTTCTTGTGAACCTGCACCAAGCACTTCATCAGAATCAGCATCTTCACGGCCTGGCGTCTTCAGGTTGAACTTCACGATAGCGAAGCGGAAGATTGCATAGTAAAGCGCGAAGAAGACCAGACCCTGAACAATCAGCATATACCACTGTGTCGCCAGCGGGTTTTTAGATTGCAGAACCATATCGACCATACCTGCAGAGAAACCGAAGCCTGAAATCCACTGCATGCTTGCTGCAATATAAACGGAGATACCAGTCAGGACTGCGTGAACAACGTACAGCGCAGGCGCCAGGAACATGAAAGCAAATTCCAGCGGCTCAGTCACACCAGTGAAGAAAGATGCGAAAGCAGCTGCAATCATGATAGAAGCGACTTTCTCTTTGTTTTCAGGCTTCGCTGTGTGGTACATCGCAAGAGCTGCACCAGGCAGGCCGAACATCATAATTGGGAAGAAACCGCCCATGTAAATACCGGTTTGCCCCGGAACCGCCACACCATCAGCGATAGACTTCGCGCCACCCAGGAAGTTAGGCAGGTCATTGATACCAGCAACATCGAACCAGAAGACTGAGTTCAACGCATGGTGCAGACCAACAGGGATCAGCAAGCGGTTGAAGAATGCATAGATACCCGCGCCAACATCACCCAGCCCCTGAATACCTTCACCGAAGTGAACCAGACCACCATAAACATGCGGCCATACGTACATCAGAATGAATGCCAGGAAGATACCAGCAACAGAAGTCAGAATCGGAACCAGACGCTTACCACTGAAGAAAGCCAGTGCTTTGTGCAGCTCAACACCTGAATAACGGTTGTACAATTCAGCAGAAACGATACCGACTAAGATACCAACGAACTGATTTTGAATTTTGCCAAATGCCGCAGGAACTGCGCTTGGGTCAATGCCCTGAATTTGAGCAACGGCCGCTGGAGAACAAAGAGTGGTGACAACAAGGTAGCCAACGAAGCCTGACAATGCCGCTGCACCATCTTTATCTTTCGACATACCGTAAGCCACACCAACAGCAAACAGCACTGACATATTTTCAATAATTGCCCCACCAGCTTTGATCAAAAAAGCTGCGAGAGCACTGTTTGCCCCCCAGCCATTTGGATCAATCCAGTAACCGATACCCATGAGTATTGCGGCGGCAGGCAGCGTGGCGACTGGCACCATCAACGCCTTACCTACTTTTTGAAAGTATCCAAGAATATTCACCCTTAGTTCCCCCTATGGTTTTCTTAGATGCGGTTTAGATAACTTATTTTAGTTACCCGATTAAGTTAGTTGCAGTTTATGCCTTTAATTTCGCCCCGCAAATTAAAACGTTATCATTTGTGATCCTAATCACCAGCACTTGCAGTGTTTACCCGATTTTGCTAGCTCGGTCATAAAACTTATTTTACCATTCGAAAAAAATCAGATATAAAGCTAAAATTCTCAAGTATTCTTTTAACGCAACGAGGTGTTACCGTGAGACTTATCCCACTGAACAATGCACGAGAAGTTGGTTTGTGGTCAGCACGTTATATTGTTGATCGTATTAACAAATTTAAACCAACCGCTGATCGTCCTTTCGTACTTGGCCTACCTACCGGCGGTACGCCTCTGGCAACTTACAAGCGCCTGATTGAGCTTTATAATGCAGGTGAAGTAAGTTTTAAGCATGTGGTCACATTTAACATGGATGAATACGTCGGTCTGCCTTCAGATCATCCTGAATCTTACCGCAGTTTCATGTATAACAACTTCTTCAATCACATTGATATTCAAGAAGAAAATATTAATCTGCTGAACGGCAATACAGATGATCACGCAGCAGAGTGCAAGCGTTATGAAGAGAAGATTAAATCTTACGGAAAAATCCATCTGTTCATGGGGGGTGTTGGTAATGATGGCCATATCGCTTTCAATGAACCCGCCTCTTCGCTGGCATCACGCACCCGAATTAAGACCCTGACCGAAGACACGCGTATCGCAAACTCTCGTTTCTTTGATGGGGATATGACGCAAGTTCCTAAATACGCCTTGACCATTGGCGTGGGCACACTGCTGGATGCTGAAGAGATCATGATTCTGGTCACTGGCCACAACAAAGCCCTGGCACTTGAAGCTGCTGTTGAAGGCTGTGTGAACCACCTCTGGACGGTCTCAGCCCTGCAATTACATCCGAAGTCACTGATTGTCTGTGACGAGCCTGCAACGCAGGAGCTGAAAGTCAAAACAGTCCGCTATTTTCAGGAACTCGAAGCTGAAAATATCAAACACCTTTAATCAATAGGAAATGTTCATGTACGCGCTGACCAACTGCCGCATTTTTACCGGGAGCGATGTGCTGGATAACCACGCTGTTATTATTGACGGAGTGAACATTCACGCTGTATGCCCTGAGGCAAAGCTACCTGCTGATATTACTGTCCAGGATCTGGATGGAGCAAATCTGTCTCCTGGCTTTATTGATCTTCAGTTGAATGGCTGTGGTGGTGTGATGTTCAACGATGAAATCACAGCAGAGACCATCCACACCATGCACAAAGCCAACCTCCAATCAGGTTGCACCAGCTTCCTTCCGACACTGATCACCTCATCTGATGAAGACATGAGAGCTGCTGTTTTTGCTGCCCGTGAATATGAAGAAAGCTATCAAAATCATTCATTAGGCCTTCACCTTGAAGGGCCCTATCTGAACGTGATGAAAAAAGGCATCCACAGTGTGGAGCACATCCGCAGGTCAGATGATGACATGATTGATTTCCTGTGTGAAAACGCAGACATCATCACCAAAGTGACCCTGGCACCTGAACAAACACCCGAGACACATATCGAGAAACTGGCTCATGCCGGTATTGTGGTTTCAGCAGGCCATACGAACGCCACCTACGTAGAAGCTCGCAAAGGTTTTGCCGCTGGTATCACCTTTAGCACCCACTTGTTCAATGCAATGACTCCCATTGCCGGTCGTGAGCCGGGAATGGTAGGCGCCATTTACGATACGCCTGAGGTATACACAGGCATCATTGCTGATGGCTTCCACGTTGACTATGCCAATATTCGTATAGCTCACAGAATTAAAAGGGAAAAGCTGATTCTTGTGACGGATGCGACAGCGCCAGCAGGAGCAGACATAGATCACTTTATTTTTGTTGGTAAGAAAGTATATTACCGAAATGGTAAGTGTGTTGATGAAAACGGCACACTTGGCGGTTCAGCACTGACGATGATTGAAGCCGTTCAGAACAGTGTTGAACATGTAGGTATCGCCCTGGACGAAGCGATTCGTATGGCTACCCTTTACCCTGCCCGTGCCATTGGTGTGGACAAGAAACTGGGGGCTGTCAAAAAAGGCATGGTGGCTAACCTGGCTATTTTTGATCGTGATTTCCGTGTCAGGGCGACAGTGGTTAACGGAAAATACGAGCAAACTTAACTATGACTGGCGGACAAATCGGTAATGTCGACCTGGTAAAACAGCTAAATAGTGCAGCTGTTTACCGGCTCATTGACTTGCAAGGCCCTATATCTCGAATCCAAGTGGCAGACGTCAGTCAATTAGCGCCAGCCAGTGTGACAAAGATTACCCGCCAATTGCTTGAACGCGGCCTCATTAAAGAGGTCGCGCAGCAGGCTTCAACCGGGGGACGCCGCGCAATTTCACTCACCACAGAGTCAGCGCCTTTTCACTCCATTGCAGTCCGGCTGGGTCGCGATTATATCGAAATGACCCTTTACGATTTAAGCGGTAAAAGTCTGGCCGGTACGGCACATCACTTTCCTTACTCAAATCAGCAAGAACTCATTGATGGACTCTTGGAGCATATCCGCCAATTCATCGGCGCAAATCAGTCCATCCTCAAAGAACTCATCGCATTTGGCATTACCCTCCCGGGGCTCATCGATCCGGAAAAAGGGATTGTCGAGTACATGCCGAATATTACAATTGAGTCTCCCCTGGCGCTGGCCGATATCATTACAGACAAATATGGTGTGTCGTGTTTTGTCGGGAATGATATCCGGGGTTTGGCGCTGGCCGAACACTACTTTGGCGCAAGTCAGGATTGCAGAGACTCAATTCTTGTCAGTGTTCACCGTGGAACAGGCGCTGGGATCATCGTCAATGGCCAGGTATTCCTGGGTTATAACCGGAATGTGGGCGAAATTGGCCATATTCAAATTGATCCACTGGGAGATAAGTGCCAATGCGGCAATTTCGGATGCCTGGAAACCGTCGCTGCCGACCCTGCGATTATTCGTCACGTTAAAGCGCTGCTTGATCAAGGCTATCCAAGCAGCTTGCAAAAGCTGGAAGATGTGACCATGCCTGCGATTTGTGAAGCGGCAAATCAGGGCGATGAACTGGCCACACAAGCCTTAGTGAAAGTGGGTTACCAGTTAGGCAAAGCCCTGGCGATGACGATCAACCTGTTTAACCCGCAAAAGATTGTTGTGGCCGGAAATATCACGCTCGCGAAAGACATCGTCTTCCCAGCAATCCGACGCTGTATCGAAACGCAATCTCTTTCGACTTTCCATCAGTCCTTACCGATTGTGGAATCCCAGTTATATACCCAGCCCACCATTGGTGCATTTTCGATGATCAAACGGGCAATGCTCAACGGGGTACTGCTGCAGCGCCTGCTTGAAGATTAAAAACAGTTACAATTAGAAAACGATTATGTTGACAGGGTATGTCTTTTTTAGGGCATACCCTGTGTTATATTCGGCCCAATAAATGCAACCAATTGAAATGATTTCATTTCTTATTGCTCTGGATACGAAGCTTTATTATGGACCTGATTTATATCATTGCCGCTTTTCTGGCAGGTTATTTAGCACTTAGAAGCAAACTCCCCCCGTTAGTCGGATTCCTGGTCGCGGGATTTGTTCTGAACTCTTTCGGCTATTCAACAACCCCCACGATCACAGCCATTGCAGATCTCGGGGTCACCATTCTGCTCTTTTGTATTGGCCTGAAGCTGGACATTAAAACCCTTTTGCAAAAAGAAGTCTGGGCCGGCGCAACAATACACAACATTCTGACGACCTCTGTTTTTACCTTTGCCCTATTTGCTCTCAAATCATTGGGGCTGGGTATCCTCGACAGTCTTGAATTCACGCAATTGGCCTTACTTGGCTTCGCGCTCTCCTTTTCCAGTACTGTTTTTGCAATCAAGGCGTTACAGGAAAAAGGCGAACTCAATGCAACCTATGGCACACTCGCCATTGGCGTTCTCGTCATGCAGGATATTTTCGCTGTCGTTTTCCTGACCGCATCAACGGGTAAATTACCTGAAATCACCGCACTGGCCCTGTTTGCCTTACCGTTGCTCCGTCCTTCTCTGTTCAGAATTCTGGATAAAGCCGGACATGGTGAAATGCTGGTCCTTTATGGCATTTTTCTGGCTCTGGTTGCCGGAGCCGGGCTCTTTAGCCTGGTTGGCATGAAGGCTGATCTCGGCGCTCTCGTGTTGGGCATGTTGCTGGCTGCACACCCCAAATCATCGGAACTGTCGAAATCGCTCTTTAACTTAAAAGAATTATTGCTGGTTTTCTTTTTCCTCAATATCGGACTTGCCGAATCCCCCACCTGGGAAGGGTTCCTGCTAGCACTACTACTCCTGTTACTGCTGCCACTGAAGGGCCTGCTGTACTATCTGGTGTTCCACCATTTTCATTTCCGGGTCCGGACCTCATTACTCGGCACGCTGACCCTGTTCAACTACAGTGAGTTTGGCCTGATTGTTGCCGGACTTGCCTATCAACAAGGGTGGTTACCAGGCGACTTTCTGGTCGCGATTGCAATCGCCGTTTCACTGTCTTTCTTGTTGTCAGCGCCTTTGAACAGCCTGAGCCACCGTATCTACCGGGAAAGCACACGTTGGTTAAAAGAATTTGAGCCAGAAAAACTCAACCCGAATGACCGGCTGATTGATCTCGGCCAAAAGCAAGTGCTTATCCTTGGAATGGGCAGGATCGGCACCGGCGCTTATGAAGAAATGGTTCGTCGCTTCGGCCCTCAAGTGGTCGGTATCGAAAACCGCGAAGAAGCTGTGGAACAACATGTTCAAGAAGGCCGCCACGTCATCCTTGGAGATGCAACCGATCCAGACTTCTGGGCTCGGGTCATTTCCCGTCACCAGACCCGCCTGATCCTGTTGGCAATGCCTCACAGTCAGGCGAACACCTTTGCTTTGGAGCAAATCCGCCAACTTGGCTATAAGGGAAAAATTGCTGCGATTGCCCGATATGAAGATGAAGAAGCGGCACTCCTCGAACTGGGTGTTGATGCAGCTTTCAACATCTATCGGGAAGCAGGCAACGGCTTCGCCCGGCATGTTTGTGAATCAGTCACCGCAGACATTCAATCCTTTTAACCTCTCAGATACTTTCCAATCCTCAGAATTCTCCGAATGGCCGTACAGCGGCCGTTCGGAATTCTGCCCAAAAAACCAACCGATTCTAAATAAAATTCAGCATACCCGAAATTTATTAGAATTTATTCACCAAAGGCGTGTTTTTTACATTGATTGGCGGTTTTGGGTTGCTTTTGTTTGTTGAATACGCAATTTTAACAATCAGAACGGAACAAAAGCTGAGGGACAATAACAATACCCTTTCTTCATTCAGGCTTTGTTTCACCCAATTTAACCAAGTGTTGGAGTAGTCAGTATGTGCTCAGTATTCGGGATTCTAGATATTAAAAGCGACCCAACGGCCCTGCGTGAAACCGCGCTGGCCATGTCGAAGAAAATGCGTCACCGTGGACCAGACTGGTCTGGCATTTATTCATCTGATAAAGCCATCCTTGCCCATGAGCGTTTGGCCATTGTCGACCTGAACAGCGGTGAACAGCCTCTGTACAACGCCGACCGTACGCATGTGCTGGCCGTCAACGGCGAAATATACAACCATAAAGATTTGCAAGCAGAACTGGCCGCTGACTATCCGTTTCAAACTGAATCTGACTGTGAAATCATCCTGGCACTTTACAAAGAAAAAGGCCCGGAGCTACTGGACTACCTGAACGGTATTTTTGGCTTCATTCTGTACGATGCCGAAGAAGATGCCTATCTGATTGGTCGTGACCATATCGGTATCATTCCGCTCTATCATGGCCACGATGAACATGGAAACTACTATGTCGCTTCTGAGATGAAAGCGCTGGTCCCTGTTTGTAAAACGATTAGCGAGTTTCCTCCCGGCCATTTCCTGTGGAGCAAAAAAGGTGAGCCTGTTCGTTACTACAAACGTGACTGGATGAGCTTTGACGCTGTCACCGATGCTGAAACAAACAAAGAAAAACTGAAATCAGCACTGGAAAGTGCCGTGAAGCGCCAGCTGATGACCGATGTTCCTTACGGTGTATTACTGTCTGGCGGCCTTGATTCATCCGTGATTTCTGCGATTACCAAGCAATTTGCATCACGTCGTATTGAAGACAACGAACAATCGGATGCCTGGTGGCCAACCCTGCACTCATTCGCAGTTGGCCTGGAAGGTGCGCCAGATCTGAAAGCCGCTCGGAAGGTGGCCGATCATATTGGCACTGTCCACCATGAACTCACTTACACTATTCAGGAAGGTCTGGACGCCATCCGGGATGTGATTTACCACATCGAAACATATGATGTGACAACCATCCGTGCATCAACCCCTATGTACCTGATGTCCCGTAAAATCCGCGCGATGGGGATCAAAATGGTTCTGTCTGGTGAAGGTGCTGACGAAGTCTTCGGCGGTTATCTGTACTTCCATAAAGCACCAGACGCTCAGGAGTTTCATGAAGAAACAGTCCGTAAGCTACTGGCGCTGAACATGTTCGACTGTGCCCGTGCAAACAAATCCATGGCGGCCTGGGGTATCGAAGCGCGTGTCCCATTCCTGGATAAAGAATTCCTGGAAGTCGCGATGAGCATCAACCCACAGGACAAAATGTGCGGTAACGGGAAAATGGAAAAACACATCATTCGCGAGTGTTTCGGCGACCTGCTGCCAGAGTCAGTCGCGTGGCGCCAGAAAGAACAGTTCTCTGATGGTGTTGGCTATAGCTGGATTGACACCCTGAAAGAAGTGGCTGCTGCGAAAGTGACGGATCAACAACTGGAAACAGCCCGCTTCCGTTTCCCGTATAACACGCCAACAACCAAGGAAGCATACGTATATCGTGAAATCTTTGAGGAGCTGTTCCCGCTGGAAGACGCAGCAAAATGTGTCCCGGGTGGCCCTTCAATTGCCTGTTCTTCTGCCAAGGCGATTGAGTGGGACGAAAGCTTTAAGAACAGTGTAGACCCATCAGGTCGCGCCGTTGCAGCCGTCCACAACGAAGCCTATCAGAAGGCTTAAGACCGAGCGTTACTCCATCCAAGAGCGCGTCCGTCTTTGCTTGCCTTATCTCCGCATGCGAAGGCAACCTCAAAGGGGCCAGGAAGGCCCCTTTCTCTTTTCCTGCATCTCAGTACGTTCTCTGAACCCCAGACAGCGATTTCCAAAAGCAAAGTACATGTACAACAAGTGCAAGTACAAGTACAAGTACAAAAAAGGAGCCTCGCGGGCTCCTTTTGTCATCACTGAAGATTGTTCAACTTACACGTCGTAAGTTGTTGATGCCGTGTCACCACCTGTACCGGTCCAGTTGGTGTGGAAGTACTGGCCACGAGGCTGGTCGATACGCTCATAGGTGTGCGCACCGAAGTAGTCACGCTGAGCCTGCAACATGTTTGCTGGCAGACGTGCAGTGGTGTAACCATCCAGGAAGGTCAGTGCTGATGTCAGGCATGGCATTGGCAGGCCGATTTCCAGAGATTTCGCTGCCACTTTACGCCATGACTTCATGCTGTTATCCAGAATCGCTTTGAAGTATGGATCGGAGCCCAGGAACGCCAGTGAAGGAGCATTATCGAAAGCATCGCGGATGTTGCCCAGGAATGCAGAACGAATAATACAGCCGCCACGCCACATCAGCGCAACATTACCGTAATTCAGGTTCCAGTTATTCTCCTCAGAAGCCTGACGCATCAGCATGAAGCCTTGTGCGTAAGAGATAATCTTCGACGCCAGCAGCGCCTGACGAACCGCTTCCAGCCACTCAGCCTTGTCACCTTCCACTGGCTCAACCGTCTTGTTGAACAGCTTCTCGGCGTCTTCACGCTGGTCTTTCAGAGAAGACAGGCAACGAGCAAAGACAGACTCAGTGATCAGCGTCAGTGGGATACCCATGTCCAGTGCATTGATGCCTGTCCATTTACCTGTCCCTTTCTGGCCAGCTGAGTCCATGATTTTCTCAACCAGCGGCTCACCATCTTCATCACGGTAAGCCAGGATATCGGCTGTGATTTCGATCAGGTAGCTGTTCAGTTCAGTCGCATTCCAGTCACGGAACGCTTGTTCCATTTCTTCATGAGTCATGCCCAGACCGGTCTTCATGAAGTGATAAGCTTCGCTGATCAGCTGCATATCACCGTATTCAATCCCGTTGTGTACCATCTTCACGAAATGACCAGCACCAGATTCGCCAACCCAGTCACAGCAAGGCTCACCTTGTTCTGTCTTGGCAGCAATCGCCTGGAAAATCGGCTTCACGAACGGCCAAGCTTCTGCATCACCACCAGGCATGATGGAAGGTCCGAAACGCGCACCCTCTTCACCACCGGAAACACCAGCACCGATGAAACGCAGACCTTTCTCTTTCAGATAATCCACACGGCGGATGCTGTCCGGATAGTTCGAGTTACCACCATCAATGATGATATCGCCTTTATCCAGCAGCGGAATCAGTTGCTCAATGAAGCTGTCAACCACGTCACCGGCACGCACCATCAGCATGATTTTGCGTGGCGCTTCCAGTTTGTCCACCAGCTCCTGCAGGCTATAAGCACCTTCAATCTTGGTGCCTTTTGCAGGTCCGTTCAGAAATTCGTCGACTTTGGCAGCTGTACGGTTATGCGCAACGACCTTAAAACCATGGTCATCCATGTTCAGGATCAGGTTCTGGCCCATCACGGCAAGGCCGATTACACCAATATCACCTTTCATTCTTTTATTCTCCAATCGCTAACTTACTGGCTGCTACTGCATCCAAATACCATTCTGTTTTACCGTTACGGGCCTGAATTTTTGCGGCCGGGTAAGGCAAGGTCTCGGCAGGTTGTGTGTGGATTTCTTCCACAATGTCAGTTTTCCCTGCACCAATGACCAGATAAGAAATTCGTTTTGCGGCTTCCAGCACACGTGCAGATTTACTCACACGTAACTGACCACTTTGCGGATGAGGTGCCACCAAACTCAGTGCAGGCTCATCGTAATTTGTCTGTCCCGGGAACAGAGATGCGGTATGACCATCATCACCGACACCCAGCAGAATCCAGTCAAACACTGGCAGGCCGTGTTCAGACGGAATCACAGCCAGCATCTCTTCGGCAAAGCGCTTGGCTTCCGCCTGAGGGTCATCCTCACCCCGGATACGGTGAATGTTTTCTGCAGGAATGGCGACATGATCAAACAGCAGTGACTGCGCACAGCCATAGTTACTTTCTGCATCATCCGGGGCGACGCAACGCTCGTCCCCCCACCAGAAATGCAGATTTTTCCAGTTTACCCCTTCGGCATAAGGCGCTTGCGCCAACGCAGAAAACAATTGTTTCGGCGTACTGCCACCCGACAGCGAAACATGAACCGGTGTGTTCTGCTGGCTGATGGCCATCAGCTCATCTGCCAGGCTTTGAACAACGGCTTCCGCATTGTCATGAATTTTCAGCTCAGTCATGATTAAAGCTCGCAATATTCAGTGTTGGTCAGATTTGAACACGGAAAACGCCAGGCTCGATTGTCACGGGCCAGCAGTTCGTCCGCCTCTTTCGGGCCCCAGGTTCCACAAGCATAGCCAAACAGTGCATGCGGGTCCTGATTGAATGACAGGATTGGCTGGACATAGCGCCAGCAGGCTTCAACCGCATCGCTACGAGCGAATAGCGTTGAATCGCCACCCATTGCATCCAGCAACAGACGCTCATAAGCAGTCAGGACGTTGCTGTCCACCAGTTCGTCGTAACGGAAGTCCATCGCAACTTCCTGAGTTTTGAAGCCAGCACCCGGACGTTTCAGAGCAAAGTTCATCAAAATGCCTTCATCCGGCTGAATACGAAGCACCAGTTTATTATCCGGCGCATCTTTCCCGAATACAGGGTGAGGCGTTTTCTTAAAGTGAATGACGACTTCGGTCACTCGCGTGGGCAGACGTTTACCCGTCCGGATATAGAATGGCACACCATTCCAGCGCCAGTTGTTGATGAAAGCTTTCAGACCCACATAAGTTTCAGTACGGGATTCTTCAGAAACACCAGGCTCTTCACGGTAACCAGGCAGTTCTTTGCCCCGCAGTTCAGATGCGGTGTACTGCCCCAGCACCAGATTCTGACGCAGGTCTTCATCCGACAGTGGCTGCAGGCTGTTCAGCACTTTGGCCACTTCGTCACGCATCGCGTTCCCGTTAATTGCTGATGGCGGCTCCATGGCAACCATCGCCAGCACCTGAAGCAGGTGATTCTGCAGCATGTCACGGACGGCGCCGGCGTTATCGTAATAACCGCCACGCTCTTCTACTCCGAGAAACTCTGCGGCTGTAATTTCCACATAATCAATGAAATTACGGTTCCAAAGTGGCTCGAACATACCGTTCGCAAAACGGAAAACCAGTAGATTCTGTACGGTTTCTTTCCCCAGATAGTGATCGATCCGGAAAATCTGACTTTCCTTGAAATGCTGATGCAGCTTCTTATCAAGTTCCTGAGCCGTCTCCAGATCATATCCAAAAGGCTTTTCAATGATCAGGCGTTTCCAGCCAGTACTTTCATCATTCAGGCCATGGGCCGCCAGACTGGCTGGGATGACATCGTACAGGCTTGGGGGCGTGGCGAGATAGAAGAGGCTATTACGGGGGGTGTCAGATTGCGCAGCTTTTTCTTGCAGTCGTTGTTGCAACTTACCATAGTCATCACAATCAAGCGTGTTGATGGCCTGATAACCAACATGCTGACAAAACTCGGCCAGCTTCTCAGGATCGGTCTTCTCGGTTTTCAGCAGAGAGGCCCGAACTTTTTCTCTGTATTCCTCATCGCTGTGAGCGGTACGGCTGACGCCAAGGATAGAGAAATCAGAAGGTAACATCTGATTGACATACAGATGATACAGCGCTGGGATAAGCTTACGATATGTCAGATCGCCTGAGGCGCCAAAAATAACGATATCGCTGTTTTCAGGTATGACCATGTTCTTTTTCTTTCCCTAACAGGTGTACAGGTTTGACGGGTTGAAAGTCCGGCAAAGCATAACATTCAGAACGACAGTATGCCGATGTCCTGGCCTCTCAATTTAATAGTCTAAACCTATCAAAATGGGGGTTAACCCAGGGTGAAGCACACTATAGCTGCATTTGTCACAAAGTTACATCCCGCTAATTCTATCAATTGACGTAAAAACTGGAACATCATGGCCTGAGAAAATATCTCACTCCGCCTTTTTGGCCATCCCCTTTCTGCCATATCATGGCCGGACCTGATCCGAATGAACAAAAAAAACAAGAAAAATGCATTTAAAATGACCGAAATCTGGCGGATTAATTTTTTCGCCTGTGAAAAAAAATCTGAACTGAAATTTGATTTACGTCGATACGAGTCCTGTGAAGCTCAGTCAAAAATTGCTTGAAACTGCCCAATCTCATCATGACGTGCTGTCAACGGTATCCTGAGGGTTTTCTGAAAGTAATTAACAAAACCTATCATCACGAAATCGTTTGCTTGCATTTTTCAGTGAAATTCACCGTATGAAATTGTCATTTTGTTCCTCTCCAGATAGCAAAAAACCGTCACAATGACGGTTTTTTGCTAACAGGTGGAAGCTATCAGAATTAACGTTCCCAGTAGGCTTCTTCCAGACTGTCTTCCCGCTCAGGCAAACCACGCGACAGGCGTGGTGAATGCTGCGCCAGAACTTCATAACTGACTCGGTTTGAGTACAGACAAATCTGCGAAAAAGAAGAATACGTCAGGAAATCGTAGCTGTGCTTACTGGATTTCGGCACATTTTCTTTGTGATAACGATTCGCAGCCATGTCGTGCAGCAGCGCGGACAAAGCACCGTCCCCTGCGCCATTGGTATTCTTGATACGCTCAGGGCCACCCATGTATGGCGCAATATGCGAATACACCCGAATTGGCGTTTCACAACCTGCTTTCATCATTGGCCGGCTGAATTCATAGCGATTGAATTCTGGAATTTCACCCGGTAACAACGGCAGACTGGTTTTTCGCTTGGTGCTGTCTTCCGTATATCCGGCAGTATACAGGCCGACCGGACCAGCGGTACACAACACAAAATCGACCCAATCCAATGCTTTATCTGAAGCTTGCAACGGATCAGCATACCCGGTCAGGGCTTCCGCCTCGTCCTCGTTCATTGCAACAACAGTGACATGTTCTTTCAGAAAATCGCGCCACCACTGCGGATCGTCAGCAATCACAAACTTGGTGCCCAGGGTCAGAACAACAGGCACATCGTATTTTTTCGCATATTCGATAGCACGCATTGTCGCTTCCGGCATTGGATCGCCTTCTTTGCAGCGAACCAGATACGCCGTCAGAACCAGCGCAGAAGCACGCTCAAAAATGGATTCAGAAATGTTGTCTGGCTCCAGCTGGTTCATCCGACCTTCGTTAATGGCAAAGGTACGCTCACCATCGGGTGTAATCAATGCAAAACAACGACCGATCGGGCCATCAACCGGCTGAAGATGGTTCAGGTCCATCCGACTGGAAGTGTTCACCAGATACCGGTAGGCATAGCTGCCAATCTGAATATCCTGACTCATCACCCCAAGCAGAACCGATTTATCATCCGCCAGTACAGAATAATTATGGAGCGTATTACCAATGGTGCCACCGGCAAACTCATGTCGAATCAGGTCATTTTCTTTCAGTTCACGATACAGCGCTTCAGCCGCATCCTCAGCAATGACCAGAGAATGGCCTTTACTGAGTGAGTAGCGATTCAGGAATTCATCATCGACACAGGCTTCAATATCCACCAAGGTCTGATCAATGCCGACCACGTGCGTACGGGCGAGAGGCCTGCTGCTGGCCTGAGTCAGAAGGGGATCTCGAGCATGAACAGGAAAATAGTGTTTTGATTTACGTTGACCAGGAAATTTCATGATATCGCGCTGCCGGGTAGAAAAAACTTGCGGATGATATCACAAAATATAGAACAATGAAGAAATGGCTCACACAATTAGTGAGAGCCGAATCATAGTATTCACACAAGTTAAGAAAAGGTTACCAACTTTGGATCTGCTGCTGAACCAATGCTTCCATCATAGCGATATGTGCTGAACTGTCATTCAGACACGGAATGAGATTGAAGGTTTCCCCCCCGGCTTTCAGAAAGGCTTCTTTGCCCCCTTCTGCAATCTCTTCAATGGTTTCCAGGCAATCTACTGAAAAAGCCGGACACACCACATCCAGTCGTTTCACCCCTTTTTGAGCCAATTCAATCATTGTCGGCTC
The DNA here is from genome assembly GCF_000695255.1 of Photobacterium galatheae. Lineage (GTDB taxonomy): Bacteria > Pseudomonadota > Gammaproteobacteria > Enterobacterales > Vibrionaceae > Photobacterium > Photobacterium galatheae. The sequence goes on along the minus strand of NZ_JMIB01000004.1, from coordinate 283,292 downwards.
CGTATAAGGCTTCAGCCATTCTTCCCGGCCAAAAATCGACTGATAACTCATGCTCATTTTCTCCCTGGGCATTCCCAGAGATTCAGCCAGCAACGCTGTCGTCTCATTACAGTGAACCGGATAAGGATCGCCCAGATCGGCGTAGCGTTTAGGGATACCATGGTAGGAACAAAGCAGATAGTCTGGTTCACCCTGCTCTGCCCAAAAATCTGACACAGACGCAGCGAGCGCAGCAATGTAAGCCGGATGATCCTGATAATGCGGAACAAACCTGAGCTCCGGCAGATAGGCTGTTTGCTTCAAACTGACGGCAATTTTGTCAAACACAGGTGCAGTCGTCGTCCGCGAATACTGCGGATATAAAGGCAAAACCACGATTTTACGGCACCCCTGATCACTCAGTTTTGCCAGCGCCGACTGAATGCTCGGGTTCCCGTAAGTCATTCCCAGCGCTACAGGCATACCGAGCCGCGCTTCCAGCGCATCCCGCTGCCGCTGAGAATACACCATCAGCGGCGAACCTTCTTCCATCCAGACGGACTGATACAGTTTTGCCACTTTCGGAGAACGAATGGGTAAAATCGCGCCGAACAGAACTGGACGCCATATCCAGGGGGACAGATCAACAACACGCGGGTCACTCAGAAACTCTGCCAGAAACCGCTTCACGGCGGCAGGTGTCGCTTCATCCGGCGTACCCAGATTCACTAAAAGTACGCCAATACCTTGATTTTCCATCTTCACCTACAGGGTCATATTCATCTTCTATCGCAGCAACAGTGTACCACTCAGCGATTGATTTGCATCAGCGGGCAAAAAAAAGCGAGGAGTGATTCACTCCTCGCTTTTTACTGTGTTCTATACCTGCGGTCTCAATACCGCAAAGCATGAAATCACATTACTTCGACAGTGCTGCCGCCAGTTCTGCGCTTACATTAGCCACTGGTTGTGTGCCGTCAATCTTGATGTAAGTCGTGTTGCCTGCTTCCGCTTCTTTGCTGTAGTAGCTGATCAGTGGTGCAGTTTGGTCGTGGTAAACACCCAGACGTGCACGAACTGTTTCTTCTTTATCATCTTCACGAATCACAAGCGGTTCACCAGTCACGTCATCCTGACCTTCCACTTTTGGTGGATTGTAAACCGCATGATAAGTCCGGCCAGATGCCAGGTGAACACGACGGCCAGCCATACGCTCAACAATCACGCTGTCTGGTACATCGAATTCAATCACGTAGTCCACAGCAACACCGATCTCTTTCAGACCATCAGCCTGAGGAATCGTGCGTGGAAAACCGTCCAGCAGGAAGCCTTTTGCACAGTCGTCTTCAGCAATACGCTCTTTGACCAGACCCAGAATAATATCGTCAGACACCAGCTGACCTGCGTCAATCACGGCTTTCGCTTGTTTACCCAGCTCAGTACCCGCTTTGATTGCCGCACGCAGCATATCACCCGTCGAAATTTGAGGAATGCCAAACTTCTCCATAATGAATTGTGCCTGTGTGCCTTTACCTGCACCTGGAGCGCCCAGAAGAATGATGCGCATCTTGATCCCCTTTTCTAGAAATTAGCCGGAGTTTTGGAAAGTCAGAAAAATACACTGATTAGACCATACTCGCAAGTCCGCTGCCGAAACAGCCCAGCGTTTACATTCTTTATCAGCATACTCTTTGAAGCAAAACGGGCGCAGATCTGCGCCCGTTCAGTTTTTACTGAGCCAGCAGTTTGTTCACTGCCGACAGGAACTGAGATGGATCTTCCATCGACCCACGTTCCGCCAGCATCGCCTGACCAAGCAGCATTTCAACCCAACGGCCGAAAGCTTCTTCATCGGCTTCATCCGCCATCCGGTTCACCACCGGATGATTTGGATTCAGCTCAAAGATGTACTTCACTTCAGGCGCTTCATGACCGGCAGCTGCCAGTAATTTCGCCATCTGTGTTCCCATCTCATTTTCGTCAGTCACGACAACGGCTGGGGTATCCTGCAGTTTGAAGGTCGTTCGTACATCCTGTACACGCTCGCCCAGATAGGCTTTGGTACGCTCAACAACAGACGAAAATGCTTCTTCTGTCTGTTTCTGCGCTTCTTTTTCTTCCTCACCTTCAAAGCTGGACAGATCCAGACCGGCTTTGGTGATGGACTGGAACTGCTTCCCGTCAAACTCAGGCAAGTAACCCATCAGCCATTCATCGATGCGGTCATGCATCAGCACAACTTCCAGCCCCTTCCGGCGGAACTGCTCCAGGTGAGGACTGTTCTTCGCCGCATTGAAGCTGTCTGCCGTGATGTAGTAAATCTTGTCCTGACCTTCTTTCATCCGGCTGACGTAATCTGCCAGAGACACAGTTTGCTCAGCAGTGTCATTGTGAGTCGTGCTGAAACGCAACAGGCCGGCAATTTTTTCACGGTTTGCGAAATCTTCTGCCGCACCCTCTTTCAGTACCTGACCGAACTCGGTCCAGAAGCGCAGATAGTCGTCTTCTTTCTTCGCCAGTTTTTCCAGCATCGACAATGCGCGCTTGGTACAGGCTTTCCGCAGCGCCTGCGTGACCTTGTTATCCTGCAGGATTTCACGGGACACGTTCAGCGGCAGATCATTTGAATCAATCAGACCACGCATAAAGCGCAGGTACATCGGCATGAACTGTTCAGCGTCATCCATAATGAAAACGCGCTGTACATACAGTTTCAGGCCATGCTTGCTGTCACGGTTATATAAGTCAAACGGCGCTTTTGACGGAATATACAGCAGGCTGGTGTAATCTTGCTGGCCTTCCACACGGTTGTGGCTCCAGCTCAGTGGTTCAGCATAATCATGAGAAACATGCTTGTAGAACTCTTGATATTCTTCATCTGAAATCTCAGATTTACTACGAGTCCACAGTGCCTGGGCCTTATTGACCTGCTCCCACTTCTTACCGGTTTCCTGGCCTTCCTCATCGCGTTCGGCCGTTTCCATCAGGACCGGAATCCCAATGTGATCCGAATATTTACTGATGATATCGCGCAGGCGGTATTCGCTCAGGAATTCTTTTTCATCTTCACGCAGGTGCAGAATAATTTCAGTTCCGCGCGTCGCTTTTTCGATATTTTCAACGGTGTAGTCGCCTTCACCGGTTGAATGCCAGCACACCGCCTGATCTACGGCTGCACCCGCTGCACGGGTGTTCACCGTCACAGCATCAGCAACGATAAAGGAAGAATAGAAACCCACACCAAACTGACCAATCAGTTGTGAGTCTTTCGTTTGCTCTTCACTCAGCTTGGCGAAAAAGTCTTTCGTCCCCGATTTTGCGATAGTACCCAGGTGTTCAATCACCTCGTCACGGGTCATCCCGATACCGTTATCGCTGATCGTCACCGTACCGGCTTTTTCATCGAAGGACAGACGAACAGCCAGTTCGCCATCATTTTCATATAATTCAGGGGCGGAAAGCGCACGAAAACGCAGTTTATCCGCCGCATCGGAAGCATTGGAAATCAGCTCCCGTAAAAAAATCTCTTTATTTGAGTACAGTGAATGGATCATTAAATGAAGCAATTGCTTCACTTCAGATTGAAAGCCACGTGTCTCTTTATTCTTTTCCAGGGTTTGCTCGCTCATTTGAACTCCGTAATCCATGTTTACGTCATTACTGAAACCTAGATATGGGCACGCCAATCATTTTCAAGACCTGCCGGCTAAATTTCTGTTCGATTATCACTGAACGATTCATACTGTTGTCAGCGTTCCAGAAAAAAATAACACATTAAACGAATAGGTTAGGCATGGAACAGACACACCATAAATTCCTGATTGGAAAAAGATTTATCTTTTCACCACACCACAATAGCCTGATCGACAACACTCAGTCTGAAGAAGACGCCATCCATTTAGGGATCAATGAAAGCCGGGCATTACACCGGATGCTGGCAGAACCGGGAACAATTATTTCCCGGCAGCAGATGTATGACTATATCTGGCGGGAGCAAGGATTCGAAGTGGATGATTCCAGTCTGACGCAAGCCATTTCGACCCTGCGACGATACCTGAAAGATTCAACCCGCTCTCCTGCATTTATCAAAACCATCCCGAAACGTGGCTACCAAATGATTGCCAGTGTCGATCGGATTGATGACCCCTCCGACGACCCAGATGAAACTCAGCCCAAGCACACACAACACAATGAACAGGCACCGGATGCTATCCTTGACTCACACATCATTGTTCCGGATACGACTGTGCCTGCCACAGTTGCTCCAACCAAGACAGCGCCATCCGATGAACAGGCTTTAGAAAATGATTCAGCGCCGGCCAACCCGGCAAGCTCATCCGCACTCAATCACGAACACCGAACAGACATCCGTCAGCCCCGATATCTGTTCAGCAGGATCGCCGTGTTGCTCTTATGTATTGTGCTGCCCATCTGGGCTTACCTGAGCCAACCGCCGACTTCCAGCGCATTCTACCTGGCGTTCAGATATCAAGGGATACCCGTCCTTATCCCTGATGAGACCACCATCACCGATGCATGGTATCCGCTGATCAGACAATGTATTGAAACTCACCGCCAAGCTGACAGTCCCAGTCAGACACCCGTTCCGGCCAAAGTCATTGTGACCGGCGGGGAACACAACCAGCTTTGGATCAATCTGATTTACGAACCGGCTGACTACCGGAAAAATATGACACTCACCATTGTGACACTGAACAAGGAAAGGGAGCCGCCATGCCGCGTTCTGTAACCCGCTCCGAGGTGAATCAAACATACATTCCGGCGGCCCTGCTGGTTTTACTGGCACTGATCCTCTTCGGTAGTCTCTATTACTTTTTCAAGAGCGATCATCGGCTGAACCGTTTCCTGGCATCCCATGACTGGGAGTCCTACACCGTCACCAACGTGGCTTCAACGGCAGTTCCCGGCCTTAGCCACTTGAAAAAACTGACAGAAAAAAGTCTGGTTCTGTTCTTGCCGAACCATAGCTATTCACGAGTCACCCGCATGACCATGACCAATCAGAATCACACACAACTTCATCTGACGATCACTGAATCCGGCTATTGGGAGGTTAGCGGTGGTTATCTGCAGGTTCGTCCGGAACAATTTTCAGAATTGAAAACCGGGGATGAAAGCGCGTTTAACGCAGAACAGATCCAGTCTATTTATCAATATTTTCAGATCAATGCAGAGCAGAGTAACCGGGTCGATATGATGGGAAAAAAATCAGTTTTGTTAACCGGACTGAATACCCGTTCACAAGTCCTGAATGCCATTCCTTAACGAAAAAACCGACGATAAACGTCGGTTTTAAAATTCGCCACAGACATATGTGATTTAATACAGCTTCTGCCGTCCGGCAATCGAATGGGACAATGTTGTCCCATCGACCAGCTCCAGCTCGCCGCCCACAGGGACACCATGGGCGATACGACTGGCTGGCACCTGATAGGCCTGACATAGCTCAGCAATATAGTGTGCGGTTGCCTCTCCCTCGACCGTCGGATTAGTCGCCAGAATCAGCTCTGCGATCGACTCATTTTGCAAACGGTATTCCAGCATATCCAGCCCGATATCACTCGGACCGATGCCATCCAGGGGTGACAAATGCCCCATCAACACAAAATAGCGGCCGGAGAATTGTCCGGTGGCTTCAACGGCCATAATATCAGCCGGGCTTTCCACCACACAGATCTGCCCGCTTTCCTGACGGCGCGGATTCTCACAAATTGCGCACACATCTTCTTCTGTAAAAGTGCGGCAATCACGGCAATGGCCAATTTCAGTCATGGCTTTACCCAACACATCAGCCAATTGCAGGCCTCTCTGACGGTTGCGTTGCAAAAGACTGAAGGCCATACGCTGCGCAGACTTTGGCCCGACGCCGGGCAAGCAGCGCAGCGCGTCCATCAACTGCTCAAGTAACGGACTGGTGCGCATTGATTAGAAAGGCATCTTAAAGCCGGCTGGCAGGTTCATACCGCCTGTCACGCTGGCCATTTTTTCTTTCTGAGCTTCTTCGATACGACGTGCAGCATCATTGAATGCAGCAGCAATCAGATCTTCCAGCATATCTTTGTCGTCTTCCATCAGGCTGTCATCCAGCTCAACACGACGCACACTATGGCTGCCAGTCAGTGTCACTTTCACCATGCCGGCACCAGCTTCACCAGTCACTTCCATGTTGGCGATTTCTTCTTGCATCTTCTGCATGCGCTCTTGCATTTGCTGCGCCTGCTTCATCATGTTCGCCATACCACCTTTACCAAACATATCTTCTCTCTCTATGGGTCTGGTTCATTTATTAGACGGGTCTTACGCTTTCTTCATCCAGTACAGCACTGAATCGCTGACAAATGAAGGAAACGTTCGGATCCTGCTGCAGACTCACTTTAGCCTGATCCAATTTCTGTTGATAAAGGAACTCCCGCCATTCCAGCGGCGTCCGCCCTTTATCACTGAGTTCTATCTGTAATTCTATCTCTTGTCCCAGCATTTCAGCCAGTGCCGCGGAAAGTTGCGCTCTGGCTTTCGGTGTATCCAGATGTTGCTGAGAGGGGCGCAATTGCAGGGTAAGCTGTTGCTCTTCCAGCACCATTGCAGAATTCAATGCTAATTGCTGAACAAGACGGTCGACATTCAGCTTCGTCACCATGTCGGACCAACTATCCTGATTTGCCGCTTCACTGACAAGCTGTTTCGCCATTTCAGGCGTTTTTTCGTGCTCCAGCGCTTGCTTCAGCGCGGTCGGGGCAACCACAACTTCAGGCTGATGATCCACTTCAGGCTGACTGACCGGCTGCCACTGATATTCTTCAACAGGCTTCGGTTGTGAAGGTTGCATTGCGTTCACCGGCGCCGTCTGTTGTCCAGTCTGCTGTGAGCGACGACTGGCATGCTGGTTCGAAATCCGATCCAGCACGCTAGTCGCAGGTTTTTTAACGGACGCCGGTTCAGCCTTTTTTGGCTCAGTAGACTCCTGCCCACGCTTTGCTTTACTGCGAAGCTTATTTCTGGCGGCCAGCAATCCGGAAGCCGGTGATGATGGCTGCGGTGTTGGCGCAGGTTCAGGCATAGGTTCTGGTGCAGATTCTGATGCAGGTTCCGGCTGTGGCGCTTCGGTTGATACTGCTGCTCCTAATACCGAGACGCCTGACGTCGGTGTGGCAGCTTGATGCTGCATCGACTGAGGTTCAGTTGCTGAGTGCATCTGTGGCGGTGCAGTTTGTACCGGTACGGCTTGCGGAACAGGTTGTGCCGGTTGCCTTACCTGCGGCGCCGAAGGGCTGGACTCGGGGGCAGCAGCAGGCACAGCAATTGGCTGCGGCATCAATGTCCCGGCCGCCACCGGCCGAAAAGCCAGCATCCGCAACATCACCATTTCCAGCCCGGTACGACCATCAGGCGCCAGCGGTAAATCCTGCCGGCCCTGAAGCGCAATCTGATAATGGAGCTGGACATCCTGGGGCGGCATCAGCTGGCTCAGTTGAACAATACGCTCCGCATCCGGTAAAGACGCATCCAGTGAAGCCGGCAAAACCTGATACATGGCAACGCGGTGCAACTGGGCTGCCATTTCACTGAGCAGACTATCCCACGCGACGCCTACCGCAGCCAGTTCCGCGAGGCACGCCATCGCGGGTTCTGCCTGACCTTGCGCCATCGCCTCCAGCAGATAGAGTGCCTGTTCCGTGTTGAGGGTGCCTAGCATCCCTGCCACGGTATCAGACTGAACCTGACCATTGCCCAGTGCAATGGCCTGATCGGTCAGGCTCAGCGCATCACGCATACTGCCTTCGGCAGCTCTGGCCAACAGGCTGAGCGCTTTGGCTTCAAAGCTGATCCCTTCTGCGGTCAGAACATGATCAAGTTGCTGCTGAATCTGGACATTATCCAGATGTTTCAAATGAAACTGCAGACAACGTGACAGAATCGTCACCGGTAATTTCTGAGGGTCTGTGGTTGCCAGAATAAACTTCACATGCTCTGGCGGCTCTTCAAGCGTTTTCAGTAAGGCGTTAAAACTATGACGAGACAGCATGTGCACTTCGTCAATCAGGTAAACCTTAAACCGTCCGCGTGCAGGTTGATACTGAACGTTATCCAGCAACTCACGAGTATCTTCAACTTTAGTTCTCGAAGCCGCATCGATTTCCAGCAAATCGACAAAACGCCCCTGATCAATTTCCTGACAGGTATGACATTGTCCGCAAGGAGAAGCCGTAATCCCCTGTTCGCAGTTCAGTCCTTTGGCAAATAGTCGGGCAATCGTCGTTTTACCGACGCCCCGGGTTCCACTGAACAGATAGGCATGATGAAGTCGGTTATGTGTCAGCGCATTGGTCAGCGCCGTCAGGACATGGGATTGGCCCACCACATCTTCAAATCGATGTGGCCGCCATTTGCGTGCCAGAACCTGATAACTCATGGTGATAAATCCTACAGAACACGATCATTCAGTGGCGATTGTCAGCCTACTGAATCCAGTCGGACATGCTAGCACAGGGAAATTTATGGCGCGAGAGAAGTCCGGAGGAGTTTATGCTTTCACGTCTTTCATGCTAACGTTTTGACCACAAAGATAACCTCCTCCAGCTGATATGAGTGATTCCGACAGATTAATGCCCGTCGAAATCACAAATGCTGAAGACATTCAGTCCCAGACCACGCAACCGCTGCTGCCCGCCAATGTCAGGCAGGTTAATTACGAACGCAGCGTCTTCCACAATCCCGCCCAGACGGCGAACCAGCTTGGTGGTCGCATCAATTGTCCCGCCGGTTGCCAGCAGATCATCGACAAGCAGTACCTTATCCCCTTCAACGATAGCATCGGTATGAATTTCCAACGTATCCTGGCCATATTCCAGTTCATAACTTTCACTGATAACGCTACGAGGCAATTTACCCGGCTTACGCACAGGAATAAAACCGACACCCAGCATCAGTGCTAATGGCGCACCAAACAGGAAACCACGAGCCTCTGTGCCAACGACCTTAGTAATGCCTTTATCACAGAATTGCTGATGAAAGATCTGCAGGGTCGCCTGATAGGCTTCCGGGTCTTCCATTAAGCTGGTCACATCCCGAAACAGAATACCTGGTTTTGGATAATCCGGAATCGTCTTGATACTGTTTTTAATCAGGCTGAAGTCGTCTTGAACAGTCTTTACTTGGCTCATAGTCTCTTCCATCTGCTGTACTGCACACAGCAGGTTATTTAGAAATTTGGTCGCGCATACCCAATCAAATCGGTATGACGAGCGAATTAAGCGCAAATAGTAGTGATTTTTGCTGTGATGGGCAACTATCGTCCTGTCCTTGCTGATGCAAAGAAACCCATGGCGAACCGCTTGAGCCATCAGCCACTGCACTCACAGGCTATCCGGCTCCCGAACCGGAAGACGGTTAAACCAGATCAGTAAAACCACTGCAATAACAATAAGTAAGACTTTGACCCAATTCACAGGCACAATAAAGACGGAAAGGGTAAAACTGAGAACTATCATCAGATTCGCCCGTCGCTTGACCTTCGTGCTGATAGCCCGGTGCTGATGCCAGTTTTCTAACACGGGTCCGAAATGGGGGTGGCTGTGCAGCCATTTGTGTAGCTGAGGTGAGCCTCGCATGAAGCAGGCACTGGCGAGCAGCAAAAATACTGTGGTGGGTAAAAGAGGAAGGAAAATGCCCAACACACCTAAAATCACGAAACACCAGCCTGAAACCAGCAATAGCGTTCGCCAGAACAGTTGTTTCACATTCCCTCTCTTTTACATTTAGCCTGAGCCGGCTCAGCCTGCCATAGCAGACAGATTAGTGGCTCAGAATCCCTAACCAGGTCAGGCTTGCTGGGAGCGTCGGCAACAGCATCGCCACCAAAAAACCAAAGAAGTACTTCAGATTATAGGGTTCTTTAAAATGATGATCCATTCTATCTTCCTTTCTTCTCGTCTTAAGACACTGAAATGTAATAAAAAGCAGCAATTCAGCCACATAAAAACCGCACAGCACTATAAAGCATTCGATAGATTACAAAAACCGACAAAAAGAAGGGTTATTTTGCATCTGGTTTGACTTATATCAGTATCAGGACAGAAATTCGGCATAGACTGTGATCCAGTCTACAATGGAGTGCCACTATGAATAGTGAGTATCTGAAACAACAAACAGTCCGGCTTGAACAAGAATATGAAGCCCTTTCAGCAGAACTCTATGCTGAGTTAGACGCGGCATGTCTTGTGACAACAGCAGAAAAAACGGCAAATGAGCTTTTGACTTTAGCGGCACAAAGTATCAATCCTTCGTTGCGCCAAAAAGCCAATCGCCTCGAAGCCATTGATGCTGCCCTCTGTGCAATGCGGTTAGATCTCTACGGGATTTGCGCTGACTGTGAAGAGCCGATTGGCATAAATATTCTCGATAAAGACCCTGCTCAGCCGCGCTGCCAGCAGTGCCAGTCTCATAATAAATACCATCACCAGCGCTGAATCTCACTCTGGCGATGGCTCAGTGTACCCTACAATTCGCTTTTAAGGCTGTTTCGCCATCCAGGCTTTAAAGGCGGCTTTTTCTTCTGGTTTTGCTTTGCTATACCACAGTTTGAGCTGTGCTAAAGCATCACCGGAAATTTCGACCTGACCATCCTGCTTCACTTCGACAACAGCCTGCTGCAGATCGACCGCATAACCTTGCTCAAAAGTAATGCCATGCTGACGGTTATATTCCCCCACCAGCTTTTCCATGTCACTGAATGCTGCAACGCCATCCCCTTTCATTTCAACAAAAGGTAAAGTTCGTTGGCTGCCATCTGCCAGCACGATGGTCCATTCCGGGCCACGCTGGAAATAAGCCTGAGCCTGACTGTATGCAACCAGCGCAGGCAATTCAATACGCACATCCTGTTCTGGCATCATCAGTTCAAACAGATAAGGCCGGGTCGTATAAATGCTGTTCCGGCTACCGTTTTTCAACTCCCGGTCATAGCGCAGCACTATCTGATGTTGTCCCGCCGGTAACTCAATTTCCGTTGTGCGGGACCAAAGCGATTCATTCACTTCCTTCCCATCGACCACCAGGAGTTCAATGCCGTCTCCCACCGAGAGCGTTGCCGCCTGCACGTTGGCAACCAGCAAAGCTGCCAGTAACGCTAATTTTTTCATCGTTAATCTTCTTATCGTTGTGAACCTCGCAGGAACCAATGCTCATCTTTCCTGGAAAAAACCGGTTCATTCTGCTCACTCGCATGAGTGTATTTTTTCTGAGAAAAGTTGTTCTGAGAAAAGCTGTCCTGAGAAGAGTTGTTCTGAAATAAATTGCCCAGAGATACGCCTCCTACACGACAACTTATTTCAGGACAAGTTTCAGGACAAGACACACAATACAAAAAAGCCGCCTAAACGGCGGCTTTTGCAGTATCTGTGTAATCAGAACCGTTCTTAGAACAGTACTTCCATACCAGCGACATAACCCAGGTCGTAATCAGTGTTGTCACCGTCAGCCCAACCCAGCTCAGCATAAACTTTTACGTTGCTGTGCAGCTGGTGAGTCACGTTTGCGTAAACGTCGTCAGTAGTATCACCGTCTGAGTCAGCTCGTACATAACCCAGAGCAAAAGTGTTTTTACCCATGGTGTAAGAACCAGCAACTTCAATCAGATCAACATCGCCACTAGCTTTGGTTAGACCATCAGTGACATCAACGTTACCGTAAGAACCGGCGAATGCAAATGCGCCAAAGACGTACTCAGCTTCGATGTTGTAACCATCAACTTCGTTACCCAGACCTGCAGGGTTCAAGTCTTTATTTTTAACATCTTCAGAAGTGTAGTAATAACCACGAACGTCCAGACCAGCAAAACGTGCACCCAGACGCGCATCCCAGATACCGCCATTATTGTCCTGATTTACGTCGTAAGAAGTACCGAAGTAGAACTGACCGTTGTCGTAAACATATTTGGCAACTTCGCTACCCTGAGTTTTACCCAGATCCAGCTGGCCCAGACCCATTTCGTAGTCTTTACCGATACCTGCGTCATCAGAAATCAGGTACTGGCGACCAAAAGTCAGCGTACCGAATTCACCTTGGAAACCAGCATACAGCTCATCAACGAAGAAATCATTAGTGTTGCCTTCTAAATCAGTGTTTGACAGATCAAGACTCAGACCAGCAACTGCATTCAGGTTATTACCAACAGGAATAGTGGTGTTCAGTGTGATGTCACCATCATCCAGACGGATAGTTGGATCTTTATCTTCAGATTTCTTTACAAGCTCTTGGTACAGTTGAACTTCAGCAGAACCTGACAGGTCGACGATCACACCGTCTTGGTCCAGCAGGTTAACAGAAGCGTTTGCAGAGCCTGCAGCCACGAGTACAGATAGTGCAATAAGCGTTTTTTTCATGATATCCACTGCCTTTTCTTATGGATGGAATTCCTATTTCCAGAATCCCTATTGCTTTTCTTATTTCCCTTCCTGGCAGGTCACACAAAGCTCAGTAACTCAGAGCAAAACAGACCATGCCAAGATGGCGTAACTTGCGGAACTCATCCTGACAGAGAATGAATCGTGATGTCAAATTCTCACATTGTAACAACAAATTTCTTATACAAGCTTTTAAATCAATGGGTTAAATTGAATTTATGGCAAATTTTTAACAATAGACAACATCAGACCCGCTACTTTCACCTTTCTTAATAACAATAAAAAACAGTATTTTAAACCCAAAAAATCAACAAATAAGCGCAATTTAAAGAATTAAACACCATAAAAAATTAAATATGTAGCCAAATCAATCAATTCAATGTTAACTCACCCCTGGTTAAACTGGGGTTCAATCTTATTTCGTGAGGGAAATCTCATTTCATATCAAAACTTCCCGGCAAACAACCGGGCATCCCTCTGACAGCGCTTCATGTTATACTGCCCGCCCCTGCCAATATTAAGTTTCAGCAATGTTACACAACCAGATAAAAACTGATATTAAACAGAGCTATGCCAACCTCAGTGCACAGTTGGAGCATTTCATTCCCCGTCGTGCACAAAATTATCTGGTGGCAGAAATTGCCAAAACACTGGCGGGTGAATACCACGCCAAAAACAGAATGCTGGTTGCTGAAGCCGGGACAGGCATCGGGAAATCTTTATCCTATTTACTAGGGTGCGTCCCTTTCGCGCTTTTTAATAATAAGAAAGTACTCATTGCGACAGCGACCGTCGCGCTTCAGGAGCAGTTAGTTCAGAAGGACTTACCGCTGTTTGCGCAAATTTTCCCGAAAGAATTTAGTTTTATTCTGGCAAAGGGTCGACAGCGTTATTGCTGTAGCCACAAACTGGAAGCCTGTTGTTCAGGTCAGCAAGATGACGGCCAGGTAGCACTTTGGCAGGAGAAACCCAAAAAATCAGATCTCAGTTTGCTGAAACGCATGCTGACCGCCTGGCAGCAGAATAAATGGGACGGCGACCGGGATAGCTGGCCAACTGCCATCCCGGATCGTGTCTGGCAGCAGATCGTCTCCGACAAACACAGCTGTCACTCAGGCATGGCAAAACATCGCCACTGCCCTTTTGCTAAGGCGCGGGAACACTTGGATAAAGCCGACGTTGTGATCGCCAACCATGCTATTTTGATGGCCGATCTGGAACTGGGGGGCGGGATCATTCTGCCGGAGCCAGAGCAGACCATCTATGCCATTGACGAAGCCCATCATTTACCTCAGGTCGCCCGAGACTTTTCTGCCGCCGCAGCCAGCCTGAAAGGGGCCAGCAACTGGCTTGAGAAACTCAATCAGACGGTCAGTAAACTGGCTGAACTGGCCGACCGACAAAAGTCCGGACGCTTTCAGACCACACTTCAGGAGTCGATCCAGCATCTTGTACCCACCCTGAGACAGTTATCCGGCCAGGTCGATCCAGCCGTTTTCAGTAAAGATGGCAGCTACCGTTTCCCTCATGGCGAACTCCCCGCATGGCTGGCAGAAGAAGCCCAGGGCTGCCGGGATGCCAGCAAAAAAGCACGGCAGTCGCTGGCAAAAATCCACGAGATGATCACCGAACGACTCAAAGATGACGATGTACCGGCCCGGGCCGCAGAGCCGGCACTGACCGAGTCAGGTTTCTACCTGCAACGTCTGGAGAATCTGGAAAAAGTCTGGACCCTGATGGCCCAGCCAGACAAAGAAAAAGGCGCGCCTTTGGCCCGTTGGCTTGAAAAAAGCCCTGAGCAGGAAGGGGATTATATTGTGCAGGTTTCCCCTCTGGAGATCGGATACCGGCTCGATCAACTGCTCTGGAGCCGTGCTGCCGGCGCAATTCTGGTTTCTGCCACACTGCGGGCACTCAACCAGTTCAGCTATTTCTGCCGTCAGGCCGGCATCCAGGAAAATGAAGGCGCACGCTTTCTGGCACTGGCCTCGCCATTTGACTATGAGAATAATGGCCGCTTAGTGATCCCACACATGCAATATGAACCACAGGCTGAACAGTTCACAGATTTACTGATCAAAACCCTCCCTGAATATCTGGAGGGGGAAACGGCCAGTCTGGTGCTGTTTGCCTCCTACTGGCAAATGAACAAAGTCGCGGAAGCCATCCGGCCACAATGTGAAAAAAATGGCTGGGCGTTGCTGGTTCAGGGCGAAGAATCCCGAACATCACTGCTGGAAAAGCACAAAAGTCACTGTGAACAAGGTAAAGTCAGCGTGTTATTTGGCACCGGCAGTTTTTCTGAAGGTCTCGATTTACCGGGCCACTTGCTGAGGAATTTGATCATTACAAAGATTCCGTTTGCAGTCCCCACGTCCCCTGTTGAAGAGGCCCATGCCGAATACATTGAAAGTCGCGGCGGTAACCCCTTTTTACAGATTGCAGTCCCGGAAGCCAGCAAAAAGCTGATTCAATCGGTCGGGAGACTGCTGCGAAAAGAACAGGACTTTGGTAGAGTTGTCCTGCTCGACCGTCGGGTCATTACCCGACGTTACGGCAAAGCACTGCTCGATTCATTGCCCCCATTGAAACGCGTCATTGAACACGCCATCAAATGAAAACGATAATTCATGATTGAAATGATTGATCCGAGCATGATGCTCGTCCTCGGTCTGGTTGCGCTAGCCGCTGGTTTTATCGACGCTGTTGCCGGCGGTGGCGGCATGCTGACCGTCCCGGCACTGCTGTCATTAGGGCTGCCGCCACATATTGCTTTGGGAACCAACAAGCTGGCCGCAACCTTCGCGTCTTCTACGGCTGCGCTGACATATTACCGAAAGCAGCTCTTTTCCCCGTCTTTCTGGAAAACATCTTTCCTGGCAACCCTGATTGGCGCGATTGCCGGCACACTGGTTGTGGACATCATCAGTACTGACTGGCTGGAAAAAGTCCTGCCACTGATCATTCTGGCAACGGCGGTCTATACCATCTGGCATCCTCATCCCAAAGGGGACAGCCATAAACTCCCCACCCCTTGCCCACGCTTTAAACGCAAGCAATGGATTCAGGGAACCAGTCTGGGATTTTACGATGGCCTTGCCGGGCCGGGCACCGGCGCTTTCTGGACGGTTTCCAACATGGCGTTGTATCGTCTGGACATTCTGCTGGCTTCAGGGCTGGCAAAAGCCATGAACTTCACCAGTAACCTGACCTCACTGGTGACTTTTGCCATACTTGGCCATATCAATGTGGCTTTAGGTTTAACCATGGGGGTCTGCCTGATGCTGGGCGCCTATATCGGCGCGCACTCTGCAATCCGTTTCGGCAGCCAGTTTATTCGTCCGGTCTTTGTCACCGTTGTCGTCATTCTGGCGGCCCGGCTGGCATGGCAGGCCTGGCAGTAACATCGAACGATAAGGAGAATATCGTGGCGACCGATCTCAGCCGTCTTTCGACCTTGGTTGAACAACTGATCCCTCAGGCCACGGCACTGGATCATCAGCGGGGAGAAAGTGATAAACCACTTTTCGATCATCAGCTGTTTCACTGTCGGGCGCGTTTGTTGCTGCCCTGCATCCGCGAAATCCAGCAGGAAATTTCCGCCTTACAGAAAGAACAAACGGCAGGCAACCTGCAAATTGCCAGAGCCAGTTATGTCTGCGAAAAAATCCTGACGCAAATCCAGGCCATCCAGCGAGAAATGGCCACCAAACAGATTCGTGAAGCAGAACCCAAATACGTGGTGAAGCAGCGAAAAAGCCTGCATCAGCTTTATGATGAGCTGGCGCAGCATCAGGACTGGGAAAGACGTTTAGCCGCTATGGTCAAAGATAAAACCTTTGAACTGGAGCAGGCGACGCAAGTGAATCAGCGCCAGCCATTGCAACAACAGCTCATCGCGCTGGAAGGCCGTCTTGCCCGCTGCCAGCAGGCGATGGCAGGCATCGAACAGGCGATCGTCCGCCGGGAACGTCAAGGATAAACCATGCTGCCACTGGTCTACCATCCCGTCTACTCAGAGCTGGTCCTGCCGCCGAAACACCGATACCCCATCACCAAGTATCACCGGCTATACTTGCATCTCACTCAGGAGATGCGCATTCAGCACTGGGCCGATGTCCGTTTCTTCCAGCCGGAACCGGCCACCGCTGCGGAACTGAAAACCCTGCACCAGGCCGACTATATCGACCATCTGATTCACAATACATTGCCCGCAGCAAAGATGCGTCGTATTGGCTTTCCCTGGAGCCCGCAGCTGATTGAACGAACACTGACCTCAACCGCCGGCACCCGACTGACCGTTGATCTGGCTCACCAATATGGCATCAGCCTGCATCTGAGCGGAGGGTATCACCATGCCCACCACGACTTTGGCAGTGGTTTCTGTCTGGTCAATGATTTGGCTTTTGCAGCACGGCATGCGCTGACGCTACCCGGTATCGATAAAGTCATGATTGTAGACTGTGATGTTCATCAGGGCGACGGCACGGCGACGTTACTGGCCGATGACAGCAACATCATTACATTTTCTGTTCACTGTGATAAAAACTTTCCAGCCCGGAAACCCGATTCAGACATTGATCTGGCCCTGCCTCGTGATACAGGCACGGAAGACTATTTGTCTGCTTTCGGAGCCGTTCTGACGCTAGCTCTGGCCCAGCATCAACCTGATCTGGTGATATACGATGCCGGTGTTGATATTCATCAGGATGATGCGCTGGGCTACTTTCAGGTCACGACGGAAGGCATTTTTCGGCGGGATCAGCGGGTGATTCAGCAGTGTCACGATGCCGCTATCCCACTGGCTGCTGTTGTCGGTGGCGGCTATCGTGATGACCATCAACAGCTGGTTGATATCCATGCGCAGCTCTTTTTAGCCGCGCTGGCGGTTCATCAACCTCACCGTCAACCGACTCAACCCGGCACAATGTCCGATGTTCAGGAGATATGATGACAAAAAAACAAGAAAAACCGTCAAACCCCCCCTCGTCAGAACAACCTTCTCTTGCCGACGCGCCGAAAGAGGTTCAACTGGCTGTGGATCTGATTTATCTGCTTGAAACCCATGAGATTGAACCCGAAATAGCGCTGTCTGCCCTTGAGATCGTCAAAAATGACCTGCTGGCAAAGCTCAATCAACACAAGTAGCCAATACAAAAGTACTGATCAATCGCACCTCAAGCCGCTCTGAATGAGCGGCTTCGCTTCTCAGATGAGATCACAACCGGGTGCGCTAAGAACGAATAAACTTGTTGTAGATAAACAAAACGATAAATGCCCCAACGGTTGCCGTGATGATACTACCGATATTCACCCCGGTGACCGGCCCGAAGCCAATTAAACTGCCAACCCAGCCCCCGACAAACGCCCCGACGATCCCCAGCGCCATCGTGACGATTAAACCGCCCCCGTCTTTACCCGGCATCAGCCATTTCGCAAGCGCCCCAGCGATGAGGCCAAGAATAATCCAGGAAATAATGCCCATGTTTCGCTCCTCATAAGGTCATGACCTGTATCAAAAGAAGCTTAGCTGACTCTACGCAACCAGATGTATCGAAAATAATGCGACAACAAGATTCACCACCAGAAACATCACTGTGGATTGAGGCAGATGAAGATTGGAGGGATAACGGCCGAACTGGCAGCCTCAGGCGCAGAACCCGGAAACGGGTACAGAGACATAGGAACTCAATAGGGACAATGAAGCAGAAAATCACCGAACCAGCCGAAAAGTGCCGGTACGTTTCTTAAACACAGACTCAGACGGTTCAAAGCAAAAGCAGTTTCCGTCACCAATACAGTTTGGTCAGCAATACTGCTTGGTTACCATGATGACTGGCTCACCGGACTTAGTAACCATTTACAAGACGTAATCTGTTTGTCCGAATCTGAGTCTCAGAAGACAAATCAATCACTCGGCCTTCACGACCAACAGTCGCTCGCGTCGTGAAAGCCCCCAGCAGCGGCTCCACTTTCATCGGGCTACGGGATGCCGGAATCAAATCGATCAACCGGGAAAACTCTTCGAATCCCATGGGCTCAAGATGGTTTGGACGAATTTTCATGTTCATGCGGTCTTGTACTCCTTTCCCCGGCCGCCATCATCGCAACAAAATATGACAATAAAAAATCACGGTGTGACATTTATGTTAAACGTAAAATCCATGTCAAAAATTGACATAGACCTCAATAAAGTGGCCCTACCAGCGGAGTACTTGAACCTGCCTCACAAATACCAGATCAAGAAAACATCACAAAAATAGATACATCAAACGCATAACAACTTTATGCTTATGCGAATTTCACACCTATTTTTCTGCCTTAAGACTTTCTTAAGTTTCCCATTCTAAAGTGGTGATACACACCTTCAGAGGGAATATGCGATGGGCAATCACAACCATTCTAATAAGTTAACCTTGGTGCATATTGATAGAGATCATCCTTTTCGTGAAAAAACAGAACGTTATATCGCTTCCCGCTATGCCTCCGCGTTTCAGGCCCGTATCCATTCTTTCATGCCAGCTTTTCTGGCATTGATAGATGAGCACGAACAACTGTTATCGGTCTGCGGCTATCAAGCCGCTGATACCGGTCAATTATTTCTGGAACAATATCTGGATCAACCCGCGGAGCAACTGATGTCTGAGCGGTTTGGTCAGACGGTTGATCGTTCAGAACTGATTGAATTCGGACAACTGGCAGCCTTTTCGAAAGGTATGTCTTCCCTGCACTTCACCCTGATTGCCGAACATCTGGTCCAGAGTGGCTATCACTGGTGTGTTTTCACCGCAACCGGCCCACTTCAGGCCATGATGAGACGATTGGGACTGAACCCTGCCGTGCTGGCCGAAGCTTCCGCAGAACGGATACCCAATGCGGATACGATCTGGGGGACTTATTATCAGCAGCAACCCCGAATTTCCGGCGGGAGCCTGTCTTCAGGTTTAGCGGTTCTGAACCAGCGCCGTTTCCCCGTCCGACAGGCTTTCGGAGGTCAGGCATGAAAAATCATCTCATTGAACATCTGTTCCGTTTCGCCGAACTGAGACCTGAAACAGAGGCAATGCACGGATTCAACCCCCAAACAGGCGCGCCGATCACGCTCAGTTACAGTCAGCTTGCGAAAGAAGTGATTCAGGCTGCAAGTCAGTTAAACCAGCTCGAGGCAAACCATATTGCGCTGAAAGCTGACAATGGCATCCCATGGGCCATTGCAGATTTGGCGGCGATGGCAGCCAACAAAGTCCTGATTCCGGTTCCCGCTTTTTTCTCCGAGCAACAGGTTCAGCATATCTGCTCAGAAGCCAGTGTGGATACGCTTTGGGGACACTGGCCAGCGTACGAAGATACAGCCGGTACAACCATTGCTGGCCTGCCCGTTTATGCCTGTCCGAAGGTCACACAGCGCCGCACTGTTCCACCACAGACGTCGAAAATCACCTTTACCTCGGGTTCAACCGGACAGCCCAGAGGGGTATGCCTGAGTCAGGAACACCTGAACACCACCAGCCGGGTTCTGGCCGATCGTCTGTCAACCTGTGTCCACCCCAAAAAACATCTGGTGCTGTTACCTCTGGTGACACTGCTGGAAAATATCACCGGTCTTTACCTGCCCATTCTGATGGGCGCAACCACAGTCATCTTACCCGGTGAACAGGTCGGTCTGTCCGGTTCCAGTCAGTTTGATCCGGCACAATTTGCGCAAGCCCTGGCCTGCCACCGGCCTGAAAGTCTGGTGCTGACCCCGGCACTGCTGATGGCGCTTTGTCAGGTCGCCATCCAGCAGCCTGAAGTCGTCAATCCGCTGCAATATGTTGCGGTTGGCGGCGCTCGGGTCTCTCCGGCACTGCTTACACAGGCCAGAGCATTGGGCATCCCAGCTTATGAAGGCTATGGATTGTCAGAGTGCGGCTCCGTGGTCAGTCTCAATCTCCCCGGTGATGATAAACCGGGAAGTTGTGGCAAGCCGCTTCCCCATTGCCAGCTCAGCATCTCTGAATCTGGCGTTGTCCGGGTTCGTGGCAACGCCATGCTGGGCTACCTCGGGCAGCCGGCTTCCAACCAGGGCCTCGCTCTAAACCCCGATCAGGAAATTGACACCGGCGATCTGGGTCATCTGGACAACGACGGCTTCCTGCATATCACCGGCCGACGTAAAAATCTGCTGATTACGGCCTTCGGCCGCAATGTTTCTCCTGAGTGGATTGAATCCGAAGCTCAGGCCATCCCAGCGCTCATGGGAATGGTCGTGGTTGGCGATGCCCAGATACAGCTCACGGGTGTGCTGTTCAGCACGTCGCCGGAATGCCTGCCTGCGGCACTCCATTCACTGAATCAGCAACTCCCGGATTATGCCCGCATTGGCAATCTGATTGTGCTGGAAAAACCCTTATCAGCGTTTCCGGGACTCATGACTGCCAACGGTCGCCCCAAGCGAGATGTCATTCAGCAGTACATCATCCCGGCACTCACCCAAGCGCGGCCTGAAGCGAATGACAAAACGTCTCATCCCGCAACACCTGAAGTTTTCATTGCCGCGCATACCTCTGACGGCCTTACGCTCACGCCAATTCACCGTCAAGAGAACACCCAAATTTCACGAGGAGACAGCATGTATTCAGAATTTTTTCAAACTCTGGTTACCGCAACAGAAACGGCTCGCAATCGGATGGCTGATGCCCCAATTTTTGCTGCCTGCCAGCAGGGGGGGATTGATCTGGCAGGCTACACCGCTTTCCTGACTCAGGCTTACCACCACGTCAAACACACCATTCCGCTCCTGATGGCCTGTGGCGGTAAACTGGACGAGCGTTACGAATGGCTGCGTCAGGCCATCGGGCATTACATCGAAGAAGAGATGGGCCATCAGGTCTGGATCCTCAATGACATTAAAGCCTGTGGCGCTGATGCAGACGCCGTCCGGGAAAATCGCGATCAGGGTCGGGTCTGTGCCCCCATTGAACTGATGGTGGCTTACCTCTACCACCAGATTGACCGTCGTAATCCAATCGGTTTTTTCGGGATGGTCTGGGTGCTTGAAGGCACCAGCGTCAGCATTGGTGGCCAGATAGCGCAACAGGTGCAGCAGATTCTGAATCTGCCGGATCAGGCCATGACTTACCTGAAATCACACAGTGAGTTGGATCAGGAACACATCAAAACCTTTGAGCAACTGATGAATCAAATCACAGATCCTGTTGATCAACAGGCCATTATTGAGAGTGCCAACATGGTCTATAACCTTTATGGCCAGATGCTGGCAACACTGCCACTGCCAGAACAATCATCCCCAAAAGCACACTGACAAAGAGTACGGATTGAATAAGGAATACATGATGGATATCAACGAGAAGTATCTGGTCCTCACCGGTGCCTGCGGGGGGATTGGCTCAGAGATCGCCAGCGTGCTGGCACATGCTGGGGCAAATCTGATTCTGGTGGGCCGAAATCTGAGTAAGCTCAAAGCATTACAGCTGGCTCTGCCCCGTGAAACCGCACACAAAACGCTGGTTGCGGATCTGAATACAGACGCTGGCATCCAGTCGGTTCATGACCGCTGCCAGCAATGGAAAACCGAAGGATTAGTCATACACGGCCTGATCAATAACGCGGGGAGTAACCAGTTTTCCCGGCTGAATCAGCGGGATGCCGCCAGTATCAGCGAAGAAATCCATCTGAATCTGACGGTGCCGATTCTTCTGAGCCAACAGGCGATCCAATGGCTGGCCCGCCCGGGTCTGATCCTGAACGTTGGCTCAACTTTTTCAGCCATCGGCTACCCCGGCTATACCACCTACTGTGCCGGAAAAGCCGGACTCCATCGTTTTAGTGAAGCGCTAGACCGTGAACTGGATGGAACAGGCATCCGCGTGTTGTATCTGGCCCCCCGCGCCACAGACACCGCGCTGAACTCCACCACTGTCAATGAACTGAACCAGCATCTGGGCAATCAGGTCGACCCTCCCAAATGGGTTGCCGAACAGCTCTTACTCAGCCTGCAACAGGAAACCCCGGTTCGCTGGCTGGGCTGGCCGGAAAAACTCTGGGTCCGGGTCAACCAGATCCTGCCCTCTGCGGTTGCCGGTGCAATCCGCAAACAAAGTGCCACCATTCGCCAGTTTCTTACCAAAGCTGAAGTGCATTCATCTCCGGAGGTTCTATGAAAAAGCCATCTTTTAATATCGTTCAACCCCTGCTGGTCATGGCTTGTGTGGCCGGTGCGTCACTCAGCAGTGTTGCCCATGCCGATGCGTTAAACGAGATTCAGCAAGCGTGGGCAAAATGTCAGTACGACACCTTCAACAAAGACAACAAAGTACATTGCCTGAACAATGTCATCGCCCAGACAAACACAGCCTTGCAACAATCTCCGGGTCGGGCCGATCTGAAAGTCTGGCTGGCGATTAATAAAAGCAGTCTGGCCGGTGCCAAAGGCGGCTTGGGCGCATTGCCACTGGTGAAAGAAGCAAAATCATTGCTTGAAGACGTGATCAAAACCGATCCAAAAACCCTGGATGGATCTGCCTATACCAGTTTGGGGACGTTATACTACCAAGTGCCAGGGTGGCCAATTGGCTTCGGTGACGATGACAAAGCCGAAGAAATGCTGAAGAAAGCACTGGCGATCAACCCGGATGGCATCGATCCAAATTACTTTTACGGGGATTTTCTGGCACAGGATGGCCGACGTGACGACGCAATGGTCTACCTCAAACGCGCCAGCCATGCCAAACCACGGCCGGGACGAAAACTGGCCGATGCCGGTCGTCAGCGTGAAATCCAGCAGAAACTGAAGGAGCTGCAATAGTCAATGCGCATCTTATTGATCGAAGATGATGTCATGCTGGGTGAGTCCATGGTGGCCTCACTCAGCCGTCGTGGCTATACCGTCGACTGGCTCCAGCGTGGTCAGGGGGTTGAGCTGGCACTGAAAACCGAAGATTTCCTGGCCGTCATTCTCGATCTGACACTGCCCGATATTGATGGCCTTCAGGTGCTACGCCATATCCGCCGTGCGGGCCATCAGGTGCCGGTCATGATCCTCACCGCCCGGGATGGCATTGACGACCGCGTCAAAGGGCTCGATGGCGGCGCCGATGATTATCTGGTCAAGCCTTTTGCGCTTGAAGAATTACTGGCCCGGCTGCGGGTGATGATCCGTCGGCTGTCCGGCAGCACAGAAACAGAAATTCAACTGGGCGAGCTGACTTTGTCTCTGGACAATAACGCAGTCAGTTTTCAGGGAAAACCCGTGAAACTCACTCGCAATGAATTTAAAATTCTCAGCACATTAGTGGCACAGGCTGGACGGGTCATGAGTAAAGACAGACTTCAACAGGCACTGCATGGCTGGGATGACAGTGCCAGTGACAATGCCATTGAAGTCCATATTCATAACCTGCGGAAAAAGCTCGGCAGCTCACTGATTAAAAATATCCGAGGCGTAGGGTACATCATTGAGAATCGCTGAAATCCGCCCCATGCTGTCGCTAAAAAAACGGCTGATCACCATGACAGTGACAGCCGCAACTGTACTGATCGCCATTTCCTGGAGCCTGATCTTTGCTGAATCCAAGCATGAGATTGACGAGATCTTTGATGCACGGCTGGGCCAGTCAGCAAAATTGCTCGCCCTCAGTGCCCCCCAGCTTCTAAAAATGCCGCCCAATCAGCTCGAACAGTTTTATGAGCAATGGTATCAGGGGATCACGAATCACGCTGGACGCGATGATGATGATCCAACCCCTTACGGGCATCCCTATGAACAAAAACTGATGTTTCAGCTACTCAGTGCTGACGGCAAGGTGATGCTTCGCTCCCCCGCTGCACCGCCGACTCCGCTTTCCGCCCCGGATAAAATTGGCTATCACCCGCTCTCGTTTGATGATCAGCGCTGGCGTAGTTTCCAGATCCGCCTGCCTTTGACTGAACAGAATCAGGAAGCCGCTTTTCTGATCGTGGCAGAGAAGGAAGCCATTCGGGATGAACTCATTGATGAGATCGCTTTCTCAACCGGCGTTCCACAGTTATTACTCATCCCTTGCCTGGCACTGGCCATTATTCTGCTGGTCAACTACATCATGCAGCCGGTCGGCGAACTGCAACAGGCCCTGTCACGACGCACAATCAATAAACTGCATGCAATTCAGGTTTCTCAGCCAACAATTGAACTCAAACCCTTGATTGATCAGTTGAATTATCTGCTGTCTGAACTGGATAAAGCCTGGATCAGAGAAAAACGTTTTACCCACACCGCTGCCCATGAACTGAAAACACCCTTAGCAGTGCTCCGGTTAAATGCTGAAAACGCGCTGGCCAGTGATAACCCGCAAGATCTGCAAAACGACTTAACCCATATTCTCAAAGGCATTGAGCGGACCGACCGTCTGATTCAGCAATTGCTGATGCTCGCCCGGGTGGAAGGTGTCAATACATTCTCATTCAGTGAAACCGACCTGATGGCCTGCCTGCGCGACGTGATTGGTTCTCTGGTGCCACTGGCATTAAAGCAAGATCAGAACCTGTCTCTGGATGGCCCTGATTCACTCATCATGGACGCAAACGGTATTCTGATGGCCTGTTTATTCAGTAACTTAATTGACAACGCCATCCGCTATGCCGGAAGCAACGCCGACATCAATATCTCTGTCAGCCTGTCATCGGATGATTGGGTGGCAATCCGGGTTTGTGATACAGGTCAGCCCATTCCGGATGCGATTCGGGAGCGGATTTTCGAAAAATTTTTCCGGGCCAATACCGAACGAGGCGATGGGGCCGGACTGGGGATGTCGATTATCCGCGATATTGCAGCGCTTCATGGTGGCGATATTGTGCTTGAACGTCTTCAAGCTGATCCCAGGAACTGTTTTCTGGTTACACTCCCCGTTCACCACACAAGCACATCATCATACGCACACAAACAATAGTTATCTAACTTTCCTTCCGTATCTAACGTATCTCAAGACAGCTAAAAATCGTCTATTTATAAAACAAATAGAAGGAAATCGACTCATAATAAAGCATTCGGTTCTGACAAACAGTCAAATAAATCCCTTATCACTTTGAAAGACCTGCCATAATTGTTTAGAGTACAAATGTTTATCTGTAATTATTTCTTTGCAGAGGAAGATTCATTTTGAAGGACTCACATTATTTATGACTGTCAAACTTGAAGTAAAAAACCTTTACAAGGTGTTTGGCAGCGCTCCGGAAAGGGCGTTCCCACTGCTGGAAAAGGGATTCAATAAAGACGCCATCTTTGAAGAAACCGGTCTGACCGTGGGTGTCAAAGATGCCACCCTGACGATTCAGGAAGGCGAAATTTTCGTCATCATGGGCCTCTCCGGTTCAGGGAAGTCGACGCTGGTCCGGCTGCTCAACCGCCTGATAGAACCTACCCGTGGGCAAGTGTTGCTGGATGGCAAAGACATTGCCAAAATTTCTGAAGATGAGTTACGCACCGTCAGAAGAAACAACATCAGCATGGTCTTTCAGTCGTTTGCACTGATGCCACATATGACCGTGATTGACAATACCGCCTTTGGACTGGAACTGGCCGGTGTCGATAAAGACACCCGCTATGATACAGCGCTGAAAGCACTGGCACGTGTCGGTCTCGATGCCTATGCCGCTTCTTATCCGGACGAGTTGTCTGGCGGGATGAAGCAACGGGTTGGTTTGGCCAGAGCACTGGCCAATGACCCGGACATCCTTTTGATGGATGAAGCATTTTCCGCGCTGGACCCACTGATCCGAACCGAAATGCAGGACGAGCTGATCCGGCTGCAAAGTGACGATAAACGCACCGTCGTGTTCATTTCCCACGATTTGGATGAAGCCATGCGCATCGGGGATCGCATTGCCATCATGCAAAACGGTGAGGTCGTTCAAATCGGGACGCCGGATGAAATCCTCCACCACCCGGCCAATGACTATGTTCGCTCTTTCTTCAAAGGCGTCGATGTCACCAACGTATACACCGCCAAAGATATTGCCCGCAAACAGCAGGTGACCGTGATCAAAAAAGGAGAAACTGACGGCCCGCGCGCCGCACTGCAACTGCTCAACGATCAGGATCGCGAATTTGGCATCGTTGTTGACCGCCGCAACCTGTACATCGGGATTGTCTCTATTGAATCTTTACAAAGTGCCACCAAAGCCAACCACCCGCTGACACAGGCACTGCTCAGTGACACGGTGACCTTCTTACCCAACACGCCGGTCGGTGAGCTGATCGGTCATGTTGCCAGCCTGCCTTATGGGGTACCCGTGGTCGATGAGCAGCAGAACTACCATGGCATTATCACCAAAGCACGCCTGCTTCAGACACTAGACCGGGAGGCCTGACATGAGCCAGGAAACACAAACCACATCATCGGCACCAGGCACAGAAACGGTGCCGGAACAGCCACCGGTACAGGATCCCTGGTCCGGAGCAGCAGACACCGCCAATACTGATCCGTGGGGCAATGCTGCCGGTTCGACGCCAAATTCGGGTTCCGACTGGCTGAATGAAGCCGCATCAACCCCGGCTGACACGAGTATCGACTGGATGCACCCGTTTCAGGATGCGTTGATTCCATTTGACCACTGGGTTGAAGAGGGGATCAACTGGCTGGTCGCTAACTTCCGCCCTGCCTTTCAGGCCATCAGTGTGCCTATTGATTACATTCTTACGGCCTTTCAAACCTCACTGCAATCAACACCTGCACTCCTGATGATTTTCCTGATCATGATTCTGGCCTGGCAGATCGCAGGGCCGCGCATGGGGGTCGCATCGTTGATCTCGCTGCTTCTGATTGGCGCAATCGGTGCCTGGGATCAGGCGATGGTCACTTTGGCCCTGGTTCTGACGTCCGTCTTTTTCTGCCTGCTGATTGGGCTGCCCACCGGGATCTGGCTGGCACGCAGCGAAAAAGCTGCCAAAGTTATCCGGCCTGTGCTGGATGCCATGCAGACAACGCCAGCCTTTGTGTATCTGGTGCCGATTGTCATGCTCTTTGGGATCGGGAACGTCCCCGGTGTTGTGGTGACCATCATCTTTGCCTTGCCCCCGATCATCCGGCTGACAATTCTGGGGATCCGGCAGGTTCCGGAAGAACTCATTGAGGCTGCACATTCCTTTGGCGCGAATCCGAAGCAGATGCTCTATAAAGTTCAGTTGCCACTGGCCATGCCAACCATTATGGCTGGCGTCAACCAGACACTGATGCTCGCCCTGTCCATGGTGGTGATTGCTTCGATGATCGCCGTCGGTGGTCTGGGCCAGATGGTCCTGCGGGGGATCGGTCGTCTGGACATGGGGCTGGCCGCCATTGGTGGTCTGGGGATCGTTATTCTGGCAATCCTGCTGGACCGTTTAACTCAGGCCATGGGGGCTTCAGAGCGTGGCAAAGCCTATCGTCACTGGTATGAACACGGCCCGATTGGTTTTGTTTATCGTCGGTTCAAAAAAGACGAAACCCCACAACTGACGACCCATTCACAATCTTAAGGAGACAACAATGACAACAACGTGGAAGTCACTCTCACTCTCAGCGGCACTGCTTGCCAGTACCACGACATGGACCGCAACCGCAGCGGAGCAGCCCGGTCAGGGCGTGACCGTCCAGCCCGTGCAAAGCACCGTGGCGGAAGAAACCTTTCAGACCCTGATCGTCAATAAAGCTTTAGAAGCACTGGGATACAATGTGCTGCCCACCAAAGAGGTCGACTATAACGTTGGCTATACCTCGATTGCGAATGGGGACGCCACCTTTCTGGCAGTGAACTGGTCACCACTGCACAAAGATAAATACGTCAAATCCGGCGGTGATACGAAATTTTACCGCCATGGCGATTATATTACCGGTGCTGCTCAGGGTTATCTGATCGACAAAAAGACGGCAGAAAAATATGGCATCACCAATATCAGTCAGCTGAAAGATCCGAAACTGGCCAAACTCTTTGATGCGAACGGAAACGGCAAAGCCGATTTAACCGGCTGTAACCCGGGCTGGGGCTGTGAAGGTGTGATTGAACATCAGTTGGATGTCTACGGCCTGCGTGACACAGTCACCCACAATCAGGGGAACTATGCTGCCATTATCGCCGATACCATTTCCCGTTACCGGAGCGGTTCGCCGATTCTTTACTACACCTGGACGCCCTACTGGGTGAGTGGTGTCCTGGTTCCGGGACGTGATGTGGTCTGGCTGGAAGTACCATTCTCAGCCCTACCGGGTGAGCGGAAAGATGTGGACACGACCCTGCCGAACGGCAAAAACTATGGTTTTGAAATGAACAGCATGCGGATCGTGGCGAACAAAAAATTTGCGCAAGACAACCCGGCCGCCGCAAAACTGTTTGAAATCATGAAGCTGGATATTAATGATGTCAGTGCCCAAAATATGCGGATGAGTCAGGGCCAGAATTCCCAGCAGGACATCGAAAATCATGCCAACGGCTGGATTAAGTCTCATCAGAAACTGTTTAATCAGTGGATAACACAAGCGAAACAAGCCGCTGACGATGCATCCTAAACACTGGATGACGCAATGTATCTGAAATGCAATCGAACAGGTCAGCCATTGGCTGGCCTGTCGCATCTGAACTGAATCTTAAAGTCAAAAACCTTACAACTGCCAAGTTTATTTTTTCGCTATACTCTTGGGAGCACAGTTCAGACTTTAAGGTAACTCTATGTTTTTAGATTATTTTGCATTAGGACTGCTGATCTTTGTCGCCTTGGTGATGTTTTATGGCATCATCGCAATTCACGACATTCCCTATGAGATTGCCAAAGAACGGGAACATCCCCATCAGGATGCCATCCACTACGCCGGGTGGGTGAGTTTATTCACATTACATGCCCTGTGGCCCTTTTTATGGATATGGGCCACCTTGTGGAGAAAAGATCGAGGCTGGGGATTTCAGCAAATTCAAAATGAACAGGTGCTGCTGCAATCACAAATCACCAAAATGGAAACACAGATTCAACTGCTGCAAACCGAACTGACCGCACTCAAACAACACGCTCCCCCCCAGCAGCCAATGAACCCTGCGAGTCAAAACAAAAACAATGACGAGGGCAATCAATAATGGAAACCCTGCTGGTTCTCTCTTACGCTGCCATCTGTATTTTTATCTTTAAAGTCTTTCGCATCCCGCTGAATAAATGGACCGTCCCGACAGCCGTGCTTGGCGGTATTTTTCTGGTGGGTGCGCTGGTGCTGTTCATGAACTACAACCATCCACACACCAGCCTGGGCGGTGAATACTATGTTTCAACCCCCATCATGCCGAATGTCCGGGGGAAAGTGATTGAGGTGCCGGTCACACCAAATTCACCGTTAAAACAAGGCGATGTGCTGTTTAAAATTGACCCGACGCCTTTTCAGGCTGAAGTGAGCCGGCTGGAAGCACAGCTGGAAGAAACGAAGCAGAATGTGCTGGGACTTGAAGCCGCTTACAAAGCCGCGATGTCAACCCGAGTGAAAGCTCAGGCAGAACGAGATCGCACCTATCAGCAATACCGACGCTATGCGACCGGTTATAAACGTGGTGCTTTCACGAAAGCCGATGTCGATAACCGCGAGCAGTTTTACCGAAGCGCTGAAGCCTCGCTCGATGCCGCTGAGGCTGAAGAACGACGCGCCAAACTGGTCTACGAATCGAATATCAATGGGCAGAATACCAGCATTGCCCAGATTGAAGCTCAGTTGGTGAAAGCCCGGTTCGATTTGGATGCCACTGTCGTCCGAGCGCCAACCCATGGTTTTGTGACTCAGGTGTTGCTCCGGCCGGGCATGATGGCTGTTCCGCTCCCACTGCGTCCAGTCATGACCTTTATCAATACCGATGATGAGTTCATTATCGGGGCATTTCGTCAGAATTCGCTGTTACGCCTTCAGCCCGGCTTTGAAGCCGATGTCATTTTCCGGGCTATTCCGGGAAGAACATTTAAAGCTGAGGTCGTTGAGGTGCTTCCGGCCATTGGTGAAGGTCAGGCTCAGGCACAGGGTGTCCTATATGGGACAGATATCCTGATGCGTCAGGGGCGACCACTGGTCAGGTTCAAAATGATCGATGACATCAGCGAGTACAAGCTACCTTTAGGCGCGAATATGGAAATAGCGGTCTATTCCGATCATGCCCACCATCTGGCAGTGATGCGTAAAATCCTCATACGGATGAAAAGCTGGCAAAACTACCTGTATCTGGATCATTAAAAGGTTGAAGAAATATGCCCGCAGAGATTCGCGGGCGTAGATAGGCATAGGCAAATCTAGACAGGCATAGATAACACTGTTGTTTTAGTCACGCATTCCATCTGCCAGCCGGACCTGCCGCTGGGTCAACAGCTGGCGCACGCAATCGAGTATTAAACACGCCACGGCGCACCAGATCGCAAGATAAGTGATCCACTCTCCGCCCTGTATCCGTTCCCCCAGCAAGAGTGACACAATCACCAACAATACCGGTTCGACATAACTCAGCAGTCCGAACAGACTGAAACTCAGTAAACGGCTGGCGACAATATAACTGCCAACCGCCAACGCACTCAGTACACCCAGCCCGATCACCAAGACAATCAATTGTGAATGCTGCATCAATACGTTCAGACTGTCGTGCTGAATAAAAAGCCACCAGATCACCGGGGGTAACATCAAGGCCATATCGAACCACAGGCCACCCAGGCTGTCTGTGCCCATTTTTCGCCGCAACATGAAATAGGCCGGATAGCCAATCGCAACTACCCAGGTTTCCCAGTACAACCCACCCGATAGCCAAAGCTTATTCGCAACGCCTACCCCCGCAAGAAGTACCGCAACTTGCTGCAACCGACTCAGCCGATCTTGATAGACCAGACGGCCCAACACCACCATCACCAGTGGCATCATAAAATAGCCCAGAGAAACCGGCAGAGCCCGACCATTCACCGGCGCCCACAAAAAGAGCCAGAATTGCAGCCCTAACAGGCCAGCCGACAAAGGAATCCCCAGCCAAAGCAGCGGACGTTTACGAATCTGTCCCGCAATGTCTGTGACCTGCCCCCAGGCATGACTGCTCAGTAAGAAGAGGGTCAGAAAAGGCAGCGTCAGCAATAATCGCCAACTGAAAATCGCTTCTCCATCCAATGGATGAAGCAAGGTTGCATAAAAATACATCCCGCCAAACAGACAAGACGACAAGACTGATAAAAAAACACCTTTCCCCACACCCACTCCTGCATACCGCATCTACACGGCCTTGCGACCACTGAACGGCATCATATCAGCATGTTGCCTTCATTTGCGATCTCAGCAGTCGGCACTCGTCAGTCCAGCGTTTTCTTAAACCGCCAGGATGCCACCAGCAGCCCCAGCAAGGTAAAACCAAACAACCACAAAGCATCTTTCCAGAGAACAGCCAAATCTGCCCCTCTCAGCACAACCCCCCGGATCATGCGCATAAAATGCGTCGCCGGCAGCACCTCCGCAATCCACTGAGCCACAACCGGCATGCCTTCATAGGGAAACATAAACCCGGACAACAAAATGGAAGGCAACAGGATAAAGACCGTCATCTGCATCGCCTGAAGTTGCGTCTGCGCAATAGTCGAAATCACAAGCCCCAATGTCAGGCTGGCGGAGATAAACAACAGGGTTCCGAACAGGATCTGACTCAGCGGACCATTGATTGGCACCTCAAAAATAAAATGGCCCAATCCAAGAATAATCCCCACCTGAATCAAGCCAATGAAGATATAAGGCGCGATTTTCGCCAGCATCAGTTCCAGCGAGTGCACCGGGGTTGTGATCAGCAATTCCAGGTTCCCTCGTTCCCGTTCACGAACAATGGCTGCCGACGTGAAGAGAATCATTGTCATCGTCAGGATCACCCCCAGCAAACCGGGCACAATATTCACCGCCGTCCGGCGTTCCGGGTTGAAATACAGTGCGACTTCAAAGGTGGGCGTCATCACGCTGGATTGCTGCGCTTTATAATCTCCCACCAGATTCTGAACCGGCATATTCTGAAGCTGCAACAGTGCAGAGCTGACCATGGTATCGGAGCCATCAACCAGCCACTGCCCTGCTTCCCGGTGCTGTGCCAGTCGCTGATCCAGATCCCGGGGCAAAACCAGCACACCCCGGACTTTTCCCGCGGTAATCGCCTGCTCACCCTCATGAGGCGTCGCGTAAGCATCCACCACGGTCACCACCTGAGTTGCCTTGACCGCCTCAAGAATGATCCGCCCATACTGAGACTGACTTTGATCCACCACAGCAACCGGAATGTTGCGCACATCGGTATTGATTGCAAAACCAAACAGCAGCAACTGAATCAGCGGAATCATCACCACCATGCCGAAGGTGATCCGATCACGGGAAAGCTGGCGAAACTCCTTCACCAGAATCGCTTTCATCCGAATCAAACTGGCCACGACATTCATGGGCGAGGCTTCCCTGTGCTGGTGACAAACACATCTTCCAGACTTGGGCGAACGACGGTCAGCTCAGCCTGCTCCAGTACCGGCATCTGTTGCTTCAGCCAGGTCACCGGATCAGTTTCTTCGGCCCGAACCAGGACACGCAGCCGAATGCCCAGCTGTGCGGCCGACACAACCTCAGGTAACAAGAGCAAATGTTCTTTCATCTGACGCAGCCCCGACGCCTTAATTTCTACCACACTGACGCCCATCTGCTCCATGAGCTGATTGGGTGGGCCATCCGCTTTGATCTCACCCGCTTCCATAATGGCCAGTCCGTGGCAACGCTCGGCTTCATCCATGTAGTGTGTCGTCACAAGAATCGTGGTGCCCAGATCAGACAAATCGAACAACTGCTCCCAAAAGTCTCGCCTCGACTGGGGATCAACTGCCGATGTCGGCTCATCTAAAAATAATAAATCCGGCTGATGCATCACTGCGGCCGCCAGTGCCAGACGCTGTTTCTGGCCCCCGCTCATACTGCCAACCCGTTGCTTCAATAACCGGTTTAAATTGTAGGTCTCTGCGAGTTCCGCAACTCTGGGTTTGAGTGCACGAGACGGCAGACCATAAATCTGGCCAATGAACTGCAGGTTTTCTGCAACCGACAAGTCTTCATACAATGAAAACTTCTGCGTCATATAACCAATCTTCATCCGGAGCGCTTCTGCCTGCTCCGGAATACGCAGCCCCAGCACATTAATGTCCCCTTCACTCGGGCTCAGCAGGCCAGTCAGCATCCTCAGCGTGGTTGATTTCCCACATCCGTTTGGCCCCAGAAAACCATAAATACTGCCTTTGGGCACTTCAAGGTTCAGCTGATTCACTGCGGTAAAATCGCCGAACCGCCGCGTCAGCCCGGTTGCACAGATCGCAAGTTCACTCAATAGACATCTCCACCTGAACAGGTACTCCGGACGGCAGGGAGCGGGCTTCATCCGGCAAATCGAACTCCGCCAGATACACCAGCCGCGCTCTGTCATCTTCATTCAGCGCGTAATACGGTGTAAACGCCGGTTCTGTGGCTATCCAGCGTAATTTGCCTTCAAAGGGTTGTGAAACACCATCAACATGGACAGCGGCTTGTTTGCCGGGCAGCATCGCCACACGATAAGGCTCCGGGACATAGACTCTGGCATAAGGGCGGGTATTGGCCTGAATCACGGCAATAACTGCATTCATCGGTACTCGTTCACCCCGGTTATAGGGCAAGCTATCGACAATCCCGTCTCGGGTTGCGACCACCGTTAAGTCGCTCAGGATACGCTGCTGCAACGCCACATTGGCCTTTGCTGCTTCCAGTTCTGCCTGAGCCTGCTGAATATCCTCAGGGCGCTCCCCCCGGGTCAGCTTGGTCAGGTTTTCACGGGCAGCCGTCACGGCGGCTCTCGCCGCATCCCGCTCTGCCCGGGCGTTATCCCGCTCTGCCACACTAATCAGTTTCTGCCTGACCAGCCGTTCACGGCGTACATAAGTTTTTTCGGCATCGACCAGCCGGGCTTCCGCCTGCTCCAGACCGGCTTTGGCTGCTGCAATATCTTCCACCCGCTCCCCATTGGTCAGTCTCAGCAGATAAGCCTCCGCTTTTGCCTGCTGCGCCTTGGTCTGTGCCAGCACTGCAATTTGACGTGTTGTGTCGAGTTCGACCAGCACTTCCCCGGCTTTCACGGGCTGACCTTCTTCTACGGGCATCGAGCGGATGATTTCAGTCGCGGTGGCGGTCAGAGTAATCCGGTCACGCTCCAGTGTGCCCAAAGCCTGCGACGTGGATGATCGATCACACCCAAAAAGCAGCAGGACAATCAACACAACAACGCCCCAATTCCCGACAATTTTCATCAATAGGCCACTCCATGACAGAACATTGCTGAAATCCTAACCAACAGTGACAGAATTTCAATGTGTTAGCGCAAGTATGGCGTATATTCTTACCGGATGCTGCCCAACGCCCGTGAAATATAATCCGGCCCGGACATCAAGCGATCTCGGCATCAACCCGATCCCGGTCCAGAACTGGGTCCGAACTCAGTACAGAACAGGTTCCTCCACTTGTACTGCCACTGAAAGCCATTAGAATGAAGCAGCAATAGCTCCATCATCCATAATATTTTTCTCTATTCATCAAGGGAGTACCATGTCTCTGTTGGGATATCTGCGCTGGATCGCCTTTTCTCTGTTTCTTTTCTCCAGCACAACCACCTTCGCCGCAACCATGACAGACAGCCTTGGAAACTGCATCACTCTGAACACACCGCCCCAACGGATTGTGACACTGGAGTATGCTTTTGCAGATGCACTGGCTGCCATCGGGATCAGCCCTGTGGGGATCGCCGATGACAATGACCCGCTCAACCTGCATCCGGCTGTCGTTTCACGTATCACCGGGTGGGTTTCTGTCGGTGACCGTGCCAACCCGGATCTGAGCCGGATTGCGGCCCTGAAACCTGATGTCATCATTGCGGACATCACCCGCCATCAAGCCATTTATCCAGCACTGAGTGCCATTGCACCAACGGCACTGCTGCCTTCACGCGGCGAAACCTATGCAGAAAATCTGGCGGTTGCAGAAAAAATAGGCATGCTGGTTGATCAACCCGACTTAATGACAGCCCGTTTGCAGCAACACGCCCTCTATATGCGGGACATTGAAAAGCAACTCAGCCCGGTTCAGGGTCAGCAGGCGCTGTTTGCGGTTGCTCTGGAAAATGGCGTCTATGCCTATTCAGGCTCAGCCTATCCGGGGGGAGTACTGAAAGCCATTGGCCTCAGGGTGCCAGAGCAAATCGGTCAGGATGACCGGGCACTGCGCCAACTGACGCTGGAAGAAATGAGTACGATCAACCCGGATATTCTGCTTTCAGGCACGATTGAGCCAGATAACGTCCTGCTGCAATGGCAGCAACAACCGGTCTGGCCAACCCTGCAAGCCATCAAAAACGAGCAGTTTTATCAGGTAGATGGCAAATACTGGGCGCATTGTCGGGGCATACTCGCCTCTGAAGCCATGGCAGATGCACTGCGGAAAACACTGCCGCAATTCACGCGTCCGGCTACAGAGATCCAAACCTCGGCGATCCCCTGAAACTGCCCGGGCGTCCCCTTGCATCGGCATGCCTGTCCGATGTGAACGCCATTTTTCACGTAAGGTCGTTCAGAACGCATCGCGCGCCAGTCTGGAGAATTCACCAGACTGGCGCGCTGTTTTTTTTGCTGCGCGGAAACATCTCTCCGGTGTCAATTCAGCAAGTTACACAAATCACCACTATCATTCCTTTGAGCCTTGGTTCACAAACACAACGAACGAATCATGATTCATGAACTGAACATGTTCAAAACGCAGTGTCATGAAGGACATCATTCAACATCAGCAAAGGACAGCGCATGAAATCAAAGAGAACGATAGCCCTGACAATCACGGTGAGCATCGTGGCGCTTGTGGGTGCTGGTTACGGAATCTTGTGGGCGAACTTGCCTCAGTTAGACGGCCAGATCTTCGTTCAGGGGCCAGAACATCCGACTCATCTCAATCGTGACGCACTGGGAACCGCCGTCATCCATGCCACCAACCGTAAAGATGCTGCGTTTGCGCTGGGGTACGCCCATGGACAGGA
This sequence comes from Photobacterium galatheae, assembly GCF_000695255.1. Lineage (GTDB taxonomy): Bacteria > Pseudomonadota > Gammaproteobacteria > Enterobacterales > Vibrionaceae > Photobacterium > Photobacterium galatheae. Next base: position 246,828 of record NZ_JMIB01000004.1, on the reverse strand, counting down.
CCGTTTTTTCCAGATGGATATACTCCGGCGGAATGCAGCCGGTGAACTGGCGGAACTCTTTGGCGAAGATGCGTTAGCACTTGATCAAAAACATCGCTTTCATCAGTTTCGCAAACGCGCACAACTTGCCCTGAATCAATTATCGGATGATCATCGACAACTGCTTGAACGATATGCTCAAGGCGTCAATGCCGCGTTGAATGCTCAGAAAATCAAGAGCTTTGAATATCTGCTGAGCGGCACAGTCCCAGCCCGCTGGAAACCGGAAGACAGCTTTTTGGTGATCTATTCCATGTATCTGGATTTGCAAGCCAGTACTGTCGAACGCGAACAGGTTCTGGAGCGCCTGAGGCAGGCTTTCGGGCCGCAAATGACGGCCTTTGTCACGCAGACAGATCCGCTTCAGGCCGCGCTGGACAACTCACATCTGCCGCTGACGCAAGTCGATATTCCACCGCTGGCGGTGCCGACCTCTTCACTTGCGGCCTATCAGCCGATTGGGGAGCCCAAAGTCTTCGGAAGCAATAACTGGGCGGTGACCGGGCAACTGACCACCTCCGGGCATGCCATGATTTCGAATGACATGCACCTTGGCTTAAATGTGCCTGTTATTTGGTATCGCGCTCAGCTGAATTATTCGTTTCAAGGGCAGAACATCCAAGTCACAGGAGTCAGCTTGCCGGGAACCCCGACCATCGTGGTCGGCTCTAATGGCCGGGTCGCCTGGGGCTTTACCAACGGCTATATTGATACCGCAGATTGGATATCGCTGGATGAGCAGACAGAAGTCGTGCCGGTCGTAGAGCGCCTGAAAACTCCAGCCAGCGAAGTTGATTTTCCTATCGAATTATCCCCCGAAGGCCCGGTGACCCGCATTGGCTCATCACGCTATGCTCTATCCTGGGTTGCCCATCAGCCCTATGCAGTCAATCTTGAGCTGATGGCGCTCGAAACCGCATCCAGCGTGGCGGAGGGATTGGCGTCAACCCAATCGGCGGGATTACCCGTTCAGAACATGCTGATCACAGACAGCCAGGGGAATGCGGCATGGCGTTTAACCGGGGCGATTCCGGCCCGGGATGACCCGCAACAATATTCTGTCCCTGCCTCAGCATATCCTGCGACCTTATGGCAGCATCGTGCTGAACAAGTCCCTGTGGTTGAAAACCCGGCGCACCACCGGCTCTGGAGCGCCAACAGCCGGGTTGTAAGTGCCCTGGATGATGCCCGATTTGGCAATGGAGGTTATGCCATTGCCAGCCGCGCCGTTCAGATCCGTGACAACCTGATGGCCAGACAGCAATTTGATGAATCAGACTTTTTTCAGATGCAGCTCGATAATCAAGCACACTTTATGGCTCGGTGGCAGGCGCTGCTGTTATCTCAACTGGCATTACACCCGCAACGCTTTCAGGAAGACATCAGCTATTTAAAACAATGGCAGGGATGTGCCTGTGCTGAATCTGTCGGCTATACACTCACCCGGACCTTCAGAGACCGCTTGTTCGATACCGTTTTTGCACCGATTCAGCAAATATTGTCAGCCGATGACCTGAGTCTGAAACCCTTAAAAGACAACCTTGAGCCGGCCATCTGGCAACTACTGAAAGCGCAACCAACTTCCTGGCTGCCGGCTGGAGAAAAAGACTGGGACAGCCTGCTCATCAATGTCTATGTCGATTCAAGAGAAGCCCTGTTCAAACGATTCAGTCCGGACCGAAAACTGGCTGATCTCAACTGGGGGACGGTCAACACCTTAGCCATCCAGCACCCGTTTACAAAAAAGATGCCGCAACTGGGTTGGCTGCTGAACATGCCAGAAGTGAAGGGATTTGGCGGACTGTACGAACCTGCCGTGCAAACCCGGGCGTTTGGGGCATCTGAGCGCTTTGTGGTACAGCCCGGACGGGAAGAAGATGGCATCTTAACTATCCCGGGCGGACAATCGGCCAATCCAGTTTCACCTTTCTTCCGGGCCGGTTTTGACGATTATGCCTCCCATCGGAAAACGCCTTTATTACCCGGTGAGATACAATACCGATTGACGCTCATCCCGCGTTAAATCATCACCGGCTGATTCTTCAGCCATGCGAGAGGTTGCCACAACAACTTCTCGCTGGTGCTGGCTTTTTACCTGTTCTTACCTGTATTGACGTTTGTTGAGCTGCCGCATTCGTGAAAACACACGCACTGGTGTCTTGTCTAAACATCTAAACTCAACTGACGTATTTTATAATCGTCCTTGTATCACCCATCGGGTTTCCGAGTGGATTTTAACAAATGCCAATCCAGATAGGATGAACAGAATAAAAAATAAACAAACTTATTTCGCTTCAGAATAAAACAGGTTGTTTTCTAAATGCGATATCAATGCGTCACGCAGATATCTGCACACCAATAAAGTTGAAAACAGTTCTGACGATTCCCAATGTATCCTCTGATACATGAACTTCTGTTCTACATCGATATCCCTAAATAAATTATGCTTATTTTCGAACTTAAAGATATTCGATAACACTAAATTAAGTAAGACTTATGATATTTGTCATCATGGATAATGAATAATCATCACGCAACCACTGTTGTAATAAAACCAACATACGGCTGTTGATTCTCAGATTGAATCAATTGATGAATAATCATTCAAAAATACGATTCTACAGTCAGACCAAGCAATAAAAATTAGCAAACCCTAAAACAATAGCCCTTGAAATACAGGGGTGATACAGAATAATGGGAATCATAAATCCATAAAAATCATCACGATAAGATAAAACCCTCTATTCTAAAGGTGTCTTTATTTTCTCTCGAACCACGGAGGCATCCTGATAAAGCATGCGCCATTACATTCAATTTGAATCACATAGAACATATTGACCTTATATACGAAACAATAGATATAAAGAAATTAAACGCAATCGATGTAATTCGATTGTAAATTTATTTACAACAATATTTATCAATAAATAACATCAAGAATAATTCGATTAAAAAAATACAAATTTGGATAGACTTTAAACAAGTGTTTTGATAGCTTTGAAACTGTCAGGAAACAAGAATAAAAATTGTTGTTTCGTATCGGCGAATGATGAACAAGTCGATTGCTTCCTCATGACTCGTTCCCGACACATTGACAAAAGAGTTCAGAAATATTTCTGCCTGTCACTTCGTTTTCCGAATGAAGCGTAATCGTGTCGATGGTTGGAAATTAGCGAACACTTTGTATATTTCACTGGTTTTCAACCATCAGGGATATTTTCAGGGGAACTCAAGATTACCTTTTCAAACCATTATATAAGGAAATCTTAAATGACTAAGACGAAACGATTAGCTCTTGCTGCATTACCACTTTTAGGAATCTCGTCTTTTGCGCAAGCTTCGCTCTATGGTGACTGCATTGCCTCTGGCGACCCACTTGTTGATGCCAAGTTTGGTGGTTCCTACACCAAAGATGTCGATGATTCTTCAAAGGATCTGGCATCTTCAACCCTTAAAGGCTTCCTGTATGTTCAAGGTCGTCAAAGCTGTCTGCGTGTTGAAGGCTTAGCCGGAATTGACGGACACCTGCTGGACAACGACATCCAGGTCGCTTCTGTCAAAGCGGGCGCAACCGCCACGACAGATGCGCAATTTGGCGTTGACGGTCACGTCAATGTGATGGGTACAGATATCATTTCTCAGGAATACACCATGTCTTCAGAAGAAGGCAGCACCCTGAAAAAAGATTTGCCTATCCTGCCAATCCCTGACCTGGGTCTGTATGCCGGTATCCCACTGGGTCCAGTCATTCTGGATGTCGGTGTTGGCGTCAGAACCAAGCTGAATGTGGGTCTGGAAGCGGGTTATGAAAACCTGGCGCTGACGGCGAAAGCTGTGCCGAATGCGGATGTGACTGGTTTCACTGAAGCCTCAGCACGGATTCTGCTGAACAAGATCTCTCTGGGTGGTGAAGTCTCTATCATCAAAGACGATCTGGCCTTTGAAGCCTATGGCCGCTGGGAAGCCGAGCAGAACGGATTCGGGTTTGGCTATGGTATTACCAACACCGCAAATCTGGCTGGTGGTAACATCTACGGCTCTGTGAACGACAAGTACAAATTGACGATCTATGAGTGGCAAGGCTACACCTTCGAGCATACGCTGGCAGAAGGTAGCACCTTCCTGCCCGTGAAATAATCTCGGGTGATATCCATCTCCCCGTACCTCAGGTACGGGGAGCATTTCTGCGTCAAGAGTCAATATTCTATGAAGAACAAATTACTGATCATGCTGGCTCTGGTCTGCTGTGTGGTTGCAGGCGCCTCGCTGTATATTTTTTCAGGTTCATCCGATGCCGAAGCATCGAAGCCTCAATCCGCGACCGACCCAATCCAGACACAAACGACACAGTCCAATCCAACGAACGAAACGCCTGCATTTCAGGAAAGCCGGACGCCCGCTTCATCACAAGCAGAAAACGTTTCTCACGAATACAACAAACAGGTTTTTGATGTCCGGTATGGCGGCGATATCGCCTTTTCAGCACCGGGCACCAGTGTTGAGCAAAGCATCCGCTTTGATCTCTCCGGTGAGTTATTCCAGTACCGCCAAAGCCGTGATGATCAAATTTATCATTTGCTCAGAATGCCGGCACCAACGGTCACAGCGGTCGTCAACCAGCAAACCAGCCCGGAAATTGTGGATGCGATCCGTCAGCAGGTCCAGGAAGGCATTGAGTTTGTGACCACACCTGAAGGCGAAATTCAGGAAGTGTATTTGTCGCAGCCGCATCCGTCGCTGAAAACCATGGAAACCATCGCCTTCCTGATGCAGAACATCGTGCCTGAGACCGTCAACGATCAGGATCAATGGGAACGCACAGAGCAGGATTACAACGGCGAATTCTCCGCTTATTACAACCTGAAACTGGACGACAGCGCGACTTCAGCGAACAAGATCTATCAATTATTTAAGCGTCGTGAACTGAAAAAAGCCCTGTATGATCAGGCCCGCGGCTTAGAGAATAAGCTGAGTGCAGAATACACATTCAGTCACAAAGCCCTGTGGGATCAAAACCGCCGGATGCTCACGCAACTATCGGTAGACGAAAGTGTGCAGCACCACATGAACGGCCAACCGCTGGCCACCAGCCGTAACCTGCTGGACATGAAACTGACGTTCTGGACTGACAGCATCAGTCCAGTCGAACTGGCGCTCATCAAGCACACGCAAGCCGGGCGTCAGATTCAACTTTCCGCCAGCGATGTTTTCCTGTCGACCGGAAATAGCGTCAACGCAGCATCAGGCTCTCAGCAGCAACAAGCCAAAGAAAAAGACGCCCGGGATCAAGCAGCCCAGGGAGTGAGCACAACCGCTGAAGCGGCTTATCAGGAAATCAAAGACCTTTATGACGCCATGCTCTCTCTGGAGGGTCTGGAGCGAATGAAAGCAGAAAACCAGCTGAGCGCCATGCTGCAAAACTTTGCCCGCGCCTACCCTGGCAACCTGGATTTGCTCACCAATGATCTGACCAAGTTTGGCACCCAAGAGCCGGGCTTCAGCCTGTATCTGAGTGCCCTGAGTACCGTGGCCAGCCTTCCGGCGCAAGACGCGATGCTGACAACACTGAACGCCCGAATGAGCGAAACCCAGGCAGCAACGTCGATCATGGCTTCACTGGCACTGTCTCCACAGGGAAATACGCAAACTTTTGAGCGCTTCTCAAACCTGATGAACAGCCAGACGATGTCAGACGGCCTGTCGGCCAATGTTGACCTTGCAAAAAGTGCGATGGTTCAACGCATGGGCGTGGAAGACACAACAACCGCGAACGGGTATGTCAGTGAACAGCTGCAACAACTGAAAACATCGGCAGATCCATCACAGACCCTGCATCACTTAACTGTACTTGGCAACATGGGGCAGTATCTGACGTTCTCCGATTTGCAAAGCTACACTGAGCAATCAAATGCGGACATTCGTCAGCGGGCCACCCATGCCCTACGGTTTGTGCCAGGTGCCGATGCCACCAACTATCTGATGACAACGCTCAAAAACGACACTAATGCAGGAACCCGCGAAGTGGCGGCGAACTCCCTGAGCTACCGCTCGCTGGACAGCAACACGCTCGCTCAAATTCAGCAGCAGATTGATCAGGAATCGAACCAGCAAATCAAAGACAGATTGCAGGGCATTGTTGATAAGTACAACACGCCAAATGAGGCGATCACGCAGTAAATCGACACGAGAGCTCTCATTTCAACAAGCTGGCAGAGTATATCTTCACCCTGCCAGCTTGATTCCATCGCTATTCCTTCACTGAGACGAGAGTACCTCAGAAGCAGAATACCTTTGAGGGCTGAGCGACTTTGAGACCTGAGTGTCTTGAAGACGAATGTGTCTCAGACATTAAAATGGCGCAATCACCCTGCTCAGGTAATCTGTCCAGCCTGATTTGCCGCTTCATGAAGTGCCACCAGCTTTACATCCTCTGCTTTCACCTCTGCAAAACTCGGACGCTGCACCACCCGCTGCACATAGGCAGTCAATACTGGGTCCGGGTCCACTAAACCAAAAGCCATGCAGTAATCAAGCGAGTTTGCCCATAACAGATCAGCGGCCGTAAAACGTTCTCCCAGCAAATATGGCCCCTTGCTTAACTGCTCTGTCAGGGTCTGATTGACCGTGTCGTAATCGGTGTAAGGGCTGACGGTACGATTCTGCGGCACCCAACCCATGGCCCGGTCGCAGACGGCGGGTTCATAACAAGCCGCGTAATACAGCATCCAGCGTAAATACGGGCCACGCAGCGGATCATCCAGTGCAGGGGCAAGCTCACCTGCGGCGTATAAATCGGTCAGGTATAAATAAATCGCAACCTGTTCTGTGATCAACGCTTCGCCATGAAGCACTGCAGGCACTTTCCCAAGCGGATTCACCGCCAGATATTCCGCTTGTCTGTTTTCTCCGGCCAGTATATTCACCGCATGAAGATGGAAGGGCACGCCCAGTTCTTTCAGTAAAATCAACACGCTGGATGAGCGTGATTGCGGCGAATGAAACAGAACAAGTTCCTGTTGAGCAAGTAAATCTGACATGTTTTTTCCTCTAGTGGTGACCAATGTGACCACTCTATTGAAGAAACCTGTCAGATTTTGTCAGGTTTCAAATTTAATTTATCCTTACCTGTATTCCTTTCTTGTTTGAGCAAATGCCATGCGTGCCAGCCGACTCCTCACCATTCTGATGACATTGCAATCCCGCGAGCTGGTCAGTGCCGCTGAATTAGCCCGGACATGTCAGGTGTCCGTCCGGAGTATTTACCGGGACATCGACAGCCTGAGTGCTTTAGGAATCCCGGTTTACAGTGAGCAGGGTGTCAACGGGGGCTACCGCTTACTGGACGGCTACAGAACCCAGCTCAACGGTTTCTCGAAACAGGAAGTCGAAACGCTGTTGATGCTGGGCTTAACCGGCCCGGCAAAAGAACTGGGGCTCGCACCTGCCATGTCGGAAGCCAGACTGAAACTGATGGCCGCGATTCCGGCGGAACTGCGCAGCCACGCCGAGCGTTTCCAGTCCTGTTTTTTACTGGATTCCCCGGGCTGGTTTACAGAAGGTGAAACCGTGAACCATTTGCCGGAACTGTTCACCGCTGCGTGGCAAAAAAACCAGATTGAGTTCGATTATCAAAGCTGGCGAGGTAACAGCCATCGGGTCGTCAACCCGCTGGGAATGGTTCTGAAGGCGGGTGCCTGGTATCTGGTGGCTCAGCCGCAGGACCGAACACTGGATCAGGCCAGAACCTACCGGGTCGGCCGCATCCGGGAGCTAAAAATACTGAATCAAAATTTTGAGTTGCAGGTACCTTTTGACCTGCCCGCTTACTGGCAGGAAAGCACCCGGCAGATGGAAGCCGAACTCTATCCCAATACCGCAATCATCAAACTGACCGCGAAAGGACTCAGGATGTTACCCGGCCTGAGCCCGCCTTATGTCCGGCAGCAGACTCACATAGCGGAAACCGATGATACAGGCTGGACAACCGTGACTTTACCGTCGGGGAATACAGAACAGGCACTGTTTGAAATGCTCAGATTCGGCCCGGAAGTGCAGGTCATCCAGCCCGAAGCACTACGGCAAGCCATGAGCAATGTGATTGGAATGATGCGTGGGTATTATGGCGAAGATGAATCGCCATCATCCAAATAAAGACCACCAGGTAAAAAACCACCTCAATTGGCGAGTGAATGGAAGTCAGTGGCGTCAAAAAGCACACGTCATTCTGATGTGCTCTGCCCTTCCCCAACCTGCGCCAGCAACCATGCTTTGAATTGCAGCTGTGCCTGCGTTTCCTGCTGGCCATGAAGTTTGGTCAGCCAGTAGCTCCCCTTGTGCAGATAAATCTCAAAAGGCTGCACCAGCTTCTCTTCCGCGAGCTGCCTTTCAAACATCGCAGGCGGTGCCAGCGCTACGCCATAGCCCTGAATCGCCGCATCTATCATGCTGATGGATGAATCAAAGACGATGGCACTCAGTTTTGCTTTCGGCACCGTGACTTTTGCTTCTTCCATCCATAGCTGCCACTCATCGGGGTTGTAGGATCGCAATAAGGTGTAATTCAGCACATCTCGCGGTGAAGACATGGCCTGCGCTATCAATGGCTGACACAGAACAGTAAACGGTGCGGGTAAAAGCTTCGTCGCCTCGGTTGCATGCCAGCTGCCTTTTCCGAAACGAATCAGATAGTCCAGACCTTCAGCCACCGGATCGGCGGTGTTGTTGTTCGTCGAAATTCGTAAGTCAATCAAGGGAAACCGTGCCTGAAAGTCAGCAAGGCGAGGCAGCAACCAGTTCACCGCGAACGTGCCGACCACACCAACCGACACCACCTCGCGGTGAATGCCCTGCGCGAGCATTTCCAGCGCATCAGACAGATGATCAAACGCCCCTTTCACGACGGGCAGCAGCATCATGCCTTCTTCCGTTAAATTTAAGCCCCGGGACTGGCGAATAAATAAGGACACCCCCAGCTGTGCTTCCAGCATCTTCACCTGCTGACTCACGGCCGCCTGAGTGACACACAGCTCCACTGCGGCTCTGGTAAAGTTCAAATGTTTCGCCGACACGAGGAACGCACGAATGGCATTCAACGGCAAATGGGTAATATTCATCCCTCTAACCTTATGCTTCTCAGAGCGAATATCTCAGGCCCGTGACCCTAGATTTTCTTATGACTCATCTTAGATTTCGCACATTGTGCCTCAAAATGACTCGCTTTAATATCCGCACTATCTCCCTAGGTTACAAATGGATTCCCAAATGGATTCCCAAATGGATTCCCAAATGGATTCCAATAGCAAAATTCGCTTTACATACATTGAGAAGTCACGATGAAAAATCTTGTTTGTCATTCAAAAAAACTCATTATTTCTGTGCTTTACCTAGCATCAGTCGCAGCTCCCCTGGCATCTGCCGCTGCGCCAGTTCATAGCCAAACGACAAAAAATGACGCAACACTCAAACTAGCCGTAGATCAGCAGGCAAAGCAGTTAATGGAAACATACAACATTCCGGGTATGGCCTTTGGCATCACCATCAACGGCAAAGCACATTATTACAACTATGGTCTGGCAGATATCCAACGGCATCAGCCCGTGACGGAAAACACCCTTTTTGAACTGGGTTCAGTCAGCAAAACCTTAGCTGCAACACTGGCCAGCTACGCACAACAACAAGGAAAGCTGTCGTTCGACGATCAAGTATCGAAGTATCTGCCAGAGCTGAAAGGAAGCACGATTGGAAACACACAACTCATTCGATTAGCGACTTACACCGCAGGAGGATTGCCGCTTCAGTTTCCTGAAAACGTCACGGACCACGCAACGATGCTGGACTATTACCGCCACTGGCAACCTGTATTTCCGGCTGGCACCCGCAGGCAATATTCAAACCCAAGCATTGGCCTCTTTGGCTATCTCGCTGCCCGGAGTATGGGATCTGAATACCCGTCGCTGATGGAAAATCGTATTCTGCCGGAACTCGGGATGTCTAACACCTTTGTGAACGTGCCTGAAACGAAGATGCGCAACTACGCATTCGGCTATAACGCTGCTGGTGACGCTGTCCGGGTTAATCCCGGCGTCTTAGATACCGAAGCTTATGGCATCAAATCAACCAGTGCAGATATGGTGCGATATATCGAAGCAAATGTTGGAACAGCTTCTGTACAGCCTGTAATGAAGCAAGCGCTGGCGAATACAAAGACCGGCTATTATCAGTCTGGCGCTTTGACGCAAGGGCTTGGCTGGGAGATGTATGCTTATCCGGTGACGCTGGACACACTGCTTGATGGCAATGCAAACCAGATGATTCTTAACCCGATGCCTATCAAGGCAAACGCTTCTCCCAAGCCCCTTTCGGAGCACATCTGGGTGAATAAAACGGGGTCAACGGGCGGATTCGGTGCTTACGTGGCTTATATCCCGGCTCAAAAAACCGGTCTCGTGATTTTAGCCAACAAAAGTTATCCCAATGCCGACCGAATCAAAGCCGCCTATGCGATTTTGAAGGCTGCCGAAAAATAATTGGTCCGGATTTCACGGTCAATTTCCTCGTGTTCCCCGCTCAGTCAAATAAATGGGGAACACATGGTTTATCTGATGATCTGCCTGACTCTCTATGCCCGATTCCCTCGTCAGGCGTGGCTTCACTATAAATCCTCAAACCGATGGGTGGAATGAACCATACGCATGATCTCATGCTCTTCCAGAGACTCGAGCGTCTCCAGCAATTCCTTGGCCGCAGGGATATCAGCCCGTGCGGAAAGATAACGATATAACTCGATGACCTGCTGATGCTGGTCGACAATCACATCGATGATCTGTGCCGCATCGAGTTTGGCAAAGGGAACCTCGCAGTGCTGATGCCGGACAATCGGGCTTTTTTGTAAATACTCATAACACCATGTGTTCAGGACATGCGCATCGCCAGATGTTTCAAATTCACTCACAACCTTGCTCAGACGTTGCTCATGATCGGCAAGATAATTCAGAAGCATCCGGGCACGTTCGTCTGTTTGCCGGTTCACACCACGAGACAAACAATGACTGAGGTGATGATGAAATTCCTTGGTCCAGTGCAGCACATCTTTCAGCGTTTCGACTTGCATAGCCATTACCTCATCAATTGAATCAACCAAAGAGACTACAAGCGCAAAATACTCCAGTAGCCCGCCACGTTTACTGAAAATTTAGTCTGCTCCTGCAAGTGCACCCGCAACCCTTCGAGGGCTTCAGGATCGCCATGAATCAGCTGAATACGGGTTTTATCCGCCAGTGCCGACTGCTGTAACCACTGGGTCAGCTCAAGGTAATCTGCATGACCAGACAAACTGGACAGCATTTTCACCGAGGCCCGCAAGGGTATCCATTCCCCATGAATTTTCACCGTCTCGACGCCGTTGAGCATTTTATCGCCCCGAGTGCCGCCCACCTGATAGCCGGTAAACAAGACCGTGGTTTTAGGACTACCGAGCAGGCGCTTAAAGTGATGCAGAATCCGTCCCCCGGTTGCCATGCCGCTGCCGGCAATGATGATATGTGGGAAAGCTTGTTTTTCTATCGCTTTCGATTCATCCACAGTCCGGATATAGGTGATGTCATTGCACATGCGCTGACATTGATCTGCATTCAGTCGGTGCTGGTCACGATACTGGCAAAAAATATCCGACACTTGAATTGCCATGGGGCTGTCGAGATAAATCGGGATTCTGGGGATCCTCCCTGTTTCCATCAATGTCGCCAGCATATGTTGCAACGCCTGCGCTCGTCCCACCGCAAAAGCAGGAATCAGCAAAACGCCGCCATGCATCGCCATCTGATTCACGACTTCTGCGAGTTGTTCAAATGGATCCTGAGTATCATGAAGACGATTTCCGTAAGTCGATTCCATCAACAGGAGATCAAGCGCAGGCAAAGGCCGGGGCGGTTTCATCAGTACATCATGGAAACGACCGACATCCCCGGAAAAACCAATCCGCTTTCCTTCCGCTTCCACAATCACACTGGCGGCACCGAGAATATGCCCCGCCGGTTGCAGATAAAAACAGATCTCTCCGATTTCGATCGACGTATCAAAATCCACCGATTGAAACAGCACCATACAGTCTTCAGCGGTTTGCCGGTCGTATAGCGGCTCCGGATGTTCATGCTTTCCCAGTTTATGCTTGCTGTAATACTTGGCATCTTCTTCGTGGATATGGCCGCTGTCGGCCAGCAGAATCTGACATAAATCTTTGGTCGCGTGATGGGTATAAACCGGCCCGCGGAAACCGTGTTTATACAGCACCGGGAGATACCCGGAATGATCGAGATGGGCATGGGTAAGCAAAACAGCGTCGAGCGTGTCGATGTCCATTGGCAATGTTTGCCAGTTGCGCTCCCGCAGCCATTTATATCCCTGAAACAGACCACAATCGACCAGCACGCGCGTCTGATCGGTCTCCAGCAAAAACTTGGAGCCAGTCACCGTTTCTGTGCCACCAAGAAAAGTAATCTTCACCCGGCATCTCCCTGGGTTTGACCCAATTTGACCGCTTCAGGACAGTCGCCCCTATTCCATACACAAGAAGCCAAGAAGCCAAGAAACTAAGAACAAGGAACAAGGAACAAGGAAGCTTGTTGATGGAATTGGACGCTGCGATCGGTTGCAACGACGTCATCAATCACTATCGGTTAGATTAGGTACGCCAAACGGGTTCTTCAAGGCAGATTCAAGGTTGTTTGCACTTGTGGCCAACGACTCAAACGAGAAAGACACAGGGGAATGCACGCTTGTCATGAAGGACGCAACAACAACCCAAGTGTCGGTCACACTGTTCTGACACAGTTGTTTCAACACTCCCTAAATTCAGACAGGCACCGTTTTTCTAATGACTTCTGGTTTCGAATTCACTAGCAAAAACATCACTTTGCCTATCAATACGCTCAGAAAGCAAGGGAGGTTCTGAGGTAAAATTCGGTCATGAATATCAAATTACTTGTGACTGAATGGCAAGGCTCAACTTTGCACATCACTGTGAACAGCAAGATCGAGATAGAATCGGAGCAAGAACAGGAAACAGATGCTGATACGAATAACCCAATACATCCCTCATGAAATTTCATGGGAATCAAAAAAGTTAACCATGACAAGAATCAAGAAAGCTAAGAATTAATCAATCTCAGTTTGTTGTCGCCTAAATAAAAAACAGTTTATTCAGTGACTTATCCTGAATATTGAATCGAATAATAACGAGTAAAAGATGAAAAAAGCAATTTTTCCACTACTGGCAATATTAATAACACCAACTTCATTTGCCTCACCTTACGATGCAATTCAATCAAACAACATCAGTGAACTTGGTAAATATATAAACAAGGAAACACCAACCAAACAAGTGAATCAGTTACTCAAATACGCAGTGAAGATGGACTCTGTAGAGTCCATTCGATACTTAGTTGAAAATGGCGCTGACATTAATCATTATATTTTCAGCGACAACATTTTTTCAAATCAAACACCATTATCTGTTGCTTTATATTTTGACAATTTTGATTCAGTTAAAACACTCATTGAATTAGGTGCAAATGTTAACTTACCATTCTCAATTGGTGAGGATCCAGATCATCATCGAGAGTTTAAGTTTTTTACACCACTTTCTTACGCAATTGAACATAAAGACGACAAGCTTGTTAAATACTTTATTGCTCACGGAGCCAATGTCAACCGACAGGAAGCCAGTTATGGGAGATATACTTACGCTCCTCTTGTTGCAGCAATCGATGCTAACAGAACAGACTATGCAAGACTTTTACTGAAAAAAGGTGCGGATCCATCGATAACTTTTTATGGTCAACCTATCCTTTATTATTCAATAAATAAAGAAAAAATAAATTTATCTAAAATCTTGATAAAATTTGGTGCAAATATTAACGATAGCTATGATGCACAAAGTATTCTAGAGTTAGCGATTGAAAAAAACAGTCCTATCATAAATGACTTATTGGAGGCAGGTGTAAATGTCAATGGTACAAGAACAAATGAAGATAATCGTGCAGCTTCAACGCCATTAATCACAGCAATCAAGAAAAAAAGCCCACTCATCAATAAACTCGTTTCTCTAGGTGCTGATTTGAATGCAAAAGATATTTATGATGCATCTATCCCAAGAATAGCCATTAAAAATGGTATACCTATCGATAATCTTCTTACAGAAAAGAACGTACTTGATCCAGAATTAATTTTCGAGGCAGTTAAAACCAATAACTTAAAAATTGTAAATCAAGTTATTCAATCAAGCCCAAAAATAGAACTAAACAAACCCATTGAGTTTCCTCTTTCAAGAGAAACACCTTTAAGCCTGGCAATCCAGAAAAACAACTTCTCAATCGTAAAAAAGCTAATCGAAAGTGGTGCAAAAATCAGTGATATCCCAAACTTCCCAAATGCGCTGATGGACTCAGTCATGCTTGAAGATACGAAAATCACAAAATTCTTACTCAAAGAAGGCGCTAACCCGAATGTATTCCGAAAAATCAATGGTTACTATGATCACACACCACTCAGCTTAGCAACCCCTGAGAACAGAAAAGTTTTATTGGAACATGGTGCAAAACTCAATCCAACAGATATCCCCTCACCCCTGATGCTTCTCGCTCGGCATGGTGAGTATGATTCTATCGACGCATTCGTTAAACTCGGTGCAGAAGTAAATACATACGGTCATTATTATTCCCCCCTGATGAATGCCGCAATCAGTGATTCCGTTGAAACAGTCGATAAACTCATCGCACATGGTGCGAAAATCGAATATACAATTGAGAACGGTGAAACACCGCTCATGCGAATCATTCATGCAATTTCCACAGAGATGTTCGACAAGCTAGTTAAAGAGGGGGCAAACATTCATGCAACAGACGACGCAGGAAATACTCTGCTTCACTGGGCTGCTAAGTATTCAAATGAAAGTAGATTTAATCACCTCGTTGAAAATGGTCTTGGTGACAAACTCCATACAAAAAATGCTTCTGGTCAGACGCCTTTTTTAATCGCCGCTCAAACACATAATGTAAGAATCATGGAATATCTGTTGGCTGGTAATTTCAACATTGATATAGAACAATATGATTTAAATCATAAAAATGCGATGGCACTTGCTTTAATCAACAATGACATCGATGTGAACTCATCTAATATTGCAGCAACCTTAGTTAATTTTGGAATGAACCTGACTAAAGAACATCCAAACTCTACAACAATGCTAGATTTATTGGTAAAGGAAACACCAAAGGTTTTTTCAGGATTGGGATACCAGCTAGATTTTAAATTAATGCTGAAATACAATCCAGAATCCATTCAACAGATTATGCAGAGCAAAATAGACCCTGAAACTTTAGAGCGAATCATTAGCTCTACCAAAAGAGATATTTTTAGAAAAAATGACCGCCAGCTCCTTGAAGCATTATTAAAATCTGGGCTAGATCCAAATAGCTATGTTTTTAATGATTACATGTTGAACAAAGCAATTGATAACAATGACATTGAAATGACGGAGTTATTAATTAATTCCGGAGCCGATGTCAATGCCGAATCTGAAAAAGGTTCCCCTTTGATGTATGCCATTACAAATAACAACGATAAAATGGTCACTTTATTGTTAAAGTCTGGTGCGGACTATGAAAAACTCCAAAGTGACTACAACAGATATTCATTGGATCGTATCACTGAAAATCACCCTCGTTCAGCTCAAGCCATTACCGATTTCAAACGAAGCACATTGATTGAAAAAGCCAAAAAGATAAGTATATATCTTTCGTTAATTTTAGCTGTACTTCTCTCCGTTTATACGTTGTATCGACGTCAACAAAGAAAAAATGAAAAGACAAAAACATCCGACTAAAACATTTGATTAAATCATGCCCCTAGCATTTCCACTGAAAGAGGTGGAAATGCTAGCACAAACTCACGCTGAAAATAATTTTCGCATACTGATAAAATATATCTCATAAAGTAAATCTGTCCACTTCCGCTGAACCTTTTACAGATCGCAGACTTGAAGATATCCAAGAGTGTTTAGGTGAGTTTTTTGGCGATTTTTTCTACCCCAATCGCTTATCACACTGCTCAAAGGAAACAATGGTGTCATACCAATACATCAGTACTTTAAAACAGAGTCAGATGCTTATCTATTACATATTTTTTCAATATGAGCCGAAATGAATCGTGCATCCTACATGAATCAAACAGCATGCTTGATATGTATCAGCTCTATGAAGAAAGAGTCAACATCCCTCGGTTTCTACCCATCGCAGAAACAAGCTTTGGGAATGTCGTGGTGTTGGACTATGAAGGCACCCCAAAAGATAACCCACGGGTTGCTTTATGGTTTCATGAGTGCGATGAACATGGCGTGAACAGCCAACCGTTAGAGCACATCGCTGACGACATGGCTTCGTTTTTAGAGATGCTGACGGAAGACTGATTCTTAACTATTGAATCGGCATGGATGCCTATTTATTTCAATAATCTGTACAGGATAGAAGCGAAAAATGATGCGTCATATTGATTTTAAAAATAGCACTTCTTTTGAGCCACTCACGGAGGAACATCTGGAAGAAGCCGAAGAGTTTTTTGATGAATTTATGGACAGCGTTCGTTTTCCACCTGCTCTTATCGAGCAATTAAAGAGAAACAATGGTGGTGAGCCTGTTCAGAGGCACTTTAAAACTCAAACCAACGAATACCCAATAAGGTTATTTTATAACCTAAGCGATAACGAAACCATCATTGCACATGAGTCAAATGGTATTTTTGATAAGTGGCATTTTTTAAAAAACAGATTTAATAATCCACTCTTAGTCCCCATTGCAGATACAACGATTGGGGATATTATCATGTTGGATTATAACGGCACACCCAGAGATAACCCTCGTGTGGCACTTTGGTTCCATGAATGTGATGAAAAAGGTGAATTCAGCTACCCAATGGAGCACATTGCAGACAACATGGAAGCATTTCTCGAACTGCTGACAGAAGATTTTACGAGAAGCTAAGATGAGCACGATTGATTTTGTATCCGGAACTTCATGTGAACAGTTAACTTCAGAAGACTGGGAGAATATAGAAGAATACTTAGATGAAAGATTTGAAGGGAAGCGACTCCCAAACGCTCTCAATGAAATTTTAAATAAAAATAATGGCGGCATGCCTGTACAACGTTGTTTTGAAACTCATAACAACAAACACCCAATTAAAATATTCTATGATCTCAGTGAGGATGGAACGATTATCCTTCACGAATCTACAAATATGTTCGATATGTATCTTTTTTATAAAGAACGCTTTAATAACCTTCACTTAATGCCCATCGCAGAAACAAGTTTTGGGGATGTCGTGGTGTTGGACTATGAAGGCACCCCAAAAGATAACCCGCGGGTTGCTTTATGGTTTCATGAGTGCGATGAACATGGCATGAACAGCCAACCGTTAGAGCACATCGCTGACGACATGGCATCGTTTTTAGACATGCTAACGGAAGACTGATTTTTTCAATCGTTATACAAATGAGGAATATGATGAGAATGATTTATTTTGAAATGGGCTCTTCACGGGAGTCATTAACACCATTCCATTTTGAAGACATCGCAGAGTATATGGATGAAGAGTTTCACGGTTATTCTCTTCCTCATCTTCTCATTGAACTTCTAAAAAGAAACAATGGCGGAGAACCAATACAACGTTACTTTAAGACTCAAACGAATAAGTATCCAATCAAGATTTTTTATGATGTCAGTGGGAAGGGATCAATTCTTCTTCATGAGTCAACAAACATCTTTGAAAACCACATTTTCTACAAAGATAGATTCAATAGTCCATATTTATTACCCATCGCAGAAACAAGCTTTGGTGATGTCGTGGTATTGGACTATGAAGGCACCCCAAATGATAACCCGCGGGTTGCACTATGGTTTCATGAGTGCGATGAACATGGCGTGAACAGCCAACCGTTAGAGCACATCGCTGATGACATGGCTTCGTTTTTAGCCATGCTGACGGAAGACTGATGTTAGATTGAATACGTTTGGCTCAGATAAAGCCAAACAGGCACCAGAATGAGATAAGCACCTTCCCTGCCGTTGTACACGCTAACTGGATTTTCGCTTGCGCGGTACTTTATCACGTTACCAGCGTTGTGCCCCGCTCCATAAAACGCAATGGCGTTTTCCCCGTTTGCTGCTTAAAAAAAGCAATGAAAGCGCTGTCAGATGAAAACTCAAGCCAGACGCTCACATCAGCGACCAGCATTCCGGAAGACAGCAATTCAATCGCTTTGAGCAAACGCCATTGCTGTCGCCAATCCTGATAAGACATACCGGTATCAGCTTTGAAGATCCGTGTGACAGTTTTCGGACTGAGCCCAACGGATTCAGCCAGGGAGCTGGCCGATGGCGCTAAAAAAGTATCCTGCATTATTTGCGTGCGAAACAGATTCAACCGGGCATCCACAGGTACGGGAAGCTGATAATCATGGCGCTTTGCGAGATAAAACTCTTCCCAAAACAAGGCGGTTGTCTTCACCATCTCTGCTTCTGGTTTGTCCCAGGGCCAGAAAGCCATTCGATTCATCAGCGCCTTTAAGAGGTCATTCACCTCAATCATGGTGATCTCTTCAGGGCCGTCGTAAACCGTGCCATCAAAATATAAAGAACGATAAGCGACAACATTGGTCATCACCGCCCGGTGCGCCGTTTGCGGGGGAATCCAGACTGCTTTCGTCGGCGGTAAAATACAAATGGCATGCTCCAGAGCAAAGGTCATACATCCTTGCGGCGCATAGAGGATCTGGCCTTTCCGGTGCTGATGTACGCCCGAATCATGCTGACCGACATCCGCAGCAATCCCAATCACGCTCGCTGTAAATTTATCCGCGTCAAACGCTGTTTTTTGATCAATAACTGCCATTTGTCCGAATCTTAATGTTTTATGTCTGAATGTCGTTTATGCGCATTAAAAACGCCAGTATACACTGCGGGCCAGATTCATTCATGAGGAGGATGAAACATGAAAGTGAAACCATCTTTATGGCTGATGGTTGTCATGCTGATGTTTCCGCAGATTGTCGAGACCATCTATAGCCCGGCTTTAGGTTCCATTTCACAGTCGTTCGCAGTCTCTGACACGCAGGCAGCACAAACATTATCAATCTACTTTTCGGCTTTCGCCATTGGGGTTGCTGCATGGGGCGTACTTGCTGACTTCTGGGGCAGACGGCCAGCGATGCTCTTAGGCCTGTTGATCTATAGCTGCGCAGCTTTTGTGGCCATGCAGACAGAAAGCTTTACCGTATTGATGATTGCCCGTGCCTTCAGCGCCTTCGGGATCGCGGTTGGCTCGGTGGTCACACAAACCATGCTGCGCGACGCGTTTGATGGTGAAGCACTTGGCAAAGTCTTCAGTCTCATGGGGCTGGGGATCGCCATCAGTCCGGTGATCGGTATGTTTTGCGGAGGCCAGCTATCACAAGCCGGCGGCCACCAGTTTGTGTTCTTCGCTTTATTTGCCATGGCGATTGGCTTATTGATTTACAACTTCTTTCTACTGCCTGAAACACAAACAGAAAAACAACCGTTAAAACTCGGTGCACTCAGTGCTCGCATGCTGAAAGATGTGCAAATCTGGCAGTCCGCACTGTTAGTGGCCTTTTACAATATCGCTCTGTTTGCTTATTACCAACTGGGAGGATTCCATGTCGCTGCACTTGGGTTCACCTCAGAGCAATTTGGCTACAGTGGTCTTGTACTTGGCATTGGCTCACTGCTGGGCAGCTTTCTCAACAAAGGCTTACTGACAAAAAATGTGTCTCAACACTTATTGTTAAAAGGTGCCGGGATGATGTTCACTCTGGGGGCTGTGGGCGTTTACACCATGCTGGACTCGATTTGGTTTCTCATACCAATCATGATAATCGTAACGGCTTACGGCATAGCGATCCCCAATATACTCAGCATGGCATTGAGCAACTACAGGCAACAAGCAGGCAGTGCCGCTGCCCTGTTCGGGCTCATGTATTACCTGTTCATTGGCAGTGGTTTGGGCCTGGCAGGTATCATTCAGCATTTAGGCACTGTGCTGATTGCCTGTGGTGTCGGCGCAATGATCGTGACATACACACTATCGTCACGCGTCGCAGCCGCATAGAAAGTAACAGAAAAACACAGAAATCAGTCCCAAGGACTCCTGCTTTGCTACAGGAGTCTCTATATCACCCTGTCGCCCTACTAATTCAACCTTCATTCAGCGAATGCGAACCGCTAACAGATCAATACCTTTCTCTGCTGAAATGCTGTTGAGATATCGTTCCATTCAAATCGGTTTTGGAAACATGCCCGAGCATTTTCTGCGTTGTTTGCCTCTATCAGCACCGGTGCTAACACAAACCCCTGCCTGAATAAACTCATGATGATCGCTGATGCGTTTTCCGCATTGAACGCTTCAAAAACCAGTACATCCTCTTTCACCAGTACACAATATTTCATAGGAAACCCACTCATCAATATTCGATATCAGAATTATCTACGTTTATGCTATAGTGCATAGTGATTTTATTTTTATGGCGATAACTGAAAGTTATGAAGGTTAATCCGAAATATTTACACTCAATTGAAACGCTTGCCAGAGTGAAAAACTTCAGGGTTGCATCTCAAATACTTTGCATTTCACAACCTGCACTCTCAAAGCAAATTAAAAACTTTGAAGACGCCTATGGCATTGAAGTTTTTGTCAGAGATAGCCATGGTGTCACCCTATCTGATGCAGGAAAACTTATCATTGATGAAATCACAGCATTAAATCGACACATCAAAAAGACAGATGCGCTAATCTCCAGTATTTCACAAAGTAACCTGACACCTTTATCGATTGGGTTTGGTAAATCAAGCAATGATTTCCTTCCCCTTTTTATTCGTGACTTCCAAAAAACGCATCAGCATATTTCTATTGCTTTAGCAGATATCTGCTCCCAAGAGCAAGAAGAGCAATTACTTTCCGGATCACTGGATATTGGTTTTATGCGAAAGCCAGCCTCAACAACGCTCCAGAGCCTTCAGGTTTCACAGGATGAGTTTGTATTGGCTGTCTCTAAAGATCAATTCAGTCAAATGGATGTTGATTTTTACTTAAAAAAATTCAATTTATTCATGATGGGTGAACACAGTAAATCCATGATGAATACAAAAATCATGGCATTACTGGAAAACAGACCGCATCACATTACAAACATATCAACAGATATGCAAACCATGATTACATTAATCTTATCTAATACTGGTGTTGCGATCTTACCGAAGAAATCCATTCTTGGGCTCTATGACAAAATCGCCTTAATTCCCTTTCCAGAAGAGACAAGCTGGGATATTCATATGGCATGGAATCCAGACAGAATATCCCAGTCTGTTGCTTTATTCATTGATCATGTCAAATCAGAAATATCAAAGACTATTTCATGAGCAGACCTATTCCCAAAAACTATGCTTTCTTAGAAGGAGAATCATCTCCTCTCCACTTGGCGACAATTATCCCTGCTCAAAGTGTCCTTTTAATTGCCCCGAGGAAATCTCCCCTCGAAATAAACCTTGATAACCATTTTTCTCATTCACATGGAAGGTGATTTCATTGCGATTCACATTTGCTTCAGACACAACAGGTATCCTTGGCTGACCTTCACTGGCTTGAAAGGTTACAAAATACTTCCCCGAATAAGATTCTGAAATCGTGACTTCTATTCCGAGAATGTCCCCAGATTCATCATGAACATTCAGACTGGAATAGATGCCCGTGATACTGGTGCCCGATGCAATAGAGGAACCAGCCAGCAATAATTGCATCAGGCTCATCAGAACGTATTTGAATAATCTATTTCTCAAAAATGACCCACTTATCAATAAAATTTGTCATGAACGCATCATACATTCCAATCTACCCCATAGCCAAGAGCGAACCAGAGAAGTGTTCATCCACCTTTGGGTATAATTACCGTATTCGGTATTCTCTCTGCCCCTGACTTTTTGATGTCTGCTTACTCAGAATATTCAATGCCTCACACAAAATCCTGATGTTATCGACCCGCGGTTCTGCGGGCATTGCCGTGATTGCCTTAGCATCTACCACACACCTGTTGAGTTTCGCTTTGTGTTACCTGACATTTTTCCTGTTCACGGTAATAACTCAGAAAGTGTATTGCTACACGAATATACACAAACGAATGTTCGTTCCACCATGCTCTCCATCAGCCCATTCATGGCCACCTGTGGCGGTGTGATTGCATCACTGTTTTTCGGTTTTCTGTCAGAACATTGGCTTCTTCAGTGTTGAGCGAAAAGGTGAAAACTAGTTCAGACATGCTTTTTGCTCTCTTTTGGTGAAGCCCAGACTGAAAATGACAATACCCATCATGGCGACCCAATAAGTCCAGCTGTGACTATGACCGGCCCCAACCGCCAAGGCTGCGGCAAGCCCTGCCATTGATTGCTGCAAGAAACCACATAAAGCAATACTGTGTGCACCACTGTGAGAAGAACTGCTTGCAGCCAATGACATACTGTTCGGAAAAATCACAGCTTGACCAAAAATGATGAGCAGATACAAAATGAGGTAACTACCGATAAGAATCTGCCTTTGAAGTGATTCACTGAACAACCAGATCGTCAGCATCAATAAGGCACCCATCAGAATAATATATGCCCCTCGATACATCAGCTGTTGGCTGCCTACTTGAGTAACAGTGCGTTTGACATACAGCGATCCCAAAAAATAAGTCATGCCAATCGCAAGGCCAAAGAAACCAAACATTTGACCAGACAGTTGCAGGTCGTGATCGAATATAAATGGACTCACTTCCTGTAATATCACAATCGTGGCAAAACCAAGTCCCCCTTGCATGCAAGGGATGAGAAAGCCTCTGTCCTTCACGATCTGCACGTAACTCGCTCTGGATTTTGGCGTGAGTTGGCCACTTTGAACCGGACCTTGAAGTTGTAACCGAGTCATCGCGAATAAAGAAATGACAGCAATGGATGCCAACAATAAAAAACCAATGCGCCAATCACTGTACTGGGTGAGCAATGAACCAATAAATTGGCCGATGCCCAATGCTGCGATGAATGCCATTGATAACAGAGACAGCTTTTGCGTGAGCGCATCGCCATTCCAGTAATCTCTAACGATAATCCGGGCGATGATCGCAGCGCCGCCCGCTCCAATTCCCTGGATCACCCTCGCGATCAGTAAGCTTTCGAGAGACTGGGTAAAATAAAGGGCGAGACTTGCTGTCATGAACACAAGCAAGGCCATTGCCAGTGAGCATTTTCGGCCATATTTTTCTGCAGCATGCCCCCAGTAAATCACAGGCAAGGCTGCACCGATCACAAAGAATGAAATTGACAACTCAGCGTGATGGCGGCTGATGGCAAGCTCACTCGCAACTTGTGGTAAAGCCGGTAAATACAAGGTAGTGGCCATTTGTGCCATTAATACTAATGTACAAGAGAGAATTATAACGAATCGGTTACTTTGGCTAAGCATTTTATGCCCCATATTGTTGCTGTCGCTGATTAAGCCCAAGAGATGAGCAAGAAGCGATGTGAATGAAACGCTGTTGGCTGGGAAGCGTTTTAAAAACTCCATGACCTAAATGTTCACTGACTCTCGAAACAAACTCATTATTGTTGGTCACATCCCAAAGAACATCGGTGATGTCGAATGACTGTTTATATGCACATATTCATTCAAAGCCTTTTTTGTTATTTTATCGACTGGTATTCAGGCGAAACATCAGAAAGTAATTGATATAATTATCACCCAAATGATTGTTCGTTTCATATTTTTGTGAATTTATGCTAGCCTGACAAACGATAATTTCTTAATCATGGTTAAGGTCATCTTCATTGAAACGCCAGAATCTTCCTTTACAAGGATTACTTTATTTTTATAAATCAGCCTCTTTAGGAAGCTTTAAATCTGCCGCTCAAGAATTATTTGTATCGCCCGCTGCTGTCAGTCAACAGATCAGGCAACTCGAAGCAAGCCTTGATACTTGCTTGTTTCATCGGAACCATCGACAAATAGAGCTGACACCTAGCGGAGAGAACCTTTACAGAGAAGTGAAGCTAGGGTTTAGCCATCTGCAAGCTGGCGTTGATGGATTGACTGATGATAAACACCCAAACAAGCTCGCAATATCAGCTCCAAGCTCTTTCGCTCACCATTGGCTCATTCCAAGATTACAAGGATTTAGAGAGCAGTTTCCCGAGATCAGTATATTAATTGAACCATCCAATCGTCTCGCACTACCCAGTGATCAAAGTATCGATTTGTGCGTGAGATTTGGCCAGGGTCAGTATCAAGGGATGTATAGTGAATGGTTAATGAAAGATATCATCTATCCGGTCTGCCACCCCTACTATCAAGAACAGCATGGCATTTATAGCATCGATGATTTACATAAAGGAGCCTTAATTGAGGATGTATGGACGGATATGAGCTGGGACGATTGGTTCAAACACAATGGCAGGAAATCGATCAAACCCTCACTTCTATTTGACGGTTCTCTATTTGTCGTGGAAAGTGCTTTGGCGATGCAAGGGATTGGATTAATCAAACATAGTTTAGCGCATCGATATATACATCATGGAACACTCGTTCGTATTGGTGAGCAAGCCATTGAAGCGGAATCTTCTTATTTTATCTGTTTACCAGAAAAGAACCTAAAGCGACCTAAAGTCAAGTGCTTCATTCAGTGGTTGAAAGAACAAGTTAATGATTATAGCACTTCATAGATAAGTGAGTTACTTCTGCGTATCCGCCACGACTGTATGGGTGAATACCGAATTTCCACCGTTTCCCAGCTTCTCCTTTTTAGTTTTGTTGCAATTTCTCTATTTCTAACGCTTCACACGTATTGGGATCAGCTTTGGGATCGAGAGCTTCAATACCAAAAGCCGAGCGTCGGCTTGCAGAATTGAGTACCCGCGCCCGAATCTCTTCGAAAGAGGCTTCTTTTTGTATTGATGGATGAAGAGAATAGTACCTACACTTAAGTTGATTGACCGACTTGGAATCTTTGATGGGATCTTTCTTTGGTTGAATCTCAATAAGAAGGGAGAGGAGTTCTTCATAATCATCTTTAGTAATCTTTCGATCATAGTAGATGAGTGATCGAGCAATCTTGACTAAGGCATCTCTTACACCATCATTGTTATTATCAATACCTTCGATGTACTTCTTGTCTAAATCATAGTCATAATCCGAATGAACACCCAGCATTTTATTGAGCTCTAAATCGCGAACTTCAAAGGCTGCCAATTCTCTGTCTGAAGTTGTTTGAAAACTATTGGTTGAAGTAAACGCATGACAACTCGTCGACGATAAAAGCATAAGCGCTGCAATTATTTTTAATTTCATCATCTAAACCCTCTTAAATCCAATCATTTGAAGATGCCGATTTCAGCAGCTAAAAATCGTTCAGTTGAAGCTCTCACTTAGCGTTCACCTTAAATCACTTTGTGCTGCTACTCATGGTTAACCAAAGAGTTCAACTGAAATTTATCACCCAGAGAAAACTCGACAACTACGAACTGTGGGCTAGTTATAGTCACTCGCTAAACGATCACCAAGGCTCACTTGCTGCCAGTTCATCTCCACACAAAATAGTACTGAAATATTATACTTTCAATCAAATTCGAATCTCTTTAAACCGCAGGTAAAACACCCTTCTTTGTTAATTTATCCCACTGATGATGAATACTCTCAGCATTGCATTACTTATCATCTCATATCAAGTGAAAGTAACTTTCATTATTTTTTGAATATGTAATTTAAAAATAAAAAATGATACTCGCATACTTTTAAAGGCGTTTAAATTAAATTTTGACAAAAATATCAAAGTTAAATAGAGAGGAACCTTCAAATTTTATCGCGCTTTCTGGTCATTGTTCCTTTTGAAATTGTAGAACTTCAATTATAAGCAATGAACTTAGCGAAGTTCTCTTTTATATCAAACCGCACTGTTTCTACCAGACTATTACGTCATTTGTTACTTAGTTTTTTCGTCGAATAAGATTAGCTGGGCAAATTCGTATTGGCAGAATGAACGAATCTCTGCTCTAACAAACTTGTAGGACAAACCTGAACTGAAACAAACAACTCAATCAACATGCAAAAAGTGGCCTTCTCGACAGAAATACCATTGATTGACGCCTTAAATGACGATGTCAGCTTACGCTGCAAGTTATGGCAAGAATTTGGGAAATTATGCAGGCTTATGGTGCAAACTACAGACATGTTTGTCAACTTCACCATAAGGTGACATAACCTTCCCTTCGCTTAACATCTTCTCCAGAGTGTGGAAGATTTTTTCTTTCATATCGTCACTAC
Source organism: Photobacterium galatheae (assembly GCF_000695255.1). Classification (GTDB taxonomy): domain Bacteria; phylum Pseudomonadota; class Gammaproteobacteria; order Enterobacterales; family Vibrionaceae; genus Photobacterium; species Photobacterium galatheae. Next base: position 220,380 of record NZ_JMIB01000004.1, on the reverse strand, counting down.
GACGAAATGATGTACATAGCTGTAGAAATAGTCAGCAAAGTTAGCCCTTGTCTCATTTATACTATTCAATTTATAACCCAAACAAAGATCAATGTAGTACATTTCTACTTTTTTTTTTGCTAAGTATTTGATAACTCTTTACTATGCTCCGCTTCATTATAACTAATTGAATGATGGAGAAATTCATGCAAAAACGTACAGTAATTACCGTTAGTTTAGGCTTAATTTTAACGGGTTGTGGTGGCGGTAGTGGTGGTTCATCGGATAATGGTGGCACGCCTGTATTGAATAAGACCATTACCGCTCTGGATGGTTACCTATACCAAGCTGATGTCTACAATGGTGAAAACTGTACCAACTACCTTGGCAAGACCAATGAGAATGGTCAGTTCACGGCGCAAAGTGCTTTAGATATTCAAGGTCCTATTTGTATCAAGGCTATCCCGGGGCAAACTCGCGACATGACGCGTGGTCCTATCACCAAAGCTTTCAACCTCACAGCGAATAACTCGTCTGTGGTTTCTCCTTTTACTGACTATATTGAGCTTGCCGTCAGTCATGGGATGTCTCGAGGAGAGGCTCTCGCCCAACTCAAGCAGCACATTAGCAGCTTAAATCCGTCAGAGTCCCTCTTGCTGGGTGATTATCTTAAGCAAACTGATGATATGGGCAAAGCACTACTTGTCTTGGGTGAGACGCTTGTCGACCACCAAGAATTGGATATTAAGCAGAAATCAGCATTGATTGAAGGCATGAGTACTTTGATGAGCGACTCGGTACTTGATGAAGCGATCGACTTTGATCCGACATTCATTCCAGTCGCTTCCATTGATGAAAGTGGTAGCGTCACCGTTTTTCCTGCTGATAACTACAAACCGGTTGTAACGGGACAAGTTGAACCTGTCACGACATTGTTAGATGATTTTTTTACACCTATTGACCTCACAGCACTATTTTCCGATAAAGATCAGGCATCACATACTTTACAGTATCAAGTGAGAATTAAGGGTGAGAAATATACCAATGGACTCAGTGTTAATGAACAAGGTGTCCTTGAAGGTAAGCCTACATTAACCGGAACATTCACCGTCTTTGTTTTCGCAAAAGACAACAAAGGCGCGACCTCATACCCGTTGACGTTTGAATGGCAAGTCCGTGACCCACAAAGGAACAACGCTCCTACTGTGGTTGAAAACAAACTAGATGCGATTCAATCGTTGTTGGACGCACAACAATTTTTTTCAGGTAAAGCGGTTAACTTCACAACGGATGTCGCTGGGCTCTTTGAAGACAAAGATCATGATAGCCTAAGCTATGCATTGCTGCCTCAATCTCTTGCTGAGGGTTTAGTCGTAGACCTAAACGGAACAACACTAAACATATCGGGCATGACCACAACACTTGGTCAGCAGCAGCTTCTTCTCATCGCGAATGATAGTGTTGCTGAGAGTGCGCCTTCAGAGCTACTTTTCAATATCGTCGAAGAAACGATCAACCCTGCACCTAGTGTTAATGAAAGAAAATACAATGAGCTTAATCTGTGGCTCACTGGATTAAGATTGCAAGCTAACGAAGCGGTCGAAAGTCAATTCAATATCGAATCACTCTTTGTCGATAATGACTTAAACACAATTACGTTAGCCGTTAACGAAGCTCAAGGCCTTACTGTTCGACTTGAGGACAATCTATTGTCCATTAATGGCACCCCTTCTCAAGCGGGTCAGTTCAGCGTAACTCTAACGGCTATAGATAAAGCAGGTAGCCAAACACCGCTAACCATTAGCAGCACTATGGAAGAAGCCATCAATCATCTACCTATACTTAACTCACAGCCCCATAAAGAGATCGCCAATGAAATGGCAAACTGGCATATCGAAGTCGGCCAAACGTACTCAAAGACCATTGATTTAACAGGATTATTTAGTGATTCAGAGCAGGATTTGCTTACGTATAAGGCAGTACTTAATGTCCAGGGAGTGAGAGTCGATATCGACGAACATCAGCAACTTCATTTTATCGGTACGCCAAGTCATGACAATTCAGTAGGTCAATACTCACTTGAAATCTCCGTCAATGATTCTCCCCTAGCAACCGAAAAATCACGCTGGGTTAGCACGCTCCTTCCATTTGAACTGCACGAGGCCACACAGCCACCACTGGATCTGAGCGATATCGGTCAGATTGATGTAAGTCCGATTACCGATGGTCGTATATTATATGGTGTCGTTCATACCACAGAGTATGAACAAGATGAAGATTGGGGTTATATCTACGTTCCACCAGGCATGACTTGTTCCTCTTTCAAATTCGAAAATGGGAAATACTATTACGGCTCTGCGCTGAATGGTTCAAAGACTTGCCCTACCGATCCGAGTCAAATTCTATTTTCTGAAATTGGAACCTACGAAATTATCGATCAGCAGTTAGTCATCAACTACCCTTACAATGATAAAGAAGGTCCAGAGGAAATATTTGTACTTCGTAAACTCGATAGTCACGATGGTAGCGTCATGCTCACACAAATCCAAACCGTGAATGTATGGGGTGAAGTCGTTCATAACACATCGACTCACTACGCGACGGCAGAACAAGCTAATGCACGTATGGACAAGCTGCCATTGAAATCAAACAAAATCTATATTGCCGATCCGGAAAATGAAGGTTACGTGGCAGGCATGATGACTGTAGAGAAAGAAGCACCTGGACAGGTTTCTTTCACGCTAGAGGGGAAATCAAGTTATCTAAGCTGTGATGTGATGACACATTATGATGGTTTTATGTTTATCGGAAGCACTGAACAAGCAAGGCCAACCAAACCAGAAAGTCAAAACTGCCAATCGACTAGCTCGGGTATCAAAATTACTATTGATTACCAAGAACCAGCGAACGGTGATCAGGTTTATTTCTACAATTATATGAAACAAGAATCTAAATCTGCGCTCTACCTTGAAAATTTAGGGGCAGTTGTACCTAACTAAAGTGATATTCAGGCCCGCTCAATGAGCGGGCTTTTTGCTATCTAAACAGCAGCCATATTTGTACTTTCAATAGGTAACTCAGTTATAAAACACCACCGTTTTCTGTTAACTCATGAGCAATTCTCCATGCCATCCTCTGTGACCTGCCCACTTTCTAATCCACCGTTAACTTAGTCATACTGACCCTGATTTGCTTCTCTGTCACCAGAATCAATGGAATACCTATCTCTTGCGCTTTGGCTTGCTTCGCTTTGAATTGAATGAAAAAATCCGAATGTTGTACTTTTGAATAGGGTTTGACTTCAAGCCATTTCACTTGGCCGCTTTCCGTTACCTCGAAATCTGGTGTATAAGAACAGTCTTTTTCGGCAAAGCGATAGCGGAATCCTTCAGGCTGAGCAATAAACGAGGTGACTTGAGGAGAGTACTCGAGATGAAAGCAGGTATCGAACTCAAGATACGACTCAACGGTCATCACTTGGTTCATCTTGGCACTGACGAACTTGAAAAGGTTCTTTACACGGGAGTGTTTGAGCTGACGACGATACATAATGTCTAGCCCGTTTTGTTGTTAAACTACAACAAAAATAGCTTATGCACGCTTATGGTGCCAATTATGTACGCTTTTAGGGAAATTATGCAGGCTTATGGTGAAAACTACACACGCTGTTGCTTTCACCATAAGCTGACATAAACACGCTCTATATATCAGAAGGTTATCGAACGATTTGCACCATAAGTTGACATAGAAATGAAGCATAAGATGACATAACCTTCCCTTCGCTTAACACCTGCTCCAGAGTGTGTAAGATTTTTTCTTTCGTATCGTCACTACGACGAAACTATGCCCGGGCTGTGGAAAATCTCAACACGGTTCTGGACAAAAATGAGTTAGAACTATTGCTCAAACCCATTTCTGTCAGATTAGGAAAGTATGTTGAGGCCATACTCGTTTGTTAGGTATCTTTATGCGACAACAAGACCTGCTCTTTGAAAATAGTTTTCAAAATCATACAAGCAGTTTGGTCCAGCATAATGCACTAGATGCGCAAACGCATACTGTTCACGACTAACATTTAATTCTGTTGCTGACTTAGGCAATGGAAGTGACGCTCGCCCACCGTCAACTGAAACAAGAAAATACTCTCGAACTTTTGAGCTTTCGAAATAGATAGAATGTATATCTCTAGTAACATTCGGATTTGGAAACTTTTCTGCCCACTGTTCACTAAATTTTTCGTATTCACCTTCAGGTTTTATTTGTAACCTAACATCTTGTTTAAAAACATAAATCCCCGTATTTGTATCGCATTGCCAGTCGTCGGCATTAGAATTAAGGACTAAAGAAGTTATTGAATCTACACTATAGCTTTGCATACTCTTTCCATAAGAACTAGATTTAATATGAAAGACTATTCTACACCGAAATGTAGGGTAAGTATTTGAGTTCATTCACGAAGCGACTGATACCTAACGCCTCAAACACCGGCTTGGTGAAGTTGGCGACTTTTTGGGGAACAAAAAAGGTGACTGCTTCACCAAGTCCGCGTGCTTTGACTTGTTAGGGCTGCTTCAGTCTATTGGCTACAATAGATGTGATTGCGGGAACTGCTATCTCGCCAACGAAATTGGGATTATGTGCTTGCCCGTATTGAAACTCACTGCCCTCTCTAGGCCAATCTATATTCTTTACTTCAACAACTTCAAATCCAATTTTTTCGAATACATATGTATCATAATCCTTTTTTGTTTCTGTAAATATTTCAGCTTCAGAGAACCCCGCAGCCAAAAAGCCTCGGTTTACTAAGTGAATGTAATCAACTGACTCTAAACACACGTCGGGAGAAACAATAATATCTTCAATTTTTTCACGATATAGTTTGGATTTTTTTACTTCATTTGGTTCTTCTTGGGTGTGCTTGAATATATCGACACCACAGCCACCAATAAACCAGCCAACGATAACTTGTGGTTTAAATTCGGCAATAACACCCTTATCTACTTCTGTTAAATCAAAAAAATCACATTGGTGAATTACCACGTTTTCATTTGTGATATTTCTGGCTTTTTCAATTAGCTGAGAATTACTATCTAAAGTCAAAACTTCCCGTTCGGCCGATAAATGACGGGTTCCATACCCAACACCACACCCAAATTCAAGAACCTTTCCTGCTGGTGTCATTCTTGACAGCTGGCCATAAATTTCATGGAATTCGAGAAACTCTGACTCATTATTCCAAAGGTTTGAATATTGCTCTGGATTACTTAGTTCTCTGGTCATTCTATTTCCTATGTATTGTTGAGCTTAACGCCCTAACGCAAAGTTCAGTTGCAAAATATATGGCACTATATTTTTTCAATTGAATGTCTTGTTATACGAATTATTTCACTATCGTCTAATCGTTCTTATTATTGCGTTCTATGTAGACACGTTCTGCTGCATTTAGCAGTTCCTCAAGTGCGGATACATGCCAAACTCGACCCAGATCTGATTGCGCATTAACTCGACCGGAGTATATACCTAGAAACTCCCAAGCTACCCTACCAGACAAGCTAGCACTAATACGGTTATCTTTTATTGTTCGATAACCCGATGTTCTAAATGCTATAACCGGAGAGCCTGATTGACCCTGCCTTGTTCGACAATCGATCAAGAACACAGGATCATCTTCAGAAATTAAACTAAGTTCTTGAGCTAGAAATCCTGTAGCCCAAACAGGTAGTGTTCCACTCGTCGACATTCCAAAAGGAAAACCTATGACACTAACAGGTTCCGCTGGACTAACTAGCATCCCAACTCGATCAAGGTCTAATTTGAGGTAGTATGGAATTTTAAGTACATCGCTACCCCAATTTAAGTTCAATGCAACGATATCCGCTTTTTCACCCAATGTAGGATGCTCAATCCAAAATGGACTACCATCCTCTCGATACAAGGGAATTTTGACCTTAATCCAATCACCAATATCCTCACCGGGACGGTGAAAGTGAATAACAATGTTGTCTGGTACACCTAAAGTTGAGCTTAGACACTCACCTGTTTGTTGGTGCCTACCAGTGACATTATGTCGATTAGTGACTAAAGCACAGTGAGATTCTCGAGTATTCGAAATCAAAGTTGCAGTGCCAGTACTTAACAATTGTTCGCCAAAGTACATTTCAATGAATAGGGACTTCAAAGATGGAAGTTCTATATTTAGAGGGTATACACCTTCTTGTTTTTGTTTGATTTCCATTTCCACGACCTACAGTCTCAATTATTCGTATAACAGTGTCTTTTAGCAGACATTGTCTATATAATATTTTTATAAAATACAGACGCCATAGCAGCAAAATACTGTTCTAGCTGTCTTTAGCTCCCTTACACTCACAAATTGCAGAACATGTCTGTATAGTCGCAAGTACTCAACCAGACTCATAATCTACCATTAAGAAAAGTAGGTCAAGGGCTGGTAGGAGAAAGCGGTCAAGAAGCAGTGACTAAACGATTTTGGGGCAAATCTGAGTTATATCAAACAGTACTCTACCCGCATTCAGCCTCTAAGCGATGCTGAAACTGCTGACTATCTCGCAAGAGGACAAGACAGCAAGCCGAATCCTTAACTCTGATACCCTAAAGAGCCGGTTGGCCGCCTAAACAGTTGCTAACAACCGTTAATTTTACTGACCACCTAAACACCCCAGCAATCGCTGGGGTGTCCGAGTGAACCCTGCCTTTTCGGCAGGTCTAGCTGTGCTTGTTGCGGATGCTTACTTCTTGGCCTTATCTCAACTGCCTATACGGCAGGTCACATGGCCAAGAGTTCATTGATCCGCGCGCCGGTTTTCTCAGCTGCCTACACGGCAGGTCACCGTTAAGTATAGGAAAGAATCTATGATTCAACAGGGAGTTATGCGTCATTCTTATCTTTAACCCTATTTTTTTTACCCATGCATCTAACCCTCTGATTTTATTAACCTGAAAACTCCTTAGAAAATTAGGGTACGCAAAGGTTTAAATCAGGAACAGTTCCTCTGTATTCTTTATTCGTCGCTAGGCCATAACGAGAGAACTGGCCTTCAGCCCTCGAAACATGTTCTTCCTTTTGGATATGGAGTAAATAGTGCTGCTGTGAGCTTTGGCTGCTCATGAGTACACGATGAAATGGCTCGATTTCTCGGTCGGTAATACTCAACTCTGGCTGGAATAATTCACCTCTTGATTCTGCTCTACGCATTGCTCTGGCAAGCCTTCTGCGCTTGTCCCCCGAAAAGCACTTAGCAATGTTCTGATTCCGTTTAAACCGGACTTCTGGCAGCTCCTGTGGCACTTTCAATATAGGAGATACTTCAAACAGACGATCAGTGCTCATCATCTGAAAATAGGGATGCTGACGAAAATAGTTCAGTGCCTTCGCATTATGAGAGACAAAAGCGATTGATTGCCCGACTGACTCTATATTCCATTGAGGAAAAGACACTCCGACCTCATCGTAAAAGACATGATCCTCCGCACTCAAAAAACCATGCAATACCTTGATGCAACGACCTGCCAGCAAACCAACATCAACGTCTCGTGGTAAATAACGGATCCAAAAATAGTGCCGCTCTCTCATCACTGGCCTCCTCGTTGAAAAAGACCCGCTTTACACAATACAGCCATCAGATAGTGAATATGTGGCGGGATTTCTCCACCGTTATCACGTACCTTCCGTAGTTGCCGGATAAATACAGCGGTTTGCGTCAATAATGTATAAAAGTCTTGCTTGTTCTTTGGGTGACGCCTTGCAATCAAATATTCCCGATCAGCACCATATTCATGAGTTCTTAACCGCTTATCCGCTTCAACATCCCACCAATCATCGATCATTTGCAAAGCAGCACCGACTTTCTCAGCATGAAAGCAAGCGGCCTGCCGACCATCCTCACACTGAACTGTCGCATATTGTTTGGATGACTCTCCCGGTTGATGCCCATCAATAAATTTTTGGCTTGGGTGAATCTCCTGGCAAAAACCCGTTTTTAATCTGGCTGTGATATCTGCAAACCAATATTGCCTGGGTTCAGATAATGCTACAGCCATTTCCGAGGCCAGACCTTCCAGCACAGCTTGCTCCTCTTCCGGCCATATCACAGTCCACCCCAAGTAACGGGCATCGGAAATGACATAGCGGTTTTCATTCGAAGTCAGCACCTCAACAAGCGTCCCTCTGGTATGACTATTTCGCCACAACCAGGTCCCCAAAAGAATGTTTTGACAGTAACGTCGGGCCAACTCGTGATAACCACCTGCTTGGGCGTAAGTGCATGCCAGTTTACTCAGATAGCGCCTGACTTTTTCATCTTCACAGCTTTCCGGCTGCATCGAGTTAGCTTCCACGCGAAGGGAAAAACGGCACTGTATTTCTGAAACATTAGGCGGGACATAACATGCGTCAATACACTGAGGGTTGCTGTAAGCCAGATCTTGCGGTGCTAAGTTTTTTAGTGTTTGGTTCTTGTCGTAGGCTTCACTGAAACCACTTTTCGCTGCGCGAATCCTGTTCGTCTCGACTTGTATTGGGATAAAGTCACGTTCTGGCGTTTGGTAGAAAAATACGGCTTTACCGGGTGACAACGAGCGCACATAGTTCAGATGGCGGCAAATTTGCATTTTGCTTCCCTCAAGGTGCTTTTTTCATAAGCATAGCGTCCATTGCGGTATCAAAGTGCCAAAATGCTGATTCAAAGAAAGCTTTCTTACCCGCGAGCCTGACATCAATGGGATTCATGCATCGAATAACACCAAGACAAGGCTCAGCATAGCAATGTAACGGCGATAGACTGTTCTTTCGCTCTCTCGGCTGCTCCAAGGGCAGAAATCCCATGCCTATCGGTCTCAAATCGGGTTCAGCCTTTAACCGAAATGCCAGCGCTTCAAATGATTCTGTGCCTTTATCTTCTGGGTATATCCAGCAACCACTTCTGGGTAAGCGAGACAAAACTCGAAATAATTCGGCCTTATCTCGGTAGATATTGAGCCAGTTCACCTGTTCATAGAGCGAAGGCGGATGCATTGTCCCACCGGCAAAACGTGACGGAAAAGCTGCCTGAAAACACATCAAATCTGGTAATTGTGTGGTATCCGTAAAGCGTATCTCCAGAACCAAATCCATCTCGAGATCGCCGTGCACCCCGTCAATAATTCCGGGACGTTGAACATTGGAGACTTTACTTCGGTGATGGAGCAGACTTGGCTCCGGCAACTTTTTCTCCGTCTGAATATGATATTGAGAAATGAACCATGCACCTTTTACCACCTTACAAGGTTGCTCCAGCATATCAGTCAGACGACGCTGATAGTGATGCATGAGTCCCCCCAAAGCCGTCAACGATGGTATACCGGCGACATAAGGATTCGACATCAGGGAAGCGTCATGAACTTTTAGTTGTCGGAAGTGGATAAACAGACTCTGAACGCCATCTTGGCTCATCCGCCCCTCCGGGCGTGCTAAGTAGCGTAACAACCAGCTCAGTTGATGCTTCAAAGGAGCCATCAGATTTGGATGATAAGCATACCTCGCAGCATACTTTGCTTTCTGTAACCCAAGGTGCAATTGAATATTTAATTCATTCAATACAGTCGGCAACTGTTCGATGGGAAGGTAGAGCAATTTTTCTTCGAGAGCATGAATGCTGCTGACGTCAGCCTGATTAGAATCGAGGCTATCTCGCAGTTCCATCATGGGCGCAAGCCAAAGCGCAAGTTGCTTACGAATATATCGTAAAGCGGATATTCGTAGTTGCCTTCGCTGCCTGAGGATGGGAGCAGGATGCTCACCTGCGATACAACTGAGGGCATTGATGAAACTACGACCTTTCAACACAGAATGGTCATAGACTGCTAACCCATTCTCTGCCCTGCGATCAAAAAAAGATTTTGCACCGGCACGCCTGACACGTGGCGGATAAAAAAGGATACGGGTATTCCCACCAACCGAGGCGACAAGACTGCCAACACTGGCTGGATGACTATGTTCAGTGAGCTTCGATTGAAACTGACGGTCATAAATCAATTGATGCAAGTAAGCCTGCACACTATGGCTAACAACAGGCGTTAAAGCACAGTAATCATCATGAATTGGGATTCGTATCTGCTTCGAGAATTCACTCACTTCCTCAGGCAGCCGATTCACCAATTGCACCTCTAATACTTGGCGCTTCAGTTCATTCAGTTGACCAGGTGCCACTCCAAGCGCCAGAAAAGCGTTTTTCCATACCTTGTCCAAATTCGCTAAGACATCGAGTAAAGTGTTGTTTTCCCCTCGCCAGATAAACTGAATCAAAAACAGTTTTGCCGGATTTACCTGAGCGCTGTTATGTGACCACCCGAGCTGGAATGGTAGATTTGCCCCAGTAATCACACCAGAGCAAAGCTCAGGTGACTGAACAAGAATTCGCTGTTTTGACACCCTTGCATCGGGATATTTCAGGTTATGCGTATGAAACCACTGAACCTCTTCAATACAGTGCTTGAGGTGGGTTTTATTCTGAAACAATGACTTTGCTAATGATACATCCCTCAAATCTTCGACCTGATCCCTGGGCAAAGTTAGATTCGCCGCGACTGTCAGGAGTTCCAGTTCACAGCCGGACACCTCAACATTTTCTGTAAACGCCACGAGCGCTTTTCTGAGTTGTTGATTTCTTTCAGCTATATCGCTGATTTTTATCAGTTCTGATAAGTGCATCGGCTTTACCATGAGGGCAAATACACAGTGTTTGTACTGTAGTCAGACGCTATACCAGCACGGCGAAGTTCAATAATCTGGCGGAGATAAAACACAGCATCATCAGATGACAGCTTTGAATGCAATTTCAATCGTTTAGAACACTGTAAGTAGCCTTCTTCATATAACCGATACACTTGCTCTGTCGACGATGACAATAGCGCTGAAGCCTCAAGAATCGATAACTGTAAATCAGCAATGTTATCTTCACCTTTTTTGGGGTTCGACCGAACTAACTGCTCCAGGTAATCAACAATGGTTTTCAGGACGAAATTTCGATGTAGATCGCTCGATGGCAGCTTTCTAGTCGCGGTCAGCAAATCGCCAAACACGTCTGAGAACTTGGTATGGTTATAGTTTTTGGTTAACTTCAGCGCTGCTCCTTGCACGATTTGATCAAGCTCCTCGACCATTGCAACTGGCCACCTTGAGAAGAAATCAACCGCCTCTGACAGCATGGATTCATCCATAACGTCACGCTTGGGTGACGATTTCTGTCGCCTTGAAAACCAGAGTAGCGCCCCTAACCAATGAGAAATTGAACTATCTCGATTGCCCTCATGATCACCACTTACAATCAGTTTTGATATCGCCACCAGGTCACAGCTCGCTTGCTTAGTCACAACTTTGCTTAACTCGAAGCCGCAAGCGCATAACGAAATTTGTTCACTCTCCTGATAGTTGAGCGGCTGTTGACACTCAGGACACTGATACAGCATTTTCACACCATGTAGATGACAGGCTTGATAAGGAATGAGGTGCCAGAACTGGCGAATATAGGTTTGCTCAGCCAAACATTGGGAGCACACAGGAACACATTGACTACTGAGAAAACACCGAGGAATGTGTAAGCCATCCCGAAAGACTGCAGCCAGACCTGGAGAAAACGTCACCGATGAATGCAATACCGCATGACCCATTAATGGCTTGATATCCCCCCCAAACAAGGAATCCAGAAGTTGTATTGCACGAACTCTGAATCCGCTTGAATGCTTCGCATGGTACAGGTTTATCTGGCTTAACTTACGCGGCAGTGCCCCAGCAGCCTGATGATCATTCTCGACTAACCACGCCCATAAAACACCGCTAAGCAACTGAAATGATTCAAAACCATTACATTCACAAACCCGTATTAGGAAGCTTTCCAGGGACTCGTCTGCATACTGTTTGTCTGGTGTAATCAGGAACATAGCCAACCCAAACTAAGGATAACTTAGTTTAGGTATAGCAGATGGTGGACGAAGGGGCTATCTTGGTTTTGGACATAAATCATTTAGAGCAAGTAGACTAAATACCATTCACTGCATTAGTTTATCTATCTCAACTAGACTACCAAGACATTGCCTTGGGTGAATAAGCATGCAAAAGATAAGGATTCGACACATTTCCTTTTACTTCGCTAAGGCTGAAGTCTCACCCTTCAGGCAGCACTAAGTTGCCGTCAACTTACGTTTTTCAGGTAACTCCTCAGCGAGTTTGTTCGCTTTCATATACTTAACGTCTTCAACGAACCCTTTGGAAAGTTAACTAATATTGGGTTTATCCTAGCTACCCGGAAAATCAAGACACAGATCAGGTATAGCACTATGAAGATGTTTAGTTACCCGCTATAGCTAAACTCGAAGATAACTCATCTGTATGCTCGTAATGTCATGAATAAAGATGAGTTTTCTGAATAGCATCCGTTGAAAACAATGCACTTATCACCATATGATATCTAGAATATTGCTATTCTCGAGTGACTAAATCTAGAAGCGGGTAACCATGACGGAAAAAGAACAAATAGATGTCCTTATTGTATGCGCATTAAAGGATGAATTTGAGCAAGTCTTACAAATCAAGGACGGCATCGATAGTACTGGTTGGGGAGAGATAACTTTATCAAGCGGGAGGTTAGCTGCTGATGCTCGTTTTGCAGGTAAAGACAATGCAGCAATATCTGTCCGAGTTACTTGGTCTTCATATATGGGGCGGGAAGAAGCGAGCGCTCTAGTTCATAGCATGCTTTCCGAGGCCGAATTTAAGTGCATTGCAATGACGGGTATATGCGCAGGCCGAAGAGGAAAAGTCTCCCTTGGCGATGTTATTTTTGCAGAAAGACTTTGGTCTTACGATGCAGGTAAGCTCATTAAAGAAGGTGATATCGAGGTTTTTCAAGGTGATATGCTTCAATACCGCCCTGACACGGAAATTGTTCAAAGAATGCAAAACCTCTCTGTAGATTTGTCCGCTTGGCCGATATCTCGACCTAAGTACCCACTCGAAAATCAAGAGAATTGGGTAATACAGTGTTTAGCAAATAAAATTAAACCATTTGAACATGACGAATTTGATACCAAATGCGCAGATTGGCAATCTGTATTAGCCCGATTATTAAAGAAAAAATTAGTGACTAAGGAGCTTACTTTAACTAACAGTGGGCTCGAGAAAGCCAATGAGTTGAATCTATGGCACCCGAAAGGGTTACCTGAGCCTGAGCCATTTCAGATTCATGTCGCTCCTATAGCGACTGGGGCAGCTGTCGTTGAGGATTCCGGCTTGTTTTCGAGACTTTCTCAGTCTATGCGAAAGGTTCTTGGTGTTGATATGGAAGCAAGTGCTCTAGGTGCTGTTGGTAGTATAAATCGAATTCCGGTAATTGTTGCAAAAGCAGTTTCAGATTTTGGTGACACATTTAAAGATGATCAATACAGGCATTTTGCTTCTCAAGCATCCGCTCAGTGCATGTTGAAGTTTTTTCGAGATAATGCAGATATGTTTACTCACCACCAGGAAGTCGAGTTGATGAATGTTTCAACTGATGACCTAATTGGCTTTTTAGCAGAAGAATACCCTGATATTGCAGATGCGAGGGCTCTTTGGAAGAGAGCTGGCGGGCGAAACAGTGATATTGCGAGCAACTCAAGACCAAAAGATATGTGGTTGAACATTTGGCAAAAATCAGTCAATGGTGCAGCGGTGAAACCAACTGACCTGTTGAATACAGTTGCTCATGACTATCCTGAAAGCGATTTAATTAAAAGCTTTTTAACTCATTTATCCGTCAACGAAAAACTGTACTAAGGAGCTAGTATGGATGCAATTTTGGATTCATTTTTAAGTTTAGGACTTATCGAGAGCATCGACGGTAATGATGAACGCTATGCTAAAATCGAGCAAGCAGCTCAAAAGCTGGCTGAATACTATCGTGAAGAGCGTGACCAACTTATTCCAGCAATTCTATGTGGCTTAAACCCTAATGTTTCACTAGATGAGTTGGCTATAAACAAAGCAAAAGAGCTTCTTCAGAATGAGTGGAAGGCATTCTTGACCGCATATACTGATGAACCAGTTAATCTATATCGGTCTATTATTCTCGAAGCGTGCTCTCAAGTATCAGAAGAAGATAACAATGCTGCAATAATGTGGCTCACCGCTTGTGACGTATTCCCTTTATTAAGATGTGGAAAAGAAGAAAAAGTACTGCGAACCTTTTTGCAATCATTAGGGCGTACTGCTGAGCAGAATGCAATTGTTAGCGCGCCAGATTTGTCATTTAGCAAAGAGAAAACAATTAAGCTAGATGAGCTACCAACTCCAGTTGTTATTAAAAAAGATGTTGATGAAGATGATCTTCGCGAGCGTATAGGTGGAGCAGCTGGTCAAACTTATATAAATCAAGATGGTCAGAATGTAGCTGGGACAAAACCCAATAGATATTCCCCTCACCAGAACCCTGTCCATTGGGCAGGTGATTTTGCTGAAAGAATGTCTGAGATTATAGCTTCGGAAATCGCATTTGTTGAAGAACAATCAATTGCTAATAATAAGCAAATGGAGAATCTTAACTCGCTGAAGAAGTCCGTTGAAAAATCCCTGAATGAGCAAAGGCTAACCCTCCAAAGGCAGCAAAAAGCATTTTTAAATTTTCAAAGGCAGGAGCAGACGAGGCTAAATGTTTTATGGTGGGCTGAAGCTCTCTATTCAACATCTCAAAAAGAGAGCTATCGATCTCACCCTCCTAAAATCGCAGCAGTTTTAATGCCGTATGATTTGCTCGAAGAAATACAAATACCGTCACCAGCTAGTGTTGTATTCACATTAGCTGAGTCGGTAGGAAAATTACCTGAATGCAGTCATGACTGTAACTACAGTTTTTATGAAATTTTGACTGAAATTCGAAACAAACGTTCGCGGCTCGATCCTTGTTGGTTAGAAACACTTACTTCTAGATCAGATGAGAAAAGCTCAAATATCGGGGGGATGGTTGTTCGAGCTTTAGTTGATGAGAATTGCGATTTGAATTCATTGATAGAGAAATCTTTTATTCCTCAGGACTGGCGTTGTAGCTTACCCGAACTATCAAGAGCAATCTTTAGACAGGAACAAGCATACCGACTAGTTGCGGAGGTGTAGGTATGAGTCGGTGTTCAAATCCAAATTGCTTCGTACATGATGGCGATACTTGTTGTATGGGGGAGCTCAATCATGAAGATTGTCCTTCATGGAGCCGCAATAAGGCAACTGAGATAAGTGACCAAGAAAGAAATGAAAACAATATTTCCTTTCGTGTGCCTTGGTCATCCTCAGCTCTAGGGAGCTCAGATTTATCGCGTCTGTATCAACAAGGCCCATCAATTTTTATTGGATTGCTTGGCGCCCAAAATACAGGAAAAACGACTTTTCTAGCTGCGAATTATTTGCAATTACTGTCAGGTGAAAAGTACAACAATTTTGAGTTTTGTGGCTCTCAAACTCTTGGCGCATGGGAATCAATAGCATCATGGGCTCGAATTAACAATGAGAAGCAATTGCCATCATTTCCTCCTCATACTCCACGTGGGGTGGATCGAACACCTGGTATTCTTCATCTCATCTTACAAGACTCCAGTAATAAGATTAAGAACATCTTTCTTACGGACGCTCCTGGTGAGTGGTTCACAAGGTGGTCTATTGATGTCGACGCTGTAGATGCCGCAGGAGCACAATGGACAGCCTCTCAGAGCGATGCCTTCTTAATATTTGCAGATTGTGAAAAGCTTGCTGGAGAAGAACGCAGTGTGGCAAGGAGAGAGCTGCGGACAATTATCGAACGCTTAGGTGAATCTGTCGGTTCTAGGCCAACAGTGCTTGTTTGGGCAAAAAGTGACAAACAACCTACAGAGGGAATAAAAAAAGCAATTCAAAGAGCTTTAGAAAGCAATATTCCCCATGCCAAAGAGTTTGAAGTAACAGTGGAAGATCCTACTTCTTTTACAATAGCGTTAGAATCAATTTTAAATGAGGCTTGGATACCTGGGTTTTGTGAACCTATCACGGAACCTATTCTAGGGAACACTTCATTTCTCGCTTTTAGGGGGCACCATGAAAAATTCTGAGATACTGCTTCTTGGTGGCCCTAATAGTGGTAAGACACACTATGCAGGTCAACTCTTTGGACGACTAAAACGACGGCCAGGTAAGTTAAAAATAAGGACTGGTGATGGTGCGTCAGTTAATTTAAGTGCTTTAGAAGATGTACTAACCCAGTTGGAAGACGGCAATGCAGCTGAGCACACTCACGCCGATCAGTACTCCGAAATACTGTTCCCATTAATTGATAGCAACCAGATGACAATTGATCTGTACTGGCCTGATTACGGTGGCGAGCAATTATCTCAGGTTTTTAAGCAGCGAGAGCTCTCTTCAGATTGGCGTAGAAGGTTACAAAGTACAGATGGGTGGTTAGTATTTATTCGCCTTAGTGGAGAGAAAACTTACCCTGACGCTTTGTCAAAGTTAACTTCTATACCAACTAACACGCCAGGTGAAACTACAAGACCTGAAATTTGGGATGCTAACGTATATTGGATAGAACTTCTTCAGATGTTGTGTCACGTGGCAGGCTTAAATCTAAGCTCTAAGGAAAATAAGCCTCCGTTAGCTATCGTATTATCTTGTTTTGATGAAGTACTCGAAGAGGGTCAAGTGCCTTCAGAAGCCTTGAAAAGTAAATTACCGTTATTCTATTCGTTTATCCAAGCAACCTGGCCGGAAAAGATGACATCTATATGGGGGGTGTCTTCCTTAGGTAAAACCCTTCAACCCAATAGCAATGATGATGACTTCATCGATGAAGGCCCAGAATATCAGGGATGGGTAATTGCTCCAGAGCAGAGCAACAAAGATTCTGATTTAACGGCTCCACTCTCTTGGATACTAGATAATATATGATGACGAAACCACTAAAAGCGATTTATGGTTGCAGGGACAATAGTCATGATTTGCTATTCTGGGAGGGAGATTCACCCCTTCCTCCGGAGTTACTTGGCTTGACTGATAAACCCGGGGGATACGTTACCCCTAAAGAAAAATGGTGGCCAGCAATCAACTGTGGACCTGTTGGTAACTGGTGGGCGTTATGGAGTATTGAGCCTGATTTGGATGCGCCGCGCAGTGGTATGGTTAAAAGTACGGTTTTACTTTGGGAACTGGACAAGATACCTCAAGTACACTTTCTTGAAGAATTTATTTATCAACTAGTTAACCATGAAGAGTGCAAGCCGCCTCATTCCAGCTTGTTGCAAAGTGTCGCAAACAAACTGATTTGTAGCGATAACATCCTAGCTATAGAAGCTGACAAAACCTTACCCTTATTAATCGCTCAGCTATGGGAGAAATTGTGGGGAGAAGCACGAAAAGAATTTTCTGTTAGAAGCGCATTTACACCGCCTCAATCATTAGTACGTGCTAAGTTGCCTACATTTTACTATGTTCCCGCATCAGTTTTGAATCAATGGTATCTGCCTAACGTATCCTTAATTAATAGTACAACAACCACTGAACCCTCTCGAGCAACTAACTACCTGATTAATCGAGCCGAAAATGATTCGATACTTCATCAACTACTCCTTAACTGTTCCGAGTTAACTGGTGATTTGAAAGTATTGAATAAGCTAGGAAGAGCAGCTGACAACATTGATCGGTTTAGAGCAAATTCTACTTTGACTAATGCTATCGTGGCTCTTAGGGCTTTAATCGCTTGCTCTCCTTCACCAGATAAAGCTAAAGATATAAAAAACGAGCTCTTGAGTTCGATTAAGATGCTAATGGTTAGCGAAGGCGACGCTTCTGATATTTTAACTATGTGCAATTTATCAAGTGACGCCGTTCCTAAAGGAGCCATGCCGCAAGTGGAACTATCAAATTGGATAGAACACAATTTGATAGCTCTTGGTCATGAAGATCTTAACAAGTACTTTGAAAGAGCACTGCCAGGTAAATCAATGCAGTGGTGGTCACAGTCAGTAGTCAATGGCATCGGCACACTAGTTAATAAACCCGAAATCAGTGAACATATATTATTCTGGCTTTCTATAGTCCACTTTCAAAAAACTTTCTTACGGTTATCTTCTGTGCGACAAGATCTTGAGCAAATGTTGTTTGAAAGAGCGAAAACGAGTGACATGACAGCAGATAGCTTAATGGCACTAGAGCAATTTTCTATTTCTCAGGAATGGGCAAAGCTACATGCTTGGGCTGTTTTTAACCTATATGATGAAGATCAAGTATACAAAAAGCAACGCAACTCCATGCCCAATTGGACTGAAGGTGTACCATTCATAGTTCAAAGTTTGTCCCACAGGCATGCGATTAATCTACTCAGGGATAGTGCTTTTTCTCCATTCATTGATTTATTGGCTGAAAGATCCCTGAGAGAACCTAGTATTCTCAGTTATATTGACATCACAGAGCAAGATGCATTGCGGGTGTGGCAAAAACAGCTAAGCACAGGAGGGCTGTTTTATCCACCGAACATAGAAAAAGAAGATTTTCTAGCCAAGCTCTGTGATAATCTTCAGGTCAATCTTTTATCGATTGTTTTTGAAAGAGTCTCTGAAGAAATTTCGGAATATCTACTATCCAATGCAGATAGAGGCAAAGTTTGGTCGCAACTCGACTCAACTAAAAGTAAGATTCTCGCTGAAAATATGGCTCGAAAAGTTGTGGCTAATCCTCAAGCTTTGCTGAAATTAAACGATTCAGAACCATATCTTATTAATGCGTTGAAAACGCACATTGCTGGCAATACTTATATTGACGCTTCTTTTGTTCTATCTTACTTGTCTCAAAATATTTCTCATCATGAAAACGATGTATTGATATTAATTAAGAAGATCAACTCAAAGTGTTTAAGCAATCATGCCAATATACTTGGAAACATAATATTTGAAAAGCGTTGGAACAAGGTTGCCAATGGATTATTCAAAAGCAGCTATGGTTGGATGCCAGAAACACCACACTTTAAACCTACTATTGAAGCTTGTTCAGAGCTTTTAGATTCTACCAATACGTTTTGGTTTTCATTTTATACAGGTAAATCAACTCAACATCATAGAAACGAGATCATTAAGAGATTTTCGGAAGTTTGCGCCAATATAGCTTACGATAGGCTTGATTCTATTTGGTTGAAAGCTGGCGGAAACGCAAGTAAATTAAAGAATCATGGAACAGAACTTGATAAATGGCTTCACGCAGCAAGCGAGGCAGAAAAAGGGGCTTTAAAAAGAGGTTTAATAGACTTATTGGAGGTATTGATGGATGAGTACCCCCATAACAGACAGTTGAGTGAGGTCAATCATATTCTTTCAACCAGAAACTAATCAGGTAGTATTAAAAATGTCAGCTCGAGAATACAGCACAGAACAAGCAGAGCACTTTAAGAAGAAAGCCGATCACAATAAAATTGAGTCACTTTGGTGTTTTAGAATTATCATGCTCAGTACTCTATCTGCCCCCCTTTTGGTTAGTTTGAATGAGGGAATCTTTTACGCAAAAGTGCTACCATCAATCTTTTCGGCAGTAGCGGCATTTTGTACTGCATGGTTACAATTACGAAAACCTCAAGAATTGTGGTCAATATACCGGAATGCACAGAGACAAATAGAAATGCAGATTACCCACTTTGATTTCAATGTAGCAGAGTACACAGGCTTAGATGAAAACAAAGCGAATGAACAGCTAGCTCTAAATGTTAGTAACTTGGTATTGGAAACTAATAATCGATGGACAAAGAATGTTCCAAATCCATCTAACTTGAAAATAGAGAGTAACTAACATGAAGAAAGGTTATTAGCTAGTATAAGTATTAATGAAGTGGAGGCTATGAATTATCCTGACTGAATTAAATTTCAAAGCCATAGGTACTGCCTGTGGCTTTATCGTATCTGATAGTAAGAACAATTATGCTGAAATCAACTGTTTTTTTCATTAATCAGGCAACTATTACAAATTTTGCTACTGTTCAACTAGCGAGGAATACTCGGTAGTTGGTTGATAAGCAATGCGCATGCTTTGTACATTAAAACGATACGTTCTAAAACGTTCCGGGGCAAAAGTGAGTTAAAATGGCCTAAATCGGGTGATGTTTATTCTCATAAGCTTCAACAAAAGAAATTAGCTTTTCAAGCTCATCACCTTCCGGGGTATTAGGTTCAGCATCAAACAGGGCTTCAATTCTCTTTAGCGCCATTTTGTAGTCACTCTCCGATGCTTCTATTCCCAACTCGGTTGGTGACACTGAGGCTAGTTCATCCGCATGAGCATTCCAAGGAGTTAAACCTTCTACAAGCTCTTTTTCTGTGGGCTTCTTGCTCATCACTTTCTCCATCGATCAGTCTACGGGCAACACACTTCAGAGCTGAATGGCTTAAAGTTACTGCTGTTTTTTTCTAATCAGTTCAAGTACTTCTTTTTTGCCTTGGCTATCGAGCTTAGATAATGAACAGATCAGCTCCGCAAGCAAGTCATCATCACAATAAAAGTAAGCCACAGGCACACCAAGTTCGTCTGCAATGCGCTTCATGGTTTGGTAGTCTGGCGTGTGCTTTCCCTTTTCATACTGGTTCATGCGTGCGCTTGCTGTATTCGGTTCCATCCCCAGGATAATCCCGAGCTGTTGTTGAGTGTATCCTGCTGCTTTTCTGGCAGATTTAAGGCGAACAGGAATTGGGTTGGTCATAGCAAGCTCTTAGCAAAATCTAGATTTAGCTAAGATTGTCTTAGTATGAACAGGTTAAGTGTACTAAGGATTACTTAGTTTTCCTACTTTTCCGCAGTAACTGTGATAATGGAAGGAGATCGGTGTACTGGGTTGGGATAACGGCATCAAACTCATTCTCTGCACCAACGTCGTAATGCGATGGCACCGCAACTTCAGTCCCTTCGATTTCTTTGGCTGACAGCAAAAAGGGGTTCTTTGTCGATGGGAATAACATGCCAAATACTGAAGCAACATGATGTTGGTTAACGGTTGAAGCTTCTTCCGCCAGTGCCTGCTGTACGGCCAAATTTAATATCTGTTTTAAGCGCCGAATCTGGCCATGAGATGCAGAGAACAATGCCAGAATCATCTGCTTGCCATCTAACTGGGGAGCTTCATTAAAAGGCATACGTTTCAATAACCCCTTCACAAAACGTATAAATTGCTCTGGCTCTTGAGAGAGCTTGAAGTAGAGCAATTCACGGCGTATCAGGAGTCTTGATGACCACTGCGGTTCTTCTGCAATCTTAGCTGCCCAAGGCATGCCAACCAGAACAATCGGGACTGTGGCTTCCTCACTAATGTATTTCAATCGGGTCGCTATCTCGCTCAAAGCTCGTCCAGATTGAAATTCCACAAGTTCTTGAAACTCATTAATGATGATAAGTTCTGTATTTTTGGACTTTAAAGACCTGAGCAGTGACTCGGTCAGAGACTGATCTTTGCTCTTTCCCTTCCTGTAAACGGCACCAAACTGTCCCAAATCTTTTAGCAACTCAATAATCGTTGACTCGAGTGTGGGTTTACTGGGAATGCGACTGGATAGCACAGCGGCTGGATTTTGTGACGTTTGTAGCACTCGCCGGCAGTACTCTTGGATTAGAAATGACTTACCTGAACCTGTATCGCCTGTAAGCAACATACATTGCTGATCACCACCAAACTTCCGGTTGTACCTGAGCCGATCAAAGTCATTCATCACCGTCGTGGCGATTGGTAATTCAACAAACACATCGACAAACATCTGATATTTGAATTCATTTTCAGGCGAAAGCGAGAACATTAATAAGGATCCAGTTTAGAGATGAAATCATCCCATTCATCAGAATCTGGAAGTGCCTTTTGCGGATTCTTTTGCTCTTTAACGTTCAAAGCGGGAAGCGCTTCAGGCACGCAGGAAGCATCACTATCACTCCTCACACCATTATGTTTGGCTAACCGCGCCATGCCGCCCGTGGTTCGTTTTGGGCGGCTACGGTGAAGTTGGTTTAACTCCTCTGTTTCTCTTACAATTCGTTCATGAATGTATATTCTTGCCTTTGCCAATCCATCGAGGTCAGTGTGACGACTAATATAATCCCTGTAGAGTAGTTTGAATTTCAGATGATTATCGAGTGACAGACCTTTAGTGTACCCAATAGGATCTATGCAAGGGACTTTCAAGTAATGACGCTCACGCTCTAAATATACATAAATGCTTGATATATCATCTGGATCAGTTTTGGTCAGAATCACTGTATCTCTTGGATTCATACGACGATATGCAGCGAAATCTTGACTGTCATAGCGTAATCCATGAAGGTGAATTCCACCTCTACGATGCTTCCTGAAGGCTTGTAGTCCTAAAATAACAGATAATTTCTCAAGGTCTTCTGGTTGATAGCTAATTGGTGGCATCATAGACACACCTTCTTGCCACTTCAAATGAGGGATTAAGCGTTTTCTTGTATCAGTTTCATAATGGTAAACATCAATCACCCACTTATGGAATAACTCATCAAAAACAGAAAATGTCATGACAGAGTCTTTGGTAGGATCATACCCTGCACGCTCCATAATATTTGAGAATGTCTTACCTGGAATATTCACCAACAGCTTACTACTAATCGTCCTGAAAATTCGTTCTACTAAAGCTTTTAGCCAAGGTTTTCGAACCGGATTAAATTGGATATTTATCCCTACTTCTAAACAAGCCTGCTCTAAACTTCCCCCCCAAAACTCAGGTCCATTATCAACCACCAATGTCTCCATTTTCCCCTGACAGTACCAATCATGTTCAATTGAAGGATATCGTTCTTTCACGTAGTCTTTCGGTTTAATTGCATTCAATATTGCTTTCATCACCGAGTAATAGCTAGGCTGATTGTATCCTAGGTGAAAGCCAATAATGCTTTTACTATATTGATCAATAAGTAAGGTTAGGTAAGGTCGCCCTATGGGCAACTTCAATTCATCATCAAGCAAGATGAGATCAAGCGGTGTATGGTCTATTTCTACTTTTTCTAACACGCGTGATGGCGGCATATGAGCATCAATTTTATTAAACTCCATATCCGCCTGATATTTTCCATGCCGAGCCAGTACAACTTCATATGCAGGGAGTTTCTTCACTCGATTATAAAAACCTTTATATGAAACTGGCTTAATTTTACCATCCACAAGGCTTTGATTTTCAATGCGAATCAAATCTGAGTAGTATTCATAAACTGCAGCGATTGATGGACGTTCAGGCACAAGGTATCTCTCAATCGCTCGTTCGAAGAAAACTGAGTCATTGGCAACTTTTTGTTTTCTGTTGCCTTTATTTGAATTGTTCGGTAACAGAGACATCAGCGAAAAATTTGCTTCTGAATACCTCTTCCACCACCTAGCTAATGTTCTACAACTTGGAGGTTCAAGTTTCAACTCTATTGCAGCTTGTCTTATCAATGAATTAAGGTTCTTCTCCGTCCATCCACCTTTAACTCTTTTTCGAATCCACTCAATGAATCGATAACGCCGCATTACTTCTGATTGAATTTCTGTAGAATATGAAGCCAAGTCCCTATTGACAGTTCCATGAGTTGATAAGGAACCTTCGGAGTGCTTATCGAATTCGATAACTGTCTGAAATTCATCACCAAATACCCCTACCTCCTTCTCATGACTCATAAGATTTACTCCATACAACAGAGTTTAAACCCAATTCTTCATTTACCAAATTAGCAGAAATAACTCCTGATGATATTAGACTTAGTGCTGTTTTTAATATAAGTGGACGCTCAATCATTAGCTGCTTCGCAGCTTCATTGATACTTACTCGACCGAGTCTTTGAACCAGTGATAAAAAGAGGGTATGTAACGGAGTAAAAGACTGAAAACCAGAATAACGATGAAGAGCTTTAAGATTATTTAGCACAGGATTTACTCTGATTTGTTTCTCTGTAATTAATACCAATGTGATACCAAGTTCTGCTGCCTTTTGTTGCTTAGCAGGAAAACGTAACAGAAAATCTTCTTTCAGCGTTTTTTCCCACGGTTTTACCTCTATATATTTGATAACTCCTTTTTCAATTATTTTGAAATCAGGCGTATACGGGCAGTCTCGGTTAAGGTATTGATAAAAAAAGCCGACAGGCTGAGCTTCAAATGATTGGATATGAGGAGAGTATTCAAGGTGAAAGCATGTATCAAACTCAAGAGATCCTTCAACAAGAAGTACACTATTCATCTTGGCACTGACAAATTTAAATAGATTTTTTACACGGGAATGCTTGAGATTACGCTTGTACATGACGCAACCATTTTTGTAGTAAAACTACATAAAAAGTAGGCTATGACAGCTTATACTGCAAATTATGACAAGAAATTGGGAAGATATGTCAGCTTATGGTGCAAGCAACACACGCCAGATGGGTGGAGACCCCCACCAGCCACATCCCGGCACACACGTCGCTCGCTGCGGCTGCTCCCTTCCGGGCCTGACCGGGTTCACGAGTTAGTGTTGCGGGAGGACCAATGGGGGCCTCCATAGATTCGATGACTCGCTGTAAGCGCTTGGCTTGTCGCGAGAACGGGAGGGATTATCCATGAACCCCAGAGTCATTGCAAGGTAAAGACAAGCACTCAGGCACTGACTGCTGGATTATTACCCAAACCTGTCTGAAACGCTTCAGGCATCTTCGACTTCGGCCAGCAGATATTCTCCCAAGATGGCACTGCCGAGCACCATCAGCCAGGAGACCAGCACCGGGTTGGGAACATCAAATGCCGGATCGATGGCTACCGCAGCAAACGCAACCGCCGGGAGCACCCAGCTCAGTCGGGTGACCCAGTCGAGTGTGTATCTCTGATACAGGGTCTGAAGCGCCAGGATCAGTCCGATAATACACAAGACGACCAAAGCAGCCGGTGCCAGATCACTCAGCCATAACGGCACAGCCAACAACAACGGCAAGCCATAGTTCCCTTTCACCGGACGCCAGAAATGACCCGCACACCAGATCAATCCCACCGCCATGATTTGGAGTAACGTAAATGACATCTGGCCGCCCAGTTTCCCATCTCCCTGTAAAGCCAGCAGACCAGCATCCATCGCAATAACGATCGCAAATAACAAAGCGCCAACCTGCCAGTTCGCTTTTGAGGAAAAACTAACCGAAAATACAGGCAACATCACCAGAAGACTGACAGACAAAGCAAGCGGCTGATACGGCAACGCGGCACTATAGGCACCGATACCACACAATAGCAGTACAGACGAAAGGCCACCTTGCGGCAACAGCCACAATGCAGGAATAGCCACCGCTAACACGGTGAGGTAATGTTGAGAGAGCCCAAAAGTACTGACCCCAATGACAGTCAGCACCACGCTCATGGTTGAAAGCAGAATGGCATTCAGCATTTGCACCTCCTTGCGCAAACGGACTACAACAGTTGCCATGCAACGTTCGCAGGTTATCCCTTAAAATCATTCATCCGGAAATAGACCCTAAAACAACTATGGACGACTTTGAAAACCAAATCTACAGCCAGATCGCCCAAATCCCTTTGGGCAAAGTGTCGACTTATGGTGATATCGCCCGTTTTGCCGGCTTTCCCGGTTATGCGCGCCATGTCGGCCGGTTATTAGGCCAGTTACCAGAAGGTTCAACACTGCCCTGGTTTCGGGTGATCAATAGCCAGGGAAAAATATCGCAACAGGGAGATGATTTGATTCGCCAGCGTCAGTGCCTGATTGCCGATGGCATTGAGGTATCACCAACGGGCCGGGTGTCGCTCAAACGCTATCGCTGGGATGGTTTTCCTGAAAATTGAAGGGTGCAAACAGAAGAAACCCGGCAATTGCCGGGTTCTGGAAGGTGTGTTCAGTTTTACTGTCCGGCTTTGACCAGCATCAGATCCAACTGAATGGTTTTGGCCGGGTCTGTGATGACATGATTGGCCGTATCCGTGATAAACATTAACTGACCATTCAACTCAATCCGCGCACTGACCGCGTAGGTATGGCCCGGTTTGATCTCTTCTTCCATGTACTGAAGCATGAAAGAAAATGGCACTTGCTTTCCACCTGCCAGATAAGACTGACTGCTGATCACTTCTGCGGGAGCATCCATCAGGGAAACATCAGATAATGTCACAGTGATCAGGGCTTCATCGGGTAACGCAATGCGTTCACGATAGGCCAGTGAGCCTTGAACCTGACCAATGCCAGTCTCTTTCGTGATCAAGTTGGTACAAGCCGAAATCACCAGTGCTGCAATCAAAATCGATAACAACGCAAACATCTTTTTCATAGTCGCCCTTCTTATTCCTCCCGCAAGTCGATGATTCTAACGGTTTTGAACCTTTCGTCTTGTGTTTCAGATCAACTGATTGTAAAAGTTTAATTAATGATAACATTGTAACTGGAGCATCAATGAGCAAAGAACTGAACGAACTTCTCAATCTGTTACACTTAGAACAGCTGGAACAAGGTTTGTTCCGTGGCCAGAGCCAGCATTTAGGGCTGCCTCAGGTTTACGGTGGCCAAGTGATCGGTCAGTCCTTATCTGCTGCGAAAGAAACCGTATCGGAACAGCGTTTTGTCCATTCGTTCCACAGTTACTTTCTTCTGCCCGGCGATCCTCAAAAACCTATCATTTACGATGTTGAAAACCTCCGGGACGGAAAAAGCTTCAGTACCCGCCGGGTTCAGGCCATTCAAAACGGCCGCCCCATATTTTACCTGACGGCGTCATACCAAGGGCTGGAAGATGGATTTAACCATCAAAGCCAGATGCCCGCCAATATACCGCCGCCTGAATCCCTCAAGTCGGAACAGGAACACGTCAAAGCACTCGCAGACCAACTTCCAGGCAGGTTTGTCGATACCTTCGGTTGCGAGCGACCGATTGAAGTGCGCCCTGTTCACGTCATCAATCCACTCCATCCTCAATCACAGGCGGCCAAACAGTACCTTTGGATAAAAGCAAATGGTGAAATGCCGAACGATCCGCGAATTCACCAATACGTCCTGGCTTATGCCTCCGACTGGGGATTTCTGGTCACGGCCCTGCAACCCCACGGCGTCACATTACTGACGCCGAAGATGCAGGTCGCGACCATTGACCACTCCATGTGGTTCCACCGTCCGTTCCGGATGGACGACTGGCTGCTCTACGCCATCGACAGTCCGTCAGCCAGCGGCTCACGAGGTCTGGTTCGCGGCGAAATTTACAATCGTCAGGGCGAACTGGTGGCGACAGCAGTTCAGGAAGGTTTGATGCGTCAGCGGCACTCCAGCTAAATAAGTGCCCACTTACGACAAAGCTCCCGAGAACCAGATATGCCATCATGATTTCGGGAGCCATTTATAGGGAAAGACTGGTACTTTTTTGTCAGACGGTCGTCAATTTTCTACCGCTTCCGTCGAGACATCTTCCAATTGGTGAAGATGATCACCCGCCTGTTGAAGCTGATACATTTGCCAGTACTGTTTCCGCTCAGAAAGCAGGCTGCCATGCGTCCCTCGTTCAATAATTTCACCCTGGTGCAAGACGACAATTTCATCGGCATCCATGATGGTGGAAAGCCGGTGCGCGATCACCACAAGGCTCATGTTCTTGCGTAAAACAGCCAGCGCATGCTGAATTTTCTGCTCGGTGCCAGAATCAATATTGGCCGTGGCTTCATCCAGAATCAGCAATTTGGGCTGCTCCACTAGCACGCGTGCCAGCGCCAGTAATTGTCGCTGTCCGGCGGACAGATTCACTTCACCACTGCCGAGCAAGGTATCCAGCCCCTCGGCATACTGACGCACCTGTCCGGCCAAGCCGACCGTTTCCAGCGCCTGCCAGATCACAGGGTCGCCCACGGCCCGCCCCAGACTCACGTTTTCACGCACCGTATCGCTCAGCACATGCGGGTCCTGCTGCACCATCGCAATCCCCTGCCGTAAAACCGGCTGACTCAGGCTTTCCAGCGGACGCCCGTCCAGTTCCACAACGCCTTCAGAACTCGGGTAAAAGCCCATCATCAGTGAAGCTAGGGTACTTTTGCCGCTGCCCGTATGACCGACCAGTGCCAGAAAACCCTGATGCGGCAAAGTCATGTTGATATCACTGAGCACTTTTTGCTTACCGTCATAACTGAAGCTGAGATTACGGCACGCCATCTGTCCGCTTGCAATCGGACTGAGATCCTCGCCGTAGCGCTGCTGACGGGCATCGATCAGGGCAAAAATCCGTTCACTGGCGACCAGCGCCTGCTGCAAAAGCGACAATTGCTGCGTCATCTCAATCAAAGGCTCGGTGACCCGCCCCAGATAACTCAGGAACGCATACAGCACACCCACACCAATCAGCTCAGTGCCGCTGAATCCGAACAGTGCAACCAAAGTCAGCAATGCAATCCCTGACAGTAGATCAATCAAGGGCCGAAGTAACATACTGTTCAGTTTGGTCACCCCAATTTGCGCCTTCAGATGCTGGTCTGTCAGCCCTGAGAACTGGGCTTTGAAGCCTTCCTCCTGACGCATCAGTTGCACCAGACTCATCCCCTGAATCGACTCACTCATCGACGCATTGATATCCGACAACAGATCACGCATCCGGCGGTAAGCCCCGGCACTTTTCCGCTGATACACCACCATGACGCCCACCACGATGGGCAACAATGCCAGAACCACCAGGGTCAGACGCCAGCTAATCATGGTCATCACGGCCAGCATCACCAGAATCAGAATGATGTTCTTCAGAAATGTCGCGATCACTGAGACGTAAAATTCTTTGATCGATTCAGTATCATTGGTCAGCCGGGAGATCAGCTTGCCACTTGGCGTGTAATCAAACGCAGACAATGGCTGATTCATCACACTGGCAAACAATTGCTTTCGCACCTTCTGCACCACATCAATCGCCAGGCGGTTAAAGCGAAGCGCTTGCGCATACTTAAACACACCCGCCAGAATCATCAGCGCCAGATAAGCCGCTGCCAGTACCGCGACCTCTATGGCCGGAAACTCATCCCGGGTGATGTTGTTATCGATAAAGTGCTGGATCAGCCACGGACCAGACACATCAGCCAGCGAAGCAATCAGCAGCAGACCAATCGCAGCCACGAGATTAGGCTTATCTGTCAGCGCATAGCTCAGCAACCGCTTCAGGACAGCATTATTTACGGCCTGTTCCTTCATTGGCCCTCCTCAATTGCTTGTTCCAGTTTCTGGTAACGATACATCTCGGCATACCAGTCTTCGTGATCCAGCAAGCTGGCGTGCGTGCCGCGTTCACTGATTTCGCCATGCTGAAGCACCACAATTTCATCCGCCTGTTCCAGTGCCGTCAGTCGGTGAGCAATCACAATCACGGTCTGGCGCTGCGGCTGTGCACGCAGATTATTCAGAATGCGGTGCTCTGTTTTGCCGTCTACCGCAGACAGCGCATCATCCAGAACCAGAATTTCTGCATTCAGCAGTAATGCCCGGGCAATGGCGATCCGCTGTTTCTGACCGCCGGACAGGGTGATGCCTTTCTCTCCGACCAGGGTGTCATACCCTTCAGGAAACAGCATGATATCGTCATCAATACACGCCAGTGCTGCGGCACGACGGATCTCAGACATGGAAGCTTCCGGTTTCCCGAGCGCAATGTTCTCTGCAATTGAGCGCGAAAACAGAAACGGGCTCTGGCTGACCACCGCAAAACGACTTCGCCACGCATCCAGAACCGCATCGCGGATTTCTACCCCGCCATAAGCAATCTGGCCCTGCACCAGTTCCTGCTGACGCAGCAACAATGCCAGCAGTGTTGACTTCCCGCTTCCGACCGGACCGGCCAGCCCCAGCATATGACCGGCGGCCAGATGAATGTGAACCTCTTTCAGTGCAGGCTGACGCTGTTGCGGCCAATGGTACGCTTCAATTTGAATGGACAACGGTTCTCGCAGCCCCGGCAATGGCGTCTGACCGCTGACAATATCCGGCTGCTGATTCAGAATTTCCTGCAGTCGCTTCCAGGCCGCAGAACCGCGTTCGAGAATATTAAACAGCCAGGCAATCGCCAGCATCGGCCAGATCATCAATCCCTGATAAAGCGTGAAGGCCGTCAGATCCCCCAGCGTCAGTTCACCGATGTGGATCAGATACGCCCCACCACCGACGCTGAGGAAAAACGACATGCCAATCGTCAGTTGAATCACCGGATCGAACTTGGCATCGACTTTCACCACTTCGTAGTTTTTGTCGCCCGCCGTATCGACCACTTTTTCAAATGCTGCCTGCTGGCGCTTCTCCAGACCAAACGCCCGGATCATGCGAACACCGTTCAGCGACTCCTGCGTCGTGTCTGTCAGCGCAGAAAACGCCGCCTGAGATTCACCAAACCTGTCATGTAACTGTCTGCCAAAGCGGGACACCAGCAGCGCCATGACAGGCATGGGCAGCAGAGCAAGAATCGTCAGTTGCCAGCTCAGTTGCGTGGTCATGATCAGCAGTACAGCACAACCGGTGATCAGCGAATCCGCAGCCGTTAAGACCCCTTCCCCGGCGGTCATCACCAGCGCGTTCACATCGTTCGTCGAACGAGCCATCAAGTCGCCGGTTTTATGACGCTCAAAAAACTGCGGGGCCTGCCGGGTAAAGTGCTGGTACAGCTTATCTCTGAGGACAGTCCCCAGCTTCGCGGCACTGCCAAACAACCACAGCCGCCAGACAATACGCAGCAGATAAACCATCACCCATAGGGCTGCCAGGCCGACAAGCCACATCAGCATGGTGTTCAGTGAAATCTTACCGTCCACGACACCATCGACGATCCAGCCCACTGCGCGCGGGGGGATCAGTTCAAAAATCGCAATCACGACAAAGATGGCAATCGCACCGCCATAACGCCGCCATTCCTGTCGGAAATACCACCTGAGTTGCCAAAAAATCTGCATTTTTCCTCCAGCAAAATACGGCTCGCCCACGCTGAGTGAGCGATAAATCAGAATATGATGATGTTCCAGGGGCTGTTGAGAGGGAGAAACTCGATCACCGTGAAGTGACAATCAAGCAACATATTGGCAAAAAGATAGCCTATTTTTCAACTCAAAAATAAGGGGATTCAGGAAAACAGCAGGTGATGCTGCGCATTTTCAGCCCCATAAAAATATATCTGTTCTTATACAGTACTTTTCTGTTCAACCTCAGATGTTTATAAAGGTAGTGCGGTGGTGTATTTCAGCGGTTCCATCGCAAACGTCGAAGTCACATTGGTTAAACCTTGAATACTGTTGACCAGTTTTTTATAGAAGGCATCAAAGGCTGACATGTCCGCGACCTGAACTTTCATCATGTAATCATATTCTCCGGCCATCCGGTAAAACTCCATGACTTCAGGAAACTCGTTCACGGTAACGACAAAGCGGTTATACCATGCCTGTGAATGATCGCTGGTTTTAATCTGCACAAACGCAATAAATGACAGACCCAGTTTCACCGGATCCAACAGGGCCACCCGGCGTTTTAAAATGCCTGCTTCTTCCAGACGTTTCAGTCGTTTCCAGCACGGCGTGGTTGTCAGATTCACGGCTTCTGCCAACTCATTCAGTGACAGGCTGGCATCCTGTTGCAGCATGCCCAGCAACAGTCGGTCCGTCGCATCGATATCAGCCATAAATTTCCTCTAAACAATGAATTTTGTAGAAAAGTTTTCTACAAAAAATCTTAATGATAATAATAATAGCAAAGATTTTTCCGCTGGAATCCGTAAACTTTTTATCAAGTCATCAGACAACGAATACTAGGGATACGTTATGCGTCATGATCCTCGCTGGGTTAACCAGGCCATCAGAAAAATTGAAGCCGATTTTCAACGCTCGGCAGACACGCACCTTATTCAACTGGATATCCCGGTTCTTGACGGTATCGATATCTATCTGAAAGATGAAAGCACCCACCCGACAGGCAGCCTGAAACACAGACTGGCTCGCTCTTTATTTCTGTACAGCCTGTGTAATGGCTGGATTGGTGAGAACACCACCATCATCGAGTCATCCTCCGGCAGCACCGCGGTTTCGGAAGCTTACTTTGCCCGCTTGCTCGGCCTGCCCTTTATCGCTGTCGTGCCCCGCCATACAGCGCGTAAAAAAATTGAGCAGATTGAATTCTATGGTGGTCAGGCACATTTTGTAGACGACCCCTGCCAGATTTATGACGAGTCTCGCCGTCTGGCTGAAACGCTGAACGGCCATTACATGGATCAGTTTACTTACGCTGAACGGGCCACCGACTGGCGGGGCAATAACAACATTGCCAACAGCATTTTTGAGCAAATGAAGCTGGAAGATCATCCGGTGCCATCATGGATCGTCATGAGTGCAGGGACAGGCGGCACATCTGCCACCATTGGACGTTACATTCGCTATCAGCGGCACGAAACAAAGCTCTGTGTCGTCGATCCGGAACATTCGGTGTTTCACGACTACTACCTGACCCGAGACCCGGCGCTGAAAGGCCAGCGTGGCAGCCGGATCGAAGGCATTGGTCGTCCGCGCGTTGAGCCGAGCTTTATTCCGGACGTCGTCGATGAAATGCGCACCATTCCGGATGCCGCCAGCATTGCCACCATTTACTGGCTGGAAAAACTGCTGGGCCGCAAAGCCGGGGCCTCAACCGGCACCAATCTGTACGGTGTTCTGCAACTGGCGAGCGAGATGAAAGCCCGGGGCGAAACCGGCTCTATCGTGACCTTGCTGTGTGACAGCGGGGAACGCTATCTGGATACATATTTCGATCCGAGCTGGGTTGAAGCCAATATTGGCGACATTCAACCCTATTTTGATCAGCTTTCGGCGTTTGAACAAACCGGGATCCTGAGCTGGTCGGAATGGCAGCGACTGTCACTTGGCATATCCTGACTCTCAGGGTAGGATGTGCCCCCATCAGTCTTATCAATAATCCGGAGCAGCATGATGCGCAAAGCAGTTGTCGTTTTCAGTGGCGGACAGGACTCAACCACCTGTCTGATTCAGGCCATGGCCCGATATGATGAAGTTCACTGCATCACCTTTGACTATGGTCAGCGCCATAAACTGGAAATCGAAGTCGCCGAGGCCATCTGCAAAGACCTGGGCGTGGCGGCCCATAAAGTGATGGATGTCGGTCTGCTGAACGAACTGGCGATCAGCTCGCTGACCCGTGACAACATCCCGGTCTCGCATGAGTTACAGGACAACGGCCTGCCAAATTCTTTTGTGCCGGGCCGCAACATTCTGTTCCTGACTTTAGCCGGGATTTACGCATACCAGATTGGCGCAGAAGCGGTGATCACCGGTGTGTGCGAAACTGACTTCTCCGGCTACCCGGACTGCCGCGATGCATTCGTCAAATCGCTGAACCAGTCGCTGGTGCTGGGCATGGACCGACCGCTGAACATCGAAACACCGCTGATGTGGCTGAACAAAGCCGAAACCTGGGCGCTGGCCGATCAGCACGGCAAGCTGGATTACATCCGCAACCATACCCTGACCTGCTACAACGGTATTATTGGCGACGGCTGTGGCAACTGCCCGTCGTGCGACCTGCGCCGTGAAGGGCTGGAATCTTACCTGACTGACAAAGACGCAGTGATGAACTCACTGACCGGGAAACAGGCAGATAACCGGGCTTAAATTCCTCCGGCCTGGATCATCACCGCAAACGCCGGCCGCATCATGCGGTCGGCAGCCACAAAACTGAGTGCTGTTTCACACAAACCCAACTTCCTCACCCGAGATCACTTTCTCCGCTCCCATTCTGAGTCTGAAAAAGAGCAGCAGCGAATCAGGTCATCCGGCAGTGCTCGAACCGAACAGAGATTTGCACGATCCTGATTGTTTCATCTCAACCATTTGATTCAGAAGATGTCTGTGCATCACATCATGGGCAAAATTTCCTGAACTGATCCGTTTCACCCCCAAGCCCGCCAACACCTCAAAGTAAGGAAGATCAGGCATTGCCATCACATTCACCGGAAGCCTACTTGCTGCAACAACCGCTTTGATATGTTCAGCCTGCGTAAGACAGGGCACAAATAAGCCATCAGCACCTGCCATCTGATAGATTTGTGCGCGCTTCACCGTTTCAGCGCAAGCATTATCTAAACCCAGTAAAAATGCGTCGCAGCGAACATTGAGAAATACCTCAGTCTGGTCATGTTGCAGGATCGCTTTTACGGCCGACAATATCGCCGCAAATTCCTCCGCCGGAACGAGGGTCCGGTCTGCGTCTACCCGGCTATCTTCAATATTAATCCCGGCTACACCCAACGCCGCCAGCTGCTGAATATGAAGGGCGATCACTTCTGGATTCCGGCTGAACCCGGCTTCAATATCCACACTGAGAGGAAGCTTGCTGACTGCGGCAATGCGCCGAACCATAAAAACTAACTCAGCAAACGGGATTTGTTCACCATCCTCATAGCCCAGCAAACTGGCGATGGCTGCACTGGAAGTCCCTAACGCCTGATATCCGGCCTGCTGGGCGCAACGGGCACTGGCAGCATCCCAAACATTTCCGATGATGAAAGGCGTCGTTTGCTGATGTAACTGTTTAAATTCTTGCATGATGTCTGTCTCCTGACTGGAAAACCACGAATGGGCCGGGCTGATCCCTGGAATACCCATTTTGTTTCCCGGTGCGGTTCAACACCAACGATACAAATCGACTTTTAATATAAGAAAAACTTATAATACTGAAACAGAATACAGGCGAGACAACCCTATTTTGCTGAGAAATATCAATTTACTGGTCACTTTTGAATGCGCAGCCAGACACAACAGCTATAGTCTGGCGGCCGATGAACTCTGTATTTCCCAAGCCGCAGTCAGCCAGCAAATGCGACAGCTGGAACAGAGTTTAGGATGCCGCTTATTTGTCCGGAAAGGCAAAAGAATGCTATTGAGCCAGCAAGGGCAAAGCCTGTTCGAGTGCGCGCAACAAGCTTTGGCCATCATTCGCCAAGGGGTGAACCAAATTCATCAGGAAGAGATTGCTGGTGAGCTGACAATCAGCTCAACACAGGCTTTTACCACGCTCTGGTTGATGCCAAGGATGCAACGCTTTTCCGAATTACATCCTGAAATCCAAATTCGAGTAGTCTCGTCCGCGGGGTTTGATGATCTCAGGCAAGCACATATTGATCTGGCAATTCGTTTCGGCACAGAAGTGGAAAAACACACACCAGACAACCTGTCCTGTGAGTACTTTGGTGAATCCGCAGTCTACCCGGTTTGTTCTGCCCAACTTGCCCGTGACCTGGCATTCAGTTCCCCCGAAGATCTTCTGTCCACCTGGCTGGTTACCCTGGAGCACCCCGGCGCCTACGATTGGCAAAGCTGGTTTGAAAACACCGGTGTGCAGGCCAGCAACCAACACGCCAAGTGGACCCGGGTCAACAGCACCGATATGGCACTGACTGCGGTGTTAAACGGCCATGGCGTCACGCTGGCCGTCCCCTATTTATATCAGAGCCAGCTTGACGCCGGGCAGCTGGTGATCCCTTTTCAGTTACCTCACCCAAATCCGGTCAGGCGCTATATGGTCTATGACCCGAACTCAGCCAGACTGGCACGATTAAAGGTGTTCATGGCGTGGCTGAAAACTGAAATATCCGGCGCTTGAACATACCGGGCGACTTGAACAGCACCTAACCCAATTGCTCTATCGCGCCCTTCCCTAATCTCTGAGCTTACTGAGCAGATTCGCTTTCACCGCCGGCCACTCACTGGCAATGATCGAATACACGACGGTATCTCTGAATGAGCCATCTTTCATGATCTGATGGTGACGCAAAATCCCATCCTGTTTTGCGCCAAGACGCTCGATGGCAGCACGAGAAGTCTGATTGAAAAAATGCGTCCTGAACTCGACGGCAATCGCATTGGCACCTTCAAATAAATGACTCAGGAGCAAATATTTACATTCAGTATTCACCGGCGTTCTTTTGACCGAATCTGAATACCAGGTGTAACCGATCATCGCTCTGCGATTCGCTTCATCAACATGGTAATAGCGAGTGGTTCCGACGATTTCGCCGGATGACTTCAGCCGCACGGCGTAGGCAATATTTCCTTCCCGGGCATCCTGCATGGCGCGGTTCACATAGTCGGGCATGGCTTCCGGTGTCGGGACACTGGCAAACCACAGCTTCCAGGATTCCCCCTCTGAAACCGCTTTTTTCAACGGCTCGATATGCGTTTCTTCTAATGGTTCTAATGTCGTCCATTGACCTTCAAGCGTTTCGTTGCCGATCCACATCCGTCGCAATCTCCTTGATGATTCAGAATGATTCATTCAGCGCCTGCAAGCAGCGCATGGCGGAGCATCATAAATCGATATGAGATAAGTTTCACTCATCCTGTTCACAGGAACTCTCTCTTTGTAGCTCAAGTGCTGCTTCCGGAAATAAACATCCCGTTCATATTGAGCGCTCTTGTTCTGAAACGATGAAAAAGAGCCAGCATATCAAGCTGGCTCTTGACTCAAACACCATCCGCGAAAGTCAGGCAACCAGCGCTTTCGGCTCAACCGCCAGAAGTGTCTCTGTCAGACTGCTATAGACTGCTGCCGTGCCCGAGTATCCCAAACTAAAGCGCAGGGTATTTTTTGCCACTTCATCACTGTACCCCAGCCCGGTTGCCACTTTCGACAAGGCTGATTTCCGGTCGGAGCAGGCCGAGCCGGACGACACCATGATGCGGGCATCTTCTAAGGCCGCCTGCAACGTTTCCCTGCTGACACCGCCAATGGCGCAGAAAGTCAGTCCCGGAACACGTGGTGCCGCTTCACCAATAATGACCGTTCCGGGAAAGTGATGCTGCAGCGCTTGCTCAAAGCGTCGCTGCGCAACGGTAACTTCCGCTTGGTTTGCCATCCGTTGATGCGCAAGCGGTAACGCAATTGCCATCGAAGCAATGCCCAGATAATTCTGGGTACCCGCCCTCAGACTGGATTCCTGTCCGCCGCCCAGCAACAGCGGGCTGAAATGCCAGGAATTTTTCACCAGCAGAAAGCCGGTACCGGGCAAAGCACCAAACTTATGACCGGAAGCGACGGCATAATCCACCTCGCTTCGTTCAAAATCAAAAGGTTGCTTGCCAATCAGTTGCGTCGTATCGCACAGATATTCCGCATCATAGCTGTGACACACTTCAGCAATCTGCTGATAGTCCTGAATCACACCGGTTTCATTATGCGCAGCCATCACCGCGACCAGAATGGCTTTGCCCTGACAAGCTTGCAATGTTGCCTTCAACTCGGCCAGATCCAGCAGACCATTTTGTTCATGTGCTAAGGCAATACACGCTGCACCTTTCGAGCGGCAGTAGCGAACATTTTCCAGCGTCGCTGAATGTTCATAAGGCGAGTACAGGATCACTGCATCCTGATAATTGTGGTGCTCAAAGAAGCTGTAAAATACATTTCTGATCCCTTCCGTTGCACCGCCATTGAAAATCAGATGATGACTGTCGCAGGACAGTAGACCGCACAATGTCCCTCTTGCCATTTCAATCTCCTGAAACAAACTGTTTCCGATGAAATGATTCGAGTTCGGGTTACCAAAACGTTTTTCAGAAAACTGTTTTTTCAGGTAATCAAATACCTCGGGCTTGATCCAGTCAGACCCGCTTACATCCGCATTAATCATTTTTCCACCAATCGATTTTGATCAGCCGATAGCCATCGACATGATCTTGATTGAACTCAGCAGCACGAAAATATTCACGCAGCGCGCCAGCACCTTTTCATTCAATCGGAAATACAGGTAACTGCCGACTTTCGCGCCAACGAATATGCCCGCCACCAGATAGCCGCAGAGCGTCCAGTCCAGTGTGTCTGAGGCTGCACGCCCGAAAAACAACGAGAAAGAAGAAATAATTCCAATCACAGGGGCTGTCGCAATGGCCAGCTTGGGATTGCAGCCGAACACGGCAATCATCACGGGCAGATAAATAAACCCACCGCCCTGACCGACAATCCCGCAAGTAAATCCGAGCAACAGGCCGATCATCGGCAAGACCACAGAGTCTAAACGGATTTCACCCAGCCATTTTTTCCAGAAATCCGGACCTAAGGTGGCAATCACCACTGAACTGATTGCCAGCACAGAGAAGGTGATTAAAATCACTTGGTCGGATAAATGAAAAGTAAACAACGACACCGTCAGGCTGGCGATCCCCATCGGTACACCGAAGCGGAAAATCAGATTTTTATCCCGTTGCTGATATTTTGAGTGATGAAATAGCGCACTGACGGAGCCAAAAAAGCTCTGTGCAACCGTTAGGCCTGTGATCGTGACCATGGGCAATGCCATACCGTTCAGCCATGGCATGCAAATAATCAGTAAAGGTGCCAGCAAGATGCCGCCACCGATACCCAGTAAACCAGACAGGCTGCCTGTGATGATCCCTAACAGACCAACGATCATTTCCTGACTCATTTGACGACGATCTGCCCTTGCCCTTCGCTGATGGTCCCGATCACATAATGCTCCGACGATTCAGCTTCAAACAGCGGCAGAATATGTTCCCGGTAGGTTTCTTCATCGACGGTAAACAATAATCCACCATTTGTCTGAGGATCATGCAGAATCAGGCGGCGTTCATCACTGATATCGGCGTCATACTTCATGAAACGTGCATAGCGGCTGATATTGTTATAAGTCCCGCTTGGGTTCTTGGTCACCGCCAAACTTAAAGCTTCAACGCCGTCAATGACAGGCACCGCATCCCCGTCGATGTTGACGTTAAACCCAGTGTTTTCCACCAGTTCGCTTAAATGACCTGCGAGACCAAAACCGGTGATATCAGTCATCGCGCTGACCCCTTGATGCTGAGCCAGAGAGTAACCAATCCGGTTCACGCGGCTCATGATTTCAAGCGTCGACTCAAACAGGTCTTCTTCGCGGAGCCTTCCCACCTTCAGGGCATTTGAAATAATGCCAATCCCTAATGGTTTGGTGATGATCACCAGATCATGATTGCGGGGCGTATTATTCTGCCGGATATGTGCATCCTCAGCTTCGCCAATCACCGCAAAGCCATACAAAGGCTGCGCGTTTTTGATGGTATGACCGCCAACAACGGTTGCCCCGCATTCCGCCATCACTTCCTGAGCACCTTCGATCATTTTTTCAATGTATGGCATCGGAATATCATCAGGCGGAAATGCCAGAATTGAATTCACAATTAAAGGGCGGCCACCGGTCGCATAAATATCGCTCAGTGCATTGGCTGCAGCGATTTTTCCGAACAAATAAGGGGAGCTGACCGTTGAACTAAAAAAGTCAGTCGAAAACAACAGCTTTTTGCCACCGAAGTTATAAATGGCACAATCATCGGAAGTTTCAAAACCTAATAAAATATCTTCATTCTTAACGGTATTTTTCTTTTGCGTTGTTTTAAGAATATTCGTCAACATCTGAGGTGGAATTTTACAGCCACAACCACCCGACTCAGAAAAATCTAATAAATTACACACTGACATTTCAGACGCTCCATTTTTATATTGTTTCACGTTACAAATTATTTTCAGAATCATGACAAATTTGAGTCGGGAAATTTACACCGACCATATGACACTTTTATTTCACAAACATGTCACCCGGGTGACAACAAATGACAATAAAAACAATAGGTTATGATAGAACAATCAATAATGGATGGGTGAGCCGCGTCCTGACTAGATTTACCATGTTGACCCAATGAAAAAATCAGCAATCAAAAAAGGAAAGTAACAAACACATCACTTTCCTTTTTATTGCGGTCAGTCACATAAAAATTGATCTTAGCGTGGCGCTGATCGTGAATTTGCCGCCTGGTTGGTGAAAGCAACGCATGCCGGTGCGAACGGCTCTGCCGCTGCAATCTGTTCATCCTGCCGGAGCCAGTCTAAATGCTGGTCATAAAAAGGACTCGCAACCGCACCGTGTTGCAACGCCTTTTTATAAATCGATGCCACGAAAATATCAGCAATTGTAAATTGTTCGCCAATGGCAAATGACGATGTTTGACAGAGCTGTTTCATGAGTGTCTCCAGACAGGTTGTGATCCATTGACCACGAAGTTCACGTTTGGATGGCTCAGAAAGCTCCGGGCGAAATGCTTTCAGCACCGTGCGATTCTGCGGCGAATGAATGCTGGCATTCACATACTCACAGACCGCACGCACAGCGGCTCTGCTGAAAACGGAATCGCCGATCAGGCTATGTTGTGATGCCTTGAATTGCGATGAAATGAACTGTGAACCCGATGGCGGAAAAAGTTCTTCAAGGCATTCAATAATCGCCATTGATTCCTGAATCAGATGGCCGTCAACGGCCAGACAAGGCACATAACCAAACGGATTGATCTGAAGATAACTGGTTTTGAGTCCTTCAGGGGCCACCTCAATCCGCTTGTATGGTACAGCTTTGTAGTTGAGCACCCATTCAACCCGCTCTGAACTATTAGAACCTGTCGCGCTGTAAAGTATCACGTCCATTGTTTCCCCTTCTTTAGCGGTTTCCCTCAACCCGCGGCCATATTAAATCAACATTCCCGATCAACAAGAATGAAAAATGCCATCAGTGGATCACTGACGGCATGGCATCATTCCTGACATCACCCGAAAACCGAAATCAGACTGAAAACGAAACAGTGGTATTTTTAAAGGGTTGGTGTGATGGTCATAAATGC
Organism: Photobacterium galatheae; assembly: GCF_000695255.1. GTDB lineage: Bacteria > Pseudomonadota > Gammaproteobacteria > Enterobacterales > Vibrionaceae > Photobacterium > Photobacterium galatheae. The sequence continues at coordinate 179,719 of NZ_JMIB01000004.1, read as the reverse complement.
AGGTCCGGAGTTCCCACTGATTCCCTCATCGGTTGCACAACCAACCAATGCATCTACAGGCTCATTGCCAATAAAAGTCGTTGCAGTGACACTCCCAAAGACCGAACTCCCTTGATAGAGCCCACTCAACACAACACCATCATACGTCAAGACAACCTGGCCATTCACAATAGAGACCGTCGAAATATAGTTAATTTTACTTTTTTGCCCGTTACTCCAGATAATTGTACGCTGGTTAGGAACAGCAACACCAAGGTCATTACATGAAGCGTCCACAGTAGCTTCTGTATTTGAATAACCTGACATGATTTTAGGCAACGGTTGTAAATGGACACAGTTTGCAAAAGTCGTTTCGACCTGAACATCAATCGTTTTCAGATCATCATTCATTCCCGGTGTATAGGTTGCAGACTGTATTCCGGTACAAGTGACGACTGGTGGTGTTGCAAACACATGAATGGAGAAAATACTCAATATAACCAAAAAACATGAGACGGCTATTTTATTTCCAGATGAATTTTTCATAGCTTAGCTCCTTTGAATAGGATGGTTAGAAGCGAGTACTACGTGTTTATTTCAACTGCAAATCAAGACTAGGGGACATCACCCTATAGAGCAAAAAAATATCACCTTAATTTTTTATCAAACCTTATATACATTTCACTCAATAACCAAGAGCATTTCTCATTTTTCAAAACAACAAAAACTTCCGTGAAATATCTGTAATATCTGTAATATCTTTCACTTAGCGATTATTTTTACGCTGAAATAAATTACATCAATAATCAATTCACCTGAGATTCTATTTCAAACAACATTGCCAATGCACGGCAACAATTTGAAATCACCCAAAATGCCTTCGTTCACTCCCCCATTCGATCCAGATCACTCGATCTCCTGTGCCGGATATCGCCACGGTTTACGGATGTATTTCAAACGGCCAGAGCGATTCAGGGCATACTGGCCGCCAGTTGTTTCATCACACCTCAATGTTACTCATCAAGTTCACGGATTCACTTCACTCATCCATGAACTGCCATGTATCTGCACCATCGAACAGCCGGATTCGAATTGAGGCGATGTCTTGAACAGAAAACAGATGGTAGTTCACAGCCAGGCGATCACTTTCGACTTTGGTTGTCGTTGAATAATGCGTCACACAGCCACAATGTCCGCAGCGATGGAAATCAATACACTGATCTCCATGTGAATATTGCTGCGTGCCATACTGACCCACACTGATATCAACCTCAGATTCAGTCAGATAACCCCACAGGGTCGAATAACGGCGGCAAATTGAGCAATTACACCGGGTTGCGGTTTCAGTCAGTCTGGGAATGGTTAACCGGACGTTGCCACAGTGACATTGGCCTGTATACATGGTGAAACTCCTTTTCTTTCAAACAGGGATGAAAACACAGAATTTACACTTTTTGTTGTCTTAATACCGCAATTGTCCCAACCCCGATCATGGTTGTGATCAAATAGCTGATTGGCATCAACAAGCGAATGTCTTCATCTCAAAGCAATGAAAGAAAAAAATTCACGGCTATATCTGCGAACAGAACCGACAAAAACATAAGGCTTGCCATCCATTTTCCTGAAAATTTCAGTTTATTGCGCCCAGTGCTCCAGCAAAAACTGCCACACCGCCTGCGATGCTTTGGTGCGCTCGCCGACACAGACCAAGTGAATCGGACTCCTGTCCGGGTGTTGCCAATGCGTCAGCACCGGTCTTAACTGACCCGACTGACATTCCTTCCGGACAAACCAAGGGTCAACCATCACAATACCCAAACCATCACAGGCCATGTCGACCAGTACCCGGCTGTTGTCCGTCTGAATGGCAGGCGTTACTTCAATCGATTCGGTCTGACCCGATACATCCTGAAAAGGCCAGAAATTAAAGGTGCTGGTTGCATTACCGAACACCAGGCAATCATGCTGCGCCAGTTCCTGCGGAGACACCGGCTCCCCCCGTTCAGACAAATAGCTTTCAGCGGCAAACCACCCCCAGCATTTTTCTCCGATTCTCCGGGCAATCAATGACGAATCAGGCAACTGGCCGATGCGGATCGCAATATCAACGTTCTGTTCCAGCAAATCGACCATCTGATCATCCAGACTCAGCTCAATCATAATCTCTGGATACGTCTGACGAAGCTGTTTCAAAAGGGGCACCAGAAAACACTGCCCCATGAGGATACTGGCACTGATTTTAACCCGCCCTTTTGGCACATCCTGAGTTTCATCCATAATGCCATGCAGGTTCGAAAGCACAGCCCGGAGATCGCCCGTGCCCAAGAGTAAATTCCGGCCGACATCCGTCAGATGTAGTTGCCGTGTGGAACGATGCAGCAAAGGCTGGCCAACAAACATTTCCAGTTGTCTGACTTTCTTACTGACCGATGAGCGGGGCAAGTTCAGCTCATTCGCTGCTGCCTGAAAACTGCCATGTTCCACCACCCGATGAAACACATGCAATAACGGCAGATTCATATATGACATGTCGATTCCAGCTCCCATCTCCAGCCCTTTGTTTCCATTTCAGCACCATTTTGTATCTATATTGGTATCTTATGACGCACCAATCAAGCTGATATTCTCCTCACATCAATGCAAATATGCGCAACCATACACAACCACATGCAAACAACGGAGCGTCCTATGAATGGAAAAACAATTTTAGTCACTGGCGGCACATCGGGTATTGGCAAAGCGCTGGCGGAACATCTGGTCAACACCGGCCACCGCGTGATCATTACAGGCCGTAACCAGGACAGAATCAATCAGGTCGCACAAACGCTGGGCTGTACCGGTTATGTCGCAGACAGCGCCAATCCTGCCCAGCTCAAACAATTGGCGGCCACACTCCAGTCAGATAACATTCGCTTAGACGGTCTGGTGCTGAACGCCGGCGTTTTCTATCCGGGATCGATTCTGACCACCACAGAAGAAGCCTTTGATTTAACCATGAACATCAATACCAAAGGGCCCTGGTTCACGCTGCAACAACTTCACCCGATCCTCAACAATCCGTCCAGTGTGGTCTTTGTTTCGAGCATTGCGGTCACCAACGCATTTGCCAGCGCCGCTATTTATTCGGCAAGTAAAGCCGCTTTTGAAGCCATTGCCCGGGTCGCCAATCTTGAATTCGCCGCTGATGGTATTCGGATCAACGCTGTCCGCCCGGGAGTCACCGCGACAGAAATTCAATCCAAAGCTGGGATGACGACTGAACAACAGAAAGCGCTGTTTGCTTCACTCGATCAAACTGCGCTTGGCCGGGTTCTGTCACCAGACGATCAGATTGGGGCGATTGCATTCTTACTTTCTGATCAGTCGATTGCGATGCGAAATGCCGTTCTGGAGGTGAGCGGCGGGTATGGGCTGTGAATCAGCCCGGAAACCTCAGAACAAATCACAGCACACTTTGAATCACCAAGGAGCAAACCTTCAGCATGGCCTGAAGGTTTTGTTGTCTGTGTGTTTGTTTCATCCTTGCTTTATCCGTGACCAATTCTGCGTATAATCGCCGCTCTGTTACGTCATACCAACAAGTGATGAGTCTCCAATGTCAAAATTTTTTTTCAAAGGCCGCATCGATGTGATGCAAAACCATGCTCAGTCAGGCTATAACGTCAACCGTCACGTCAAAGCCGGTACCGAAGAAGCGCCGGTGACTGTTGTGGTCAATACCGAAGCACGGAAAGCAGAAATTGAAGCAATCGTTGCAGAGCACGCGATCGTGGCCCATATTGTCGTGGATGCGTCTCAGGAAGAAAATACGGTTGAGCTGGATACGGTGCTGAATAAACCCGCCACCATCACATTTGATAAAACACCAAACCGCAACGATCCGTGCTTGTGCGGCAGTGGCAAAAAATACAAAAAGTGCTGCGGTTAATCCTCGCGTGTGTTCACGCTGACTGACGCTTTGATACCACCTGTGAATGAACACCATGTTCATTCACAGGCTTCCCGCCCTTATTTTTCTGCCACGCATTCCTGATTGTCTCCCAGCCGTTTCAGAACACTTTGCAAACGCCCCGCAAGATGTTTGGGATGGGCCTGGGTCAGAGACACAGTGCGGCAGGCCTGAAACTGACAGAATTGCCCGATAGCTTCTGCAAATGCCGCGATGATCCGCTCGTCATCAAAGGAATGATGTTCAACGTGCAATGATTTGATCTCGAAATGGCTGATTTTCCGGTGTGCTTTACAATCCATCCGTCCGATGAATTCACCGCGATACAGTAACGGTAAACAGAAATAGCCATACTGACGCTTGGCGGCGGGCACATAGCATTCAATCTGATAATCGTAGTGGAACAACGCTTTCAGCCGGTCACGCTGAATGACACTGTTGTCGAATGGCGAAAGGATCTGCATGCGGTTGTTCAGACGGGGAATCGGACGCTCCAGTGCACCGGTTTCCAGAACAAAAACCTCACCGCTGCTGACACACACCTGCTCTAAATCACCGGACGCTAATTTTTCCGTCACCAGTATCTTCACTGCTTTTCGAAGCCCGGGAATTCGCCGCAGGTAAGTCAGCCCTTTGAGTGAAACAAAACCATGACAGCGTAATTGCCGGTTCAGCAAGTGCTCGGCAAACGCCTCCAGGCTGGGCATCTTCGTATTGACATGATCAGGCAATACCCGTTCAGTTAAATCGTAAGTTTTTTGGAAACCGTCTCGGTGACTGACCATCAGATCGCCTTCCATATACAGCTGCTCCAGCGCCTTTTTGGCCGGTTTCCAATCCCACCAGCCCGCTCGCTTCGAAGGATTACTTTCTATATCACGGGAACGTATCGGGCCATCTGAACGAATCTGTGCCAGCAACTCATGCATAAGCTTGTGATCACGTGCTTTATACCAGTGCGTCTGACCAGATTTCAGGGCGTGTTTATAGGGTAAGGAGAACCGAAAATCGTCGATCGGAATCAACGCCGCCGCATGCGTCCAGTACTCAAAAATATCGCCATTCAACAACATTTGATGCGTCATCTCCGGCTTAAAATTTGGAACTCTGGCCTGTAAAACATGGTGATGCGCTCGTTCCACCACAGAAATTGTATCGATCTGCACATACCCTAAATGTGCAATGGCTTTCCTTGCTCCCTGTATGCCCCGTCCGAAAGGCTGCGTATGGAGCAAGCCCTGAGCAGACAAAGCCAGGCGACGTAAACGCGCCAGATCCTGAGGGCGTTTCATTTCAATCACGGTCATCGCACCTGTCATGCATCTTCAATCAATCACAATGTATCGCTTTTGGGGTGCCGATGTCACATCGTCGCAACGAGATCAGGCTGAAACAAAAACGGAAGGCGGCTGCCTTCCGTTTTCTCATCCAGTTCAGGGAAATGATTTATTTAAACCAGCTCTGCCAGCATGGTCTCTGAATACTCAGTCAATGCTTCGCCAGCTTTCACTTTGGCCACATAATCCGGGTTAGCGATCAGCGGACGACCAATCGCCAGCAGATCAAACTTCCCGTCAGCAACCGCCTGACTACCCGTTTCCGGTGTAAAGCCGCCGACACCCACCAGCGTCTGGCTGTAACGAGCACGCATATATTCAGACGCTGTCCCGCCCAGCGTATCAAACGTCATGCCGTCATCAAAAATGCCCACATGCAGATAAGCCAGAGCACGTTTTTCCAGTTCAGCCAGCAGATAGTCAAACACTTCACGGTCGCGGACATCCGGTGCCATATTAAAATAAGCCCCCGGTGACAGACGCAGCGCCGTGCGATCTTCACCAATCGCGTCCACAATGACATCAACCACAGCCAGTGGGAAACGTGCCATATTCTCTGGCGTACCACCGAACGCATCGTCACGCACATTACTGCTGTAATGCAGGAACTGATCAATCAGATAGCCGTTTGCACCGTGGATTTCAATGCCGTCAAAGCCCGCTTCCAGCGCATTGATCGCCGCCTGCGCATAGTCTGCCACCAGTTCCTCAATCTCTTCTTTCGTGGCGGCTTTCGGTACGACGTAATTCAACTCACGCATACGTGGCACCGTGCCTTCGACACCCAGAGCAGATGGTGCCAGAACGAATTCTCCACCAAAGAAATGCGGATGCGCTACACGGCCGGTATGCCATAACTGAGCAAAAATTTTGCCGCCGTTTTCATGCACCTTGTCGGTGACTTTACGCCAGCCGGCAATTTGTGCCGGTGTGTACAACCCCGGCGTGTTCGGATAACCCTGCCCGTCCGGACGGATAATGGTGGCTTCAGAGATTATCAGGCCGGTATCGGCACGACGAGCGTAATAATCGACCATCGCCTGAGTCGGCACCAGATCATCGTCTGCCATACAACGGGTTAAAGGCGCCATCAGAATGCGGTTTTTGAGTGTGATAGAACCATTCAGTTCAACAGGTTGAAACAAGTTTTCCATAGGGTACACCATGTCTTTATTTCTTGAATGCCCATTCAAATTAGTCGATCTTGAATGGACGTTCAAGTATTTTTTGAATGCTTGTTCAAGATCAGTTAAAATCCCTGCAAGCTTTATGGATACAGAGAAAATTGATGCGCAGTGCCGAATTTGACCGCAAAGCGGTATTACATTCAGCCATGGATGCTTTTATTGCGAAGGGATACAGCAAAACCAGTATGCAGGATCTCAAACAGGCAACCGGGCTGCACCCGGGGTCGATTTATTGTGCCTTCACCAATAAACGCGGGTTGTTGATCGCTGCGCTGGAGCAATACCAGTCTGAGCGTGGCGAAGCATTTCAAGCCCTGTTTGATCATCAACCTACGGTGATGGCTGGCATTGCAGCTTATCTGGATCAAATGGTGACGGAATGCGAGCAGGAAAACATTAAAGATTGCCTGTTACAGAAGGCACTCAGTGAGCTGGCACAGCAGGATGAAGAGATCGAATGCATGATCAGTACCATGCTCCGCACATGGGAGAATCTGTTCACCATCCAATTTGAACAGGCACTTCGTTCAGGAGAGATCGCCACATCACGCACAGCAGAACAACTGGCCCGTTTCCTCGTGATGGGGATTTATGGCATTCGGGCGTTTTCCCACACCCGCCCAGCCCCCGGGGTTTTACGAGAACTGAGTGCGGAATTGCTGAAGAATATCCAGACCAATTAAAACCTTTCGGCCATCAGTTCAGCAGCCAGCGGATATGACAGACCATTTCCGGTGCCCGGACTGCATGAGATGACGGAGATAAAAACGGAAGGCAATTGCCTTCCGTTTGATTTCAAATGCGCTGATTCGACCCCATCAATCTGTATGAGCGATCAAATCTATTGTGCTCTCAATATCATCCTGATCAACATCGAGCGCTGTCAGTTCAGCCTGGACCTGCTCACACAGCGCTTGCTTTATCGCCGAATGATCATCCAGCCATTCCCGCATACCCGTTTCGCACCACTCACAGAAGCTTTCTTCCCATAAATCACCCCGAGCGAAAGTCAACCGGGCTTTGAGTACTGGCAGAAACGCCTCAAAACCACCGTCAATCTCATCCTGATTGTCCCAATAGTGCTGGAACAGTGCATCGATTTGCTCGCCGGTGCCTTCGTACTCGGTCATCAACGGCAGCGCCTTCAGGTACTCGACGTACAGCGGAATATAACGGCTGTGTACTTCTGCCAGCATTCCGGCCGCATAATGACCATAAGGCAATTCATCATGATAGAAAGCCTGTTCAATCTCATTATCCTGATACCAGCGAATCTGAGCTTTCAGATAGATTGCCAGTGCATCCCACGCATGCAGCGTTTTCGCTTGATCAAACAGGCAAGAAGGAATCGCGGAACCATAAGTTTTTGGCTTTTTCAGGTGAAGCTGTTTGAGCTGGGTATTATCCATGGTCCGAACGAACTGACGGATTTCGTGTCCCATAAAACGTTGATCAAACCGGTTTTCGTAATCAAAACAGACCGGATCTTCCGAAGTCATCGCATCGGGGTGACGTACCTCTTCCAGCCAGCGGCCCAGCTCAGCGTTCATCGCCTCTGGCGTGTCAATGCCAGCAATCCGGCTGAGTTCCTGCTGATACAGATCTTCGCGCTGCAAATAGAGCTGCGCCAGCAGCTCAGCCGGAATATCGGTGCCTACCGCTTCATCGGAACGGGGATGAATATGATTGTTCTCACTCATTTTCATCGTCCTCCTCAAAATCATGAAAATCTTCTTCATGGTCAGCCAACGGGTATGGCAGCGATCGATAGAAACTTTCCCATTCCGGGCTGTGATGATGACGTGATGCCAGGATATTCAACCCTTCATCGGCGAAAAACGCTTCATGATCCGGGTCAATCGCATTCAGATAGCGGCTGATCAGCGGCAGCCATCGACTGTCGGATAAACCCAGTTGCAATGCACAAGCAGCCAGCGCAGGCTTATAATTTCCGCCAAAACAATAATCCGACCCATCGTAACCAATAAAACTGTTGAGGATATCTGCCATCCATTCTGCGCTGGAAACATTGGGGAGCTGAATCACAGTACTGAAAAACTTTTCTTCATCCCAGACCGTTTTGCCATCTGTAAACGCAAACATCAAATAATTGCCGGTGCACAGTTGTTCAATCTCAGTGCATTTCAGCGACAGTCGATGAAGCGCCGTCCCCAAAGCTTGATCAGATTGAAAATCGGATACCCACACTTTCTGCTTGCCCAGCATCGCTAGCTGGTATTTCTGCGCATCATTCTGATGTTGTGGTCGGGACCAGTCTTCATCCCAATAACACTTGCCTTCCTGGACAGCAGACCATGTTTCAAGTGCAGCCCCCGGACTTTCCATCGATAAAGCCGTCAGCTGCTCCGCCGTCAGATGCAGCGTATGCAGATGCTGCCAGCTCGCCATCAATACCTGAGGGTTCGATGCACAAACCGGCAGTTGCAGCAGATATTTTTCGTCACCCGATGGAGAAATTCGCTCAGGATTGCGCTCATCAGCAACGGCAAGCAGTGGAGAGCGCCATTGTCCATCCAGGGCAATTTTACGAACTGCACTATCATTCCAGCAGATCCAGAGGGCATCTTCCTGCGCACTGATCTGTAAGCCGGACATCCGATTGATAAATTCGGACACCTGACGCGCATCATCCGGTTGAAATCGTCTGCCCAGTTCTGACTGCATAAAGACGCGCACCGGTATCCGGTGCATGAGTTCCTGAAAAGGCAATTGTGGTTCACTGACCAGTGGCATCCGGTTTAAATCAATCAGATTGACCGCGTGCTGGTAGTTCTGCTGCCCTGCATCCTGATGATCTTCTGCCTCAATCACCATGCTGGGCATGGCCAGCAAGCCACGACGGGCATCGACTGCAACACTGGTCTGTTCCGGTTCCCATTGATCCAGCGGCGTTTCCAGCTGCTGAGTACGAATCCTGGCTTTTCCGCGTACTACATCCAGATCGATGCGTATTAAACTTTGCAGCGGACGTCTTCTCCGATCCGTAAATTTGGCCTCACGGCAGGCATAGAGAATCAGACTATTTTCTGGTCCGGCAAAAAGAAGGTCGTTAAAATGAATCTCGTACAGGGGTTGAGGATGCGCAGCCTCGTTATCAGCCTCGTCATCATCCGTTTCCCAATCCAGCTCAACCGAACAGGAACGACAAAGTTTGTTCCCCTCAAACTGCCAGAATTCAACATGATGTGTGTAAGTGGTCTCTGAATGATACAAAACCGCTAAAGTTCGGCCATCAGACAGTATCACAGCACGAAGATACTCAATGCCATAGTCGTAAAGAAACTCTGCCTGTTGCTGTTTCTCATCCAGCAGATATAAACAGCCATACTGATCGTAGGCAATGCGGCATTGCTCATAGCCGGGCTCAGCAGTGAAATAATCGGTGAGTGTTGTACTGCTTTTGGCTTTCATCAGGGCAGTTGCCCAATTCAGAGTCAATCCCGTTCCATTCTCTTTTGGGCTCAGGGAATAAATTCGGGGGGCACCTTGCTCCGGATCAATATAAAAGAGCCCCTTCTTCCCGCTTTCTGCATCCATTGCCGAATTGAAAAAATGATTCATGGTTTGTTCCTGCTTACTTTTTGCCGGCGATGCGCTCAATCCGCTCACAGAGAGGGCAAGCGCGTCATCCATCGGCCAACATTCCCTCCCTCAATAAACAGGCGCATGCACTACATTTCTGAGTCAGACGGAGCATAACTGAATTTTCTTTTTTCAAGTGGCTGACAGCCCTCAAAATTTTTTTTATTTGATCTCTATACCAATCGTGAAAAGCACGACTTAATCTGAACGGCTATCTTCAATGGTCTTTTAAATGATGCAAGGTTGAGGTCAGGCTCAGAGGCATTTTTTTAGGGGGAATCATGGACAGGAATCAGGCTTCACCTCAAACATAAGGTACTTTTTTCCTGCCTTTCCTTTCAGACACTGTATGCGTTACATCAACCTAAAGCGCAGCAATACCAAAAATTTCCCGAAGCACATAACCAACCAGAAAAGCCAGCATCGCAGCCGTTCCGCCGGTGAGCAGCGTGCTGATTCCGGATCGAAACACGGGTTTATCGAAAAGACGGCTCTTGAAAGCACCAATCGAAAAGAACATCAGCCCCGCAAGACAGGCACTGATCGCAAACTGAAGCAGGGGTGTAAGTCCCGGAACCATGAACGGAATTAACGGCACTGAGCCAATGAAAACAAATGATGCAAATGTTGCAATCGCAGCCTTCACCGGATTCCGGTTCGTAATTTGTACGCCATGCTCTTCAATGAGCATGGTATCAATCCATAACTGCTGATCAGCGCTGATGGTATCGACAATCTTTTCCAGCGTTTCGCCGGAAAAACCTTTATTTTGGAAAATTTGCCGGATCTCTTCCCGTTCTCCCTCCGGAACCCTCCGAATGTGTTCCTGTTCAGTCTCGCGAATGCTCTGAATAAACTCGCCCTGGGTCTGAATCGACTCATAGTTACTCACCGCCATACTGAAGCCATCTGCGATCAAGTTGGCAAATCCCAGAACCAGCGCAACCACAGGAGAAAAACCAGCCCCTACAACACCGGACACCACCGCAAAAGTGGTCACACACCCGTCAATGCCGCCAAGCACAACGTCCGCAGCAACATTTTCTTTCGCGGGCCTGTTGAGTTTTTCTCTGATCGCTTCCGGCCGGTGCTCCTCAGAGAGTTTTTCATCGCTGTCAGGGTGCATACACAGTCCATCTCACTTCATTCTGAAATGCCTGACACAATCAGGCTTCGTAGGCAGATTCCGTAAGCATAGTCCAGAGAGATGACGGAAGTTTATGGATCATTTTTGCGTGAACGCAGCTCAAATGCCCTGACGATGACATAGGCAATCAACGCAAAGATAAAGAACACCAGTAACATCCAGGCGATGGATTGCAGTGACTCGATAATGGTCCGGTAAATTTCCAGCACCCAGCGTTCCGTTGTTAACACAGGCGGCGTGAAGTTTTCACTCGGTGCGCGTAAGAATTCTTCCAGACTGTAAATTCTCACACCGCCGGAAATACCCACAACATAGATGGCGAATTTCAGATATTTTGTCCAGGCAAATGCAATATCACTCGCCACCAGCCTTTCCAAAATGACATCAATGGGCTGGCTAAATAGTTTCGAGACAATCACACAAACACAAACGGCGATGACAAAAGTCACGACTAATAATGACAGAAACACCGAATTCTCCTTTTTATGAAACATCCATATTTAGTTTATCTCTGCTCCGTTCACTCACGGCTCAGCGTGACTTTCATTCCCCGCCGCCTGACTTTGATTATTATCGTTCTGCTTAGCATGACTTGCTCCAACATGAAGTTGATCTTTCTGCGCAGTTTTTCCTTTTTTTGCTTCCGCTTCGAGTGATTGAACCTGCTCATCTCCAGACAGAACCAACTGGTCTTGTTTCCCATCATTGATGATAAGTGTTGTGACATTCCCTTCGACTGAGGACAACGCTGAACCAGATATTGTGATGAAAGTTGTGGTCAGGAGTAGCCCAATCCCGAGTGCTTTTTTCGATGGATGCTGTTGCAAAATTCACACCTTTTCAGACTAAAATCACGAAATCGCATGAAGAAAACTTGGTAGATTGTGATGTATTTTTTGAACATGAACATTAAATGAAAATTTAACAATAATTAATTTTAATAAAGCCTGTCAATGCAGGCTAAAACACCTAACAATGTTATTTAAATTGACATAATAACGTTAAAACAAACCTAAATAAATTTATGCCCATTGAATTTCAACTCTTTCCATGTAGGTTGATAACATCCATTATTATCTCTTTTAAAAATTATCTCATGAAAACCTTTATGCTTTGCTTCATCTTGACAAGCACTTGGGGCGAGAGATATTAGGATATTTTTCTCTCTCAACTTCTTAAAAACCCTGTCATATCTATTATCATCAACCGAATCAATATGACGATAAAAATCAGATATTGATTTAAATTCATTTGGAGCCTTCACATCCACCCCATTCTTTTTTAAAAATAAAAAAAGGAAATATTTCTCTAGCGTCGGGAGTTGTCCATTTCTAGCCTTGTCTCTCTTATATGAAACAAAACAGCTTTTATCTAACTTCCTCAAAATAAACTTGGGTAATATCTTACTAATATATCTATTCCTTGTTCTCTTATCAGGAAGGATTTCCTTTAACATATCAATATTTAATCGGTCTATATAACCTTTATGAGTATGTCCGAAAAATACTCCATCAAACTCTGAGTTCAACATATATGCTGAAACATCTGGAGAATTGGTAAGCTCTGATGCAGCTTCTCTGGAATGGTGTGGCGGTTGAATAAAGTGATGATGTAATATTGCAATATTTAGACTACTATCTAAATCTTTAACTATCATATCTGATGGTTCAACATAACCATATGCGAATGATTTATTGTTTTGTGTACTATCATAAAGATGTACATTTACTCTATTACCATTAAAATAAAAAACTTTATTATGTCCACTTTGTACAGGCTGAAACTGTCCATGAAAAAAATCTAAAGAAGTTTGAACAAGCTTGCCATTGAACCGATCATGGTTTCCAGGAATTAAAACATACTGTTTATGAACAGAATCAGCTAACTTTAATCCTATCTTATGGGCTCCATTAATATGCTCGCCTTCCAACCAATTTCGAACATGAACAAAACTTTCTGAGTTTCCGATTCTACTAACATCACCAGTTATAACAAGGAGATCCCATTCATTCTCTTTCAAATAAGCATCCAACGATAGAAAAGCTTGAATATTATGCCCATATCGATGTGGAAGTTTAAAGTTACTCGTAGGCTCCTTAAATAAGCTTTCAGAAATATGTAGATCTGAAATGTGAATTATTTTAACAGTATCCATACCCCCTCCGATAAGTGTTGATGGAACTTATTCATGAACTCATAATTTATGCGAACTATTTGTTGAAAATTCAATCTCAACAATACGGATGAAAAACTCAGTTCGTTTATACACTATCCTCAAACTCCCCCCTGAATCCAATCAAATTCCCAAAAGGATCCTGAAACTGGCACATACTCAAACCATTTTCGATCGACATCGGGCCACGATAAAGCTTCGCACCTAATTGGGTAAAATGCTCAATTGCGGATTGAAGACAAGGGACTGACCAGTATAAGACCGTCCCGTTTTGACCGGCTCCGACTTTTTCATCCGCCTGAACAATCTCAATTGAAAATCCATTGATATCCAGCACGGTAAAATTGAAAGCGTCGAGATAAACAGCTCTGGCTTGCGGAAACGCCCGCATATACCAGTGCAAGCCCGCTTCAACATCCGGGACATGAACCAAAACAGCGCTGGGTGCCATCGTATTGGTTATCATTGCTCTGCCCTTTCTCGATATGTTTCGTGTGCTTTGCATCCAGACACGCTACCGCCCTGGCATTTCAGAAACGTGTACCGGATACCTGTTATTCAGGAACTGCTGTTTTCTCCAGGTGGTTCAGGATGTAATGAAAAACATCCTGATGGGCATGATGACCAAAGATACAATCGATATGTCCGTACCCCGGAATTTCTTCACGATGATACTGCTCCGGGCCGAACTGCTGGCAAAGCTTATCGTAAGTCCGCTGGGTACTTTCCGGTAAATAACACTGGTTCTCTGCGCCGGAAATAAACAAAATCGGTAAATCAAGCCGCGCCAGCTGCGGCAGGTAAACGTCATTCCCCTCGGCATCGAGTAATTTTCCGGCCCGGCACATGGTTGCGAGGTGCTTCAGGCTTTCAATGTTAGCTGCCCCAAAAAGTTCATGTAAGTGATGGTGTAGCACGTCATTTAACTGATCATGCCGGTAAAGTGAACCATACATAAAGGTGATGCGATGGCAGGGATCTGTATTGCAATTTCCCTGAGCCTGAGTCTTGGCGTACAAACTCAGTGTCCGGTCATAGAGTTGGGTCAAAGCTGAACCCCCATCTTCCGGCACCTGAGCCGTCAGGGAATTCACACCAAAACGTTCAAGAATTGTCGGAAAATACAAGCCTGTTTTGATCCGGGTGACGCTGGGGACCACAATGTCCGTCGCAATCTGTGAGCACACAATACTACGCACGCCTTTCAGACCATTCAGCATCGACATAAAAAAAGTTGTCGCGCCATAGCAATGCACCATCGCCTGAATGCTGGCTGCACCGGTTTCTGAGCAGATTTTGGCGACCGCCGCAGGAAAGTCGTATTGGGCAACCTGATCGGCATTCGAAGCACGAGCCGACGATGGCAGCAAGATACTGACCCGGTAATCCAGTAACCATACGTCGTAACCGCCTGCGACCAGAAACTCAACAAGGTTTGTGTCTATCATGTCGGTGGAGAAAATCGTCGAGCCAACCCCTAAACCATGAACCAGCATAACCGGTCCCTTCTGGCCCCCTTGATAGCGGGTCAGCCTTAAATTCACACCGTCATCTGTCTGAATGGGATAAATCGCCGGCTCTGGTGCACGCAACTGACGTTTCTTTCGGGGCGGGTGAGACACCTTCCGGTGATGAAAAACACCGCCGTAAATGTCATACAATTCACCGGCAAAAAACCGGCCAAACCTGGCGATCACAGCCAGTTTTTCGTCACGCTCCTTTGTGTTGGTGATTTCAATTGTTGTTAACTGATGAAAGAAGTCTGTCGGGCTGATGGTGAGCACCGCTTTACCGACGAGTGTCCCATTTTCATCGGTGCCCTGATAAACACGGACATACAAAGTCGTGGTGTCTGACCACAGATCCAATGTGTCCGGATCATCCTGAATCTGTTTAAACCCATCCAGAAAATACACCTCACCGTTTTGCGCCTTCAAGCGTACCCGGTAGCGCATCTGCCGTATATCCGGTTGGGCAGGAAGCTGTTCAAATAACCTGAACTCGCCTGAGCTGATCGTGAGCGGTTCGGATGAAAGCGCCTGACACACCACCGTCCCATGCGTGATCTCCGCCGGATGTTGCGAGTTTGCCAGCATGGCATCCAAGTCATCGGAAGCTATCGTCAGGGTAAATGACATATCAGTGCCCGCACGCCGTCCCTGACGGGCTGCATCAAGATAACCCGCAAGTTCATCACCCGTGGCCGTCATCCCGGCAGAAAAATAGCCCCGCATCGTCTCCGTAAAGCGAAGCCCGACGGTTTTGGAAAGAGGTTTACGGGTTGTGGCGGAAGGCAGTTTGTAGGAGATTGTCCAGCCATGATCCCTTGCCATCAGCGCACAACAGCGTTCTGCCAGGGCACTGATGGTCAACAGCGGATTGACCGCCAGAGAGGTCGGAATCACTGAACCATCAGAAACATAAAGCCTGTCATGGACTGCCGTGTCATTGCCACTGAACACTTGTCCTTGATGATTCACCACCCCTTTAGAACCATCCTCCCCCATACAACAGCCTCCAAGCGGATGGACGGTCACCAGGCTTTTATTCATGAGGGGGGACCAGATCGGATTCTTGACATAAGTCCCCCCCAAGGCTGCTGTTGCCTGAGTCAGACGATCATGAACATGCTTGAAATTTGCCTGCTCACCGACATTCGGCCAGTCGATCCGCAGCCGATCGTTTTCCAGAAGAATCTGACCATTGCCATCATCATGGCTCATCGCCAGATAGGTTTGCGTATGGTTCACAGCACCGTGATACGGCCCCCGTACCACACTCTCCCAGGCACGGCTGTGCTCTTGCAGTTCATCCAGAATGCCATCGTCGGTATCCTGACCGAGCAGCCCGGCAGCGCTTGCCATCGCCATGGGCAGCAAAGGGCCAATCGCACTCGGTAAGCTGCCTTCCTCAATCACCATGCGCTCGTCACGCGCCTCGGCATGACGCAAATCAATGATGCCAGTAATACATGGACCAACGGGCTTTTGGTTGTCACGCTGCAATTTGCCGAAGCCGACACCGTCAACAGGCTGATCGCAATTATATCCAAAGCCCAACACATCTCCGTTGCCGGTAAAACCGTGCCCCAGACGATCAGACAAAGACAATCCAAATTCACGACTGCGCAGCAGTATCTCGTTACTGCCTAATGTCCCGGCGGCAAGGACAACCATATCGGCTTGAACGGACAATCGTGCGTCATCAGGATGGCCTTCTCCTTCTTTGCCTTGTCGTGCGCCGACCCGTTTACAATGAACACGCCACCCCTTTGCTACTTTTTCCAAATACCGGACACTCACCTCACAGAAAATTTCAGCGCCATGATTCCAGGCATCCGGCAAATAATTCATTTGAGTGGTATTTTTAGCGCTGTAATTACAGCCACTGACACAGTCACCACAGTTTGTGCAGGCAGACTGCTCAACCCCGACATGATTCACCCCGCCGGGCGGTGTTTCAAAAGTCACATTTATTGGCGGACGCGAAAAAGCGACGCCGAAAGCTTCAGCAGACTTTTCATGGGCCTTCAGTTTGTTTAACGGCGGATAGTTTTCCGGATAAGGGGTGGGTTTCAGCATTTCCGCAGCTCGTTCAAACCCTTGTTGGAGTAAACCATCGAGATCATTTCTCAGAGGTTCTGGCCAGGCTGGATCTGTCATAACTTCTAACGTTGGCTCAAGTGAAACATTGGCATTGATCAAGGAGGTGCCGCCAAGGCCACACCCGACAACGACGTTTTGCTGCGCCTCAATATGAATATCAAACAGCCCGGTCTCTGAGCCAACACGTCCATGAGCCAGCTGGATCTGCATATCCTTGCGAACTTCAGACAGCGTATCCGGAAATTCACCGGGAAGAATTTCGCGACCGCGTTCCAGTAAGCAGACGCGCTGGCCGGCTCTCGCCAATCGCGACGCGGTGATTGCTCCGCCATATCCAGAGCCAATCACAATCACATCAAATTTTTCGTCTTTCAGTTTGTCAGGGTCAGAAGTAATCCGTTTCATTATTCAGGCTCCGCTCAACTCACCCGCTTGCGACATCGTTCTCAGATGCTGACCTGACTCTCAGATCAATCCCGGATGTTTCCTTTACCAGTCTGCCAGTCTCAGTTCGGTACGAAGTGGCTCACCGGGCAGACCAAACCATCCGCCTGCCTCAAGCACCTGACCTTTTTTGCCGAAAGTTGTCACCCGGATCTGATGGGTTGCCCGGTCAATATCGACCCGGCAGAAATTATCTTCCTGGGTAAAGTTCCATGCCCGGTAATTCATTTCACAGGCCACGCCATTAGCCTCAAAAGAGAAGGTGTCTTCCTGCCGCTCTGCCTGTGAGTCATGGACAAATCCGGACGGATCACCATCGGCAAAAGGAAATGGCCAGTAAAAGGCCGATGATGTAATAGAAAACGCACGCAGTTCTTCACTGCCGGCAGCACCGGAAAAGCGCATTTCAGCGACATTACTGCAATGAATATCCCCGGACAGGAACACCACGTTTTGCACTTCAGATTCCACAATTTTCTGGAGGATCGCTTTTCTGGTGGTCGGAAAGGCCGGCCAGGAATCCGTCGCTTCACACCAACGAACCCGATCTTCGACTGAACCCACTCGCCCGAGGCGTGCATCGACAGGATTGGGAACAAATACGCTTGAACTCACGATGAACTTGGGAATATTCCCCAGACGATGCTGACAATCTTCCAGCCAGCGCAGCAACAGGTCGAGCTGACTGGGTTCTTCGTCTGCCAGACTTGGCCGGCCCAACAGACAATTATCTTCCAGAGAATTCAGGACATCATTCATCACACGCTGAGTACGTGTATCCAGCACAAAAAAGGGATAGCCACCACAGTCAAACTTGTAGTACAGGCGCTCGCCAAAACAGTTCGGGCCATGCACCCACTGATAACTTCGATAGGCGTCTATAGCCAGGTTAAACACACAACGGCTTTCTGCACGGCAAATACGATCCTGAGACCAGTTATCTTCGATTTCATGGTCATCAAGGATCATGTACGTTGGAAATTGCCGGAGTAATCGCCGCATGTGCCTGGAACCGAATGCTTGTTGATAGCGCGATTGGAATGCTTCATAGGTTTCAGCTTTCATCACTGGAACATGCCGGTTGAGCATATCCGCATAAATCTGGTCACCTACCATGAGCAGCAAATTCACCCGTTCCCGCGCATCAAGACCTGACGCTTCATTCAATAAAGGTTCAAAAATGGCGTCTGAGTGTTTCGCTTTCCACAGGATTCCCGGGTAACGGCATGACCCCAGGATAAAGCTGATCCCCCGCTCATGCGATTCTGCCGGAAATGTGCGAAATTTTGCTTCGGACAGTTCCGGATCCAAAGCTTCAAGATCACTAAACCAGATGTCAGGATCGGGCAGCCGCTCTGCAAGTGTCGTATGGGAAAGGCTGTCATCTTCTGGATTCGGATCATCAACCGAGAGTGTCCCAACCCGCACTTCATATTCCGTATCTGCTTCCAGCGGGAATAACTGGCTATTCTTGGGCTTTAGCCCCAATTCTTCACCTAATGTAAAAGTGCCGGTTCGATCATATTCACGTCGCAAACGAAAATAATACACTCGGCGCAGCCTCGGACGACGGCCATTCACCCGAGTAATCGCAATCACCCCAACTGTTCTTCGGCCAAGGTTAAATTCTAAATTTTCGCTTTCGGTCGCGCCACGAATCCAAATCCGTGCACTTGTTGCAGTCGTATGCCCCACAATGGGTCCTAACTGAGCGGGACGAAGTTGACTCATTGCAAACCCTCCTCACCATGAGTGCTTCCGGTCATTGACAACATTCATTCTTGGGCTGTCACCCTTGTGATTTCTCCGTGTACTTTGCAGCCAAACACGCTACCGCCCCTGACATTTCAGTCACGGATGCCGGATATTTGTGCAGCATTTATAGGTCATGAATTTTAAACATGAGAAATGAGGCAGTCAGTTTTGAGACTTTGCGCGGGGAAGCGACGGGAAAACAAAAGGCAGAAAAAAACAGCCAGATGAAATCCGGCTGTTTGAAAACTGAAAGGGGGAAGGTATCAGTCTTTGTATTCAGCGAAATCTGCTGCGCAATCAAGCAGCTGTTCACGGGTCATCATGAAGACGCCGTGGCCGCCGTTTTCGAACTCAATCCAGGTGAACGGAATGTGCGGGTATTGTGCTTCCATGTGAATCATGGAGTTGCCCACTTCGCAAATCAGAATCCCGTCTTCTGCCAGATAATCGGGCGCGTTGGCCAGAATACGACGAACCAGATCCAGACCATCAAAACCGGCAGCCAGACCCAGCTCTGGTTCATGACGAAATTCTTCCGGCAGGCTGTCCATGTCTTCCTGATCCACATAAGGTGGATTAGAGACAATGATGTCGTACTGATCTTTCGGCACATCACGCAGCAGATCGGAATGCAGCGGAATCACCTGCTGTTCCAGACCGTGATCGTGAATATTCTGCTCGGCGACAGCCAGTGCGTCGGTTGAGATATCAACCAGATCCACTTCCGCTTCCGGGAACGCATAAGCACAGGCAATGCCGATACAGCCGCTGCCGGTACACAGATCCATAATGCGGGTTGGCTCACGGTTCAGAAACGGCTCAAAGCCATTATCAATCAGCTCACCAATCGGAGAACGTGGCACCAGAACGCGTTCATCCACGAAGAACTCCAGCCCGCAGAACCAGGCGCGGTTAGTCAGATAGGCCACCGGCGTACGCTCAGTCACACGACGGACCACGCGCTCAACAATGGCACGGCGCTCACTGCTGGTCAGGCGCGAGAAGCGCGCGTCAGCAGGAATATCAATCGGCAGATGCAGCGTCGGCAGAACCAGCTGCACCGCTTCATCCCAGGCATTGTCTGTGCCATGGCCATAAAACAGGCCCGCATCGTTGAATCGGCTGACGGTCCAACGTAGCATGTCCTGTAATGTGTGAAGTTCGTTGACGGCTTCGTCGACAAAAATCTTATCCAAAATAGCCTCCAAATGGCGCTACAATACCGCGATAAAGTAGTTGGAAATTGATGATGAGTAAAAAAGACCCCGCCCTGGAAGAAGACGACTTCGCGCTCTTTCAGGAAGCAGTTCAGGGCATTAAAAAGCTGTCGAATGATACCATAATCACCCCACGCCGACAGCGCCCGAAAACCGATAAGCGCAATGTGAGCATCAAAGACAGCCAAAATCACGAGTTTTACTTCTCGGACGAGTTCGAGCCGCACCTCAGCGAACACGGCCCGATGCAGTATGCCCGTTCCGATGTGTCTAAGTATGAAGTGAAAAAGTTACGGCGCGGTGTCTATGTCCCGGATATTTTTCTGGATATGCACGGTATGACACAAATGGAAGCAAAACGAGAACTGGCCGCAATGATTGCCGCCTGTATCAAAGATGGCGTGTCCTGTGCCTGCGTGATGCACGGCATCGGGAAACATATTCTGAAGCAGAAAGCCCCACTCTGGCTGGCCCAACACCCGGATGTGATGGCGTTTCATCAGGCACCGCTGGAATTTGGCGGCGCTGGTGCCCTGCTGGTACTGATTGAAATCCCGGAGCGGTAAGCACCGGGATGAAAAACATGGGGCTTCCCCGTATCTACGGGGAACACGAGAAATTACTAATATACCCTAAGCCCCTGTTCGGTTCATCCCCGTAGATACGGGGAACACGTCTCCTCTCTATACGAGTCAAAATCCTCAGGCGGTTCATCCCCGTAGATACGGGGAACACCTGAAAAAAGTGTCTATACAAGGCATTCCACACGGTTCATCCCCGTAGATACGGGGAACACGTCCCCTGCGATTTAAGTTTGAGCTGCTGCCCCGGTTCATCCCCGTAGATACGGGGAACACTTTACCGACCGATAAACGTTATATCGGGATCGCGGTTCATCCCCGTAGATACGGGGAACACACTAGTGATGATGTTGCGCGTCCTGATTCATTCGGTTCATCCCCGTAGATACGGGGAACACCAAAAACTCAATACCCTGACCTAATAAAGTATCGGTTCATCCCCGTAGATACGGGGAACACTTATTCCGGATATACATAACAAATGAACTCGCCGGTTCATCCCCGTAGATACGGGGAACACTACTGGGTACGAATACCCAACACCCAATTACGCGGTTCATCCCCGTAGATACGGGGAACACGCCTTCTCGTCCCCATTTTCCAAGCGTTTCAACGGTTCATCCCCGTAGATACGGGGAACACTCAACCATAGTCCGAACATAGCGGTACGACAACGGTTCATCCCCGTAGATACGGGGAACACGTGTGGCTGATGTGGCCATTTAATCACATTAACGGTTCATCCCCGTAGATACGGGGAACACCGGAAGCGACAAAGCGCACAAAAAACCTAGTTCGGTTCATCCCCGTAGATACGGGGAACACAGCAATTCATTCGTGAGCGGCATTCCGGCGACCGGTTCATCCCCGTAGATACGGGGAACACTGAGTCCAGTTTAAACGATTCTGATGAAAACTCGGTTCATCCCCGTAGATACGGGGAACACATGGTGCGCCAGTTCGCTAATAATCGTCTGCGCGGTTCATCCCCGTAGATACGGGGAACACTCTAAAATTATCTCTTTGTTCTATAACATATTTTTCATGCAGGAAAATTCTACCAGACTTTTCCACATAAAAAACACCTGCCTCCGTCTCTGTCAAACCAGAGATGATGGCCGTCATGAAATGGGTTGGCACATACAAAAATCCCTCGATGAGTGACATCAAGGGATCAGGGTTTCAGAATTCACTCGCCCTTCAGGCAATTTCAATAAACTTCCCGCGCCAGCGCACCAACGTTAATCACCTGACCATCCTGGATCAGCGTCACTTCACCGGTGTCACAAATCTGCATCCGCACTTTCATTGCACTTTCGTTGTAGTAATGTTCGCAGTTGCCGTTACGGGCACTGTCGATGCGGGAAAAAATCGTGATACCACCGGGTGCCATAATGCTTGGTGGGGACAGGAAAGTTAACGTACTGCCCGACTTAGAAATATTCATTTCTTCACGAACACCGTTGGCCCATTTAATTGCCCCGTTGGCCACAATATTGGGTTTAACCATGTTCGCTGCACAGGCAGTCAGTCCCAGGCTGCCGAACAAAACAAGAAGTATCTTTTTCATAACCAGTTTATTCATCAATCATTCTTTTAAGATGGATTGTACCTGAACCATCCGGGCTGGACAGTCTGGTCATTGAAAAGTGCGCTCTGCACCCAACTTAGTGATGATTCGACTGGACGGCCTCAACCGGGTTCTCCTGCCATAATAAGGCGGACGGTTCACCTTCTGGATGAAAGTCAACCGCGGCAATGGAGGACGTTCGAAACATCAGCGGTTGCAATCCGGGCACCAGTTCAGCACTCAGATAACCGACTAATGGCAAGTGAGAGACCACCAGCACGGTTTCCGGTTTTTCCAGTTCAATCACCGCTTTCAGATAATCAGCCACCTGCGCAGCATCGCCGTAAGGGGTAATATCATCAATCGTCATCAGCGTTTTGGGCACCGGCAGCTCTTCTGACATTGCCTGCCAGGTCTGTTGCGCACGCAGGTAAGGGCTGACCCAGACCAGATCCAGCTGACCGTCCAGATGACTGGCGAGTTGCTTTGCCATCTGGCGCGAGTAAGACTTTCCTTGTGCGGTCAGGGGCCGCTCCGCATCACTTGGGGCAAAATGCTGTGCTTCGCCGTGACGCATGATAAAAATTCGCATAGTCTCCAATCCGATTGCGCGTTTCTGTGGCTATGCTAGCAAAGGCTGGCATAGACAGGGTAGCCATTTAATCTTAAGTGATCCGAAAGCGTGACGGCTGAATCGCTATCGCGATCACAGGATCATTTCCCTGAAACATAACAACTGACCAGACAGAATTTGCCAGTGTCATTATTGGGCGTCATAATTAGCCTAATTCCCTGTAAAAATAGGCGCTTCCTGTGTTCAAGAGTCCGAACGATCCCAAAGAGTACCGCTATCTGACCCTGGATAACCAACTCAGGGTGTTACTGGTCCATGATCAGGCAGCACCGAGGTCGGCAGCGGCACTGTCGGTCGGCATCGGCCATTTCGATGATCCGCTGGATCGTCAGGGGATGGCCCACTTTCTGGAACACATGCTGTTTCTCGGCACCGAGAAATTCCCTCATCCCGGTGAATTTCAATCCTTTGTGAACCAGTACGGTGGCAGTAACAATGCCTGGACGGGTACCGAAAACACGACCTATTTCTTCGAAATCGTTCCGCCCGCATTTGCAGCCGGGCTGGAACGGTTCGGACAATTTTTTACCGCGCCGCTGTTTAATGCCGATTCCGTCGACAAAGAACGGCAGGCCGTGGATTCCGAATACAAACTGAAGCTGAAAGACGATGTCCGTCGTCTGTATCAGGTGCATAAGGAAACCATCAATCCGGAGCACCCCTTTGCCAAATTTTCCGTCGGAGATCTCAGTACGCTGGAAGACCGTCCGGATCTGCCAGTCCGCGACGAACTAATCGCCTTCTACAAACAGCACTACTCCGCCAATCTGATGGGGCTGGTGCTGCTTGGCCCACAATCGCTCGACGAACTGCAGACATTTGCCGAACAGTTTTTTGGCGCGATCCCGAATGTCGGCAAAGAAAAACCGGCCATTGCTGTCCCTCTGGTAACAGACAGGGAAAACGCCCGTTTTATTGCCATTGAGCCGATCAAAGAAGTCCGCAAACTCACGCTGTCGTTTTCCCTGCCGGCCATGGAAATCCATTACCGCAGCAAGCCTTTGTCTTATCTGGCTCATTTATTGGGGAATGAAGGCACCGGCAGTCTGATGTCGCTGCTGAAAAGCGAAGGATTGATCAATACCCTGGCGGCCGGTGGCGGTATCAGCGGCAGTAATTTCCGTGAGTTTACAATTGGCCTGAACCTGACCCCAAAAGGACTGGAGCAGACCGATCACATTGTGACCACCATTTTTCAGTACATTCACCTGATTGCCGAACAGGGGCTGGCCGAATGGCGCTATCGTGAAAAACGCGCTGTGCTGGAGCAAGCCTTCCGTTATCAGGAAAAAAGCCGGCCACTGGATACTGTCAGCTATCTGGTCATGAATCTGATGCACTATGCACCGGAAGATATCGTCTATGGCGATTACATGATGAGCCACTACGACGAACCACTGCTTAAAGAAGTTCTGGCGATGCTGCGCCCGGACAACCTGCGTCTGACGCTGGTTGCCAAAGGCCAGGCACACGACCGGGTCGCCGACTGGTATCACACGCCTTATTCGGTCAAACCTTTCACAGAAGCCCAGTTACAGGCATGGTCTGCTCCGGGCGTTCATCCTGCCCTCACCCTGCCGGAACCCAATCCGTATCTGTGTGAACGGCTGGATCCCCACCCACTGACCTGCCAGCGAGATGATATCCCGCAGCTCATTCAGGATTTGCCCGGCTTTCGCCTGTGGTACAAACAGGAACATGAGTTTCGGGTGCCCAAAGGTCAGGTCTATGTGGCCATTGATAGTCCGCATGCCGTCAGTTCAGTCCGGAACATCGTCAAAACCCGACTCTGCGTTGAAATGCTGATGGAATCCTGCAACGAAGCCGCTTATCCGGCCGAGGTTGCAGGCATGGCTTATAACCTCTATGCCCATCAGGGTGGGGTGACATTACAGTTGTCTGGCTTTAGTGAGAAACAACCCCTGCTGCTCAAACTGCTGCTGGAAAAATTCTCCGGCCGAACCTTTAAACAAGAGCGGTTCGCCAGTATTAAAGCGCAAATGCTGCGCAACTGGCGCAATGCCGCAGAAGATAAACCCATCTCCCAGTTGTTTAATCAACTGACGGGTCTGCTGCAACCCAATAATCCACCCTACCCGGCCCTGATTCAGGAACTGGAAACCGTCGAAATATCTGAACTGCCGGATTTTGTGGATGCCATGTTTGCCGAACTGCATATCGATGCTTTTGTTTATGGGGACTGGCGCAAAGATGAGGCGTTAGCACTGGCAGAAGTTCTGAAAGATGCCTTCCGGGTCACCGATCAGCTATACGGCGAAGCACAACGCCCGCTGGTACATTTGGGGGAAAGCGGCACACTACGGTTCGAAGTCGATTGTGGCCATGCCGATTCTGCCATCCTGATTTATCATCAGTCCCGGGAACAGTCGCCCCGGGAAATCGCCATCTTTACGCTGGCCAATCACCTGATGTCGACCACTTTCTTCCACGAGCTGCGCACCGAACAGCAGTTGGGGTATATGGTGGGTACAGCGAACCTGCCCCTCAACCGTTATCCCGGCCTGTTACTCTATATCCAGTCGCCGGTGGCCGGACCGTTGCAATTGCTGGAAGCCATTGACGAATTTACCAATGCCTTTGCGTTGGTTCTGCTGGAACTGAACGAAAGCCAGTGGCAGGCCAGCAAACAGGGCCTGATTGCTCAGTTATCTGAACCGGATACCAACCTGCGCGCCCGAGCGCAACGTTACTGGGTCAGTATCGGCCACAAAGACGACCATTTCGACCAGCGCCAGAAAATTGCTGCAGAAATGGCGACCTTGAGCCGAGCCGAGCTGGTGCGTTTTATGGTCGAAGCCATTAAACCCCGGACAGCCAACCGGCTCATCGCTTACGCTCAGGGGGATGCCCACAGAAATCTGACCCCACTGGAAACCGGTGAACCCATCACTTCCGTCTCCTTATTTCAGCAAACAGCCTGCTAGTTCTGACAGCTTGTGCTTTCCCTGACGTTGCCATACTTCTGATACATGCCTCTGAGCCACCGGCTCAGAGGATATGCCGTTATCGCACACCATTCCCCCGAAAAATGGAACCGCGGTTACACTTTTATAATTTCCGCTAATTTTTCTTTGGTTTCAGTCGATTAACTAAATTAAGAAATCAAAATATATCCCCTCTGGCTGGCAGTCTGTGTCTGGTTTGACACAAGAAGCCATGAGGTCGAATAAGCACATTTTCTCAAGACAATGTTCAGGAACTGATATGTCACACGCCTGTTCGATCTGCCGTGAAAAAATTACGGCGAAAAATCAGAGTATTCACAGCCGGCTTTTCTGCCGTACCTGTATGCAAGCCATTCATCCCCGCCAGTTTGACGGGATGCTGTACCTGCTGACCGGGATTGCCTTATGTAGCCTGAGCTTCCTGCTCTGGATTGGATTCAACCCTTTAATGGTCGCGGGTTCCGTGATTCTGCTGCTTCATCTGATCAGACCCCGAATTCTCTATCGCCGTTTTCGTCTGAATGCCACCATGCAGCAAGGTTTCAAGCACCACAAAACTGTTTAGATTCTGTTTTCTCTGACATTTCCGTCATGTTCCATCTCCCTCTAACGACAAAGGCCTGCAACTGCAGGCCTTTGATTTATGAGTTTCTGACGATTTAATCGTAAAAACGCTGGTCGTTCTTCACCATTTCCAGCAGTCGCTCACAAGGACGGAAACGATCACCGTATTTGTGCACGTGCTCATTCAGCAGCTCAACAACACGCTTCGCCCCCAGCTGATCCATATAGCGGAACGGGCCGCCCTGGAACGGTGGAAAACCAATGCCAAAGATCGCACCGATATCGCCGTCACGGGCACTGTGAACCACGCCCTCATCCAGACAGCGAGCCGCTTCATTCAGCATCATCAGCGTACAGCGAATCGCAATGTCGTGGCCGCTGGCTTTCCGCGCCGGATTCAGGTTCAGCAGTTTATAAATGCTCTTATCGACGCCTTTTTTCTTCCCGTGATACAGGTAGAAACCTTTGCCAGACTTACGCCCCTTCCGGCCATCCTTCAGCAGAATATCGAATACATCCGGGCTCTTGAAACGATCCCCCAGCTCTTTTTCCAGAATCGGGCTGATCTTAGCACCGACATCGACACCGACTTCATCCAGCAGCGTAATCGGGCCCACCGGGAAACCGAAGTCCAGCAGCGCACTGTCAATGTGCTCAACCGGTTCGCCACTCAGCAGCGCCAGCGCCGCTTCATTCATGTAAGGTGCCAGAATACGGTTCACATAGAAACCGGCCTTATCGGCGACCACAATCGGTGTTTTACCTTGCTTCTTCGCCAGTTTCACAACCGTGGCTACGGTTTCCGGCGCGGTGCCCTCATGTGGGATCACTTCTACCAGCGGCATTTTTTCAACCGGGCTGAAATAATGCAGGCCAACCACCAGCTCCGGACGCGTCGCAGCCGAAGCAATCTGGTTGATCGGCAGCGATGACGTGTTGGTTGCAAAAATCGTATCCGGCTTAGCGTTCGCCTCGACCTCTTTCACCATCTGATGTTTCAGGCTGAGATCTTCAAACACGGCCTCAATCACCACATCAACCTTGTCAAAACCCTGATAATCCACACCACCGTTGATCATCAGCATCTGTTTTTGCAATTCAGCTTTACTGATGATTTTACGTTTGCGTTTCTTCTCCAGCAGCTTGTGGTTATAGGCCAGCGCATTCAGGATCCCGTCGTTCGAAATATCCTTCACTTTCACTGGCAAACCGGCTTTCGTGGCCGATACATGGCTGATACCACCGCCCATCAGGCCGCCGCCCAGCACCGCGACACGATTCACGTCTGCGGGCTGCACGTCATCCCCTGCACCGGTTTCTTTCTTCATGGCCGTCGTCGCAAAGAAAATACTGCGCAGTGCGGCTGACTCTGGGCTCATCACCAGATCACCAAAACGACGCGCTTCTTCCTTCAGGCCTTTTGCCACGCCGTGCTGAAGACCATATTTAATGACATCCAGAATCGCATCCACAGCCGGATAATTACCGCGGGTTTTCTCGCGAGTCTTCTTCCGAGCCTGATCAAACACCAGAGAGCGACCAACCGGGTTGCCCCCCATCGCCCAGTCCTGGAAGCTGTGTTTACGGGTCGGTTTCCCTTTCAGGGCCAGTGTTTCTGCCACTTTCAGCAGGATGCTTTCCGGAACGCACTCATCCACCACACCCAGCTTCTTCGCTTTTTTCGCACGAAGCTGCTTACCGGTCAGGATCAGATCCAGTGAGTTTGCAACACCAATCAGACGCGGCAAACGCTGCGTGCCACCAGAGCCAGGCAGCAGGCCAAGCTGCACTTCCGGCAGGCCCAGCTTCGTCGCACCGGCATCGGTACAGACCCGGCTGTGACACGCCAGCGCCAGCTCCAGACCACCGCCCAGACAAGGGCCGTGAATCGCCGCGACAACATGAAACGGTAAGTCTTCAATCCGCTGGAACATCTGCTGTCCCTGCAAGGCCAGCTGCTCGGCTTCTTTTGCCGTCGTGCAAGCCGCCAGCATACGAATATCTGCCCCAGCGACGAAGTTATCCGGCTTACCCGAATGCACGACCAGACCTTTGATGTCTGCTTTCTTGCTTTCCAGCTCATCCAGAACAGCGCCAACCTGCTCGGCAAACGCAGCCTGAAGGGTATTCATCTTCTCATCCGGGACATCAATCGTCAGCCAGGCAATGCCGTTCTCGCCATAGCTCAGACGAAAGGCAGACGCTTGTGCTTCCGGTGCACGCTGTGCATTATCTTGTTCAGTCATGGTTACATCCGTCATTATTCAGCCTCCAGGATCATCGCCGCACCCAGACCGCCAGCCGCACAGGCGGTGTTCAGTGCAAAACCACCCCCACGACGCTGCAGTTCACGCAGGGTTTGCGTGATCATCCGGGCGCCAGTGGCTGCAAATGGGTGGCCGTAAGCAATCGAGCCGCCCAGAACATTGAACTTGTCCATGTCGATTTCACCGATGGCTTCGCTGCGACCCAGTTTTTCCTGCGCAAATTTCGTCGAGGCAAACATTTTCACGTTGGCCAGGGTCTGTGCCGCGAATGCTTCGTGCATATCAATCAGCGTCAGATCAGACAACGTCAGTCCGGCGCGATCCAGCGCCAGTGGCGTCGCATACGATGGTCCCATAAGCATGTCCTGCTCAACGCCAATCGCTGAAAATGCATAAGAGCGGATATAGCCCAGAGGTTTCAGACCCAGCGCTTTTGCACGGCCTTCACGCATCAGCAGTATGGCTGCCGCACCGTCTGTCAGTGGGGTACTATTCGCGGCAGTGACAGAACCAAACTTGCGGTCGAAAGCCGGACGAAGTTTGGCATAACCTTCGACCGTAGAATCTTCACGGATGTTGTTATCTTGATTGATCCACTGGCGATAAGGTTCTGGGAAAGCGGTGATCACTTCGTCCTGGATCAGGCCATCACGCCATGCCTGCGCGGCCAGTGTATGCGACCGGTGTGCCAGCGCATCCTGTTCCTCACGGCTGATCCCGTGGGTTTTCGCCATCTGCTCTGCCGTCTGACCCATGCTCAGACCCGTCGAATATTCAGCAACGGCTGGGGGCACAGGCATCAAATCTTTGAGGCTGAGCTTACTCAGCAAGCCCATTTTTTTGCCCATCGTCTTTGCTTTACTCAGGGCCAGTAAAGTCGCGGCCAGTTTTTTCGACACGCCGATTGGCAAGACCGACGAAGAATCACCACCACCCGCAATCCCGATATCAATCGTCCCCGAAAGAATACTTTCAGCCACATTGGCCGCCGCCTGGAAGCTGGTCGCACAGGCACGAGTCACACTGTAGGCATCCGTGTGAATGTTCATCCCGGTGCCCAGCACAATTTCACGGGCAATATTCGGTGCTTCCGGCATTTGAACCACCTGGCCAAAGACCACCTGCTCAATCAATGCCGGGTCAAAGTCAATTTTTTGCAGCATTTCATTGACCACCATTTTGCCCATATCCAGAGCGGGGACACCATTAAAGGCAGTCGCCTGGCGAGCAAAAGGGGTACGCAGTCCTGTAACAACAGCAATGCGCTCACCCTGTTGAGTAGTGAGATTCTGGCGACGTGTCATCGCGACTCCTTATCATTATGTAAGACAAACTAGAGGTCAGACCACACCGATTGTAACGGTATTGTTATTTAATTCAAATGAATGTTTAAAAAGTTGAGAGGCGTCAAAAACAATCAAAAATAAAGGGAATCAGAGAGGCATAAAAAAAAACCACACCGCTATGGTATGGTTATTAAACTCACAATGTCAGCCGTTTGTGCAAGACTCAATAAAAAGGCGAAGAGTAAATGCCAGTATTTCCAATTGATCTACCAGCGAACCCCGTCGCAAGTCGTTGAAGGGTATACTCAGTCCGTAAAGGACGTTACCGATAAACCATCCGATAACAGAATCACTATAACGGATACAGACTGACGGATATTGAGGAAAATCAATAACACAACAATGAATGACTTAAATTTTCCTAACTTTCGACGACGAAGGGTCCACATGGCTAAGGGTTACGAATAGGCAACATCATGATGAAGCAATTTTTTCGTAAGAAAAATGCAGATGCCTCGGTCTCTGTAGACATGAATAAACAAAAACGTTACGAAGCCCTGGTCAGGGCCTGGCACAAAGACCTGTACAGGTATGCCTACTGGTTATGCCACGATCCTCATATTGCTGAAGATCTGGTCCAGGAAACTTGTCTGCGCGCATGGCGTTCACTAGATAGTCTCAATGACGACAGTGCGGCCAAGGCGTGGCTGATTACGATTCTGCGACGGGAGAATGCCCGGCGTTTTGAACGGAAACAGCTCGATTTGGTCGATATTGACGATCATGCGATTCCAGCTCAGGACACCGACACAAGCAGTTATGGCGACTCAGAGATGAGCCAGTTACAGCATTTAATTCAGCAACTCTCACCGGAGTACCGTGAGCCGCTTGTTCTGCAAGTCATGGCTGGATTCAACGGTGATGAAATTGCTAATATCCTTGGCCTGAACAGAAATACCGTGATGACCCGACTGTTCAGGGCCAGAAATCAGTTAAAAGATTCTTTAGAGAAACAAACAGAGCGGAGGGGACAACAAAATGGACGATCTTGAATTTCGTCGCAGAATTCTGGCTGACCCCAGTGACCACAGCCCGGAAATGTGTGCGGCGAAAAATTCGTCGATTGCCAACCGCAAGCTTCATGACGAGTTACAACAACTTGATACAAAGCTCGCCGCAGCCATGAAAGTGGATGTGCCGGAAGATCTGGCTGATCGCATTCTGTTCCGTCAGTCAGGCCAGGGTTATCAGGCCGAGAAAAAGGTTCGCCGGCATCTGGCGATTGCGGCTTCAGTCGCCTTCCTGTGTGGTTTGCTCATCGGTCAGTTCAATGACGTCTTCGCGCCAGCCTCATCACAGGATATCGGGCAAATTGCCCTGAATCATATTTATAACGAAGCACCGTTTGTCGACCAGATTGATGAAGGGGTTTCTCTGAAACAGGTCAACGCCAAACTAAAACCTTTTGGTCCAAAATTCAGTGCGTTACCTTCCCACGTCTATTATCTGAACCACTGTGGTTTTGACGGTAGCGGTGCGCTGCACATGGTGATGGAAGGACAAAACGGTAAAATCACCGTCTTTGTCGTGCCAAAACCCAGCCACGCCATGGAAAACTTTGAAGATAAAAACATGCGTGGCGTCGTCATTCCTTCCAAAGACGCCAGCTTGATTGT
Source organism: Photobacterium galatheae (assembly GCF_000695255.1). GTDB lineage: Bacteria > Pseudomonadota > Gammaproteobacteria > Enterobacterales > Vibrionaceae > Photobacterium > Photobacterium galatheae. The sequence goes on along the minus strand of NZ_JMIB01000004.1, from coordinate 147,779 downwards.
GGTGGGGAACAAAGGTGAAAACGTGATGCCAATTGCAGAGAAACTCAAAGATTCGCTGCAATGGACCAATATCTGAACCAGCGCTCTCTGAATCTGCGGTGGCTATTTTATCCAGCCACCGCAAAAAATGCCTATCTTTTCATCAAACAGTCACATTCAATAGTGATAAAACAGTAACTTATAGACTGGTCTGATTTGATGTTTTTTTACCTGCTTCTAGAATCGGCTGCTTGCTGATAAATCATGTATCAGCCGAAAAAAAGATCAGGATAAAAATAAATGTACAAGAAGCGTCTGTTTACAAAAACCATGATGGCAACGGCCATCGCTTTGGCATCTCAGCAGTCATTGGCTGCTGGCTTCCAGTTAAACTCACAATCTGCAACCGGACTTGGCCGAGCTTTTGCCGGTGATGCCGTGATTGCCGACAATGCATCCGTGATGTCCCGGAATGCCGCGGCCATGACCCTGTTTAATGCGCCAGCTATCTCACTGGGTCTGAATGTCATCGATACGGACATTAAGGTCAAAAACGCAAATTACACGTTCCAGAATCCACTCACAAGTTCAGTGACGACAACAAGTCTTGAGAATGAGCAAATCGGTGGCACTTCTTACGTTCCGAACCTGTATTATGTCCATCCAGTAAATGATCAACTGGCACTGGGTGTGGGCATCTACTCAAACTTCGGCACCAAAACTGAGTTCAGCAGCAGCTATGCTGCAAACGAATTTGGTGGCCTGACCGATGTGAAAAGCCTGAACCTGACCCTGAATGCAGCATACCGCCTGAACCCGCAATGGAGCATTGGCGGCGGCCTGGACATCATCTACGGTCAGGGCGAACTGCAGCGTTCTAACCAAACGCTCGAAAAATTGATCGAAATGCAAACTGGCGGGGTTCAAGGACCACTGGTTGATGTCGATGTCGATGGTACTGCGGTTGGTTTCAACCTGGGTACTGTTTATGAACTGAATGACGCTAACCGTTTCGGTCTGTCATATCACTACAGCCCAGAGCTGGAAGCTGAAGGCGATATTTATGCCCAGCAAGCTGGCGGCAAACAGAGCAATCAGAAACTGCTGATGCCACTGCCGGATATGGTTGAATTCTCTGGTTTCCACCAACTGAACAACCAGTTTGCGGTTCACTATAGTGTCCAGTGGATCGAGTGGAGCAGCTTCGATGTACTGAAGACTAACAAAGGCCTGGTCCTGAATGAATATCAGTGGCAGGACGGCTGGCACTACGCGGTTGGTGGTACCTACACCCTGAATTCTGACTGGACGCTGCGTGCCGGTTACATGTATGACACCAGTGCTCAGGATAAGAAAACCTCTATTTCTGTACCGGATTCAGACCGTCAGTGGTTCTCAGGTGGCTTCAGTTACAATCTGGACAGTAAGTCAACACTGGACTTCGGTCTGACTTACCTGATGGGTAAAGATATCCAGGCAACTGAAAGCACCTCACTTTCTCAGGTTACAGCGACAACCCGTGCTGATGCCCTGCTGTATGGTGTCCAGTACAGTCGTTCTTTCTAAAAGCTGAAAAGAACAGCAAGACAAAAACGACTGCTGAAACGCATAAGAAAGCCGCTCAACTTGAGCGGCTTTCTCTTTATCACTGAATTCAAATTTGCTTTCTGATTTCAGTCATTACTGGCAGTTTGCTGCACCCAGATCTTCCCAGACGCCCCACTGACCCGTCGTTCCCGGTTCTTCGCCAGTCGTCCACCATTTCGCTTTCCAGGACTTCCCGGCGTGCGTCACGATCTCACCAGCGTTATACACACCAGCGTTACTCCAGACATTGGTACAACCGGTTGAACCACCATCTTTCAGAACCGTGACAGTCACAGACTGAGTCACTGTGTCCGTCCCGTCAGAGACTGCAACAATAAAGTTCAGTGCTGTATCAACCGTATAACTGGCAGCAGTGAAGCTCACGGTCGCACCATTGACTGTTGCGTTCACGCCGGCTGGCACTGTCCAGTCAAAAGTCAGAGTGTCACCATCGGCATCTGTCGACTGAGAAGCATCCAGTACAACAGCCTCACCCGCATTCACAGACGTTGGGCCTGATACAGTCACAACAGGTGCAGTATTTGAACCCGGTGCTTTGGCACTGACAGTCACGGTGTCGGTCGCTGTGTCACCTTTGTCATCAGCCACAGTCAGTGTAAACACATACTGCGTGTCTGCAGTCACGGCCGGCACAGTAACTGTGGCTTTTGCGGTATCAGCCCCCGTCAAAGTCAGAGCCGGACCGCTGTTCTGAGTCCACAGATAGCTGACAATCTGGCCATCGCGATCGCTTGATGCAGAACCATCCAGTGTCACAGTGGCTGCACCATTCACCAGTTGATCCGCACCGGCATTCGCGATTGGCGCATAGTTACCGCCACCGCCAGCCAGAGATTCCTGCATCGCATTCAGGATGTCACCGTTGTCTGCATCGATTTCCCAGGCAAACATACCGCCCAGTCCCAGATTACGAACATACTGACCTTTCGCCAGAATCGAGCGTGGGTTGTCGTAAGTGATCAGGTTACCGTTGCTTGGATCATAAGCCCATGGGCCTTCAGCCTGTTCATCATAACCTTTCACAACAGCCGCGTTGTTGATGTAGTTCTTCACAACATCTTTATAGTCAATGACACCGGCTTCCCAGGAGCCAGGAACCGGACCTGTCCCTTTCCCTGTCATTGGATTCGACGGATCGGTCATGCTTGCTTCCGTCACGCCAGTCCAGCCGCGCGCATACATCGCTGCACCCAGAACCAGTTTATTCGCTGGCACGCCTTGTCCCAGCAAGCGATCGATACCGTGTGATGCTGTATAAGCCGGACCTTTGCGCGGTTCACCATTCTCATCAACACCCGTACCGTTACAGACATCGGCTGACATATGCGTCCCACAGAAGAGAGCCGTTTGATGACCCGGTTCATTATTCCAGCCACCGAAGAAGTCATAGGTCATTGCGAAGATATAATCCATGTACTGAACCGCGTCTGCGTAGTTCACCACATCAATCTTGTCATAACCCACACCAATGGCTGACGTCAGTTCATACTGACGGCCTGTTTCAGTTTCCAGTTCATCCAGCATAGCTCGCAGCTCACGCATCAGCGCAACGTAAGCCGGGCCATCTTTCACCGGATCACCCAGATTTGGGTTCGCACCTTTACCGCCCGGGAATTCCCAGTCGATGTCAACACCGTCAAAGAACTTCCAGGTTTTCAGGAACTTCTTCACACTGGCTACAAAAATATCGCGCTTCGCCTTATCGGTGAATGAATAAAATGGATCAGACAGTGTCCAGCCCCCGACAGAAGGAATCACTTTCAGATCTGGATAACGCTGTTTCAATGCCATCAGCTGACCATAAGTGCCTTTGTAAGGCGTGCTGTAACTATGGCCAGCCTGAGGCATCTGGACAGCAGCCCAAGGATCATGAATCACCACTTCAAAATCTTGCGTGCCCTGACAAGCGCGTTTTAACGCTGCCAGACTGTTACCGTTTTCAATTTCACCCAGAGAATCATTCGGGCCACAGACTGGAATAAAGCCATACAGAATGTGAGTCAGGTTTTGTGCGGGTATTTTATCCACTGGGAATTTACGGCCATAAACACCCCACTCAACAAAGTAAGCGCCTACAACGGTATTGGGAGGTGTGGTGTAGTTGCCATTATTCGGATCGACATTCATTGGCAATGGATCCAGGTGACTGCCGTCTGTATCTGCAACCACAATATTCTTTGCCGCACTGCTGGTACAAACTTCGGCCGCACCTGTACCGCTACACAGTTCAACGGTCATTGCATACTTGCCACCCTGGGCGACTGAAAGTGTTGTTGAACCCGCACCGCTGGACGCTGGAGCAATCGCCGTTTCAAACACAACCTGATCATTCAGTTTCACTTTCCAGTGATCCGCCGTTTCACCTGAGTAACGCTGCCAGGCCACTGGGACTTCAGCAGCAGGTTTAACGGTCACCAGACTTTTGTAAGCACTGGCCGCCTGATCAACTTCAATGATCGCGAAATCAGTTTCCATCCAGCCGATTTGCGGTGTGCCCGGTGCCGCCATTACTCCCCACGACAATGTCACAGCGGCAATGCCTGCTGCAATAGGACTCAACTTATTGAAAGACATGACTTGTTCCTTGAGTTAAAAAAGAAAGAAAACATAGCCAACAAGCTACGTTGTATAAGAAATAGTCGAGTTTCTTTATGTCTCAAAGAAAGAAAGTGAAAAAAATGATACAAATGTTACGCTTTGTGATCTTCTGCCAGCTGTAATGTAAGCGCACGTAAGATGAACTGATGAAAGTGATAAATAAAGCAAGCAATCAATAAGTGAGCGCTAGGTTATTCAAATGAAAGAAAAAAGAGAGAAAAATAAGAAAGTTATTAACGATTGGATTAACTAAAAATGGATTGAATTACATACAAGTCATTCAAATAACATACAATGTTTTTATTCACAAAAAATTAACATAAGAGCGCACAACTCTAGAAGGCTTGAAAAAAAAAGCCAGAGCCATCAATAGCTCTGACTTTTATCAGAAAATCAAAACAATACACTATTCACTGTCGATTTCATCAAGGTAATCATCAAGGTAGTCTTCATTGACTGGTTGATCAGACTCCACCGCCTCTCCACCAGCCCTGAAATTCTTGTACTGAATATAGGCATCCCGTGTAAACACATAAGGATCCGGAGAGTTGTTCAGCATCGGCTCCTGAGCCACCAATTTTGCCCGGTTTTCCATCCCTTCCAACGCCCACTTCCCGGCACTTTGCCAGAATGTCAGCAGATTGAGTGGAAAATACAGTTTATCGACCCAGTCTCCTGCACCTTCACGTAAGGTGACTGGACCATACGCCGGAATCATAAAGTAGGGGCCATTGCCAACACCGTAATAGCCGAGCGTATCCGGGAAAGATTGCTGCCCGGGCGGGGAAATGTCTGCCGCAGAGGCAATATCAATCAACCCGCCTAAACCAAAGATGGAGTTAATCCAGAACCGGTTAAAATGATCAACCGCTTTCTCGGGATTCTGCATCAAAAAGCTGTTGAGCATATTGGCTGGTTCTTCAAGATTCGACAGGAAGTTTCGCAGGCCAGTACGCAGAGGTGAAGGCACGTAATCCACATAAGCTAAGGAGACCGGACGAAGAAAGTAAGGATCCAGATACTCATAATTCACCGTCCACATTGCACGGTTGAAGCCTTCAAAAGGGTCATAAGCTGTGCTTTCCGGTGTTTCCAGCGACTGCAGTTCTTCAACTGTCAACCCGGCTGCTGCCAGTTCTTCCTCATCAAGACCATATTCATTCCCGGCCAGTTTTTCCGGTGCAGGATCGGGCGGAGAACTTGCACACCCCATCAAAGACATGCTCAACAGGATGGATAAAAAAAGATTTCGACTCAATGTGTTAATCACTTATTCAAACGAAAACAGACTGGACAATGATATCCAGTCTGTTTCAGAACTACCAGTATGTTTCAGGAGATCACTAAAACTGTGACTGAATTGTAATGCTTGTTTCGCCCCCCAGGGAGACAATCCCACTTTCACCAAACCAGTCACCATCTTTGGTGGCAACGTTTCCATCCCGGTCAATTCTCGCCCGCACAATCAGTTTCGACTGCTGAGACATCAACCGGTCCGGTATCATACTGTCGCTGTCTGTCAGGGTCAGCGTCAGCGGGAAACGGGAGAGTGGTAAGCGTCTTGCTGCCAGCGGCATCGGCGCACCATCCGCTGTATGAACAGACACAATCACGATCCCTTGCTCCGGCAGGGTCACGGATGGTGCCAGATTCACCGTGACGGTCACGCCAGGACTCGGGTTAGCCGCACGTTCAATTTCTTTTTTGGCCTGAGCAATCCCCCCTTCAATCATCCTGAGGCGATCATCACCAATACCGGGCAAACTTTTCATCTGTTCCCAGAACTGAATGGCTACCGGATAATCGCCCTGACTGAAGGCATCAAATGCCAGCAACGCCATCGCCTCAAAATTCGTCGGGTGACGCTCCAGCAAATGCTTCAGCATCGTCCGGGCAAACTGAAGCTGGCCGGGTTCTCCGCCCATCATCAGTGTCCGGGCATATTCAAGCTGTAACGTTGGATCGGTGGGCTCCAGATCCAAAGCACGTTTCATCGCGCCCTGAGCAGTTTCAATATCCCGGTTCGCGATACCAATCCGGCCGAGTAACAGCCAGCCAGTCGCATCATTCGGGCGTTCGTGTAAACGCGTCCGTAGGCCCAGAGTCAGCGCATCCATTTCCTCATCCGTCAGCGGGTCAGCATGCTGCACCATCAACTTTTGGGTCAACTGAGGCAGCCTTGAAACCGTTTCCTGCCAGGTAGCCACTTTCTGCTGATTGCCGACGATACTATACAGACCGTAAGACAGACCCAAAATGACAAGCACCCCTGGCAACATTAACCAGGGTTTAAACAATGTGTACTGCTGAATCTGCTCAGCCGGTACATCGTCCAGCAGCGACTGTTGCAGCTCAACTTCCATTTCATCCGGACTGGCAATTAAGCCTTCGCTGTTTTCTTCTTTAAGCTCGCCCAAACGATCACGGAAAAAGGCTTTGTTCAGCTCGTCACGGCTGGCGACCTGATCCTGATTGCTGCCCACGAATACCGGTACAATCAGAAACGCCAGTGCAATAAGCACCAGAATCAGGGTGGAAATCCAAAATAACGTCATTTTTTCACCTTGCTCTCACCCGCCTGATCGTTTTTGTCTGCCTGTTGCCCGATTTCCTCAAGCAATGCATTCAGACGAGCCGATTCTTCAGCATCTATCGTCTTTGTCCCGGTGACCCCACGGCGGGATCGGTAAACCAGTACACAGGCCCCAATCAGCAGAAAACACAGCGGCCCCAGCCAGAGAATCAGCGTTGAAGGCATGATCGGTGGGTTATAAGTCACGAAGTTACCGTAGCGGGCAATCATATAATCAATGATTTCCTGCTTCGATTTTCCCTGATTCAGTAATTCAAACACCTTCTGACGCATATCTTTCGCCAGCTCAGCATTCGAGTCTGCAATATTGTTGTTCTGACACTTCGGGCAACGAAGCGTTGCCGTCAGATCCTGAAAGGCAACTTCCTGCTCAGGGGATTTGAATTCATACACATCAATCGCGGCCTGAGCTGGCAGGCTCACCGACAGCCAGCCCGCGATGCTCAGTGCAACCACTGCAATCCAGTGTTTCATCCTTTCGCTTCCTCCTGCAGACGCGCATAGATTGGCTTCAGCGTGCTTTCCCAGTTTTGCGGGTTGACATCACCCACATGGCGATAGCGGATGATCCCTTTGGCATCAATCAGAAAAGTCTCCGGTGCACCATACACACCGAGATCCATGCCCAGCATGCCATTACCGTCAAACAAACTGTGCATATAAGGATTTCCCAAATCGTTCAGCCAGCGAATGGCTTTCTGACGTTCATCCTTATAATTCAGGCCGATAATTTTCACGCCCTGACTGGCCAGCTGATTGAGGTACTGGTGCTCGGCATAACAGGTCGGACACCAGGTTGCCCACACATTCAGCAGCAGCGGTTCACCTTGGAAAATATCTTGCTGATACAGCTTGCCAGCGTCGGCTAAATCTTCCAGACGAAACTCGGGAACAGGCTTTCCGATCAAGACAGATTCCAGCCGGGTGGGATCATCACCGTCTGCGTTGCGGGTCAACTGCTCCATAAACACAGCCACCAGCGCGAGAAAAATCACAAACGGGATAAAGAGTAATTTCTTGTTCATCCATTCACCTCAGCCCGGGATACAGCAACATTTTCTTCTGCTTTCTCTGCCTTTTTAAACCGCTGACGGAAACGATAACGCTTGTCACTGATTGCCATCGCGCCACCCAGCGCCATCAGAACAGCCCCAGCCCACAGCCAATTGACAAATGGCTTGTAATAAATACGGACGGCCCAGGCACCATCAGTCAATTGCTCACCCAGAGCGACATACAGGTCGCGGGTCACACCACTGTCGATGGCCGCTTCTGTCATCATCGAGCCAGCCACAGTATAGAATCGCTTCTCGGCATGCAGTTCAGTCACAAACTGACCATCAACTGTGACCACAAAGTCACCAATGAAACCATCATAGTTTGGTCCTTCTACATTGCGCAGGCCGGCCAGACGGAAGTCAAACCCTTCCACATTCACAGACTGCCCCGGCGACAAGCGCACATCACGCTCCAGGTCATAATTCGACACCAGCGTAATCCCAATCAGGGTGATTGCCAGTCCGAGATGCCCCAGTACCATTGCCCAGTGACTGCGGCCCAGCTTACCCAAGCCAACCATCAGAGAATGGCGGTGTGTCGCACGCTCATACAGCTCGAAGCCCTGCAAAATGATAATCCAGAATGCCATCACCAGACCCAGGACAGCCAGTGGCTGGATCGGATCTGGCCGCAACCAGAGCACCAGCAGGGACAACGGCAGTGTGATCAGCGCAGAAATGATCAACGGACGGCGGATATTTGCAAAATTCTCGCGCTTCCAGCGTACCAGCGGCCCGATGCCCAGAAAAAACGCAAAGGGGATCATCAGCCAGGTAAACAGCGTATTAAAGAAAGGCACCCCAATGGAGACAGAACCCAGTCCGATTTGCTTATGGACTAACGGCAGCAGGGTACCAATCAGAACGACCAGCAAACCGGTGACCAGCAGCAGGTTGTTTGCCAGCAGGAAGTTCTCGCGGGAAAACAGGCTGAAACTGCCGTGAGAACGGATCTGGGCACCCCGCAGGGCGTACAGCAACAAGGAGCCGCCAATCACCACAACCAGGAAGCCCAGAATGAACATCCCGCGCGCCGGATCAGAAGCAAACGCATGTACGGAAACCAGCACACCGGAGCGCACCAGGAAGGTGCCGAGCAGGCTCAGTGAAAAAGCAGAAATTGCCAGCAGTACTGTCCAGGCTTTGAAGGTTCCCCGTTTCTCTGTCACCGCCAATGAATGCATCAGCGCTGTACCGGCCAGCCATGGCATGAAAGATGCGTTTTCAACCGGATCCCAGAACCACCAGCCGCCCCAGCCGAGTTCGTAATACGCCCACCAGGAGCCCAGCGCGATCCCCAGAGTCAAAAATGACCAGGCAGCAATGGTCCACGGACGCGACCAGCGTGCCCAGGCCGTATCCAAGCGTCCGGTCATCAGCGAAGCAATGGCGAAAGCAAAAGCAACCGAGAAACCGACATACCCCATATACAGCATTGGCGGGTGAATAATCAGCCCCGGATCCTGAAGCAATGGGTTCAGATCGCGCCCATCAACAGGGAAGTAAGGCAAAGTGCGCAGGAAAGGATTGGATGTCAGAATGATAAACAGCAAGAAGCCGACAGAGATCATTCCCATGACCGCAAGCACTCGTGCTACAGATTCCTGTGGCATACCGCGACTGAATGTTGCCACTGCGGCCGCCCAGGTTGCCTGAATCAGCACCCACAGCAGAAGTGAGCCTTCATGCGCGCCCCACACTGCGGTAATCCGGTAATACCAGGGCAAATTACTGTTGGAGTTGCTGGCCACATACGTCAGCGTAAAGTCATTGCTGTAAAAGGCCCAGGCCAGTAAAACGAATGACAACAGCAACATCACAAAGACGCCGTAAGTCAGGGGCCGGGCCAAACGCATCAGAACCGGGTTCCCCTGATGGGCACCGTATAAGGGATAAACGCTGACCAGGAGCGAGAGCCCCAGCGCCAGGATCAGGCTGAACTGCCCTAACTCAGCAATCATTGCACACTACCTTGTTTTTGTTGGTCGGTGTATTCCAACGGCTTGTGGTTCTTCTGCATGGCTTCAGCAACTTCCGGCGGCATGTATTCCTCATCATGCTTCGCCAGTACTTCATGCGCTTCAACCGTTGTTGCATCCACCAGAACGCCCTGAGCAACAATGCCCTGCCCTTCCCGGAACAGGTCAGGCAAAATACCGTCATAACGGACTGTCACTTCAGGACCGACATCTGCCACCCGGAAACTCACCTGCAGTGAGTTCGGATCACGGGACACCGAACCTTTCACCACCATGCCGCCAATCCGCAGACGCTGACCGACTTCAGGCTTCGTCCCATCAGACTTTCCTTGCACCAGTTCAGTCGGCGTGTAAAACAAATCCATATTCTGGTTCATGGCGTACAGAATCAGGCCAACCGTCACGCCCAGTCCAGCCAGCAGGGCAACGACAACAGTCAGGCGTCTTTTACGTCTTGGGTTCATAGCGTATTCTCCAGCTTCTCAGCAGCTTTAATGCGTTGCTCGCGGGCAATTTTATTTTTAATTTCAGCAGCCAGATGACGACTTTGGCTGACACTGCGCCAGAGCAGGATCAGCAGAGATAAAGCAGAAATACCATAGGCAGCCCAGACATAACCGGCATAACCACCCATCGCAAAAAATTCTTGAATTGATTCGAAATGCATACTCACCTCATTTCATCAGCTGGCGTACCCAGGGACGATGACTTTCCCGGAGCAAAATTTCATTCCGCAGACGAATCATGGTCACGGCACCAAAGAAGCAGGCAAAACCTAAAATATTCAGCAGCAACGGCCACAGCATCCGGCTGTCAATGGATGGCTTCGCAAACTTGGTAATGGTTGCGCCCTGGTGCAGGGTATTCCACCACTCCACTGAGTAATGAATAATCGGCAGGTTAATCACCCCCACAATCGCCAGAATGCCCGCCGCTTTCGCCGCACTCTTCTGATCATCAAAGGCGTTATACAACGCAATGACGCCCAAATATAAAAACAGCAGAATCAGCTCAGAGGTCAGCCTTGCATCCCAGACCCACCAGGCGCCCCACATCGGCTTCCCCCAGATGGCCCCCGTCAGCAGGGCAATGAAAGTGAAAACGGCGCCAATCGGTGCCATCGCAGCGGCTGCCATATCCGACAGGCGAATCTGCCAGACCAGCCCGATAAAAGCGGCAATGGCCATCCACAGATAAGCGCCCATCGACCAGATTGCCGCCGGCACATGCAGGTAAATAATTCGGAAACTGTCACCTTGCTGGTAATCGGCAGGTGCAAAAGCCAGCCCCCAGATCGAACCGATCGTCAGGCTGAGTAAAGAGAAAACTGCAAACCAGGGCAGTAGGGTGCCGCATAAACGGTAGCAGTTTTCAGCTTTCGCGTAGGGATGTAACCACTTCCACATCTTTCAATACTCTATGATGAATAATAATAATTGCTTCCAAGCATTTATAGGTCAGCTCACACTCACCCGCAGTGAAGCTGCGATAGCAAAGGGAGCCAATGTGGCAGCGCCTGCCAGCATGGCACCCATCAGGGCCAATTGTCCCTGATAGCCCATTCCCAAAGAGGCGGCTTCAATAGCCGAAGTTGCAAAGATTAACACGGGAATGAATAACGGCAGGATGAGCAAGCTCAATAATACCCCACCTTTACGCAATCCGACCGTGAGTGCAACCCCTATTGCCCCCAGAAAACTCAGTGTTGGCGTGCCAATCAGCAGTGTCAGCACGACGGCCAGCCAAGTGGACCAGTCCAGTGACAACAAAATTGCCAGTAAAGGGCTGATCAATAGCAAAGGCAACCCTGTCAACAGCCAGTGAGCAATCACTTTTGCCAGTGCCAAGACAGGTAAAGGCGTTGGCATCAGCATCATTTGCTCAAGAGAACCATCCACAAAATCATCACGAAATAAACGTTCCAGCGACAGCAACGCAGCCAGTAAGGCAGCCACCCAGATAATGCCGGGCGCAATCCGTGCTAAAAGACTCGGTTCAGGTCCGATTCCGAGTGGAAACAGCGTGATGACAATAATAAAAAACCACAACGGGTTAAATACGTCGGCCTGACGACGAAACGCAATCAGCAGTTCTCGCCGGATAACCTGATACATCGAAGACAACATTTACAACGCCTGCCCCAGAGTGATTTTGCGCAGACGATTCTGCGAGGAAAACATATCCTGATGCGTAGTCAGTAACACAGTGCCACCACGTTCAGTATGGGATACAAACAGCTGCTCCAGCACTTTAACCCCATGCTTATCAATGGCGGTCAGAGGCTCATCCAAAATCCACAGCGGGTGGTTACTCAACCATAATCTTGCCAAAGCCACCCGGCGCTGCTGACCGGCAGACAGTTGCCCGGCCGGTACATCTTCACGGCCAGCCAACCCCACATGGGCCAGTGCCTGCCAGATTGCATCTTCACCCTGCACTTTAGCCTGCCCCGTCAGTGCCTCACTGTGACGATGCTCATGCATTGCCTGGAAAAAAGCCAGGTTTTCATAAGCCGTTAATTCGCGCTTCACCCCAGTTTGATGTCCCAAAAACAACATCTGGCTATGATACTCTTCACGGACATGGACTATCTTGTTATCGTGCCAGTAGACATCACCGGCATCCGGTTGTCCCAGTCCAGCGATAATACGTAGCAACGTGGTTTTGCCGGCACCATTGCGGCCTTCAATTTGAACCAGTTCGCCGGAAGTAACCGAAAATTGAAGTTCATCGAACAGCACTCGTTCATCACGGGTACAGCTCAATCCGTTCACTGACAACATAGTGATGCGTCATCCTGAGTGAGTGAAATCATCCCCGGATAATATCACAGCGACGAATATCTTTGTTAGTTTCAGGCTGTTATCAATCCGGTAGCAAGGTAAGTAAATGTGACCTCTATATCTCAAAATTCGGCTTATCAGACAGCCATCAACCAGACTTCGCGAACGCCTGAGTCTCAGGCAACCGGGAGCGTGACTCAAACAGTCACGCCCTCGCAGGCAGGTGCGACTTTATTCCAATCTGGCAATCAGATCAGCCAACTTTCACACTTGTTAACACAACTTCATGTGTTGCAACGATTATTCGGCAACCTCCCCCCTAGCCTCAGCGCGCAGGGGTCTCCGATTGCACAATGGCTGACGCAGTTGGTGCTGCCTCAATCACCGGCAGAGATAGTCCGATGGCTACAGCAGGGCGCAGGCAAAGATAGTTTGAAGGCACTGGTCACTCAGTTATCTCAGCCAGACAGCCCACTGGCGAAACTGTTGGCCAGCCTGCCAGACAATGCCCAGAGTGAACTCAAAGCCCTGATCCGTCTGGCTGCTGAGCAGAGAATTGCCGGTAATCCGGTCGGTCGGGATGAGAATACCCCTTTCGTGCTTCATCTGCCTCAGACAAACGGCCGCGAGATCCGGCTCAGCGTGCAGTCCAAAAACACACCGTCAAAAAGCGCAAGAAAACGTCCGGGCCGCAGCTGGATCGTGACGCTGGGGCTGCCCGTCGGTGAAGAGGATAGCTTGCAGGCAACCGCTATCTGGCAAGACGAAAAGCTCAGTATCAACTTTGACAGTGCCCAACCGACTGTTTTACAACACGCGGAATCTTTAACCCCTCAGCTCACCCGTCGCCTCAAAGCCTTAGAAATCAAATGCGACACGATCTCTTTCCACCATACCCCGGTCGCAGAAGACACCGACCCGATGATTGCGCCGCAGTGCGGCATCAGGATAAGCGTATGAACAAGAAGCAAAACAGCGCGATCGCGTTAAGTTACGACGGCTATGAAACCCCGTATGTTGCCGCCAAAGGCTATGATGACTGGGCTAAGGACATTATTGAACAGGTGAAGGCACAAGGTGGCTTAATTCACCAGGATCCAGTCCTGGCAGAATATCTGAACCGGCTGGAAGTGGGTGATGATATTCCCCCAGCGCTCTTTGTGGTGATTGCGGAACTGATTGCGTTTTCCTGGGTACTGAACGGAAAAACCCCGCCCGGATGGGAGGGGTATCAACCTGTGAATGAAACCGCATGAAGCTTATCAGCAACAGACCTCAACAGTGCCTGTTTAGCGCCGGCGTTTACTCATGCGCTGTTGCAAACGGAGGAGCAACTCGGCCTCAGCCTTTGGCAGATCACATTCTTTCATGAGTTCATTGACGTCAGCCCCCAGTTCAACCATTTTACTGGCGCGGCTGTACAAACGGCCTTCAGGGTCCTGCATGGCCATTTCCCCCTGACGTTCAGACAACTCATCCTGCTGACGCGCCAGATCTGCCATTTTATTACTCATGGCGATGGCACCGGCACGCAACTCATGAAACTGTTTGGTTAAGCTCTCTTGCTGCTGTCTGGCTGTTTTGAGCAATAACTCAGCCGCAGTAAACTTCGTATCAAGTTCCTGACGCGCTTTTCGTTCACGCTTGACCAGCACAACAGCAATTACAACCGCTAGCAAAGAAATAGCCAGCGGCAGCCATTTTAACAACAGATCTGGCATCAGAGGTACGCCATCTCATCCCATTCTTCATCAGACAGGAGCTTATTCAAATCAACCAGAATCAACAGTTGGTCATCACGGTTGCTGACGCCCTGAATAAACTTAGCGCTTTCATCAGTTCCCACGCTTGGCGTGCTGTCAATCTCCGAGCTGCGCAGATAAACCACTTCCGCAACACTGTCGACCAGAATACCAATCACCTGCTTTTCAGCCTCAATGATTACGATCCGGGTATTATCAGAAATCTCCCCGGTCATCAGGCCAAATCGGGCACGGGTATCAATGACCGTCACGACGTTGCCGCGCAGATTGATAATCCCCAGCACATAATCCGGAGCGCCCGGCACTGGTGCAATTTCGGTATAACGCAGAACTTCACGCACCTGCATGACATTAATTCCGTAGGTTTCTTCTTCCAGCTGGAAAGTGACCCACTGTAATACCTGGTCGTGACTGTCTTCTTTTTGAATTTCGGCAACATTTACCTGCGACATGCTGTTTCCTCTCCGGCCTTTGTCACACAATACTGTTCACGTCTAAACCCGCTTTCAGCATAGAAATGAGTTCGTTGACATGAATTAAAGCACACATTTTCTCTTTCACCATACCCGCCAGCCAAGGTCGTTTACCCGCCCTTTCCCGCCAGCGAACACTTTGTTTTGTTAAGGTTTCAGTTCCGTGAAGTTGATCACAGGCCAGTCCCCATTTACTTTCACCCAACATCACCACATACCGGTAGTTTTCCCGGTGGTCATCATTGTGTATAGACTCAGGCATGACCCAGCATGCTGTATCTACCACATCCAACTTCCGGTGTTGCTCAGACTGCAACCCCATATACCAGCTCGGGCGACCAATCAGATGACTCAATTCACCCAATTGATGAATTCCGCCTAATTCTGTCAGCGACACGGCGAAAGTCACACCGTTCACTGAGAAAAACAACGCCTGAAACTCAGACTGTCCGCTAGATGCCGGTAATTGCCAGGTTGGCGGCGGTGGTTCAGAGACCAGCTCATGTTCGGGTTGAACGGCCTGAATCGGTTCTGACGTCGCTTCCGGAACAACGGTTTCAGCAACAAACGTACTCTTAAGGATGTCCGTCTCAGCGGAAGAGACAACTATTTCCTCTTCAGGCTGAGAGCTGGTTTCCATAACTGGAGCAGGAATTTCTGGTTCAGTCACAGTTGAAGCTTCCGCCACTTTCGGGAGCGTCTGCATCAGTCGGAAATCATCTTCCGGCTCTGCATAAGGGGCAATTGCCGGTTCTGGTTCCCGTAAACTGAGTGGTGCTGATTCTGGGATCAGTTCTGGGGCCAGTTCTGAGGCCAGTTCTGAAACTGCGTCATCAGCAACTTCTGCAATCGGTGCCTGTACAGACTCCGGTTCAGATTCCTGAAGCATTTCACTGTCTTCAAACCAACCGGGTGCATCCAGTCCGGTTTCAACCGGTTCAGCATCCTCTTCTTGTTCCAGTGCTGCCAGTTGGTGTTGTTCTGCCACCCAGGCTTCACTCTCGGAGATCACCTCCGCCTGCATGGCGGACATTTGATCCAGCAGTCGCTGTAACTGATCCAAGTCGGCCTGACTGCGAGGCGGCGTAAACCTGACTTCAGGAACACGAAGCTCGGGTTCCTCTTCTGCAATACCAGATTGAGATGAGGGCGGTATTGGCGTTGCCATAGCCCGCAAAGACGGCGGTTCATCCCCGGCAGATGTCAGCGAACGGTCTGAATCGGCAGACTCATCCAGCAAGTTAAAATCAAATGGCTGA
Source organism: Photobacterium galatheae (assembly GCF_000695255.1). Taxonomy (GTDB): domain Bacteria; phylum Pseudomonadota; class Gammaproteobacteria; order Enterobacterales; family Vibrionaceae; genus Photobacterium; species Photobacterium galatheae. The sequence continues at coordinate 131,686 of NZ_JMIB01000004.1, read as the reverse complement.
TGGCTTACGGCTGGTACCACCTCATCCGTCAGGTCTTCAAGCGATGCTGCTTCCAAGGCCGCTTCTGGTGCCCCTTCAGATACCGCATCTGGTGCCAAATCTGACAAGAATGCCTGTGCATCCTCCAGCACGCCATCTTCATGTTCCCGAATCTCTTCGGCTGCCTGCTCGAGTAAATCCGGTTCTGCCAATACGTCATCAGGCTGCTGGGATTCATCCAGCAGCCCGAAAAAATAGTCATCGAGAGCCTGTTCACTGGACAGCTTGAAGTTATCGTTCATCTTGACGAAGCCGCTCCAGATAATTCAAAAGAGTTTTATAGGCATAGACGCCACGAGAGCCGCGCGCATACAAAGACGGTGGCATGTGTTTGATACTGGCATCACGAAACTTGGTATCAATTGGCACCGCTGAGGCCCAGACCTGATTGGCGTACCGCACCTTCAATTCCTGCAAAGTCTCCAGTGATGCCCGGGTCCGCTTATCATACATGGTCGGCACAATCGTGACCTTAAAATCACTCGGTTTAGACTTTTGCATGATCTGCAGCGTCCGCATCATCCGTTCCAACCCTTTCATGGCCAGAAATTCAGTCTGCACCGGAATAAGAATACGATCACTGGCAGCCAATGCATTGACCATCATCACGCCAAGAATTGGCGGACAGTCAATCAACACATAGTCATACTCTTCACTCAGGCATTGCAGGGCCTTTTTGAGGATGAGCCCCATCCCGCTCCGGGTACCCATCACCCGGTCCAGCGTTGCCAGTGACATATGCGCTGGCAACAGATGAATGTGTTGAAACCGGGTTTCCAGAACCATGGGCTTGACGGTATCACGGTTGATGGTCGACAGCTGGAATAGGTCAAACAGACTGGCATCAAGGCGATCCGCATCAAAATTAAAGTAAGTGGTCAGGGACGAGTGCGGATCGGTATCCACCAATAACACGCGTTTGTTCCGCTCACTTAACAAGCCCGCCAGACTGACCGTTGTGGTGGTTTTTCCCACGCCGCCCTTCTGGTTGGCAATACTCCAGACTACCACACCCGCTCCTTAAGCTAAGCCAACCTCAATCAGAATGCGCTCAGCAATTCGATCCAACGGTAAATCCTCAGAAGAGATTCCTGCTTTCGCAACTGCCTGCGGCATACCATACACCACGCAGCTTTCTTCATCCTGCGCCCATACGGTCGCGCCTGCAGATTTCAACATGCGTGACCCGTCGCGGCCATCCGCGCCCATCCCGGTCAGGATCATCGACAGCACTTTGTCGTGATAAACCTTGGCTGCCGAACCAAAAGTCACGTCTACACATGGCTTATAGTTCATGCGGTCACCGCCATCGATAATCCGCAAACGGCTGCTGCCCGGACGCCCTTCCAGCATCATCTGCTTGCCGCCCGGTGCCAGATACGCGGTCCCGGCACGGAGCACGTCCCCATCTTCAGCCTCTTTCACGCTAATCTTACACAGATTATTTAAACGTGCGGCAAAGGCAGCGGTAAAGGTCGCTGGCATGTGCTGAACGAGTACAATCGGGTATGGAAAATTCGCTGGTAGCTGGGTCAGAATTTTTTGGAGCGCAACTGGACCACCCGTTGATGTTCCGATCGCCATCAACTGATAAGTCTTTCCTGTCGCCTTAAAGCGGGCAGCCGGACGAACCGGCGACGGCGCAGAGCGAGTCAGTGCCGTCGTTGACGAACTGCTGACAGCAGGGCGCGCGGTGGTCAGCGGGCGACGCGTCGCCGCAGGAGCTGTACTGGCAGCTGGACGAGATGGGGCTCTCATAAACAATCGCTTACGCGCCAATTCACCGACGCGCTTTTGCAGCAGTGACACCGCCTCGTCTTTATTTCGGGCAATGTCTTCAAATTTTTTCGGCAGAAAGTCCAGCGCACCGGCATCTAACGCATCCAGTGTCGACTTCGCTCCTTCGTGAGTCAGAGAAGAAAACATCAGAATCGGGGTCGGATTGGTTTTCATGATTTCGCGGACTGCAGTAATACCGTCCATCACTGGCATTTCGATATCCATCGTGATGACATCCGGCTTTAATGTTCGCGCCTTCTCTACTGCTTCCTTGCCGTTCACAGCATCGCCAATCACTTCCAGACGCGGATCCGCATTAATAATTTCACTCACCCGGCGGCGGAAAAAACTGGAGTCGTCCACCACCAACACTTTTACAGCCATTTTATTTCATTCCGTATGCAATCAGGCACGAATGAGCAGGGGCTGTCGCCCCTGTTGATTGTTATTATCTGCGGCCTGCGTAATGTTTCAGAAGGTTTGGCACATCAAGAATCAGGGCAATGTGACCATCACTGGTGATAGTTGCACCAGCCATACCCGGCGTACCTTGCAACAGTTCATCCAGCGGCTTAATCACCACTTCTTCCTGACCAATCAGGGTATCAACCACAAAGCCCATACGCTGGTGGCCAATCTGGACAATCACCACATGTCCAAGCTGTCGTTCGCGTTTCTCTACACGATGGCCAATCAACCAATCCTGCAGATAGAAGAGCGGAATCGCTTTATCGCGCACGATAATCGTCAATTGACCATCAACCACATTGGTCTTACCAAGATCCAGATGGAAGATTTCATTCACACTTGCCAGTGGCAGCGCAAATGGCTGATCAGCAACACCGACCATCAGGGTTGGCAGAATCGCCAGCGTCAACGGTACTTTGATATCAATCCGTGTGCCTTTGCCCAGGTTTGAGTCAATATGAATCGAACCATTTAACTGACTGATGCCGGTTTTCACGACGTCCATCCCAACACCCCGTCCGGAGATATCGGAAATCTCTTTCTTGGTCGAGAAGCCTGGCGCAAAAATCAGGTTATAGCATTCACTGTCTGACAACCGGGCTGCCGCATCAGCGTCCATGACACCGCGATCAACTGCAATCTGGCGCAGGCGATCCGGGTCCATGCCACCCCCGTCATCTTCAATGGTCAGCAGGATATGATCCCCTTCCTGTGCCGCCGACAGCAGCACAGTACCAATACGGGACTTCCCGGCTTTCTCGCGGACATCCGGCATTTCAATCCCATGGTCCACTGAGTTGCGTACCAAGTGGATCAGCGGATCAGCCAGTGCTTCCACCAGGTTTTTATCTAAATCGGTTTCTTCACCGCGCATTTCCAGCACGATTTCTTTTTTCAGGCTTCGGGCCAGATCGCGAACCACGCGCGGGAAACGCCCAAAGACTTTCTTAATTGGCTGCATGCGGGTTTTCATGACCGCGCCTTGCAGATCAGCCGTCACCACATCCAGGTTGGCAACCGCTTTCGACATTTCTTCGTCGTTACTGTTCTGTCCCAGACTGATCAGACGGTTGCGGACCAGCACCAGCTCACCCACCATGTTCATGATGGTATCCAGTGTCGAAGTATCAACACGAACCGTTGCTTCTGCTTGGGATTTACCTTTTTCTTTCAGCGCCGTTGTTTTGCGCTCTGCCACAGGCTGCGGCTTTTCCGCGGCGGGTGGCGACGTCACTGGCTGAGGCTCCGTTTTCGGGGCCAGAGCAGAAGCAGGTTTGGTTGCAATGGCCAGCTCTTCGTCAGAAGGCCCTTTCCCAGAACCGTGCAGATCATCCAGTAAACGCTCAAATTCGTCGTCAGTCATCAGGTCGCTATCACCAGATTCACTGGCACCTGATCTATTGACTTTATTTTCAGGCTCAATGGCCTGTGGTGATGCTGCGACTTCGTCGCCCGGCGCTTTTCCGACACCATGGAGTTCGTCTAGCAAACGCTCAAACTCGTCGTCGGTAATATCACCGTTGTCGATGTCCGTCGACACTGGCTGTGTCGGCGCTTTCACTTCTGCCGCTGCCGCGCTCGGACCAGCCCCGGAGCCATGCAGTTCATCCAGTAATCGTTCAAATTCGTCCTGGGTAATTTCATCGACAGAACTACCGGCAATGGCCGGTTGATCGGCTGCAACCTGAGGTGTTTCTGCCAGAACCGGTGCTTCAACAGGCGCTGGCTCTGAAGCGACGGACGCTGCAGCCAGTTCTTCCGCCCCCGGTGGCTGACTGTAGTAATGCAGCGCATCCAGCAGACTTTGCTCTGCAGGATCAATCGGCTCACGATCCTGCAGCTGGGAAAACATCACATTGATGGTATCTAACGCCTGAAGGATCACGTCCATCAGTTCAGACGTTACCGTACGCTTGCCCGTACGCAACAGGTCAAAAATATTCTCGGCGCCGTGACAGGCATCCACCAAAGGTGTCACCGCCAAAAATCCGGCGCCGCCTTTCACGGTATGGAAACCGCGGAAAATCGCGTTCAGCAGGTCGGAATCTTCCGGACGTCGTTCCAGATCAACCAGCTGCTCAGAAAGTAACTCCAGAATTTCCCCGGCTTCGATCAAAAAGTCCTGCAGGATATCTTCATCTAAATCAAAGCTCATAAGCTTCCCCTAAAATCCAAGGCTTGATAGCAAATCATCAACATCATCCTGAGTAGACATCACGTCAGTACGACCGGCACTGTTGATAATCGGCCCTTCCGGAGAGAGTGGCTGCTGTTTCTGATTGGTCTCAGCGATACCTTCACTTTGTTCAATCCCGGCTGCTCTCAGAATTTCAACCAGCTGATGCTCCACTTCATGAACAAGTTCAATCACCCGGCGTATCACCTGGCCAGTCAAATCCTGGAAGTCCTGCGCCATCAGAATTTCAGTCAGGTGTTGGTGCAGTTGCTGGCTGTCTCCTTCCACCTGAATCAGAAGCGCATCAATGGTATGACAAAGCGATTTAAATTCACTCAACGTGATATCGCCTTGCATTAATCGCAGCCATTGGGGTTTCACTTGCAACAGGCGCTCCTGCAATAAATCAGCAATTGGCAGAGTGCCTTCAACTGCATCCATTGTTCTGTTGGCAGCTTCTTCTGTTTTATCGATCACATAAGTCAGACGACCACGTGCATCAGGAATGTCCGTGGTTGCCAAATCGGCAATCCGGGGGTCTAGGCGAAAGTTTCGCAGTGAATCATGTAATTGACGTGTCAGCTTACCCACTTCCATATACATGGGATCTCTGCAATCCGTCACCATACTCCGGAACAGCTCATTCGCTTCAGCCAGCTGGTTCGTCTCCAGTAGGCTTACCAGCTCTCTCGCCTGTTCAAGTGAAATCATATCTGTCTACCCTTGTTCGCGTCAGACTGACGGCATCACTGCATACGTTCGAAAATCTTATCCAGTTTTTCTTTCAACGTGGCAGCGGTAAACGGCTTCACGATGTAGCCATTCACACCGGCCTGTGCCGCTTCGATGATCTGCTCACGCTTTGCTTCTGCAGTAATCATCAGCACTGGTAAGTGTTTCAGGCTTGCATCCGCACGAATTTGCTTGAGAAGATCAATGCCCTGCATTCCTGGCATGTTCCAGTCGGTGACCACAAAATCGAAGTCCCCCTTCTTCAACATGGGTAATGCTGTCAATCCATCATCTGCTTCCTGGGTGTTGTTAAAGCCCAGATCACGCAGTAGGTTTTTGACGATACGGCGCATTGTTGAAAAGTCGTCAACAATGAGGATTTTCATATTTTTGTTCAAAGTTGCCTCCACTGAGGTCACAGTGTTTTCTTCTAAATCGTGTGTTTATGAAGCAGTCCAAGCGGAGAGCTTGGCCCGCAAACGTTGCATTGCCTGACTATGAATCTGGCAAATACGGGATTCACTGACACCTAAAACGGCACCAATTTCTTTGAGGTTAAGTTCCTCGTCGTAATACAACGACAACACCAGTGCTTCCCTTTCAGGGAGTGTTCGGATAGCGCCGGCAAGTGCCTGGCGAAAACTGCCATCCGCCACATCCTGAAAAGGCAGGTTTTCTGCCATTGAATCTTCGGTTGCTACCGTATCTTCAGAGACACCGAGGTCGTCCATACCCACTAGGCGACCACAATTAACATCATTTAATGCCTGATGGTACTGTTCCAGTGTCATTTCGAGATATTCAGCAATTTCCTGATCATTAGGGTCACGGCCGAGGCTGTGCTCTAACTGTGCAATGGCTTCTGATATCCGTCGGCTATTTTTATAGACCGACCGGGGAACCCAGTCGCCACGCCGGATATCATCCAGCATGGCACCTCGAATTCGAATTCCGGCAAAGGTTTCAAAACTGGCCCCTTTGCTTGGATCATAATTCTGTTGTGCTTCCAGCAAACCAATCATGCCAGCCTGAATCAGGTCTTCCAGCTGCACATTGGGCGGTAACCTCGCCATCAGGTGATGCGCGATACGCTTCACCAGTGACGAATACCGCTCAACAAATGCATGGGGTGTTTCCTGATATCGGCCGTATGTCAGTGCTTTACTCACCCAGAGGTACCTCTTCAGGTGTTGGTTTAACTAATAACTTTTCAACAAAAAATTCCAGATGTCCGCCCGGATTATTTGGCACAGGCCAGGTCAGCGCTTTATTGGCCAACGTGGTCAGTGCCAGTGCCGCCGGACTGCGCGGAAAGGCTTCCACGACAACTTTTTGACGCTTAATCGACTGACGAACCCGGTCATCCAGCGGAATACAGGCAACCAACTCCAGGTTTGCCTGAAGGAAACGCTCTGTGACCCGGGTCAGCTTGGCAAACAGCTCACGACCTTCGCGATAGCTACGCACCATGTTCGCGACAATCTTAAAACGCTGGACATGATACTCTCGGTTCAGAATTTTAATCAGCGCGTAGGCATCTGTAATTGAGGTCGGTTCATCACAAACTACAACTAGTACATCCTGCGCAGCGCCGGCAAAACTCAGTACCATATCTGAGATCCCGGCAGCAGTATCCACCAGCAGGACATCAATTTCATCTTCCAGTGTCGCGAACGCACGAATTAATCCAATATGCTGAGCACTGCTCAGTTCTGCCATATTCTGCGTTCCGGAAGAGGCCGGGACGATTTTAACACCATACGGGCCTTCAATGATGATGTCCTGTAAATCGCATACACCAGACAGCACGTGAGACAGGTTTCGACCTGCACGCAGACCCAGCATTACATCCACATTGGCCAGACCCAGGTCAGCATCCAGAACCATCACCCGCTTCCCCTGACGGCCCATGGCGAGCGCCATATTCAGCGTGATGTTGGTTTTGCCGACCCCGCCTTTCCCACCACTGACGGTGATCACTTTGGTTGTGGCCAATTTTGTCATACGGCGCAGGCCGCTTGCTTGATCGTGCATCGTTTTCTCAATCATAAATGTCCGTCCCCTGGCTCTCTGCACTCTCGCTGTTCCAGAAGTGGGGTTGCTGGCCCATATCGTTTTCCAGCAATTCATTGGCACGGTTCACCAGGAAGCGACCTGTTGCGACTTTGATGTCCTCAGGCACACGCTGTCCATCAGCCAAATATGCAATTGGCAAAGCACTTTCCAGTGTTACGCTGATCACTTCACCCAGACTGAGCGTTTCATCCAGCTTGGTCAGCACGCAGCCCGATAACGGGATACGGCGGAAGTGCTCAATGGTTTCGTGCAATACACGGCGCTGGGAGGTCGCCGGCAATACCAGAAAACTGCGGATATGAGAGCCACTATTGTGCATCAGGGTATCCAGCTGCTCCTGAAGACGCAGATCCCTTTGCCCCATGCCTGCTGTATCCAGCAGAACAAGACGGCGATGCCGTAACTGGTGAAGTATATCGGCCAGTTCCTCGGCATCTTTAGCAACTCTTACCGGACAGCCGAGAATTCGTCCGTAAGTGGCCAATTGTTCATGAGCACCAATCCGGTACGTATCTGTAGTGACCAGGGCGATTTCATCGGGTCCGAAATCCATGGCCGCCCGGGCAGCCAGTTTTGCGATGGTCGTTGTTTTCCCGACACCCGTTGGGCCAAGCAACGCGACCACGCCACCGGTTTCAAGGATGCAGTCATCGGTCGTAATAATCTGATCGGACAATAATTGCAGCAGGGAATTCCATGCCTGATGTGGCGCTACATCCTCTGGGATATAACAAGCCAGCTGATCGGCCAATTCTGCAGACAAACCCATTTTTTCCAGACGCTTGATCATCATCGCGCGCATCGGTTCGCGGCGCTCGACTTCCTGCCACATCAGCCCGGAGAGCTGGTGCTCCAGCAGGCGACGAATCGAAGCCATTTCAGAGCGCATGGCATCCAGCTCATCATCCCGTCGGGATGAACGTGACTCATAACGACTGGGATCAAGGCGGTTCTGCGCATAACCATTGGTCTCACTCTCCGGTTGCGCCGCATATCGCCCGCTCGCACGACTGGCTGAATCTGCGTCATGGTTCTGACGGTAGCCATCGTAACCATTGCTATGCTGTGGCTGACGGCCTGCAGCACCATAAGGATGCTGTGACTTGCGCCGGTCACTGCCATAACCAGTCGTCGACTCTGCCTTGGCACGGCTGGAGAAGTCATATCCTTGACGCTCATCTGCCTGCGCTAAGTGTTTTGACTGGCGTTGCAGCAGCGCAGACAGCGAATCAACTTCTGTGTCCGGCTCCTGCGAATAATTCTGCAGAACCTTGGCAAAGCGGCCACTGTTGGCATTTTGCAGCTGAACTTTATCGTCAGCAAGCTTACGTCTGGCCTCACCAAAACGCTCAGCCAATGCATCACGTGCTGACTGCGACGGTGATGCTACCGGCGCTTCCGCGGTATCATTATCAACGGCTGCGACAATCTCAACGCCACCGGTCACTTTCTTGTTCGACATGATCACTGCATTTGCACCGAGCTGTTCCTTCACTTCGCTCAGTGCGGTTCGCATGTCCTTGGCAAAAAATCGTTTAATTTTCAATTTCGTCTTCCCATCCGGTGACGGATTACCCTGCGCGTTGCAGCTGATTCAGTCATCAGCCAGTGACACCTAATTACCCACAGCATTCACAATTCGGATCTGCTTCTCGTCCGGAATTTCCTGGTATGAGAGCACCCGAAGTGTCGGGATGGTGTTTTTCACAAATTTTGCCAGCGTGCCACGCAGAACCCCTGAGGTCAGCAATACGGCAGGCTCACCTTTCAATTCCTGCTGATGCGTGGCTTCAGTCAGAGAGCGTTGCAGACGTTCAGCCAGACCAGGCTCAATACCGGAGGACTCACCTCCACTGGACTGCATAGTCTTATGCAATATCTGTTCCAACTCTGGCACCAAGGTAATCACCGGAAGTTCTGGTTCTATACCATTGATTTCCTGAACAATAAGGCGCTTCAGACCAATTCGGGCTGCGGCGGTCAGAATGTCAGGATCTTGACTCTTGCCGGAATACTCAGACAAAGTCTGGACGATCGTACGAATATCACGAATCGGCACACCTTCATGCAGCAGATTCTGGAGCACTTTCACTACCGCCCCCAGCGGTAGCTGATCCGGCACAAAACCATCCACCAGTTTCGGCGTCGACTGGCCCAGCACTTCCAACAGGTTCTGAACTTCTTCATGTCCGAGCAGTTGCGAAGCATTGTTGACAAGAATCTGGCTCAGGTGTGTTGCCAGCACTGTGGCGGCATCCACCACGGTATAGCCCAGCGCCTGTGCATGCTCACGCTGTGATTCAAGAATCCAGATGGCTTCCAGACCAAAGGCAGGATCTGTCGTACGTTCCCCTTCCAGACTGCCAAAAACCTGACCGGGGTTAATGGCCAGTTCCATATCCGTGTGGATATTTGACTCGCCGTTGTTCACGCCCATCAGGCTGATCCGATAAGTATTGGGTGGCAGCTCCAGGTTATCGCGAATATGAACCGGCGGGATCAGGAAGCCAAAATCCTGAGACAGCTTTTTCCGGACCCCTTTCACCCGCTCAAGCAGTTCACCACCCTGTTCTTTATCCACCATCGGGATCAGGCGGTAACCCACTTCCAGGCTGATGGTATCCATCGGCTGAACATCATCCCACGACAGCTCTTTCTGTGGCGGCTTCGTATCCAGCTCTGCTGGAGGTTCCGCTTCAGCCAGTGCTTTTTGCTGCTGTTCTTTCTTAATGCGCCAGAAGGCAATCAACCCAATGATCAAGGCCAATAACAGAAATGGAATATGCGGCATCCCGGGGACGATCCCCATCACGAACAGAATGCCACCGGTAATAATCAGCGCCTGTGGATTATTGAACATCTGGAACAGCATCTGCTGTCCCATATCTTCGTCAGTATTTTGACGTGTCACCATCATGGCGGCGCCGATAGACAGTAACAGCGATGGGATCTGGGCAACCAAGCCATCACCTATGGTCAGCAGACTGTAGATCTGAATTGCATCGGCGAACGTCAGGCCATGCTGGCCCATCCCGATGACCAGACCACCGATGATATTAATAAACAGAATCAGGATACCGGCAATGGCATCCCCTTTGACAAATTTTGAAGCACCGTCCATCGAACCGTAAAAGTCCGCTTCTTTGGTGACTTCACTCCGACGGGTTCGCGCCTGTTCCTGATCAATCAGACCGGCATTGAGGTCGGCATCAATCGCCATTTGTTTACCCGGCAATGCATCCAGGGTAAATCGGGCGCTGACTTCTGAAATCCGGCCGGCACCTTTGGTCACGACCATAAAGTTGATGATCATCAGGATCAGGAAGACCACCAGACCAACCGCATAGTTACCACCAATCACCACAGAGCCGAAGGCATCAATCACCTGACCTGCAGCTTCAGAACCTTCATGACCGTTCAAAAGAACAACCCGGGTCGACGCGACATTCAGTGCCAGACGCAACAGCGTCGCGATCAGCAGTACGGTCGGGAACGCAGCAAAGTCCAGCGGGCGGCGGGTGTAAACCGTGACCAGCAACACCACCAGGGCCAGCGCGATATTGAAAGAGAACGCCATATCCAGCAGCAGGGGCGGCATGGGCAATACCACCATTGCCAGCGTCGCCAGAACCATGACAGGGGCACCAATCGCAGGCAACGACTGCAATCGATGAAAAGGCAATTTATCAGAAAAAGGTATCGACAGCTTCATGCATTCTTACTGGGTTGGGATCAAGTGATTGTCAGCCACGACATTGGTGGAACTGAACAGGCTAAGCTTCGCATAAAGCAAATTTTATACCGCCTCGGGAAGTCAATTTTTTGACCTGCAGCCAAAACTTTCTGCGACCCGTGATCAGTGCCGCAAGTCAGGCGGAATATCCATCGCCACCGGCGACAGCTTCGGACGCTTTCCATGACCCCGACGGTACTGTTTTAACTGGAAAACATAAGCCAGCACCTGAGCCACGGCCGCAAACAAACCATCCGGGATTTGCTGTTCCAGCTCGGTACTGTGATACAGCGAACGAGCCAGCGGCGGTGCCGGCACAATATCAATCTGATATTCGTTGGCAATTTCCCGGATTTTCATGGCCATGTGATCCGTTCCTTTCGCCACCACCACCGGGGCTCGGTCAAGCTTGGGATCATAACGAAGTGCGACAGAAAAGTGTTCCGGGTTCGTAATCACTACATCGGCGGTCGGAACTTCAGCCATCATCCGGCGCTGCGCCATTTCGCGCTGCAACATCCGGATGCGTCCTTTCACTTCCGGTTTACCTTCAACGTCTTTGTACTCGTCTTTCACTTCCTGCTTGGTCATTTTCAGCTGTTCATTGTGCTGCCAGATCTGAAACGGTACATCGATCGCCACCACCACCAGCAACGAACAACAGATGAGCAACACAAATCTCAGCAGAATATCCAACGCGTGGAAAATATTACTCGGGTAAGTTTCGATACTGAGCTGAAAGAAACCTTCCAGGCTGCTGTACATCAGGAAATAAGCCACGCCGGCAACCAGGCTGACTTTGAGAATCGACTTCACCAATTCGACAGCACTTTGCTTGCCCATCATGCGCTTTAACCCGCTGACAGGATTCATCCGGGAGAACTTAGGGCGGGCGGCTTCTGCGGAAAAGTTAATTCCGCCAAGCGCTGAAGCGCCGATCAGTGCAGCGACAAAGAGAAACACCAGCACCAGCAGCAACGGCCAGAGCATGTGCAAAATAGCGTCTCCGGTCAGAGACAACAGCTTGGTAAAATCGAACACTTCTTCGCGACTGAGCGTAAACAGCTTACGCATGACTTCGCTCATGGCCGTCGCCAGCATTTCGCCAAACCACATCAGACCTACAGCGCCTGAAACCAGGACTGCAACGGACGCCAGCTCTCTTGAGCGCGGTACCTGACCCTTTTCCCGCGCCTGCTGCAACCTTCGGGGGGTTGCCTGTTCTGTACGTTCCTGACCGTCTGAATCCGCCACCTGTGCCTCTCCCTTTTAACTCAGCAATCCAGCCGGATCAGGCTGCAAATCTGCTCGGTGCCTAACTGCCAGTGTTCTTCATAATGTGCCAGAATGCCAACCAGCAGATACCAGCTGATAAATAATCCCAGCAACAGGGCAAACGAGAAGCCCAGCGAGAAAATATTCAACTGCGGCGCAGCTCTGGTCATGACGCCAAAAGACAGGTTCACAGTCAGCAGCGCAATGATCCCGGCCAGCGACATGGTCAGACCGGTTTTAAACATCAGGCCAAACCAGCCCGCCAACAGCTGATAATCGACAGCCTGCAACATTGATGTTCCCACAGGCAGCGTCGTGAAGCTGAGCACGACCAGATTGAGCATGGTCAGGTGCCCGTCTGTTGCCAGAAAGAGCATGATGGCCAGCATCATATAAAACTGACCCAATACCGGTGTATTTTGCCCGTTTGCCGGGTCGACCATCGAGGCAAAACCCAGACTCGACTGCATCCCCAGTATCTGCCCGAGCAGCACGAAAGTCTGCGTCACAAACTGCGTGACCAGCCCCATCGCGACACCAATCACCACTTGCTGTGCCGTGGTCAGAAATCCCTGAAATGACAGTAAAGGAATCGTATCCGGCACCGCAGGCAGAACCGGCATGACCGCGAAAGTAACGGCCAGAGACAAATACAGCCGGATCCGCATTGAGACAAAGCGGGCACCAAAGAAGGTCATGCTCATCATCATGGCGCCAATCCGGGTCAGGGGCCAGAAGTAGTTCGCCAGCCACTCAAGAATGATCTCTGCAGGATAATGCATGCGCCGCTGACTCAGTAGAGGATCTGAGGAATTTGCTCAATGATGCGATAGAAATAATCCATCAGCATCCGGGTCATCATATGACCGAAGAGCATCAGTGCAGCCAGTGTCACGACCAGACGCGGTAAAAAACTCAGCGTCTGTTCGTTAATGGAGGTTGCCGCCTGGAAAATGGCAACCACTAAACCAATCAGCAAGCCAGGGACGACAATCAGCGTCACCATCAGCAAGACCATATAAAGGGCTTCCTGAAAGATTTCGACAAAGGATTCCGGCGTCATCGTGCGTTTCCTTCTTCAGTTTTCAGGTGCCAAAACTGCCGGCCAGCGTTGACAGGATCAGGTTCCAGCCATCTACCAGCACAAACAGCATGAGTTTAAACGGCAACGATACAATCATGGGTGACAGCATCATCATCCCCATCGCCATCAGCACCGATGCCACAACCAGATCGATGATCAAAAACGGCAGGAAAAGCATAAAACCAATCTGGAACGCGGTTTTCAGTTCAGAGGTAATGAAAGCCGGGATCAGCACCGTCATTGGTACTTCCTGTGGATCCGTCGCTGTTGAACCAGACATATCAACGAACGTTTCCAGATCTTTCACCCGAGTCTGCTTGAGCATGAACTGACGCAGCGGATCCTGAGCCGCCGTCAGCGCCTCCCGAGCCGTCATTTCTTCATTGATGTACGGCTGAACCGCCTTGGTATTGATCTCATCCAGCACCGGTGACATCACGAAAAAGGTCATAAACAGCGCGATCCCGATGATCACCTGATTGGATGGCGTCTGCTGCAAACCCAATGCCTGACGAAGAATCGACATCACCACCACAATCCGGGTAAATGACGTCATCAGAATCACAATGGCCGGCAGGAAACCCAGCGCGGTCATCAGCGCCAGAATTTGCAGGGTCACAGAATAGTCTTCGCTGCCGTCCGGGTTCACCGAAACAGAAAAAGCCGGAATGCCACCGCCACCTTTGGTTGTCAGAAGTGTCGCAGCGCCTTTATCACTTTTCATTTCACTGACAGTGACACTGCTGCTGGCGACCTTACCAAGGCCGCCTTCTTCACTTTGTGCCTGCGCCAGCCCGGACATCAGCAGACACAGCAAACCTGCAATCCAGGGCAGTAATTTCAGTCGGTGTATCATTGTTTTTTCAACAGCTTACTGAGTTGCTGAGCAAATTCCCCATTGCCTGTACGCGTTTCAACAGGCAACGGTTTATCCAGTTTGGTCAGCATAGAGATATTTTGAGGAGTCACGCCGATGAGTAATTGCTCTTCACCGACCTGAACCAGCACAATCCGCTCACGCTGGCCCACGACCACCTGGCGGATCACCTGCAAGCCATTATCGCCGCCGGTCACACCAGGCAATTTCATCCGACGCAGAAGCCAGGCCAGGAAAACAATCAGCACCAGAACCAACAGCAGCGATCCAAACGTCGCGCCCATATCAATTTCCGGTGCCGCAGCAAAAACGGGTGACCCCAACGCTGCCAGCGCAGTGGCCAGGATGATTTTCTTTCCCTTCATGCCCTTACCGCAGCTTCTTAATACGTTCAGTCTGGCTGATCACATCAGTCAAGCGGATACCGAACTTGTCGTTCACCACAACCACTTCACCGTGAGCGATCAGCGTGCCGTTCACCAGCACATCCAGCGACTCACCCGCCACGCGGTCAAGCTCGACGACCGAGCCTTGGTTGAGCTGCAGCAGGTTACGGATACTAATTTTGGTGCGGCCGACTTCCATCGAAATCGTCACCGGGATATCCATAATCGTATCCAGACGACGGCGTTCATCGTCTGAAATTGGCGTACTCTCGTCTTTCAGCTCTTCCAGGGGTGCTGCTTCAACCGAGCCATCAATGGTCTGCTCCGCAAGAGCAGACGCCCAATCGTCAGCAACTTGTTGATCTTTTTCTGACATAAATCACCTGTATTAATCGTCAATCGGGTCTGTGACGGAGAATGTCGGACTCAGCTCATCCCCATCCAGGAATGCCAAATCTGTCTTCACCGTATCGGGCCGCTTCAATTTTTCTGTTATCTTCATCGCAATATGATCGCCGGATTTGCCCATTTTACCGCGGTATGTCGGCAGATCCTCAACAAAGAGCGTGGCCGACTCAGGCATTTCCACCGGGATCACATCACCACTGCGCAGTTCCATCAGATCGCGCAGCGTCAGGTCAATATCCAACAGCTTGGCACGCAAATTAATCTCGACGTCCATCACTTCGTCGCGCAGTGCTTTGCTCCAGCGGACATCGGTATCCATCTTGTCACTTTGGACACCGGCATCCAGCAGTTCGCGGATAGGTTCCACCATGGAATATGGCATCACCACATGAAAATCACCGCCGCCACCATCGATCTCAATGTGGAACGAGCTGACGACAATGACTTCAGTCGGACTAACAATGTTTGCCATGGTCGGGTTCACTTCAGAGTCGAGATACTCAAACTCCACCCCCATGACCGGCGACCAAGCCTCACGGTAATCTTCAAAAACCAGCTTCAGCAGCATCTGAACGATACGGCGCTCCGTGGGTGTAAATTCACGGCCTTCAATCTTGGCATGGAACCGGCCATCCCCCCCGAAGAAGTTTTCGACCAGAATAAACACCAGCCGGGCTTCCATGGTAATCAATGCCGTCCCTTTCAGCGGACGGAAACGCACCATGTTCAGACTGGTCGGTACGTACAGCGTGTTCTGGTATTCACCGAACTTCAGCATCTGTACGCCATTAATGGAGACTTCTGCGGTCTTACGCAGCATGTTAAACAGGCTGATCCGCATATGACGGGCAAAGCGCTCGTTGATCAGCTCAAGCGTTGGCATCCGACCGCGGACAATGCGGTCCTGAGATGAAAAGTCGAACGAAATAACCCCAGGGCCTTCCTGCTGTTTGGGTTGCTCATCGTCTACATCATCGACGCCATGCAGCAGCGCATCAATTTCGTCTTGGGTAAGTAAATCAGTCACAAGAAACCTATTGCATTACGAAGCCGGTAAACAGAACCTGTTCGATGACAGGATTGCCAGACACTTTCACCAGTGCTGACTGTACAGATTGCAGCGCCTGCAAACGCAGTTCAAGACGACCGCTGGGTGAACGTAACTGCTCAACACTGGCCGCCCCGAATGATTGAAGCAAAGTACTCTCAACCAACGGAATGTGCTGGCGTGCCAGGGTATCATTCTCGTCTCCCCGCACCATCAGCTGAACCTTCACCTGAACCAGACGTTGCTGAGTATCCCCGGTCACGTTGAAAATAAAGGGATTTGGCAAAATCACGTAATAAGCAGGCTCTGGCTTTCCAGCCGCTTTCGCAACATCGGCACTGGTCATATCGTCTGACAACGCATTATCCGACAGGAAATACCATGCAGCCCCGCCGCCCAGAAGTACGGGAATCAAAGCCAGTAATAATAAAATAAGGCGCTTTTTGCTGTTTGTGATTGTTGTCGCTTCTTCAGCCATAATTCCGTGACCTAAAGGTAAATTGTCTCTGTAATTGTCTCTGCGATGCGCTGGCCTGAACCTTTTCAGCCTCAGGCATAGTAATCGATGCCGTCGCGTTGTTCACTGACGGTCATGGCAACCGCATTGCCTGTGTCCTCATCAGACTGAAGCGGATCGCTTTGCCCACCGCGTGCCGAACCGTGTTCATCCTGCTGCTGACCGCCCGTATGCTGACCCGCCAGTTGTTGGCCACTATCCTGTTGAACACTGCTCTGCGCCAATTGAATTCCCTGCTGCTGAAGTAATTCACGCAGCCTTGGCATGGCATGCTCAACCAGATCCCGGGTCTGAGCATTCCCGACGTTAAACTGAACCGAGGCCTGATCATTGTTGATGTGCAGTTTAATCTGTAAGCGTCCCAGCTCAGGCGGATCCAGACGAATATCGACCTGCTTGAGATTCTTGCTCATCAACATCTGGACACGTTCTGCCAATTGCTCCCCAGCCATGTCCCGCTGAAGCGGTAAAGGGGGTTGCTGCGTCTGTGCCGCATCACCGCGCTGTAAACCTGCAGCCATCGTCTGTAACGACTGATGTTGCCCGGAAACCGTCGCTGTCTGTGCATCCGACTGCGCGCCATCCAGCTGCAGTCCGGCATCAGCCAGTGCTGCATTCAGCCCTGCCGCCATCCCCGGATTACCGTTGCCAGGCTGATGACCACTGTGCTCACCTTCGGCCATGCCGGCTTCACCGCCTTTCGACGCCGTCAGCCGGGCAATGGCTTCATTCAGCCAGTCGGGTTGAGCTTCACCGTCTGCATGAGCTGAATCCAGCGGTGCAGCGCTCTGAACACCAGCGAATGCTGCCGCCTCCGATGATTTCGCTTTCGAATCTGCCTGTACATTACCTTGCGCCATCAGCATCTGAGCCAGCTTTCCCTGACGGCCAGCCGTCAGCGCATCGGCTTCATCACTCATTTCGGCCTCGCCACCCTGCACACCGGATTGCGATAGCTGCATGGCAGCTCCGCCAACCAGTAAAGCCGCCTCAGCCCCCTCCCCTTCCAGCGCTTCTGCATCCGGTGGCAAATCTTTGCCATCCTTTGCCGTTTGTAATTGCTGGCTGGATGCATTCAGTCTGTCGAGGAGCGCTTCCGCATCCGCCCGAATTTTATCTTCATTGCCTTCAGAGGCCACTTCTGTCTGCTCATCCGAGCCTTTCGTCTCGTCTGAAGACTTCATTTTTTCTTTGCCGTTGACCTCGTTTGCCTGCTCCTGCCGCTTGCCGCTCCCGACCCGAGATTCACTGGCTGGCTGTTGGCGGGATTTCGAAGTCTGGGTCGATGAAGGTTCAATTTTTTGACGCCCACTCTCAGCCTTTTTGTCATGACGGACAGCAGACTCAAGACTGGATGAAAAACCTGGCAGGCCCTGCTCTTCACGGCTATCAGGCTGAGCCGTCTTCCCCGGTCGAAGAGCAGTTCCAGACGAACCAAAATCGACAGCAATGCTACTGGACGGTTTCATATCCACCTTACTTTGACAATTATTTGACGTTCCAAGTCGTCGCGCTAAGGTGAGTCATGCAAAAAACGAACCACTTATTAGAAAGGATGCTCAACAAAATGAATGCTCAACGCATCCGTCGGGCAGACTGTAAGGTGGCAAACTCATCCATCAGTTTTTGCTCCTGTCGGGCTAAACGCTGTTCTCGTTCAGCCCCTTTTTTCTCCAGCAACCATTCGACAGACTTCCGCGCTTTACGGGTTTCTTGCCAGATGTCCGCACACTGCTCAACCTGACGCTCGAATTCTCTGCCTGCTGCAGCCTGCTGAGCCAGCGTTTCATCTAACTGCCCCAGAAACTTATGCAGGTGGCTGAACTGGCTGCCGGTCAGGCCATTCTGCCCTCGCTCCGTGAGCTGCCGGCAATAGTCAAAGCGATACTTTTCAATTTGCTCTCGCTGCAAATAAAAACCATCGAGATCTCGTTTCGCCTGCTCCAGCGCCAGAAAAGCGTTATGTTCCTTTTCTTTTGCCTGCTCAAGAATCAGCTCCAACGCCCGTTCAGACATCATCGCCTCCCGTTGCTTGCGAGCCAGTCATCATCAGGCTCCCAGCGTTGAACGCAGCATATTCACACACATTTCATAAGGAACAGATTCTTTCATCCCTTGCTGTAAATAAGCATCTAACCGGGGTTTCAGTGTAAACGCCTGATCGATGGCCGGATCAGAGCCGGGCTTATAGGCTCCAATGGCCACCAGCTCTTGGTTTTTACGGCAAATGGACAAAATCTGGCGAACCGCTTTCGACATCACCATCTGTTCTTCACTGACAATCGCAGGCATGACCCGACTGACTGAACGTTCCACATCAATGGCCGGATAATGACCGGCATCCGCCATCTCACGAGACAGAACAATGTGGCCATCAAGAATCGCCCGTGAGGCATCCGCAATCGGATCCTGAAGGTCATCCCCTTCCGTCAGCACCGTAAAAAATGCGGTAATCGAGCCCTGATCTTCACCGCCATTGCCCGCACGTTCCACCAGTGCCGGTAATTTAGCAAAGACGGAAGGCGGATAACCTTTGGTGGCGGGTGGTTCGCCAATCGACAGCGCAATTTCCCGTTGTGCCTGGGCAAAACGGGTCAGAGAATCCATCAACAACAAAACATCCAGCCCCTGATCGCGGAAATACTCGGCGACGGTCAGGGCTGTCTGACAACCTTTTAAACGCATCAACGGCGAGGCATCTGCCGGTGCTGCAACAACGACGGAGCGCTGGCGACCTTCTTCGCCCAGGATCTCGTCAATAAATTCTTTCACCTCTCGGCCACGCTCACCGATCAGACCCACGACGACAACCTGAGCCGTCGTGCCTCGGGTCATCATACCCAGCGTGACGGATTTACCCACACCGGAACCGGCAAACAGGCCAATCCGCTGGCCTTTACCAACGGTCAGCAATCCATTGATGGCCTTAAGACCCACATCCAGGGGTTCATGAATCGGTTTACGTGCAAGGGGATTGATCGGCTCAGCATTCAGAGAAGCTCGTGACGCGGTGTAGAGACGGCCTTTACCATCCAGCGGATTGCCCATACCGTCAATCACCCGGCCCAGTAACTCAGGACCGACCGGCAGGCCACCATCATTCATCAATGGGGTCACTTTCGCGCCCGGCATCACGCCCGTCAGCTGTTCACTTGGCATCAGGAAAAGGGTCTCACCACTAAAGCCAACGACTTCGGCTTCAATGTTGCCCTGAATGGCTTCGACCTGGCAGACACTGCCAACCGGTGCTCGGCAACCAATGGCTTCTAAGGTCAGACCAACGACACGAACCAGCCGCCCGGAGGCGACAGGTCGATTGGCCAGCGACTCTGTTTGATAGCTCGCCAGACGTTGTGCCAGGGTCATTCCCCAGACTCCTGTGGTGCCTCATCAGCCGGACGGTTATTCATCCCCAGGAACTGCGACAGCAGATGTCGGATACGGTCTTCCATCCGGTAATCGACACTGGAATCTCCAGCCTCAATCTGAACATCCCCACGAGACAGCCCCGGCTCTGCCAGTAACTGCCAGTGACGGTCTTCCAGCGCCTGCTGGCCGTAAGCCGACTGTACCAGCGCCAGATCTTCCGGGTGTAACTGGAGGGTGAGTTGCTGCGAAGCCAGCGGCAAAGCGGCCACAGCCTCACGGACGGTCGACAGGATGACCTGCGGGTTCGTCTGAACTTCCACCCGGATCAGTTCACGGGTTAAAAGCAGCACCATGTTGACTAACTGGCTCTCGACCTCGTGATCGACCTGCCGTAAAGGCTCAGCCAGTTGATTCACAATGTTCGTCAGGCTGGCAACGTGTGTTTCAATCTCCGCCTGACCGGCGGCCAGCCCTTCTTCATGGCCAGCAGCCAAACCTTCCTGATGACCGGTGGCCACGCCTTCCTGACGGCCCGTTTCAAAACCTTCGGCATGTCCGGCTGCCCGGCCCTCATCCAGTCCTTCTTCATAAGCGGACTGACGAATATCTTCCAGCTCAGCGGCTGTCAGTGGCTGCGGTTCAGGCTCTTCAGTATCCATGACCACTGGCCGCCAGCTGGGATCATAATTCAGCGCATTATCCGCCGGAGCTTGTTCAGCTTCGGTATAATCCGGATACGCCCAGCGTTCCAGTTCTTCAGCCTGATGACCACTCAAACGCACAAAGCCGCGACGGCGTTCCATCGTCATTCTGTTTCCCCAACTGAATTAGAGATACTCATCCTGACCACCGCCACCATTTAGCAACAGCTCACCGGCTTCAGCTAAACGACGGGCAATCGACAGAATTTCTTTCTGTGCCGCTTCCACGTCAGACACACGAATCGGTCCCATGGCTTCCAGATCGTCCATCAGCAAATCAGCAGCACGCTTGGACATGTTGCGCATGATCTTCTCACGCAGCATATCGTCGGCACCTTTGAGGGCTTTCTGCAACAGTTCCTGCGGCACTTCGCGCAGCAGACTCTGGATACCCCGGTCGTCCACCTCGGCAAGGTTTTCGAACACGAACATCAGATCTTCGATCTGAACCGCCATTTCCTCGTCGTTCTCGCGGATTTGCTCCATCAGCAAACCTTCGATGTTGTTGTCGAGGTAGTTCATGATATCGGCTGCAGCCTTCATGCCGCCAATCTTCGCGGCCTGAGCACCAGCCTGACCGGCAAACTGTTTCTCCATGATATCGTTCAGCTCGTGCAGTGCCGCAGGCTGAACTTCTTCCAGGTTGGCAATCCGCATCATCAGATCCAGACGAACCCGCTCCGGGAACTGAGACAGAATCTCTGCCGATTGCTCCGGGTCCAGGTAAGACAGAACGATTGTCTGGATCTGCGGGTGTTCGTTGAGAATGATACTGGCCACCTGGCGTGGATCCATCCATTTCAGTGAATCCAGACCCCGGGAGCCGCTGCCCATCAGGATCTGATCGACCAGGTTGTTCGCCTTATCTTCACCCAGGGCCGCAATCAGGGTATTGCGGACAAAGTCCGCACTGCCCATCCCAATGCTGGTGTATTTCTGAATATCGGTCAGGAACTGACGGTGAACAGCCGAAGCTTTTTCCGTGCTCAGTTCCTTCATGCTGGCCATGGCACCACCCACCCGCTGAACCTGTTTCGGTTCCAGATGGCGGATAATCGAAGCAGCATCCTGCTCATTCAGGCTGAGCAGTAATATTGCCGCTTTTTCCGTGCCACTGAGACTCTCAATGTCAAAGGGCTTCTCTTCAGTAGTCGCGACTTCATTTGCCATCTTCGTATACCCAGTTCTTCACTACCATCGCCGCCAGATCCGGCTCATTCGCTACCAGTGCACGCACGGCTTTCAGCAAGTCATCATCTTTGTGCAGATTTGGCAGCTCCAGATTACTGTTCGTCAGGTCAATGCCCTCAACGCCATCCAGATCAGCGCCAATCAGCTCATCGCCGTCTGCGAGAATTGGCATACCATTTTCATCCAGTGGCGTACCATCGGCAGCCTGATTCGGATACAGCAGCTTGCGCATCGCAGGTCGCACCAGAATGAGCAGAATCGCAACAATCACCAGCGCAGCCGCCAACCAGCGAACCCAGGTATTGAAATTCGGATGTTCCCAGATTGGCATGTCGACCACACGCTCTTGCTCTTGCGTGGCAAACGGGACGGAAATCACTTCAAGCATATCGCCTCGGCCTTCCAGGAAGCCGACACCGCCCATCAACAGACGACGGATTTTCGCCAGTTCCGCTTCGGTCACAGGAATTCGGGTCACTTCACCCGTTTCCGGATTCACCTGTGGCTTATAGTTCACGGCCACAGAAACCGTCTGACGACTAATCGTGCCAGTTTGCGAACGTTTGTGACGAATCGTGGTATCCAGCTCGAAATTTCGCGTGGCTTCACGGTGGACAGAGCCATCGCCGCCCTTCCCGGTTTGCAGATCGATCACATCCTGCGGAATCGACGAATCCTGCGGCGGCTGGTTACTCAGCGCCCCCGGAATCCCGGCGACAGCACGTCCATTGTTGTAATCTTCCAGCGTGTATTCACTTCGGGTTGACGGTGTATTCGGGTCAAAACGCTTCTGGGTTTCTTCCTGCGCGCTGAAATCCATTGAGACATCAACCTGCGAGGTATAGTTGCCCAGACCGAGTACAGGGATCAGAATTGCATCAATCTTTTCACGCAGTGCCTGTTCCTGTTTCCGCTCCAGCTCGTATTCTTTGCGGCGCGCCGTGGCTGCCGGGTCTTCGGTGCCTGAACTCAGCAGACGACCATGTTGATCGGTCACGGTCACACGGCTAGGCTTCAGGCCCGGCACCGCGGTCGATACCATATCAACAATCGAATCCACTTCCTGCTGTCCCAGCGTACCGCCGGTACTCAGGGTTAAGAAAACACTGGCGGTGGCTTCCTGATTATGGCGAACAAAAACGCTCTGTTTCGGCATCGCCAGCAAGACCTGTGCTTTGCGCACCTGGCTGATTTGTTCAATCGCCCGCGCAAGCTGACGCTCACGGCTAAGCTTCAGGCGCTCTTGTTCCAGACGCTGAGAAACACCAAAGCCCATATCCTGCAGCAGGATGTCGTCTCCTTCTGCAGTCGGATTGTTCAGCCCGGCACGGGTCAGCTCTAATTTCATCGCCCCGTACTGATCCGCTGGGACACGAATGGTATTGCCATCTAGCTGATATTCGATCTTCTTCTGGTCAAAATGGTCCAGGATCGGAATCAACTCTTCCGTGGAAAAATTTCCTAATGGCCGCATTTCCGGCTCTTTCAGCCAGGCCACCACCAGTACAATCAAGGCAACACAAATCGCCACCGACAGCACCAAAATCACCTGACGCAGCAAATCAAGATTGCCCAGCATGCTGTCAACACGCGTGGCACTCTTTTCTTCAAGATCCGGATTTTGCAGCTCCAGATCGCTATCGGAAACGATCGGGGCTGGTGCATTACCCGCTACGGCGAGTTCGTTGGATGTTTGTTCCGACACTCACTTAATTCCTGAATTAAACCGGCATGTTCATCAGTTCTTTATAAGCTTCAACCAGCTTATTTCGAACCTGAACCGTTGCTTCAAAGGCTACACTGGATTTGTTTCTGGCGATCATCACGTCAGACAGCGAAACGCTGCGATCGCCCTGATCAAAACGGCTGCTCAGTTCACTGGACG
The DNA here is from genome assembly GCF_000695255.1 of Photobacterium galatheae. Taxonomy (GTDB): domain Bacteria; phylum Pseudomonadota; class Gammaproteobacteria; order Enterobacterales; family Vibrionaceae; genus Photobacterium; species Photobacterium galatheae. Next base: position 107,942 of record NZ_JMIB01000004.1, on the reverse strand, counting down.
TCTTTTGCAGACCGTTCACATTCTGGATGGCGTCTTGCAGGGCAGCACCAAAATCGGCACTCACCTGCGCGCCGGTCGCCGGACGGGAGGTATTCGTCGCCTCCATTTTCAATGCCTGCATTTCTGACAGAAATCCGTTGACTTTCATTTGTTATCTCCGTGCTACTTTTTGACGATTGAATAGCCATCGCGCTTTAAAAGATAAAGTTGTGCAAGCTTAACGCCAAAAATATGAAATTAATCTGTTATTTCATCTTTTATGGTCAAACTGGGATCTCGATTCCGGCGTCTCTCATCTTGGCCAATTTGTACCGTAAGGTACGCGGACTGATGCCTAAACGCTCGGCTACTTCTTTGCGTTTTCCTTCACAGGCCTGAATCGCATCGAGAATAATCGCGAACTCCTGTTCACGCAGCTCACTGCCCAATCCTTCTGAACTCACACCGGCGGGAACCGGAATAAACTGAGGCTCGCTGGCAGTCGGTGCGACCGGCACTGCGGTCGTAACTGCCTGCTGCAATCCTTGCGCGTCCATCCAGTCCAGCCCCTCCAGCAGAATGTGTTCTCCGCCGATTTCAGCCTCTCCTGCCAGAATCAGGGCGCGCTGCACCACATTGTCCAGCTCACGGACATTGCCAGGCCAGTTGTACTGTAACAGTCGGTGTTGTGCCTCTTTCGAGAAAACAGGCGCAGGTAATCCCTGTTTCTGGCAATGTCGCTCAGCCAGATGGCTGGCCAGCGGCAAAATATCTCCCGGACGTTCCGCCAGTGCCGGCCAAACAAGTGGAAACACATTTAAGCGGTAGTAAAGGTCTTCCCGGAAATTTCCTTCCGCCACATACTGCTTCAGATCGCGGTTACTGGTTGCCAGCACACGCACATCCAGTTTGATGCTCTTGCGGCTCCCTAACCTTTCCACTTCACGTTCCTGCAGCACACGCAATAACTTCGCCTGCAGGTTCAGATCCATTTCGCTGATTTCGTCCAGCAAAATGGTGCCCCCCTGTGCCTGTTCGAACTTGCCTGGACAGGCTTGAACCGCACCGGTAAAGGCCCCTTTCTCATAGCCGAACAAGGTCGCTTCAAGCATATTGTCAGGAATCGCGGCACAGTTAATGGCGATAAATGGGCCATCGCATCGTGTCGAGTGCTGATGAATGTAGCGGGACATCACTTCTTTCCCGGAACCACTCGGCCCCAGCACCATGACACTGGCATCTGTCTGGGCTACACGCTCAGCCAGCGCCAGTAACTTCAGGCTTTTTTCATCCGCCACCACGGCATGGCTGCTTTCCGCTTTCACCGGTGCATAGCGGCTGACCATATTCAGCAGGACTTCCGGTGCAAATGGCTTCGCCATATAATCAATGGCACCATCTTTCATGGCTGCAACGGCATCTTCAATATTGGCATACGCCGTCATCAGCAAAACCGGCAGTTTAGGCCAGTGCTGCTTGATATTGCGTAACAGGCCCAGCCCATCCATTCCAGCCATCTGAACATCGGATACAACAATATCGACCTTATCCGACTTCAGCAGCAACAGCGCCTGCTCCGCACTTTCTGCTTCCAGCCATTGATAACCGGCGAGTGCCAGTGTGTCGACCAGGGCCTCGCGCAGTCCTTCGTCATCCTCAACGATCAGTACCCGGCTTGTCATCGCCCTTCTCCTGTTACTGTCAGTTCATGATTATCAGGCTCTGTGTATGCAGCCATCGGTAGACTCAGCGTGAATGTGGCACCGTCTCCCGGTATGGAAAACAGAGAGAGGCCACCGTTGTGCGCCTTTGCGACCATTTGAACCACCGCCAGTCCAAGGCCAGTCCCCTGCTGTCGGGTGGTGAAAAAAGGTTCAAAGACTTTCTGTTGCATTTCAGGCTCGATCCCCGGTCCGTTATCCTTCACACTCAGGTGGATCGTGTCATCCTCGCAGAGAACCGACAGGCTGACGGTACACTGCTTGCCTGACATCTGAATCGCATTGGTGATCAGGTTGCCAATCGCACTGGCCAGCGCGTTGACATTCCCCAGAATACAAGGGCTTTCATCATCACATTCAATGGAAAAATCCACCTGGCTCGCCACCACCTGTGCTTCAATCATGGCATCCAGTTCATTGAACAGATTTTCCAGCGTAAAAGCCGCAACGACTTTGTTATCGCCGCCTTTGGCAAACAGCAGCATGTCGTTGACCTGTTTTTCCAGGTCACGCAGCCGGTCCATCAACTTGCTCTGGAACCTGTCCCGTGTCTGGGGGGTCAGTTGCGGTGAAGATAAGTTGGCGGCATACAGCATCGCACTGGACAAGGGCGTCCGAACCTGATGCGCCAGTGACGCGACCATTCGCCCCAGTGACGATAGACGCTGCATTTCACTGAACCGGGACTGGAGCAGACGGGTTTCCGTCATATCCGTAATCACAATCAACTGCCCGCTGTCTGATGCTGAAATCGCCAGTTTCACTTTACGGCCACTGCGTAAAGAGATTTCATGACCATCATCTTCCTGCGGTGCGAATGCACGCTGGATGACAGCCACCCAGCGCTCTCCTGCCAGCGGCTCTCCTAACAGGCGGACAGCTTCGGGGTTGGCTTCACATACTTTTCCCATCCCATCGAGCAAGATCACGCCTGTCGGCATCACTTCAAGAACTTGCTTGTAACGACTGACCTGCTGACTGAGGTTTCCCAGCGGGGAGACTGATTGTCCTTCTTCCACCTTGACACCTTTTGACACGATTCCCTAACTGATAAGAACCAAGCATGTTTTATGCCAAAAATAACCACATAAAATCAATGCGTTAACCGACAGAAATAAAAAAGAGCGATGTCATAAATTTGACACCGCTCCTCTGACAGGGCAATAAAATGACAAACTCAGCCCTGGCGGCAATTAAGCATTGTTCACTTCTTTAGTCGAAATATTGTACTTGCGCATTTTTTCCACCAGCGTTGTTCGCCGCATACCCAGCATGTCTGCTGCTCTAGCCACCACACCGGCCTGTGCTTCCAGCGCCTGACGAATCATATCCACTTCAAGTTCGGCCAGCATTTCCTTAAGGTTCAATCCTTCAGGCGGTAAATCGCTGAAGCCAAAATTCTCATCCGATTCCTGATAGCCACTGGAAAAGACGTCTGCCAGTAAGGCACGCTCTTCATCTTCAACCGACATGGTGCGCTCTTCCGGACGGAAATCAGGCAGCTCACAGTAACGATATTTCACCGGCAAGTGATTCACATCGACCATCTCCCCCGGATAGAGAATCATCAGACGCTCAACCAGATTCGCCAGTTCCCGCACATTGCCCGGCCAGTCGTGTTCCATCAGAGAAGTGATCGCCCTTGGCGTGAAATGAACCGGCTTCGCGCCTTCAGCTTCCATTCGGGTCAGTAATTCCTGCAGCAGCAACGGGATATCTTCCAGACGCTCACGCAATGACGGCGTTTCAATCGGGAATACATTCAACCGGTAATACAGATCTTCGCGGAACTGATTTTCAGCAATCATTTGATCCAAGTTGCGATGTGTCGCGGCGATGATCCGGACATTCGCTTTAATCGACTGATTCCCGCCAACACGCTCAAAACAGCGCTCCTGGATCACCCGTAATAGCTTAACCTGCATCGGCATGGGCATGTCGCCAATTTCATCCAGAAAGAGCGTACCGCCTTCAGCCAGTTCAAAGCGGCCTTTTCGGGCAGAAATCGCCCCGGTAAACGCCCCTTTTTCGTGACCAAACAACTCGCTTTCCAGTAGATCCGGCGGGATCGCGCCACAGTTCACTGGCACAAATGGCCCTTTTCCACGGCAGGAATGGTAGTGAATATTCCGGGCAACGACTTCTTTGCCCGTGCCGGACTCACCCAGGATCAGCACATTCGCATCTGTTCCGGCCACCTGTTCAATCAGATGACGGACCTGGCTGATACTTTCGCTGCGTCCGACCATGCTGCGGAAAAGGGTATTTTTACGCGCCAGTTGCGGCACCTGGAAACTGTGTTTACCTTGAAATTCCTGGCAGTGACGCAGTGCATCCATGAGCTGTGTGTAATGCAGCGGATGCGCCAGCACACCAACAAAATTTGGCATACCGGAAACCGCTTTTTCAAGCTCGGGCATGGTCAGTACAGGGATTTGATACCGCTGACGCAGTTGTTCCAGCACCTGATTCTGTTTCTTCACAGAATGGATATGACCGATTAAGCAGGCACCCCAGGGTTGATCCCACAGTGTATTGTCAGCTTCATCGGTGGATATCGCTTCATGCTGCTCACCGACAAAGTTGAGGATCACGCTGAGATCGTGGCGGTGCTGCGGGTCGTCATCAATGACGAGGGTTTTCGCTAAACCTTGCATAGAAGTGATACTTGCCTGTCTTTATCTATTCTTATGGCGTATTCGAACGGAACAGCAACCAACGATTAATTGCTGTCCATTGTAATAAAAGAACAGGACTTGGCAACCGGGCACAGTGAAAAGCTGTGAGCCCAGTGCCACGGAATGTACTGCGTTACGCAATTTATTGGCTATGCTTCTCTAAATTGCGTTTTGAGGTGAGAACGTTTACGCGGGAGTAATAAACGTATTAATACTCCATCTGTGTAATATTGTGATACTCAGGAGGAATTTGATCCCAGGCAGATTTAATTTCCCTCAACATCTCGATCACTTCGTCAACATGCGTGCTGTCGTTGCTCTGGTTCGCTGTGGTGATTTTTTCAATCATGTATAAATACAGTGAATCCAGATTCTTTGCGACCTCGCCACCGTCTTCAAAAGACAGGCAGCCACGCAGACTGATCACGATATCCAACGCCTTGCCCAGGCGCTCACCTTTGATGGAGATTGAACCCTGTTCCATCGCCGCTTTGCCTTGAATTAAGCGCTCTACGGCACCAGACATCAGCATTTGAATCACGCGATGCGGCGATGCAGATGTTAACTGACTGTCTACGGAGACTCGCTTATAAGCCTGTAGATTTCCTCTCATGACCATGATGTTACCTTAGCGAAATTGATTATATGTCTGCACCGAACGTTGTCCGTGCTGCAACCGTTTCAATTGATTTGCCGACAATTCACGTCGTTCGCGTAATTTTGCCAGCAAATCTGAAGTTCTGTTGATGGCTTCCTGCCAACTCTCTTTGTCCAACAACTCCGGAATCGCCTTCAGATCGTTCAGCACTGTCTGGCGATCCGCCAGCAGCTGATGCAGCTGCTCCACATCAATGTCTGAGCCATCATTAATCAGCTGATTCAATTGCTGATCAATGTCGGCCAGGGTTTGCATCATCTTGACTGACATTGCCTTCCCTCCCGTTCTCTGCCGTTACATTTGCGGCATCATACTCATCATTGAACCCAGTTGGCTTTGCATCTGCCCCATGGCATGATCCATTGCCGCAAACTGGTCATGGGTGCGCTGATAGACACTTTCCATCCGGCGGTCCAGGTCACGCTCTTCAGTATTGAGCTTCAATACCTGCTCGTTAATACTTTTCTCACGGTTCGAAATACTGCCGGTTGCCCCAGTATAGGCGTGCAGCAGATCTTCGATACGGCGGGAAAATCCTTTTCGACTGCCAAAAAACTCGCCAACGTCGGCAAAATTCCGGTTCAGTTGCTTATCCAACTTATCGTAGTCGATTTCCAGATGACCACTCATTGAGGTTGTGATTCCCAATTCGCTGAGTGTCTGGATACTGGCCGGACCATCTTCCAGTGGTGTACTGAAAGCATTTCGCAGCTGCTGAATCGATGAACGCAGCATACTGTCACCCACCAGTGGTCCTTTATCCTGTGTGCCCGGGTCAAATTTCCCAAGCTCCATCGCCGTGTCGTAAAACTGATTATAGGCATTCACGAAACGTTCAATCTGAGCACCGGCTCTGTCCCGGTCATAACCCACTTCAATCACCGCCTGAGGCTTTTCACTCTCAGCCGACAGTTGTTTCAGATCCATATCCAAGCCTGGAATGGCATCTTTCAGGGTGTTGGTCTCGCTGCTCACTTCAGCCAAACCATCAATCAATACTTTTGCATCAGCTGCGGCCTGCATTTCAAGCATCGGGCTGGCCGGCTGGCTGCTGTCAAAAGCAAACTGTTGCAATGGACTGCCAGGTGCTGCATCGACCATGACTTTCAGCGGATTATGCTCGCCGGTTTTGTCTGAGGTCAGCACCAGGCGCGCGCCATTACTGTCTTGAATCACTGATGCCAATACCCCTTGATTATCGGGATGGCGGTTGATTTGCCGCACGACATCCAGCAGCTTGCTTTCATTGCTGTCAATGGAAACGTCAAAAGACTGACCGCCCACAGACAGTGTCATTTTTCCGGCACCGAGTGCCACTTTGTCATCGACAGCCAGCGAGGCAATCTTGTGCGCGGTCGCCAGTTGTTTGACTTCAACCGTATAACGTCCCGGCTGGGCTTCATGGCTGGCGCGAACCGAAACCATGTCCTGGTTGTCAGATGATGCCGTACGCGCAGATAAAGCTTTGTCCTGACGGAATTCCGCCATCAGGCTTTTCATACCATCCAGAGCGCCTTTTAAACGACCGTAAGCACTCAGCTCGACATTTGCCTGATCACGACGCTGATTGATACGCTCTTCTTTTGGCGCCCGTTCAGCAGCGACGATCTTGTCGACCATGGTATTGATATCCAAGCCGGAAGCCGTACCCATTGCGCCAATATTCATCTAAACCTCAACCTGTAACCGTTAGACTTTTGTCGTCAGAAGGCCAGTCGTATACGAGGCGATCTGACGGGATAAAACCAGCATGTCTTCATCAGGGATCTGGCGAACCACCTCACCGCTTTCTTTTTCATACACGGTGACAACCTGACGTCCGGATTCTTCGTCGATACGGAATGCCAGGCCTTTGTTCATTGAGCCAATAAAATCTTCAATACTTTCCACCAGCTTTTCCAATTGCTGGCGCTGTAGCTGACGATGTTCTTCCAGCTTTGCAGTTTGCTCCACGCGTCTGACATCACTGGGTGAGGATGCGTTTGTTGCGCTTGGGCTCTGGGCCTGAACCGTCAAAGAATTATCTTGCGACTGACCTGTAGAAGGTTTTGCAACATCCGTGCCAACAGTAGATTTAGTGCCTGATGAAGAAAAGCGGGAGAGAAATGAAGGGTTTAATACAGATTTAACGTCCATGGTCTGATACCTTCTTGATCGAAAAAAGCGGCAAGGGCTTGCCCCTGCCGCTTCATTGAACGGATTAGCCCAGCAGGCTCAGTGCCGCTTGAGGCGCCTGCTTAGCTTGCGCCAGGATAGAAGTAGACGCTTGCTGCAGGATTTGGTTCTTCGTCAGGTTCGTGGTTTCTTTCGCAAAGTCAGTATCACGGATACGGCTGTTTGAAGAAGTCACGTTTTCGTTGATGTTGTTCAGGTTGCTGATGGTGTGATCCATACGGTTTTGTTTCGCACCCAGCTCTGCACGGTGAGAGTCAACAAACTGCATCGCACCATCCAGGATAGAAACGGCTTGCTGTGCGCCACCAATGGTGCTCACATCCAGCTGAGAAACAGTCACATTCGCAGCAGTACCAGCAAGCGATGCATCAACAGCGTTGCCTGAAGTATCAGTCATTGCAATTGTGCCTGTGGTCACACCAACTGTACCGTTAGAAGAGAACAGTTGCAGTTCGCCTTTCTCAGTCACAGAAGCGTTGATTTGATCGTTTTGACCGTTGATACGAGTTGCGATTTCTTCGATGTCATCGCCGCCAACCAGGTCAATGCTTACAGCAGTCGCAACGCCGTCTGCATCAGTCACACTCAGTTCGATGGTTGTGTCTGCATCCAGAGTAGAGTTCTTGTCAGCAACACCGTTGGTAGAAACCAGCAGGCTACCACCCATGTCAGCACCGTCAGAACGCATGTTTTTCAGCGTAATCTGTACAGCTTCACCTGAGTCAGCACCCACTTGGAACGCACGTGTACCGAAAGTACCGTTCAGCAGCTTCTGGCCACCGAAAGACGTGGTTTCAGCGATACGGTTCAGTTCGTCGTTCAGTGCAGTGACTTCTTCCTGAATCGCTTTACGGTCGCCATCAGAGTTCGAACCGTTTGCTGATTGCAGAGACAGGTCACGCATACGTTGCAGGATGCTCGTGGTTTCCTGCATCGCACCTTCAGCGGTCTGTGACATTGAGATACCGTCGTTGGCGTTACGTACTGCAACATCCAGGCCACGGCTCTGAGTCATCAGACGGTTAGAGATTTGCAGACCTGCTGCGTCATCTTTTGCACTGTTGATGCGTGAACCGGTCGACAGGCGCTCCATAGAAGCTGCTGTGTTATCGCTAGCTTTGTTCAGGTAACGCTGAGCGGTCATTGCAGAAACGTTAGTATTGACTGTAACTGCCATAGTAATTCTCCTTACTTGTGTTTCTTAGTGGCTTGACCAGCTCAGCCGGCAAGTCCGAGTTATTCTTCGTACATCACCTTTAACGGCATGGGTGAAGAAAGCTTTAGGTTTTTTTTGAAATTTTTTACTGGGCAAAAAAGTGTGATTCTGAACACAAGATAAATTCGACTGATGTTCCGAAGCAATGCACTTTCTTGTTCTATAAAGGTTATCGGCGGCAGGAGAAAAAACTTTACTGAATTTTTGATATTTTTAATGACAAAAAATTGCGATCAACCAGGCAAAAAAAAACGGCAAAGCGTTGCCACTTTGCCGTTTCAACCGCAGTGAAACTTTGTTTATTGAAGCAGGTTCAGTGCAGACTGAGGAATCTGCTTGGCCTGAGCCAGAATTGAAGTACTCGCCTGTTGCAGGATCTGATTCTTCGTCATATCTGTCGTTTCTTTCGCGAAGTCGGTATCACGGATACGACTGTTCGACGCAGACACGTTTTCAGAGGTATTGGCCAGGTTGTTAATGGTGTGTGACAGACGGTTCTGTTTCGCACCCAAATCTGCGCGCATACTGTCAATGTACTGCAACGCGGAATCAATCAGTGGTACCGCACGCTGTGCGCCACCCGCTGTAGACACGTTGATCTGAGACACTGTGATATCAGTCGCAGTACCTGCGATGTCACCCGCGGTGATCGTGCCGTCTGTGTTCAGCATGCTGATCGCACCATTGGTCACGCCAACTGTACCATCGCTGGAAACCAGCTGCAGCTCGCCTTTCTCAGTCACAGATGCATTGACCAGGCTGTTCTGACCATTGATACGAGTCGCGATCTCTTCCACATCGTCACCGCCAATCAGACCGATGGTCACTGGCGTAACCGTACCGTCTTTTGCCGTTACACTCAGTTCAATGCTCGTATCAGCAGACAGTGTCGCATCTGGTTTAATCGCGTTGGTTGACACCAGCAGGCTGCCACCCATTTGCGGCTCATCAGCACGCACACTGTCCAGACCCACAACAATGGCCTCACCGGCATCCGCACCCACCTGGAAGGCGGCTTCACCGAAGGTGCCGTTGAGCAGTTTACGACCACCGAAAGAGGTCGTTTCTGCGATACGGTTCAGCTCATCCTGCAGTGCTGTGATCTCTTCCTGAATCGCAACACGGTCGCTGTCAGAGTTCGCGCCGTTCGCGGATTGCAGAGACAGGTCACGCATGCGTTGCAGGATACTGGTAGATTCCTGCATCGCGCCTTCTGCGGTCTGTGCGATTGAGATACCATCGTTGGCATTTCGCATCGCAACGTTCAGACCACGGGTCTGCGCAATCAGACGATTCGAGATCTGCAGACCTGCAGCATCATCTTTCGCACTGTTAATACGACTGCCCGTAGACAGACGCTCCATTGATTGACTCAGGCCCTCAGATGCTTTGTTGAGGTAGCGCTGCGCAGTCATGGCAGACACGTTGGTGTTTACTGTTACACCCATTTTGCTCTCCTTTGACTTTTCGCTGTTAGCGAAACAGCTACCCGCAACGTCAACCCATCAGAGAGTGAAGCGGGACCAGCGTTAGTAAAAATGTTGTTCATATAAATCACAATATTAATAAAGCAATTATTGTGCCAATTTTTAAACCATTTATTTTCAGAAACTTAGTCGTACTTTCTTCCGATTTCTGACTAGAGCGGCAAAGCGATGCCTTTCTTACTGAAACCGTGGCAAACAAGGATTGCCGCCCGGCAAATGCTTTTTCAGTTCCCCGCCCCTTGTTTGATGGCAACCCGAGGCCGGATCGGATCCTTTCCGGATCAGATATAGTTAAACAATGTCAGATCTTTCGCTTTCGCAAAGGCCTGTTGTGACGCCTGCAGTGCCAGCATGTTTTCATTCAGCTCGATCACGGCTTTGCCGTAATCCAGATCTTCCATGGTGCCGCGGGCTTTATTGATCACGACTTTAAAGTCCTGATGCATGTCTTCCTGACGATCCAGTGTCTGCAGACGGGTTCCCACTTCTGAACGTGCCCGGTTGATATGCTTGAACGCCTGAGAAAACTCTTCTGCGACCTGATGCAATTCTGCCGTCGCCGACGCATCTGAGGGGGCAAATGCAGAGACTTCAATTCCGCGTTTAAACGAGTCAAACAGGTTGAACTTTTCCTGCGGCTTCAGGGTAATCTGATCACCATCCGTCACTTCACCTTCCAGCTGAACCGACAGCGTGCCCCATTCAATCCCACGTTTCGGATCAAACGGCTGGCTGTCGACCAGCAGCCCATCCTGATACAGATCGTACACCGCACCGGTGCCGGTCTGGGTAAAATCAATGGTATAGCTGGCATTGTCGCTATGGTTGTCATTCCGTGCATGAGACAGCAGTAACAACGATCCGGACTGCAGTGCATAGTCCGGCTGGTAATCGCCGTACGGGTTATCAATTTCCATAAACAGCTTATCGCCCGGGTCATTTACCGGAACTTCAACATTGGATGACACCTTGGACATCCGTTGATAGCTGTCACCGACGTAACTGACAGTACCGTTACCGTCCCGGAAGAAGGGCTGCTTGTCATATTGGTTACCGGCAAACACGAAATTACCGGATTCATCCTGCGTGTTCACCAAATGCATGAACGAGTCGAACAGACCGCGCAGATCCTGCATGTGTGCAATCCGATCGTCATCTGACAACGAACCGTTCACCATAGACATCGCCTTACGCTTGGCATCGTCCAGCAGCGTTTCTGCATCGGAGATCGCCACTTCTTCGCTGTTCAGGCGATTGCGTGCCAGCGTAATGGAACGCAGTGACTGATCAATTTCCGTATTCTGCTGAGAAAAATTCTGTACATAAATCGAGGCAACCGGATCATCACCGGCGGTCAGCAACTGCTTCCCGGACGCCAGTTGTTCCTGATTGTGCGCCACTTTCACCTGCTGGCGGGTCATATCGTTCGCCACGGACTGATAGTTATGAAAGCTGGCAATTCGGCTAATCATACGGTTTTAACTCCTTATCGCGCGGCATTCAGCAATGTATTAAAGGTTTCATTGGCCACCGTCATAATGCGCGACGACGCCATATAAGCTTGCTGGAACTTCATCATGTTCGCGGCCTCTTCATCCAGGTTCACGCCGGAAATCTCAGCGACACGGCTTTGCGCCGCTTCTTTTTCCTGCCGTCCGACTTCTTTCAGCCGTGCCGCCGAAGCGCGCTGGACACCCATCTCGGTATTCAGCCCTTCGTAGACATCAATCACACTGGAACGGCCCTGATTCATGACCTTCATATTCTGAAGATCCTGCATTTTGATCAGGTTGCCGTTATCACCGGTTGCCGCATTGAGGTTCACCGCAAACACATCACCTCCGATAGCACCATGACTCAGGGTAAAGCTGGTGCCCCCGACAGCCACCGGGCCATTCGGTGGATATGGCAGTGGCGGCTGCAGCACATTGCCCTGCATGTCGAGCACGGCAAACTGCGAGGCATCCGGAGAAACCGCGACCTGGAACTCACGCAGCGGTCCTGCGGAAGTGATTGCAAAGGCGGCCTTACCCTGGGTTTGTGTCGCTGAGCTGTTGTAACTCTGGGCGGCAATTTTTGCCGGGTCTGTCATGACTGCCTGAACATCCCGGCCAGCATTGCGGGTCGGGCGCAGCAGTATCTTGTCACCGTTGGCAATCGGAGCGGCAATTTCTATCCGCACGCCATCCACACTGAAACTTGGGGGGATACCACTGGGGATCACCGTCTGCGTTGAGCCATCCGGCAGCTTGAGCGTATGCTGACTGCCGTTAAAGCCCAACTCATACTCACCGCCTTTCAGCTTGCTCAGATCCTCAATGTAAACACTGACCTGAGCACTGGAACCTCGCGGGATCAAGGCACGTGAAGCCGCCACTTCCGGCGCGTTCACGTCGGTAAACATGACCTCACCCACACGTCCGTTCAGATCCAGCCCTTGCGACTGTAACTGGTTCACAGAATCGGTAAAGCCAACGGCCATTTTGCCCAGCTCATCCATCACCTGCGGCAAGGTTTTGTCGCGGTATTCAAACAAGGACGCCAGTTTGCCGCCAATATCATCGGAACTGATAGCCTTGAGCGATTTACCCGCCACGACCGCCAGTCGGGTCTGTTGCGGATCCGGATCACCATCGATCATTTTCAGCTCACTGGCATGGGTGCCAGAGACCAGCGTATGACCGGTACCGATCAGGACATTAAAAGTTTCAGTATTTTTGCGGGTCACCGTGACCTTGGTATAGGTCGACAGTTCATTGATCAGCGTCTGATGTTTGTCCATCAGATCATTATCTGCACCGCCATTCGGGGTTTTCAGCAACGCCTCATGAATTTCTACCAGCTCACGACCGATGTCATTCACCCGGTTCAGCGTCTTTGCCAGCACGTCGTTGGTGACATCTTTCTGCTCAGCCAGTACCCGATGGGTATCATTGAGGCCCGCCGCAACCATCTTCGCCTTTTCCAGCACGACTTTCCGGGCACCGAGATCGCTCGGGCTGTCTGCCATGGCTTTCACCGCGTCATACCACTGGTTCATGTCCTGCGGCACCTGACTGGCACTATTGGCGAGCAGCTTATCCAGCCGTTCCAGTTGGCCGTCACGCTCAGTCGCATAACTGTGGTTGGTGGTGGTGAGGTTCAGCTCGTTGGTGGCAAACTGATCATAACCGCGGCGAACTTCTGCCGCATGCACGCCCGTCCCGTAGTTATTGCCGGCAGACCAGAACGGATCGTTCGTCTCCTGCACCACAGACTGGCGGCTATAACCTTCCGTGTTGACGTTATTGATGTTATGGCTGGTGGTATTCAGCTGCCGTTGCGCTGTTAACACACCTTGAGAGCCCAAACTGAGCAAGTCGAACGCCATTGCGCCTCCAGAAAACCTCAGGGAGTTACTTCACTGGCAGATATTCTGCAAAAATCGTTCCAACATTCAGAACATTGTTTTTAAAGGGGTTTGATTCATTCCGGTTCGCTCAAGGCAAATCATTGCCGGAAAAATCCTGAACACAAAGATTTGACGGATGACATCGCTTGAACAAATATGAACCCGTGCGCATTTAATGGCGAAAATAAATCATGCTGAAAATGAAACTGACCATCACGATAACGCTGGCGCTCCTGTCAGCTCTGACCCAGGCTGAAGATTTGCCCAATGCCTATGATCCGGATGGCAATCCACTCTTTGTTGATACCTTCCTGCTCTATCAGGATCCGGAAACCAAAGTGATGCTGGGACCGGATGGCCACCGATACATCAACACAGGCAGGTTTGAAACACTGGATGATTCAGGGAATCCACTCATGATGGACTGTGCTCAAACCCTGCTCTTTGCCAATCCGTATGAAGTGCCTGATTTCAGTATCACCAATCTTCCGGGGCCGGGATGCATCATGCGAAGAATCACAACAGACAAGTTTGAGGAAGTCCCGCTTGAACAGCTGAAAAAACCACAAATCACGCATGGGTTCGCTGAAGCAGGATAAAAGAAGCAGGATAAAGATTGCCGCTGCCGGAACGCAGCGGCAATCCTGTTATTTCATCAGTTTCCGAACCGTATCCATCACATTGATGATCTTGTCGGCGTATTTCGGATCCGTGGCGTAACCCGCTTTATGCAGATTACGGATAAAGCGGCGCGGGTCTTCCGGTGAAGCCAGTGCATCGGCATAACGCGGGTTGTCGTTCAGGAAACGAACGTAGTCGTTAAAGCTGTCTTCGTAACTGTTGTAAGAACGGAAAGCGGCACGCTCCTGAACCGGAATGCCGTCATGATATTCCAGCGTCTGGGTGGCAACTTTGTTCCCGGCCCAGCGCTGATCCGCTTTAATATTGAACAGGTTGTTACTGTCTCCGGCCGCATTGCGAACCACCTTTTTACCCCAGCCGGTTTCCAGTGCCGCCTGTGCAATCAGGACGGCCGGATCTGTGCCCAGCAGACCTGCAGCTTTTTCAGCAAACGGACGCATGCGAGAAACGAAATCCTGCGGTGAAGCAAAAGGTTTATCTTTTGGCTGACGCAGCGGTGGAAGAACCACGCTGTTTTCAGTCGCTGCTGTAGCTGAAGCAGCAAGGGTCGCTTTGTCTTTGGAAGGCTGCTCAGTCTCTTGCTGTGCAAACACTTTCGCCAGCACATCATTTGCTGAAACCTGACGAGACTTTTGCAGTGCCTCAAAGTTCGCCGCTTTTTCTTCCTCGGCTTTGGCCTGCGCTTCCGGTGTTGCCGGTGGCTTATCCAGTGCGGCCAGTTGTTCAACAATCAAATCAGCCAGCCCCAGCGAACCTCGGGCACTCAGCTCACTGGACATCTGCTGATCGCGCATTTCTTCAAAAAATTTGGTGTTCGAACTGCTCATCAGATCAGACTCAAACACTTCATTTGCCTGACGCATCGACTTAAACAGCATTTGGGTAAACAGGGCTTCGAACTGCTCTGCTGCTGCCCTCAGGTTTTCCTTGTCGCCTTTGCCCTTAATGCCTGCCCGCAGGCGGTCAAGATTCGCAAGGTCGTTGATAAAGCCAGGATCCGTCGATTTCATCGTCAGTAATCTGTGTCGTCTTTGGTCTGTGTTGAGGTCTGTGTTCGCGTGTAGCCCAGTATGACCGCACGCAACATGAATTAAATAATGATCAGTTGCCCTTCGATGGCTCCAGCCTGTTTCAGCGCCTGAAGTATGGCCATCAAGTCAGAAGGGGCAGCCCCGACCTGATTCACCGCACGAACCAGCTCATCCAGCGTAATCCCCGGATTGAACTTAAACATACGAGAATCTTCTTCGGTGACCTGAATTTGTGAATCGGGTACAACAACCGTCTCTCCACCGGAAAACGGGTTGGGCTGACTGACCGTCGGGTTTTCTTCAATCGAGACCGTCATCCCGCCGTGTGTAATCGCGGCCGGTTTGAGTTTCACATGCTGACCGACCACAATGGTTCCGGTTCGTGAATTCACAATAATTTTTGCCGAGCCATCTGCCGGGTTAAATTCAAGATTCTCAATGGTTGAGAGAAAAGCCACACGCTGGCTGACATCACGCGGTGCACGGACACGCACTGAGGTGGCATCCACTGGTGCAGCCATGTCCGGGCCTAAAAACTGGTTGATGGCATCCGCCATACGCTGAGCTGTGGTGAAATCAGATTCAAACAGGTTAAACGTCAGATGATCGCCACGACTGAACGGGTTCGGCACTTCCTGTTCGACAATCGCGCCATTCGCAATCCGGCCCACTGTCGGGTTATTCCCCACCAGCTTGGAGCCATCCAGACCTTCAGCACTGAAACCGCCGACGACCAGGCTGCCCTGAGCCACCGCATAAATTTTGCCGTCCAGACCCCGCAGGAAGGTTTGCAACAGCGTGCCGCCACGCAGGCTTTTCGCCGAGCCAATGGAAGACACCGTAATATCGATATGCTGACCCTGTTTGGTAAAGGGCGGCAAAATTGCGCTCACGGCCACAGCAGCCACGTTTTTCGTCTTCGGCTTAGTGCCAGCCGGCAACTGAATGCCGAAGTTTTGCAGCATGGCATTAAAGCTCTGATCGGTAAACGGCGTGCTTTCGCCGGTTCCCGGCAGACCTACCACCAGACCATAGCCTGACAACTGGTTACTCCGTACCCCGGCGACTTCAGAAACATCCTTAATTCGGGCTGCCTGCAAAGGGAAAGCCATTAACAGGGCGAGTCCTGCCCATAGCATTGTTCTGGTCACGGTCATTGTTCTCATCGTCGGGTAGCGGTTCATCGGTCAAAAAGCAATTTACAGGCTGACGTTAAAGAAGCGGGCCAGCCAGCCTTGCTCCTGTACATCCTGTCGGTCACCCGTGCCTGAATACTGAATTCGGGCATTGGCAATCCGGGTTGATTCAATGGTGTTTTCCTGCGAGATATCATCCGGGCGAATCGTGCCACTCACGCGAATATATTCATCGCCGGTATTCAGGGTCAGCCACTTTTCGCCACGGACCAGCAGGTTGCCATTTGCCAGCACATCCACAACTTCCACCGAAATGTAACCCTGAATACTGTTACTTTGATCAGCAGAAGTATTACCGGTGAATTTGTTCTCGTTACTCACACTGTAGGAGATGTCGCGATCACCAATTGACAGCGCCTGGCCACCCAATGTCAGTGGATCCATACTCAGATCCGTCGATTTGCCGACATCGGTACTGGCACTTTTATTGGCTTTATTTTTCTCCGCCAGCAACACGGTCACAATATCACCGATGCCACGCGGGCGGGTATCATCGTACATATCCTGGGCCAGGGCCTGACTGAACAGAGAACCGGTTGCCGTCGCATAGTGAGCCGGCTTTTCCTGAGGGCGAACACCGGTCCAGGCCGGATCACCCGCCTGCGGGTCTTCGCGACGACGAACCAAATCAATCAGATCGCCCTTCGGTGACTCCTGCTTCCCTTCCACAGCATCAACATTGGTGGTCGCCTGTGCCAGCTCATTCTGCCGATCAGGCATCTGCACACAGCCAGTCAGTGTCAGTATCAGCGCGGTGAACAGCCAGTTCCTTTTCATTGCCCTTGCCCCTTGATTAAAGCTGCTGGTTCACGTAGCTCAGCATCTGGTCGACAGTCGAAATCACTTTCGAGTTCATTTCGTACACACGCTGGGCTTCAATCATGTTGACCAGTTCTTCGGTGACATTCACGTTAGAGGTTTCCAGCATCGACTGACGAATCTGACCGAAGCCATCCAGTCCTGGCACGCCTTCCTGCGGATCACCACTGGCACCCGTTGGCAAAAACAGGTTCTGACCAATCGGCTCCAGACCACCCGGGTTGATGAAATCCACCGTGGTCAGCTGACCCAGCACCACATTTTCCTGCTGGTTCCGGATTCGGGCCGATACTTCACCATCAGTCCCGACCGTGATTGCCACAGCATCTTCAGGGACGACAATTTCAGGCTGCAGCAGATAACCGCCACCAGAGGTCACCATCTGACCTTCCTGGTTCACCGTAAACTGGCCGTTTCGGGTATAACCGATATTGCCGTCCGGCAGCAAGATCTGGAAGAAGCCATCCCCTTCGATCATCATATCCATCGCGTTGTTGGTCGTCTGGGTGTTGCCCTGGGTGTGCACCTTCTGCGTTGCAACCACCTTGGCACCCGCACCAAGCATCAGACCGGATGGCAATGTTGTGTCCTGGCTGGACTGACCGCCAGGCTGGTTAATATTCTGGTAAAACAGATCTTCAAAAACCGCACGGCTCTTTTTGAAACCGATCGTTGAGGCGTTCGCCAGGTTATTCGAAATGGTCGAGATATTGGTTTGCTGCGCGTCAAGACCGGTTTTACTGACCCATAGTGCTGGATGCATGTGTTATTCCTTCCTCATTAGCCCAAACGCAGCAGAGAAGAAGACGCCTGGTCCATTTCCTCTGCGGTTTTCATTAACTTCACTTGCATTTCAAAGTGACGCTGCAGATCGATCATACTGGTCATTTCGCCAACGGCATTCACATTACTGCCTTCCAGCGCGCCGCTGAGCAGCGTGACCTCTGCATCGGCATCAAACATCTGTGCCGGCACTTTTGATTTAAACAGACCATCAACGTCTTTAAATAATTCGCTGTTGTCGGGTCTCACCATCTTGATGCGATCAACCACTTCCATCGCATCGGCTGGCGCGCCCTGTGGGCGGACAGATACAGTGCCGTCCTTCCCAATCTCAATTTTGCTGACTGGCAGCGGAATAAAAATTGGGCCGCCGTTTTCACCGACCATCAGGCTGCCATTACTGTTTTGCAGCAAACCCGTCTGGTCAATTTTCAGGTGCCCGGCCCGGGTATAGGACTCCTGTCCAGTCGCATCCAGAACCGCCAGCCAACCCTGCCCTTCAACGGCAACATCGAGGTCACGGCCTGTGGTCATCACAGCGCCCTGGGCAAAATCCTGCCCTGCTCTTTCAGTCATGGTAAATACTCGGCTCGGCATGCCTTCGCCAAACGCCTGCATGCTGCGCGCCTGTTCTAAATCAGCGCGAAAGCCTGTGGTCCGAACGTTGGCCAGGTTGTTGGCATGAAGCTGCAAGCCATGCATATCCTGCTTAGCGCCACTCATTGCCAAATACAGTGCACGATCCATTTTGAGTCTCCCAATCAGTACTGCATCAATAGAAGCAATATGCGTACCAGTTTTAGGAAACCATTTGAAATGGTATTCAAAGCGGTGAAAGATCAGAGAATTACTGGGATCAGCTTCCCAGCACCCAGAATCATGGCGGTCAAAGCGCCAAAGAAATGACAACAGAAAGAAATAAGAAAGGACAAACATTGCCGCCTGTCGGAAGTCAGGCGGCAATCTGTAACAGTTTCGATTAGCGGATTTGCAGGATAGTCTGTTGCAGACTGTTATCCACTTCCAGCGCACGGGAGTTAGCCTGGAAATTACGCTGAGCGGTGATCAGATCCACCAGCTCCTGCGTCATATCAATGTTCGACTGTTCCAGCGTACCGCTTTTAACTGAGCCGAATGCACCAAAAGTCGCTTCACCCCAGACAGCAGCACCTGAATCCTGACTCACGTCCCACTGCGTGCCACCTTTTTTCAGCAGGCCCTGCTCGTTCGGCACACGGACCATACCCACACGACCCAGCGTGATGTTTTCGCCGTTACTGTAAGTCGCAACAATCGATCCTTTCGCATCAACGTCAACTTTCGACAAATAACCGGTGGTTGCACCATTTTCACTGAATCTGCGCACTTCAAACGGTGCAGCATACTGCGTCGGGGCATCAAAATTGAAGTTCAGGGTCTGACTGGCGTCTGCACCGTTCATGCTGATCCCGGCAGCAGCAAAATTCTCGGAGACCATCGGATCACCACCGTTGATCTGCGCCACAGTTCCATCGAAGTTAAAATCGACATAGGCACCGGCATGACCGGCAACATTGGTCGCTGCACCACCGTCAATATCCAGTGGTTTTTCACCATCGGCATCGGTGACTGTATAGAAGGTTGCCCAGCGGTTTGGCTGTGTGTTGTCCTTCACATAGTAACTGGTCATTTTGTACGGCTGACCCAGTGAATCATACATGGTCACCGACGTTGACTTGTTATACGTATCCGGATCTTCGAAATTAAACTGGTTGATGTCCTTTGGATCACCATTTGCAGGCAGGTTCACACCGATATCAACCTGACTGGTCGCCTTTGGCTGACCAAACTGATCCGGCACTTTCAGTGCCTGCGGTTCATAAGAAACCACCTGATCGGTTTCCTGATCCACACCGTAACCCAGCAGGAACTGATCTTCTGAGTTGACAATGTAGTTGTCTTTATTCAGGTGAAATGCACCGTTCCGGGTTAAGCTGTTGTTGTTCGGCTCCAGACGCTGATCAGCAACCGCAAAGAAGCCGGTTCCGGAAATCCGCAGATCCATTGGGTTATTGGTATAAATACTGGAACCTTCATGGAACTGCTGCGCAACCACTGAGGTCTGTACACCGCCACCCGTGGTGGTTTTCGGATTAGAAAAAATTGAGCGGGAGTACACATCGCCAAATTCGGCCCGCGACTCTTTAAAGCCGTAAGTATTGGCGTTGGCAATGTTGTTACTTGTGGTGTTCAGATCTTTCTGAGCTGCGCCCAGACCACTGAGTGCGACATTAAAACCCATGGGTAACTCTCCTGAATTCTGTGTACAGCGTATGTCTTATCTCACCTGCCGTACCCTCTGCCGGCAGGCGCTGTATATTTTGTTATGCCTGACCGACTTCCAGCACGTCGGATAGCTTGATCGGGGATTCAAAGCCCGCCAGATTCAGCATGACGTTACCATCACCATTGCCCAGCAGCACACTGTTCACATTGGCATAAGTCGATACATCAAATTCGGTACTCTTGCCGTCGGCAAAGCCGCCGACTTTCAGCTGATACTGACCGGCTGGCAACATGTTGCCGTTGTCATCTTTGCCATCCCATGCAACACGGTGGTCCCCGGCAGGTTTTGCCCCCATATCAAAGGAGCGAACCAGTTCACCAGCGGCATTCTCAACGCGGACAATCAGGCTGTTCAGTGATTGCGGTAACTTAACCATCCCGGTAATGCCACCTTCCACGTTTTTCGAAGCCGTCGGGTTTGGTACCAGGACGTCACGCCCCACTAATGAAGATGCCTGTAGCGCCTGATTTGAGGTCATAGCCGCATTCAGGCCGCCAAACTGGTCGTTCATTTTGCTGATGCCGTCAACCGTGGCAAACGACGCCATCTGTGCGATCATCTGATCGTTCCCAACAGGCTTGAACGGGTCCTGCTGCGACAATTGTTTGGTCAGCAGCGACAGAAAATCTTCCTGCTTCAGCTCTTGTTGTCCCGTGACTTTCTGCTCAGACTGCAGTTTTTTCTCCTGCATACTTTTGAGCTGGTCAACATAGGACAAAGGGCTTTGACCTGCGCCTTTAATACCGGTCATGTCAGTCACTCCTTACCCTTATTGGCCCATCTGCAGTGTTCGCATCAGCATCTGCTTACTCGCATCTGCAACCTGAACATTGCTCTGGTAGGAACGTGAAGCTGAGATCATGTTTGCCATCTCTTCCATCACATTCACATTTGGTTTGTAGATATAGCCTTCAGCATTTGCCAAAGGATGCGACGGGTTATACTCCGCTGTCAGAGGTTTCTGACTCTCAACAATCGCTTTCACCCGCACAGGCACACTTTCATCACGCTGGTAACTGGCACTTTGTAACGCCGCTTCAAAGACCGGCTGACGGGCTTTATACGTTTCCGCCGCTGAGCTGCTGACGGTATTGGCGTTCGCCAGGTTACTGGCTGTGGTATTCAAACGCACGGATTCTGCACTCATTGCCGACCCGGTGACATTAAAAACGTTAAACAAACTCATTGATTATTCCCCTTTTAATGCCTTGCTCAGGTTTTTGAATTTTGAGCCCAGAAAATCCAGCGATGCCTGATATTCCAGCGCGTTTTGCATAAACAGATTTTGTTCCACTTGGGCGTCAACCGTGTTGCCATCCCCCGTATCCGGCTGGTTTGGAATCCGGTATTTCTGTTCGCCCATCACCGTTGTGGAGGCAGCAATATGCCGCTGATTGGTGCGACTGAGGCCAATCTTTGCCTCTGATGTTGCCGCATTCAAGGCACGCTGGAAGTCCAGATCTTTTGCTTTATAGCCTGGTGTATTGGCATTGGCGATATTGCTGGCAAGGGTTTCCGCCCGTTTGCCGCGGACGCCGACTGTGTATTGGTGTACACCGAGTGCTTTATCAAAAGAAATGGCCATCGTCTGCCTCCTGAATAACTTGCAGAAATAACTGCAAAGGGCGTGCCAACATTAATAGGAAGGGGTTTTTCTATACCAAGGAACGCATTCGGCAATGCAGGCATAGCAAAAGGGCCCGAAACGGGCCCTTCATATTTATTTCAGTTTGTAGATGATCCCGGGATTACAGCGGACCATCTCAAAACGGTCTGTCAGACCCGTCAGTGATTCTGATGCACCCAGTAACAGATAACCGCCGGGATTCAAACTGGCTGCCATCTGATTCAAAACTTTGGCTTTCATTTCCGGGGCAAAGTAGATCAGCACGTTACGACAGAAAATCACGTCGAACTTACCCAACAGTGCATAACTGTCTTTCAGGTTCTGCGGACGGAAGTTCACCATCTGCTTCACTTTACTGCTGATGCGCATCCGGCCATTGCCGATTGGCTCAAAAAAAGCCTGCCGGCGCTCCGGAGACAGCCCACGACTCAGCGCCAGACTGTCATAAACCCCGGTTCGGCACATATCCAGCATGGTTTGTGAGATATCCGTTGCTGTCACCTGAGTGCCCAGCGACAACATACCCGGACGACGCTGCTGCGTCTCCAGCACCGTCATCGCAATGGAATACGGTTCCTGACCCGAAGAACTTGCAGCCGACCAGATTCGGATCGGACGCTTATGGTTCGCCAGTTCAGGCAAAATTTTCTCTGCCAGCACCGTAAAGGGATAACTATCCCTGAACCACAGTGTCTCGTTGGTCGTCATGGCATCTACAGCCGCAACCCGCAATTCACGGTTCCGGCCGGAAATAACATTCTGCAGCAATTCCGAGAGCGACGCCAAGCCAAAACGGCTAACCAAAGGACTCAGGCGACTCCGAACCAGATACTGTTTGCTGTCGCCAAGAACGATACCGCATTGTCCTTCTAAAAAACGGCAAAAATCTCTATATTCCTGGTCTTTAATTGTTATGGCTGTCATCTACTACTCTAACGTCAGTTTATCCAGGCATGGCCGCTTTGACCGCTGCACCCAGTTCATCGGGATTGAACTTGGGAATAAATGCATTCGCGCCAACTCGGTCGACCATGGCCTGATTAAATACCCCGCTCAACGAGGTGTGCAGGATAACATGTAAATCTTTTAGATTGGCATCATTTCTGATGGCCGCTGTCAGCGTATAACCATCCATTTCCGGCATCTCAATATCCGAAATGACCAAATCAAGCTGATTATAAATACTGTCTTCCTTCGCCATTGCGCGTAACTTTTCAAGCGCCTCTCGGCCATCCTTCACCAGAATACATTCGCAACCAATCGATTTGATGGCTCGTTGTACCTGCTTACGCGCAACACTGGAGTCATCTGCCACCAAAACTCGGCGCGTGACCGGATTCTCATGAAGCATTTCTTCGCGCAGTGACTCAGAGACTTCAGTGGTTCTTGGCGAAATTTCATCCAGAATTTTCTCGACATCCAGAATTTCAACCAGTTCACCATCAATTTCTGTCACCGCAGTCAGATAATTGGTACTTCCTGCCCCTTTCGGTGGCGGCAGAATTTCCTCCCAGTTCATATTAATGATTCGCTCAACAGCGGACACTAAAAAACCCTGCACAGAGCGATTAAACTCGGAGATGATCACAAAACAATTCTCTGTGTTTTCAATCGGACGACCCCCCGTTGCCAGACTCATATCAATCACAGAAATGGTATGACCACGGATGTGAGCGATTCCTTTGACCAGCGGATGGAGATTTGGCATCGCTGTGAGCTTCGGGCACTGAAGTACCTCTTTCACCTTGAAGACGTTGATACCGTAGCGCTGACGGCGGTTCAGCTTGAAGGTCAGCAGCTCCAGACGGTTTTGTCCCACAAGCTGAGTGCGCTGATTCACAGAATCCAAAATCCCCGACATATACCTGACTCCAAAGTTGTCGAATTGAATTGTTGTTAAAATAGACAATTTTGAAGGATAAACGAGTAATCCGACTCAAAATCCCCTATCATGGTGCAATTGTAGCCCCTGAAAGCGACCTAAAAAGAGCAAAAATCGTGACCGAAAGAACACATTTAACACTCTGTTTGATCTTTATCGGCATACTCTGCGGTTTCTTAAGCGCGAATGCAATTGCTGCTAGCGATAATATGCTCAGTAATGTGCGCCAGGCAGCAACAGATCACATCCGCAGCCTGGTGCTCAGACCAGAGCGGGGGGAACTGCAAATTTCCGCTGCAGAATTGGACAACCGTCTACGCATCGGAGACTGCCAGGAACCCCTGAATCGTTCAGTGCCCGGAAAACAGTCGCTCAACGGAAACGTCACTGTACTCATCAGTTGCCCAACTTCAGGCTGGCAGGTCTATGTGCCAGTGCAGGTGAGCCTCTTACTCCCTCGTGTGGTTGCTGCCCGGCCGCTGGCCCGTGGTGCCGTGATTCATGCATCTGACCTGAAAGTCGACCAGGTTGAAACTCGCTTCCAGCGAAGCATTGTTTTTGAATACCCGGAGCAAATTATCGGCTCAACGGTCAAACGAAACATCAATATGGGCGAAGCCGTTGAAGGCAATGATATCTGCCTGGTGTGCAGGAATGATTCGGTCATCATCAAAGCCGGTCAGAGTGGCCTGAACATTGTCACCAAAGGAACCGCCTTATCGGACGGCTCCTTGGGTGAAGAAATCCGGGTGCAAAACAATAAGTCCCGCCGCATCGTCAGTGCGACGATTACAGCCGTTGGCGAAGTCACCGTCAGATATTAAAAAAATGCTAAAGTTATACAGAGCCTTGCCGATAGCAGGGCATTACCGATGAATATCTGTTTAAGGCAACATGATTATGGCAAGTATTGATTCCCTGCGCAGCGGTCAGCTTCTGGCCAATCTGCGTAACAGCAGCAGTACCAATACCAATCAGAGCAGGACTGAAACCCGAGAAGAAACCAGTCACGCCCCAAGGGACGCCGTTTCTCTCAGTTCACAGGCCCGTGCCGTTGGTCAAATCCATCAGCAGCTGGCAGCTGAACCCAGTATCGACCGCAACAAGGTCGAAGCGATCAAAAATGCGATTAGCAATGGTTCCTACAAAGTCGATGCAGATCGTCTGGCAAGTAATATGATGCGTTTTGAGGACGAACTGCGCGGGCTCTGATATGATCAGTCGCTCGCCGCAGTTTTGCCGGAGTTTGACCTATGTCGCCGACCATTGAACAACTACTTGCCCAGCAACATGCCACACTTGAGGCTCTCTTACGCCTGTTGGAACAGGAAAGAGAGGCCATTGTGAAACGTCAGTCTGGCGACATCACCCGGTTTGCCAAAGATAAAAAAGAGCTGGTCGATAAAATTCAGCTCCAGGATCAGCAAATTGCCCGCCATAGCCAGAGCAACCAACTGAAAGAAAATCCTGACTTCACCCGTCAGGTCGACACCATTCAGAACCTGCTCAGCGAATGCATGCACCACAATGAACTCAATGGTGCCGCGCTGCAACGCGCTCAGCTCAGCTTTCATAAACTGAATAATCTCTTTCAGCAAAGTCTGGGACATCATCAGACCTACAACAAAGAAGGCGTCGCTCAGAACCTGCGTTCCATCGGAACGAATCTGAAAGCCTGAAGACCCAATCTGGCCTGGCGCAAGTGTCAATAAATTGACTCGATAGCGCCATTATCCTTTCCGAGCTTTTTACCCGATAACAATCCAGTAGATTCAGCGCTATTCATAACATTGCTGCATTCATTTTGATGATGGCATGAGCATGAATATTACAGCCAATCATGAACTCCCCCCGTTCACTCTCCACCGCAGTGTCAGGATTACGACATCTCATGAAAACACTGAAAAATTTCATTGGATATTGACACAAATCACATTTACCATGGCGATCTGTTCTCCTCACTTTTCATTAAGAGTCTGATTTTTCATGCTATTAACCGTTTTATATATTGTCGGCATCACTGCAGAAGCGATGACAGGCGCATTAGCGGCCGGCAAACGCCACATGGACTGGTTTGGTGTGATGCTGGTTGCCAGTGCAACTGCGATTGGCGGCGGCACAGTCAGGGATATTTTATTGGGTCATTACCCGTTGAACTGGATTGCAAACCCACAGTACCTGCTGATTACCTGTGTAGCCGGTTTAGTGACCACCTGGATTGCACCTTTAGTGGTGCGCTTCCATAAAGTCTTCGTTGTGTTAGATGCTCTGGGTCTGATCGTTTTCAGCATTCTGGGATGCCGGGTAGCCATGAACATGGAGCAGCCGATCATCATCTGTCTGATGGCGGCTGTCGTCACTGGCGTATTTGGCGGCCTGTTACGCGATCTGATTTGCCGCCGGACGCCGCTGGTCCTGCATAAAGAGCTGTATGCTTCCGTCGCCTTTATTGCCGCGGGCCTGTACATGGCCCAGCTGTATTTTGCAGTCCCGGAAAACATCGCCATTGGCGTGACGCTGGTCACCGGTTTCCTGTTACGCCTTGCGGCAATGCAGTATCGCTGGCAATTACCGGTTTTCAAAATTGATGACGCGCAAGACAAAGCGCAGGAAGAAGCCAAAAGCTAATTCGAACTTTCCTTTCGGCAAACATAAAAAAGCGGCAAGGTTTTGCATCACCTTGCCGCTTTTTGTAGATACTTTCGAGAATCAGAACATCACAGACTGGTTTGCAGGCACATGATAAACCTCACCCTGCTGTTTCATCCGTTCCATTTTACCGAGATCTAATTGCATTTCAGTCACATAGCTATCCCCTACCGGGTAGCTACGAACCACTTCCGCGCCACGGATCACACCATCAACCGCACCATCCGTTTCTTCAGAGCCCAGTTGCTGGTCCGTCAGGCCAGCTCTGGCACTGATTCGCATCCCATAGACCTGCTCAGTCAATTCACGGTAAGCGTCCAGCTTGGATGCACGCATCGCTCGGATCCGCTTTTCTTCGATGGTTTGGCCTCGCTGTTCGCTAATCGAGGCATACCCAACCGCAGTAATCAGATTAACGTTGCGAAATTCCGTTAATGGTTGGCAACCAGACAGGGTAATCAGCAAAACAGCCATCCACCAAAACCGCATAGTGACTCCTAAGGTTTTAAAATAATTGAGTTATTCTCAAATTTTGTCGCTTCAGAACGGATCAGCAATCCATTCTCCAGACGCATTTTATTCAGTGTATCCAGGTCACGGCCAATCCGGTCTTCCGGCAGGAAGCCCTGCGCACTGGCAATCACAACCCGCGAACGCATTCCAATGACACGGGCATTAATCAGCACGCCGCCACCCTGACGCAGCATCGTCCCGGTCAGCACGTAATCAACAGGCTGCTCGGAAGCCAGCTCTTTCCAGTTCCGGCTTAGGGAAAAATCCCCTTCCGGCGTCACACGAATCGCCCCGGTCGCCTTATAGTCGACCACAGTGAAACCCATTTGCTGCATATGGTACATGAAGCCTTCAGAGACCGCATTACCCAGCCAGTTGGTTTCATTCATCTGCTGGATATCAACAAAGGATGTCACCGCCAGCGGCGTTTTTGCCGTCAGATACTGGTTTGACGCCACCAGCTGCTTAGTCATCCCTTCAATAAAGAAGTCTATGGTATGGCGAGGCGTCTCCGTCAGCAAGAAATTGCTGCCGGTATAGCTCTCTTTACCATTATAAACTGGTGAATAAGTACATGATGCTGTCAGCAGCGACAACAGCAAGATGGTCCATTTTTTCATTCTACCCTGCTCCGGAAGAAACGAGACAATGGCCTTTTATCGTCCGCTATCTCGAAAACTTTATGACTTTTCATCGCCGCGCTCCCATTTTGACTTTTTAGGAACACTCTTTGCATACATCAGCATGCGACTCAGGATGTTGGCAATGTAAAAAGCTGTTAGGCTAACTGGCTTGAACCTTGTGTGGCTTCAACCTGAACGACAGACAAAACATAGCAATTATCGTACCGAAAACGCCAGAAATTGGAAAATCTATGAAAAAGACGCTCAGGAAAGCCCTTCTGGGTCTGGGGATCCTTACCGCTTTGCCAGTGCAGGCCGCCTGGTTTGAAGTGACTGGTCAGGCAATTGTGTTGGAAAGTAAGTCATCAGCCCGGACAAATGCGGTTGAAGACGCCGTATACCGCGCCATGCATTACGCAGGCGCCGATTTTTCCAGCTTTTCCAACCTGAAACCTTACTTGCAGGAAGATCGGCAGGACTATCAGTTCAATGGCACTGAAGTCCGTCATGTTCAGATCAGCAAAAGTTTCATCAAAGACGGCAATTATTACGTCACGGCGCGGGTCGATATTTACCCCTCGGCAAAAAGTTGCCACAACATCCAGTATAAGAAAGGAATGCTGATCAGTGACTTCTCACTAGCCATTCCTCAACAGGCTGCACTCGGTGGCATTTATCAGGTGGGCAAAGATTTTACCCAATTGCTGAAGCGGCAAATCGGTAAACAGTCCCAAAGTTTTGTGGTCACTGGCACCAGTGCAGTCCCTGTTCAGCCAGATAACCCCAGTGCAATGATGATGCTGGCAGAAGACTATGACGCTCAGTACATCGTCAGTGGCCAGATTACCGATTTGACCTCAACGCTGGATCAAAGCCTGTTGTCCAGCGACAAGATTAACCGCCAGTTCTCAGTAGAAGTTCAGGTCATGGACGGCAAAACCGGTGAAGTGCTGGTTCAGCGCAAGTACCGGGAAGTGGCTGAATGGCCATTTTCACGGATCAGCCAGGTAGATACCCAAAGTGCCCGCTTCTGGGTGTCGCCCTATGGCGCAGCCTTACAACGGGCAGGCCGGAACATCATGCTGGATCTGGAATCATCTCTGGCCTGTCGTGCAAGTCTGCCGGAAGTCGTGAATGCACACGGGAATCAGGTTCAGGTCAACGTCGGCAGAGCACATGGTGTGAAGCAGGGGGATCTCCTGAGACTGTGGCACACTGCAGGCTTCATTGATCAGTATGGAATTTCCCGCAACCGAATGGTTGAAACGCAGATTACCTTAATTGTCGATCGCGTCTATGAAAGCTCGGCCGAACTCAGCGTTCAGCAAAATGAGCTTGCCGCCAGCATTCAACCTGGTGATTTACTGACCAAGCAACCGCAACGCAGGCACTAAAGGGTTAAAAAGTCTCAACTTTTGCGTATAATGGCCTTCCTGCTATTTCAGGAAGGCTCCCTTAGCTCAGTAGGATAGAGCGTCCCCCTCCTAAGGGGAAGGCCGCAGGTTCGACTCCTGCAGGGAGCGCCATTTCCTTGCCAGCATCTCTCAAGCAACGCCAAAAATTTTTTTAGCCCGATCTAATTCTCAGCCATGAGACACAATGCTGTTATCTCAACTCATCTTGAAATTTTTATCGGCCATTCAGTTTATATCCATGAAATGATTCCGACTCTTTTTAATAATTGAAAAATATGATCTTGTTCTAGGCTATTAGTGATAAAGGCAGAGTGATCCACAAAATTCAGCGTCATACCGCATGAAGGTTCGCTTTTCGTGGGTGACTTTCCGTCGTCATAAAAGGAGAGAGCTATGAAAAAGTTCGCAATGTTTATCACGGCAGCGCTGCTGGCCATCAGCTTTAATTCGCTCGCCTATACATTGTCCGGAACACCAACTCAAATCCCGAAAGATGCCATGCAGTACTGTGCCGGTGCACAAAACTTTTGGGTTTGTGTAGACACCTATGAACGTCAGCACAAATAGCGCACGATCCAAGTACAAAAAAAGCGGAGGTTAAAAACCTCCGCTTCTCAACACTTTTCAGGCGAACGATATGACTCAGGCGTTCGCTTCGCGCTGTGCAATGTAGTCCAGAGCCATCTGAATTCGTGCGATCACACGCGCTTTACCAACCAGATTCATGACAGCGTCAACGGATGGCGATTGCCCCTGACCGGTCACGGCAACGCGCAGTGGCATCCCCACTTTCCCCATGCCGACATCCAGCTCTTCACAGGTTTGCTGAATGAGTTGATGCAGCGACTCAGTATGCCAGTTATCCAGAGCTTCGGCTTTCTGTTTGGCCAGCGCCAGCGCTTCTTTGGCAACAGGACGCAGGTGCTTCTTCGCAGCCGCTTCGTCAAATGCAGAGAAATCTTCAAAGAAGTAACGAGACTGGGCTGCCAGCTCAACCAGCGTATCACTACGCTCAGCCAGCAACTGAATCACCTCTGTCACGGCCGGGCCACCTGCAGTATCAATGCCCTGATGATCCAGGTGCCACTGAAGGTGCTTGGCCACATACTCAGGATCAGACGTCTTGATATAGTGGTTATTCAACCAGCGCAGCTTATCGGTATTGAATGCAGAAGCTGACTTACTGATATCATCCAGGCTAAACAGATTGATCATTTCTTCCTGCGTGAAGATCTCCTGATCACCATGAGACCAACCCAGGCGCACCAGATAGTTCAGCAGCGCTTCTGGCAGATAACCGTCATCACGATACTGCATCACGCTCACGGCACCATGACGCTTAGACAGCTTGGCACCGTCGTCACCCAGAATCATGGCGCAATGTGCAAATTCTGGCACCGGCGCACCCAGCGCTTTGTAGATGTTAATCTGACGCGGCGTATTGTTGATATGATCTTCACCACGAACCACATGGGTAATTTCCATATCCCAGTCATCCACAACCACACAGAAGTTGTACGTCGGACTGCCATCTGTCCGGCGAATGATCAGGTCGTCCAGCTCACTGTTGCTGATCTCGATACGGCCACGAATGTGATCGTCAAATACCACGCTGCCTTCTTTCGGATTCCGGAAACGGATAACGAAAGGAGAGTCAGCAGTTGCTGCGGCATTGGCTTCAATAATACGAGGGTGATTCGCGTCGTAGCGCGGTTTCAGGCCCGCGGCCATCTGCTCTTCACGAATTTCATCCAGCAGATCTTTAGGGCAATAGCATTTGTAGGCTTTATCTTCCGCCAGCAACTGATCGATCAGTTGGTTATAACGGTCAAATCGTTTTGTCTGATAGTAAGGACCTTCATCCCAGTTCAGACCCAGCCACTCCATGCCTTCCATAATGGCATCGATGGCTTCCTGCGTTGAACGCTCCAGATCCGTATCTTCAATCCGCAGCACAAATTCACCACCGGTGTGTTTGGCATACAACCAGGAATACAACGCAGTACGGGCACCACCAACGTGCAGGAAGCCTGTTGGGCTGGGAGCAAAACGAGTTTTAACCGTCATGAAAAGACCTTCAAACAAATGATTCAAACGATAGGCGTAAACTGATGTAAGACTTTACGCAGTCTGCAATAGCGGCATTCTACCACTGACACGGCAATCCTCAACCTGCGATTGATGTCTGTCATGTAAGCAGGCTGTAAGGAGATAGCACGAAAGTGACCCGCTTCAGATTCCTCAATATTGACATTTTTAGTGCTTTACCAGGCTAACCACTCCAGTAAACTGTATTTTTGCAAATAAATTCTTGGATCCCCACAAGCGCTAAAGGATTGCCTCAATGAAATTAAAAAATTTATTCCTGTCGTCAGCGCTGCTGGCTTTTACCACCCCATCGATTGCACAGGTCAACCTGGAGCTGCCGAAAGGCGTCCATCTGCTGGTCGTGAATGAGCAGGATGCCGGCTACTCATCACTGGGTTTTAATCATCAGCCGGTCCTGACTTTACCCGATGGCCAGAACCAGGTCGTTTTTCGGATCGGTAAAATTGTGATGGAATCTGGCAGCCTCAAGACCAAATACGATTCAGTCCCTCTTGTTGCTCTGTTCGATGCCAAAAACACAACGCTGACGCTTGAGGTGCCGAAAATCAACACGCTGGCTCAAGGCCAGGCATATGACCAATCCCCTCACTTCAGTATTTTGGAACAAGGACATCCAATTGAGGTGAAGTCAGACAAATTAGCCGTCGGGTTTACCCTTTCACCTGATTTTGTCGACCTGACTGAAAAGTACAACCGTACAGAACGCATCGCCTCTCTCAAACACACCGCAAAACCAGCGAATACCACCAACCCGAAAGAAAACGTTTCCAGCAACCCGGAAGCTGAAAAAATGCTGCAATACTGGTTTAAGCAAGCCACGCCTGAAACTCAAAAAGCCTTCTTAAGCTGGGCCGTACAAAATATGAATTAATCGCCATTGCGGTATTAATTCTACTTAAATAAGCAAAAGCACCCATTTGGGTGCTTTTTCATGCATTGCAAGCACGCTAAACCTGCCGATTTCTTGACTCTTATTTACGATGCCATCAAAACAAAAGGACCGGCCAAGAGGCCGGTCAAATGAAAAAGGCAGTTGTCGCTCAGCAATTAGAAGTAGTACTCGACACCCCATCCCCAGCCAAACTCAGCATCTGAGTCGTCTTTGGAAATCATGTATGGGCGTAAGTAAGTGATTGCAGAATCATCAAGGAAGTACGTCACGTTGGTTGAAACAATGTAGTCTTCACTACCAGAGAAAGCCTTACCTTTGACATCAGCTTCCAGGTTTGCAGCATAGTTCGCCTTGAACTGCCAGTTCTCTACACCATTGTAAACCACACCAACAGAGTAGCTGCCCTGCTCGATGTCCATATCCGTAAAGGTCACCTCACTACCATCGACCTTAAATTTACCATCTTCATAATCAGCCGCTTCATGCTTATACGCACCATAGAGGCCAAAATCACCAAGATTCAGTTCAAAGCCCAACAGGTAAGCATCGGTATCTGAGGTCGTGCTCCCTTCAACTTCATCGAACTTCGGTGTATTACCGCCCTGCTGAGCTAACCATGCGCGATAAAATGTTGAGGATGCGCTGACAGAACGGTCGGAACCCATCTCATAAGCAGCATGGAGCGTCAACAGACCTGTCGCGTAGTGAGCGCCAACACCATAGAAATTTGAATCTTTATCTTTCTCTGTGCCACGGCCAGCAGCGACATTAAACGTAAAGCCGCTGTAATTGCCCGAGTCATAACGAACCATATTGGATTGGCGGTCATAGCGCGCACCACCCACAACATCACCACCACCATCGAAGATTGCACCGGCACGCTGACCTGAATATGGCCAATCGATCACTTCATACAGCGGGGTCAACATACGACCTAAACGTACTTTACCACCGTCGTCAAAACTCACACCAACGAAAGTATCACGAACACCCAGACCAGAGCCTGTACCATCGTCACCCACGTTACCGCCTTCCAGTTGCCAGATCAGATTTGGACCACGAGCCAGCTCTTTCGAGCCACGCAGACCAAAGCGGGATTCGTTTTCAACTTTCAGCGGCTGATTGCCATCTGCAATTTCATCTTCGCCGAGTTGCCAGACTGAAACCGCAACCTGACCATACAGATCCACCGTATCTGTTGCCGGTGCAGCCTGAGCAGTCGTCGCCACTGCAGCTGATGCAACGGCTAATCCTAATAGCGAACGCTTAAACACATTACCCATGGAAAACTCCTAAAAATCTAGCTGTGAACCTGCGTCAAAAAGGTTGGCCGCCGTTGACGTCAGGTTTTTCTCCCCAATATGTCAGTCAAACTTATTGTGAGTTTGCGCAATCATATTTTTGTTTGGTTGAGAACTGATTCAGTTCAGGCTTAAGACTACTTTCGCGACGCAAAACATCAATCAGAAAGTTAATTTTTCATTAAAAAAATATGATTCAGTGCAAATTTATCCAGTATCAGTGATCCTAGTCATGATTCCACTAAAACGCTTTCAGGTATCGAATTAAATCCTTTAAATACAATGAATTAAAAAAACATTATTATTATTAGTGAGATCTTGATTGTATTTTTTTGCATGTTGCGAAATTGGTTTCATTTTCATGTAAGAAACGGCCTCTTATATAATTACCACCATATAAGCTCACTTTTATATTCATAAAAGAAATTAAAAAAAATCAGGTGCCATATAAAAAATATGAAGAAAAAAAAGTGCACTTTTTGGCGGGTATAAAAAAGCCCGTCACCAGTTTGACGGGCTTTTTCAGATTTTACAGCAAGAATAAAGACTCAGCTGTTGAGTTGTGCAATTAGATCCGATTCATCCCAAATCTCAATGCCCAGTTCCTGAGCTTTAGCCAGTTTCGAACCCGCCGCTTCACCTGCAACCAGTAAATCTGTTTTTTTAGAAACACTGCCAGTCACTTTCGCGCCCAGCGCCTGAAGTGCTGCTTTGGCATCTGAACGACTCAGTTGAGACAAGGTTCCGGTGAGTACCACCACTTTGCCCGCCAAAGGCAACGCAACATCTTCGGACGGTTTTTCAATCTCCGGCCATTGAATCTCCTGGGCCAGCAAATCTGTAATGACTTCCCGATTGTGCGCTTCACGGAAGAAGTTATAGACATGTGCCGCCACTACAGCGCCAACATCCGGCACTTCAATCAATTGCTCTTCAGAAGCAGCCATCACCGCGTCCAGCGTCAGGAAATGATTGGCCAGGTTCGCAGCGGTTGCTTCGCCCACTTCACGAATACCCAGTGAGTACAGGAACCTTGGCAATGTCGTCGTTTTTGCCGCCTGAAAAGCATCCACCAGCTTCTGCGCCGATTTCGGTCCCATACGTTCCAACCCCGTCAGCTTGCCGGCAGAAAGCTTAAACAGATCGGCGGGGGTGGCAACCATCTCTTTATCAACCAGTTGCTCAATCACCTTCGTCCCGCAACCATCCACATCCAGTGCTTTGCGCGACACAAAATGTTTCAGGGCTTCTTTACGCTGCGCCTGGCAGATCAGCCCACCCGAACAACGGGCAACAGCCTCGCCTTCTACACGTTCCACCGCAGACTGACACACCGGGCACTCAGACGGAAATTCGATTGGCTGAGCATCTTCTGGCCGGCGGGACAACACAACCGAAACAACCTGTGGAATCACATCGCCAGCCCGGCGAATAATCACCGTATCACCAACCATGACCCCCAAGCGGGCAATTTCATCGGCGTTGTGCAGGGTTGCGTTGCTCACTGTCACGCCACCAACAGAAACCGGCTCCAGTTTCGCGACCGGGGTAATCGCCCCCGTACGGCCCACCTGAAATTCAACGTTGTTCAGTACCGTCAGCTCTTCCTGAGCCGGAAACTTATAGGCAATCGCCCAGCGCGGCGCTCTGGCAACAAAACCCAGCTGCTGCTGCTGGACAAGGTCATCAACTTTGATCACAACGCCATCAATTTCATAACTCAGTTGCTGACGTTTTTCGCCAATCCCCTGATAAAAATCAATCACATCTTCCAGGCTGTGCAACAAACGTGTTTCCGGACACATCGGCAATCCCCAGCCTTTCAGCTGGCACAAACGCTCATACTGACTGCCGGCCAGTGCTGCCCCTTCAACCACACCAACCGAATAGGCGTAAAAACTCAGAGGACGTGTCGCCGTAATTCGTGGATCCAGCTGTCGCAGGCTACCTGCCGCAGCATTTCTCGGGTTGGCAAAAGTCTTCTCACCTTTCTTCACAGCCCGGGCATTCAAATCTTCAAAGCCCTGCTTGGGCATGAACACTTCACCACGCACTTCTAAGCGTGCAGGCCAGTTATCCCCTCTCAGTTTCAGCGGGATGGCCCGAATAGTTTTGACATTCGCCGTAATATTTTCACCGGTCGTGCCGTCACCACGTGTTGCGGCCTGGACCAACACACCATTTTCATACATCAGACTGACCGCCAGGCCATCCAACTTCGGTTCACAGCAATAAGAGACCACAGCACTGGCGGCCAAACGCTCCGTCAGACGACGGTTGAAGTTTGTCAGATCTTCATCAGAAAATGCGTTGTCCAGAGACAGCATCGGTAATTCATGGCTCACCTGAGTAAATGCAGCCAGAGGCTCTCCCCCCACACGCTGGCTTGGTGAGTCTGGTGTCACCAGTTCCGGATGCTCAGCTTCCAGCTTCAGTAACTCCTGCATGAGGCGATCATATTCAGCATCCGGTAACTCTGGGTTATCTTCTACGTAATAAAGATAACCATGGTAAGTGAGCTGTTCACGCAGAGATGCCAACTTTACTTGGATGTCTGTCATTCTTTTTTCCTACATCAATTCTTGTCGCAAAAACCATCGGGTATTGCCCCTGAATTGCCGGCCAGCCTGTCATGCCCACGGCTGACAGTCACACAACCCGATCGTTTCTGATGCTTTATTCTCAACATTTAGGGCCCCAATCAGGGGCCCTAAAACGTATTCACAACGCAAACGGTATCATCACAGATACTGCTTAGCTTTTTCCCGGTATGCTTTCAACCGCTGCGGCGTAATCAGATTGCGTTCATGATCCAGAATATCGGCCCCCATGTCATCAGCAATACGCTGCACCGTTTGCAGCATCAGATTGAAATTATCATCTGCACGACCATGACAAGGCAGCATCAGGTAGAAGGCAACCCCAGGCGTGGCAAAATCTTCCAGTTGATCCTGAGGAAAGTAGCCAGGGCTGACCATATTTGCCACAGTGAAAAGGGCAGGACCTGTCCCGGCCAGATCAGCATGGCGATGATAAACAGAATTTTCGCCATAAATCAGATGATGTCTTTCCAGGCACTGGAATAACTTCACACCGGTCAGTAATTCGCCACCACGGGCATGTACATTCAGCACCAGAAAATCCGGCTCAGTCTTGGCCTCTTCTGCCGGCACCTCGGGTTCAGTCACCATCTCTGGGGCCATCGGCTGTTCCGGTTCAACCTGAACGTCCTCAATCTGGCCACCCTCAGCTTGTTGTATCTGAGCGACCGGTTTCGTGATAGGTTGCTCTGTGGAAATCAATTGCGGCTCCAGCTGTACCTGAGGCTGGGCAACGCCAGGTTCTGCCTGATCTTCAACCTCAGGGATAACCGTTTCCTGTACAGGAACCGATGCCTGTACCGAAGCGGCCGCCTCAGGTTGCGAGCCCGGAACGATCTCGGAAGAATGTTCTTCCGTTTTTGCTGTCACAGGGGTCGATGGGGAATCGAATAAAGGATCGATGGCCAGTTCATCACCAAAATGCAGCTCTGGCTCTTTACGCGCCGGGCGTTTGGCAGGCCCTTCCGGTTCTGCCCCATTGGCGATGACCCGGACAGAACCGATACCGTCCTGATCGAACCCTTCGTTATCTTTCATCTTGCCTTCGTCCAGACGACCAATTGGCTTTTCACCAAACTTGGCGGGCTTGTCCTTCCGGCTCGACCACAACCCGTGCAACAGAAGTGCAGAGATAGCCAGCACTCCGACAATAATTAGAACCAGACGCAATTCCTGCATTATGAGTACTCTGAATAACTTGTTTACCTGACAATTTACCTGACAAAGTCGGCCTGAAACTGTGTATCTGTCTATCTAAAGCACTGGCTAAAGCACTGGGCTGAAACATCGGGCTTCGGGGCAGACCTGACTGAGCGTGCCACACCTGAGAAATTTTTGTTGTAACCAGGATCGGTTTTGTTGTCCTGGAACCCTATCTCACGAAGGTATCGTCCTAATGTATCAAAACTCAAATCCTAAAGAGAAGTTCAAAGTTGTGATTGATGTCATATAGTGCATCTGAGCACAAAATTCCATCAACTGACTGGCATCTCCAGCTCGCCGGGTCTATGACGGCAGATTGATTACACCCAAAAGAAACCGTTACTATGCCTGCATCAATATCCTGTCGCCTGAATACACAATAACAGGATAGTTCTTAAGGAGACTGGCAATGCCAAATACTGCTTTAAATACAACCCCAATCGGTGGCGCGGGCTATTTTTTCCGTGGCATTTCACTGGCGATGCAGCCGGGAACCCGCCGCTTTGTGGTCATCCCCTTACTGGTCAACATACTGCTTTTTGGCGCTGCCTTTGGTTTCGTTCTGACACGACTGGATGATTGGATTACCAGTTGGCTGGAAGGGTTACCAGGCTGGCTGGACTGGCTCTCTTATTTGCTCTGGCCATTGCTGGCGATTGCCCTGCTGGTGGTACTTTCTTACTTTTTCAGCACAATCGCAAACTGGATTGCCGCGCCATTCAATGGGCTGCTGGCCGAACACCTGGAAGCCAAACTCACCGGTGAAACGCCACCAGACAGTGGGCTGAAGGATATGCTGAAAGATTTACCCCGCATTCTGCATCGCGAATGGGTCAAACTGAAATACTACCTGCCCAAAGCGATCGGATTGCTGATCTTGCTGTGGATCCCGGCAATCGGACAAACCCTCGGGCCTGTCCTGTGGTTTTTATTCAGTGCCTGGATGATGACCATTCAATACGTCGACTACCCGTTTGATAATCACAAAATCCCTTTTATTACGATGCGGGATGCACTGAAACAGTACCGGGGTAAATCCCTGAGTTTTGGCAGCCTGGTCATGCTATGTACCATGACGCCCATTCTGAACCTGTTCGTCATGCCAGTTGCAGTCTGCGGCGCAACCGCCATGTGGGTAGATCACTATCGAAAACCGATGATTAGCCTCTAACTGGCTGCGCCCTCCCCAACGGCAATAACACAGATAGAGGTAAGCTGTTTCGCTTCCTCTATCGATTCCTCCACACGACGCCATCCCTTCCCACGACGGTCTAACGATAAATTCGGTGGCCCTGTTCACACCTTTTCTTATAACTCTAAGATATAACAATAAATTACTTTCCAATATACAGGCAGCGATTATGCTTGGACTATCATCTGTTGATAACGTGTCACCAAGGAACGACAAGCATGAGTAAGATTTACGAAGATAATTCTCTGACCATTGGTAATACCCCGCTGGTACGCCTGAACCGAGTCAGCAAAGGTAATGTTCTGGCCAAAATTGAGGCCCGTAACCCAAGTTTCAGTGTCAAATGCCGTATCGGCGCCAATATGATTTGGGACGCGGAAAAACGTGGTGTTCTGAAACAAGGTGTGGAGCTGGTTGAACCAACCAGTGGGAACACTGGGATTGCGCTGGCATTTGTTGCCGCTGCCCGGGGTTACAAACTCACCCTCACCATGCCAGAGAGTATGAGCCTGGAGCGTCGTAAACTTCTCAAAGCACTGGGTGCCAACCTTGTTCTGACCGAAGCACCGAAGGGGATGAAAGGTGCCATTGAGAAGGCAGAAGAAATTGTTGCCTCAAATCCGGAAAAGTACTTGCTGCTACAGCAGTTTGACAACCCGGCTAACCCTGAGATCCACGAAAAAACAACCGGTCCAGAGATTTGGGATGCGACGGATGGTGAGATCGATGTATTCGTTTCTGGTGTCGGTACCGGCGGTACGCTGACTGGTGTCAGCCGCTATATCAAGCAACAGAAAGGGAAAGCGATGACCACAGTGGCCGTAGAGCCAGTTGAATCCCCTGTGATTACTCAGGCTCTGAACGGCGAAGAAATTAAGCCTGCGCCACACAAAATTCAGGGGATCGGTGCGGGTTTCATTCCGGGCAACCTGGATCTGGCACTGATCGACGAAGTCGAGCGCGTCAGCTCTGAAGATTCGATCGAAATGGCTCGTCGTCTGATGGAAGAAGAAGGCATTCTGGCGGGGATCTCTTCGGGTGCAGCTGTTGTCGCTGCCAACCGAATTGCAGAACGTCCGGAATTCGCCGGGAAGAACATTGTTGTCGTGTTACCAAGCTCAGGTGAGCGTTATTTATCAACTGCACTATTTGCAGGCATCTTTACTGAAAAAGAAACCCAACAGTGATCACAAAATTGCCATTTTTGATAAGCAATTGTTAATGTCAAGCCCCCCATCGGGGGCTTTTTTATTGCTTTTTGACCTTACCTTTAATATAAATCGACCACGCTTTTATTTTCAGCATCGAAATAAAGGGGCAAAAATTGACCTGGTCGATGTTTGCTGGGTGATAAACCACTTAGAATGGAACCCAGAACGACACTAAATCAATGTAATGAATGTGAAATTAAACACCTAAATTAGCAAGCTTTGGCTATTGGGATTAAGATTACCTTCAGTGCATGATTATTACATTAGACGATATCAAGAATCGGGGTGAAAAATGTATCAGAAGCAAGTTGAGATTACTGCAGAAAACGGCCTACACACTCGTCCTGCTGCGCAGTTCGTAAAAGAAGCAAAAGGCTTTGACGCGGACATCACTGTTACTTCTAACGGTAAAAGCGCCAGTGCAAAAAGCCTGTTCAAACTGCAAACACTGGGCCTGGTCAAAGGCACTATGGTCACCATTTCTGCTGAAGGTGCGCAAGCACAAGAAGCTGTTGACCACCTGGTTGCCCTGATGGATCAACTGCACTAATCAGCCGCAGTACAAAAATTCCCTACTAGTTGTTTGTTAATTTTAAGGTAAGGCTATGATTTCAGGTATCCTGGCATCTCCTGGTATCGCTTTTGGTAAAGCGCTGCTCCTGCAGGAAGAAGAGATTACTCTAGATAAGTCACCGGTTTCAGCCGATCAGATCGACAAAGAAATCGAGTGCTTCTTCAATGCGCGTCAGAAATCTTCTGAACAACTCGAAGTTATCAAAGAAAAAGCAAGAGCGACCTTCGGTGAAGAAAAGGAAGCTATCTTTGAAGGCCACATCATGTTGCTCGAAGATGAAGAGCTTGAAGAGGAAATCATAGCCTTCATTAAAGAAAACAAAGCGACAGCTGCCTACGCCATTCACGCTGTGATTGAAGAGCAGGCAATGACGCTGGAATCCCTGGATGACGAATACCTGAAAGAGCGTGCAACGGATATCCGTGATATCGGTAACCGTTTCGTGAAAAACGCACTGGGTATCAATATCGTCAACCTGAGTGCCATCAATGAAGAAGTCATTCTGGTGGCCAACGATCTGACGCCATCTGAAACGGCTCAGATCAACTTGAATTACGTGTTAGGTTTTGCCACGGATATTGGTGGCCGTACCTCACACACCTCCATCATGGCACGTTCTCTGGAACTGCCAGCGATTGTGGGCACAAACGACATCACCAAACAAGTCAAGAACGGCGACATGCTGGTTCTGGATGCGATCAACAATCAGATCGTCATCAATCCGACTGATGGTGAAATGGCGAAGTTCAAAGCCATTCGCGATGAATTTCAGGCCGAAAAAGACGAACTCGCTAAACTGAAAGACCTGCCGGCAATCACACTGGACGGTCATCAGGTCGAAGTCTGCGGTAACATCGGTACTGTCAAAGACTGTGACGGCGTCAACCGCAACGGCGGTGAAGGTGTGGGTCTGTACCGCACCGAGTTCCTGTTCATGGACCGCGATGCGCTGCCAACTGAAGACGAGCAGTATCAGGCGTACAAAGACGTTGCAGAAGCCATGCAAGGCCAGGCAGTCATTATTCGAACCATGGACATTGGTGGCGACAAAGATCTGCCATACATGGATCTGCCAAAAGAAATGAACCCGTTCCTGGGTTGGCGTGCCGTGCGTATCAGCCTGGATCGCCGCGACATCCTGCGCGCTCAGCTGCGTGCGATCCTGCGTGCATCTGCGCATGGTAAATTGCGTATCATGTTCCCGATGATTATCTCAGTTGAAGAAATCCGTGAACTGAAAAACGAGCTGGAAACCTACAAAGCAGAACTGCGTGAAGAAGGCCTGGCATTCGACGACAGCATTGAAGTCGGCGTCATGGTTGAAACACCGGCTGCCGCTGCAATTGCGCACCACCTGGCCAAAGAAGTTGACTTCTTTAGCATTGGTACAAATGACTTAACCCAGTATACTCTGGCTGTTGACCGTGGTAACGAACTGATTTCTCATCTGTATAACCCAATGTCACCAGCTGTTCTGACCGTCATCAAGCAAGTGGTTGATGCTTCCCATCAGGAAGGCAAATGGACTGGCATGTGTGGCGAGTTGGCCGGTGATGAACGCGCAACTCTCCTGTTGCTTGGTATGGGTCTGGATGAGTTCAGCATGAGTGCGATTTCTATTCCACGTATCAAGAAAGTGATTCGTAACAGTAACTTTGCTGATGTAAAACTAATGGCTGAGCAAGCCCTTGCTCTTCCAACAGCTGCTGAAATCGAAGCACACGTAGAGACATTTATCGCAGAAAAAACCATCTGCTAAGATAGCAGCAGATAGAATAACAACGCTTAGGAGCAACGCTATGGGTCTGTTTGACAAATTGAAGAAACTGGTTTCTGACGACACCAATGAAGCTGGCGCGATTGAAATCATCGCTCCGCTTTCAGGCGAAATCGTCAATATTGAAGACGTGCCTGATGTTGTCTTTGCTGAGAAAATCGTTGGTGATGGCATCGCTATCAAACCTGCTGGTAACAA
The DNA here is from genome assembly GCF_000695255.1 of Photobacterium galatheae. GTDB lineage: Bacteria > Pseudomonadota > Gammaproteobacteria > Enterobacterales > Vibrionaceae > Photobacterium > Photobacterium galatheae. Next base: position 66,074 of record NZ_JMIB01000004.1, on the reverse strand, counting down.
AATGGTTGCCCCAGTCAACGGTACTATCGGTAAAATTTTTGAAACCAACCACGCGTTCTCTATCGAGTCTGATGACGGTGTAGAGCTGTTCGTACACTTCGGTATCGATACTGTTGAACTGAAAGGCGAAGGCTTTACCCGCGTGGCAGAAGAAGGTCAAACCGTGAAAGTGGGCGACACCATCATTGAGTTTGATCTGGCTGTGCTGGAAGAAAAAGCTAAATCGACACTGACTCCAGTTGTGATTTCTAACATGGATGAAATCAAAGAGCTGAGCAAGCTGTCCGGTGCAGTGACTGTTGGCGAAACACCAGTACTGCGCATCAAAAAGTAAGGCTCCCTGAGAGACTGAAAGCTAACATGAGAAAGCCGCCTGAAGAGGCGGCTTTTTTGTCTCTGAAAATTAGCCGGAAAAGTATCAGAGTTGCTTCAGCATGGCTTCAGACGGCACGAAGAAGTAGCCCCCAGTCACGGCCTGGGTAAAATCCAGTAACTTATCTGTCTGACCATCTTTCTCGCCATACATGCTGTTGAGCATTTCCCGGAAGTTACGCTGCTCAGCACAATAGGCAATGAACAACAGACCGTGATCACCACTCACCGTCCCATAGGGGAGGCTGTGCCGGACAATCTTCAGACCTTTGCCGTTTTCTTTCAGATCGACACGACCCACATGAGAATTCTCTGGGACATCATCCAGCTCCACAGAGTCAATCTTGGTGCGTCCGATGATTTTCTCTTGCTGGTCAACGTTCACAGCATGCCAGGCCGGCAACTGATGCACGAAACGCTGTACCATCACGAAGCTTCCACCCGAAAATTCGCCATCTGGGATAATCGCAACCTGACGGCGTGCTTCCTGCATTTTTGGATTCTCCGTTCCGTCAATAAAACCGGTTAAATCCCGGGCATCGAGATAACGAAAACCATGAGTTTCATCCAACAGCTCTACTTCAGAAGAAATCGGCTGTAAAAAGCAGCTCAGCAGATGGAAATTCAAGTCATGCCGATTCGAATGGATATGCAGCAGAATATCCCCGCCCGTCGCCGGAGCGGTGACATCACCACTCCCCAGTGGGATAAACTCTTCAAAATCTTCCGGGCACCCCAGCTCAAACTGCTGCCAGAACCCTTTCCCAAACCCGATAGCCAGGTGAATACCGGCACTCACATGCTGATGGTTCAGCTTTTTCACAGTTTCCAGGAGCCCCTGGCACTGGCGGATCACTTTTTCTTTGTTTCCGACCAGGTTGAATACACAGACTAAAGAAAACGGACCTGCTTCTGGTAATATGGCACTTTGTGGCGTCACCTTCATTCTCCCATGATTGTCTCGTTCTGCATTTCAAATCCCTGACACTGCAACCCAATATTGCAACGCCCAAGACTAGAAAATGATGATAGTCGGTTCTGAGTTAAACATATTGATCATCAACAGCCAAGACAGGATTACATGTAACATTGTGAATCAATTGAAGGGGCTATCTTGGCATGGGCGGCATCGCCATTGACGAGAGAACGGAGAGATAACAAAAAGCGCCGCAAAAACGGCGCTTGGATTCACAAGACTTCCCTATCCTGTTGGGTCACTCATGCAATCGAGATTAAGCTGACATCACAGCCACTTGTAACTTCACTGAATTGAGGGCATCGTCTGCACAGGTCTCGAATGACGCCGGTGTATCGAGTCCTGTCGAAATCACCGGTGCAGCCAGAACGCGCCAGGCACCGTCATCCAGCTGTTCCTGTATCTTAAAGGCGATTTTCACTTCCTCGGCCGAAACTTCCAGCAACTCAGCGCTACCGGAAAACTTCCGTCGTTCTCCTTCAGAGGAGCCAAAAATAACCGTCTCTTCACCAGGCAGCAACTGTAAAGATGTTGCGACCGATTGATGGTAACCGGCGCTGGACAGTTCCAGGTTCACATTCAGCAACCAGTCTGCCATCGCCAGTGGGCTCAGTAAGGCACTAAAAAGCACCACGCCTCTCCCAAAATCATTCATCAGACACTTTCTCCATAGGCTAATTGGCAAATGTATGTCTGACCCGGGAACTCCGTACCAGATAGGCCATCAGCCAGAGCGATAACAGCAACGTCACGGCTGCCGGCCAGCTAAAGGCGCCTCTCATTAATGTCAGATGGTACACTTGCAATACAACATCAAGGGCATAAGTCATCAGCAGAATCGGTCTGCCATATCGCCATAGCCCGTTCACTATTTTGTTTTTTTTATGTCTCAGTCCACTCAGCCACATCAGGATAACCGCTGGCAAACCGAGTCCCATCAACAGATAAAGGCTCTGCGTCTGGGGGAAAAACAGCTGTAACAAATTGGCGCCCTGCGCCTGACTTGCTCCGGCCATCACAAACGCGCCCCAGCCCCTTGCACTGAACAGCATGCTCAACCATAACAAGCCTGAAGGTTTCAGCTGGCCATGACTGTCATAAGCATCAATCGAATACATCTGTCCTTCGCTCGGAGTATTGAACAACGTATTTATTTTTTTCGACAATAAATGATATGGATCAATAGGCAAAGATATAGACGTTCGTTCTGCGTTATCACGCACGAATATTTTGCCTAACCTGCAATCACGATCACGCTTTTACGTATACTTAACAAACAAATCGTCTGAATCAGTTTTTATATCTGAAATGAACCAGGCTATTTCTCTGAGAATTGATGATATTTCATTGACTTGATAGGCTTAGTGAACGACTTGGGATCCTTTCGCAACTGAATACCACTTCCGAGATTGTAGGAAAATTCCTACAAATCATCTCAAAGCCTGCTTTTGAAGGATTCCGGGATAAAATGCTTACTTCACATGATATTCATCGCCAATGAGAACGCTATGAGCAAATCAGCCAACAGCCCATCGCCAGAGACACAGACAGAGGCGCTACAAATCGCCAGAGCCACGCAGAAGCCCGGTCAGACCAAAGAACAGACCAAGCTGATCGCCCAGGGCATCCAGAAAGGGATTGAACTCTATAAGAAACAACAAAAAGCAAAGGCAAGGGAAAGAGACAAATTTCGCAAGAAGCAACTGAAAGAAAAAGCCGCATCCGTCAATCACGGTCATACGCCCCAGGATGATGCAGAACCACAAGTGATCATCAAACACAGCCTGCTACCCTGGTTGCTTTTGGCGGTGTCATGGTGTGGCTTTCTGGCCTGGCAATTTTTCAGCTGATTCGGATCACACCCGCCCACTTGATAATAATTTGCATTTGCAACTATACTTATCCATAAACTTTAAAAGGATAAGTCGATGACGCGGCGAGTGTTTCAAATGATTTGCCTGTTGGGGTTGTCCAGTATCGCTTTACTTCACCTGAGTGAAATCTGGTTCTCTGGCCCAACCCGACCAACCGCCTTCCTGATTGAATGGCTGCCACTATATGCCGTCTGGAGCATTCAGCTGGCAATCAGCTGGTGGCAGCCCAATCAGCGAGATGCTTAAGATTAATGTTCCTGTTTATCTTTCCCGAATGATAGCAGCCACAAAGACACCACGGCGACGGCAAGGAAGCCGGTCAGAATGATCACAGGCATCGCAGCGTAACCCAAAACATGCCAGATGACAGATTCCAGTGTACTCATCTTCCTTTCTCCTTATTGCCAGCCTTCAACATCTTTCATGTCAGGCAGCCGGTGTGCAATTCCTTTGTGGCAATCCACGCAGGTTTTATCCCCTGTTGCCAGTGCCTGAGAGTGCTGTTTCACCGCACGTTCCCCCTGCTCTGAATAATCCATAAAATCAAATTCGTGGCAGTTACGGCACTCTTTCGAATCGTTCTTCTTCATACGGCTCCATTCCCGGTGAGCTAAATGTCCCCGCCTTTCCTGAAATTTTTCCTCGGTGTTGATTGTGCCCATCGCAAACGCAAACAGCTCTTTGGAAGCCTGCACTTTCCGGACAATTTTGTCCGTCCACTCATGGGGCACATGGCAGTCTGAACAGATTGCCCGTACACCAGAACGATTGGAATAATGAATCGTAGAGCGAATTTCCTTCACAATCGGTGCATGGCAACCGGAGCAAAAGGCTTCCGTATTCGTCGCTTCCATCCCGGTGTTAAAGGCCCCCCAGAACAGCAGGCCGCCCATGAAACCCAGAAACAGTACCAACCCTGCGGCAGCTTTACTCGGCGATTTCAGACGGCACCAGAAACGCTTCATGATGTTCATAACTGGCTCCGTCGTTATTTTTCTTCCAAAGCGTCAACACGTTTAAAGGTGTTGTCGACCAAAGGCGTTGCATCTGCCTGAGGCACATGGCATTGCAGACAGAAATACCGACTGGGAGAGACATCTGATAACACCTGTCCCTGACGCGGCGAACGGTAATGCGTCACGCTGATTTTTGTGGCTCCCATTTCGTTGGCATATTTCCAGCTATGACAGGACAAGCACTTATTGGCATTCAGCGACACTTCATAATTCCGTATCGTATGAGGGATCAAGGGCGGCTGGTACACATAGTCACTGTCAATGGGTTTGCCATCCTTCGGATATTTTTTCCAGCTTTCTCCGGGAAAAATATCTTTAATTTCCGTTTGCCCGCGCAGGGAATGCAGACCGCCATTTCCCCCCACCAACGCGTCATTTTCTGCACTGACCTCGGCACTGGCGGCCTCAGCATGGGCAGTCCCCAAGGCAAGCAACAGCACCAGCAGCCCACCCGTCCATTTGTTCGTAATTTTCATGAGCAGCTCCATTTACGCCTTGGTAATTTTGACCGGGCATTTTTTATAGTCGGTCTGTTTTGACAGCGGGTCTGTCGCATCCAGTACCAGCTTATTAATCAGGACTCTTGCGTCAAAGAAAGGCACAAATACCAGCCCCACCGGCGGTCTGTTCCGACCCCGGGTTTCCACCCGGCAACGCACCTCTCCGCGACGGGAAGCCATCAAAACTTCGTCACCCCGGCGTAAATTGCGCTTGCGGGCATCATCCGGATGTATGTAACACACCGCATCCGGAACCGCTTTATACAGCTCAGGAACACGCCGGGTCATGGTGCCGGTATGCCAGTGTTCCAGCACCCGGCCGGTGCAGAGCCACAAATCATATTCATCATCCGGCACTTCCGGCGGCTGCTCGTAAGGGGCAAAAATGATGTTCGCTTTGCCGTCTGGCTGACCGTAGAAATAGAAGCCTTTTCCTTCCGGTACATAAGGGTCAGAACCTTCGGCATACCGCCAGCGGGTTTCTTTCCCGTCCACCACAGGCCAGCGCAAACCACGGGCTTGATGATAAGCATCGTACGGTGCCAGATCATGACCATGTCCGCGACCAAAGCTGGCATATTCCTCGAACAAGCCCTTCTGCACATAAAAGCCCTGTGCTTTGGCATCGTCATTCAATGCCTGTGCCTGCGCTAATGGGAACTGATCCACCTGGCCGTTGCGGAATAACACGTCGTACATGGTTTTGCCTTTGTATTCCGGCATTTTCGCCAGCAGTGCATCGTCCCAGACTTCTTCGATTTTGAAACGCTTGCTGAACTCCATGATCTGCCACAGATCCGATTTGGCTTCACCGGGCGCTGCAACCTGTTGGTACCAGGCCTGCGTCCGTCGTTCTGCATTCCCGTAGGCCCCTTCTTTCTCAACCCACATGGCGGTTGGCAAAACCAGATCCGCCGACTGTGCGGTTGCGGTCGGATACGGGTCAGAGCAGACAATAAAGTTTTCCGGATTACGATAGCCGGGCAGCCGCTCCTGATTGATGTTCGGACCCGCCTGCATATTGTTATTACACATCACCCAATAAGCGTTCAGAACGCCGTCATGCAGCATGCGATCCTGCAACACCGCATGGAATCCGGGCTTTGGTGGGATCGTCCCTTCCGGCAGCTTCCAGATTTTTTCGGCGATGGCCCGGTGTTTCGGATTCATCACCACCAGATCGGCCGGTAAGCGATGCGCGAACGTGCCGACTTCACGAGCCGTTCCGCAGGCTGAAGGCTGGCCGGTCAGTGAAAACGGACTGTTCCCCGGTTGTGAAATCTTGCCGGTCAGCAGGTGAATGTTGTACACCAGATTATTCATCCACACGCCGCGGGTGTGCTGGTTCATCCCCATGGTCCACAGCGACATCACTTTCACCTTCGGATCGGCGTAATATTTTGCCAGCTCCAGCAGTTTGTCTTTCTCCACTCCAGACAACTCAACCGCTTTCTCCAGCGTGTACTCAGCCACAGAGGCTTTATATTCCTCGAAAGTCATCTCATGCATGGCACCGGAATTCGGATTCGCAGCCGCTTTCTGCAGCGGATCGTCATCACGCAGGCCATAGCCGATATCAGTATCCGCCCGTTTGAAATGGGTATGTTTGTTGACGAAATCCCAGTTCACCGCGTCATTTTCGATGATGTAGTTGGCGATAAAGTTTGCAATCGCCAGATCAGACTGCGGATGGAAGATCATGCCGTTATCCGCCAGTTCAAAAGAACGGTGATAGTACGTTGACAGCACATTGACCTTCACATGGGGATAGCTCAGACGTCTGTCGGTAATCCGAGTCCACAAAATCGGGTGCATCTCCGCCATGTTCGAGCCCCAGAGGACAAAGGCATCTGCGTGCTCAAAGTCGTCATAGCAGCCCATCGGCTCGTCCATATTGAACGCCCGCATGAAGCCCACCACAGCCGAAGCCATACAGTGACGTGCATTCGGGTCGATGTTATTGGAGCGGAAACCCGCCTTCATCATCTTCGAGGCTGCATAGCCTTCCATCACAGTCCACTGACCTGAACCAAACATCCCGACACTGGTTGGCCCTTTGGCTTTCAGAGCCGCTTTCCATTTCTCCGCCATGATATCGAAAGCCTGATCCCAGCTGATCGGCTGAAAATCGCCGTCTTTATGGTATTGGCCATCTTTCATACGCAGCAAAGGGGTGGTCAAACGGTCGGCGCCATACATGATTTTTGACAGGAAATAGCCTTTGATGCAGTTCAGGCCACGGTTGACTTCCGCTTCCGGATCGGCCTGGGTCGCAATCACCCGGCCCTGCTGTGTGCCCACCAGCACCGAACAGCCCGTTCCGCAGAATCGGCAAGGGGCTTTGTCCCAGTGGATCTTGGTTTCATCCGAGCTGACAATCAGGTTGGTTGCCGACGCCGGTAAGGTAATGCCGGCCACTGCGGCGGCCGAAGCTGCTGCGTTTGCTTTTACAAACGCCCGTCTGGTCATTTTCATGGTGTATCCTCAAAGTCAGGTCCTTGCTGCTCAACCTGGTGAAACACCAGAAAGGTCGTCAGCACATAATCAAATGCTTGAATGACATCAATAATGTCGGTCACTTCTCTGTGATTTGCGGTTTCCAGGACAACCACCAGCTTGCCTGCCGGGCTTTCACCGTATATTTCAGCTTGCGGTATGGCATTGATCCGGGTTTTCACCCGGGAAAGGCCTTCCGGTTTCACATGCACAACCAGGCTGGAAATATGGATCTCTCCGGAAGATGCCGACGGTGATTTCTGAAAACGCGATTCCGCGTCTTGTCTGAGTTGCTTCATCATCTGTTATTCCACCTGACTGTCTGGGTCATCGCTGTTTTTGTGATAGTTGTTTTTGTGATAGTTGTTTTTGTGATAGTTGTTTTTGTGATAGTTGTCTGAGTGATAGTTGTCTGAGTGATGATTGTCTGAGTAAATTTGAATCGCCTGAACGGGGCAAACGGAAACACAGGCCCCGCAGCCGGTACAGTCTGCAGCGCTGACCACAGGCTGAGCCACTTTGCCCTGCTGAAGTACAAAACGGATGGCCATCGGCTCACACTGCTCTGCGCATGACCGGCATTCCACACCGTTCAAGGCCAGACAGGTTTCTGAAATTTCAGCACGTACCTGCCAGGGCGCTTCTGTCTGCGGACGAAACAGTGGCTCCGGACACACCTGCGCACACTGATAGCAAAAGGTGCATTCTCCGCGCTGAAAATCGACTTGAGGAAAACCACCATCTCCCGAGACAATGATGTCTGTTTCACAGGCCTTCAGGCATGCCTGACAGCGTGTGCACTGTTCCGTGAACACGTCTTCATCGATCATCCAGGGAAGCCGGGGAGCTTGCGGTGCATTGCGCCGCCTCAGCCAGAAACGTCGCGCTAAATCAGCCATAAATTCATCACAGCGGTTGCTTTGTTTTGCCTGACCCGGGGGATGCAAAACATATTGGTCAAAGTATAGACACAGTTTAATGAGGGTTATTGAGAGCAGAATATACCTCGAAGGGGGTAATTCGGGGGTAAGCTTGTTTGAGATCAAGAAAGTGCACTGTTAGCCTTCACAAAAGGTCACACATCAGCGACAACAGAACGTCTTTATTCAGCGCAAGGGAGCCGGGGTGTACTCAAAGACCAACCTGAAAGCCGTCGGGACGAAAAACGGCAGCGTTACCGGGGTCATTGCCCGGGTGATGCTCGCGATTGTGCTCCTGTCACTTCTGACAACGGGTGCCACTATGCTGGCCGTCAATGCCAGCCGTTATGATGCAGAAATGGTCAATCTGGCCGGGTCACTCCGAATGCAGAGTTACCGGCTTGCTTTTCAGCTGGCCCAAAACGGCAACGCCAGCAAAGCCGATATTGCCCATTTCAGCCAGACCCTGAACGCCCCGGCCATGGCCTCTCTGAGAAGTCTGACGACACCCGAGGAACTGCTGCAAAGCTATCAGAACCTGCTGGATGACTGGCGGCGGATCAGTCCCCAGCTCACGGAGACAAACCCGGGCTATTTCATCCATCAGGTGCCTGAATTTGTCGATCGCATTGATCACTTCGTCTATGAAATCCAGGCTTTTTCTCAGCAAAAGCTACACATCATGGCGATGATTTCAGGTCTGGGACTGGGACTCATTCTGATGCTGGCTCTCTTTGCCATTCATTACAGCCGCCGCCGTATTGTGCCGCCATTACAGAGCCTGCTTGCTGCCAGCCAGCAAGTGCAAGCCCGTCATTTCTCGGTCCGGGTCGATGAAAACAGCCAGAATGAGCTGGGAACCCTGGCACGGGCTTTTAATCATATGGCGCAGGAGCTGGGCCAGAGTTACCGGGCACTGGAAACCACCGTCGAGGAAAAAACCCATCGCCTGAAAGAAGCCAACAATGCGCTGAAAACCCTGTATGACTGCGCACAGCTCCTGTCGGTGAACCGAATTCAGGCCCGTCATTTCAGTCAGATTCTTGACAGACTGATCCAGCTCGAAGGGTTTGCCGTCATCCGGCTGGTGGTTGAAGAAGGCCACGGGATCCGCACTGAATTTCAGGCGGGTATACCGGACGACAACCAAAGCTGGCATCAACATGCGCTCAAACAGGAAGATCAGCACTTGGGAACCCTCTGGTGGCAACACACCCTGCCCTGTCCGGACCCAGCCCTGATCATCAGTGTCGGTCATCTGCTCAGCCGGGCATTGTATGCCCATCAGACCCAGACTCAGAATGACCAGTTACTGCTGATGGAAGAAAGGGCCACCATTGCCCGTGAATTACATGACTCACTGGCACAGGCGCTGTCCTATCTGAAAATACAGCTGACACTGCTCAAACGCCAATTGGCGACATCCCCGGACACCGCCAATGGCATTGTCGACGACCTCGAACAGGGCCTGTCTCAGGCTTACCGTCAGCTCCGTGAGCTGCTGAACACCTTTCGTCTGTCCATCAAACCCGGCAAGCTCAGCGATGCTCTGAACGACATGCTGATCCCGCTGCGCAATCAGACTACAGCCACCATTCTGCTGCATAATCAGTTGCCCTCGCTGCAACTGACCGCGCCACAGCACATCCACCTGATTCAGCTCACCCGAGAGGCCGTGCTCAATGCCATCAAGCATGCCAGTGCAACGACAATTACAGTTGACTGCATCCCTCAGGGCAATCATGTTCTGGTCGAGATAAGTGATGATGGCCAGGGGTTCGACCCGGATCAGAGCAAGACCTCCCACTATGGGATGTCAATCATGAACGAGCGGGCCGAAAGTCTGGGCGGAAAACTGACCATTCTCAGCGCCGCCGGTCAGGGCTGCCGCGTTCAACTGAAATTTGCCTTACAAAATACAGGAACACCATGATGCATAACCCTCCAGCCCACCGAATCGTCATTGTGGACGATCACCCCCTGATGCGACGTGGCCTCAGTCAATTGCTGGAACTGGAACCAGACTTCGAGCTGGTTGGGGAAGCCAGCAACGGCTATCAGGCGCTGGATATTGCTCTTGAGCAAGCGCCGGACCTGATTTTGCTGGATCTCAACATGAAAGGGCTGTCCGGTCTCGACACCCTACGCGCGCTGCGCGAACAAGGCTGTCAGGCCATCGTCGTTATTCTCACGGTTTCCGATAACCCGAACGACATCCGGACTCTGATCAAAGCCGGCGCGGATGGTTACCTCCTGAAAGACACCGAGCCGGAGCAACTGCTGGTGCTGCTGCAAGAGGCGCTGACCGGGCAACAGGTGTTTAGTGAGCAGGTCAGGCAATATCTGGCAGACAGTGCTCAGGAAAACGATCCCCTTCAGGACCTGACCAGCAGAGAAAGAGAAATCCTTCATCTGGTTGCGCAGGGCAAGCGAAACAAAGACATTGCTGTGCTGCTTTTCATCTCGGAAGCGACCGTGAAAGTGCACATCAAAAGCTTGCTCAAAAAGCTGAATGTGGGATCCCGAACTGCAGCCACTGTGATTTATCTACAAACCCAGGACAAATAAACCACTTCCCAAACAATCTCCGGTGCTTGGGGGGAGACTGGCTTTACCATTGCGTCGTTCCCCCATTCCCGTTATAAAAGGGGCTTATTTGAAAAGAACTGCCATGCACAAAACAGGTTAGATTATGAGCACCATTGCCTACGGAATCAAAAACTGCGACACCATCAAAAAAATGAAGAAGTGGCTCGATGCCCAAGGGATTGATTACCGCTTCCACGACTACCGTGTCGACGGCCTGGATCGTAGTCTCCTCGAATCATTTGAAACCGAGCTGGGCTGGGAAGCCATGCTCAACAAACGCGGGACCACGTTCCGCCAGCTGAGCGATGAACAGAAAAACAATCTCGACCGTGAGCATGCACTGAGCCTGATGCTGGAATACCCGGCCATGATCAAACGCCCGCTACTGGTCCACAACAACACCTATCATCTGGGCTTCAAACCTGAACAATATCAGACCATTTTTGCCTGATTGCCCATATTTACTTTTCCCACACCTGCAGAATGAAGAAGGAAACACGGATGTCAGACAGCCCAGTGATCGCCCTGACCAAAGATCTTATCAGCCGAGCATCAGTCACCCCGGAAGACGAGGGGTGTCAGGATGTCATGATTGCCCGACTGGAAAAGCTGGGCTTTCAGATTGAAACCATGGTGTTTGAAGACACCACCAACCTCTGGGCTCGCCGGGGTACTGAAGCGCCACTGTTTGTTTTTGCCGGTCATACCGATGTCGTTCCAGCCGGCCCGGCAGAGCAATGGCATACGCCACCTTTCGAACCCACCATCATTGATGGCTATTTGCACGGCCGTGGTGCCGCAGATATGAAAGGCTCTCTGGCCTGTATGATCGTGTCCATTGAACGTTTTCTGGCCGAGCACCCGGACCATCAAGGCTCCATTGCCCTGCTGATCACTTCTGACGAAGAAGGGCCATTTATCAACGGCACCACTCGTGTCGTCGATACCCTCGAAGCCCGAAACGAAAAAATCGACATGTGTATTGTCGGTGAGCCCTCCAGTACCCATGAAGTGGGGGATGTGGTGAAAAATGGCCGTCGTGGTTCAATCACCGGCGATCTGGTTGTGAAAGGGGTTCAGGGGCATGTTGCCTACCCGCATCTGGCCGATAACCCAGTTCACAAAGCCATGCCTGCGCTGGCAGAGCTGGCAAGTACCGTCTGGGATCACGGCAACGACTATTTCCCACCGACCAGTTTCCAGATTGCCAATATGGCTGCAGGAACCGGTGCATCGAATGTCATTCCCGGAGAACTCAAAGTCCAGTTCAACCTGCGTTTCAGCACCGAGCTGACCAACGAAGATATTCAGCGCAAAGTGCATTCCGTGCTGGATGCTCATGGTCTGGAATACGATCTGGCCTGGACTTTCAATGGCCAGCCGTTCCTGACAGATAAAGGCACCCTGCTCAAAGCCGTCGTCAGCGCCATTGAAGAAGTGAACCACCAGCCGCCTGAATTGCTGACCACCGGTGGGACTTCCGATGGCCGCTTCATTGCCCGCACCGGCGCTCAGGTGGTTGAACTGGGGCCAGTGAATGCAACGATTCACAAGGTCAACGAGTGCGTCAAAATTGCCGATCTGGAGAAACTGACCGATATGTATCAGAAAGTACTGGAAAACATCCTGGTATGAGTCTCAAGCCGACCCGATTAACGCTGACACAACTCACTGGTTTAGATGAAAGTCATCTTTGCGAGTATCAGGGACGCCTGATCCATCATGATGTTGTCAATGCGCTGGCTGCCTTGCAAGAGGCAGCCGCTCAGGCAGGGTTTGACCTGACGCTGGCCAGTGCCTTTCGCTCTTTTGACCGCCAGTTGCTGATCTGGAACAACAAATTCAATGGCCTGCGCCCGATTCTGGACAGCAACAGCCAGCCGCTTGATCCGGCCGGTCTGTCAGAACTGGAGAAAATCCATGCCATCTTGCGCTGGTCTGCTCTGCCCGGTGCAAGCCGGCATCACTGGGGCACCGATCTGGATGTCTACGCCGCCAACTGCCTCCCCCCGGGAGAATCCCTTCAACTGGAACCCTGGGAATATCAGGGCGATGGACATCAGGCCAGATTCAACGACTGGCTGACCCAACATATGGGCCGTTTCGGGTTTTACCGCCCTTATGCCACTGATTTAGGCGGGGTCGCCATTGAGCCCTGGCACATCAGCTATTTTCCGCTCAGCCAGTCCTTCAGAAATCTGTTAACGCCAAGCCAGCTTGCCACAGTGATTACCGATCAACCTGTTGCAGGAAAATCGCATATTCTGGTAAACCTTGATACGCTTTATAGTAAGTACATCAACAACATCTGTGAGGTGTGATATGGACTGGCTTCTTAACCCCTGGGTCATTACCATCATCATCGTGAGTGTTGTGGTCAGTAATATTGCCGCCATTAAATATACGGCTCATATGAAATTTGGCCCGCATGACAAAACCAGTGAACTCCTGAAAAAGCAACAGGAAGTGGAAAATCTGACCCGCAAAGATCGCCACGCGGAAACAGAAGAAAAAAAATAGCCGGCTCAAAAGAAACCGGCTATTTCTGTTTTTATCGCGCAATCTTTAGCGGCGGCACAGATAATCTGCCTGACCCACCCACTTGTAACTGGTCAGCTCTTCCAGCCCCATCGGGCCACGGGCGTGCAATTTCTGTGTTGAAACCGCAACTTCAGCGCCCAGACCAAACTGTGCACCATCGGTAAAGCGCGTGGATGCATTCACGTAGACCGCAGCCGAACCTGCCGCATTGATGAAACGCTCCGCAGACATCAGATCATTGGTCAGAATTGCATCTGAATGGCTGGCGTTGTGCGCCTGCATATGCTGAATAGCCGCATCGACATCCGGGACGAGTTTCACCCCAAGCGTATAACTCAGCCATTCAGTATCAAAGTCACCTTCCTGCGCGGCACGTAACTGGTCGGCCTGACCTTTCAGCAATCCCAGTGCCTGCGCTTCGGCAACCAACGTAACTTTGTTCTGATTCATCCGTGCGGCCAGCATTGGCAGGAACTGAGCAGCAACCGCCTCATGAACCAGCAAAGTGTCCAGTGCATTACAGGCTGACGGGCGCTGAACTTTTGCGTTTTCCACCACGTCCAGTGCGCGTGCTAAATCCGCTGATTGATCCACAAAGGCATGGCTGATCCCAAAGCCACCGATAATGACGGGAATCGTGCTCTTTTCTTTACACATCTTGTGCAGACCTGCACCACCACGCGGTATGATCATATCGACATATTGATCCATCGTGAGCAGCTCAGACACCAGTTCACGATCAGGCTTGGCAATGTACTGCACCGCCGCTGCCGGTAAGCCGGCCTTTTCCAGTGCCTGTTGAATGACGCTCACCAGCGCCATGTTGGAGTGAAAGGTTTCACGACCGCCTCGCAAAATACTGGCGTTCCCGGTTTTCAGACAAAGCGCTGCAATATCAATGGTCACATTCGGACGTGCTTCATAGATCACCCCGACAACCCCCAGCGGAACCCGGCGGCGGCTCAGCCGCATGCCATTTTCCAGCACCCGGGAGTCCAGCTCAGCACCCACAGGATCTGGCAATCCAATCACGTTCCGAACATCGCCGGCAATCGCCGCCAGACGCGACTCATTCAGCATCAGGCGATCCAGTAAAGCTTCAGACATTCCGCCTTCCCGCGCGGCCGCCAGATCTTTTTCATTGGCAGCCAGGATCTCAGCCTGACGGGCTTCCAGTTCATCGGCGATAAAAGCCAGTGCCTGATTTTTCTGTGCTGTCGCCGTTGTCGCCAGTGTAAAAGCAGCCTGCTTCGCTGCTTGTCCCATTGCTTGCAATTCCACCCTGTTTCCCTCTCGGTCAGTATTATTCTGCTGATGTGTTATATGAGTACCAGATCGTCCCGATGAACAGCAACCGGACCATACTCATAGCCCAGCACTTTATGGATATCCTGACTGTGTTTCCCGGCAATCTTCGCGATATCCTGACTGGAATAACGGCTGATCCCACGGGCCAGTAAGATACCATCGGCACTGTAAATCCGGGCCACCTCACCACGTTCAAAGGTCCCTTTAACTTCGGTAATCCCTTTCGCCAGCAAACTGCTGCCACGCTGCGTCACCGCCGTCGCGGCACCGGCATCCACAATGATATCGCCAGCAGGTGGCGGCCCAGCGAGGATCCAGCGTTTCCGGCTCTCCAGTGGTGATTCCAGCGGCAGGAAGCGAGTGCCGACCTGCTCACCATTCACAATCCCGGCAATGACTTCAGGACGACTGCCCGCAGCAATAATCACCTCAATTCCAGCGCGGCGAGCCACATCTGCCGCCTGCAGCTTTGTCGCCATCCCACCAGTTCCCAGACCACCGACACTGCCACCCGCCAGCTTACGCAGGGTTTCATCGATGGTATGCACTTCCCTGATTAGCTCTGCATCTGGGTTACTGCGTGGATCCGCGGTAAACAGCCCGGGTTGGTCCGTCAGCAACAGCAGCTTATCGGCCCCCGCCAGAATCCCCACCAGCGCAGAAAGGTTGTCATTGTCGCCGACTTTAATTTCTGTCGTGGCGACCGCATCATTTTCATTCACCACCGGAATGATGTCGTTCTCAATCAATGCCAACAGCATATCGCGGGCATTCAGATAACGTTCTCTGTCGTTCAGATCAGCACGGGTCAGCAGCATCTGGCCAACATGCAGCCCATAAATACTAAACAGTTTTTCCCACTCCTGAATCAGACGACTCTGACCCACGGCTGCCAGTAATTGTTTACTGGCCATGGTTTTCGGCAATTCCGGGTAACCTAAATGCTCGCGACCTGCGGCAATGGCACCGGAGGTCACAATCACCACCTGATGACCCTGACGGCGAAGATGAGCACACTGTCGGACCAGTTCAACCATATGCGCACGGTCCAGTCTCAGTGTTCCCCCAGTCAGTACACTGGTTCCCAACTTCACAACGATCGTCTGTGTTGCAGCTTCCGCTGCATGATGAGCCTTGTGCTCACTTGTTTGTATTTTGTGATTGTCTGCCATGAAGAAAACTAAAGGATGCGGAAGAATGGCATTTGTTTTATCAACCCCGCCTCTAAAGCACAAGAAAAATGCGTCTAAGTCGACGCATTTTCTATTTTTTCAGGATTTCATCTGGAAATCAGGCTGAAACAGATAAAGTTGGTGCTGACAAATCCGGGGCGGGATGAATTGGAAGGGCGTATTCCTGCTCCAGTAAAGTACTGAGCTTCTGATAAAAATCTTCCAGCGTTTGCTGGACCGGCTCCAGATGTTTCGCAGGGACTTTATCTTCCAGCCAGTCCCCGTGAATATCATAGCGGCCGAAATAGTAATGATACTGAAACCCACCCTCACTTTGGGTCAGTTCCAGCCACCATCCCCAAAATTCCCGCTCTTCCGGTTCTTTTTTGGCATTAATACAACTGGCGAGGCAATCAAAGAAAAAATGCCCATCCGATGATTGTTGCTGACGCAGGTAAGGGCCAAGTGCGGTCAGTTTCGTCATCAAACGGCCATGGGAAGGAAAAGTGACTTGTGTTGGCATAGGTCCATCCTTAGTCTGGTATTCAACAAAAAGCGCCAAGGGTCTGACGACCCTTTTGTTTCCCCTTGCGCTTCCATTTAACACACAGCGACAGAGAAATGGCAACATTTTATTTACATTGTCAGACCAGATCATCGAGCCATTACAGCTTGTCCTTCAACCACTCGACAACTTGCGTCATGGCTCTGTGATAACCATCGTGAAGCGGTGCTGCCGGCAAACTGACTGCTTTGCCGCCCCGGCTGGATACGGCAATCAACTGATTATCAAGCTCAGGACTCACCGGGTCATCTTTCAGGTTCACACCCAGCATAGGAATATCAACTTTCCTGCGCCCGAGCAGGCCCTGTTGCTTCAGCGACCAAGCTGTCATATGAGCGACCAGACTCGCTTTCGACACGCCATTTTTCCCCAACCGTGAAGCAAACATATCCAGATACATGCGTGGCATACTGTTCAGTAACTTCGGCTGAGACAGAAAACTATGGATAATACCGCCAAGGCTGATGCAGGTTTTCAGCCGGGACGGCTCAATAAATCCAAGCCGGATTGCCGCATTCCCGCCGAAACGAATCCCGAGCATCGCCACCCGATGGTGATCAACCCAGGGCACATCCCTGACCTGTTGCAACAATGCCTGATGGAGCTGGCTGGTGTCCTCTGTCAGCGACCATGCAGCGCTATGACCCACCGATGGCATATCCAGCGTAATCATGGCATAGCCCGCCGGTCCCAGATATTGCTGGTACAGCGGCCAGAGTTCCGTCTGGAGTGTATCCAGCCCACCACTGACAATGACGGTGGGTAACAGTTGATCCGTCCGTGGTAAGTGAATAAAGGCCTGGAATTTTTTGCCCTGATACGCCACATCAATTGTTTTGACCTGATGCGGCATCAGCTCCATGGCATCTTTATAAGTGATGGTTGCCTGTAGCTCCGCCTGTGCAGCGAGTTCATCCCCTTTCAGATGTGGGTAAGCTGCGATACTGTAGTGCGTACTGGCTTTCAGCATGATCTCGGCCGCTTTTTCTCTGTCGCCACGCTCCAGATGTTCGCGGCTGGCCCGCTGATATTGGCTGCCCAGTTGTGACCACTCGTAGACCCAGTTTCCAGGCTTGTATCCGATGACGGTGTCTAACAGTTCATCATTGGTCCGCTTCGCTTTCGCACCGGCAATTCGGGAAAATATCCCTTCCATCTCAATGGGATCGACCCCTTGCCAAATCCAGAGTGGACGACGCAATACCCGATACCATCCGGTCACCGTATCGCCATCAAGCGCATTATGGACTTCGGATGCTGAGGCATGGGCCAACCGGACCAGGCTGGAAGTTTCCCTGGTCGTTTGACGCGGTGCAAACAGTTTTTCTGACAGGTTCACCTTGGAAGGCTCAGACACAATTGACTCCTGCGTGTAGAAGGTTCATAACCCGTTTAACATTCAATCAGGCTTCATTGTATATGTTTTCGGGATAATTACCCCAAACACGACACACAAAAAAGGAGCCTGAAGGCTCCTTTTGGTATTTTTCCAACTGGGCTGAATGATCAACGCTTTGAAATCGGCTCAACAAAAGCAACACCCATATCCCATGGCTGTTCAATCCAGGTATCTTGCTCGATATCAACGACATAGTCATCAACCAGATGTTTACCGGCTGGTTTGGCACAAACGGTCACAAATTTTGCTTTCGGGTACATCGCACGAATCATTTCCGCGGTACCGCCCGTATCAACCAAATCATCAACAATGATAAACCCTTCACCATCACCATCGACTTTCTTCAACACCTTCATGTCACGCTGGTGATCATGATCGTAGCTGGAAATACAAACGGTATCGACATAACGAATGCCCAGTTCACGGGCAAGAATCGCAGCTGGCACCAGGCCACCACGGCTCACAGCAATAATCCCCTGCCACTGATCCGCCGGCAGCAGTTTTTCTGCCAGTTGGCGTGTGTAGCTTTGCATGTTATCCCATGTGATGACGAACTTTTTAGCCATATCCGATGAACCTCTAAATCAGCGAATCAATACCGCTGGTCAGTAAAACAAATTATAAAAAGACAATTTTAGCGGTGAACAGTGCGGCGATCACCCAAACACTGATATTCACATCGCGGCCTTTACCACTGAGCAATTTCACGGCCGCATAAGTAATAAAGCCCAGCGCAATCCCTTCCGCAATGGAGTATGTTAACGGCATGAGCAGGCAAACCACAACTACAGGTGCAGCTTCTGTTAAGTCACGCCAGTCGATCCCCGCCAGACCAGACACCATCAAAATCGCAACATAGAACAGCGCACCAGCGGTCGCATAAGCCGGCACCATGCCTGCCAGAGGCGCAAAAAACAGCGCCAGCAGGAACATGATCCCCACAGTCACCGCAGTCAGACCGGTACGGCCCCCCGCAGCCACTCCGGCCACGCTTTCAACATAAGACGTCGTATTAGACGTTCCCAGCAGCGCACCAACAGAAGTGGCTGTGCTGTCAGCCAGCAAGGCTCGGCCCAGGCGAGGCATTCTGCCATCTTTATCAACCATGCCCGCTTTCGTTGTTGCGCCCACCAGAGTTCCAGCCGTGTCAAACAGATCAACAAACAGGAACGCAAATACAATCGAGAGCAGCCCAACATCCATCGCGCCGCTAATATCTAATTGCATAAATGTTGGTGCAATACTTGGGGGCGCAGACACAATCCCATTGTACTGAACATCACCAAAGAGAATGCCCAAACCCGTAATGATCAGGATCGCCACCAGCACGGCCCCTTTCATCCCACGGTGAACCAGCGCAATCGTCAGCATAAAGCCCAGCGCAGCCATCGCCGCCGGAAAACTGGTTAAATCCCCAACATGCACTAAGGTTGCCGGGTTATCCACCACAATCCCTGCGCTTTGCAGCGCAATAAATGCCAGAAATAATCCGATCCCTGCGGTGATCCCTGTTCTCAAGGACAGGGGAATCGCATGGATTAACCACTCCCGAACTTTCAACAGGCTCAAGGCGATAAAACATAAACCGGAGAAGAACACTGCGGCCAAAGCAACCTGCCAGGTGTGCCCCATGCCAAGAACGACAGAATAAGTAAAGAAAGCATTCAAACCCATTCCAGGCGCCTGAGCGACCGGATAATTGGCGACCAGCCCCATCATAAAACAGCCGATCATCGCCGCCAGACAGGTCGCCACAAACACAGCACCTTTATCCATCCCCGTTGCAGACAACATCGAAGGGTTGACAAAAATGATGTATGCCATGGTCAGAAAGGTCGTTACCCCTGCCAGCACTTCAGTACGAACATTTGTACCGTTTTCTTCTAACTTAAACAGTTTCTCAAGCATTGTTCTCTGGTCCTTGGAGAAATGTGTCTGTGAGTACTGAAACGCACAAATTTGATACCACAAAGGGAAACGTTTGCGTCACAGTCATTTTTGGGGGGCGATTATAGGCTTATCAGTAATAAATTACCACACTCATGAAGAATAGACGTCTGACAGCAAATAATGCGTGAAAATTCCTCACCAACAAATCACAAGAATAAAAATACCTTTAAAATCATAACATTGTAGCAGCATCGGCATGTTCAAAGTTTGAGCGAAATAATGTTTAACTTTGAAGGCAAACGCTTCAATCAGAAAAAAGAGTGTCAGCTTTGGCAAGCTGAGACAGATGTAATCGTATACATCCCTTTTTCCCTAAATATCAGAAGATGACTGAGTTCATGAAACGCAATGAATAAAACGCAGACATAAAAAAACGCCACCCATGCCTGGGTGGCGCCAAAACTAATCTCACTGGCGAGCGGAACAATGACCATTGCTACCAAACCGCTGTATTCAGTCTTGAAAGTTAGGGGGTGAATATCATCTCACATCGCCGCAGCGCTGTGAGTGAATGAGGTTAAATGCCAAATACAAATATCATCTGGCAGTCGGTTACTTAGTAACCAAAAGCACTTGGGTAGTTGAAAGAACCACCGAAAATGCCTTTCTTGTTCCAAAATTTAGCTGTGGATTCATATACTTTCATGACAACGACTTCCTCAATTACTTATGCTGCTTCGAGGTTGCAAACGAAGCAGAGCTGATTGATCTCGGTTCCCTGGAGTCCACGCACATACCTTTCCCTGTGCTGACTATCGTTCTTGCAACTTGGTCACAGGATAACCAAAAGGTAATTTAATTACAATATTAATTTTAACTAGATCACACTTTTTCTGGATCAAGGCCGCAAAACTCATTTTATTGAAAGTATGTTTCTTACAGGAAAAGTGCTCATCAATGCAAAAAATAAAGAAATGAGACTAAAGTTGCATATATAGTCGCCGAATAAGAATACAACATAGCTCATGAACATTTGCCATGAGTGCAAACAAGGAAGGTAGCGCTATGACAATACTCCATCACCTACGCTCTTTATCAATCAGCAGCCGACTGTACTTACTTGGCTTGATCATCACACTCCTCACACTTTTTCCGCTGATGACGTTTGTTTCCGGTTATCAGGATTCACTTTTAGAGCAAAAGCGAGATAAGACACGGAACCTGGTCGAAAGTGCGCATAGCCTGCTGACCTTCTACTATCAGCAGGAAAATACTGGGAAGCTGAACCGTGAAGCAGCGCAGCAACTCGCCAGACAGGCGATCGCCAGCCTGCGATATGAAAAGAATGACTACTTCTGGATCAACGACAGCCATCCCCGCATGATCATGCACCCCTTTAAACCGGAGCTCGATGGTCAAGATCTGTCTCAGTTTCAGGATCCGATTGGTAACAAACTCTTCGTCAATATGGCTGAAATTGTTCAGCGCCAGGGAGAAGGCTTTGTTGACTATCAATGGGAAAAACCCGGCCATGCCCAACCCGTCGACAAAATTTCTTTCGTGAAAGGTTTCAGCCCCTGGGGATGGATCATCGGCTCGGGGATTTACGTCGATGATGTCGAAGCTCAGTTTTATGCAGAGCTGAAGCGCCTTGGCCTGATTATTGGCGGATCTTTGATCCTGATGCTCATTCTGGCCAGAGCCATCGGTCGGACCATTACGGCCCCCTGCGAATCGACCCTGAGAGCTATGCAGGATATCTCCCGGG
Organism: Photobacterium galatheae; assembly: GCF_000695255.1. GTDB lineage: Bacteria > Pseudomonadota > Gammaproteobacteria > Enterobacterales > Vibrionaceae > Photobacterium > Photobacterium galatheae. Next base: position 44,688 of record NZ_JMIB01000004.1, on the reverse strand, counting down.
GTGAGGGGGATCTGACCCGCCGCCTGCCCGTTCAGGGAAACGATGAATTGAGTCACATTGCCACAGCCTATAACCAGTTTGCCGATAAGATCAGTGAAATGCTGAGAGCCATCGCGCCCGTCAGTGAACACATCAGTGCAGCTGCCAGCCAACTCAATGTCGTCGCCAGTACCACGGCAGAAAGTGCCGGTCAGGCGCATCAAGGCGTCGATTCCGTTGCATCCGCTATGACTGAGCTGCATTCAAGTAACGAGGAAGTCGCCCGCGCTGCAACGAATGCCGCTGACGCCGCCATGGAAGCACAAACACACAGCGATCAGGGGCTGAACGTGGTCTCACGATCCAGTGATGAAATGCGTGCCCTGCTGGCACTGCTGGACGAAACCAATGACAGCGCCAAAGCACTGGCTGAAGATTCTGAAACCATTGGCGCGGTACTGGATGTCATCCGCAATATTGCCGAGCAAACGAACTTACTGGCCCTGAACGCCGCAATTGAAGCAGCAAGGGCGGGTGAACAGGGCCGAGGGTTTGCCGTGGTTGCCGACGAAGTCCGCACCCTGGCGACCCGAACCCAAAGCAGTACCAATGAGATTGAAACGATTATCACCCGGTTGCAAAACCGCTCTGCAAATGTCAGTCAGGCACTCATTCAGACCCGGGAACAGTCCATCAGTACTGTCGAACATTCAGAAGAAGTCGCTCAGGCACTGGCAGCCATCAGTCAGCAAATCAACACCATCCGCGATTTAAACCAGCATATTGCAGATGCCAGTCAACAACAGACCAATGCCACCGAAGCGATCAATGTGAGCCTGGCTGATTTGAGTGAACACAGCCATAACCATGTCGCTCAGGGAGAACAAATTGCCGCATCTAGTGAGCAGTTACTCTCCAGTGGCCGCCATCTGAACGAACAGATCTCTCAGTTCAAAATTTAGGAAAAATGGCAAGCCCCCTTCAGCTGTTGTAAGATATTCAACTGCCTGTTCTGGAAATAAACCGAAGGATAGCCCAGAACAGGCAGCATGAATGACAGTTTATTAGGGAGAGTTCCGTGTCTGAAATCAGCCAACTTTCGCCACAAAACGTGTGGCAATTCTTTGATCAAATCTGCGCCATCCCCCATCCATCCAAGCATGAAGAAGCGCTGGCCCAGCACATCATTCGTTTTGCTGAAAGCGAAGGTCTGGCAGTTCGTCGTGATGCGACAGGGAACGTCTTCATTAAAAAACCGGCTACACCGGGCATGGAAAACCGGAAAGGTGTTGTGTTGCAGGCACACATAGACATGGTGCCACAGAAAAATGAAGACACCGATCATGATTTCGCCATTGATCCAATCCAACCTTACGTTGATGGAGAGTGGGTCACCGCGAAAGGCACCACCCTGGGTGCAGATAATGGGATTGGGATGGCAACCTGCCTGGCCGTCCTGGCTTCAAAAGAGATTGAGCATGGCCCACTTGAAGTCTTGCTGACCATTGATGAAGAAGCTGGTATGACAGGCGCATTTGGTCTGGAAGAAGGCTGGCTGGAAGGCGACATTCTGCTGAACACCGATTCCGAGCAGGAAGGTGAGATTTACATGGGGTGTGCCGGTGGTGTCGACGCCGAGCTGACTTTGTCGATTGACCGTGAAGCAGTTCCTGCGGGTCATACTGCCGTCAAACTGGTAATTAAGGGCCTGAAAGGCGGTCACTCCGGTTGTGATATCCATACTGGCCGCGCGAATGCAAACAAGCTGCTGGGCCGATTCCTGTTCGCTCATGCTGAAGCACTCGGCCTGCGTGTCAGCAGCCTGACCGGCGGCACACTGCGTAACGCAATTCCGCGAGAAGCATTTGCGATTGCCACACTACCGGCTGAAAAAGCAGATGCGCTACATACCTGTTTTGCCACATTCCAGCAAACCCTGCATGAAGAGCTGGGCAAAGTTGAAACCAGTATCCAGCTGTCTGTCGACAGTGCTGAGATGCCGTCTGATGTATTGGCTGTCAACAGCCAGCAACGCCTGATGGCACTCATCAACGCCTGCCCGAATGGCGTCGTGCGGATGAGTGACGACATCCCGGGAGTCGTGGAAACCTCGCTGAACCTGGGCGTCATCACCACAGATTCCGATCACATCACCCTGCTTTGCCTGATCCGCTCCCTGATTGATTCCGGACGCATTGATGTGGAACACACGCTACTGGCACTGACACAACTGGCAGGCGCACAGTGTGAATTTTCTGGTGCTTACCCTGGCTGGAAACCAGATCCAAGCTCTGAAGTCATGCACCTGTTCCGCGAAACCTATAAAGATATCTACGGAAATACGCCGAATATCATGGTGATCCACGCAGGTCTGGAATGCGGACTGTTCAAAGAACCGTATCCGAACATGGATATGATTTCTTTTGGCCCAACCATTAAGTTCCCGCATTCACCTGACGAGAAAGTGAATATTGAGACCGTTGGGCTGTTCTGGGAGCAAATGGTTGCGATTCTGAAGCAAATTCCGGTGAAGTGATCTTCTCGGGTTTCACGAACATCTTTGATATCCAAGGGGAGCCACAGCTCCCCTTTTTCTACCATATGTCCCGTCTTAAGTAAGGTTACCATTCGAACGACAACTGTTGAGCCTTGGTTCCCAGTTCCAGCCCCACACTCATCCCGATCAAACGAATTTCCCGGCCTTTTTGTCTGGTCAGTGCCTCGGTCAACAAAGCTGCAAACTGACGCTTTTCCAGAACTGGCTGACTGTGTTCGACTGTGGTTTGTTGAAAATCAGCAAATTTGATCTTAATGCCCTGTCGGGCAATCCGGAGATCCGGACGGACTCTTTTCAGCCTTGATTCCAGTTCCGGATACAATCGCTCTATGACCTGCCAGCACTCATCATACTCACGGATATTCTGAGAAAAGGTTCGCTCCACCCCCACGGACTTTCGCTCCCGTGAAACCACCACTTCCCTTTCATCGATACCATGCGCACGCGACCAGAGTGATTGGCCAAATTTACCAAATTGCTGCAACAGCTTCGTTCTGTCATAGCGCTGAACATCTTTTCCAAGATAAAGGCCATGTTCGTGCAATTTCTGAATCGTCACTTTGCCAACCCCGGGAATCTTCTCCAGTGCCAAATCGGCAACAAAGGCTGGTACCTCTGCCGGAGTCACCACATACTGTCCGTCAGGTTTGTTCATATCTGAGGCAATTTTGGCGATAAACTTCACCGGCGCAATCCCAGCAGATGCCGTAAGGTGCAACTCTTCGCGGATCGCCTGACGAATATCCTGTGCGATCAGGGTTGCTGATCCCCGATGCAAAGTGCAATGCGTGACATCAAGATACGCCTCATCCAGGGACAGAGGCTCAATGAGGGAGGTATAACGCTGAAAAATTGCACGTATCTGCTGCGAGACTTCTTTATACACAGCCATTCGACCGGGGATCAGAACCAGATCCGGACAGAGCTTCATGGCTTGTGCCGTCGGCATTGCAGAACGCACCCCAAATTTTCTGGCAATGTAATTACAGGTGCTGATCACACCACGCTGTTCAGAACGGCCACCGATCGCAATCGGCACCTGTTGAAGTGCCGGATTGTCACGCATTTCAACCGCCGCAAAAAAGCAGTCCATATCAACATGGATAATTTTTCTTTGCGTGGACTGTTCAGATTCGTTCTCTGCCATGACGGATGTGCTTCACATCGATAAAACTGTTTTTATGTACAGTATTATAAGCGCCGAACCGTCAGATAGCGAGGAGCAAAAAGCCCGTGAAGATCACGGGCTTTGGAATGGTTTTTTGTGGCACTGAGTCAATCAGATAATCTGATTCTTTTTCCACTCAGCCTGTTTGGCCGCGCGCGCTTCACGTTTCAACCGCTTATCGCACGGTTCCGGGCAGTCGCATTCTTTCTCAATGCCAACAGCTCCCAGGCCACCACAGCTTCCGGAAACTGTTTTGCGCTGGAAAATATAACCCACAGCCATCGCGACAATGACCAACAGAAATACACCAAAAGTTGCTACATATACCAACATACTATGCTCTCAGATTACTTTTTCTGCATGTAAGGGGCAAAGGCCTCGGAAGTATATTCTTGAAAGCCTTCGTCTGTACTCACAATCAGCAGCACCGGCAGGTTTTCCTGATTTGCCAGTGCAATTGCCTTTTCTTCACCCATCACAGAAAACGCAGTGGCCAGGGCATCTGCAGTCATACATGCCGGATGCAAAACAGTCACAGACACAACACGGTTTGTGATTGGCTTCCCCGTTTTCGGGTTAATCAGATGCGAGTAGCGTACACCATTTTCTTCAAAATAGTTACGATAATCTCCGGATGTCGCGATCGCCATTTCACCCGGTTCAATCACTTCCTGAATCGCACGGCTACCATCCTGTGTCGGCTTTTCAACTGCGATACGCCAAGGAACGCCTTCCTGGTTTTTGCCTTTCAGGCGAATTTCACCACCAATTTCAACCAGATAATCCTGGACACCTAGCGAGGCAATATAATCTGCAACCACATCAACCCCGTACCCTTTCGCAATGGACGATAAATCGACATAGAGTCCAGGCAAATCTTTGATTAAAGTGTTTCCTTCGACTTTCAGATGCGAAATCCCGACCTCCTGGCGACGTGCTTCCAGATCCGCTTCCGTTGGAATCACTTCAGGACGCGCTTCCGGGCCAAAGCTCCACAGGTTGACCAATGGACCAACCGTGACATCCAGCGCACCGTCTGTCAGTTCAGACAGGCGAATCGCCTCCTTCACAACTTTCGCGGTATCCGCCGAAACCTCAAACGGCTCACGGCTGGTGTGCTGGTTAAATTGACTGAGCTCGGACAGCTTACGATAGGTCGACATCTGATCATTCACCAGTTCAAGACGCCGATCGACTTCTTTCTGAAGTTCAGCGTCACTCGGTAAGCCTTCCTGCTTAATCAACTTAATTGAATAGTATGTCCCCATCGTGGAGCCAGTCAGGTGAATCAACTGACGTTGCTCACTACAGCCACTGATTATCAGTGCCATCACCAGCAACATGATTGCTTGGGTGAACAGTCTTTTCATGCAAGGGGTCTCCAAAATACAGCAAATAGCCACTCAGACAGCCTCAGACATTCATGTCATTCAGTCAGGTCATTGGTGTGAGGTCATGTGAGTGCTTCGGGTTCTTCAAGGACAAATCAGGGATTGGTTGACGAAAAATGGCTGACCCAGAAGGTCAGCCATTCTTAAGTGATGCTTCAGGCAGTCTTAGCCACCGAAGTCATCCAGCAGGATGTTTTCATCTTCAACACCCAGATCTTTCAGCATGCTGATCACAGCGGCGTTCATCATCGGTGGACCACACATGTAGTATTCGCAGTCTTCCGGTGCTTCATGATCTTTCAGGTAGTTTTCATAAAGCACATTGTGGATGAAGCCAGTGTAACCGTCCCAGTTGTCCTCAGGCATCGGATCAGACAGGGCACAGAACCACTCAAAGTTATCGTTCTCGTCTTGCAGCATATCGAAATCTTCAACATAGAACATTTCACGCTTAGAACGAGCACCATACCAGAAGCTCATCTTACGCTTAGAGTGCAGACGCTTCAGCTGGTCGAAGATGTGAGAACGCATTGGTGCCATACCCGCACCACCACCGATGAAGACCATTTCTGCATCTGTGTCTTTTGCGAAGAACTCACCGAACGGACCAGAAATCGTCACTTTATCACCGGCCTTCAGTGACCAGATGTAAGATGACATGATGCCTGGTGGGACATCCGGGTTACGAGGTGGCGGCGTGGCAATACGCACGTTCAGCATGATGATGCCTTCCTCTTCCGGATAGTTCGCCATCGAGTATGCACGGATTGTGTGCTCATTCACTTTCGACTCGTAACGGAACAGGTTAAATTTATCCCAGTCCTCACGATATTCTTCAGGAATGTCGTAATCTGCATACTTCACATGGTGAGCAGGCGCTTCGATCTGGATATAACCACCCGCACGGAATGGTACAGACTCACCGTCTGGAATCCCCAGCTTCAGTTCTTTGATGAAGGTTGCCTTGTTATCGTTAGAGATAACTGTACAGTCCCACTTTTTCACACCAAAGATTTCTTCTGGCAGCTCGATGTCCATGTCGGCTTTCACGTTGACCTGGCAGGACAGACGCTCACCTTCACGGGCTTCACCTTTTGTAATGTGATCCAACTCAGTTGGCAGAATATCACCACCACCTGATTTCACTTTCACACGGCATTGGCCACAAGAACCACCACCGCCACAAGCAGAGGATACAAAGATACCGCTGCTCGCCAGAGCACCCAGAAGCTTACCACCCGCAGGGGTCGTAATCGCTTTTTCAGGGTCGTTGTTGATTAGGATAGTAATGTCACCTGATGGTACCAGCTTGGATTTAGCGAACAGGATCACTAAAACCAGAGCCAGGATAATCAAGGTGAACATAACTACGCCAAGAATAATAACATTCATGAATTATTCCTTATTATCCTGATTACAGCTGTACACCGGAGAAGGACATAAAGCCCAACGCCATAAGACCAACGGTGATAAAGGTGATACCCAGACCACGCAGGCCCGCTGGTACGTCAGCATATTTCAGCTTCTCGCGGATACCCGCCAGAGCAACGATTGCCAGCATCCAGCCCACACCAGAGCCAAAACCGTACACAACAGACTCAGCAAAGTTGTAGTCACGCTGTACCATGAAGGATACGCCACCGAAGATCGCACAGTTCACGGTGATCAGCGGCAGGAAAATACCCAGCGCGTTGTACAGCGGCGGGAAGAAACGGTCCAGAATCATTTCCAGAATCTGTACCAGTGCCGCAATCACACCGATGAAGGTGATGAAGTTCAGGAACGTCAGGTCCACGCCTTCAGCAATTGCACCATCTTTCAACAGCAGGTTATAAACCAGATTGTTCACAGGCACAGCAATGGTCAGGACAACGGTAACCGCAACACCCAGACCAAAAGACGTTTTGACTTTCTTTGAAACCGCCAGGAATGTACACATTCCCAGGAAGAAAGACAGTGCCATGTTCTCGATGAAAATCGAACGAACCAGTAAGCCAATATAATGTTCCATGTTTCCCTTACTCCTTCGCTTCAACTTGTTCCGGACGGAAAGTACGAATCGTCCAGATCAGGAAGCCAATCAGGAAGAAGGCAGACGGTGCCAGCAGCATGATACCGTTTGGCTGATACCAGCCACCTTCAGAGATCAGCGGTAGTACCTGCATACCGAAGATTTTGCCTGAGCCCAGCAGCTCACGGAAGAAACCAACAGTAATCAGGACGAAGCCGTAGCCCAGACCGTTACCCACACCATCCAGCAGAGATGGCAATGGTGCAGACTTCATGGCATAAGCTTCTGCACGACCCATCACGATACAGTTGGTGATGATCAGACCAACGAATACAGACAGCTGCTTGGAGATGTCGTAAACATATGCCTTCAGGATCTGGTCAACCACGATAACCAGAGACGCAATGATCGCCATCTGCGCGATAATACGGACACTGCTCGGGATATGGTTGCGTACCAGAGAAACAAAGAAGTTGGAAAATGCCGTAACAAAAGTTACCGCCAGCGTCATCACAAACGCAGTTTCCAGTTTCGTGGTTACAGCCAGGGCTGAACACACACCCAGTACCTGCAGAGCGATCGGGTTATTGCTAACCAGCGGCCCCAGCAGAACTTTTTTCATTTCTTTCGTATCAGCCATTGTTCAGGCCTCCGTTACGCACTTTAGTCAGGAACGGACCAAAGCCGTTTTCACCCAACCAGAACTGGAAGGTATTCTGCACGCCGTTGCTTGTCAGTGTTGCACCTGACAGGCCGTCGATACCGTGAGCATCACCTTCAGGTGCGCCACCTTTCACGACATGGATTGCAGGTTTGAAACTGTCATCAAACAGTTTTTTGCCTTCCCACTGAGCACGCCATTTCGGGTTTTCAACTTCACCACCCAGTCCAGGGGTTTCACCCTGCTCGTAGTAAGTGATGCCAGAAACTGTGTTACCGTCGGTTTCAACCGCAACGAATGCGTACATCATCGACCACAGACCTTTACCATTCACAGGCAGGATCAGCTTCTGGATCTGATTGTTGTCATCTTTCACCAGATAAATCTTGGCAACGTTTGCCAGACGAATCAGCTTCGCTGGGTCAGTGGCTGGATCCAGTTTCTCAGACAGAGCCGGATTTTTCGTTGCGTCACGCTGGTCATAGTCTGCTGGTGATTTTCCATCAACAGAATCAACGAAGTTGCCGGTTTTCAGATCAACCAGTTTTGGTTCAATGTACTGGTTGTACGTTTCACCAACTTTCACACCCTCTTGCAGCAGACCTGCCACGGACAGAATGTTGCGCTGTACATCCAGCTTCGCGTTCACTTGCTGCATCGGACGCAGCATAACTGCCGCAGTTGAAACCACAATCGAGCACACCAGACTCAGGGCAACAACAACGGTCAGCGTTTTCTTGATGCTATCGTTCTTACTTGACATGACGAGCCAGTCTCCGTTTGATGTTGCCTTGAATCACTGCATGGTCAAACAGCGGGGCAAACAGGTTAGCGAACAGAATCGCCAGCATCATGCCTTCCGGATACGCAGGGTTAACCACACGAATCAGAACAGCCATCACACCGATCAGTGCACCATACCACCACTTTCCTTTATTGGTGAAAGCAGCAGAAACAGGGTCAGTGGCCATGAACATCATACCGAACGCAAAGCCACCCAGAACCAGGTGCCAGTGCCATGGCATGCTGAACATTGCATTCGTTTGAGAACCAATGATGTTGAACAGGGTTGCAGCCGCAACCATACCGATCATCGTACCGGCAATGATACGCCAGGACGCAATTCCCAGATACACAATGAAGGCACCGCCAATGAAAATGAACAGCGTTGAGACTTCACCAATCGAACCTGGAATACGGCCAATGAACGCATCCATCCAGCTAATCGCTTCGCCAGTCATCGTGTTCACTACGGCAGCCTGACCACCGGTCGCCCACTGGCTCAGTGCCGTTGCACCAGAGAAACCATCGGCAGCAGTCCACACCAGATCACCAGAGATCTGAGCAGGATAGGCGAAGAACAGGAAGGCACGGCCAGCCAGCGCAGGGTTCAGGAAGTTACGGCCAGTACCACCGAAGACTTCTTTCGCCACAACAACACCGAAGGTAATCCCCAGTGCCGCCTGCCATAATGGCAGTGTTGGCGGAACGATCAGCGCAAACAGAATCGAAGTCACAAAGAAACCTTCGTTCACTTCGTGTTTACGGATCATACAGAACAGCACTTCCCAGAAACCACCGACGATAAACACAGTCGCGTAGATTGGCAGGAAGTAGGTTGCACCCAACAGCATTTTACTGCCCCAGCCTGCATCAGCACCTAAGGTGCCGCCCAGCGCTTCGGTCAGCCAGTAATGCCAGTCGCCCTGAATCACTTTCACCAGTTCTGCACCGGCATACAAGTGGTTCAGACCAGCAACAGCCTGATGGCCCACGTTGTACATACCCCAGAACATTGCTGGGAATACGGCCAACCAGACCATGATCATGATACGTTTCAGGTCGATACTGTCACGTACGTGAGAGCCAGTACGGGTGACCATACCTGGGGTATACAGCACGGTTGCAACTGCTTCGTACAGTGCAAACCACTTCTCATGCTTACCACCTGGCTCAAAGTGGTGTTCGATCTGCTCGAGGAAATTCTTGAGGCTCATGAATTACCCTTCCTTCTCAATCTTGTCCAGGCATGCACGTAGCATTGGACCGTACTCATACTTACCTGGGCACACGAAGGTACACAGCGCCAGATCTTCTTCGTCCAGTTCCAGCACACCCAGCAGTTGGGCACTATCGCTATCACCGGCACACAGATCACGCAACAGCAGTGTTGGCTCAATGTCCAGTGGCATGACACGCTCATAGTTACCGATTGGCACCATAGAACGCTCACTACCATTGGTGGTGGTGGTCATGTTGTACAGTTGGCCTGGGAAAAATTGGCTAAAGAAAGCGCGTGTGACAGAGAATTTGTTCTTACCAGGCGTGATCCAGCCCATGAACTCTTTCTCACGGCCTTCACGCAGTGCAGAAACCTGCAGATGGTAACGACCCAGATAAGCATGAGGACCAGTTGCATGAATACCATTCAGCACTGAACCAGACAGCACACGCAGTTCACCGGTCAGCAGCTCGCCGTCCGTCAGCTGATCAATCGAAGCACCAATCAGGGTACGGATCAGACGCGGTTCATTCACAGCCGGACCTGCCAGAGAAACCACACGCTCAGCATGCAGTTCACCCGTCAGGAACAATTGACCAAAGGCAATCACATCCTGATAGTTCAGGTGCCACGCAACATTGTTCATGTCGGCGCCGAACAGAGTGTGGATATGTGTACCCACCAGACCCGCTGGATGCGGACCGTTGAATACATGCTCTTCAACATTGGCTTCGTTACTGCGTGGCAGGCTTGCACCAGACTTACACACATAAACTTTGCCACTTGTCAGACGAGACAGAAGGGCCAGACCAGCAACGAAGGCTTCGCCTTGTTCGTTGATGATCACTTCCGGATTGGCTGCCAATGGGTTGGAATCCATTGCATTGACAAAGATCGCCTGCGTTTCAGCATCGATTGCAGGAACCTTGCTGAACGGACGTGTACGCAATGCTGTCCACAGACCAGACTCGACTAACTGCTCTACAATAGCAGCGCGGTCCAGCTGTGATAGCTGCGCTTTGTCGTAACGGTTAAAGGTGATCTGCTCATCGCCTTCGATATCGATGACGACAGACTGGAGAACACGCTTAGCACCACGATTGACTTCCACAACCTTGCCGCTGGCTGGAGCAGTAAATTTCACGCCCGGGTTCTTCTTATCTTCGAAGAGCACCTGACCTTTTTTTACTACATCCCCTACGCGGACATGCATCGTTGGACGCATACCGACGTATTCTTCGCCAAGCAAGGCGACTCGAGTGATGGCTTTGCCATCATTTATCGCCTGGGTAGGAGTCCCAGCAATTGGGATATCCAGACCCTTCTTTATTGTAATCATACGCACTTGCACTACATTAACGGGAAAAAGAACTTGTTATTGCGCAATTTAGACACGACTTTCCTTGGTCCGAAGCCGGTATCAGAAACCACCAGCACCGCAACATCCTATTTACTCTTTCATCACACAATGGGATGACGAGTATTTTCGAGGGCCGGATTTTAGCATTAATCAACTGCTTTTTACTATGGCAAAGCTCGCTAATCGGACTGAAATTCAGCGATAGCTGATGTGCTAAGAATCACTGTGATAGATAAATTTGACCCAACGCACACTTGCGGTGAATCATCCGGCACTTGCTACGATCATTGTGTTTTTCTGCTCTTTACAATCCAGTATCAATTTCTCAACACCACAGGACCGTCGGTTAAACTCACGCATTCGATGTCTATAAAGCAGCAAAATTCCATGCAATTTTGCATCGTTTCTGCAACATATGTTTTCAATCTCTCACACCAGGAAACCACCTTAGAGATATTCGGGAGTCAGTATAGACGCCCCAGCAGAAGTCAAAGTGATTTACATACGCCCAATGCGAATAAAAAACGAACGACACGCATCTTACGCCATCATTCCAACTTCACTCACTTACCGACTTCAAACTTCAGGCTGTAAAAAACCGCAAAGCTGCGGTTTTTATCTGTTCGTTCTGTCAATCGGTATAGCTTAACTTACCCGAACTTACTGCCACCCAAACAAGCCGGTGAAGCCGGTGCCGCTTGTTGGGTCTGCCACTCCTCCGGTGTGTAGGTGTGAATCGCCAACGCATGGATATGATTTGCCAGTTCGTCGGCCAAAACCGTATTTACCGCTCTATGGCGACCAATCAGGCGCTGACCTTCAAATTCGTGGCTGACAACAATGACCTTAAAGTGACTTTCAGCCCCTTTTGGCACATTGTGCATATAGCTTTCATTCACCACTTCCAGGTGAACCGGAGATAAAGATTGCTGCAGTTTTTGTTCGATGCGTTCCTGGATCATATGTCCTCCTGATACGGCGCTGCCCACTGCCCGAAAAACCGTCATGGTGAAAAATACAGCGGCATTTTGTGGAAAAACACAACAATCGGCCACAGTGATCAGGTTAGTCTTTGCAGCATCGCCAGCATCTGCGAAAATATTCAACCCGACAACATACCCTAAAGATAGCCTGAATGAAACCTGAGCTCACCCTGCATGGCCGCAGCCTGCGGCTGCAACGTTATCCCGTCCGGAACCGAGAAACCCTGCAAGCCTGGGATGCAGCCGATGAATACCTGATCAATCAGGTCGAAGCGATGAAAGAGGCAAAGCAACCGGCCCTGACGCCCGAGCGCCCCATCGTGATCCTCAACGACGGTTTTGGTGCACTGGCCTGCTGGTTCGCTGCACAGGCGAACGTCGTTTCATCAGGCGATTCCTACATTGCACGCAAAGCCAGTGAAGCGAATCTGGCGGACAACAATCTGTCTGCGGTGACGTTTACCGATTGCCTCGCGCCGTTGCCCGAGAATCCGCAACTGGTTTTAATCAAGCTGCCGAAGAACAACCGTTTGCTGATCTGGCAACTGGCACAACTGTGTGCTGCCTTACCAGACGACTGCACTGTGATTGCCGCAGCCAAAGCCAAGGATATTCACACCTCGACCCTGAAACTGTTCGAGAAACATTTGGGGCCAACCAGCACATCACTGGCCGTCAAAAAAGCCCGGTTGATTTTCTGCAAGCCAGACAAAACACTCGCAACCGCCATGCCGGACATTCAGCGCTGGGATGTCCCGGAATACAACCTGACGCTGACCAATCATGCCAATGTGTTTTCCGGTGAAAGTCTGGATATTGGTGCCCGGCTGCTGCTGGAACACATTCCTCAGGATCCAAAACTCAAAACCATCATTGATTTGGGCTGCGGAAACGGGGTGATTGGTTTGCATGCCGCACGGCTCAACCCGGAAGCCAGGATTACCTGTGTTGATGAAAGCTATATGGCTGTAGCTTCCTGTCGCGAAAATGCTGACCTGAACCTGACGAACCGGAATCAGTTGACCGCTAAAGTAGATAACTGTCTGGAAAGTATGATAAATGAGGACGCTGATCTGGTGCTGTGTAATCCGCCATTTCACCAACAAAACACCATTACAGACCATATCGCCTGGCAGATGTTCTGCGATGCAAAACGTTGCCTGCGCCGTCATGGCCGGCTCATTGTGATCGGCAACCGCCATCTGGGCTATGATGGAAAACTCAAGCGCCTGTTTGCTAAAGTACACCCAATCGCTCAAAACAATAAATTTGTGGTTTATCAAGCTGAAAAATAAACCCGTTTTTGAACATTTTGGCTGGCCAACAGCCTGTTAAATAAGGAACACCTGGATGAAACCGCTTGTTTTTGCTGTCTCACTACTGGCTTTAACGGCCTGTACTGCGCCAACGGATACGCAGCTTTCCCTTCAGCCAACCCCGACACTGGCCGCTCAGCCAAGTGTACAGGGTTTGCACCTGAACCTGGAAAGCCGTGACCTTCGCACAGCACAATTTGTTGCCGTGATCGATAACGGCGACAAGAATGTTCACCCGCTGCATGCCCGGGAAAACCTGCGTCAAACCCTGCAAAATGCGCTATCCCGTCAGTTAGAATCTCAGGGCATTCAAATTGACCACGACAGCCAGAGCACACTGCGTCTGGACATTCTGGAAGCCTTGGTCAACGTCAAGCAAAGCACACTCAGCCACACCCTGAGCAGTAAACTGCAGCTCCAGCTGGTTCTGACCACGCCCAACGGCAAATTTATCAAGCGTTATGCAGGCAAGTCATCCCGGGAAGGTGCCATGACCGCCTCTGCGGCGTCAATGGAACTGGCTATGAACGGCCTGATGGATGCCGTCCTGCGTGATATCCAAACCGATACTGAACTGAACAGCTACATGGAGGAGAACCTGTAATGCGCCGAATTTTAACTGCTGCCCTGCTAACCCTGTCGTTTTCTGCTGCAGCCGCTACACAAGTTGCCGTAGAAACCAGTCTGGGAGAATTTGTGGTTGAGCTGAACGAAGAAAAAGCACCGGTCACCACCAAGAACTTCCTGCGCTACGTCGAAGATGGCAGCTACGTCGGCACCATTTTCCACCGCGTGATTCCTGGTTTCATGGCTCAGGGAGGTGGCTTTGATGCTGAGTTAAACCGTCGTCCGAGCTACGATCCCATCAAGAACGAATCGGACAATGGCCTGAGCAACCAACGAGCGACGATCGCCATGGCCCGGACTCAGGTGGCTGATTCTGCAACCCGTCAGTTTTATATTAACTACCAGAACAACACCTTTTTGGATGGTCAGGCGAACCGTCCGGGCTATGCGGTATTCGGCAAAGTTGTGAAAGGGTTCTCAGTTATTGAAAAAATGGCCGCAATTCCTACAACAACAGTCCGCTCAATAGGTATGAAAGATGTACCTCAGCAGCCTATAGTTATTAAAGCCATCAACATTATCAAAAAGTAGACTGACGTCCCTGGCCGTGAGTCTGCGGCCAGGTGATCCCCATGCTTAGACTCGTTTCCTCACAGCCGGATGTGCCAACGGAGCAAATCGCCCGTCACATTGCTGACCACGCGCCTGCATTAGCGCTGTCGATGCTGGGCACCATCAATGGGGAAACCAGTTACGACGCCTTAAGGCAAACCTGCACAGAGCAACTCCATGACTGGTGGCAACTCTGTGTTGCCAGCGGCACGCCAGACACCCCATATGAATCCGTTTACTGGTATTTACTCCATCTGATGGAATCCCTGGAAGAACACCAGCTCCTGGGCAACTGCTTTATTCAGTTTCGGGTCACTGCCGGTGCCAAATACCTGCTGGGGATCGGCGAAGCGCCAGAGAAAATGCAGGGAATTCGCCCTTAAACACACATTTCTCCCCAACGACGCCACAATTTTGACGTTTTGATGGTTTTTCTCCCCCCGACATGCTGATACCTTTATATCTTTGTCCGGTCTGAAGGTGCAATCTGTACCGCACCACGTCAGACTGGACAACGCGTGTTTTATTTTTATGCAGAAGAGGGTCCATTCCGATGGAGCAAGCTGTTGACGACCGTCCCGGCACTGGCTGGCGTGTTTATCTAGAAAAGAAAGTCCTGATCATGCTGGCACTGGGCTTCTCGTCTGGCCTGCCAATTCTACTGGTTTTTGGAACCCTGTCTTTCTGGTTACGGGAAGCGGAAGTCAGCCGGACCGATATTGGCTACTTCAGTTGGGTGGCTCTGGCCTATGGATTTAAATGGGCCTGGTCTCCGCTCATTGATCGCTTTCCCGTGCCGCTGTTTTCAAAACTTTTAGGACGGCGACGAGGCTGGATGGTCTTTTCCCAATTACTGATTATTGCTTCGCTCTGCGGCATGGCGATCAGTAATCCACAAGCAGACCTCTCCCAGTTAGCCATCTTTGCGGTGATTGTCGCCATTGCCTCGGCATCGCAGGACATCGTGATCGATGCTTACCGGATTGAACTGGCCACGGAGCGTTTGCAGGCTGCTCTGGCCGCCGCATATATGACAGGCTACCGACTGGCCATGATTATGGCGGGTGCGGGTGTGCTGGCTATTGCAGCGCTGTTTGGCTCAGACACCAGCTACGATCCCATTGGCTGGAAAACGGCATACTTCATCATGGCGGGCTTGATGTCGGTGGGCTTTATCACTGCATTGTGCATTCATGAACCTCAATCGAATGGCAAAGCCATCGACAAACTTGAGACAGAAATGCGTCTGCGCCTTCAGGATGCCAATGTGCCCTACCCGCTGGCCAGAGCGATGGCCTGGTCGTATACCTCAGCCATCATGCCATTCCTGGACTTTTTCAAGCGCTATGGCAAAGCCGGCATGCTGTTGCTGGCCCTGATCGGTTGTTACCGGATTTCAGACGTCGTGATGGGGATCATGGCAAACGCCTTCTATGTCGATATGGGTTTCAGTAAAAGTGAAGTGGCCACAGTTTCCAAAGTCTATGGCGTGATCATGACGTTGGTCGGTGCTGGCCTCGGTGGTCTATTGATCACCCGTTACAACACCTTACGCATTCTGGCGCTGGGGGCCGTGCTGGCAGCACTCACCAACCTGTTATTTATGGCATTCACATACATTGGCAATAGCCTGCCTATGCTCACACTGGTGATCTCGGTAGATAACCTGAGCGCCGGAATTGCGACAGCAGCCTTTATCGCCTTCATGTCGGGCCTGACCAATGTGGCATTCTCGGCGACGCAATATGCGCTGTTCAGTTCTATCATGTTGCTGTTCCCGAAATTTCTGGCCGGTTTCTCTGGCCTCTACGTCGACCATTTCGGCTATAACATCTTCTTCCTGAGCACCGCTTTGATTGGTCTGCCTGTACTGCTCCTGATCAAAGCTGTCGAAAAATACGCCCCACATCAGAATTAATTTTTCAGGAAAGTGAACTTTGTCTGGTCTGAATGTTCCAACAATTCAGGCCAGACATACCCTCGCCCCACCCCCGTTTTTTCTGTTTTTGTTGACACCTGCCTAGCACTTTTTGGCTTTGTTTGATTTCAGATAACAATCTGCCTGTTCGGGCATGAACACTTATTGACCAAAAGCTCATTAGGTTCGAAGTATTTACATCAAATCAAAGGCAAAAAGCGATCAAAATCACCTTTGTATTTTTTTGTAATCCATTACACAAGATCCAATTCACAATCAAAAAATTAGAAGTGAAACGTTACATTCACATTCGTGACATCAAACAATACACTGCTCGCCATTGAAAACGGACTGGTTAAAAAAGTCCGGTCTTTTAAATCCAATGAGCGAGAGTTGACGATGCGTAAATCCCTTGTTGCACTGAGTGTACTGGCAGCCTCCCTGTCGGCTGCGACCCAAGCTGCTGATTACACCGACGGTAATATCCACAAAAACGACTACAAATGGTCTCAATTTAACCTGATGTATGCGTTTGACGAGCTGCCAGGCGAATCCAGCCACGATTACCTGGAAATGGAATTCGGCGGTCGCTCCGGTATCTTCGACCTGTATGGTTATGTGGATGTTTTTGACCTGACGACAGATCCAGACAGCGATAAAGCGGGTAAAGATAAAATCTTCATGAAGTTTGCGCCACGCGTCTCTCTGGATGCCCTGACTCAAACTGACCTGTCTTTCGGCCCAGTGCAGGAGCTGTACATCGCAACGCTGATGGAGTGGAGTGGTGGTAAATCTGGCAAAGGAGAGGTTGGCCCGAATACACAAAAAATCGGTCTGGGTTCTGATGTCAATGTACCTTGGCTGGGCAAAATCGGCCTGAACCTGTATAGCACTTACGATTCAAACAAAAGAGACTGGAACGGTTACCAGATCTCAACCAACTGGTTCAAACCTTTCTACACCTTCGACAACGGCAGTTTCGTGTCTTACCAGGGTTACATTGATTACCAGTTCGGCATGAAAGAAGAATACTCTTCAGCCAGCAACGGCGGTGCAATGTTCAACGGTATCTACTGGCATTCCGACCGCTATGCTGTGGGTTACGGCCTGAAAGCTTATAAAGATGTTTATGGTATCAAAGATACTGATGGCTTCAAATCTACCGGTTTCGGCCACTACGTGAGCATGACTTACAAGTTCTAAGTTCGCATCACAGTACACGAGCATATACAGCAAAGGCGCCGTCTGGCGCCTTTGTTTTTTCTTTCCCATTCCTGAGACAACTTTTCTCTGCCGCTTTATCAGGCTTTGTGCTTCATTTTCTTCAGAATTTCCCATCCCCTACGCTACACAGGCATCTGGCGAGTATTTTCAGGTTCTGCCAGGCAGGCATCCCATCCGCAATACACTAATCTTTTAAGTTAGACATTGTCTTTCTGTTTAGAAACAAGTCTCTGTCAACAAGCACCAAGCAATGGCATCGATAAACGATAAGTGAGAACGCCAACATGAAACAGACACCGTTAGCTTTGGCTCTTGGAGCTGCACTTGTTGTCCCTGGAATCAGCCTCGCCGCAGATTATACCGATGGTGATATCCATAAAAATGACTATAAATGGTTCCAGTTCAATATCATGTACGCCCTGGAAGAATACCCACGCGCCCCGGATGATCCATCCGGGCACGACTATCTGGAAATGGAGTTTGGTGGTCGCTCTGGCATTTTTGACCTCTATGGCTATGTCGATTTCTTCGACCTGACGGAAAGTGATGCCAGTGATAAGAAAGACCGGCCGAAAATGTTCATGAAATTCGCTCCCCGCGTTTCTCTGGACGCCCTCACCAAAACAGATCTCTCATTTGGTCCGGTACAGGAACTCTACTTCGCCACCCTGTTTAACTGGGGTGGTGGTGCCCACGACGTCAATAACTCCTTCTGGGGGATCGGTTCTGATGTCATGGTGCCCTGGTTTGGTAAAGTCGGCCTGAATCTGTATGCCCTGTATGACGTCAATGCCAAAGCATGGAACGGCTATCAGGTCTCCACCAACTGGTTCAAGCCCTTCTATACCTTTGAAAACGGCTCATTTATCTCATATCAGGGATACATTGATTACCAGTTCGGCGCAGATGACACGTTTCAGGGCAACTCCCAGGCAACGCATGGCGGGAACTGGTTCAACGGCCTTTACTGGCATTCAGACCGTTTCTCTGTCGGATACGGCCTGAAACTCTTCTATGACGTTTATCTGATTGAAGATTCAGATGCTTTTGAATCCACGGGTCCGAGCCACTATTTCTCGGTCACCTACAAGTTCTGATCAACATAAACCAGTCCGGGTGCTGAGGGCATCCGGACTTTCTCTTTCCTCTTAGATTTATCAGCCGTTACAATAAGCAACAGTTATTCCTTTCTGAACAGGATTTCGCGTGAAGATTACTCTGGTGGGTGCAGGCGCAATTGGCAGCCTGTGGGCCGGTGCGCTGGCAAAGCAAGGCCATTCTCTGCACCTCTGGCGACGCCAGCCCGGCAGCACATACACACTGAACTGGCAAGGCAGTCATCTATCCTCAGCAGAAACATTCAGCTTTGACTGCAACCAGCCTCATCAACTGGCAGACAGTAATATCATCATCATCACCGTGAAAGCCTTTCAGGTTACAGATGCCGTCACAACCCTGCTGCCCTGGCTCAGCGCAGAAACACCGGTTGTCATCATGCATAACGGTATGGGAACAGAAGACGAGGTTCTGACACTGCTGCCGGATAACCCTGTGATATATGCCACGACCGCTCAGGCCGCATTTCGACCCGACCCGCACAGTGTCCGCCATACCGGCAATGGCCCAACGTATCTCGGAGGCGTAAACCGAGCTGGTCAGGAGTGTGCTGCGCTCGCTGAATTACTGCACGCGGCGCTTCCCCCTTGCCACTGGCAGACTGATATTCACGCCCCGCAATGGCAGAAGCTGGCGATCAACTGTGCCGTCAACCCACTGACAGCCATTCATCAATGCCGAAACGGTGACTTATCTGCCCCTTGTTATGCCGATGAACTGACCGCCATCTGTCAGGAAGTCTCCGCCGTCATGACGGCTGCGGGCTATCCGGTCACAACCGATGCACTCAGACAACAAGTGATCACCGTCATCAATGCCACCGCCACCAACTATTCTTCCATGCAGCAGGATGTCGCCCACCAGCGACCGACAGAAATTGATGCCATTACCGGCTTTCTGATCCAGCAGGCAAACCATTTTCAGATTGCCACACCAGTCAACACCCGACTGTGGCAGCAAATCAAAGACCTGGAGCAACACTATGGCTAACCCATCCCAATCCGCCGTTCAAACACCAAAAATCGCGATTTGTATCGCCCCCGGCAGTGAAGAAATGGAAGTGATCAATACGGCCGATATTCTGATCCGTGCCGGTATGCAGGTTACAATGGCCAGCGCCGCTGAAGACGGTTCACTCTCAGTGAAAGGTTCACGCGGGATCACCCTGACCGCAGACTGTCCGATGGTCGAGATTGTTGATGAGCCTTTCGACTGTGTCGTCCTGCCCGGCGGCCTGCCGGGTGCAGAATACCTGCGCGACAGCACCCTGGTGGTTGAATTTGTGAAGCAGCATAAATACGACGGGAAACTGGTCGCAGCTATCTGTGCCGCCCCTGTGGTGGTCCTGGAACATCATATGCTGTATCCGGAAGCCCTGATGACCGCGCACCCCGGCTTTGTTGAGCAAATTCCGGAAAACCGCCGCCGTGCCGGCCGTCGTGTTATGCATGATGTGAACAACAATCTGCTGACCAGTCAGGCTCCCGGCACATCGCAGGAATTTGCACTGGAAATCATTACGTTGCTGATGGGCAAATCCAAAACCGCCGAAGTCGCTGAACCCATGGTGATGTGGCCAAGCATGTGCTTTGACATCATCGGCGGTAAAGCCTGATCCCTGAGACACCAGACCGATTCCAGGACGGGTCAGACAAACAAAAAAAGCGAGATCCGGAGATCTCGCTTTTTTTTTTGTACGTTGTCTGTCACCGACCCAACCAGTTATGGGCGATAGACCTTCACGTTCTCGAAGCCGTTTTCTTTCAGATACAGCGCCTGCAAACGGCTCATGACACCGCGGGCACAGTACAGCAGATACGTCTTATCCTGCGGCAGATCACCAAACTGAGTCGCCAGTTTGTAGAATGGCAGGTGTTTCACTTCCACACCTTCAATTTCCAGCGGATTTTCATCTTCTTCATCCGGGCTGCGAATATCCAGCACCGTGCTGTTGCCATCAATCTGATCCACCAGCTCAATTTCCGGCGCCTGTGCCTGACTCTCTTTTTCAATATCACGGATATCGAGAATCCGGGCCTCGCTCACCACACGATCCAGCACCGCAAAATCAAACTTGGCTTCTTCCGCCTCCAGTTTTTCTTTCACGGCTTTCACAGTCGGACTCTTCGAGATCACACCGCAGAATTCAGGCATGGTCTTGGCGAAATCTTCTGTGCCGATATCACGCGCGACATTGATGATGTCTTCTTTGTCCCAGTTGATCAGCGGACGCAGGATCAGCGTATCAGTGACATTATCGATATGACGCAGGTTAGTCAGGGTCTGGCTGGACACCTGCCCCAATGCCTCTCCGGTCACCAGTGCCTGAATGCCAAAACGTTCCGCGACCTGACCGGCCGCACGCATGAACATACGCTTAAGCACCACGCCCATCTGGCCGTCGTCAATATTTTCCAGAATTTCAGCGACAACCGGTTCAAAATCGATGGCGATAAACTTCACCTTGGCCGAAGAACCGAATTTCTTCCACAGGAAGTGCGAGACCTGCTTCACGCCAATTTCGTGCGCCGGGCCACCAAGATTAAAGAAGCAGTAGTGAACCTTACTGCCGCGCTTGATATGCAGGTAACTCGACACACCCGAGTCGAAACCACCAGAAATCAGGCTCAGCACATCTTCCTGAGTTCCCAGCGGGAAACCACCCAAGCCTTTATGACGGGCCAGGATCTGATTCAGTTTTTCACCTTCGACTTCAATCTTCACCGTCACCTGCGGATTTTTCAGCTGAACTTTGGCCGTTTCAATCGCCTGATTCAGTCCACCGCCGACATAACGTTCCAGTTCAATTGAGGTGAAATCGTGCTGGCCAGTTCGTTTGGCGCGAACACAGAACGTTTTGCCGTTCAGCTGATCGCCCACATGGGCCAGTGTCTGCTCAAAGATATCGTGCATATCCGTGAAGCTGGTTTGCTTCACTTCCAGCACATGATGAATGCCCGGCGTCTGTGTCAGTACAGTCAGAACCTGCTCGCGAATGCTGTCATCCTTTACAGAAACATCGATATAGCTGCGACGATTATAGACCGCCACTTGATCGGACAGGCGCTGAAGGATAATGCGGATATTGCACTCCAGAATTTTGGTAAAGCGCTTTCGCACCGATTCACTCTTTACAAAAATCTCTGGATGGGGCTTTACAATAAATTTCATAACATGCTTCGCTTCACAGGGCCTAACTAAAGGCGCGGATTATACAGCAAGCAAGCGGTCGCTGAAATACAAAGGATTATCAGAATCATAGCAAGGACAGTCATTTTCAGCCCTGAAAAGGCTGAAAATACTGTCCCTGGAGGCCCGGAGCTGAACAGCCTCCGGCTCCTTATTCAGAGTGTAGGCTTAATTTGATGGGACGGCAGATTCCCCTGCCGGGTCACTGGTCAGTTCATTGGAGTAATGCGGTTTACCCTGCATGATGGCAATCTCAACCCTGCGGTTCAGCTTGCGCCCTTCCGCAGTATCATTACTTTCCAGTGGTGCTGTATCAGCCAGACCCTGCACCCGCATCCGGCTATGGTCAAAACCGGTCACTTTTTCCATTTCCTGCGCAACCGATACGGCTCGCTGCGCCGACAGATCCCAGTTAGAACGATACAGTTCTGAATCCAGACGCTGGTTATCGCTATGACCAGAGACCGTAATGATTCCCGGCACATCTTTGACCAGATCGGCCACCTGACGTACCAGCGGACGGAATTTCGGCTGCAAAAAGGCAGAGCCTTCCGGGAATGCGCCTTTCTCGCGGATGCGAATCACCACTTGCTGACCCAGATTTTCCACCTCAATCAGATTTTCCTGAATTTCCCGCTCCATTGCGGTTTCCAGAATATCGGCCAGCTGCTGCTGAGCCTGTGTCATTTCCGACTGCGTGTTCTGGTTCATCTGTGTCGCCGTATGCTCAGAGCGCCCCCCGGTCAATGTTCCGGCTTCACGCTTGGTACCACCGGCCTTTGCAGACTCCCCCTCATGAAAATCAAGTGTGCGCTGCGTCATATCGATCGTCTGCTGCATAATGACTTCAATCGGAGTCGGTTCTGGTCGGCCCGGGCGAAATTCCTGAGCAATGACACTGGTTCCTTTCGGAATATCTTTCACTTCCACCATATTCTGGACCCCGAAGGCAAACTTCAGGGAGCCAGCGATCTGTTTAAACTTCAGGACGTCCATTTCTGAAAAAGACAGCAACAGCACGAAAAAACACATCAACAGGGTCGCCAGATCGGCAAAGGTTGCCATCCAGGCCGGTGCCCCTTTTTTACAGTTGCACTCGATCTCTTCCATCAGGTACCTCCTTATTCATCAACGTCAATGCGACGCTGTTTTTCATGGAGGTAGTTTTTCAGGAAGCCATCAATCACACGCGGGTTCTGACCATCCTGAATTGCCAGCACACCATCAAGAATCAACCGGCGGTTCAGACGCTCCTCGTTTTTGCGCAACGACAGCTTATCCGCAATCGGAATCGCCACCATGTTTGCCAGCATAGAACCATATAAGGTCGTCAGCAGCGCAACCGCCATCGCTGGACCGATCGATTTCGGATCGTCCATATTGGTCAGCATCGCCACCAGACCGATCAGTGTCCCGATCATCCCCATCGCTGGTGCAACATCCCCCATTGAACTGAAGATACCAATGCCACGCTCATGACGTTCATTGGTCAGCGAAATGTCTTTCTGCAATGTTGAACGCACCACATCTGCATCGTGACCATCCACCAGCAGATCAATCCCTTTTCGCAGGAAGCTGTTATTGACTTCCATCTCTTCAAGCGCCAGAAAGCCCCCTTTACGGGCGGCATCAGCCATCTCAACGATCTTGGCAATCAAATCTTCCGGGTCGTCCGTTTTGAACATGAACGCCTTGGTCGCAATTTTGGCCGCGCCAAAAAACTGCGACAAACTGTACTTCATCAGAACAACAAATAAGGTTCCACAAAATACAATCAGAACCGAAGGCACATTAAAAAAGATATCCAGGCTTCCGCCCAGCAGCATCGCCATGATGACGAAAGCAAAGGCACCAATTAAACCTATGAGGGTTGCCAAATCCACGGCTCACTCCTATGTAATTTTTTTTCTTTCCGGCCAACTCGCACTGGCGCCATTCTAACTTACTCACCCTGTATCGGCATCTTTGGATTTTGGTTTAGCACGGATTCAACCTCGGTTTTGTGCTCTGCTGGGAAAAAAAACACATTCCTTCGATGAGCCTGGGCTGCCGCCCTTGAAATCTGGGACTGCATTTCCAGCCGACAAACTGAAAACCACAAAAATAACACTGTAATGCGCACACTTCCCTGTGCCATAATTTGACCCGGCCTGACCTGTGCGCTATTTTCCCCTCATTTTCCGAGCGTGCATCTGACAACGCTCTCAACCCAATCAACGGACCAGATATGACAACCAAAAAACCAGAAAATATGGCCTTCGAAGAAGCCATGAATGAACTCGATGTCATTGTCAACGCGCTGGAATCCGGTGAAATCCCTTTAGAAGACGCGCTGAAAAAATTCGAGCGCGGAATTGCCCTGGCACGAAACAGCCAGCAGAAACTGACCCAGGCTGAACAGCGTGTCGAAATTCTGCTACAGGCTGATGACAATGCGCCACTGACGGACTTTGACCCGAGCGATGACTAACAGTCTTTCCCAACAGCTGGCCTGCTTTGCGGCCCGTAATAATGAACACTTAGAACACTGGCTGACCCGGCAGCCGTTTGCCGAACTGCCACTGGTTCAGGCCATGCGCCATGGGGCTTTGCTGGGCGGCAAACGTGCCCGCCCTTTTCTGACCTATGTCACCGGACAAATGCTGGGCGCCGAACTGAATGATCTGGATGCTCCGGCAGCTGCTGTAGAATGTATCCATGCCTATTCTCTGATCCATGACGACTTACCGGCCATGGACGATGATGACCTGCGACGCGGTCAACCGACCTGTCATATCGCCTTTGATGAAGCGACAGCGATTTTGGCCGGAGACGCCCTGCAAACCCTGGCGTTTGAAATTCTGGCCTGCGGACAGCTGAGCGATGCGGGCAACAGCCAGCGCATTGCTATGGTTCGCGAACTGGCTCAGGCGGCCGGCGCCTCTGGGATGTGTGCCGGACAGGCACTGGATTTAGCCGCAGAGAAAAAGCAGGTCGGGTTAACCCAACTGGAAAGCATTCACCGCCATAAAACCGGCGCACTGATCCGCTGTGCCATCCGTCTGGGCGCACTGGCAGCCGGAGAAAAAGGCGTTGCCATCCTGCCGCAACTCGATCAATATGCCAATGCGATTGGCCTGGCTTTTCAGGTTCAGGACGACATTCTGGACGTGATCAGCGACACTCAGACACTGGGGAAACCCCAAGGCTCAGATTTAGCACTGGAGAAAAGCACTTATCCTGCCCTG
Source organism: Photobacterium galatheae (assembly GCF_000695255.1). Classification (GTDB taxonomy): domain Bacteria; phylum Pseudomonadota; class Gammaproteobacteria; order Enterobacterales; family Vibrionaceae; genus Photobacterium; species Photobacterium galatheae. Next base: position 19,407 of record NZ_JMIB01000004.1, on the reverse strand, counting down.
CTCGGACTGGATGGTGCACAGAAAAAAGCACAGCAGCTGTATCAGGAAGCCCTCCAGGCTCTGGAAGCAATCCCCTACAATACAGATTCACTCGAAGTTTTTGCCCGATACGTTATCGAGCGCAACAACTAAAAACAGTATAAGCGCCGACATGTTATGACACTGGATATTTCAAAGTACCCGCATTTGGCTTTAGCCAACACACCGGACGAACTCCGTTTACTGCCGGTGGAAAGTCTGCCTGCACTCTGTGAGGAGTTGCGGACGTATCTGCTCAGATCGGTGAGCCAGTCCAGTGGACATTTTGCCTCTGGACTCGGTGCCGTTGAGCTGACCGTTGCCCTACATTATGTATACAACACCCCCTTTGATCATCTGATCTGGGATGTCGGTCATCAGGCTTATCCGCATAAAATCCTGACCGGCCGGCGGGAGCAAATGAACACCATCCGCCAGAAAGGTGGCCTGCATCCATTCCCATGGCGTGAAGAAAGTGAATACGACGTGCTGTCGGTTGGCCACTCTTCCACCTCTATCAGTGCCGGACTGGGCATGGCGATTGCCGCCGAGCGGGAAGGACAAGGCCGTAAAGTCGTCAGTGTGATTGGCGATGGCGCAATTACTGCGGGCATGGCGTTTGAAGCCATGAATCATGCCGGTGATGTTCACAGCGATATGCTGGTGATCCTCAACGACAACGAAATGTCGATTTCAGAAAATGTTGGCGCGCTGAATAACCACCTGGCGCGTCTGCTGTCTGGCAACTTTTACGCCAGCATTCGTGAAGGCGGGAAGAAAGTCCTCTCTGGTGCACCACCGATTAAAGAACTGGTTCGCCGCGCAGAAGAACATCTCAAAGGCATGGTCGTCCCGGGCACCATGTTTGAAGAACTGGGATTCAACTACATCGGCCCGATTGACGGCCATGATGTTCAGGAACTGGCTCGCACCCTGAAAAACATGCGAAACCTCAAAGGCCCGCAGTTCCTCCACATCATGACCAAAAAAGGTAAAGGTTATGCACCCGCAGAAGCCGACCCGATCAATTACCATGCCGTGCCGAAGTTCGATCTGAGCGAAAAACCGCTGCCAAAAGCCAAAGGCAGCAAGCCAACGTTTTCGAACATTTTCGGCGACTGGCTCTGTGATATGGCCGCTCAGGACAGCAAACTGATGGCGATTACGCCGGCCATGCGCGAAGGCTCAGGCATGGTTCGTTTTTCCAAAGAGTACCCAAATCAGTATTTTGATGTGGCGATTGCCGAGCAGCACGCCGTGACGCTGGCAAGCGGGATGGCGATTGGCGGGTATCACCCGGTCGTTGCCATCTACTCGACTTTCCTGCAGCGTGGTTATGATCAGTTGATCCACGACGTTGCAATTATGGATCTGCCGGTCATGTTTGCCATTGACCGTGGCGGTCTGGTCGGTGCCGATGGTCAGACCCATCAGGGTGCCTTTGACCTCAGCTACCTGCGCTGTATTCCGAACATGGTGATCATGGCTCCGAGCGATGAAAACGAATGTCGTCAGATGCTCTATACCGGCCATCTGCATCAGGGACCAAGCGCCGTGCGTTATCCACGTGGCAGCGCAACCGGCGTCACCCCTGAAACAACCATGACCGCCCTTGAACTGGGTAAAGGGATTGTGCGTCGTCAGGGCGAGAACGTTGCCATACTGAACTTCGGAACGACCCTGAGCTACGCACTGGAAGCGGCCGAGTCACTGAATGCAACCGTGGCCGACATGCGTTTCGTGAAACCGCTGGATGAAGCACTGATCCGTGAACTGGCAGAAAGTCATGATGTGCTGGTCACCGTGGAAGAAAATGCGATTGCCGGTGGCGCAGGCTCAGGTGTCATTGAATATCTGATGCAAGAAAAGCTGCTCAAGCCAGTCCTGCAAATCGGTCTGCCAGACAAATTTATCCATCAGGGCACTCAGGCTGAGCTACATGCCGAGCTGGAGATCGACGGCCCGGGTATCGAAGCACAAATCCGCCAATATCTGGACAAATAATCTCTGACCGGCCTGCATGGCAGATGGTCAACACACAGAAAACAAAAACGGACCGGGTCACCAACCGGTCCGTTTTTTCTGTCGCTGAGACCGCCTCAGACTCAGAACCAGCGTTCCAGAGACGCCTTGTCCAACTGTTTGAACGCCCGGTTCAGCACCATGGCTAACTCCAGATAGCGAGGGCGCTCTTTCAGCGGCTGCATCGCATACCCTTCACTCAGAATCTTCCCGTGAATTTCCCTGTACCAGTTCGCCAGAGAGGGCGGTAAATCTGTCCGGCTGCGTTTGCCCAGCCACAAGAGTCCTTGCAATGGCATACTCAACGCAAATAACGCAACGGCCATCGCCAAAGGCAGGCCAGAGGTATTGTGAAAGGCCATCTGACTGAGCACACTCATCACCGCAACAGCAGGCATCACGCGCACGGCAAATTTCGTGGCTTTGATATAGCGCTGTTCAGGAAATAATACGGCCAGCTCTTTGCGCATGGGCCATACCGACATGTAGTGCTGGCCATGTTGGACCTGCTTCCAGATTTTTGTCTGATTCATATCGCTCCAGTCTCAACAAATTTTATAAACTTTAAAAATAGACAACAATCAATCTAACTCGAATTAATTTTTAAAAATTTTTTTGTTATATCGCGCAACAAGGGCTATCCTATGCACGCCTTTGGTAATTGTTGGCCGATAACCCCGTTATCGCAACATTAAGGATAACTAACTCCTCAGGTTCACATCTCTTCTACGGACAGAAGCGACACTTACCTGGTTTAGCCGCCTCAGAAAACCCGGCGACTATTCTATGGGTAACGCTTATTCAATTGAATATCAACTTTCAGACAGATTATATAGGTAGTCACTCACATGTCTAAGCTGGTTCTAGTACTTAACTGCGGTAGTTCTTCACTGAAATTTGCAGTCGTTGACGCAGTGTCAGGTGATGAACATCTGACAGGTCTTGCAGAATGTTTGCACCTCCCGGAAGCTCGTATCAAGTGGAAACTTGATGGCGCCAAACATGAAGCTCAACTGGGCAATGGTGCCGCGCACGAAGAAGCACTGGCTTTCATGGTAGAAACAATTCTGGCTTCTAAACCTGAACTGGCTGAAAACCTGAAAGCAATCGGTCACCGTGTTGTACACGGTGGTGAGCAGTTCACTCAGTCTGCCCTGATTGATGACGCTGTCCTGAAAGGTATTGAGTCTTGTGCAACGCTGGCGCCACTGCACAACCCTGCGCACATCATCGGTATCAAAGCCGCTCAGAAAGCGTTCCCAAGCCTGAAAAACGTTGCTGTGTTCGATACAGCATTCCACCAGACCATGCCGGAAGAAGCTTACCTGTACGCACTGCCGTACAAGCTGTACAAAGAGCACGGCATCCGTCGCTACGGCATGCACGGTACCTCTCACCTGTTCATCACCCGTGAAACAGCAAGCCGCATGGGCAAGCCAGAGAGTGAACTGAACATCATCAACTGCCATCTGGGTAACGGCGCATCTGTCTGTGCAATCAAAAATGGCCAGTCTGTAGATACTTCTATGGGTCTGACACCGCTGGAAGGTCTGGTGATGGGTACCCGTTGTGGTGACATCGACCCTGCGATCATCTTCCACCTGCACGACACGCTGGGCTACACCGTTGATCAGATCAACACCATGCTGACCAAAGAGTCTGGCCTGGCAGGTCTGACTGAAGTGACTTCTGACTGCCGTTTTGTTGAAGACAACTACGGCCAGAAAGAAGAAGCAACCCGTGCAATGGACGTATTCTGTCACCGTCTGGCGAAATACGTTGCCAGCTACACGGCAACACTGGATGGCAAACTGGATGCCATCACGTTCACCGGTGGTATTGGTGAAAACTCTGCACCAATCCGCGAAATGGTCCTGAACCGCCTGAAGATCTTCGGTATCGAAGTAGACAGCGAGAAGAACCTGAAAGCACGTTTCGGCGGCGAAGGTGTGATTACCACCGACAACAGCCGCATCCCAGCGATGGTGATTTCAACCAATGAAGAGCTGGTGATTGCTGAAGATACAGCGCGTCTGGCTGAAATCTAAGACATCAAATGGCCGACTCTGTCGGCCATTTTCTATCCAGAAAGATGATAAGCAGAGGGTGACCATATAATCCATCTGCCAACATTTTCTACCGTTTGCCATCAGTTTGAGGAATTGACTGTGTCACGTACCATTATGCTAATTCCGGTTGGTGCCGGAGTCGGCCTGACCAGCGTCAGCCTGGGTGTGCTGCGCGCTATGGAGCGCAAAGGCGTTCGTGTTTCCTTTTTCAAACCTATCGCTCAGCCACGTCATGGCGGCGATCAGCCGGACCTGACCACCACCATTATCCGTGCGAACAGCGACATGCAAATCGCCGAGCCAGTTTCTATGGCACAGGCCGATGCGCTGATTCGTAACGACCAGAGCGACGTGCTGCTGGAAGACATCGTAGCCCGCTTCAAAGAAGCGACCGCTGGTGCTGAAGTTGCCCTGATCGAAGGTCTGGTCCCAACCCGCAAGCACCCGTTTGCGAACCAGATTAACTTCGAAATTGCCAAAACCCTGGATGCGGAAATCGTGTTCGCGGTTTCACCGGGCACAGACAACCCGGCTCAGCTGAAAGAGCGCATTGAGATTGCCTGCTCGAACTTCGGCGGCATCAAGAACAAACACATCGCTGGCGTGATCGTGAACAAGCTGAATGCACCAGTCGATGCAGAAGGCCGCACCCGTCCGGACCTGTCTGAAATCTTCGACGGTTCTGACGCAATCATGCCAACACACGTTGAAGTGATGCAGGTTTTCAACTCCAGCCCGATCCGTGTGCTGGGCTGCGCGCCATTCAACGCTGAACTGATCGCGACCCGTGCAACCGACATCGCACATCACCTGAATGCTGAGATCATCAACGAAGGTGAAATCGAGAGCCGTCGCATCAAGAGCATTACCTTCTGTGCCCGTTCAATTCCGAACATGGTTCAGCACTTCCGTCCCGGCTCACTGCTGGTGACGTCTGCTGACCGTCCGGATGTTGTGGTTGCTGCTTGTCTGGCTGCCATGAACGGTGTAGAAATCGGTGCCCTGCTGCTGACCGGTGGCTACGAGCTGCCAGAAGCCGTGAAGACCCTGTGTAAGCGCGCATTCGAAACCGGCCTGCCGGTCATGACTGCCCAGGGGAACACCTGGCAGACTTCCCTGAACCTGCAAAGCTTCAGCCTGGAAGTTCCGGCAGACGATAAAGAGCGTGTGGAAATGGTCAACGAGTACATGGCCAGTCATATCGACGGTCAGTGGATCGAATCCCTGTCTGAAGGTTCTGCCCGTGAGCGTCGCCTGAGCCCACCAGCTTTCCGTTACCAGCTGACTGAGCTGGCTCGTAAAGCGGCTAAGCGCATCGTATTGCCTGAAGGGGATGAACCCCGTACCGTGAAAGCCGCAGCAATCTGTGCTGAGCGCGGTATCGCTGACTGTGTCCTGCTGGGTAACCCGGCTGAAATCAAACGTGTTGCAGAACAGCAAGGCGTGGTTCTGGGTGCCGGTGTTGAAATCATCGATCCGGAAAGCGTACGCGAGCAATATGTTGACCGTCTGGTTGCGCTGCGTAAGAACAAAGGCATGACTGAAGTTGTTGCCCGCGAGCAGCTGGAAGACACTGTGGTGCTGGGTACCATGATGCTGGAGCGTGACGAAGTCCACGGTCTGGTTTCCGGTGCAGTTCACACCACAGCCAACACCATCCGTCCGCCGCTGCAGCTGATCAAAACTGCGCCAAACGCGTCGCTGGTTTCTTCCGTGTTCTTCATGCTGCTGCCGGATCAGGTTCTGGTTTACGGTGACTGTGCGATCAACCCGGATCCGAACGCAGAGCAACTGGCTGAAATCGCCATTCAGTCTGCTGATTCTGCCAAAGCCTTCGGCATTGAGCCTCGCGTGGCCATGATCTCTTACTCAACCGGTAACTCCGGTCAGGGTGCAGACGTTGATAAAGTTCGCGAAGCAACCCGCCTCGCTCAGGAAAAACGTCCTGATCTGGTGATCGACGGTCCGTTGCAGTACGACGCTGCGATCATGGAAAACGTTGCGAAATCAAAAGCACCGAACTCGCCGGTCGCAGGTAAAGCAACGGTATTCGTGTTCCCAGATCTGAACACAGGTAACACCACGTACAAAGCGGTTCAGCGTTCAGCGGATCTGGTTTCAATCGGTCCAATGCTGCAAGGCATGCGCAAACCGGTAAACGACCTGTCTCGTGGTGCGCTGGTTGACGATATCGTCTACACCATCGCCCTGACCGCAATTCAGGCCAAACAGGCTGAAGATCAAGGCGCTTAAGTCTTTATCTGAACTCAGATATCCAGATACCCCGGCCTGTCCGGGGTATTTTTTTATCTGCGACTTCCTTTCCCCCTTTCTCCCTTTTCCCTTTGCCTCATCAGGCAAAATCCGTATGCTGTCGTCTCTTGAACAATAAGGATTCCTGCAACATCCATGGACGGATTGCATACTTTCGGGCTTTTCATTGGATCTTTGCTGGCCAATACACTGGCTTCGCTTTCCGGCGGTGGTGCCGGGCTGATTCAGTTTCCGCTCCTCATTTTTCTGGGCCTCCCCTTTTCTGTTGCCTTAGCAACCCATAAAGTGGCCAGTGTCGCACTGGGGCTGGGGGCCGCAATCAAATATATTCGGGCCGGCAAGCTGAACAGGTCGATGACCGCCTATGTCATGATTGCCGGAACCCTGGGGGTGATTCTGGGTGCCAATGCCATTCTTTTTGTACCGGGTCGCATCGCCGAAGCCGCACTGGGGTTGCTGATCCTCGGTCTGGGGCTGTATTCTCTTTACCAGCCCGGTCTGGGAAAAGCTGAGAATTCACGCCGACGCGATCACAAAGGACTGATGCTCGGCAGTTTGGGACTGGCAGCCATCGGTATCGTCAACGGCTCTCTGACCGCTGGCAGCGGCCTGTTCGTCACCCTCTTTCTGATCCGCTGGTTCGGGTATGACTACCGGCAGGCTGTCGCACTGACGCTGATCAGTGTCGGTCTGTTCTGGAATGGCACCGGTGCTGTTGCTATGTATGCTGCCGGGGCGGACATTTACTGGCCCTGGCTGCCCATTCTGATTGCCGGTTCGTTACTGGGGGGTTATCTGGGCGCGCACCTTGCGGGTCGCCAGAGCAACCGGCTGATTAAACGCTGCTTTGAAGCCCTGACCTTCCTGATTGGGGCAAAACTTTTGTTCGGTCTTTGATGAGGTGATTTATGTCTGACAACACACAAGCGACGGCTACCAAAGCCGTGATTGATATCTATTACTGCCGCCAGTGTAACTGGATGCTCCGGGCGAGCTGGATGTGTCAGGAACTGCTGCACACTTTTAGTGAAGAACTCGAAGCGGTCAGTCTGCATCCGGATACCGGCGGGCGGTTTGAAATTCTTTGTAACGGCGTTCGTATCTGGGATCGCAAAACTGACGGCGGATTTCCGGATGCCAAGCACTTAAAACAGCGGGTTCGGGACATCTTAGATCCCACGCGAGATCTGGGGCATGTGGACCGGTAAACCGACCACCCTCGAATTTAAAAAAGCGCGATCGACTTCAATCCTGATAAAGATGAAAAGCAGAGATCCCGCTAACTATTGATTATAATTTACACAAAACAAGGATAAATCATCACAAAGCACAGGGGAAAGTCGATGAAGATACTGATCACCGGTGGCACCGGATTTATTGGCAAGGCATTGCTCCCGCATCTGAATCATGATCAGGTCACTGTTCTCAGTCGATCTCCCAACCGTGCGTATCAACGCTTAGGTCACCATATCAAGGTCATCACCGGTCTGGATAAACTGGACACGCTGGACGAGTTTGATGTGGTCATCAATCTGGCAGGCGAACCCATTGCCGATAAACGCTGGACAGACAAACAAAAAGAAGAAATCTGCCACAGCCGCTGGCAACTCACCCAGCAACTGGCAGGAAAAATGATGGCCGGCACCACACCACCGCATACCTTCATCAGCGGCTCTGCTGTAGGCTACTACGGCAATCAGCAACACGAAGCTTTCGACGAATCCCTCGACGTTCAGCGGGATGATTTCGCCCATACGGTCTGCCGAACCTGGGAAGAAGCGGCATTAGTGGCTCAGTCTGAGCAGACACGTGTCTGTCTGCTGCGTACCGGCATTGTGCTGGGCAAAGGCGGCGGTGCACTGGCAAAACTGGTTCCGCTCTACAAAATGGGGCTGGGTGGCCCCATCGGGAGCGGGGAACAGTATTTCCCCTGGATTCATTTGCAGGACATGGTGAAAGGCATCATGTTCCTGATCCACCACAAAGCGGCTCAGGGGCCATTTAATCTCACTGCCCCCAACCCGGTCACCAATAAAGAATTCAGCCAGACACTGGCCAAAGTCCTGCACCGTCCGCACATCATGAGCACACCGGAATGGCTGCTCCGATTCGGGATGGGCGAATCGGCCCAAATGCTGCTCGACAGCCAGCGGGCGTTGCCCGCTAAACTGGAAGCGCATGGTTTTCACTTCTGCTACCCCGAGCTGGAGCGGGCTCTGAAAAGTGCACTGAACGAGCCGGAAAGCCGGGTCACTCGGGTGGAATAACCCGGCATATCTGTGCCTCTGCCCCAGTTGCTGAGCGCCATTCGGGTAACACCAAGCGAATAGCACCAGTTGCTGCTCACAGACTGACAGCCGCCACTTATCGACCTAAACCACTTATCGACCTAAGGGGCGCAGTAACTGCTTCATCATGCTGCTGATGATCAACAAAATCAGCAGCACAGACAACAGGGGCAAAACCAACCACAAACCGGGATGCCAGGTCACCGGCAGCTCGAAGCCCCACTTGATCAACGCAGCCACCAGCGCTTCCGCCCCAAAGACGGCAATCCCCCCTGCCAGCACAGCCATCAAGCCATATTCGCTCCAGATGGTTGCCCGAATCCGTTGCCGGCTGGCCCCCAGCGTCCGGTAGAGCTTAATTTCCTGCTGACGCTGCGACAGACTGAGACGCAGTAAAGTCAGTACCAGCAACAACCCGCTGCACACCCCCAGCATCGCCAGCACGGACAGCGACAGAGAAACCTGCTGTAAAATAGCCTGAATCCGGGTCGCCATAGTTCTCAGATCCAGCAAGGTGACGGTTGGATAGTCTCGTCCCAGCTGATTCACCAGCTCACTCTGATCCGCCGCAACTCTGAAGCTCACCAGCCAGGTTGCCGGCAGATTGACCATCACATCCGGGGTGAAAATAAAGAAAAAGTTGGGCCGCATATTCCGCCATTCCACCTCCCGCAGACTGGTCACTGTCGCGGAAAATGGCTGACTGTTTACAGTGAAACCCAGTGTGTCACCCAGCTTTATGCCTAACCGTTCCGCCACACCGGTTTCAACCGACACGCCTCCGGGAGCAAGGTGCCACTCCCCGGCCACCAGCGTGTTATGCACCGGTATCGTTTCCCGCCAAGTAAAATTCAGCTCCCGGCGCAGGGACTCATCCCCTTCCTGACGCTCATCCTGCTGAACCTCTGTTGCGGTCGTTTCCGCTCTCGGGTTGACCCCGTTAATCGACACCAGACGCCCCCGCACAATGGGATAACTGTCTGAACGCATCAGCCCATTCCTGTCCAATACATCCAGATACGCCTGCTGCTCGGTCGGACTGATATTGAGGGCGAAAACATTCGGTGCATCCGGCGGCAGGGTTTGCTGCCAGTCTTCCAGCAAATCAGTTCGCAGCAACCAGATCACGGCCAGCAGCATCAGCGAGCTGGTCAGTGCTGCCAACTGAGCCCCGGTCACCAGCGGGCTGCGGCCAATACGACTTAACGCCAGCGTCATGGCAGCCCCCCAGCGACGACGCCGCAGTCCGGCGACCAGCAGCAAGCCCAACCCGGCTAAAACACCCAGCAGTCCGATCAGCCCAGCCAGCGTCAGCCACATCATCGGGTTATCCCCGACCCAGAGCAAAAGCGCGGTGAGTGGAATCAACACCAACAGATATCGCGCTGCTGAGGTCGTCGCCAACATGCCCTTTTGCATCACGGCCAGTGCCGGGGCATCCAGCAGACGCCACAGAGTTATCCCCATGCCGGGAATCGCGACCAAAACGGCCACCAGCAGACTGACGATCCAAGGCATCACGCCCATGTCCGGCAGCGGCTCAGGTAGAACATCCCGTAATGGCAGACGCAGCAGCCACTCCAGTATCCCGCCCAGACTGAGTCCCGCGACGGCCGCAATGACAAAAAGTAACCCGAGCTGCCGCGCCAGCCATCGCCACAGGAAGCTTTTGCGTGCCCCCAGACTTTTCATCATGGCCACCGTCTCTGTCCGGCTGGCCGTGTAATGCATGCAGGTCAGCACCAGCGTGGCTGTTGCCATCAGGATCACCAGAATCAGCGTCAGTGACAGATACTGCTGCACCCGCTCGATCATCTCGCCGGTTCGTCCTTGCGTCGTTTCACTGATCCAGCGCTGGTCCGGACTCAGAACCACATCCGCCTGAAGTTGCTTCAGCAGCGCGTCATCACCATTGAAATATGCCCGGTAACGCACCCGACTGCCGGGCTGGATGGCTTCCGTTGCAGCCAGATCCGATTCATGGATCAGCACAGCCGGCATCTGACTGAAGGGGTTAAATGACAGCTCCGGTTCCGAAACGATCGCGCCGGAGACCGTCAGCTCAGCATTCCCTATCGCCACCGAATCCCCGGTTTTCACCTCAAGCAGTGAAAACAAACGTTCCGACAGCCACAGCTCACCCGGCTTGACTTGTTGCTGAGTCTGGCTGCCTCCCCGAAGCACCAGTTCCCCCCGCAGCGGAAAATCACTGGCGACCGACTTCACGCTGACCAGCTGCATGGCCTGATCACTGAAGGCCATGGTGCCGAAGCTGGTCTGTTGCGTCACTGTCAGACCCAGTTGCCTGGCTTCTTGCAAAACCGTCTCTGAGACCGGGTTGGCCGAACGCAGTACCAGATCTGCCGCGATCATACTGCGTCCCTGGCTGATCATGATTTTCTCAACCCGCACCACCAGCGATGCCAGTGCAAAGACACAGGCGATGATCAACGTCAGTGCGACAGCCACCGGCCAGAGCTGTCCCTGCCATAATTCCCGCCAGCTCCACCGAAGCAGCAGAGACTGGCCTTTCTGTCTGATCGGAATCTGACTTTCACTCATCTCTGTCATGCCGCCTCCACACGTCCGCCATGAATGCGAACCACACGATCACAGCGTTCCGCCAGTTGAGGATCATGCGTCACCAGCACCAATGTGGTGCCGTGATCCCGGTTGAGCGCAAAGAGTAAATCGATCACAGTGGCCGCTGTGTGCTGATCCAGATTGCCCGTCGGCTCATCCGCAAACAGCACCTGAGGCGCAGTCATAAACGCTCGGGCCAACGCCACGCGCTGTTGCTCGCCCCCAGACAGTTGTGAAGGCAAATGTGTTTCCCGACCCTGTAAGCCAACCTCACGCAGCAACTCGGCAGCACGCGCCGTATCGCCGCTTTCCCCCTTGATAATGGCAGGCAGGGTCACGTTCTCCAAAGCCGTCAGCGACGGGATCAGCAGAAAGCTCTGAAACACAAATCCCACGGCCTCACTGCGCAATGCCGCACGGGATTCATCATCCATGGCCGACAACATTTGCCCCAGTAATTCAATCTCACCACAGCTGGGAACATCCAACCCGGCCAGCAAAGTCATCAGGGTCGATTTACCCGCGCCGGAAACCCCAACCAAAGCAATACTTTCGCCCCGCTCGACCTCCAGCGAAACATCCTGCAGAATAGTCAAAGTCGTGGTGGCTGTGGTCACCTGTTTGGAAACTGATTGCGCTTTTATCACGGATGTAGACATGATGCGGATCCTTGCACTCTTATTACTTGTGATGACCCCAGTCAGCAGTATTGCTGCAACGCTGATGGTCTTTGGAGACAGCCTGAGCGCCGGGTATCAGATGCGTGCCGAGCAAAGCTGGCCACACCTGATGGAGCCGATGCTCAATGGCAGCGGTCAGAAAATGAAAGTGGTCAACGCCAGTATTTCCGGTGATACCACAGGAAATGGACTGGCCCGACTGCCAAAGTTACTGAAACAACATGCACCAGATTACGTCATTATTGAACTGGGTGCGAATGACGGCTTACGAGGTTTTCCCCCAGCGACGGTAGAAAAGAACCTCATGGCAATCATTGATCTTATTTATAATAGCGGGGCTGAACCGCTGCTGATGCAAATCCGCATTCCTCCGAATTACGGCAAACGCTATACCCGTCAATTTGAAGCCATCTACCCGAAACTCAGCCAGGACTACGATCTCCCGTTGCTGCCCTTTTTCCTGGAACAAGTGATCCTGCGTGATGGATGGATGATGGAAGATGGCCTGCATCCCAAAGCAGAAGCGCAGCCTTGGATTGCGCAATTCATGACAAATGCCATTGCCCCTTTTTTGTAAGCAGATTTTTCAATCCCTGACTTTCACGAATGCTAAATAAGGACTCAAATGACAACCGCCATTCTTATTACCGGTTGCAGCAGCGGTATCGGATACCACTGTGCTCAATCGCTCCATCAAGCTGGTTATCTGGTCGTTGCCAGCTGCCGGCAGCAAGCAGATGTGGACCGTCTGCGCAATGAAGGACTGCACTGCGTTCAACTGGATCTTGCCGATAACGCTTCTATCGAACAGGGACTCACCGAAACGCTGGCAATCACCGGCGGGCGATTAGATGTGCTGTTCAATAACGGGGCCTACGGCCAGCCGGGCGCACTGGAAGATTTACCGACGGATGCGCTGCGCGAACAGTTCGAAACCAACCTGTTTGGCTGGCACTCCCTGACTCGGGCTGTGATCCCGGTGATGCTCAGACAAGGCAACGGAAAGATTGTTCAGAACAGCTCTGTGCTGGGGCTGGTCGCCATGAAATACCGCGGTGCCTACAATGCCAGTAAATTCGCACTCGAGGGCTATACTGACACCCTGCGGCTTGAACTGGCCAATACGCCGATACAGGTCAGCCTGATCGAACCCGGTCCGATTGAAAGCCAGTTCCGGGCCAATGCCAAACGTCAGTTTGAGGCTCACATTGATATGGCCGCTTCCCGCCATGCCCAGAATTATCAGAATACGCTGGATCGGCTTGGCAAACCGTCGCCGTCCAACAAGTTTACCCTGACACCGGAAGCTGTCCTGAAACCGATGCAAATGATCCTCGACAGCGACACACCGGCGGCGCGCTATTATGTCACCCAGCCGACTTACATTTTCGGATTTTTACGCCGTCTTCTGCCAGTCCGCTGGCTGGACAAGATTTTGATCAAAAGCGATTAACATCTACGCAGACTGATGAAAGTTTGATCCTGATCCGAATGTGAGAAATCTCGCACCGGAATGCCTGTTTTTTCATCAGATGTCATCAATGTGTCATCTGAGCCATCTAGGATTCTGGGTAAGTTGGTCCTTACCTGTTGTGATAGGTAATCCAGCGATCCCCCTAAACAAACAGTGCTACATTTCGGAGGAATCGGCATGACATTACGCCAGATAAATGCGCTCTGTCTCTGTGTCGCAATTGCTCTGCTTCTGACCTTTCAACTGTAACGGAGAGCCAGGCTCTCCGTTTTTTTCATCTGAACCCGCCCGACGCCGCTTTATTCACCCTTTTCCCTTGATTTTCCTGCCAATCAGCCCAACATCTGAATCATACTTATTCAACGATCACGGAAAGCCCGGTATGAACGACAAATTAGCGATTGAACTGAACGAATCCAATCTGCATCAGGTGATTGAGCAGTCCATGCAACAGCTGGTGGTGATCAGTTTCTGGGCACCGTCCATGCCTGAAACGGCAGAAGTTAACGCTGTTCTGGAACGGCTGGCTGCCCAGCTTCCGGGACAATTTTTGCTGGCGACGCTGAACTGTGAAACGCAGCAAATGGTCGCGGCACAGTTTGGTGTCCGCAGCCTGCCAACGGTTGCCCTGTTCAGCAATGGTCAGCCAGTCGATGGCGCTGCCGGTCCGCAAAACGAAGACAGCCTGCGTCAGATGCTAAGCAAGCACCTGCCGAACGAAGATGAAATCAAACTGAGCCAGGCCATTGAACTGATTCACCAGCAAGCCTATAACGAAGCGCTGCCTGTATTACGTGAACTGATGACCAGCCTGCCGGGCAATAGTCAGGTGTTCCTGGCAGCCGCAGAATGTCTGCTGGAAACATCCCAGTTTGATGAAGCAGAAACCTTGCTGGGTCAGATTCCGATGCAGGATCAGGATAGCGATTACAAACGCTTGGTTGCCAAGCTGGAACTGCATCGTCAGGCCAGTGATTCCCCGGAAATCCGCCAACTGGAAGAGAAGCTGGCCGCAGATCCAGACAATGGGCAACTCGCCTATGAACTGGCCATCCAGTACAGTCAGGCAAATCGTCAGCAGGAAGCCCTGGAGATCCTGATGGGTCTGCTGCGCAAAGATCTAAACTTTGCTGATGGCAACGCCAAAAAAACCATGATGGATATTCTGGCGGCGCTGGGTCAGGGCAACGCACTGGCCAGCCAGTACCGTCGTCAGCTTTACGCACTGTTGTACTGATACATGCCCACCGCAGGCAAACCAAACTGCCTGCGGTCACAACAAGTTATGATTGACTGAGCTTAGGTTGACGAACATTAGCCTTCCAGAACTTAAGCTTCGGTCCCCCCTTTGGTCAGCGCATCAATGATTGGACAACCCGGCTGATTGTTTCCCGGGCACTGACTGATCAAACTCTGCAAACTCTGCTTCATCGCCAGCAATTCCTGGATTTGGTGATCAATCTCCGCCAGTTTATGCTCGGCTTTTGCTTTTACATCGGCACTTTTTCGCTCCGGATCGCGCGACAATGACAATAATTCCCGACTTTCTTCCAGACTGAATCCCACCAGCCGTGATCGCTTAATCATCAGCAGTTCATTCACCTGTTTCTGGCTGTAGCGGCGGTAACCATTCTCGCCACGCAAAGGTTCGCTGATCATTCCCTTACTCTCGTAGAAGCGGATGGTTTTATTGGTTAATCCCGTCTGTTTAGCCACTTCACTGATGTTCATCTGCTCCTCCTGAAAAAACGCACTTGACCTTCCATTAACTGGAAGCTTTATGATCAGCATATACCACATCAATGGCGTTGAGGAAGCCCATGACCATTTCAACAAGCATACCGGCCCGTATGGATATGACGCTGCCGCTTGGCAAAGTCCGCTGTATGAATTGTGCCGGAAAAATTACTCAGGCCTTACAGGCACTGGATGGCATAGACACCGTCGCGGTCGATACGCAATACGCTCGCCTTTCAGGTCAGGTGGATCTGGCGAAAGTCATCGAGACCATCGAAAGTCTTGGATACGAAGCTGGCTATCAGCATGACCTGCCTTTGGCGGGGCTGTCTTGCGGTAAATGTGTTGCCAAGCTCGAAGCCGTCTTCGCAGCGGATCCCCGAATTGCCCGCTTTGACGTCAGTAAAACCCGCGCTGTCGTGCGGGGCGCATTAGACGTAGCTGCACTAACTACATTGATCCAGTCTGCCGGATATCAGGTGCCGTCGCAGTCAGAACAGACTGATGAGCAAGCATCTCCAGCATCCTCATCAAGCTCAGCCACAGCACCTCTTACAGAGAACACGGCCACCGTCGCCCCAATCGACAATCCGCTCGAAACCGACGCAGACAGCCACTACTTTCTGATTTCCGGCATGACCTGTGCCAGCTGTGTGTCTTCTGTCGAAAAAGCCATTCAGCAGGTTGATGCGGTCACTGCGGTCAGTGTCAATTTGGCCGAACGCACCGCGCTGGTTCAGGGTGACATCGATCCTGAGTCCGTGATCCACGCCGTTTCTGATGCCGGATACGGGGCAGAATTGAGCGAAGACGAGCGTACCCGTCGTGAGCGTCAGCAGGCGCAGAACAAAACCGTCTACCGTCAACACCTGCTCAACGCCGGGCTGGCACTGGCACTGGGTATCCCCCTGATGGCCTGGGGGCTCTTTGGCGGCAGCATGATGATCGACTCCACCACCAGCCAATGGGGCTGGGGCATCATCGGTCTGCTGACACTCGCCCTGCTGGTGTACAGTGGCGGACACTATTTCCGGGATGCCTGGAAAGCCTTCCGCCACCACAGAGCCAGTATGGATACTCTGGTCGCACTGGGCACGGGGGCGGCATGGTTTTATTCGATGTTTGTCGTCCTGAAACCCGAATGGTTCCCGGCGCAGGCCCGTCATGTCTATTTTGAAGCCTCAGCGATGATTCTGGGTCTGATCACCTTAGGCCATGCGTTGGAAACCAGAGCCAGAGGACGGACTTCAAAAGCCCTTGAGAAACTAATCGACCTGCAGCCACAAACCGCCATTCTGGTGGATGATCAAGGCGAGCGCGAAGTACCACTCGCTGAAATCAAACCCGGCATGAAGCTCAGGCTCCGCCCCGGTGCAAAAGTACCAGTCGATGGTGTGATTGAAACCGGTGAAAGCTATCTGGATGAGTCGATGCTGACCGGTGAGCCGGTGCCGGCCCATAAAAAACCAGGCGATGCGCTCCATGCCGGCACCATCAACCAAAGCGGCAGCCTGCTGTTTATCGCCCGTCAGGTTGGGAATCAGACACTGCTGGCACGGATCATCGGGCTGGTGCGTCAGGCCCAGAGCAGTAAACCGAAACTGGCCCGGATGGCTGATAGTATCTCGGCTATTTTCGTACCGACAGTGATGATTATTGCGATTGTCACCGCCACCATCTGGTATTACGTCGGCCCGGAACCGGTCTCGATTTATATGCTGGTGGCTGCGACGACCGTGCTGATTATCGCCTGTCCCTGTGCCCTCGGACTGGCAACCCCGATGTCAGTGACGGTCGGGCTGGGCCGTGCTGCAGAATACGGCATCCTGATCCGCCACGCCGATGCCATGCAGCTGGCAGCCAATATCGATACCGTCGTACTGGATAAAACCGGAACCCTGACCGAAGGGAAACCGGTTCTGACACACAGTCACTTCTATGGCGATTTTACCGAAGATCAGGTGCTGACACTGGCCGCCAGCCTGGAACAAGGGGCTGAGCACCCACTTGCGAAGGCGATTGTGGCCGCAGCACAAGCGCAATCTCTGCCCCTGAAACCGCTCAGCCAGTTTCACGCACAGCCGGGCTATGGCGTCAGTGGTCAGGTTGAGACACACAATATTCTGCTTGGCAACCGTGCCCTGATGACAAAAGAAGGCATCAACACCGCCAGCCAGGAAGCTGATGCACTCACCCTGTCTGATGACGGTGCCACCGCCATCTTCGTCGCCATTGACGGACAACTTGCCGCCATTCTGGGCATCAGTGATCCCCTGCGTGCAGACTCTGCCGCGGCTGTGGCCAGACTTCAGGCAAAAGGCATTGAGGTCATCATGTTAACCGGTGATACCGAACGGACAGCCAGTGCGATTGCCCGTCAGGCTGGGATCAACAAGGTCATTGCCGGCGTATTACCGGATGGCAAATCACAAGAAGTCCGCCAACTACAACAATCAGGCAAGCATGTCGCCATGGTAGGCGATGGCATTAACGATGCGCCAGCGCTGGCGCAGGCCGAAATCGGGATTGCCATGGGCAGCGGCAGTGATGTCGCAATTGAAAGTGCTCAACTGACACTGGTACGACACTCGCTGCACGGGGTCGCAGATGCACTGGAACTATCTTCCGCCACACTGCGGAACATGAAGCAGAATCTGTTCGGTGCATTTGTCTATAACACGCTGGGGATTCCGCTGGCCGCTGGGATTCTTTATCCGTTTACCGGCAGCCTGCTCAGTCCGGTCATTGCCGGTGCGGCCATGGCGCTGTCGTCCATCACGGTCGTCAGTAATGCTAACCGACTGCGGCTGTTCCGTCCGGGCAGTTCACAGGTTCAAACATCTCAAACGAAATCAGGAGGCCTGAGATGATGCTCTTACTGGCAGCCCTGGCCATTGGGTTTATTATCTGGTGGTTCTGGCTTCACCCGAAACGGTAAACCTGCTGCGGCTGGACATTCTCGCCAGCCGCTTTTTCTGAAGCGTAAAACTTGCCTGCCTCATACGAATTCCATAGGCTGTTTACAACTGCCGATCGATGGAATAACCATGTTCAAATCTCTGCTCACCAAAGCAAGCATCCTTCTGACTTTTTTCAGTGCCAGTGCCTCAGCCGAGCCTCAGGTCTGGCTTGCCACAGATCACCAACGGCAGTTTGTGCTGATGGGCTCGATTCATCTGGGCAATGATGCACTCTATCCACTACCAACAGCATTTACTCGCTACTGGCCGGAAGCAAATGGGCTGATTCTGGAAGCAAATATTCAGAAAAAATTTGAGATGCCTGCCTTTGATGCAGCCAATACCACACGCCATCTGCTTCCCCCGAAAGATATCCGCACGCTCAGAACGCTGGCCGACCAGTACCGGCTGTCGCCCTATTCACTCCTTGAAAACCCGCCCTGGCTGACCGCCATGCAACTTCAAATGGCCCAGTCACTGGCATTCGGCCTTTCTCCGGAAAAAGGTATCGATCAGGTCGTCTTTGCTCAGGCTCAACAGAAGCACGTTCCTGTTTACGAACTGGAAGGCATAGAAACGCAGTTCCGGCTACTGAGCAATCTGCCAGACCATGGCCTGAACCTGCTGCAAACAACACTGAATGAATGGCTTTTACTGGAAGATGAACTGCGTTGCCTGCTGAAAGCGTGGCAGCAAGGCAATGGAACTGTACTGACGGAGCTGAGCCATCAGATCGCCCTGTCTGATGACACAGAGCAGCATCTGCTCACCCGCAGAAATCAGGCCTGGGCCAGCCAGCTGACCCGTTCTCCACAATATCAAAAGGGGACATTTCTGGTCGTTGTCGGCGCTTATCACATGATCGGAGAGGATGGCCTGCCAGCACTGCTGAAACAGCAAGGTTTCAACGTCCGGCAACTCAACGGCTCACAGCCGGCACAATGTGAACCAGCATCTCTGCAACGAGCAAACACTTCAGAAAATTCAGGAACAAAAAAAACCGTTCAATGAACTGTCTCTTGATCACATCTTAGAGGTCAAGAAACTTGAGAAGGTTGGATAACCACTTCCCGTTCACTTCTGTCATCCCACTTACTTCTGTCATCACGCTTCCTTTCTGTCATCCCCGCGCAGGCGGGGATCCAGTGACTTTAGAGATAGAACTGCACGGAAAATGGGGGACAAAATGAATCCGGTTGATTGCTTTCATCCCGTGCTCTGTGGATTCCCGCCTGCGCAGGAATGACGATAATTAGTTGATTTTAAATGAAAAAACATCAGTTTTTATCGAAGGGTTTATGT
>NZ_JMIB01000003.1 GCF_000695255.1 Photobacterium galatheae | reverse complement strand
AGCATAGGGGAAGTGGACATATATGATTGAACACTTCTTTCAGTAAATGACTCTAAATTAAAGTTGGATGAGCTGTCCTTAAAGCCAATATAAGAATACCCATTAATCAAGTCGATTTCTTCGTTCCTAGATTTGTCATGCCTTAACTCTAAAGATAGCTCTTTATCTGTAAAGAACTGATCAAATGGGGAGAATGAAGCGACAATAAGTTTATTACAGTATGGCCACTCTTTAAAACTATTATTCACACCAGTATATATGTCAGATATGTACTTAAGAGTTCTTGTTTTTCCATTCCCGTTTTTTCCAATAAGTACATTTATTCTACTAGGTAGTAGAAAATTATTGTCAAATGAGATTTTTAGGGAGTGTCCACTATCTTGATTTATCTCTAGTGAAAAGTGGGACAATTCTTCATATCTACCTAAAGCAGTTTGTAAACCTTTTGATAAATTGATGTTAGAGACGAATCTCTCAAAATTGACTCTCTATAACCATTCCAACTTTGAAAGTCATCTGTACTAGATGACAAAATGCAAACATCTTTAACAGTTTTCAGGTACTTTTTTATCTTCTTGTTATTTTTAAATTGAGAGTTAATAATGTTATAGTAGTCAATGTCCTCACCTATGGAGATAAAGTTGTGTTTAGACATATCGCTAAGATCATAAACTCCACCTGAGCAGGAAAATTCATTTTCTATATATTCGTGACTATTAAAATAACCCTTGAATAATATTTTTATTAGCCCAAGGTCAATTTCAGAATTATCAATAATAAAATATGCCCTAAAGGTTGTTTTATATCCATAATCATCCCAAAGATAGCTAAAAGGCTTACCGATAATTATCGGGAAGTAGTATCAAAGAGAATCTTTTTATTTCTTTAGGAATCTCATTGGCGTAGTAAATCTTCATTAAAACATATCATTAATTAAAACATATGACATATTAACACTAATTCATAAGGAAAGTGTAGTGGTTCGATGAATTTGGTCATCGAAATGAAGGTTGGCTATTCATACACTCTCGCGATTTTAGAGAACTAACTTTGCCATACGCAAGGTAATTCATGAGGTGCTAAATTAGTAATTTCACTGGCACAGTTCTGTCCAAAAATGAGTTTGTTTATATCTATTCAGATTTAGGGAAAAATTCATGGATGAATTTTTAGGTTGTCGGCGCCGGGAGCGCCTACAACCGACCCGGACAACACCAAAGAACCAAAAGGCATTTCTGGGTACTCTTTGTGCCAGCAAAGAGTATCTGGCGCGCATACAAAGATGCTGAAATTGACAATGAACGCAAGCGCGACATACCTGACGGCCTCAGAAACTGTACTTGCTGTATGAGACCTGTTTTCCTGAGCGTGCCGGCAAGTAAATAATAAAAAAGAACACAACTCATATCGGGAGTCCGAGCACAAAAGACACTGGATTCTCGCCTGCGCGTAATGATGTAACTGTATGATTTTATGAAAGATAACATTGTCTCTTGACGATGGTTATTGGAATGGCGCGCATACAAAGATGCTGAAATTGACAATGAACGCAAGCGCGACATACAGATGCACTTTATTCAGTACGTTGCGTCTTCCCCATAATCTCCACAAAATCCCCCAATTCCCGCGACTCCAGCACATCCATCAAAACAGTCTTATCGAATTCAATCCCACTGGCACACAAGTCCCGAAACGCCTGTTCATACTCACCAGCGACATCTTCATCTTCTAAATACATATCGGCCATGTGTTCCCAGAAATCTTCGTCTTCCAGCATCTGTGGGCTGAAAGCCGGGGTATAAAAGTACTTGGCGGCATAAGGGGCATTCTCAAAACAGCTTTGAAACAGCCATGCGTGGTCACCTCGTCCTGCCAGATTCACATCGAGATGAAGGTGCTGAATAAAACCCCGGATCAGATTGTTTTGGGTTTCATGATTATTCGTCTCCCCCCATTGGTCATTGTCGATGACGATCTGAAAGGCTTGTTCGAGGACTGTCGAATCAAATGTATAGTGTTGCGTCAGAAGTTCGAATAACCCGGGCATGATGGCGCTGCATCCAAAAAGAAGGAATCTGTCGGCATCAATGTTCAGGCCCAGCGCAATGGCTTTTTCCACTACGGCGAGATTGCTGTCATGCTGATTTGTAAGCTGAAAAATGATCTCTTCGATGTTGAAAATCAGCGATTCATTGTGAGTGAAAGGGGTGAGCACATCCATTGCAGCCGCTTTTAGTTCGCCAGAGATCTGGCTTTGCATCACCGTACTCAGAAAATCGAAGCGTTGATCCGGGTGGCCCATCTCGGTCTGGTTCAGCAGATACCGGATTGCGTCCAGCGCTGAGGCTTCAAGCAGATCCACCATGCATTCCGGGTAGAGTCGGTCGTTGACCTTTGGCAGTGCCTGATCCTGAATGGCCTGCAACAGTGCGGTGTATTCTGTGCGCATGTTTTTTCCTATATCGACGACAACCGGTTAGCCAGAGCATCATATTGGTGATCTGCCAGCAATTGCTGAATTTGTGATTTCGGGAGGTGATAACCAACGGCTTCGAGCCAGTGCAGATTGTCGATGTGGTCGGGTTCAACACCCATTCCGATGATGGCTTCCCAGTCAAACGTGTTCAGCCGGTCTTGGGTCAAACCGTGTTTTGCAATCAGCGGAAACTGCGCCGGATTGAAGGCAAAAGCTTCTTCGGCCAGGGTTTCCAAATCGTATCCGTCTAACGCCAGGTTCACATCCAGCCCTGCGGTGAGCAGACGCTCAATCCCTTTCTCCCATTGTGCGGTTTCATCGTCCTGATCATCAAAGTCGTGCAGCAGGCTAAGCAACAGCACGGCGGTTTCGGCCAGCGTGGTTTCAGGAAAAGTTTGCTGCGTATCCAGCACATAGTGAAACATCTCAAGACTGTAATGATCGGCTTCGACAGAGACCGTCAGAAACTTCGCCAGATCTGCCGTGACGCCAATCGCTCTCAAACGCTTGAGCGCGGGTAAGAAATCGGGGTGGCACAAATAAACGATGTCCAGATCGCTGTCGAGACGCGCTGTTGAATCGGGCCCGTACTGTTCGAGCAGATCGATCAGCGCACAGCGTTCCATGTTTTGGTAAGTCGATGTGAATTCCCGCTTGAGCAGACGGAGCAGGGTACTGTCTGTGATCAGGTGATGCTGGCGAAGATAGGCCAGCCGGACCAAGTCCTGATGTTGCCAGAATTTAGCCGCAGCATGAGGCAGACCGCTTGCTTTTGCCAGCACGGCGCGGTTGTCTGAATCGATCAGTTGAATGATGTCTTGTGTGCGCAGGGATTCCATAGGTGTCCATCGTCTCGTTGGTGAAAAGCTGCGGATGAATCACGGGCAGCCAATCATCTGCATTGTACTGAAATGAAACACATCGTGTTGAATACACGACAGTTTTGTGAGGAAGGTTAATTGAAAGCCCGTTTGAAAGGGGGGAAATAAGTCGAAGCAAATACCGGGACAGTCGCCTGAAGTACTCTCAACTTATATCGGGAGTCCGAGCATAAAAGGCACTGGATTCCCGCCTGCGCGGGAATGACGTAACTGTTTGATTTTATGAAAGATAACATCGTCTCTTGAAGGTGCTCATAGGAATGGCATGCATACAAAGATACAGAGATTGGCACTGTACGCAAACGCGACATACCAACACAATTTCAATGATTGCATCCATTATTTTTTTGTTAGATCAGTCAATATCTGGCGCAATTCCCTTGTGAACCCATACACGAAGCACTAGTATGCTGGCGCAATCATAGATAAGTGAACAAATGCGCCCTGTGAATCCACTACACAGAATGATGATCATCGCCAGCCTGTTGAGCTGGCTATTGATCGTTGCGATGCCGGTGGTGAATGCTCATAACCAACCGGCCGGCACCTGGGCAAGCCTTTGTACACTTGGTGGTTTTAAACTGGTCAAACTGGCCGATGGCAAGGATCAGCTCAAGCATGATCCTCAGGGGCACTGTCCCATCGGGATGTTCAGCCTGGCTCATACTGATGACCGATGGCTGGGGCTGGGCACTCAACTTCGCGAACAACCGCTCAGCGCCTATCAGTTCTCGCCACGCCAGTGGGACTACTTTCTTCTTCCTTCCCGTGCGCCGCCGCTGGCGATACAGGTTTTCGCCCGAGCGTAAACCACCCCCTCGCATTTCTCAGAATTCAAAGAAATTGGATTGATGCCTCTGCCTTCGGGTAGCGGCTTTTTGTTTGTGCGTGTTTTTTGCGCACCGGAAGGAAGAAAATGAAAAATCAGAACGATTCAACATCGCAGCAGGAACATCTGCCAGAACAACGACAGACACAGCGCGCCTGGTATATGACGGCCTGGCGCTGGCACTTCTATGCGGGCCTGTATGTGGTGCCTTTTTTAATTATGCTGTCGGTGACGGGCCTGATGATGCTTTATGCCGGATCAATCGACAATCTCCGTTTGAAAGACCTTCTTTTTGTCGAACCGGCAGCCCAGACCGTACCGGTGACACAGCAGTTTGATGCCGTTCAGCAGGCGTATCCCGATGCGACCATCAAACAATACCTGACTCCGAAACAACCCGAAGATGTCAGCCGGTTTGCGGTAGTTAGCGCTGCCGGACAGGGGCTTTTCGTCACTGTAAACCCTTACACGGCAGAAGTGCTGGGTAGTCTGGATCGGGATAACAACCTGTATGCGTGGGCGGAGTCGATCCACGGCACTTTGCTGATGGGAGATATGGGTGATCGCCTGATAGAACTGGCGGCCAGTTTTGCCGTGATCCTGATTGTCAGTGGTGCCTATCTGTGGTGGCCGAGGGACAATGCCAGCAAAGCCGGGATGTTCCGGATTCGTTTGACGCGTGGAAAGCGTACTTTCTGGCGCGACCTCCATGCCAATCTGGGTGTGGTCACAGCGGTGTTTTTGTTGCTGTTTTTGCTGTCCGGCCTGTCTTGGTCGGGTATTTGGGGCAGTAAGATGGTGCAGGCATGGAATACTTTCCCGACCGGCGTTTTTGGTGATGTGCCTTTGTCGGATGCCAAACATGCCGAGATGAATCATGGTGATCTGAAGGAAGTGCCGTGGAATCTGGAGCAGACGGCGATGCCGTTATCCACTCCTTCGCATGCAGGTCATCATGACGGCCAAGAAACCCAAGAAACCCAAGAAAAGAGCACTCAAGGAAATAGCATTCAAGGAAATAGCACTCCAAGAAAGGGCATTCAGGGCGAGGTGAATCTGGATTCTGTGGTGGCGTTCGCCAGAGTGCAGGGCTTTACGGCCTTTCGGGTGAATCTGCCAAAAGGAGAGCAGGGTTCCTACAGTATTCTGCAAAGCACCATGAGTAATGACATCACGGATGCCACGCAAGACCGAACTTTGCATCTCAATCAGTACACAGGCGACGTTCTGGCAGACATCAAATACAGCCAATATTCGCCCATGGCGAAAGCGATGGCTTGGGGCATTGCGCTGCATGAGGGTGATTTTGGTGGCTGGAACAAAGCGGTGAATACTTTGCTCTGCCTGTCCTTCATTTTAATCAGCGCTAGTGGTGTCGTGATGTGGTGGCTGCGCCGTCCGAAAGGGAAAGTGGCGCTTTCTGCACCGCCAGCACCGGAAAACATGGCGTTGTGGAAAGGCGCGACGGTGGTGATTGCTGTGCTGGGGGTGTGCTTCCCACTGGCGGGGATTGCGATGGTGACGGTGTTGCTGGCCGACCGCTTGGTTTTTGCCCGGGTGCCGACCTTGGCGCGATTCTTTAGCTGATCGCTGGCCGATCGCTGAGCACTGATTGTGAAAGCCTCCGTTGGAGGCTTTTTGATATCCTGCGTTCGGTCAGACGTCACCGCTGTGCTTGTGGAGCCACGCCGGCAACACTTGCCGGAACCAGTTGAGATAGGTATCAGCATCCGGTTTATTCCGGTCTTTCAGAATGTTCACCACGTCGACCACGATCCAGGCTTTTGCAAGAATGAGGTGTTGGATGAGAGTTGGTTTCGACAACAGAGACGAATGCGCCAGATAGCGTTCAGCGATGGCTTGATAGGACGCCAGATCGCCCATGCCTTTCACCAGCGGTGCAAGATCAATGGCTGGGCTGCCTTCACCGAATCGTTCCCAGTCGAACAACACCAGATCACCGTTGTCCCGTATCCCCCAGTTGCCGGCGTTACTGTCACCTGACAGACAGGCATGCGGATAAAACAGCGTTTCGGATTGTGCTCTGAGCTGATGCAGATGTGCTTCAGCGGTGCCCGGAAGTTGCAGATGACGGAGTGCCTGAACGGTTTGTTGTTCCGTCCATTGGTGTAAGCGTTTTGGATGTTCCGGAAGCCTTGAAAAGTGGTGAATCGCCGCTAACTGACGGAAACATCGCGAATCTTCGTTTAATGCCTCCAGTGTGACGGGGGTCGGGATATATTCAAGCTGCAAAACGTGATTTTCTGTATCGCAATGATAAAGCCGGGGGGTATGCACGCCCAACGTTGCCAGCTGAGGTGCGATATTTAGGTAAAAATGCATTTCGACATCCGTCGCATGCCGCTTTTCGATATAGGGCACGCCATGATCTTCTTTCAATAAGACCTGCGCGTGACCCATCTGTGTAAGTTCCTGCCTGAACAAAGTGGCCTCCGACTAACTCAGAATTTCCTGAATGACCGGGAGTACAGAGATCACCAGCAATCCCGACATGGTGTAGTTAAACCACTGGCGATAGTGTGCCTTCGTCAAAGCTTTCTTCAGCAGGGAGCCAAACATCAGCCAGACCCCGACACAGGGAAAAGACACGACCAGAAACGTGGCTGCCAGCATCATGTTCTGGTTATGGAAGTCAGTCCCCACTGTTGTGAATGCAGCAATGGCGCCGGTGGCGACCACCCAGGCTTTGGCGTTGATCCATTGAAAGAGGGCGCCTTTCATAAAGCCCAGTGGCTTTGTCTGGGCATCGGAAGATCCAATGTCACCGGCGCGGGCGATCAACCAGGCCAGATAGAGTAAGTACAGTACGCCCAGACATTTAATGATGAAATGCAGACTGGGAAACAGTTCGAAGAGCTGGCCGAATCCCACACCGACTAAAAGCAGCATCAGGGCAAACCCCATGCAGATTCCACTCAGGAGTGGCAAACTCTTTCTGACACCGAAATTGAGACCTGAGGTCATCACCATGATGTTGTTCGGGCCGGGCGTCACTGAAGATGAGACGGCAAACAGCACCATGGCGTAGAGGTAGTCCATATGGGCGTGCTCCTTTGGTTGGTGTGAGCGTGACATGTTGGCAGCCACAGAAAATGCCCATGCGCATTGCTCAGAACAGGGACATGTCTTCTCGATATGATGCTGATTTCATCGGATATCAAGAGGCTTTTATGTGATTCGCAAAAACTTCTATCCTCGTTACTGAGGATGTGGATGACTGGCGATGAACGCCTGAATCCGTTGGGCGCACGTTTGGGGGGAACATTCATCGGTATTAATGAAAAGATCGTACTCAATGCCGCAATGCACCCGGGATGCCTGTTCAAGGGCTGATCCCGGATACCGGTCCCCGCGTTGTTGCTCGCGTTGAATCAGGGTTTCTGCTGAGCAGGTCACGCCAACGTAGAGACAGTGTTTGCCAGCCAGCACCGATTGCCAGATAGCCATTTCTTCAGCGCCATCGAGCACATCATCCACGATGACTTTCATTCCGGCATCAACCAGATGACGGACTGTGGTGCGATAGGCTTCATTCACAGCTTTGCCGTAGGGGCCAAAGGAAATGCGATGAACGGACTGTTGATTGAGCGTGGTTGTCCGCCAGTAAAAGCCCTCGGCGGGTTTGTCTGATTCATTCAAGGTATTGGCTTTTGCCGGCATCATCGCAATAAAAGCATCAATGCCGAGATGAAGGTAATTATCATCCAGACAATTTTGCAGTGCGCGGGCAATAGAACTTTTCCCCGAACTGCTGGGGCCGTTGAGAAAAATGACATCCATGAGAGCGACTTTCCTTGTCTTGAGTTGGAGATTCATCAGAGTGTGCATTATTGCATCTATCGTACCTAAAGCGGCATAAAATGTACTTGAATCAATAACAACTGTAAAAACAGGATTAACTCTTTGAATATCAAAGGGACTGAGCGTTTCCTCTGCGATGGGCATCCAGTGACGTGTGCTCATTTCAGAGCAGCCTGCTGGCGTCGGTCGATGAGGCTATTTTGTGAAGTGCGTCGATTCTCTTGTGAAGTATATTGTCAGTGGTTTGAGGCTGACGTAATGTGCGTGATTATCCAGGGTTGAGAATTCGCTCTCGGAATTTTTCTCGCTATCGTTATTTTCAATCAGCAGTTACTGACTGTGGGAAATACTCAGTTCGCTGCATTTTCTCCTTCCACCGCGTTTTAACAGAGATGATTCATGGATAGAAAACACATTTTTGGTGTCGTTCTGGCATTACTGGCGGCATTTTTTAACGGCATGGTTGGCATTTTGAGTGTTAACTTATTTGCCTCTGGCATGCCCTCGGCAGCGGTTGCGTTTTATAAGTGCGTGGTTGCTTTTCTGATTATTCTTTTGGTACTTGGGATGACCGGGAAATTACCGGCATTGCTGACGTATTTGAAATCAAAATGGAAAGCGCTGGCCGTGTGCAGTTTCTTCGGCTTTTTCATGTTGTATTTTTTCGAAACGGCGTCTTATGAAACGCTCAATGTCGCCGTGGTCGTCTTTCTGCTGTTTGGTGTATCGACGCTGGTGACATTTTTCGCCAATGCTGTGTTTGAAAAGCGCAACCTGACCGGACAGGAATGGATGTCGGTGCTGTTTGCCGTTCTGGGTCTGTATTTAATTTTTCTGGAAAACGAAAATATTGCCAGTTCAGATCAGACCGGTTTCCTGTTTGCGGTACTGGCTGGGGTTGGTTACGGGCTGTTCCTGGTGCTGAACAAAAAGCTGGAGATTGGCGGCGGTTTAATTCCTGTTTGTGGTCTGCTGATGTTTGGTCTGGTATATCTGCTGATTCCATTTGCCATGTCTGGTGTTGTTGGCGTGGAAAATGATGTCTGGCTGACACTGTTGCTGCTGGCCTTGCTGCCAACCATTGGTGGTTTTTGGTGTACCACGAAATCACTGACCATTCTGAAAAGCCAGACCGTGCAACTGGTTGAGTTGTCTGAACCGATTTTTGCTTTAATTCTGGGCTTTGTCTTTCTGGGTCAATTGGTCACGTCGATGCAGATGCTGGGCGGTGCCTGCATTCTGGGTGCGATTCTGATTCATGAAGTGAAACTGTCGTCCTTTCGTAAAAATAAAGTGGTGACGGAGACAACACGCTAGTTGGTTTTACCGTTGAGATTTCGCTGACAGCCAGCCGATTGTGCTGGCTTTTTTTTGTTCTGACATAGGTCATGAATCACAGAATCTTTATTTTACAATCTGATAACATGCGTGCTGATTAGAGTAAAAGCGTCAGCTCGGTTTTGTGGAGGCGGGATGAAAACACTGGAAGAGCAATTAACCACTTACGCACGTTATCATCGTTCGAAGCGGAACATCATGACCCACTTTGTCGGTATTCCTTTAATTGTGTTTGCAGCCCTTTGCCTGCTGGCCAGAACCGAGCTGTCAGTCGGTGCCCTGGCACTGAATGGTGCGCATCTCGCTGTGGTGCTGTGCGTGATTTATTATCTGCGGCTCAGCTTGTCGCTGGGTGTCATCATGGCGGTGATTCTTTTTGTGATGACAGTTGCGGCGACGCCGGTTGCAGCGCTGTCTGTATCGGGCTGGCTGGGAGCTAGCCTGAGTCTGTTTTTTCTCGGCTGGGTGATTCAGTTTGTCGGGCACTATTTTGAAGGCAGAAAACCTGCCTTTGTGGATGATCTTGCCGGACTGATCATCGGTCCGTTGTTTGTGCTGGTTGAGGCGCTGTTTCTTTTGGGGTATTACCCATCTTTAGCAGACTATATCGAACAGCATGCAGGTCCTGTTCAGCCTTGATCAGGGATAAAGTCGAGGAACAATGGATTCTGAAACTCTGAAATAGCAAATTGAAGACAAGGAGATGTCATGCTGTTTAAGAACAAAACCGTCTGGATTACCGGTGCTTCTTCCGGGATTGGACGCGAGTTAGCGGTGCAGTTTGCGCAACAGGGGGCGAATGTCATTCTTTCATCCCGGAGTCAAGAAAAGTTAGAGGCCATTAAAGCTGAGCTTGCACCGGGCAATCACAAAGTAGTGCCGCTGGATATGGCGCAACCGGAAAGGCTGATGCAGGATATTCCGGCCGTACTGGATGCGGTTGGCCGTGTTGATATTCTGGTGAACAATGCCGGGATCTCACAGCGCAGCCTGTTTCTGGAAAATGAATTCAAGGTGTACCGTCAGTTGATGGAAGTGAATTATTTCGGTCTGGTCGCGATGACCAAAGCGGTTCTGCCACGGATGATTGAAACCGGGGGCGGCAGCGTGGTGGCGATCAGCAGTGTGGCCGGGAAAGTCGGTTCGAAATTCCGGACAGGCTATTCAGGCTCGAAATATGCGGTGGTCGGGTTTATGGATTGCCTGCGGGCCGAAGTGACTCAGCATGGGATTCATTGCCTGACGATTTGCCCGGGCTCCGTGAAAACGGCGATTGGTCATAACTCACTGAACGGACAGGGCGAAGCACAGAATAAACCTGAAGCTTCCATTGAAAATGGCATGGATCCGGCAGATGCGGCACGCCAGATGCTCAAAGCCATTGCGGCCCGAAAAGATGAGGTGGTGATCGGCAAAGGGATCAGTAGCTGGGCACCGACCATCAAACGATTCTTCCCGCAGCTGTTTAACATGATGACGGCAAAAACAAGCTACCGTTAATCTGTCCGGGGGCATGTCAGCCCCCAATTTTCTGCGTTTGTATTTTCCTGAAATCTCTTCTCAACACTTTCTCGATTCTCGTCACATTGTTGACAATCTTTTCGCCCGGGATTCATTTTTTGTCAACAATCAACTTGTTGGATGGCTGAGTCCGGTCTACTTTTACTTTATTAAACGATGATTGTTAACAATCTGTCGATTCTAGTCGGGTGGTGAGTGCTGTGAGTATTGATATTGTCGACAATGTGCAGGAAGTTCCCGCAGGCACTTCAGGGAAAACCGAGAACACTAAAGAGCCAACCAAATCGAACAGCTTGCTGGAAGTGTTGGTTGAGCGGATTGTCACGGGCGTGTTTCCGGCCGGCAGCAAAATTTCTGAACCGGAACTGGCGCGGCAGTTTGCCGTCAGTCGCGGGCCGTTGCGTGAAGCCATGATGCGGGTAGAAGCACTGGGGCTGGTTGAGCGGGTGCCACATGTCGGAGCGCGGGTTGTTGCCCTGAGTCCGGAAAAACTGATTGAGATTTATGCGGTGCGTGAAGCACTGGAAGGCATGGCTGCCCGTCAGGCGTGCGCCCATATTACGGAAGAAGAACTGGAAGGGCTGGAACATCTGCTCAGACAGCATCAGGAACACATCGAAGAAGTAGACGGGGCTTCTTATTTTCATCAGCACGGCGATTTTGATTTTCACTATCGCATCATCAAGGCCAGCCGGAACAGCAAGCTGATCAGCCTGCTGTGCGATGAGCTGTACCATTTGCTGCGCATGTACCGGTATCAGTCGCCACGCTCGCACGCCCGCCCGGAACGTGCACTCAACGAACACGTGCAGATTTTGTCAGCCATCCGGGATCGCGACGGTGAACTGGCAGAAATGCTGATGCGTCGCCACATCATGCGCAGCCGGACACTGATTGAAAGCCAGCTGAGAAAGGATGAACCCTCAGCGCGCTGAATGAACCGAATGAAACAAGGAGTGATTTATGAAACCAGGACAGCGTTTTCGTCAGGCGGTGGCCGACAATCATCCGTTACAGGTGGTCGGTACCATTCATCCCTATTGCGCCATGATGGCGCAGCAGGTGGGGCATCAGGCGATTTATCTCTCGGGGGGCGGCATCGCCAATGCATCTTACGGGCTGCCGGATCTGGGCATCACCACGCTGAATGATGTGACGGAAGATGTCCGACGGATCACCGCAGCCTGTGATTTACCGCTGCTGGTGGATATTGATACCGGTTTTGGCGGCGCGTTCAACATTGCCCGGACGATTCGGGAGATGGAACGTTCAGGGGCTGCGGCGGTGCACATGGAAGATCAGGTGGCGCAGAAACGCTGCGGCCATCGTCCGAATAAAGCCATCGTGTCTCAGAGCGAAATGGTGGATCGCATCAAAGCTGCGGTCGATGCTCGTCAGGATGAGAGTTTTGTCATCATGGCCCGGACTGATGCACTGGCGGTTGAAGGCATGGATGCGGCCATTGAACGGGCGATTGCCTGTGTCGAAGCGGGTGCCGACATGATCTTCCCGGAAGCGATCAACACGCTGGAACAATACCGTCAGTTTGTTGATGCAGTCAAAGTGCCGGTGCTGGCGAATATCACCGAGTTTGGCAAAACACCGCTGTTCTCCTGCGAAGAACTCGCTGAACAAGGGGTCGATATGGTGCTCTATCCGCTGTCTGCTTTCCGGGCCATGAATCAGGCGGCCCTGAATGTCTATCAGCATTTGCTGACCGATGGCCATCAGCGCAACGTGGTGGATCAAATGCAAACCCGCGAGGAGTTGTATCAATATCTTGGCTACCATGAATATGAACAAAAACTGGATCAATTGTTCAGTGGCCGGTAATGCCTGAGGCACACCGCTTCGCCGTTCACGGGGTGTGAAAAGCAGTGTGCATCAGTGAAAGAGCATCAGCGAACGAACATGCACGAATAAACATCAACGTAAAAATATCAGTCAAAAAACATCATCAATGAGAAGGCGTATGACGTAAGCGTCTCTGCCCGAAGCCGGGCCAAATCCATAACGTGACACAACGTGAAGAAAGGAGCCTGTAATGACTGCGACACACTCAGTGACAGCGGATAATCAACACACGGCAAACAAGGACAGTTCACACAATCAACCCCTGGGCGGTGCAGGACTGCGCGGTCAGAGTGCCGGCAGTACGGCGCTGTGTACTGTCGGGAAAACCGGCACCGGCCTGACTTACCGCGGCTACGACATTACGGATCTGGCGCATCATGCGCAGTTTGAAGAAGTCGCTTATCTGCTGCTGAAAGGCAAGCTGCCGACGCAGGCCGAGCTGGATCAGTACAAAGCCACACTGAAAGCCAAACGCGGTTTGCCGGATGCATTGAAAACCGTGCTGGAAGCGATTCCGGCGGATGCCCATCCGATGGATGTGATGCGCACCGGCTGCTCGATGCTGGGCAATCTGGATCAGGAAATGGATTTCAGTCAGCAGGCGGATAAAACCGATACAATTCTGGCGCTGCTGCCAGCCATCATCTGCTACTGGTACCGCTTCAGCCATGACGGCGTGCGAATTGAGACGGCTGGTTCGGATCAGGACTGCACTGGCGGGTATTTTCTGGAAATGCTGACCGGGAAAGCGCCCTCTGAACTGCACAAACAGGTCATGCACTGTTCGCTGATTCTTTATGCCGAGCACGAATTCAATGCCTCGACCTTCACCGCACGAGTCTGTGCGTCAACGTTGTCGGATCTGCATTCCTGCATCACTGCGGCCATTGGCAGCCTGCGCGGCCCGCTGCACGGCGGGGCCAATGAAGCGGCGATGGCGATGATTGAGCACTGGCAAACGCCGGATGAAGCAGAAACCAATCTTCTGAAGATGCTGGCGAACAAAGAAAAAATCATGGGCTTCGGTCATGCGATTTACCGCGAATCTGATCCGCGCAATGCGCTGATCAAAGCCTGGTCACACAGGCTGTCTCAGGATGTGGGCGACACCCGGTTGTATGCGGTTTCTGAACGGGTGGAAGCCGTGATGAAGCGCGAAAAAGGGCTGTTTGCCAATGCCGATTTCTTCCATGCCTCGGCCTATCACTTCATGGGGATCCCGACCAAGCTGTTTACCCCGATTTTCGTGATGAGCCGGGTCACGGGTTGGGCGGCCCATGTGTATGAGCAGCGCGCCAATAACCGGATTATCCGTCCGAGTGCCGACTATATCGGTCCGGATCATCAGGACTGGCTGCCCATTGAAAAACGTAAATAAGCCGTACGCTAATCTAAGACTCTGAAGTAAAAGGAAAGATGAATGAGCCTCAATGTTGAACTGAATGAACGCCCGCAACCCGATGAACTGCTGGTGAAAATTGCCGATTATGTGGCGCAGACCGAGATCACTTCTGTGGAAGCTTATAACACGGCCCGGAACTGTCTGATGGATACTTTAGGCTGTGGCCTGCTGGCACTGCGTTTTCCGGAGTGTACCAAGCATCTGGGGCCGACGGTTCCGGGGACGACTGTGCGGCACGGCGCGCGGGTACCGGGCACGTCACATGAGCTGGATCCGGTGACGGCGGCGTTTAATATCGGCTGCATCATTCGCTGGCTGGATTTCAACGATACCTGGCTGGCGGCAGAATGGGGCCATCCGTCAGATAATCTGGGCGGTATTCTGGCGACGGCTGATTACCTCAGCCGGGTTGCGGTGGCGGAAGGTAAAGCACCGCTGACGATGCGCGATGTACTGACGGCGATGATCAAAGCCCATGAAATTCAGGGCGTGCTGGCACTGGAAAACAGTTATAACCGGGTGGGTCTGGACCATGTATTGCTGGTGCGTGTGGCGTCTACGGCTGTGGTGACTAAGATGCTGGGCGGCACCCGGGATCAGATCATTGATGCCGTGTCTCAGGCCTGGGTTGATGGCTGTTCGCTGCGGACTTACCGTCATGCACCGAATGCCGGTTCCCGGAAATCGTGGGCGGCGGGTGATGCAACGTCCCGTGCGGTGCGTCTGGCGATGATCACCATGAAAGGCGAAATGGGCCTGCCGTCTGTGCTGACGGCGCCGAAGTGGGGTTACTACGACGTGCTGTTCAATGGTCAGCCGTTCAAGGTCAATCAGGACTTCAGCAGCTATGTGATGGAAAATGTGCTGTTCAAGATCTCCTTCCCGGCAGAATTCCATGCGCAGACCGCGGTGGAGTGCGCGGTTGCACTTCATGAGAAAGTGAAAGAACGGCTGGATGAGATTGAACGGATTGAAGTGACCACCCATGAATCTGCCATTCGCATTATTTCCAAATCCGGTGATCTGGCGAATCCGGCCGACCGGGACCACTGCCTGCAATACATGATTGCGGTGCCGTTGATTCACGGGGATCTGGTTGCTGAGCACTACGAAGATGAGTTCCACCGGGGCGACGGCCGCATTGATGTGCTGCGCAGCAAGATGGAAGTCATTGAAGACAAGCGGTACAGCGCGGAATATCTGGAAGCGGACAAGCGTTCGATCGCGAATTCTATTCAGATCTTCTTTAACGATGGCACCTGTACGGAAAAAGTCTCAGTTGAATACCCGATCGGTCACCGTCGTCGCCGTGAAGAAGGCATTCCGGTACTGGAACGTAAATTCAAACGGAATCTGCAAACCCGCTTCCCGCAGGGTCGATGCGAGCAGATTTTTGAACTTTGCAGCGATCAGGCCAAACTGGAAGCCACCCCGGTTCATGAGTTTATGTCACTGTTTGTGATGAACTGAGCCGATGACGGCTGAGTCCGGATTCAGAACGTTCAAAATGACACCGGCGCATGATGCGCCGGTTTTTTTATGGCTTTGATCCGACGGCTGCACCCTGAACGTTCCCTCCTGAAATCAGAGTCGTTCATTGTGCGAATTGTTAATGAAGCACGGGCGGCTGACTGAGTCGTGGTTTCAGTTGCTCTGCCTCGCGTTTTACAGCAATCACGACTACAAACTGTACCCGCGTCAGGCGAAATGTGTTGTCATTGACCGGTCTGGCCGGAAAGGTCTGACTTGCAGGCCAATTGTATTGACTGAGTTCGGGTGGACCATCCGGATTGAACGGCTGGCGGCTTTCTGTCAGTTCCAGATGCAGCCTTGGAAATTGCGTCAGCATGCTCACCTCTATCATCAGGCAGGAATCATCGTCCTGTCGTCCCTAAAAAATAAACTGGCTGAAATTGGGGCTTTCTGATTAGAGATATAAGGACGGTGAAAAGAACTTCAAGTTTCCGGGACGGAATTTTTTATTCCCTGGAAAAACGGTCAACTTTGATCTGGTTCAGCCCTGCATCTGCATCAGTGAATAGAATGCAGAGATGGATGGGTCGGATTTTCTGTTCAGCGAGGTTAAAGGTGTTTCACTTCTGTCAGGCTATGGCCACATTGATTGAACGTATTAAAAGGGCGGCTGAAGGTGTCGTACGTTTGGTTGAGCCTTTGAATGATCAACCGCTGACGGGCACTTCAGTGAACCCGTGTATAGACTGGTTTGATGCACAGCCGGTTTACCCGAAACTCTACTGGCAATCCCGGGATGGTTACGAAGAAGTGGTCGCGCTGGGACAGCAAGTAACGTTTTCAGATCCGATGCCAGCCTATGCGATTTTACAGGATGATCAGCGCATCTGGGGCTGTCGGGCATTTGATGGTCAGGCAGACAACTGTGATACCGCGAAGTCTTCATTCTTTTTTCTACCGCATCTTGAGTTGATCCGAACCGGTGAATATTGGTCGCTGGCTGTGAACCTGCATGCGGGCAAAGAGACGGTGATCAAGGTTTTACAGCAGTTAATAAGTGAGTACTTACCAGTTTCTCCGATTACTTCAGGCATTGTGTCTGTCCGGCATACACCCACCAAAGACGGCTGGCACACACTGGTGAAAGGTGCGCTGAACGACATTCAGGCGCAGTTGATGGATAAAGTTGTGCTTGCCCGGCAGACGACGGTGACCTTCGACTCAGCATGCACCGCTGCTCAGGTTCTGAAAGCCAGCCAGCAGGAAAACCGGCACAGTTTCCATTTCCTGCTGGCCTTAGATGCAAGGCGCGCATTTTTGGGATCGACCCCAGAGCGACTATACCGTCGGGAAGGCAGAAGACTGCAAACCGAAGCGCTGGCCGGGACGATTGGCCGGGGCACAAACGGCGCGCACGATCAGCGGCTGGGGCGGTGGTTGTGCCTGGATGCCAAGAATTTGCAGGAAAATCAGTATGTCGTCGATGATATTCTTGAACGGATTCGTCCATATACCGATTCAGTGACGGTCGATGAATCGGTCAGTCTGGTCCGGTTACGACAGGTGCAGCACCTGAAACGGCATATCAGCGGCGTGCTGCAACCTGATGTCTGCGGTGCAAAGCTGCTCCATGCGCTGCAACCGACTGCGGCGGTGGCCGGGTTACCGCGTCAGCAGGCAATGCAGTTTATTCTGAATCACGAACCCTTTGAGCGGGGCTGGTATGCCGGGTCGCTGGGTTATGTCAGCCTGCCGAAAGCCGAATTTTGTGTGGCGCTGCGCAGCGCGTATCTGATGGATGAAAAACTTCAGCTATACGCCGGAGCTGGCATTGTACAAGGTTCAGATCCTGCCAGTGAATGGCAGGAGGTGGATAAGAAAATGTCGACGTTATTATCGCTTTTCACAGACGTTCGTTCTGACTTGCCTGTGTCGGAGGTGGCCTGATGGCAACAGATGATTCCGGCATGAAATCCATCACGCAGGCGCAACTGAATCGCTTGTGGGCTAGAACTATGCTGGAAGAGCTGACCCGGCTGGGGGTTGCTCATGTTTGTGTGGCGCCGGGGTCGCGTTCGACGCCACTGACGCTGGAAGCCGATGCGAACCCGAAGCTGACGCTGCATACTCATTTCGATGAACGCGGACTGGGCTTTCTGGCGTTGGGCATGGCAAAAGCCAGCGGTCAGCCTGTGGCCGTCGTGGTCACGTCCGGCACTGCGGTCGCCAATTTGTTGCCTGCGGTGGTCGAGGCAGGACTGACCGGGGAAAAACTGGTGTTGATGACTGCGGATCGCCCGGCTGAACTCATCGGGTGTGGTGCCAATCAGGCGATTCATCAGCCGGGGCTGTTTTCCAGTCATGTCACGGCTCACCTGAATCTTCCCAGCCCGTCACAAGCGGTCCCGCTGAGCTGGCTGCTGACCTCGGTCGATGCGCTGATGCATCGTCAGCAGTGTGAAGGCGGCGCGCTGCATCTCAACTGCCCTTTTCCTGAGCCGTTGTACGGGGATGCCGATCTGGCCGAAGACAGTGCTTACTATCAATCACTGGGGGACTGGCGGATGCAATCAACGCCTTATACCCGCTATGACCTCGGTAAAGCGGCACCTGTGTTGCCGCCGGATTGCTCAGCACTGGCTGCCGGTCACACGGTGATCATTGCCGGTGATTTATCCGTCCGGGATGCCCGTGCTGTGGCAGAGCTGGCTGAAACGCTGGGGTGTCCGCTGCTGTGTGATCCGCAATCCGGCATGAGCAGTGACTGGGCGCATTATGACCTTTGGTTACAGCATCAAGCGCTGGCGGAGCCACTGAACGATTGCCGGTTGATCCTGCAATTTGGTTCGCGACTGATTTCCAAGCGTCTGAATCAGTGGCTGGCCCGGCAGGTGAGCAAGGGTTGCTGTGAATACTGGTATGTGTCGCCGGATCATCACAGGAACAATCAGAGTCATCTGCCGCAGCGTCACATGATTGCGGAGATTACAGACTGGGTTCGTGCGGTGAAGTCTGTATTACCGGCACAGAAAACCGATGGTACCGGAGAGAGTTGGCGCAGGCAGACGCAAAGTGCCAACAGGAAAGTGCAGTTGTTGCTGGACGATTACAGGACAGCGCATCCCGGTCTCACGGAAATGGCGCTGGCGATCGATCTGAGTCAGCGCGGGCAGCAGGCCAGCCTGTTTCTCGGTAACAGCCTGATTGCCAGACTGGTGGATATGCTGACGGTTTTTGATGGTCGGGCGGTGTATTCCAATCGTGGTGCGTCGGGCATCGACGGGCTGGTTGCCACGGCCGCGGGTGTTCAGCGGGTCACCGGAAAACCCCTGATGCTGATGCTGGGCGATACTGCGTTGCTGCACGATCTCAACTCACTGGCATTACTGAGCCATTGTGCAGATCCTGTCGTGATCGTGGTCACCAATAATGACGGCGGTGCGATTTTTGATCTGCTGCCTGTGCCGGAAGATGACAAGCAGCGGTTATATCAAATGCCTCATGGCTATGAATTTGCCCATGCTGCCCGCCAGTTTGGGCTGGGTTATTGCAAAGCCGCAACGCTGGCGGACTATCAGTCTGTCGTCAGTGAACACCTCAATACGGGGACAGGCGCCTTGCTGGTTGAAGTCCAGACCCCGCCGGGTCAGGCCGTCGGGCAACTCAGTGAGCTGATCCGGAGGCTGCATGCTTTATAGCCGTTTTCATGCCTTCGGGGAGGATATGGAACAGCCGGTGCTCGTCTTTCTGCATGGCCTGCTGGGGAATAGCGATGACTGGCGAGCCTGCACCGGTGATTTACAGGCGCAGACCTGCTTTACGCTGGATTTACCTGGCCACGGACAAAGCCGTGACGTGCGCTGTGCCTCATTCGATGAGACGGTCTGGCAGGTGAAGGAGACACTCATCGCGAACCACTTATCCAATCGGCCTGTTGTGCTGGTCGGGTATTCTCTTGGTGGCCGGATTGCCATGCATGGGGTCGCCAACAGGTTGTTTGCACCGCTGGATATCCGGGGGTTGGTGGTCGAGGGGGGGCATTTCGGACTGATTTCGGCGACGGACAGAGCTTTGCGCTGGCGTCATGATCAGCGCTGGGCACGCCGTTTTCGCCGTGAGCCAATCACTGCCGTCTTAAATGACTGGTATCAGCAGCCGGTATTCGCATCCCTCAATGAAGCACAGACACAGCATTTGGTGACCCGCCGCAGCGAGAATTCGGGCGACTGCGTTGCGCATATGCTGCTGGCAACATCTCTGGCCCGGCAGGATGCACTGCTGGCGCTATTAAAAGCCCAGCCGGTGCCTGTGCATTATCTGTTTGGTGCGCAGGACAGCAAGTTTTCCCGGCTGGCACTGGAAAGTGGTTTCCCGTCAACCCGGATTTCAAAGGCGGGGCACAACGCGCATCAAGATCAGCCGCAGGTTGTTGCCCGGGTGCTGCGGGAACAGGTTCTTCGGCAGATCTCGCTTCGACAGTCCGAACCGGTATGAGTCAGATGATAGCAGTCTTATGAACGGCTTCTAACCATGCGCAAAAACAAAGTTTGGTGACGGGTTGCAGTGCTATGCTCAGCCCCTGTATCGCCAAGCTGGAACGCCATACTGGGACAGGCGAATGTATCAATTTTCTTTGTTTTTGGAGTACATATGACAATCACCGTAGGCATTTCAGAACAAGCGCTCTATGCACCGATTGAATGGATCAATGTCGGTCAAGCGTATGCGGATATTCAGTACCACAAATCGGACGATGGGATTGCCAGAATTACCATCGCCCGACCGCAGGTGCGTAATGCTTTCCGGCCTCAGACTGTGAAAGAGATGATGCATGCGCTGGCTGATGCCCGGTATGACGACACGATCGGAGCGATTATTCTGACCGGACTCGGTGACGAGGCATTTTGCTCCGGCGGTGATCAGAAAGTGCGGGGCGATTACGGCGGTTATCAGGATGATGCAGGCACGCATCACCTGAATGTGCTGGATTTTCAGCGCCAGATCCGCACCTGCCCGAAACCGGTTGTGGCTTCCGTCGCAGGCTGGGCTGTCGGCGGTGGTCATGTACTGCACATGATGTGTGACCTGACCATTGCCGCAGAGAATGCCAAATTCGGCCAGACCGGCCCGAAAGTTGGCTCTTTTGACGGTGGCTGGGGCGCATCTTACATGGCTCGGATTGTCGGTCAGAAAAAGGCGCGTGAAATCTGGTTCCTGTGCCGTTTCTATGATGCGCAGGAAGCGCTGGAGATGGGACTGGTGAATACCGTGGTGCCGCTTGCGGAACTGGAAAGAGAAACCGTTCGCTGGTGCCGTGAAATGCTTCAGCACAGCCCGATGGCGCTGCGCTGCCTGAAAGCGGCGCTGAACGCCGACTGTGACGGTCAGGCCGGATTACAGGAACTGGCCGGGAATGCCACCATGATGTTCTACATGACGGAAGAAGGTCAGGAAGGCCGGAATGCTTTTAATGAAAAGCGTCAGCCGGACTTCAACAAATTCAAACGTAACCCGTAATCGAACGGGGAAGTCGCATATGACGAAGCGCTCGGCAAAGCTTTATCGTTATCAACTGCCGATGGACAGCGGAGTCGTGCTTCGGGGGAAACATCTGACCGAACGACGCGGTTATGTTGTCATGCTGCAAGCAGGGGAATACAGCGGCCTCGGGGAAATCGCTCCGTTGTCTGGCTTGAGTGCAGAGTCACCGGAACAGGCGGCACAACAGGCGCAACTTGCACTGGCCGGCTGGGTTAGCGGCGCACCTTTGGTGGCAGCCGATCTTTTTCCGTCGGTTGCATTCGGTCTGTCGATGGTTGAATTGGCCTGTGCGGGGCAGCTTCCGGTACAGGGCCAGTTCAGGACGGCCCCTTTGCTGAGTGGACAAACCGATACCTGCCTGACACCGGAACACCGAATTGCCAAAGTGAAAGTGGGCCGGGAGACGCCGGCGCAGGACGCGACAAAGGTGAATCAACTGCTGAGCGCTTATCCGGATCTGACCTTGCGTCTGGATGCCAACCGCGCCTGGTTACCGGGACAGGCACAGCAATTTGCCTGTCATCTGACGCCGGCCTCAGCCTCTCGTATCGTTTTCATTGAAGAACCTTGCGCGCAACCGCAAGACAGTCTGGCTTTTTCAGCAGCCAGTGGTCTTCCGCTGGCCTGGGATGAAACCTTGCAACAAGCGGTGAAACAGCCGGATTTCCGGCTGGACGATCTGTCCGGTGCGGCTGCGATTGTGGTGAAACCGAGTCTGATCGGTTCAGTACAACAGTGCGCGGCGCTCATTTGGGAAGCAAAGGCATCGGGGATGGATGCTGTCATCAGTTCCAGTCTGGAGTCCAGCCTTGGCTTAACTCAGCTCGCCCGTTT
Organism: Photobacterium galatheae; assembly: GCF_000695255.1. Lineage (GTDB taxonomy): Bacteria > Pseudomonadota > Gammaproteobacteria > Enterobacterales > Vibrionaceae > Photobacterium > Photobacterium galatheae. The sequence goes on along the minus strand of NZ_JMIB01000003.1, from coordinate 104,420 downwards.
ATCACACTGGCTCTTACCTGAGAGCGTGCCGGGTCTGGATACCCTGAACCTGTTTCTGGCACAACTTGAAACGCCCTGGCCGGGCAGTTTGTTGCCGGTTCAGAGACTCACGGATCAAACCTTGGTGTGGCAGTCATGAATAAGCACTTTCTCTGGCAGCAATGGGCAACCATGCAGCCTGATCAGATCGCACTGATCACGCCGGATACGGTATATAGCTGGCAGGCACTGACGGCACAGGTCCATGCGCTGGCAAACCGTTTGTCGCAGCAGGGCGTACAGACCGGCACTGTAGTGACGGCGGTTGGAAAGAATACGCCGGAACTGGTGCTGCTGCATCTGGCCTGCCTTCAATTAGGCGCTATCACCGCGCTGACCATGCCACAGCCGATTCGGCCCCTGCGGGAGAAGCTGGATGTGCTGTATGCAACTGGGCTGAATCAAAAAGGACAGGCACGGTTCTTGTGGTTCAGCGAGCAGGTCCGTGCCGGTTTTTCAGCACCGGACTGGCAAGCGCTGACGACAGGCGCGACACTGCTGGATCTGGCGATTCAGCCTGAAGCCGACTGTGCTCTCAGCCTTTCGGATGTGAATGCCATCGCGTCCATTATTTTCACTTCCGGATCTTCCGGTGCCCCGAAAGCAGTCGCTCACACGCAGGCGCAGCATCTGGCTTCTGCCCGTGGTCTGCTGGATGTGTTTTCGTTTCAACAGACAGATTGCTGGCTGCTGAGCTTACCGATGTATCACGTCTCCGGATTGTCGATTCTCTATCGCTGGTTGAGTACCGGTGCCTGTCTGAAAATTGGCAACGGAAAGCTGGAGGAGGACATTCAGGGTGTCACCCATGCCTCACTGGTGGCGACGCAGCTCAAACGGCTGCTGGAGCCGTTGGAGCAGCCGCAGCGGTTGAAACTCAGTCATGTGCTGCTGGGCGGGAGTGATGTTCCTTTACCTTTGTGTCAGCAGGCCGCGCAACTGGGCATTCAGATCTGGTTGGGGTATGGCATGACAGAAGCGGCATCGACCGTCACTGCCAAGCAAGTCGAGACGGTTGCAAGCGCCGGACGGGTTTTGCCAAACCGGCAGGTGCAACTGAAACACAACCGGATTTATATTGGCGGTCAAACACTCGCCAGTGGTTACTATCATCAGGGAAAAATCACCCCGCTGGTGGATGCGCAGGGCTGGTTTGATACCAGGGATCTGGGGCAGTGGGTTGGCGATGAACTCCGCATTATTGGCCGTGCCGATAATCAGTTCATTTCCGGCGGTGAGAATATCCATTGCGAAGAAATCGAAGCTGTACTCAATCGCCATCCGGCCATTCATCAAACCATCGTCATTCCGGTTCCATGCGACGAATACGGCGCACGTCCGATCGCCCTGATCGACGCCGCTGAAGACCCATCCACTCTGAATCTGCCGCACTGGCTGGCCAATCAACTCGACCGCTTCAAAATCCCGGATGCATTCTACCCCATGCCCAAGTTGCCGCAGGCGGGCATTAAAGTGTCACGACAAGCCATGAAAGACTGGTTTGCATCGTGTCATGGTGGTGTTCGGCCGGTCAAAATATCATGAGGCTACACTTCACGCATGCTCGGGAAGTGACATGTCGCAGAAGGACAAACGAAAACCATTTGCTTGTATGCCGTTTACACTAAAATATTGTTCAAACATAAACTCTTCATACTTTTCCTTTTCAGTGAGATGAACGTCTTCAGGATCCTGCATACCGACAGGTGAGTAAAAAATAAATTTTGGACAGGGTCTGGTTTTGATAAATGGCGCGTAGCTGAAGAATTCCGGGTCTTCCTTGATCCCAAACCAAAGAAAAATTGTTGTGACAATGAGGAGTGAAACTGACGTTTTCATATGGCGTGATACCTAGTCTCGCTTTTCAGCGACGAGCAAATTTGTCGGATGTTTGGGAATGATTTATTAGATTATTTGAACATCTTCGGGTCAAACTCAAAATCGAGTTTTTTATGAGCTTCGAAATTTTTTCCATTGCAGGATAGTTTGGGTGGACTACATTGTTGTTGTCTCGCTGTGAGATTGTCGATGGCGCTTGTCATGCTGTAAATTGAGGCTCTGTGTTATTCAGAAACTCATCCCCAATATCATCCTGAGTTCGCTCATTCGGCAGAATATCCCGCTATGTCTGAGGTAAATCTTCCATTTATAATTGGGCGATCAAGTCCTCAGGAATATCGGTACGATAGAGATCATATTGATCGATGATGTTTGGGTCATTGTGCACGTGAACAAAACAAGGGCTGATACATCCAGATCACAGTTCAATTTTTTCTTGCCATACAATGAGTTAATCAGTTCACATTTCGCTTGAATTTCACCGAAAGTAGAATTTCGAACGTTATTTTTTGTGCTATCTACATCTCACTCGACAGGAGCAATATCCTCGTCGGGGGAATGAGAATACATCAACAATAACGTGATCCTTCGGGAGTCATTTCTCCCGCAAAGGACGGCAAAAGGAAATCGACATGAGAACCTTACCTACACTCGTGATTGGCGCGTCGCTGATCAGTGCCCCCGCACTTGCCGACTGGCACTTCCGGGGAACGCCGAACCAGTGGAACGCGGCACAGATGACACAGATCGCGGCCAATCACTATCAAACCTGCCAGACCTTTCAGCAAGGGGATGCCACGGGTGGCGCCCGGTTTAAAATTGATCGGTACGGCGACTGGCAGGAAAGCTATCCCGCCAGCGATTACACGGTTGCCGGCGATCAAAGCTACCGGATTGATTTTTATCCTGACAGCCACAGCATACAAACCACGCAAGTTGCCAGTTGCGACAGCCAAGCTTTTGCACAAAACTTTAACGCGCTTTATTTTCGCGGCACGGCCAATAACTGGGCCGCAGATGCGATGGCGCTGGTCGGTGACAACACGTGGTCACGGCTGATTCATTTTGACGGGCAGGCCAATCAGCGATTTAAATTTGACCTGACCGGGGACTGGTCACAGAACTATGGTGACAATCAGAATGACGGGGTGCTGGATGCGGCTGGTGGGGATATCTATACAAACGTAAGCGGCGATTATGTGGTCACGGTGAACGACCAGACACTGGTGTACAGTCTGAGGGCCGTGAATCCATGTACTGCTGACTGTGCGGTTCAGCCGTCACTCGGTGCAATCTATCAACCCGATAAAACGACCTTTGCGATTTGGTCGCCGGACCACAGCAATGTCACGGTCACCGTGAATGGGACAGAGTATCCGCTCAGCAAGGTGAGTGACTTTAACGGTTACACCGATGTTTATCAGACCGAAGTCAGTGGCGATCTGTATCTGGCTGAATATACCTTTCAGATCAATGGGATTCCGGTTCGGGATCCCTACGGAAAAATGGTGAAACCTGGCACGGGAGACAGTGAAGCGATCAACATTGTGATGGATATGTCCCGCACCCGTCCTGCTGGGGGCTGGGCTGAGCGACCTGCACTCGTCAATCGGGAAGATGCCGTGATTTATGAAGTTCATGTCCGTGATTTTACGATCGATGCCAGTTCCGGTGTGAGCGCGGCCAAGCGCGGTAAGTTTCTGGGCATGGTGGAAAGCGGCACGCGGTACAACGGGCTGAAAACAGGGATTGATCATCTGGTCGATCTGGGGGTGACGCACGTCCAACTGCTGCCCGTTTTTGATTTCGCGACCTGTGACGGACTGCCTGACAGCGATCCTTGTTACAACTGGGGTTATGATCCGCGCAATTACAATGTGCCGGAAGAGCGTTATTCTCAGGTGCCGACCGATTACGAGGCGCGTGCGAATGAATTTAAGACGATGGTGAATGAATTCCACAAAGCCGGGATCCGGGTCATCATGGATGTGGTGTATAACCACACTTACGCTAATGAAATGTTCGAAAACATCAGCAACCGCTATTACACGCCAACGGATCTTTCCGGGACAGGCAACGCAATTGACGCCGACCAGCCGATGGTCAGCCGCATGATCCAGGATTCACTGGCTTATTGGGTGGATGAATACGGTATCGATGGGTTCCGTTTCGACTTGATTGGCATTTTCTCTTACGGGGAAGTTGTAAAATGGGGACAGGCACTGAATCAACAATTCCCGGATCGTAATTTGCTCATTTACGGTGAACCGTGGAATGGCTACGCCAGTGATCCGAAAGAAGCGCAACGTGTTCGTTACGGTACAACGCATAAAATTGCAGCAGAACATGTTGGTGTTTTCAACGGTGCCTATCGTGAAGCTCTGAAAGGTTCGAATGACGATACCCGAAAAGGTTTTATGTTTAATCAACTGGATAGCACCGATGCGGGCTGGTCTATCTATGATGGGATACGTGGGTCGGCATACGATCCGAACGACAGCCGAAACAGTACCTGGTTCAGGAACTTCGCTGCCGATCCGGAACAAAGCATTAACTACATTTCCGCCCATGATAATTTTGGGTTGTGGGATAAAGTTTTTTTAAGTCTGTCGAGCAACGTTGTGCAAAATAGCGCCCACCAAATCCTCAGTCTGACGCCTCCAGTGAATCTCGATTATGCTAAGCGAGTCGTGAATTTTGGTATGGGGATGGTACTGACCAGTCAGGGGATTAGTTTCGTGCATGCCGGAGACGAGTTCTTACGGACAAAAACCGACAACGAACACATGACTGTCCCCAGTGCCTGGAATTTCGGTCATCACGCCGGGACACACAATACTTACAATGCCCCGGACAGTTTTAACAGTATCAAGTGGCACCGTCGCGCTGACAATGCAGCCACTTATAAATATCTGAAAGATATGATTACGCTGCGTCGTCACCACGCGGGATTGCGCATGACTTCGAATCAGGACATTGCGAAATACCTGATGGTTTCCAGACCGGATGCGTTTGGTGGGCAACTGGTCACCGGTCATATCACCTACCCGCAAGACACACATAATCTGTTTGTGGTCTACAACAGTGGGGATAAACAGACCATCAGTCTGCCTGCTGGTGATTGGACGCTGGCTGTGGATGCCTCGGGTGCGCAGAACCAGATCGGACTTTCCGGCAATGTGCTCGTCGAAGGAACGGCGGTGACTGTGTTTACGCAGGCCCGGTAACTGAGTTTTTAGTCATCGTTGGTCATTGTTGGGACAGACACGTTTTCTTCATGTGACTGTCCCAGTTTGAAGGTACGTCACTCCGAAGACAAAACAAGGACAGGCACTTTATGCTGAAAATGTGATGATGCAGAACTGCTCTGATGGTACCAGGATTGCTGATATGCAGGAACGAAAGGTTATGTGATGTCTTGCTAAAGGGGTTGGTTGCTGTTGACTTCAGTGGATATTGAGTGTGATGTGAGAGTCTGTGAACCATTTCATGTTTTATTCTGTATTCAAAAATTTCAGGACGGGGAAAGAGTTAATCCAGTTCGACGACGGCGGTTCAAATAAGGTAAAGCGGTCCGAATCGCAGTTTTGGATCCAACCAGTGTCCCTTTTTCTATGTTTTGGCAGGTTTCCAGCCAGAATTGGGACTCGAAGCCTAAACGAGTGAGTATCGTGGGAAACGCCGGTGGAATATGACCCGGCTTATTTTCTCGGATTTGCCTGCTGGTCCAGTCAAGTAGTTCGAGGTAGTCCATCAGACGAAAGGGGAGTCCTGCGGGTCTGTCGTTTCTTGGATGACCGGTAAATGGATAAAGAACCCGCTTAAAAGTGTGGTGTTTCTGGTCAGGCTGTAATCGTGCTTTGACTGAAGTATATGCCGAGCTTTCAGGCGTGTCTGCAATACCCGCACGCACAGGATTGAGATCAACATAGGCTAAGGCCGCTGCCAGTGCTTGTTCATCCAGTAATGCCTGGCTTTTGAAACGTCCTTCCCAGAAATGTCCAGTGCAGCCATCTTCAAGGTTGGCTTCTGTAGCAATGTATTGATTGAGTAATCGCATGAACCAGCTGATAGAACATAGCCTGGTCCGCCAAGTTTGGATTAACTTCTGGCAACTGACTTTCTCGGATTCAGACGCCAGTTCCTGTTTTAAAAATCGATGTATTAATACGGGAGTGCGATGAAAGGTTATCCAGCGCTGAATGACTGCCTCATCGGATAATTTTTGAGCTTTCTCCTGATTAATATGCAGCACTAAATGATAGTGATTACTCATAATTGCATAGGCACAAACATCCACGCAAAAAGCATCGGCGATCTGCATGAGACGCCTTTCAACCCATGCTCGGCGATGTTCATAACTGGTTTGTGTCTGCTCGTCATATCCGCAGAGAAATGAACGGCGGACACACCGTGACACACAATGGTAGTACGGTGTTGCTTCAGGACAAATGAGCTGGCTTCGTGCGGTCGTCATGATGATTCCCTGTTTTGCTGGATGGATAAACAGTATTTCGGAGTTGTGTCTGTGAAAAGCATGGTGAGTGAAATTGATGAACCATGCCTGAAAAACATGAAAGTGATAGGTTTGTATGTTTCTAAAGGTGTTTGTTTTGATGTCTGTCCCGATATCTTTTGGAGGACAGACATCGTCATTTTCTTCTCATGTCTGTCCCGAGAGGTTGAGAGGTTGCCGAAGACGTTGATAAATTATGTCTGTCCCAAAAAAGTCAAAAATTCATGTCTGTCCTGAAAAAGTCGCCTGAACTTTTACTTTACCTTCCCGTAACGGGAAGCTTTAACCTGATGGCTGGTTTTAATGGGGAGAATGGAATGGGTTGTTGTAATCAGGCACCGAAGGGTGGCAGTAATCAGCTGGGGTTGCTGGTCAAGGGGGTACTGGGGCTGGCTGTGGTGATTGTGGTGCTGGCTGTCGCGTTTGGCTGATTGTTGCATGGCTGAGCAGAGGTGGGTTGACTTCGGCGGTAAAATTGAGTAATTTTCCGGCGAATACGAATTTGGACTTCTCTACGATGTTTTACATCCTCTTTAAGAATTTTGTCAGGCGAGTGTGCTCCGTGCATAAAACACGATGAAGTGTTGCTCGGAGCTGAAACTCTTCTGAATCTTCATCAGATATAACCGGCATACCTGATTTTTTCAGGCGGACGTGTTGTATCTGAACAAAGTAGAGAGTGGGGCCGACGATGACCTTCATCGCCGGCCTTTTTTGTTTTTGTTTACCAGAAACAAAGCATGATGTTTCTTGAAGAAAATTCTTGAAGCGGGGGCCGGTATGAAAATACCGCCCCCGTTTTTTTATGGATGTAACACAATGAGTTTACTGAATATTCAAAATCTGACTTACCACATCGGCGACAAAACCCTGTATCAGAATGCCGATTTCATGTTGTTTCCTGGCGAGCATCTGGGGGTGACCGGGAAGAACGGTGTGGGGAAAAGTACCTTACTGAAACTGCTTCAGGCTGAGATTCTGCCGGATAGTGGCGACATTCTTTGGCAGCCGTCTGTGCAGATTGGTTATCTGGACCAGCATGCGCAGATGAATGCAGCGTTGTCTGTCCGGGGATATCTGCAAACGGCCTTTGCTGATTTATATGCCCTTGAAGCGGAAATGATGTCGATTTATGCCTGTCCTGATAAAAGTGCGCGGGACAGTTATCTGACTCGGGCCGCGACGATTCAGGCCACGCTGGAAAGCCAGTCATTTTATGTGATCGACAGCCGGATTGGTGCAGTGGCTGAAGGCTTAGGGATCACTCAGTTCGGGATGGAGACCCGGCTGGGAGAGTTGAGTGGCGGGCAGCGGCACAAGGTGATGCTGGCATCCCTCTTGTTGATCTCGCCGGATGTGTTACTGCTGGATGAGCCGACCAACTATCTGGATACGGTTCATGTCGACTGGCTGGCCGACTATCTGAACAGCTTTGACGGCGCGTTTCTGGTGGTGTCTCACGATCGGGCCTTTCTGAACCGGATCGCAATGGGGATCTGCGATATCGATCGTCAGAAAATCTGCAAATATAAAGGCAATGTGGATAAGGCGATGGCTCAGAAAGCCAGTGTGGATGCGGCGCATGCCAAGCAATATCTGGCGCAGAAAAAACATATCGATAAGCTGGAACAGTTTATCGCCAAAAATGGGGCTGGGGTCAATGCGAGCATTGCCAACGGGCGGAAAAAGCAACTGGCACGCATCGATCGTCTGGCTGCGCCGGAGCAGGAAAAGGAGATTTCGTTCGCTTTTCGAACCGCTGCGCATGCTGCACAGAAAGTCCTGGCAGCGTCGGCACTGGAGATTGGCTATTCCCGTTCGCTGTTGCCGAAAATGGGCTTCACGCTGTCCCGAGGTGAAAAAGTCGTGATTGCCGGGTTTAACGGAATCGGAAAATCGACCCTGCTGAAAACACTGGTCGGTGAACTGGCGCCCATTGCCGGGCAGGTTGCGTTGTCGCAGGGGCTGAAACTGGGCTATTTCGAACAGGAATTATACTGGGATGATCCGGAGGCAACGCCAGTCAATCTGGTGAAATCGGCTTGTTCTGGCTTGGATGACAAAGCGGCAAGGCAGCATTTGGCACGTTTTGGTGTCTCAGGCAAACTGGCAATTCAACCGATTCGTTCACTGAGCGGCGGCGAACAGACGAAAGTGAAGCTGTGCCGTCTGGCACTTCAGCCAACTAACTTGCTGGTGCTGGACGAGCCGACGACGCATTTGGATGCCAAAGTGAAAGCGGCGCTGAAACAGGCGCTGAAGGATTACAGCGGGACGCTGATCGTCGTTTCGCATGAAAAGGATTTCGTTGCCGGATGGCCGGACCGGGTGGTGGATATCCAGTCGGTACAGACGACAGGACAAACCGCAGCAAGCGCGGCAATGGTTTAAGGGAGGATGAAGATGTTGAACGTTCTGTTGTTTTTGATTGCTTTCCTTGTGGGCGCTGATGAACTGATGCTGGGGCCGATTCTGGCCCCAATCGGTAATGATTTAGGAGTTGCGCCTGAACGAGTGACTTTGTTTATTACGACTTACAGTGTGGCACTGGCTTGTGTTGCGCCGTTTCTGGGCGCTTATTCTGATCGTCATGGCCGGATGGCCGTGCTGATTCCTGCGTCTCTGTTATTCGGACTGGCTTCTGTGGCGACCGGTGTGGTTGGCACATTTGAAGCGGGTTTAGTGACTCGGGTTGTGACTGGGTTAGCCAGCGCCGGTATGTTGCCGATTGCCTTTGCACTGGCAGCGGATGCCTCCGATGGCGAAGCGATGAAGCGGATCGCCTGGGTACAGTCCGGACTGACGCTGGGCATGATTGCTAGTCCGGCGTTGGGAGCTTTTCTGACGGAAAGCCTGTCCTGGCGAGCTGGGTTTCTGGTGCTGGGCGTCTGTGCCTGGATGGTTGCGGCGGCGCTGGGGTATCTGTCTGTCAGCGAAAAGGCGCTGCCGGTACACACAGTTGTTGCGCCTGAAGCACGCGAAGCATCACCCAGTAAAATCTGGGCGATCCCCGGTGCTGCCGGTGCGTTGCTGGCCATGTGTTTTGGTCTTGGTGGTGGAATTGGGTTATTCAATTTGATCGGTCAGCACTTACGGGACACACAGGGTGTGTCTATGTGGTCAGTCGGTAGCCTTTATGCGGCACTGGGTTGTGTCAGCGTGATCGGCAACCTGCTGATGCCGCGGTTATCGGTGCGTCTGGAAAGTGGTCGTCAGGTGATGCGTGTTGCTTTGGTGGTCTGTGTGCTGGTCAGCGTCTGGTTTTATCTGTTCCCTGCGAACAGCCTGCTGGTCCTGATACCGCCACTATTGCTGTGGTCACTGGCAGGTGGTGTGGGTTCACCGGCGTTGCAGAGTTATATCGCGGAACTGTCGCCAGCGCACCGCGGGATCCTGATGTCACTGGCGATGACCATGATGCATCTCGGTGTTGCGATGTGGTCTGGCGTTGCCGGATTCGCCTACAGTACAGGCCCGGTCGGGATGGCAATGCTTGCCATTGTGTTGTTTGGTGTGGCGATTACGGTCTTAAAACCGGTAAAAAGCAATCCGATCTGAGGTCATTCATGGCTGCCCTGTACTTGGTGAACAGGGCAGTCATTGATGATGCGTGAGCTTTCACTTTCGAGCTTTCAGTCTATTGATGAGTCTTATTTCCATCTGCGAGTAAGCAATTTCAGCGACCTTCCACTCACCGTCTTCAAGGTTGAAAGTCCAGTAGACTGATTTTTTTTCGGCATTTGTACTGCCTCTCGTCACTTCTCCGGTGTCATTTTTGATTAAGTAGTCTTTGATGATTGCGTTCATCTCGACGGTGACTGTAACGCCATTCAGTAGATCAGCTTGATTACGAATGTGCGCTCCGAAGGGAGACAGACGATTGACGCGCTCAATACTACAAATATTTGTGAATCCTTCTTTTTGCCAATCCTTTAGAAATTTATTATTTTGAACCTGAAAGCAGGTCTTCGTCATTTTAGAAGCCAGTCTCTCTGTATCCAGTGCTTGCCAATCTTTATAAGTCTCACAGATGATATCGGTGAATACTATTTCGAGCTTTTCCCATTCATATTTGCTATCCAATGTGACGAGATGACTGAGAACGTCATCCATATCTGAAAATCTATTCGATTTTTTTATGTAACTCTGAATACTCAGAATGATGTGAAATGCGAAAATGATATAAAAACCAATTTCGATAATCTCATCGCCGCCAGATGAAGATGATGAAGAGGGAGTATATGAACTATAACTCCCGGATCCAGACGAGGAAAATCCCCCGGGTCCGGCAATGGCGGATTCTGCGAACAAGGCGAGCGAGATGGATGCGAGAAAGATGAGTAGCGTCTTTGGATTCACCGAAATAGCCTCTTAACAAAGGTACTGAATAGATTGATTTTTTTTGATGGTTCAATGTGAAGGGCGGATGCTGCGTTGTTCGGATTAAGTCGGTGAGGGTAAATGTGCCCGATGAGGAAACCCTTCATCACAAGAGTGGTGTCGGGTGTTCTTTGTTTTTCCTGCTGTGTTTAACCAATCAGGTAGAACCATTTTACCCTCTTCATGATGATATTGATGACTCGCATAATAAAGTGCGCGCTTCTGATTCATTACCAATATTTACAACCGTCTCTGGTCAGAAAATGATATAAAAATTGAAGAAGCAGAATATTTGCTAAAACTTATTTTTCTGGTAATGTGCCCACTTTAAAAAACTAAAAGGAATTAGGATGAAAAATAAACTTGCACTCGTCGCTTCGCTTTTCGTTGCAAATTCGGCTTACGCTACAGTTGAGCTTTATTCTGGTGAAAATCACTGTTCGCTCGACGCTGCATTAGAATCTAAAGCGTTTAACAAGCATGCGAATACAGTCGGTACGCTAGAAGCAATAAAGCAAAAACAAAGTGAGCAAATGGGTGCCACAGAAAATGGTTACTTTATTTTTAATCCCACATACTTAAGAACGGAACGCTATTTCAATTGTAGCGTGCCGCTGAATGCCAATATTGGCCAATTCAATTTGACTGTTCATGGCACGACAGAAGACCTGAATCAGTCAAATGGTGGGTGTACTATTTCGAGATTTCGCAAGGTCAGTGACGGCGGCCAAGACAAGTGGCTCAATTATGGTACAGGAAAAGGGTTTGACTGGATTGATCTGTCAGACTCAAATGTATCTGGCGAACAATTCGTAACCTACCGTACGACGCTAAACAACGACTATGATGACAACGCAATCTTAACGTTCAAGTGTAGAACGACATGGGCTGAAGGTAGCGTATCCGTTGGTCAGATAGAATTGAGCTACTAAGGTTAAGGTCAGCGAGGGCAGTACATCGAGTGTTGCCGCTGGTGAAAATATGACAACCTGAATAAGACAAGTTTCCGCCCTGTCAGGAGAGGTTTGCACAGGGCGGGAAATATCATGTTGTATTTTTCAGGGGTTGCATATGCAGTCTGTCGGTTTCCCGAGAAGCGATTTCTGCAACTTTTCATTCACCGTCGATACGGGTCAAAGTCCAGTAGCTTAAAGAGTGTTGGCACACACTTTTCCTTTCTCAGAAATTAATGTTTATTTTTTTGATATTGGTTGATGAACTTTACGTGACCCGGTCTGTTTGCGATCTCAGCAACTTTCCAATTGCCCTGACTGAGTATGAAAGTCCAGTACCTGACGGCTTGAACATCGTCTTTTGTGCCTTCAATGATATTTCCGTTCTCAGGGAACTCCAGGTAATCTTTGACAATTGCATCTAGTTCAACTGTCATGATGATGCCGTTTTTGGCGTCAAAGTCCTTTTCAGTCTGGATGAGATAAGGTTCGAGGCTGTTAATTTTTATAATATGGCAAATGTTGACAAATCCTTCCTGTTTCCACTCTTGTAAATAAGAGTCGTTTTGTTCCCGCAAAAAGTCTTGGGTCATATACTTTGACAGTGCGGATATATTCAGGTTTTGCCATTCCCGATAAGTATGGTGCATCAATTGTTCAAAGAGAGGCTGTAAATTTTGCCACTCGAATATTTTTTCATCTTCAGAAATTTCATTTAACCGCGCTTTGGCTGTTTTTTTGAGAGTGCTTATCTGTTGTGTGTTTGACAGCTTTAGAATAAGAAGGATGGGTATGCCGATGAAAATCAGGAATGGGACGAATTCTGGCAATGAGGCGTCACTGTAATCAGAATCTGTTCGGTGATAGGAACTGTTTGAAGAACGTGAAGAAGAACTAGAAGAAGAGCCTGATGATGCAATCGAGCCACCGGGACCAGCCACTGCAGACTCTGCAATGATTGCGATGAGGAAAGCGGTTATCAGCACAAGAAGCGTTTGTTTTTTCATCGATATATCCTTAGCCAAACCGAATAGCGAAATTATTTTTATGGGTATACAGCTCAGGGCGGATGATGGCTGGTTAAAATTAAGTCGATGATTCAGTTGCTTAGCATTCAGTTGGTTGCACCAGACAACTGAATCTGACACTTGTCGTTCTGTAAGAGGTGGGAGCGAGGCGCGTCTGTTAGTATTCTTTTTTTAGCTGATGATTCAATGTTCAGGGCGGATGCAGCATTGTTGGGATTAAGTCAATGAGGGCAGATGTACCGAATGAGGACATGAGGAAACCCTGCATGACTCGATCAATGCAGGGTGTCGTTTGTGCTTGCTGCTGTGTTTTACCAGCCGGACAGAACCACTTTGCCGATCATATTGCCTTGTTCAACCAAGGCATGTGCTTTGCGCAGATTGTCTGCATTGATGGGCGTCAGGTGTTTCCGCATTGTGGTTTGCAGGGTGTCGTGCTCGACAAGTTGGCTGATTTGATTCAGTAGCTTGCCTTGCTCGGCCATATCTTCGGTCTGATACATCGAACGGGTAAACATGAACTCCCAGACGAAACCGGCGCTTTTGCTTTTGAGCGGCTCCATATCCAGCGGCTCCGGGCTTTCCACAATACTGCAAATCATGCCCTGCGGTTTGATGATGTGTGTCATCGCTGCCCAGTGGCCTGCGGTATCGTTGAGGCACAGAATATAGTCCACAGTCGGATAACCCTGCGCTGCCAGCTGTTCTGCCAGGTTCAGACGGTGATTGATCGTCAGATCCGCGCCCAGCTCAAGGCACCAGTGTTTGGTTTCTTCCCGGGATGCTGTGGCAATCACCTGAAGCCTTGCAATCTGGCTGGCGAGCTGAATGGCGACAGAACCGACGCCCCCTGCGCCCCCAATAATCAGGATACTTTTCGGACTCTGGAAGCCGTCAGCGGGAATACCGAGGCGTTCAAACAATGCTTCCCAGGCGGTGATCCCCGTGAGTGGCAGAGCTGCCGCTTCTGCCATCGACAGTGACTGGGGCTTTTTCCCGACAATGCGCGCATCCACCACATGATATTCACTATTGGTGCCGGGACGGGTGATGTCACCGGCGTAATAGACTTCATCGCCAGTCTGGAACTGCGTGACGTCTTCACCGACAGCGACGACTGTCCCCGCAGCATCCCAGCCCAGCACCCGGGGCCGGGGTTCGGTTTTGTCTTTTGGCGCCCGGACTTTGACATCGACCGGATTGACCGAAATAGCTTCGATCCGGACCAGAATGTCATGGCCGGAAACGGCCGGGGCAGGGAGTTCGATATCCATCAGGCTGTCCGGGTTCGAAATAGGTAAATAGTGCGTCAGTGCGACAGCTTTCATTCGGGATTCCTCTTTCATACGGGTTTCTTAAAGGCTTGGGTTGTAAAAAGGATAATCGGTGTAACCGGTCTCGTTGCCGCCAAAGAGCGTGGTCGGATCGGTGATGTCGTTCAGCGGGAGCTGGTGCTGTAAACGATAGGGCAAGTCCGGGTTCGCCAGAAACTTGCGGCCAAAGGCGACCAGATCGACCAACCCTGAGTGCATCAGATCCTGGCTTTTTTCCGGCGTATAATTTCCGGCAACCATGATGCTGCCACGGAAGGTCGCTCGCAGGGATCTGCGAAAGTCGGGTGAAACTTCCGGCGCGTCATCCCAGTCGGCTTCAGCCAGATGGATGTAGGCAATGCCGGTTTGCTGGAAGTGCTGTGCAGCCAGCAGGATAGCGTTGGTCACCTGCGGATCATTCATGCCACGCTGAGTAATGAAAGGGGCCAGCCGAATGCCCACTTTGTCGGCACCGATTGCCTCACTGACGGCATCGACAACATCTGTAGCAAAACGAATCCGTTTTTCCAGCGTGCCGCCATAGGCGTCTGTCCGTTGATTCGAAGTGCGGCGCAGAAACTGATCGATCAGATAACCGTTCGCACCGTGAATTTCCACACCGTCAAATCCGGCCTCGATCGCGTTGATCGCAGCCTGCTGGTAATCTGAAATGATGTTTTTGATTTCCGGCAGTGTCAGCGCACGGGGGACCGGGCAATCCTGCATCCGGCCAACGCCGTCTTCACCGACAACCCAGACCTGAGCATCCGGTGCAATCGCCGATGGCGCGACCGGTTGCCCGTCAGCATGGAAAGACGGATGCGACATCCGACCGACATGCCACAATTGCAGAAATATTTTGCCACCTTTGGCATGCACCGCTTGGGTGACAGCCCGCCATCCCTGGATCTGCTCAAAGCTGTAGATACCCGGCGTAAACGAGTAGCCTTTCCCTTGTGCGGAAATTTGGGTGGCCTCGGTGATGATCAGTCCGGCGCTGGCACGTTGGGCATAGTAATCTGCCATCATCCGGTTCGGGATATCGCCGGGCTGACTGGTGCGGGAGCGCGTCATTGGGGCCATTACAATCCGATTGGGTAGTGTGAATGCACCCAGTCGATGTGGTGAAAACAGGTTGGAATCCGGCATTTTGAAACTCCATTGAATGATTCAGTGATTGGACGCATTCAGTGTATTGTTTCAGGAAAAATTTATAATTGGCTTAAATCTGAAAACACATTTCATAAAAACTGAAGAATATGGCAAAAATTGATGACATGGCGCTGTTTGCACAGGTAGTGAAATCGGGTGGTCTGGCTGCCGCAGGACGTAAGCTGGGATTGTCTCCAGCCAGCATGACGGCCAGAATGAATCAGATCGAACAGCACTACCAAACGCGCTTATTGAACCGGAATACCCGGCACATTGCCTTGACAGAAGCCGGACAGCGTTTTTATGAAGGCTGCTTGCGGGTGCTGGAAGAAGTCGCGATGACCGAGGCGGCGCTGAATGAAGAGGAAACGGCATTGTCCGGAACTTTGCGGATCACAGCGCCGTCAGATTTTGGCAGACAGTATGTGGCACCGGCACTGGCGGCCTTTCACGCAGCACATCCTGATGTGTCGTCTCATCTTTATCTGACAGACGGCCGGTTAAAATTGATTGATGAAGGCATTGATATGGCCATTCGTATGGGGGATCTGCCCGACAGTAATCTGGTGGCGCGTGCGCTGGTGAAGAATCGCCGGGTTCTGTGTGCTTCACCAGTGTATCTTGAACAGGCGGGCATGCCGGCACACCCCGGTGAACTGGTCAACCATCGTTGTCTGGTGATGGCCTGGGGTGGGCAGGAAATGGATGAATGGTTCTTCAGCACTGAAACGGGACAGATGTCGGTGAAGGTTCGTCCTGCGCTGGTCAGTACCGATGGTGCAATGGTCCGTCAGTGGGCCGTCGATGGCTGTGGTATCGCGATGAAATCCTGGTGGGATGTCCGGAAGGATGTACTTGAAGGCAGGCTGGTCTTAATGTTCGATGATCAGATGATCGGCCTCACTCCCGGTGATTCGGATGCGGTTGGCATTCATCTGGTGTTCCCCGGCCGGAAATTCCAGCCCCGTCAGGTTCAGGCATTTTCCAGTTTTCTGCTGGACTGGATGACCGTGCAATAAAAAAACGCCGCCCCGAAACAGCGGAAGGCGGCGTGTCACACAGATACAGCGTGTTACACAGATACAGATAGAGAGACAGAGATCAGGCGGGGGCCAGATGGACATGTGCCTGACGCCGGTAAAGGAACTGCATGCTCAGCCCGGCAAGAAGAATGATCACCGCCATAATGGCAAAACCCAGTTCGGTGATTTGCAGGTGGCTCAGAATGGCAATCAGCACGAAGCTCAGCCCCTGACTCATGACAGAAAAGAGTTTCAGTCCCCCTTCGATACGCCCTCGTTCGTGAATACTCACTTCGTGGTTGAGTTTGTTCGTACGGGCGATGCGGTTCAGGGCGTTGAAGAAGCCAAGAATGACCGTCACACTCACCAGAACTTCCGGCGTCAGCCAGACAGACATGATCATCAGCAGGCATCCCATGATCATGACCGACCCTGTCATCGCTTTTTCGTGGCTGATGCAGGCCAGCAAACGGGTAATCAGGAGTCCTGTAATCAGAGCACCGATGCCATAACTGAGCGACCAGGAGGCAAACCAGCTCCCGCTGATGTGCTGCTCGGAAAAATAGACCGGAACCAGTTTCGCCAGATAGGTCAGCATCGGATAGGTCAGGCACGACAGTGCCAGAAAAAGATAAAATGCAGGCTGACGGGCGAATATCTGGCGGCTTTCCGAAAGTTGCCGGAAGAATGCCTGCGGTTGATGCGTCATCAGCTGGCGACGATAGGGCGTGAGCTGATAACTAACCGCAGCGATGCCGGAAGCCAGCGACGCCAGCAGGGCAAATTCCCGCATCGACCAGAGGTTCAGCAGGACAATCCCGGCTGCCCCGGCACCCAGCGTGGTGAGCTGTATCACCACTTCCTGCTGGCCGGTGACTTTTGCGTAATCTGCTTTGTCGTAGTTTTCCTGAGTAAAAGCATTGTTGGTGCTCCAGGCCATATCATTGGTCAGCCAGAAAATCAGCTGTGCCAGCGCCAGCAGCCAGATGGAGTCGGCCTGAAACTGAAACGCGACCAGTACAGCCAGGGCGGTGGACGACTGAATGATCTGAATGGTGACCAGAATGTTTTTTCTGGAGTGGCGGTCGATCAGAGTGGCCGTGAATGGCGTCGCGAGAAAGGATAACGCCGTGCAGACCAGTGAAACCGCCGCAACGAAAACGCCCATATCCCCTTGGCTGAGCATCACCCAGGGTAATGCCAGCATAAACATTCCCGAAGAAATACCGTCAAAAAAGCGGCCGGTAAGGTAAGTCGCAGTCCGTGACATCATGATTTCCTTTTATTTTTATGGATAGATGTGCAGAGCTTAAAACCTCAAGTAAACTTGAGGTCAAGGCAAAAGACAGATTTTGATTTGATGAAAGGAATAGCGATGGAGATGTCGGTTGGACAGGTGGCGCAGCGCGCGGACGTCAAAGTATCAACGCTGCATTTTTATGAACAAAAAGGGTTGATTCAAAGCTGGCGCAACGCGGGCAATCAACGACGGTATGATCGCAGCGTATTGCGCCGGATTGCGGTGATTAAAACGGCCCAGCAACTGGGGATGTCGCTGGAAGAAATCGGCGCGGCATTGTCCCATCTGCCATTAGATCATGCGCCGACACAGGAAGAGTGGCAGGCGATGGCGAGTCTCTGGCGACAGCAGCTGGATGAGCGGATTATGAAATTACAGAAAATGCGGGATTCCTTGGGAGAATGCATTGGCTGTGGCTGTCTGTCCCTGAAAAAATGCCAACTGCGCAATCCGGATGATGCACTGGCAGAAACAGGGACAGGCGCCGTATTGCTGGAAGCAACGTCTTTATAACGTGTCATCCGGCCTGGTGATCAGCTTTTGTGTGAAGAAGTCCACGGCGGCTCTGATCTTGGGCACCTGATATCTGGGTTTGTAATACAGCAGGTAAATTCCAAGTTTTTCAGTCGACAGGCAGGCGGGCTGCGGCAGGTCGATTTTCACCAGATCGCCTTTTTCTCTGTCTGCCTGGGTCGACCAGTCCGGCAGTAGCGCCATGACTTTGCCTGCCATCATGAGTTCACGAATGTAACGGCCGGAATTGGTGACCACATAGGGCGTGAGATTCATTGCCATCCACTGTTCCTGCTGCACAACACCCCAGCGCAGGATCTGGTTGGGTCCCCGGTAAAAAGCCACCTGATGCTGATGCAATTCCTCGTGACTGGCGGGCATGCCGAACCTGTCGAGATACCGGCGGCTGGCACACAAGTGCGGGGTGTTATCGCACAACCAGCGTGCGTGAATTCGTTCTTCAGGCATATAACCGCCTCGAATCGCAATGTCGATTTCAGCCTGTGCAAGGTCATTCACTTTATCTGAAACATCAATATCCAGCCGGATATCCGGATACAGGGATTCAAATTCATTCAGATGGGGCAGCATCTGATTTTCAAAATAATGGCTCATGCAGCTGATTTTCAGGATCCCTGAAGGCGTGTGCTGATAGGTCTGGACAAGTTCCTCGGCCTGACGGATTTGTTCGAGTGCGCGTTGACTCTGGGTCAGATAAGCCTGACCGACTTCTGTGAGTTTGATGGCACGGGTACTGCGTTTCATCAGCTCGGAACCCAGCGTTTCTTCCAGCCAGCTCAGATGGCGGGAAGCACTGGAAACGGGCAGGCGAAGTTGTTTGGCTGCGCCGGAAATGCTGCCACACTGAATGGTTGTGACAAATACTTCCATGGCTTTGAGTTTGTCCATGTGACCTCTCTTGGGTTATTTTTCCAAAATGAGCAAAAGTGTTTCCTGATTTTGCCGGGTTATTTTCATTTTCAGCAAGAGTTAAAGTGTGCCTTAACGCAATGTGAGGAACAAGATTATGAGCTACAACGCGATTCTTCTGAAAAAACGTCCGAACGTCACTATCACACCAGATGTCTTTGAAATCGTGACAAAACCGATGCCTGAGCTGGCAGAGGGGGAGTTTCTGGTCAAACAAACTCACATGTCGCTGGATCCTGCGATGCGCGGCTGGATGAGCGCAGACCGGGACAGCTACATCCCGCCGGTGGAACTGGGAGATGTTATGCGTGCCAGTGGTATCGGTGATGTGGTGGCATCCCGCCACCCTGATTTTCCGGTTGGCACCCGTGTGATGGGGATGATGGGCTGGACTGAATATTTTGTCGCCAAAGGCGGACTTTCACCGGTACCGACGACTGTACCGCAGGAAGCCTTGTTGTCTGTGGTTGCACTGCCGGGCGTGACCGCTTATCACGGTCTCTATGAAGTGCTGAAACCGGAAGCGGGACAGACACTGGTTGTGACCGGTGCTGCGGGCTCTGTCGGCTCGATGGTCGGCCAACTGGCGAAGCTGGAAGGTGTCCGGGTTGTCGGTGTGGCCGGGAGTGATGAAAAGTGCCAGTGGCTGACTGAGATGCTGGGCTTTGATGCGGCCATTAATTATAAAGATGCAGATTTTGCTGAGCAGCTGGCGGCTGTAACGCCAAATGGTATTGATCTGTTTTTCGAAAACACCGGTGGTGTGGCACAGCAGCCGATTTATCAGCGGATGAATGCCCACGGACGCATTGCCGTATGCGGCATGATTGCAGATTACAATACTGAGACGCCACAACCGGGGCCGAATTGGATGAATATTGTACGCAAACGATTGATGATTCAGGGCTTTACGATGCCAGATCATTACCACCGTTTTGCAGAATACGGTCAGAAACTGGCGGAACACCTGATGGCAGGTCACCTGAAATACCGCGCGCACATGCTGCACGGTCTGGACAGCGCGATAGAAGGCATTAATCTGCTGTTTACCGGCGAGAATCAGGGCAAGCTGATTGTTGAACTGTAAGGTCTTATTGTTTGTATCAGAGCTGTCTGTATCAGAGTTGTCTGTAAAAGATCGGTCTGTCAATGAGCCGGGCGTGTGCCCGGCTCAGTCGTTTCAGCATCTCAGTTGTCCGGCATCTGACCAGTTGTAAACAAACTCATCCACCACGGTGCCATCCGGTGCCTGCCAGGTTTGCGAACAGTGCTCTGTGCCGCCAACGCGCTGGTAAAAACCAATGGCTGGCAGGTTCGAAGCCAGCACTTCCAGATAAATGCCCTGACGTTGCGCTTTCTGTTCAATGATTCCGGCAGCGGTTTTCAGTAACTGTTTCCCGACACCTTGTCCTTTTGCTTCAGGACTGACATGCAGGTTATCAATCAGCGTCCCGAGATCCTGATGGGCGTCTAATTCGATACAGATGAACCCACAGAGCTGATTGCTCTGCTTTGCGACCCAAATGTGGCGTTTCTCCATCGGTTGGCTCAGTCGTTGATGCCACACCTGCTTTCTGTCCAGATGAATGTCATGCGCCAGATATTGTTCGGATAAGTCGTTGCGGTAAACGATTTTCCAGTTCTGGATGTGCAGGTCGGCGATGGCCTGATGATCGTCGAAAGTTGCGTCTTGAATAGTCAACATATAGGCACTTCTTTTATTATTCATGATTTTTTCAGACATTATGCCTGAATGGCGTATGAGAGAAAGTCATTCGCAATGTTCAGTCTGCAATCACAGCAGAAAACTTTACCCGCCTCAAACTTTTGCGGTCTCAGTCGTGATTTCATGCCTCTTATGAATAACACTGCCAATAAAAATAAGAAACCGAAGTCACCTCAGCCATGCGAGCGCTTCGGATACCGATGTGTACAAGGGAAGAGAACACGAAGATGTCAACCAAGACCATTCTTGTTGTGGATGACGATGTTGAAATTCGCGAGTTATTACAAGCGTATCTGACAAAATCCGGTTTTACCGTGCTGACTGCTGAAGACGGCATGGCGATGAAGCAATGCCTGGAAATCAGCAAACCCGAATTGATTCTGCTGGACGTGATGATGCCGGGGGACGACGGTTTCACCCTGTGCCAGTTCGTGCGGAAAACCTCGGAAGTGCCCATCATCATGCTGACGGCAGTGTCTGATGAACTGGATCAGATTCTGGGGCTGGAGATCGGGGCGGATGACTATATTGCCAAACCCTTCAGCCCACGCCAGTTGCTGGCCCGGATCAAAGCGTTGTTGCGGCGGACAAGGCCGGTTGTTCAGGAAGAATACCCCCAGCCGGCAGCGTTGCCACGCACCATTCGTTTTGGTCACTGGCGGTTGGAGACCTTGTCTCATCGTTTGTACAACCTGCAAACAGAGCAGGACTTTGAGCTGACCAGCGGAGACTTCAGCTTGCTGATGCTGTTTCTGTCCCGTCCGAATGAAGTGCTGGACCGAGACACGATCTCCAACGCCACCCGGGGACGGGAGTCGTTACCGTCCGAGCGGGGCATTGATGTTCAGCTCAGTCGATTACGCCAGCGGCTGGGCGACAGCGGCAAACAACCAAAATTTATCAAAACCATGCGGGGAAACGGCTATATCTTTACCGCCCCGGTGACCTATGAGCATTAAGTGTGAATGAAAACGCATCATTGATGCGTTTTCTTCAACTATTCAGAGTTCAGGTGACATCTTTTATTTTTAATAATGCACTTAAAAATAACTTCACTAGTTTTTTGTTTTTAATTGAATGTAGTGAATGAATGATTTTTATTGGATTGCTATAAAGTGTGTCACTTTTTATTATATTGTCCCAGTTTAAATCATTCGCAATTAATCCATTGCTTCTCATGACTTTAAGGAATTCATGTGCAATTAAACCCTGGCCAATGGCTGAAGGGTGAACACCATCCAAACCGAAGAGACCACCTTTTTCAACTTGGCCATTTTTATCCACATCATAAAATAAAGTGTTCACAGTTATATTATTTTCTTTAAAATAATCGGGGAATTTATAGGGTGGATTTTTGAAATTTCTTTTATATGCCATGCTGGTTAAACATGACGAAAGATCTACTAAATGAAAGCTAATTTTTGATGTTCCTTTTTTTTGTATCAGCTCTTTTATGATTTCATTATATTCAATAATAGTATCATCAATTTTTCGGGCTTGAGTGAATGTTAAATACCGTTTGCCTTTTATTGCAATGGACTCATCAATTGGATACAAGGTGTAATATTCAAAGTATAAAGAATCACTGCCGTTAGAAGATACTGGAATCTCTTTCCCAAACCCCTTCAGGGCAGGTGTTATAGTAATCAAAGGAATATTGCCAACGAATATTTCACAGTGGGAACTCTGGTTTCTGCTTAGCGAAAGGATGAGTTTATCTAATAGAATTTCGTATTCTCTTCTGAAATCACGAGTATCCCAGATATTGTATTTTTGTCTGTCTACCCTTGATTGATTGAGAATGCTACCAGAGCCGTCTGTCCAACTTAAATCTAAATCAAAGATTGTCCCTAAAACATTGTTAGACCCTAACCATAGCGCTATGTTTTCTATCCCTTCACTATCGGAAATAAAATTCAACCAGGATAAAGCTGATTTATCCATATGTAAGGCGTTAGAAGTGGGATTTAGTGTTCGATAAGCATTGCGATAAAATGGGGAGCTGGCACCTTGAAAATAATTGTTGCTTTTTGAATTTCCATTTCCACTGACAATAGTATTAGCCAGCCTTGGGGTGACAAGCCACGCATCAGCAATATCCATACCTTCGACAGCGATGTTGTGATATTTCTGAGGGGCTCCTGGAATCGGATGACCAATTTGTCCAAGGCCAGACTCAAAGTATTTTTCAGATTTATCAAGAACATCATTTATGGTTTTTAAAAATGTTCCAGGAAGATGTGTCAGAAAATCTTTTGGCGATAAATTATTACCGTAAACTGACTCTAAAGCTCTTAGAATACCTTCTAAATCATACTTAAGCTTATAGCCATTGGGCCAGATGATTGCGTTATAATTAGCAATGGACATGGCATTTGCAATTAAAGTGCTGTATGCAATGCTTGGTTCTGCAGCAGCGCCTGAGATAAATCCTTGAGAAATACTGTCACCGATAGTAAAGAGCTTAACTGACATTGTTTTATTCCTTCTAATTATTTTTAATTAATTCTAGCTGGAATTGAATCGGTTGAAGTGAAGAAACAGTAAGTATTATTGAAAATGTTAAAGATTATTAATTCTAATAACCTGAATTCAAAGCGAACGTGGGGTATGTTCCCATTTTGTATTGATCTGTCGAAAGCCGTTTTCTTTGATGTAGCAACGAATGACGCATAGAAAAGCGCTTCATTTTGATGAAAATCCGCTCGGGCTCAGAGGGGAAATATTGCCGTTTGTACGCCATCAGTTACCGGTAATCTTTCTGAGTTTTGATCCTGAACACGGATGAAACCTGCCTGGAAACGTTGTCTCTGGGCAGGTTTTTTTGTTGGCATCAGGACTGGCTTATCAGAAGCTTTGGAGAACAATCTGCATGAGTGTCGGGAAGATGATAAAGTGGCGACATGTCAGCCACAGAAATGAGAAAGCCTTGTGCAGCCAATAGCGGATAATCAGCAGTATTACGACGAAACCTTCAGTAAATTGTCGCTTTCGTTTTCAGAATGGGCTGAGATTGAGTTTGAAGATTGTGAGTTTCATGATTGCAATTTTTCAGAGTCGACGTTTAAAAACTGCAAGTTTATTAACTGTCAGTTTTCTCAATGTAATCTGAGTCTGTTGAAAATTCCGCAAACCCGTTTTTTCGAGGTTTCATTTGTTGCCTGTAAATTAGTCGGGATTGATTGGACGCAGGGGAACTGGCCATCCTTCAATATTGATCATGAGCTGACATTTCGGCAATGCATTCTCAACGACGCCTCTTTTTTTGGTCTGACGCTGAACGAACTGGTTCTGGATGACTGCAAACTCCATGATGTTGATTTCAGGGAAGGGGACTTCAAAGATTCGTCCATGACGTATTGCGACTTTACGCATAGCTTGTTTATGCGAACGGACTTGCGCCGGGTCGATTTCACGGAATCAACGCATTACAACATCCATGTTCTGGAAAATTCAGTGGCAGGGGCGAAATTTTCCCGCTTCGAAGCATTGAACCTGCTTGAGACATTGGGCATTGAGCTGGTGGATTGAACATTCAGCCGGTGATTTTAAATCGTGACCCTGAATTCAGATAATAAGTGCAACACTCATGGGTTGACTCCCGTGATGGTCTATTTCGGTCATTTCAAGTTTTGACCATTGAATGGTTTTTTATATGACCTGTGACCAAATTTTCAAATCGTTTCTGAAATTCTGGTGTGAGTTTCAGGAGGAAATCACTGACTTCTGAGAGGACATGGATTTTTATCACAGCAAATTTTTTGAACGTGCGGCGAAATTGCATTGCTTAGTTTGACTACGAACAAAAACTGAATTGATTTTTAGTGTTTTGATGGCAGTTTTGTTTATCTTCATTCTTTAACTTTATCTTTCATGGCGATGGATGAAATCCGTTTGATGATAGAAATGAGAGGGGCATTTTCAGCCACTTTTTATCTCTTTATTCAGCCATGTTGATTGTGAATGATGGAACCATAGGAAGGGAAAAGATGAAGGCAGGAAAAATTGTTCAGTGGGCTGGTTTGTTGATCGGGTTGCAAAGTGTTTCAGTCGTACAGGCCGCCGATCATTCATGGGGATACGAAGGTGTTAATGGTCCTGAGCATTGGGCGGCACTGAGCGGTGATTTTGCAACATGCGCGGCTGGGAAAAACCAGTCTCCAATTGATTTGGTGGCGATGGTTGAGGGTAAATTACCACCGCTTTCGTTGTATTATCAGCCTGCATCGGCGAGTGTGATTGATAACGGGCATACGGTGCAGGTGAACTATGCGCCGGGGAGTTCTCTGACGCTGGATGGTCAGTCGTTTGAACTGAAGCAGTTTCACTTTCACACACCGAGTGAGAATCATATCCGGGGCAAGTCTTTCCCGCTGGAAGGCCATTTTGTTCATGCGGATAAAAGCGGCAATCTGGCGGTGATTGCCGTGATGTTTCAAGAAGGTGAGGCCAATGAAGCGCTTGCCAAGATCTGGTCACAAATGCCATCTGCAACCGGAAAAGTGGTCTCTTTAAATCAAAAGGTGGATGTGCGTCAGATCATTCCGGCTCAACAAGATTACTACCGTTTTAGCGGTTCACTGACAACCCCGCCGTGTACTGAAGGGGTTCGATGGATTGTGCTCAAACAGCCTCAAACGGTTTCAGCGAGCCAGATCGAGGCGTTTTATCAAGTCTTGGGTCATGGTAATAACCGTCCGGTACAGCCTGTGAATGGTCGACTGGTGGTTTCATCTTAATTGATTGTCATCGCCGCACCGGCATAGCCTCGTGTGCTGATGGTGCGGCTTGATAAAGCATTTTGAGCTGCTGTTGTAATTTCAAACGATACGGATTGGTTTAAAACCGTGAAGTGAATCGAAAAAATTATTTTATTTGATAAAAGTCCTACCTGAAAGTTATGAATATCAATTAGATTCTCTGCGCCAGGATCATCTGTCAGTCAACGTCAGTAAAAGCCAATTTTTATTTTCATTTTTTGATGAACGTGACGGTGAGTGAACCATGGCTACCTATCAGTTTTTTACCAAGAAAAAGGCTTATACCTATCTTCTGGTTGATATGCCCGACTATTGGGAAAGCGAATCTCAACTTCTTCAACAAGGATTTGAGAAAGAAAAATTCCTGATTTCTGCCCCTGAAACCTCTGAAGCCATTCAAAAATACAGAGCGGTTGAACAATGTCGCCGAAAACACCAATCAAGTGCATTTGATTTTATGTTCGACATGATTACGTTTTCATCTGATCATTGATTTTTTGCTGGACGGCCGGTTAAAGAGAAATATTTTTACTTCCGTTGATTGATCCGGAATGCAGTCAATCGATGATGCAAAGAGAGTATTTAGAATGAAAACATTTCACTTTTATACAAAGAATGAAGCTTATACGTTGATTGATGTCAATTCAGAAACCTTTTCTGAAGAAGAGAAACAATTATTCGAGCAAGGGTTTGAGTTAGATATCAAGAGTATTCATGCAGAGACTTCGAAGGAAGCGGTTGAAAAGTATGAACAAGAAAACGAGTTTAATTGTCAGGCTACGACAACGCTTGCCATGATTGAGGCGCTCACGATCCCGGTCATCCTTTCTGTCGATGATTGAAAAGCAAACGGAATGATTCACTGAGATCCTTTCGTACCGTTCATTTCAATAACCGGCGAGATTGCCGGTTATTTTTATGGTGGCTTGGCGGATCAATTATTTGATGACTGCCTTGATTGCTGCTTCTGCACAAGCTGCATCCAGATGCCCGCCCGGCGCTCCCCCGACGCCGATTGCACCGACGACCTGATTGTTGACGCTGACCGGCAAGCCGCCCGCCAGAAGCAGCAGGTTGTCATCCATATCTTTCAGTGGCGCGAGGAGGGGCTTGTCATTCACCAGTTTCATCAGGTTGGCGGTTGGCTGTTTCATGCTGACGGCGGTAAACGCTTTTTTGCGTGAACTTTCGAGTGTATGTGGCCCAGCCTGATTCTGGCGCAGTTGGGCTAACACACGGCCGGAGCGGTCGACAACAGTCGCCGTGACAGCGTAATTGTCTTTTGCACATTGTGCGACGGCAGACTGGGCCAGTTCGAAGGCTGTGTTTGAAGAAAGCTGCGTTTCTGTGACGGTTGTTGCTGCAGAGGCTGAAGCAGCAAAAACGGACAGGGCCAGGCATACAGGTGTCAGAGTTTTCATGTTCTATCCTTCTTGGGATGGGTGATGTGATGACTTTAATGCATGCTCAATTGCCACAGACTTGCCTGAAGATTACCAGATTGTAATCTTTGAGAATTTACAGCCATGTTAGGATCAGAACCGGTTTGGATATAACACAGGGGTCTACAGACAGGATCAGTGATGCACATCTTAGTGGTTGAAGATGATCAGCCGATACGTGAGTTCGTCCGTCTCGGGCTGGAGGAACTGGATTTTCAGGTGACAGCCTGCGCGGATGGCAAGCTGGGGTATCAACTTGCCTGTCAGGAAGCTTTTGATCTGATCATTTTAGATCTGATGCTACCGGGAATGGATGGCATGGAAGTCCTGCGCCGTTTACGGGGGGAAGGGCACCAGACACCGGTTTTGATTTTAAGTGCCCGTCATTCAGTTGATGAACGCGTGCTGGGTTTACAGTCCGGTGCGGATGACTATCTGGTGAAGCCGTTTGCATTTGCCGAACTGGTTGCCCGGTGCCAGACGCTGCTCCGGCGGCAATCAGCGGCAGCCAGTGTTGAATCACTGACGTATCAGGGACTGACACTGGATTTGCTGTCGCGGGAAGCCAGCCGCGATGGCCAGCGCATTGAACTGAAACCCAGAGAGTTTGCGCTGCTGAAATTATTGATGACCCAGCCGGGTCGGGTGCTGTCAAAAACCATTATTCTGGAGCATGTGTGGGGATTTCAGTTTGATCCCCAGACCAATGTCGTGGATGTACTGGTCTGCCGTCTCCGCAGCAAGATTGATAAAGGCTTTTCCGTACCATTGTTGCAGACTATTCGCGGAGTGGGTTATGTCCTCAGACATGAACGCTGAACAGGCCACCCGTTCGGCACAACGGGCGCTGTTTCACCGTTTCCTGCTGACCCTGCTGATTTGCTTTCTTTTCCTGATGACCGTGATGGTATTTATTCTGACTTACCTACTTGATTATCAGGAAAGAAAACTGCTCAGTTCCCTGGGGCAGGAATACCAGCGCATTCTGACCTTTGAATCGGATTCTAAACTTGAGCATGTGGTGATCAACAACCCTAACCGATTGATAGAAAACGCGATCAGTGTGGCGCGTGTTGATTCGACGGGGCAGTTAGAGTGGCTGAGTGGTGCTGAACTCCCCAGTTTCCCAGAGGTTGTTTCCGAATATCAGCCTGCTTTGAGGCATTGGTATCATTTATTCAGCCATGCGCCTTACCTGAGCCTGAAACTGGATGGCAAACCCTCGCAATATTGGCTCATCATGGATGGGACACCCAGACGGACTCATTTATTTGTTCAGGGAGCCGCTCTGTGTGCTGCTTTAGCGGTGATGGTCGCCTTGATTGCGCTGATCGTCTGGCGATTGCTGAGCCGAACTCTGTCGCCGTTGCACAGCCTTGCCAAAGGGGTGGATCAGGTCAGGGGCTGGTCCCTGGATGTGATGCTGGCAACGGATCTGCCAGCGCTTGAATCGAGCGGCCCGCTGGGTCAGCTCAGTCAAAGTGTGCAGCAGGTACTTAATCGTCTGAGAGAAACCGTCAAAGGGATGGATCAGACGGTGGATGCCATTGCCCATGATGTCCGGACACCTTTGTCTCGTGTGATACTGACCACAGAGGCCGCATTGAGCGAGGACACAGCAAAGTATCAGCCTGAGCAAATTGAAGCCTCGCTGCGTTCTGCCCTGTCTGATTGTGCTGAATCTGCCCAGCAGGCGAATCAGATGCTGACGACCCTGATGCGGATTCATGATGAACAGGTGGGACGGCATGCGCTGGAAACACAGCCGATTGAACTGGCCCAATTATTATCGGAGGTTGCAGCCTGGTATGAGGAAGTCGCTGAAGATACGGGAATCCGGCTGAATACCGACGGCTTAGAAGCGGTGACTTGCGTCTCTGACGCCAAACGCCTGACACAAATTGTCGTGAATCTGGTGGATAACAGTGTGAAATACAGTCTGCCCGGAGGTGAAGTCAGTTTGGCTTGCGGCGAAGCAGTTGATCATCTCTGGTTCAGTGTCAGTGATCGGGGAATTGGGATTGAACCTGCACATCAAGCCTTGATCTTTCGGCGGCTTTACCGGGTGGAAGGGAGTCGTCATCGGCCGGGGTACGGGTTAGGGCTTGCCATGGTTTCTGCCATGGTGAATACACTGCAAGGCAGCATTGATCTGAACTCCGTGCTGGGAGAAGGCAGCCGGTTTACAGTCCGGCTGCCAAAGACACTGGACCTGTGAATCGTTTGATTCAGTCGCCCGTGGTATCAGGTTACAGGCAGAGCCGTTCCGCAATAAAATCGAGGAAAGCACGAATACGCGGCGACAGTGCCGTGTTTCTGTAATACACCGCATGAATCGCTTCTCTGTCGTTGGGGGTCGCAATGTCTGCTTCAAGGACAGACACCAACCTGCCCGCGGCCAGATCGTGGCACACCATGAAGTTTGACAGCAGTGCGAGCCCATTTCCGGACAGACACAGTTGCCGGACTGTTTCCCCACTGCTGCCCTGGATGTGCATGCGCGGGGAACAGGGGCCGTGCAGAAAGGGCCATTTGTTCAGATTCGGCTGACCGGCAAAGCCAATACAGCGATGCGTACTCAGGGCTTCAATACTGTCTGGTGTGCCGTACTCTGTCAGGTAGGCCGGGCTGGCGACAATCCGCAGCGGGCTGCGTCCGAGAAATTTTGCATGCAGGTTGGAATCTTTCAGCTCACCAATCCGGATAGCAAGATCGGTGCGCTTTTCGATCAGATCAATGAAACGTTCACTGGATATCAGTTCAACCTCAATGTTCGGGCAGGCCGCCTGAAATGCCGCCATATGAGGCACGAGCTGGTGCAGGATGAACGGGCTGGCCGAATCGACCCTTAAGCGTCCGGCAGGCTTCCCTTTGAGCAGGCGCAGTTTTTCTTCTGCACCGGCAATCTGGCTCAGGCCATGGCGGATGTGTTCGGCAAAGAAGCGCCCTTCTTCAGTGAGTTCGACCCGGCGTGTGGTGCGTGTCAGCAAGGTTGTGCTGAGTTCTGTTTCCAGTCTCGCAATGGCCCGGGAAACCTTGGCCACCTGAATGTTTAATTGATTCGCTGCGGCTGAAAATCCGCCGCTGTCGACGACAGTCAGGAAAATCTCCAGCTCTTCTGTTCGGGAAACTATTGTCATTTTCGATAAAGTCATTTGTTGTTGGTGCTATTTTTTACAAAAATAAAGCTGGTCAGCTTGTATGCCATCGGTGTTGCCATAGGTGCGCCGGTGCTGACAGCACTGACCGGACGCTGGCCGCGCAAGACTGTATTGCTTGCACTGATGGCGTTGTTTATCGGCGGGAATCTTCTGGCCTGGCTGGCGCCCGGATATGAATCTCTGATTGCCGCACGAATACTGACCGGTCTGGCCCACGGTGTCTTTTTCTCAATCGGCTCGACGATTGCGACGAGTCTGGTGAGCAAAGAAAAAGAGGCCAGCGCTATCGCGACCATGTTCACGGGGCTAACCGTTGCACTGGTGACCGGTGTGCCACTGGGAACCTGGATTGGTCAGATCTTTGGCTGGCGGGCAACTTTTCTGATTGTAGCGTTACTGGGGTTGATTGCTTTGATCGGCAGTGCGCTGCTTGTTCCTTCAAATCTGAAGCAATCACCGCCAGCACAACTGAAACAGCAACTGGCTGTCCTGATTCATCCGCGTTTATTACTGGTTTATGCGATGACTGCGGTGGGTTATGGGGGCACGTTTGTGGCGTTCACATATCTGGCACCCATACTTCAGCAGGTGACCGGGCTGGCGGAAGGTGCCATCAGTCTGGTGATGCTGGTGTATGGTGTATCCGTCGCTGTTGGCAATATCTGGGGTGGGAAGTTGGCTGACCGGCAGGGACCGGTGAATGCATTACTGTGGATTTTTGCGGCTCTGGCGCTGACTTTGCTGGTGTTCAGCGTGACGGCGAACAGCCCTGTATTGGCCGTCTTGACGGTTCTGGTTTGGGGCGCCTTTGCGTTCGGAAATGTACCGGGTTTACAGGTTTATGTGGTACAGCTTGCCGGCAGGTATACCCCGAACGCAGTCGACGTGGCTTCAGGACTGAATATTGCTGCGTTTAACGTGGGAATTGCCCTGGGGTCTGTCATCGGCGGTGTGGTTGTCGAAAGGATGTCGCTGACGGACGCACCGTGGATTGGTGCACTGATTGTGATGCTGGCCTTCCTGCTGACCTGGTTTTCGGGACATTTGGATCGGTCTGGTGAACCTTCGGCAGCATCTGAAGCAGCACCATCAGCTCAATAAGAAAAAGGCCCGTTCAGGGCCTTTTAAGATCAGTGACTGGCGTTGGATGGCTCTCTGAGATAAGAATTCCAGTAATAGATGGCGTAGTTGGCACCCACCCAGAGGACCAGCAAAGTTGCCACGCTGATTTCAATCACACCGGTCATATTGAGGTATTTCGACAGGGCATGTTCGTCCGGCAGCCACTCGATCAGGCGATGCATGGCGACAGCGCTGATCACAGAGGGAAAGGTAATCGCAGCCAGTGAGGGCTGAAAGCGGTACTTTAAGATATCGATGTAGCACAGATAGACAAAAATGGTCATGGTGATCCCAATGCCAGCCAGTGCGCCGGTGAGGACAGGATCCGGATGATCCAGATTGGTCAGATACGCGGTCAGCGACAGGTTGACCGGTGCTGCCATAATGGTCAGGGTTGGTCTGGCAACGCGGGGCAGACGTCCGGCAAAACACAGTCGGTACAACACGACGGGCAACATGAAGAAGTAGATCGCCACACAGGCGTTCGTCATCAAGATGGAAAACTCGGTATAGCCAAGTTGTGAACCGGCCAGTGTGCCGCTGATGGCGCCCACCGGGTACAGGAACCAGCTTGGATAAAGGTGAATCAGACGAAATTTCTGTAACTGACAACTGAAAAAAATCACCATCATGGTGAGATGCAAGGCCAGGGCCGGATACCACAGTATCCGGGCACTGGCGGGATGGATGCCTGCCAGATAATCGGCCAGGACCAGCATGGTCATCGACATCGGTGGCATCAGACTGCCGTACAGTGGATGGTGAAGATCGGTCAGGAACAGTTTCGGATTCAGCAGGTATTTCAACACCACAGGAATCAGCAGGCAGGCGCCGATGAGTGCACACAGTGAACGGATATAAAGGCCATAACTTGGATAGTAGAGTGACCAGGCAAGGCCGATCCCTGTGATAGCTAATGCTAAAGCAGCCTGAGCGGTAGGAACTTGTGTGAATGCTTTGCCAAGTGTCACTGGGTCTCCTTTTTATTGACCTGCGAATCAAAGAGAAGGGATTTTACACGAAATGATGACAAATGATCCTCGTTAATCGCTTCAGAGTAGAAAGATTTTCAGGTTCTGAGGAAATATGTCAGTCATCAGCACAGCGCTGAAACATTGACGGTGATACAGAAAGTGTAAGGACAAAAGTTGCGAAATACAGGATTTGATCCCATAGTAATAGTGAAGCGTATGAAGTGAGAGAGTTTCATGCTCTAGCTTCTGGAGGATTTAGCTGTTCTTCGACTTTCTTGCGTTCTGTGCTTCACGGTTGTTTCCGGCTTCAGAGGATGCAGCCACCAAGGCACTAAGCCTGTGAAAACTTAGTGTTACAATTTGGAAAGTGACACCACAAAATTAATACTTCTTCGCCAATACAGCATAAAGCTCGATTGAAAGAAACTGACGATTATCGAGCCCGGCATACTCAACGTAATGAGTGGCGAAGCCCCCGTTATAAATACCATCGGTGTGCTGAGTAGGTAGACTGAAGGTGATAACGAATACAAGCCGCACGCAACGTGCGGCTTTTTTTGTGCGTTTCTGACTGAGCGCTGCGAACATCAATTTGTGCTCTGTCCCCCACTCGTCTTCAATTGTGAGCGAAGCGACAGTTTTCAGCGGTTGACCACCACCAGCACGATCAGTCTGCGCGGGCCATGAGCACCGTAGGCGAGGGTTTGCTGAATGTCGGCTGTTTTCGAGGGACCGGAAATCAGCACCACATTTGTGGGCAACCCTTGCTGCCAGTGCTGTTCCTGCATCAAACCTGTCAAGCTGTCGGTGAGCTGTGACGCATTCACCAGCGCGATGTGACACGGGGGCACCAGCGACAGTGTTCTTGGTTCATGGCGATTCGGCCATAACACCAGTGTTCCCGTTTCGGCAATGGCCGCATGAACATGGGTGATTCCGGCATCGACTTCAGAAAACAGGGCCGCTTTCCAGTGTTCTATGGGTTGCTCGAACGGCACGTGTGTTGCCGTTTGGCTGGCCTGCTGAATCTGTGTCATGTATTCACCGGCTGTACCCGTTGCAATCCGTTGGGCACCGATCTGCCCGATGATTTCAGTGAGCTGATCCGGCAGCGTTTCTACGGTGCAGCGATAAATCTCAGCATGACTGGCGGTGAGCTGCTCACAAAAGTGCGCCAATCGCTGCGTTTTATCCCGGGCTGTCCACGCAGTGTATGCCGGCTCCGGTGTATGGAGCTGGGGTGCGGTTTGTTGTCCGGCACGTAAACGGGCCAGAATGGCTTGTCGGGCTGGGTTCATTCCGGAACTCCTTTACGTTTTTGTTTGATCAGGTGATGCAGGGAAGTCGCCGCTGGTTTGGGTGCGGTTCGGCATTGTGTCCAGTGACCCAGGTTGTCCGGAATCCAATGACGGATCTTGCCGGCCAGCCAGGTTCCGGTGTGATAAAGCGACGGATGACAGGCGGCGGTGGCAAAAGTTTTCATCATCAGGGATTCCGCAGTGCTGGCAGCCGATTGCTGGCCTCGCAAGGGTGTCTGTCCCTGTTCCGGCGGTTGTTTTGCATCATGGCGTAATCGCTGAAGCAGCGATGGAATAGGGATGCGAACCGGGCAGACTTCTCCGCAGGCTCCGCACAGGCTGGATGCTGTGACGAGGTCTTGCGTGGCTTCAAGCCCCAGCAGGTGTGGCGAAATAATTTTGCCGATCGGGCCCGGATAGACAGTGCCGTAAGCATGGCCGCCAATCCGGGTATAAACGGGGCAGTGATTCATGCAGGCACCACAACGGATGCATTGCAGGGTCTGGCGGATTTCATCATCCTGATAAGCCTGGCTGCGTCCGTTATCCAGCAAAATCAGATGCACGGCTTTCGGGCCGTCCAGCTCGCCGGGTTTGCGGGGGGATGAAATCAGGTTGAAATAGGTCGTAATCGTCTGTCCGGTCGCGGAACGGGTCAGTGCACTGTAAAGCGGCGGCACATCACTGAGCAATTCCACCACTTTTTCGATGCCTGTAATGGCGATATGGATGTCAGGTACTGTCGTGCACATTCGGCCATTGCCTTCGTTTTCAACCAGACACAGTGTGCCGGTTTCAGCCACCGCAAAATTCACGCCCGAGACACCGATGTCTGCGGTGCGAAATTTTTCCCTGAGCTGTTGGCGGCCGGTCTGGATCAGGCTGTCGACATCTGTGGTGGGGGTAAAGTGCTCCAGATGCTCGGAAAAAGTGTCGCTGACCTGCTGTTTGTTTTTATGGATCGCCGGCATGATGATGTGAGACGGTGTGTCGCCATCCAGTTGAATGATGTATTCCCCCATGTCACTTTCGAGGCAAGTGATCTGATGCTTCGCCATCTCGTGGTTCAGGTTGATTTCCTCACTGACCATCGATTTTCCCTTGACCATCAGTAAGGGGGGATTGACGTCGGTGGGTGAGACAGCGCGTGTGCAGGATTGAGCGATCGCCAGAAAGATCGCATTTGCCTGTTCGGCATTTTCAGCCCAGTGCACCTGAATCCCGTTGGCGGTACAGTGGGTTTCCAGTTGTTCGAGCAGGTCGGGTAATTTCCGCAGGCAACGCTGGCGGATGGCTTCAGCCTTGTTACGAATGGCGGCTTCTTCCTGGGGATCTGCAAATGCGCTTTTTCGTTTGTCCCGGAGATAGTCCATCGCGCCCCGAAAATTGTGCCTGAGTTGCGGATCAGCCAGGGCATCAGCGGCCTGTTGATGAAAGTGTTCAGGTTGCTCGTTACTCATGCTGACCCTCGATGCGGTTGAGCAGAAAACTGGCGAGGTGCTGACCCTGTAACTTTTGTCCCTGATAAGCGAGCGCGCCGTTGATATTGAGCAGGCAGCCCCAGTCTGCACTGACGAAGTGCTCTGCCTGTGTGTCGCAAAGGTGGCGTGTTTTATCTTCGACCATAGCCTGACTGATGTTCGGATGACGAACCGCAAAAGTGCCACCGAAGCCGCAGCATTCACTGTCGTAAGCCTGTTCCCGGAGTTCGACGTGTTCGAGCTGGCTGAGGAGCTGTCGGGCAGTGACATGGACCTGCATTTCACGCCGCGCGGCGCAGGACGTGTGCATGACCACCGAAGCTGGCTGACCGGTATCCTGCCAGCGCACCCGACAGACATTGATCAGAAACTCCGTCAGTTCAAACACCCGCTCACAAAACTGATTGACGACAGTTTCATGTTCGCTGTCTTTGAACAGACGCCGATAGTGGTGGTGCATCATGCCGCCACAGGAACCAGACAGCACCACAACCGGCCAGGGTTCCGGAAACAGGGCAATCTGATTGAAGGCGATCTGACGGGATTCGCGGTTGTAGCCGCTGCTGTAAGCCGGTTGACCACAGCAAGTTTGCTTGGGAATGAAGCAGACCTCAATCCCTTCCCGTTCAAGCAGTGAGATGGCGTCTAATCCAGCCTGAGGATCAAACAGATCGACGAGGCAGGTGGCATAGAGATAGACTTTTTGTGGTTTGGCAGGATAAAGGCGACGGATGTGCATGCAGGACTCCCTGTTCGACATGCGGAGACATGAATCATTGATCAACATGGAATTTCATCTCCATTTGCATTCGCTAATGGAGATGAGATGCGAAAAAAGCCGTCCCGTGTTTGTTCAGGCTGTCAGATCTTTCACTTTGTCTGTCGGGCCGTTTTTCTGAACCGACTTGATCCCGTTGTCTGCGCCAGCCTTCGATTTATACATCTCACTGCTGCCAATGATCTGGTGATTTTTCGCTTTCAGATTGAAGTGAAATTGTCCGTTTGCGCCTTCTTTTAGCTCGAACTGCTCAGCATTGGGAGAATTGGTCTGAACGGATTTGATGCCATTCTGAGCGGCGGCCTTCGTGGTATACATTTCACTTTTGAGGATAACCTCGCCGTTTGCGGCTTTCAGAACAAAGTAAATCTGATCGTTTTTGGCTTTCTTCAACTCATAACTGCCCATCTCCAACTCCTTGTTGTGTCGTGGATTTAGATCAAGATTAGTCCTGTTTCGGTAAAAGAGAGTGATATTTGTCGAAGTCGGGTTGTTTTTTCATTGCGCCGGCTCACGCCGCTTTGATGCATCCTGAATCGGCGCTGTAAACAGCATCTTCAATGGCCCGATCCGGTGATTTTTTCTCCGCTCAAACAATCTTTCCAAAAAGATACTTGATGTTTTTGGTGATTGGATATATCTTTTTAAAAAGATACTTCAATGAAAGCATTAAGGATGTACATGAGTAAAGACAAGGTCGGCATGGTAAACACCATTAAAAATATCTGTCTCGCCATCATTGGCGGGAGTTTTCTTACATTAATGATTCAGACAAACAGTTACTTAGCCAAAGATACCTCAGCAATTTTTGCTTCTTGGGTCGCTCATGGTGTTGGTGCCGTGACTGCTTTGCTCATTGTTCTGATCACCTATCGGCTCCTCTCAGGGCAGGGAAATGCGCAACAAGTAAAGGAAAGAAAAAAAATCCCGTTATGGTTGTACCTCGGGGGAATTCCCGGTGCATTTACCGTCATTCTTGCGGCACTCGCGATTAATGGGGGGCTTTCTTTATCCAGCACCATTTCTTTAGGTTTGGTTGGTCAAATCGCATTCGGGATCGTTTCTGATTATTTTGGTTTGCTCAATACACAGAAAAGAAAAATAACGATGATCGATATGGGTGTTATTTCACTGGTTCTGATCGGCAGTATGATGATTTTATTCGGAGCTTAAGCTTTATGTTTACTTTTTTATTGATTGCAATGTTCAACGGAATCATGATTGGCACAGCAAGAACAATTAATGGGCAGTTGAGTGTTTCTTTAGGATCTTTTAGCGCGTCACTCTGGAACCATGTTGTTGGTTTACTTTTTCTGACACTCATTTTAGTCACTTCATTGGGTTCAGATTGGCAATTCTCACAGCTGAGTCAATTACCGTCATGGGCCTATATCGGGGGTGTTTTTGGCGCACTGTTTGTTGCTATCAGCAGCTATATTTTTCCACGCTTAGGTGCAATGAATGCAGCCATTTTTGTGATTGCCGGTCAGATGCTCTCTGCTGTCATCATTGACTGTCTGAGTCAGGGAACGGCACCGGGTGTATACCGGGTTCTGGGTGTGTGTCTTGTATTATCAGGAATTTACTTAAGCAGTAAAAAGAAATAGACCATTAAATAAAAAGGGAAATTGAATGAGTATCAATGAATTATTGGATGATCAAACGTATGACATTGAATTTAATGGTCATCTGACAAACCATATTAAACACGCTGTGATTGCATTAAATGGCTTAGGAATTCATGCTGAGCGAATTAAAGCCTATTATGAAAATTATGCAGAATTAACCC
Source organism: Photobacterium galatheae (assembly GCF_000695255.1). Classification (GTDB taxonomy): domain Bacteria; phylum Pseudomonadota; class Gammaproteobacteria; order Enterobacterales; family Vibrionaceae; genus Photobacterium; species Photobacterium galatheae. The sequence goes on along the minus strand of NZ_JMIB01000003.1, from coordinate 66,904 downwards.
CCTATGGCATGGGGCTGGAAGCCCCCAGAAAAAGTAAATATCAGATCGATGAACAAAACTGGAAAGATTTTTTAGGCAAGCGAACCAGCTTTTGGGGGTATTGTGATTTCTTTGATAAAGAAATTTCCCAAAAAGGAATGGCAGCCGTACTTCAGCAATATGTCCCGACGCTTCTTCAAGGTTGGGCTGGCGCATTAACGCATGGCACCATCCATCTTGGCTGGGCACTGGACATTCAACACCGTTGGATGATTGTGGAAGGGCTCGCTTATATGGCTTTCTCCTATGTGCCTTGCCATCCCGAACGCGCGGTATTTGACAGTCAGCTTGACGAAGAAAATGCCGTTGCGTCTCTGATGAGGCTCTCACACCAGTGGCATTCGGAGCGTCGGGAAAGTCTCACGCATTGGTTGGATACGTTATTGAACAGTGAGGACCCGGCCTTACTCGACCGCATTCATCCTGAACTGCTGAGATCGGGACTTCAAAGTCGGATCGCGAAAGTGTTGATACAGGGACATCCGGAAATTTATCGTCTCCCGAAATGGCTCAATACGCTTGAGTCTAAAGAATGCTGGGAGCAACTTTTCTATCTGGTGACCTTAATCTATCTGTCGAGACCCGGTGATTTCCTGTTGCTCCATTTAGTGACGTCATTATATGCGATGGAGAAGATTGCGCTCCATTTACCTGAACATGAGACGAAAAATATCATTGGTCATTATTGGATCGGTTTACAGTGTATTTTGTTTGCCACAGATAAGTTTGCGAAGCCAGAGAAGCTACTGTCCCTGCATCAAACTTATTCAGACCGTTTTGATCATTTTAGTGAACGCATTGCTAATTCTGAGTGGGAACATATTGTACTCAGAGGTTTGGAAGAAGAAGAAGAACATAACCCGAAACTTGTCTACGTGATGAAAAAATGGTGGGAAAAACAAAACGGAACCATTTTCAGAGCGGCAGCCTATCAGTTTACGGCGACACCGGAATTACCACCTTCATTTGAGGAAGAACCGATTGAAGAGTGGTGAAATCGCGATGAGATATGCATCTCATTGATACTCATGTAAAATTGATGCATTTACGTGATGGAGCAAATGACATGAGTCATGAAATTGATAAGTTAGCCTGGGTTCATATCAAGAATAACCGTGTGTTGATGGCACGTTCTCACGGCAAAGCAATGTTTTATGTGCCGGGAGGAAAAAGAGAAGCGGGCGAAAGTGATCAAGCGGCACTGATTCGAGAAATTAAGGAAGAAGTCGCGGTTGATCTGATTCCTGAAACGTTGTCATATCTCGGCACTTATTACGCTCAGGCGGATGGAAAACCTGAAGGGACTCAGGTGAAGTTAACTTGCTATCAATCTGAATTTCAAGGCGAATGCAGACCATCGGCAGAAATTGAGGAAATTGTCTGGATCAGTTATAACGAAAAAGACAAGTGCTCCCAAGTCGCGAGAATCTTGCTAGAGAATTTGAAGGCATCAAATCTGATTGATGCCATTTGAATTTTCCTGACAAATTAGATTCGGAGCATATTTTTTAAGTGGATAATGTTTTGTTAAAAATAATATCTATTTTAGATTTAGATAGATTGTTTATTTATCCCTTTCAAATCATTCGAGAAACTGATTCAAATTAAAAATTGATGCACCAAGAGAAAGGCCGGTATTTCATGACCGGCTTTTTTTGTGTCTTGCCGGAGGGGATGGACAGAGGAAAGTCATTCATCCGAAGCGAGAATCTGCTGGATGGTGGCTTTCTGCTTTTATCGGTGTGCTGTCACGTGTTGGCCACTGGTTCTTCGGTGGATTCGTTCAGAGGTCACTTTTCACTTTGAGAAGCATGCTGCAACCAGAGTGGGGTGGTTGTTCTGACTTGTTTTTGCCCCAAAACAATTCAGAGCAAAAGCTCTTGCTTACTTCGAACCTAGTAATTTCCCCTATCAAAAGTTCTCCGAAGGTGTTTGGGTAACAGCATTTTTCTGAAATTATAAGGCATCATACAACCTAATCTCTGTTAACTTTCATTAACCTATTGATTACACGTTGATGTGGTATTAAAAAGGTTGCATGATAAGAATATGAAAGGCGGCTAAAAGCCGCATAGAAAGCGTTATGATGCAGCCCAAACTTAACCGCTTGGGCTGCTCTCGACTATGCAGTCATGAGGTCAACAATTTCAGTTAACTTTGTTTCTAAAACAGTTGGAGTCCACTCGGTTTCATTTAGTAATGCTAAGCTGCGAGGTAGATCAGATATCTTACCTTTTAAGTATTTTGATTTTTTAACTTCAAAGTCAAAATTAGAAGCAGAAGAATTTTTCTTTTTACTCAATAATACAAGGTTGGCAATGCTGTGGGTCCACCTAGTTCTTTCATCGTCACTAAAGTTTTTCTTCCAATCTGAATCATCTTTTGGATTTACAGGCAAAATATGCTCAATGCTTACCGCCCCAAACTTTCTTTCTGCTGTAATATCGGACATTAGATATTCTAGTTTAACTAAGGCGTACTTAACAAAGTTTCTCTTGGCAAAATCATTACTCATTAGGATTTCTGAGTATTTATCCACGTCTATATGGAAGTTATTACTACTTAGAACGTCAGAACTGCTAGCGTATTTATCAATATCTTTCAATATTGAGCACATCTTAATTATTCTCTTATCTTTAGTTTCGCCAATAAACCAACTAAATGAATAACTTCTTTCTAGTTTTGTCAGGAATTGAAAAATATTCTCGGTCTTAAATTTTTTGTAATAAGCCAATAGTGGTGCTAACCAATCGGAACCACGTAAATAGCTATTCATGATGTTAATTAAGCTGTTGAATTTCGATTTGTCTTCATATGAATCCAACAGACTTTTGTTCAAAACTAGATCTGTGTAAATATTTTTGTAGTCAGCAATGTAGTCAATGAACTCTTCACCCGGTTTAATCTTTCCTTTTTTGAAGATATCTTCAAAAACCTTAACTAGCTCACTATTAGATTTTTGCTTAATCTCTATCAATTTGATTATATTGATTAACCTTTCAAACTCATCACCACCCAGATCATCTTCCATTTGCTCCCATTTTTTGGAGTATTCCTTTCGTAAATTAACGTCCGGCATAACTTGGTTGCCCAAGTTTTTAGCCTTGAGGATATCAATTCTTCTAAGATCAATTCCTCTGTCATTAATTATTGAGAACATTCTGAACGCATCGTCAAACTTTTCAGTAGATACAAAGATTACTATGCAACGCTGAGATATATGGCTTACTAAAGACTCAATTTCACTCTGCTTTAAAATGGCTATCTTTTCGTTGAAAATATCAACCGCTTTAACTATGTTTATCTGTTGGTCTGTCAAGTTATCTAGGCTAGGGCTATTTAACGTAGAACCGTTAGTTTGAACATGAGCTTTAAAAAAAGTACGTTCTTTAACTTCTAATCTATCGCGCTCTTCAATACCACTTACTGGGTTTTTCGGCTGATAAATATATTTCTTAAGTGGATCTTTGTATTCGTTATCTTTAATGATATCTCGTAGGCAAGCCATCAAAATTTGCAGTGTTGTCATTCTCTGCTGACCATCTATAACATCGTAGTTGGTAGCATTTCCAGATTTACTTACTTCTTGAGCGATGACAGTTCCAAGAAAGTACTCATTGTCTCGATCAGACTCAAAAATATCATCAAAAAGTTGCTCACAGTTTTCTCTACTCCATGAATAAGGGCGTTGATACTCTGGAATTCTAAAAAAATACTCGCTACTGAACAGCGTGTTAATGTTTATTTTGTGTCCTTCAATCTTTGACATGGCTTGGCTCTACTTTTTTGGCACGATGCGCTGTACTCTATCATGGACTACTAAAAAAATGCATCATAACAAGTGTTTAAGGTTTCAAGATACTTTTGCTAATCTGAAATAAGCGGCTTACCAGATTTCGCGTAACTCGCTTCTGTCCATTTATCTCTAGGCCCCGACAGATTCGCTGAGTGATCAGCGTCACTTCGCTCTGCGTCCTGTCCCAAATCATCCACGGCAATCCAGCCTTTAATGACTATTGAGATAGTATTTTGCTGAAAAACGCGCATAATCTTGCTAGACCACACTCAAAGAAGAAATTATCTATGACTGATTTTCACTATTACTTTCATCAACTGCCTTGTTTTAACTGTAAAAAAACCACAGTAAGCACTGATCTTGGTTGGTTAACGGTGGCGATGAAAGATGATGTCCTAGCGCAAGTGGGTGCGATTATCGAACAAGGCAACGTTGAGCCAGATCTTTCGGTGAAGGTTACTTGTACGAAAGAGGAAGCGCGTGATTACTTATTGCTGAATTTCTACGGTTACTCAGAAGAAGAACTAGCGAATCAAGTTGAAGCGGAAGATGAGCAAGAAGTCGCGGATGAAATAGCAGAGCTACTGGCAGAAGGTAACGATACAGCAGTCTTTGAACACGAAATCGCACTGCAAAGTTGTACTGATTGCGACATTGATGAAGAGTCAAACCAAGCGTAATCGTTCAACTTAAACATGCTCGTCATTCGTAAGATGACGTTCTGTTTATTCAAAGCGTTAGCAGAGTAGGGTTTGCTAACGCTTTTTTGTTTTTGCGGTTTTTAGTGAGGCACTGTTCAAGGGGGCTGGTATTGCTTTTTGTCTATCGCCACCGTCTATTCCTGAGCGAACCCATGAAAGACTAAATGAGCAAAGCCGCTGACGCACGTTTATCTATTCCTAAACCATCGGCAGCCACCCATGAATGTATGGCTACCGATTTGCTCAGGATCATTGAGTCAGTCCCACTCAGGTGTGAACACCAAGGGATGACTTGCCAAAGTGGCTGGTCGCTGTCTCGACCACGTCATCAAAGTGGGCCACAATCCACCGTGGGTTGGCTGTTTGAAGCTCTTGCTCAGAGTGAATGCCATAATTGACAGCAATGGTGTCACAGCCAAGATGATTCGCCATGAGAATGTCATGCGTTGTATCCCCGACCATGAGGGCGTTGTTGGCGGTTGTGCCATAGTAGCTGAGGATTTTTTCGCCAGATTCCGGCGCGGGTTTCTTCTCGGTCACTTCATCTGCACAGACAACGATATCAAAGAAATTGGCGATGCCTGCTGCTTCCAGTAATGGGTTGGCACTGCGTGCGAATTTATTGGTTGTGACCGCCAATTGATAGCCAAGGTTTTTCAACACGGATAAGCCAGAAGTCACGCCTGGGAAGAGCAAACTTTCAGCCTTTGGCAGGATGGTTTGCCTGAATTGTTGCTGATACTCTTTGCACAATGCTGCCACACCGGCGGCTTCGCTGGATTGGTCGGTCAGCGTGGCAAATGCTTTTTCCAGTGGCATCCCGATGGTCGCCCTGATGTTTGCCGGGCTTGGTCGCGTTGTGTCATTGCAGGCCGAAAATGTTGCATCAAATGCTTCAACGATTGCGCGTTCGGTGTCAAATAAGGTGCCATCTAAATCAAACATGATGACAGGCTTGAATACTTCCATTGCTCTTCCTTTAATCTCTTATAACGTCCTGGTTTCTGTACCGATCAGTAGTTTGGCGTTTTAATCAAATATTGCGATTTGGCATCAATTTCCGGCTGGTAGACGGCTTGTTGCCAGTCATCCGGCTGGACAGATTCAAGTGAGATTGAAATCACCTCTTTGCTGCACCCCAGCGCTTCGGTAACCGCCTGGTTGATGTTTTCTACCAGCATCGTTTTTTGCTCAGATGAAATTGAAACCGGAAAATGTTTAATGGATACGTGTGGCATGAGAGCTCCTTTCTTTTCATGCAGTTTATCTATGGTTTTATTTTGTAGGGCTTTCAGGTGAAAGCGGGCAACACAGATTTGTGTCAGGCTGAATCAATGAGTTTATCCAGCGTAAGTACCAAAATACCGATCACCAAAATCGCCAATGCCTGGTTTCATAAAGGCATGTTCGTTCATTCCTTTTTCGATGGAGGACGTCACAATTTTCAGGTTCGGGAAGCGGGTGATTACCCGGTCTAGTCCTTCCGGTGAAGCGAGAAAGTTCACCACAATGATTTGCTGCTCTGGAACTTGATTCTCCAGCAAAGTTTCAATGGCTTTGATCAGCGAGCCGCCCGTCGCCAGCATGGGTTCAAAGAGGAAAACAGAGCGATGCGCAATATCAGCAGGAAAGTGTGAATAAAAGTAGCTGGGTAACTTGGTGACTTTATCTCTCTGGATCAGAATTTTTCCGATGGGACTGCCCGGAAACATGTTGTTGTATTCTGGCTCCATACTTTCACCAGCACGAATGACAGAAACGCCACAGATACCGGTGGTTAAATCACATCCGTGATACGTGTCTCCGACTGGTGTTGTAATGGCTTTCTCGTGAAAGGGTAAGAGTTCGGCGGCTTTCACAAGTAGCTGTCGGATGACTTGATCACTGTAAGCATTAAATGTTTTCTGTGAGGCGCGCTTATCACGGATTTTCGAATGCAGATATGTGAGATAAGGCGTTGCAGCGAGGACATGAACATTTTGAACGTGAGACATGTGAAGTTTCCTTGTACGGTCGATAAGCAATTTCAGGCTTTCTTGAGAATGAATCACACCAGAGTTATTCAGTAAAAAGTATCTCTCAAGAAAGATATGTCAAATAAAGTACTACCATTCATGCTTTCATTCAAGTATCTTTTCAGAAAATTAAATGGAAAGGATGAATGATGGAATTCGATCATGTAGAAAAGCTTTTGATGCAATGGCGACAGCAATGCCCTGATTTAGATTGTTCTTCAATGGCGATTATTGGTCGGCTGAGCCGGGTAAACCGTTTGATCAGTCAGAAGCGGCAGACTGGTATTGAGGGGCATGGCTTAAGTGAAATTGAGTTTGATATTCTGGTGACGCTCCGGTTGATGGCGCATCCTGTGACGCCAACAGAGCTGTATCAAACCTTGATGGTTTCATCGGGGGCCGTGAGTACTCGCATCGAGCGTATGGTGCAGCAGGACTGGGTGGAACGCGTGGCGAGCCAGCATGATCGTCGCAGTTATAAAGTTCGGATTACGCCAGCGGGCAGAACCCTGATCGATCAAATCATCGAGACCAACTTAGACCTCGAAAAATCCTTCCTTGAGCCACTCACAGAAGAAGAGCAAGTCAAAATTTCTACGCTGCTTCGTCACTGGCTGTTGTCGATCGACGCAACGCGCTAACGGCTTTTCTTGGCCACGACACCTGGTGGTTGATGCCGCCAGGTGGATTTGATTTTTTACTTCGCAGCTTTCTCGCTCAATAGCTTCCTCTCTCATCAGCTTCAACAGCGCAAATACCCCGATTTTCTGGATCGACCTTCCGCTGAAGAAAACCATCCGACTGATTACGCTTCATAGGCATAATACTTTTCTTTATGTATCTTTCAAAAAAGATACTTGACAAAATAATACGTGGGAGTAATTTATATAGTCATTGTCGTGCATATAGTTGAAATGGAAGTTAAAGAGATGATGAACGCCACCTTTGTGTCACCTGAGATGGAAATCGAAATAGATCATGGAACTGCTACGTTGCTGGATATGTTCTCTGAGCAGGCAAGGCTGAACCCAGACAAAATTGCGGTCACAGATTGTCATCAATCGCTGAGTTACCTCGATTTTTACCTGAAAGTTTTAAAAACAGGTCATCGTCTGGCAGATGCGCAGTTGTCTGATGAGAATTGTATCGGTCTTTTCTGTGAGCCTTCGATTGATATGGTGTGCGGAGCGTGGGGCATTCTGGCTTCCGGGAATGCTTATTTACCGCTTGCGCCGGAATATCCGAGTGAGCGGATTCGTTACATGATTCAGGACTCAAAAATTCGTGTGATTTACACACAGACGCACCTGAAATCGAAGCTGGAAGCTATGGTTTCAGACCAGGTGACCATCGTCACAGCAGAGGACATCACCGCTTTACTTGCCAATGAACTGCCTCAAATGTCCGACCCTGTATTTTCTAAAGTCACGCCTGACCATCTGGCCTACGTGATTTACACCTCTGGAAGCACCGGAAAGCCCAAAGGTGTCATGATCAAACACCGCAATATTGTGCAGCAAATGTCATTCCTGAAGCAGACTTTCTCGTTTGGCGGGCAGACGCGCATCCTTCAAAAAACACCGATGAGCTTCGATGCGGCACAATGGGAAATTCTTGCGCCCGTGTTTGGTTGCCACCTGATTGTCGGGCCTGCGGGATGTTACCGAGACCCAGACGAGATGGTCGAAGTACTGCTGAAACACGAGATCAATGTGCTGCAATGTGTCCCGACTTTGCTGCAGGCCTTAGTTGATCATCCGTCTTTTATCGATTGCAAATCACTGGCACAAGTCTTCAGTGGTGGTGAAACGCTCACTCGGCAACTGGCAAAAGAATTTTACCGGGTTCGTCCAGAAGCGGAGCTGATTAATCTTTATGGGCCAACAGAATGCACGATCAATTCCTCCTATTTCAAACTTTGTGAGAAAGCGGTAGACACTTATCCAAGCGCAATTTCGATTGGGAAGCCGGTCGCACACACCCGCTATTATCTGCTGCGGGAAGATGGTCAGCCGGCTTTGGTCGGTGAGATTGGTGAACTGTATATTTCAGGGCGGCAAGTTGCGTCAGGGTACCTGCATCGGTCTGACTTAACGAAAGAGAAGTTTGTCCCGAATCATTTATCTCAGGACCCAGAACATGCCTGGCTCTATCGTACCGGTGATCTGGGACGTTGGGATAGCGAAGGAAATGTCCACTTTGCCGGACGAGCTGACAATCAGGTGAAGCTGCGGGGCTACCGGGTTGAATTAGACGAGATTCGCCATGCCATTGAAAATCACAGCTGGATAAAAAATGCGGCGATGGTGATCAACAATGATCCACGAACGGGCAGTCAAAATTTAATCGCGTGTATTGAACTGGATGAAACGCAGGCCGCGCTGATGGATCAGGGAAATCATGGTTCACACCATCAATCAAAAGCGAATAAGTGTCAGGTGAAAGCGCAGCTATCGAATGCTGGATGCCGCCCTGCCGAAGCCTGTGAAGACAGATTGCACATTGCGCTGGAAGGTAAAGTAGCAACCCCGAGTCAAAAAGAAAAAGCATTCGGAAGAAAGACGTATCGCTTCTTTGAAAGAGAGCAGCCAGTCACTCGGGAAGAATTGATTTCGCTGCTCACGCTTGAGCAGGATAAAACGTTGTCCCGCGAGATCTCACAGCTGACTGCGCCGCAGTTTGGCGGATTACTCCGGCACTTTGGTCAATTCATCAGTGATGAGCGTTTGTTGCCCAAATACACATACGCTTCTCCCGGTGCTTTATATGCTGTGCAGCTATACATTGAAATTCATGGTCTGTTTGGCTGGCCTTCAGGAATTTATTATTACCACCCGGTACAACATTGTCTGGTGCAAATAGAAGCGTGTCAGCCGAATTCACAGCCAACTCTGAAATTACATTTTATTGGAAAACATGACGCGATTGAGCCCGTTTATAAGAACAATATTTTAGAAGTTCTGGAGATGGAAACGGGCCATATGCTGGGTCTTTTTGATGAACAATTGCCGGAATTCGGACTGGCAATCGGGGCGCATCAGCTCACGGAACAACTGCCGGCCTGGTATGACGGTGCAACGGATGATTACAACCTGGGCACATTTGAGATTTGCCCGAATGATGTGGCACCAGCAATTGATTTGCCTGAGCTGTTTGTACAGGCCCACGGCAGTCACGTCGCTGGCCTGGAAGAAGGGCTGTATCGATTCACTGCGCAAGATTTTGAGTATATGAGCGATCAACAGATTCTGAAACGTGATGTGATTGCGATCAACCAGCAAGTGTATGACAGAGCAAGCTTTGGCATCTCGATGGTGGAAAATTGCCGGGAATCGGCAATGCGCTATATCAGCCTGGGCAGAACACTCCACAAGCTTCAGAGTAATCCACTGTCTTTGGGAATGATGTCATCGGGTTACAGCTCTAAATCCGGAAATGACTTACCTTCGGCCAAGCGAATGCGTCATATCTTAAATGCGCATGGGTTGGAGATGGCAGCATTTTATTTCTGTATCGGTGGCGGGATCAGCCAAGCGCAATATTTGAGCATTGGGATGAAAGAAGACAGTGTTCATATGCGTGGGCCGACAGAGATGATTAAAGACGATCTGATGACTCAGCTCCCGCAATATATGATTCCGAATAAAGTTGTCATGATTGATAAACTGCCACAGACCGCGAATGGCAAGGTGGATTATCAAGCCCTGAAAGCACTGGATGTGGTCGCAAATAGCCACTCGGAGAAAGAATTCATTCCGTTATCTACGGAAACGGAACACCAGTTAGGGGAGATTTGGTGCCGAATCATGAAGTGGGATTCCGTGTCTGCACAGGATGATTTTTTCGAGTGCGGCGGAAACTCCTTGACGGCTGTCGCGATGATTAACCGGATTAACCAGGCATTCGGGATCAAAGTACCGCTTCAGGTTCTGTTTCAGTCCCCAACGATTCAACAGCTTTCCGCATGGATTGACAGTCAGGGTGAGCAAGTCCAACAGGCTTCCCGGCTGATTGAGCTGAATGGTCAGCAACAGAACCCGATTTTCTGTTGGCCGGGTTTGGGTGGATACCCAATGAACCTGAAACTCATGGCGAATCAGGTTGCTCCCCATCGTCAGTTCTTTGGTGTGCAGGCATTGGGGCTTCATGAAGGTGAGGTGCCGTTGCCGAATGTTCAGGAAATGGCAAAAGCGGATATCGAATTAATTCGGTCGGTTCAACCCAAAGGGCCTTATACACTCTGGGGATATTCATTCGGTGCTCGTGTGGCTTTTGAAACCGCTTACCAGTTGGAACAAATGGGCGAAACCGTTGAAGCACTGCATTTGATTGCGCCGGGTTCACCCCAGACACATTACGATTTAGAGCAAACGAATCAAGGCAATGCGTCATTTTCGAATCCAGTGTTTGTGACCATCCTGTTCTCGGTGTTCGCACATTCGATTGATGGTGCCTTGCTGCAAAGCTGTCTGAACCAGTGTCATGACGAGGAAAGCTTTATTGAGTTCATGTGCCAAAGGTTCCCGATGTTACAACCGGATCTGATTCAGCGTATCACGCGTATCGTGCTGGTTTCTTACGACTTCAGTTACACCTTTGAAGAGTTGGTTGGTCGCAGGATTCATGCCCCGGTCACGATTTTTAAAGCGCAGCAGGATAACTACTCTTTCATTGAAAATGTCTCCGACTTTTCGGTGGAACCTCCCAGAACGATTCATCTGGAGGCAGACCATTATCAGGTTTTGAAAGCGCAGGGTGTCGCAGAGTTACAAACGCATCTTATTTAATGGAAAACGTTTTGGCGTGGGGGCCACGCCAAAAAATACTTAAGGAATTAGTCACATGTTTCAACAAAATATCCCTTTAGAATTTCATCCTGAAGTGAAACAAGCGCTGGAAGAAGGTAAGGCTGTCGTTGCCCTGGAATCTAACGTGATTACTCATGGGCTGGATTATCCTGATAACGTGAACACAGCACTGGCCGTTGAAGAAGCGGTGCGTAAGAGTGGCGCAGTACCGGCGACGATTGGCATTGATCATGGCACAGTCCTGGTCGGGATGAACAGAGAACAAATTGAACGTTTTGCTTCTGCATCCGATGTCCCCAAGGTGTCCAGCCGTGATTTGCCGATGATTTTGGCAAGCGGAAAAATGGGCGCAACGACCGTCGCCTCCTCTTTGGTGATTGCAGAACTGGCGGGCATCTCGTTTTTCAGTTCTGCGGGGATTGGGGGTGTTCACCGTGGCGCACAAGAAACAATGGATGTTTCTTCAGACTTAATTCAGTTTACACGCTCAAAAGTTGCGGTGGTTTGTGCGGGGGCGAAGAATATCCTCGATATTGGCCTGACGCTTGAATTCCTAGAAACACAATGTGTTCCTTTGATCTCCTATCAATCGGATGATTTCCCTGCTTTCTACTGTCGTTCCAGTGGCCATAAAAGCCCGATGAGAATGGATGATGCCAGCACAATTGCGAAAGCAATTGAGATGAACTGGGCATTACCGGGCGGAAAAGGGTTTGTGATTACAACACCGACAAAAGAGGAAGACGCGATTGATAGCAAAGAAATTGAGCTGGTGGTTCAGGCGGCGGTCCGTCACGCCGAAGAAGAAAAAGTGACAGGCAATGCCATCACCAAACACATTATGAAAGCGATAGAACAAGCGACGCAGGGACGCTCGGCGACTGCGAACATGGCTGTTCTGATTCATACAGCAGAAGTCGCAGGTCAGCTTGCGGTGGCCCATCATCGCTATAAATCATCGTTATAAATCATTGCGATAAACACCAGCCACAGCGCTTGTCGTCAGATGCGGATGAACACCTCAAGGTGTGATCCGCTCTGTTGATTGAAAGTGCTCCGTTCTGAAGCCCATGTATGTGATTGAGGAATCTGGTATATTCCGCAACCTATTACGATAAAATTGAGAAGATTGTCTGGCGGGTGTCGAGATAGCGCTAATTTCATAACCTGTTGGTTTACATCTGTAAAGTGCGGGTGAACACAATGACAGCACGTCAAACTGATTTTTGCGAAACAGCGTTTTCATCTCTCTTTGTTGACGAATAAAAAATATTCATTTTATGTTGAGCAAAGAAAAATGATTAGCACTGAAGCTTTCATTCAAGTATCTTCCTTAAAAGAAAACAAATGAAGAGGAATTCTTTTGAAATACGATCATGTAGATAAATTGTTGGCACAATGGAGGGAGTGTCGCCCAGATCTAGACTGTTCGCCAATGGGGGTGATTGGCCGGATCAGTCGCACAAGCAGAATTGTGGATAAGCAACTGCTGAAGGCGTTTAAGAAACACGATCTCAGTGCCATTGAATTCGATATACTGGCGACCTTGCGCCGCACCCAGTCGGCACTTACACCGACCGAGTTGTATCAAACCTTGATGCTATCGTCTGGCGCGATGAGTACGCGAATTGATGCCTTGGTGAAGCGTGGCCTGATTGAAAGGATCGCCAGCGCACAGGATAGACGCAGTTGCAGCGTGGAGCTTACCGCTGCCGGTGTCGCACTTGTCGATCAAGCTTTAGAAGATCACGTTGAAAACGAAAGAAATATTCTTGAGCCATTAACGGCTGATGAGCAGAATGAGCTGGCAGTGTTGCTACGAAAATGGCTGCTTCATCATGAAGTCTCTAATTAAGTCTGGCGATTTTCAGATTTAAGGCGGTCACCGCGACCAGCCTGACTTCACATGCGATTGCCTATTCTTCGATGTCAGTCATGACTGAGAATAGGCATGGCTTGTGCCAGCGTGAAAATGTCGAAGCCTGAGAGTGCACGGAAGGCTCGGCGCGACAAACGCTTGATACGAACAAGCGCGATACAAAAAAGCTCGGCACGAAAACGCTCGTCACGAAAAGTAGATAGATGAATAGTAGATAGATGAATCATCGCTTCTTGAAATCTCCCCGAGTCTCCCTCAATCCCCCCAGCGCTCCCCATGCAAAAAAACAGAATTCTTATTTTGATGTAAATGACGTTTGCATTTTTTAAGCCCCTGTTTTGAAAAGAATAAATAACTTTATCCACAAAAACAGTGGGTAACTTTGGGGATGGCGGATGACATGTTGATGAAAAAATAATCTGCTCAAGGTTTTGCGGCGGCCTGCTTGCTATGTATGTATCTGTTGCTGGTTGATTCTTGGTGTGTCCTACACTTGTTGTCAGAAGATGATGAGGAAGCATGCATGAATAATACGAAGAAGACTCAGATAAAGATGAAGCTGTCTGCTGCGATGAAAGTGGTTGTCCTGCTGTCGGGAGTGCTGGTGTCGGTGCAGGTTGTGGCGAATGAAGGCAAGGCGATTCACTATCAGGTGAATGGTGCGGATTATGAGGGATATTACATTGCTCCGAAGAAAGATGCGCCACTGGTGCTGATGGTCCATGACTGGGATGGTCTGACTGATTATGAGAAAAAACGGGCGCAGATGCTGGCTGAAAAAGGGTATGCGGTTTTCGCTGTTGATATGTTTGGCGCTGGAATTCGCCCAGCGAAAGTCGAAGACAGGCGCAAGCTGACCGGAGCGCTGTATCAGGATCGCAACAAGATGCGCAGCTTAATGCAGGGCGCGCTCGCAGCAGCGAAACAGGCGGGTGGAAACACGTCGGATGCGGTGGCAATGGGGTACTGCTTCGGCGGTACGGTTGTTCTGGAATTTGCCCGATCGGGTGCAGATTTGAAGGGATTTGTGACCTTTCATGGTGGATTGGCAACCCCGGAAGGGCAAAATTACAGCCAGACAAAAGGCAACATTCTGGTCTTTCATGGTGCGGCAGATACCTCAGTGACGATGGATGATTTTGTGACGCTGAACCAGACTCTGGAAGCCGCTGAGATACCCAATGAAATGGTGGTTTATAGCGGTGCGCCACATGCTTTCACCGTGTTTGGCTCTGAGCGGTATCGCGAAGATGCTGATCGGAAATCCTGGCAGCGTTTTCTGGCATATTTGAGTGAAGCGCTATAATTCAACATGCTGATAATCATTAAAAATTGACTGGAGAAGCCGATGCTTCGTCATTTTGATGCCAAGGAGAATGTATGCTCTGTGTAACGACACCGGATGTAGCGCATCGTCCGATTAAAGAGGTGCTGGGCACCGTAAGTGGCAGTGTTGTACAGTCCAAGCATGTGGGACGCGATATTATGGCCGGCTTCAAATCGATCTTTGGCGGCGAGATTCGCGGGTACACCCAAATGCTGGTCGAAGCGCGCGAAGAAGCGATGCACCGCGCTATCGCGGAAGCCGAGCATATGGGGGCGGACGCCATCGTCAATATGCGCTTTACAACCAGTACCATTATGCAGGGCGCCTCTGAAATTCTGGTGTATGGAACGGCGGTGAAGCTGAGCTGAACCCTGTTATTTCTCCTTCCTATTCAGTTCCGATTCTGGCTAGTTTTATGTCGCCAGCGGGGTACACTAAGCACATGGATGACGTTCGGCGTGATATTGAATCACGCCATCACACAGGCTGAGTGTATGCATTTATCACCTTCACAGTGCCAACAGGCCAGACTGGCCAAAGATCCCCGCTATGACGGACTCTTCTTTACCGCTGTGAAAACCACAGGGATTTATTGCCGGCCTATCTGCCCTGCACCGGCGCCAAAAGAAGCAAATGTGGAATACTTCCCGACGGCTGTGGAAGCGGCCCAGGCGGGGTATCGTCCCTGTTTACGTTGCCGGCCAGACAGTGCGCCGGGCTCTCCAGCATGGCTGGGTACCGGCGCAACGGTAAAAAGAGCACTGACCCTGTTGGACGAAGGTGCGCTGATGACTCAGTCACTGGCGTCACTGGCGGACCGTCTGGGCGTAACGGATCGTTATTTGCGGCAACTGGTCACGGAAGCCACCGGTTTATCACCGAAGGCTTACAGTCTGTATCAACAGTGTCTGATGGCGAAAAAGCTGCTGCATGAAACACAATTACCCGTCACTCAGATTGCCTACGCGAGTGGTTTTCACAGCGTGCGGCGGTTTAACGATTGTTTTCAAAAACGGTTCTCCTTGTCGCCGTCTCAATTGCGCAAGCAGGGCAAAGCTGAGCAGTCGCTGGGTCAGGGGATTCAGCTTCAGTTAGCGTATCGTCCGCCGTATGACTGGAAGCAGGTTCATGGTTTCTATGCCGCCCGATTGATTCCCGGTCTGGAATGGCAAACGGACAACAGCTATGGGCGAACATTTTCGCATCGATCCGGAGCGCCGGATCAGCATTATCAGGGATATTTCACGGCGACACACCGCCCTGAAAAATGTTGTTTTGAGGTGATGATTCAGATTGATCGCTTGTGTGGCCTGATTCCTGTCATCCAGAATATCCGGCGTTGCCTGGATCTGGATGCGGATAGCGATCGAATTGCATATGCCATTCGGCATGCCATGCCAGCGACGGATGCGCATCACGTCCTGACCGGGATTCGCTTACCCGGCATCTGGAGTCCGTTTGAAGCCGGAATCCGTGCGATTCTGGGTCAGCAGGTCTCTGTGAAGGCTGCCCGGAACCTCGTGGAGAAACTGGTGCAACTGAATCCAGACAGTGGAGATGTGCGTCAGTTCTTCCCTTCGCCTCAGCAAGTCTTGGACACCGATTTACAACAGCTCGGCATGCCGCAGAAACGTCGGGAAACGCTACAACATTTTGCCCGTTTCGCGCAGTCGCATCCGGCTGGATTAGACGCACCGGAAAAAGACGTGCTGGCACTGCCGGGCATCGGCCCCTGGACACTTCATTACATGCGCATGCGTGGTTTGAGTGATCCGGATATTTTTCTGTCCGGGGATTTAGGCGTGAAGAAAGCGCTGGCGCAATGGGATCACCCCGTTCATGAATCAGCCGCTTCACCGTGGCGTAGTTACCTCACTTTGTATTTATGGAGTATGTTATGACTTCTCGTTCTTCCACTGAGACACCGCGGTTTCGCCAGTTAGTGGACACCCCAATTGGTTGGCTGGCGGTGGTGGCAGATGCAACAGCCATTGTCACAATTGAGTTTGATGCACAAACGAAACCTGATGATGTCAGTAACACTGTGACGCAAGCTGGTGTGCAACAGTTGCAGGAATACTTTCAGGGCCTGCGGACAACATTTGATTTGCCGCTAAAGATGCCGGGAACGCAATTTCAGCAGCAAGTCTGGCGAACACTCATTGCTGTTCCATTTGGTGTGACTTGCTCCTATTCAGATATTGCGACTCGCATTGATCGGCCGAAAGCGGTCCGGGCAGTTGGAGCCGCTAACGGCAAGAATCCGATTCCTATTGTGGTGCCTTGCCACCGGATTATTGGCAGTTCAGGAACCTTAACCGGTTATGCTGGCGGCCTGGATAAAAAGCAGTGGTTACTGGCGCACGAAGGCTTGACGGTGAAACGCTAAATACGATTTACATTGTAAATAGAGCAGGCAAACTGCTCTATGCCATCCAATAAACTGATTCCCTGCTTCAAAAAATTAGAAATTTTTCTCATTTCTTGGAAAGGAATAGCGAGTAATCCTTGTAACATACTGATTTATAAGCTCAGCTCAAATGGCGCGAATTTTGCTGTATTGCCAGATTTGAATAAAACCAAGAACGTGAGTAATCAGTATGGCCGATGACAATTTCCCTTATCCTCCTGAACATTCTATGTACTGGGAAGATAATCAGTTCACTTATGAACAAGCAAAAGCCTTATATGAACAAGGCGAAGTTCCTTTTTCACATTCCCACGATCTGAACGCGAACGGTGGTGAAGCGCTGACTCAGCCGCCCAAAAATTCCATGATGTGGGAAGATGAAAAAGTTGAACATACGGTCTTTGAGCAAAGAGCGCCTCTGAAGAAACGCAAGAAACGTCAGAAAAAGCCAGTGTTCCGTTGCCACCTGTTCCCTGTGCGCTATGCATTGGATGAAAACGACGACGCAGGCCAGCCAAAACATGGTTTACCGGAAGGCTGGCGCGGCAAAGGCTTTTTCTTTGGTCAGTCGATTGAACCTTATGCCTACACCCTCCGTCAGTTGCGCGATGGCTGGCTGTATGTCTATAACGAAACTGATAAAAAGCTGGATGAGTATGAGCTTTCCGGCGTGACGCTCACGCCGTATGCGCTGGAAGATTACGATTTTCCTTTATTATCCCCAAAGGATGGCCCGACTGAACGGGGTAAACCTGGGGCCAGCCAGCCATTTCTGACCTGCAACAGCGATGCATCCCTTCGCATTGTCTGGAGCAAACAGCGTTGGTCCTGGCCAATGTTTTACCAATTCGCGACTGATCCGAGTTTACGTTTTAACGCACGGCATTTGCAGATCTCTCGGTTAGTAACCCACTCCAGTCCGCACATTGCTGATATCGAGATGCTCGATCAGGTTGCAGATATTGATTATAAAGGGGGCGGGGAAATTGAGCGCTTTTCTGGGTTAGTGCATACTAAGATGCCAGCAGTAGATGATAAAGAAAAAGAAGTTCTAGAAGTTAAGCCGATAGCCTCCGCAGCAGAGATCATCAATGCAATTCCAGAAAATGAAACTGGTTATTTTGTTGCTATTAATGATCCGCTTAGTGATTTAAATGAAATGGGTGTACGCTTCAGTGTTGCGACAGCAATTTGGCACGATTTCCTTGAAGATCAAGGAATCAAAAACCAGATGATGGAGTCTGCTTTACAGATGACAGCAACAGGAATCCCTGAGGGATTGAATATTAGGTATCCTGTGCTGATTGACGATATGCCTAAAGATGAACAACTAGAGATATATCAGGAAATCTGTAAATTATATGAATTGAGGAAAAATTATGAAGATACACTACGTGTTGGGACAGAGAAAAGTGAGAATTTAGCGAGACAACTAGCGATAGACTTGTGGAAATCTGAGGAGTGTTTTAGAGAAAAGCACGGCAGTATTTCTTATTCTAAATATTATGCTGATTGGGAGAAATTAAGTAAAAATCGTAGAATGATCCATGTCGATAAACTGATTAAAGACAAATGTAAATATCTTCAAGAAGAAGACATACTGATAAATCTAGTTGAAACCCATCGTAATACTGCTATTGCAATGGCTAAAGCGTTTGGGAAATATCCTATTAAAGGATATGCTGATATTTACTCACAAGAAGGGCAGCGATATCTTCTTGGAGTTCACCGTGAGCTATATATACCTTTGGTTCATAGTAGACTTACTGAATCACAAGTCGAGTGGCTCGCAAATGAGTTTAAAAAACCAACAACAATTTTTCCTTTATTTGTTTCCGCTTTTAGTAGTGATATTTATGATATTTATGCACTCTATGATGAAAGTTGCGGGGACCTTGAGCTAGCAGCGAATACTGACCTATTGAAAGAAGGAAGTGGTGCTACACCTGTAAAAGATTTTGTAATCAGTTATGCAGCCGTTCTTGCATTTATTACGGATCCTGGAACACAGGAACATCCAAAATTTAAAAATTTTGCTAAACCTCTAGCAAAAGCATATGAAAGTTTTGCAGAAGTTATTAGTGAACCTTTAAAATTAGGTGCAACAAAGTCTGTTAGTGCTATAGCTCATTCTCTAGGGGCTACTCTGGGCGTTATCGGTGGAACGAAAGGTGCGAGGTACTTAATTCGTGCTGGCGTTTTTGGTGAAACTTTAGCAACTTCATCTGAAACACATGTCAAAGAAGAATATACAAAACAAGAAAAGGCATGGACAAAAAAACGTCAAGAATTAGAGAGTAATATTAATAAAAATAAAAGATTTTATGAAAACCAGATTTTAAATGAGAATGAATCTTGGAGTAAAATTGTTAAGCGAGGTATGGGATTAAATTACGATGCTGAAACTGAAGCAATGTATGATGCTAAGCAAAAAGCAAATAAATATAGTAGTGAATTGGATGAGCACATAAAAAATAAGCCAAGTAAGATGCGTGTTTTTGCTTCCCATATTTCTGAAGAAGCTACAAATTATGTTAAGAAAAATCTATTGGACGCTACAAAAAATTCTGGAAAATTAATAGCAAGTAGTGGTGTTGATTTATTAGTAATATTTGTAACATTAAAGGATTATGTTGAGTATTCAGATGGATTAAAAACAAACAATGTGGATACTCTTGAGGAATCTTTAGGCTCCTTGCAAAGATTATCTTATAGCGTTAATTCTCTAGCTGCACTTTTTCAAGCTAAGGCTTGGACAAATTTTGATGTGAATAATTTATCTCGACAATTTACTTATAATCAACTGAAAAGTGCAGGGCGTATTATTGGCAATCGAGCTCAAGCTGGATTAAGATTTGCAAGATTAACAATTATTGCGGCAACAGCTGGTGTAATTGCAACAAGTGTTGAATCCATCTTAACTATTGAAGCTTTTTTGAAGTCTGAAAATGAAGTGAAGACATTGAATGGAATAAAAGTGGGGTTGCTTTCTGTTCAGACTCTAATTGGATTGATACAGATTTTTGGTTTATCACAAGGTGCTGTCGCTTCTGTTTTTAACCCTTGGATTTTATGCATTTTTGCATTTACAAATACTGCAATCATGATTGTAAATGCCTTGATCGATTTTTTTGATAGAAATGAGTATCAGAAATGGTTGGCGACCTCGGAATGGGGGATAGATGCAAATATTAAATGGACAAAAACGCTTGATTTAACCGAACTTCAAAATCTATATATTGAGGCGATTTTGAAGTTGAAAAAAATGCATTTAAAGCCTATTGTTTATGCACAACCAGATTATGATGTAGTCTATAATTATTCAAATACATATCCTGTTGCAGCGCCTACGCAAATCATGAAAGGTGTAACTATAAATATGGTTCTACCAATAGAGAAATCAAGGAAAATATTGAAATTGATGATATCAGAGCCAGATAAAGATGAGACAAGAACTATCATGACCAATAATCTTGGTTTATGGTTAAGTGAAAATGGGAAAAAGTTTTTAGAAATTGAACCACAGGATTTGGATAAACCTGTCTTTCAATTTTATATTCCTTTAAGTAATAAGCATCGAGATGTTAGCTTTTCTATTCAGTACTCAGATCCAAATAAATCGAATGATAAAGAAGATTTTATTTATCATTACAGTTTCATGGTTCGAGACAAAAATTTAACCCCTTCACTCCTTAGTGAAGATGAAATAATTGAAAAATATAAAAACAATTTTAGCTTTCTACCCCAAGCTAATGTTTTAATTGAAGGGTGAAAGTATGCAATATAACTCATTAAACGATGAATCTGTTAAGTTTAAAAAGCTATCAAAGATGGATGTCAATAGCCTTTATTGTAAGATAAAAAATGATCCAGAAAGAATTGAATGGGATCAATTGGTGTATCATTTTCCAAATAAGAGTAAAAGATGGCTCACTTTAACAAAGTTTGTCGCCTTTTTTACTTTGTTATCATCTGGTTTTACGATGATATATTACGGGGGGGATTTATCAAAAACATTCAGTGAAACAATGACTTGGGTGCTGATGTTTATCGGGGCAATTGTAAGCCTCTTTATAGGAAGTATGTCAATATATCACCATAATCGTCAGCATTGTATATTGAGCCAATATGGTTTGATCACAAAAGAACATGTGTATTCGCCCGATTTGGCAAATAAGGTGGGTAAGAAAATTTTAGCTGCTTTGGCTATTTTGACAGTATTAACAATATTTATTGTTGGTCCAACTGCTTTAATTGGTGCTGGCGGGTTAGGTGTAACATGGCTCGTGTTGAGCCTTGTTGACTTTGAAAAGTTTGGTTTGACACAACGTATTTCATCCATTGAAGATATACTCTTTGTTCGGGTTCATGATGATAGTGATGAGCCAAGAGATAATTTTAGGTTGTATCATAGCTTTTATAGTTTTCATGAGCATGATCATGGTGAGATTGAGACAGATGAGCAAATTTGTTTTTATACGGATATCTTCTGTCAAGCTGGTACTAGAGATGAAGTCATAGATAAAATTGAGACATTTCATGGACATGAAATTTCAAAAGATACTAAAAATTTATTTGATTCTAAAAACTATGATGAACCACAAGAAATTAGTGAATTAATGAGAAAATTAAATGGGGTTATTTAAATCAGAAAGAGAATGAGAACTGCGAATTCAGGAAGCGAGATGCTTTTTTGAATTTGACTGAAGTGGATCTCCCTGAGATTTCCTGAAATGATTCAGGGAATCTCACTGTCACTGTAGACTTCATTGAAAAATGGACTTTCTCACCGCTGAGCGTGGTGGACTCTTGATTGTGGCGTTCCCTTAATTAAGAATTCTGACCTGAATTCATGTTAAAGTGAACGATTGAAAATGATTATTTCAGTCGTAAACTAGCCACAAGATAAACGTGTTTGTCACGGTCATTCATTGCGACAATGAACTAAATTTTCCACTTTTCCGGTCGCCTTTATTCAAAATTAACCTTAGGTCTCTCATTTGAAATGTTAGAATTGCTTTTTATTTGTTCGTTTACTTTTTTTATTCTCTTGACTTATGCGCTTATTCAAGGATTGATCAGTGAATTTTTGAAGAAGAGATTGATTATTCGGACGCTATTGCGTCAACAGCCTCAAAAAACATTGACGACTGAACAATTAAAGTTACTCCGAAAGATCTATAAAAAGCGATTCAAAGATAATCGTGTTTTTAAGGTCACTGGCAAGTTACATCGTTCCTTGAATGAGGCGCGCCTTCGAAGGCTGGTTGTTCGGTCTGCATATTGGCCGGATATTGACCAAGAAGAAACTGGTGAATGTCAATATGTCAGTACAAATCGATTGCAGGTTGAGGGGGTTGTACATCAGAAGGTTTTCTATGCCATTCGCATCAATGACTTTGATATTCTGGCGGAATCAGAACCATTTTATGCATTACCTCAGGTCAAGAAGGTAAATCCTGTCTCCTTTGATCTCTCTTGTGTGTTGATTCCGATTGTGCTGATCAATATGTTCTTTATGGCAGTGATGGATTATTATGATTCATTGATGTTCTTTATTGTCATGACGTTATTACTCGGCAGTTTTCCGATTTATTTTATTTGTCGGGAAATATATGAAAGCCAATGGCTCTACGAATTCAAAGGACACTTTCATTCTGTTGAATATTCTGAAGAAGTATCAATCAACAGGCCAGGGAATTTGAATGGATTTCCAGTAGAAATAGCGCATGATGTTTTTAAAGAGGGGAAGGAATATACAGTACATGGTCATATTTGCCATACACCTGACTTTCATCTGGATGTTGTGCTGGTCGATGGTAAGAACCCCTCTTTTTCTTTAGAGCACAAAAAGAAGTCACTGCTTTGGTGTTTGTTATTGTGGATGATGATCACTTCTGTATTAATTTCCATGACGACTAATTTTTATCACTCAGTCACTTATAAAGAGTATCACAGTTTTGCCACACATCATTTGCATTACGACATTGCACGCGATGTTGATACCCGTGCATTGTCGAAGTTAGATTCTGGTGATGCAATCAAGCTTCAGGGGCTTTATTTTTCACCCGGAGAAGAGCATGGGATGATCATTGTGCGGGATGGCTATGATCCGAAACGCGTGAATGCTATCACACAATCGATTATTGATTCAGTGAGGCCCATTCTCTTCGACAGTCATCACCGGGTGAAATTATCGAAGGAAGCACGGCGAAACTGGCACAAAGCAGAGGTGCAATTCATGAATCCTCAAGCGAGTCTTTACCGATCTTTAGAATCGGCTAAAGCTGAGATCGCCGCTCAGACGCCTCTTCGTGTTGATATTGGGGATGGAAGGTTCAAGACACAAGTGTTGACACTGAGTCAGCTCCGGGATGCTGTGTTTCATTTATCTCGATATCCGGATGGCAAGCGAATCACTTACGGCGAGCAATATCAGCACATTCGAAAGTCGGTGATCCATTATTTATATGGCTGGAAAGCATCTATGTATCTGTCTGTGAGCTTCTTTGATCCCAGTGAAAAGAAGTTGGTCGGATATGTGTATCAGCCTGTTACCTCTATCGAGCCAATCGACAATATCGCTCTGAGCTGGAAATACTATCTCTTCTGGCTTGCTGTAAGTAGTGTGATGTTGATTTATTCAGCTTACGCCTATGCCACGGCAGAGCAACGATACGCCCATCTTTATCAGCAAGAGATGTGGGAATAACCTCTGAATAGAACACATGAATCATCATATTAGCGTGAGGGCTTAGCACTTGTGGGATTTACTGTTTTTAATTATCGCGACACCAGCGTTAATTTGTTTTTTCTGTATGATGATCTATGGAATGGTCAGCTATGTGGTGAAACAGTATCGGTTACTTCATTCATTCAAAGAAAATCATGAAGGAAAGTTTCTGTCTGATGAACAAATGAAACTGGTGCGCAAAATATATAAGAAACCTTTCATGGATAACCGTGTCCATGAAATTCGAGGGAAGTTAAAATCAAAAGAAGAGAGGAAATATATCAATCAATTGAAAATCAACTCAGTTTACTGGCCTGAAAGTGAGTTGAAAGGGAAAAATGAATATGGGAAAGTTGGGAAATGGACAGCCCGTGTTGAAGGTGTGATCTGTTTTAATTCGTTCTATGTGACTCGCATTGATCATGTTGATATTTTATCGAAACTAAAGCCATTGTATACCCTGCCAAGGGTCTTCAAAGTGAATCCAGATTTTTATGACCTATCACATGTTTTGATACCAATGGTGTTATTTATTATGATGTTTATGGCATTAATTGGTTATGATGGGGATGGCGGATATGACATTGTTGCCTATCTGACTTTACTGTTTTCGGCTTTACCATTTTTTATAATTTGTCGTGCAATTTATAAAAATCATTTACTGTATGAGGTCAGCGGAATATTTGACTGGGACAGAGAAGGGGATGAGATTGATATGGGTCAAACCGGAAGAATAGGTGATGTTCCTTTGGTTTTTTATCGCGATTACATTGAAGATGAGCGTGAATGCATTATTCATGGAAAGATTAAACTTGAGCCTCATTTTCATATCGAACCCAATTTAATTAATCATAAAAGCCCTTTTTTCTCATTGTCAGAGAAAAAGAGGTCTCTGGGAAGATGTTTGGTTGGATGGCTGATTATCACAGCGATTTTTGCCAATATGACAGTCAACTTCTATCAGTCGGGCTTCTATCATGAATTTTTGCATTTCACGCAAATGCATATCAAACCGAAAGTGATTCAAGATACTGATGATGCACAATTGTCTTTATTAAAATCAGGTGATGCAATCAAACTTGATCATTTTCATTTATCGCCAGGTCAAGAACGCGGTTATATTGACGCCTATGATCAACTCGATGAACCATTTCTTGAACAATTAACACAATCGATTGCGAGTAAAGTTGGGGCGCTTGTTGTCGATATGGATCATCGTTCTGACTTTTCTGCGTTAACACGAGCGGGTGAGCAGTTCGTCAATCAGCAAGGGGAGATTTATGATCAGCTTATTGCGGCGAAACAAAAAGTGAAGTCTCAGGTCCCGCTGAAGATTGAGATTGGAGAAAGGAAGTTTTCTACGAAAACATTCTCACTGAAAGATTTACAGACCCAGATTTTTGATGCCACTGCCTACAAGAGTGGACAAACACTCAGCGCAAAAGCAATTCATCAACAGGTGAGACAGGCACTGATTGGTTACTTGTATGGATTTGTGACCCCAATGCATGCGTCTGTCAGCTTTTTCCGCCCGATTGAAAAAGAGTTGGTGGTGTATATTTATCAGCCGATACCTGTGACGAAAGACGTGGTAGCCGAAGTGGAAACGATGAATTATACGATGAATTTTTATCGTTTCTGGCTGACGTTCAGTCTGGTGATGCTGATCTATACCCTTGTCGCGTATCTTACGGCGAGAAGACGATATGATCATTTAACCTGGTGATTTCAAGTCGGAAAAAGCACTGCATGAAAAGCATCTTGCCCGGGAGTCAGGCAAGATGTTTTACGTTTAGGACGGCGTGAGTCCGGTTGTATTACGCTTTTGCCGCTTCTGCATCTGGCAGTGACAAAATCAAAATAGCTGCAAATGCCAGAAAGCCCGTCATCATGATGAACACATCGTTATAGGCCATGATGTAAGCGTCGGTTTGCATGCTTTGCGCAAGACTGACTTTGGCTTTCAGCATCGCTGTTGTGTTATCTGTGCCTTGCTGCAAAAACTGGCCGGCTTGCTGTGCCAGCTGGTGCCAGGCATCGTTGCTGACACTGGGCAGACTGGCTTTGATGTGCGCCAGATGTTCCCGGGCTTTGTTATCCAGCATGGTGGCGATCAGGGCGATGCTGAATGCGCCGCCTAAGTTGCGCAGCACATTGGTGATGGTGGAGGCATCGGGTGTCTGTGCTTTTTCGATGGTCTGCATGGCAACCAGTGACAGGGGCACAATAATGAACGGACTGCCAAAGGCTCTGAGCAGCATGGACAGCATCATTTGCTGTCCGCCGAAATCCTGACTCATGTGCGTGTTGACATAGCAGCTCAGGCCGAACATCACAAAACCAAATGCCACCAGATATTTAGGTTTGATGAGCCGGGTCAGTCTGGGGATCAGCGGGAACAGCAACAACTGCGGAAAACCCATCCACATCAAGACTTTACCGATTTCCAGAGCATTGTATTGCTGAATTTGTGCCAGATACAAAGGCAGGACATAGATCGAACCCAGTAACGCCATCCCCAGGATCAGATAGGCCAGTCCCGACATGGCAAAATGCGGATTACGAAGGAGCCGAAGGTTCACCAGTGGTCTGGGATGACGCAATTCGGTGATCACAAAAGCGACGAGGCTTAAGCCGGCAATGACGGCCAATGCAAGAATCAACTGTGAGCTGAACCAGTCTTCACGATTCCCTTCTTCCAGCAGCACTTCCAGACTTCCCAGGCCGATGGCCATGGTCAAGATGCCTGTCCAGTCAGCCTTTTTCAGGCTGTCGAGATTCATCGGTTCATCATCCAGCCCGTAACGAAGCATAGCGAGCATCAGCAAAGCCGGCGGCAGGTTGATGTAAAAGATGTAATGCCAGGACAGATGCTCTGTCAGCCAGCCGCCCAGTGTCGGGCCGATAGACGGTGCAAATGTTGCGGTGATCCCAAACATTGCCATGCCAATTGCCCGTTTATGGATGGGGAGCAACTGAACGACCAGCGAAAAAGCCATGGGGATGAGTGCGCCACCACTGAACCCCTGAATGGCCCGGAATGTGATCATCGATCCCATATTCCAGGAAATGGAACACAGTAGGGAGGCAATCGTGAAAATAACTGTGGTGCCAATCAAGTATCGTCTGGTTCCCAGCGATCTGGACAGCCAGCCACTTAAAGGAATGGCAATCATTTCTGCCACCAGATAGGAGGTGGAGATCCACGAGCTTTCATCCAGTGTGGCCGACAGCGCGCCCTGAATATCTTTCAGGGATGAGTTGGTGATCTGAATATCCAGAATGGCCATGAAAGCACCCAGCATGCCACCCAGCAGCGCTATCCAATGGCGGCGCGGCACGGCATCGGCGTTTTGCTGAACCGGCGCAGAGACCGGTGGTGTCAGTGCCTGCTCACTCATGGGCAACCTCGGCTTTGGCCAGTGTTTCAGGGGACTGTGTTGAAGCCGTACGGGTGTCAATGGTTGTGATGACAGAGAGTCCGGGCAAGAGTTGGCCTTTCAGTTGCTCTGGATGCGGAATCACAATTTTCACCGGCACACGCTGCACGATTTTGGTGAAGTTCCCTGTGGCATTTTCGGGAGGAAGCAGGGCAAATTTTGCGCCAGTGGCCGGAGAAAAGCTATCGACAATCCCGTCCAGTGTCTGTCCCGGATAAGCGTCCAGTTCGATTTCGACATGCTGCCCTTGATGAATCTTGGCGAGCTGCGTCTCCTTGAAGTTGGCTTCAATCCACACATCATGCGTCGGCACCAGACTCAGCAGCGGCATGCCCGGCTGGACATACAGACCAAGACGGAGGCTGCGTTTCCCGATGATGCCATCAACCGGCGCATAAATATGGGTATAGCTGAGGTTCAGTTCAGCTTGTTTGACCTGCGCCATTGCTTCGCTGACTGAGGCTTCTGCCTGATTTTTCTGGCTGCCAAGTACTTGAAGCTGATCCCGGGCAGCTTGCAGACTGGCGTTGGCGGCTTCCAGTTCTGCCTGGCTCACTTTCAGATGCGAGCTGGCATCGTCCACTTCATCTTGCGAGGAATAGCTCTTTGCCAGCAGCGATCGGGTTCTTTTGGCTTGCTGCTGGGCGCGCTCGACGTCAGCCTGAGCAGAATCAACCTGACTGGCAGCCTGACGGATCACCGTTTTTTGTAGCTGGGATTGAGCATTGAGATTCGTGACAGCGGCCTGAGTGACAGCCAGATTCGCTTTGGCTTTTTCCAGCGCAGCCTGGTAATCCCGATCGTCAATGGTGGCCAGCAACTGACCCGCTTTGACCTGCGCATTGTCACTGACATAGGTTTCCTGAATGTATCCGGCAATCTTTGGGCTGATATTGGTGATTTCGCCTTGCAGATAGGCATTGTCTGTCGATTGGAAATAACGCCCATACCCATACCAGTATCCAGCGACGGAAGCGGCCATCACCCCGAGCACGAGCGTTGCAACAAAAGGAAGGCGAGAAGATTTTGGGGAGGATTGTTCAGCCATGAGTACTCTGATTGTTGTGATTTATGTTTGGGCAAGAATTGTAAAAAAATATGTATTGGTTGATTAGATAGGAAAAATCGAAAACACTGTTGCAAGTTTTGAACAAATTGGGGGGTGAGATGGATTTAAATGCATGGGCGATGTTTGCTCAGGTGGTGGAATGCGGCAGTTTTACGCAGGCCGCTGCAACGATGGATATCACTAAATCAACCCTCAGCCGGAAAATTGCAGCGTTGGAAAAAGATCTCGGGGTTCGGTTGCTGACCCGAAGTACACGGAATCTGGTTTTGACCCATGAAGGAGAAACGTTTTATCGCTCCTGCCGTCAGGTGGTGGAAATTACCAATCAGGCTGAACTGGAAGTCTCGGCAAATCAGGAATTGATTCGTGGCCGACTGAATGTTGTGATGCCAGTCGAGCTGGGTCAGAAAGTATTTGGGAAAAGCATGAACGAGTTTCTCAAACGCTATCCGCATGTCAGTCTGCATCTTGAACTGAGCAACCGGGAAGTCGATCTGATAGCCGAAGGAATAGACTTGTATGTGCAGGTCGGTGATATGAATGATTCAGGGATGGTCGCCAGACCATTTCATTCCTCCCGCCGAATTCTGGTTGCCAGTCCGGAATATCTGGCTGCGCACGGGGAAATCATGACCCCCGCGGATCTGGCAGCACCGCATCATCAGATCAAAATTTTCAATGCGGTGAAGCTGAACGCTTGGGAACTGGAGAAAGATCATCAGAATGTGCAGATTGATCTGCCTTACCGTTTTCGGGTGAATACCATTACCTCGGCGGTTTCAGCCTGCGTGGACGGACTGGGGATTGCCATGTTGCCGGAGTTTATCTGCCGGGAACATCTGGATAAAAAAGAGTTGATCCGGATTCTACCGGACTGGCAATCGCCGGTCGTACCCATCAGCTTTGTCTATCCGCAGAGAGAACTCATTCCGAAGCGATTGCGTTTGTTTATTGATTTCCTGCTCGCGCGTTTTGAAGCCGTTACCAACGCTGACGGTAGCCCAAAGTAATGGCGACATCCGGACTGTTGTCCATGTTGAATACATTTTCGGTCAGGATCAGTTCCAGCACACTGGATGAAAAGTGGTAACGGTAACCGGTCAGAATCTCATTGGAGGCTTGTGACAGGGCAGAAGTCGCTTCTGATGCGCCTTCGTAAAAATGGTATTCCAGCAAAAAACGGTGGGGTCCGTTGAACTGGTATTGCCATCCGGCGGCAGCGGCATAGGTCAGCTCGTTGTAGGGGATCAGGGCTGCCGGATTTTTGCGGTACACTCCGCCAAACATGGCATGAAAGCGGTGGCGTGCCTGATGATAGCTATAGTTGAGCTGAAGTGCCTGTTCAAAATTGTGCGTGTGGAACGGACCGGAACCGACATAATTGTAATAAAGTGAGACACCAATCGACAGGGATTCATTTGGATAATCAACCACTTGCCATCCGCTGTACAGGGTAAACGTGCGGGACAGCGTTTCGCCTTTAAAGTCTGAATATGCCACATCATATTCCGGGATGGAGATCTCGAAACTGTGCCTCGGTACGTTATCTCTGCCGTTTGGGTCGATGCCGAACAGTTTGTGAAAGCCCATTGTCAGATTATCTAAATGAGTGTCGAGAGCAATCCGCCAGCTGGCATCCAGCTCCAGTTGCCATCCTTCTGTGATCTGCCACATCAGTCCGGTACTGAATGTGGATTGATAATAGTCGGCCCGGTATTCATCTGTTTCTGCCCAGATGCTGGATGCCGTCGTATTCGCGTAAAACTCCAGACTGTCTGCAGGCAGTGCAAAACCGCTTCTGAGTTGCGGGCTCAGGCTGGTGGACTGCAACGGAGACTGCGCATAGGTCTTGAGGGGGCCGAAATCTTGTTGCGTCGCAGTGGGCGCAGCCCAGACAAAATGACACAGGCTGCCACCGATGAGCAGAGTTTTTGCCAGATTCAGAGCACAGCAATCGACCATATATTTCCAGGCACAGATTGAAACGGGGTGTGCTTCATTCCTTCGTGCACGTTATTTTCAGCTAAGCTATTGAGAGCTATTGTTTCTTTGAGGCTGAACTTCAGCCTTCATTAGGCGTATTGAGCATAGGGGGAGTATAGCCAGCAGCAGATCCGGGCGGTGCCTCAGCTTTGCAACCTGACCGGCCTTGGCAGGTTTCACGTCGTGAGGCAGCCATGATGCGGGCAGATCATGTAGCGATGACGACTTAGGTCTGGCTCCGGGTCATTTTCCTTCAGCGCTGGCTGTCCCATACATGACGACGACAACACGTGTTCTACTGGAGTAACCATGAAAATCGGTATTCTTTCCCGCAATGCGAAACTCTATTCAACCCGAAGACTGATTGAGGCCTGTCAGGAGAGAGACCATCAGGTTGAAGTGATCGATGCCTTGCGGTGTTACATGAACATCAATTCGGATAAACCTTCCATTCACGCGAAAGGTCAGGATCTTTCTGGCTTCGATGCCATTATTCCAAGAATTGGCGCATCCGTGACCTTTTATGGCTGTGCGGTGCTGCGGCAGTTTGAAATGATGGGGGTATTCCCAGTCAATGAGTCTGTCGCGATTACCCGCTCACGCGATAAGTTGCGTTCACTTCAGTTACTGTCCCGCAAAGGGGTGGGGATGCCGATTACCGGTTTCGCCAGTAAGCCAGACGATATTGATGACCTGCTGGAAATGATCGGTGGGGCCCCAGTGGTGATTAAACTGCTGGAGGGGACACAAGGCATTGGTGTGGTGCTGGCAGAAACCCGCAAAGCGGCAGAAAGCGTCATTGAGGCTTTTCTGGGCCTGCGCGCCAACATTATGGTGCAGGAATACATCAAAGAAGCCGGTGGTGCGGATATCCGGTGCTTTGTGATTGGCGATAAAGTGATCGCAGCCATGAAGCGTCAGGGCGCAGAAGGGGAGTTTCGCTCAAATCTGCACCGGGGTGGCTCAGCGTCACTGGTACGGATCACGCCAGAGGAACGACGAACAGCAGTACTGGCCGCGAAAGTGATGGGCCTTCGGGTTGCCGGAGTCGATTTGCTGCGGTCTCAGCGGGGCCCGCTGGTGATGGAAGTGAACTCCTCCCCAGGTTTGGAAGGGATTGAACAGGCGACTGGTAAGGATATCGCCGGTATGATAATCCAATACATAGAATCAACTGCAAAACCGCAAAGGACGCGCACGAGTGGCAAAGGCTAAATCAAATAAAGTCATCGAATTTATGGGCACAGAAGTGCCTCCCGGGCAATCTGCCACCATTGATCTTGAAGCGGCGCAACTTTATACCCATTCACCGTTGAACATTCCTGTTCACGTGGTGAATGGCCGGTATCAGGGGCCAGTGTTGCTGGTCAGTGCTGCAATTCACGGCGATGAGCTGAATGGTGTGGAAGCTGTCCGGCAACTGCTGAATAAAGTTGCCCCCATGAAACTGCACGGCACTTTGGTTGCAGTGCCAGTGGTGAATGTGTTCGGATTTATTCATAAATCACGTTATTTACCAGACAGAAGAGACCTGAATCGCTGTTTTCCCGGTTCAGAACGAGGGTCGACCGCAGCCAGAATGGCTTATCAATTCAGTGAACACGTAGTCAAAAAGTGTACGCATATTATTGATTTGCATACAGGAGCGATTCATCGGGCGAATTTGCCGCAGGTCAGAGCGAATCTGGAGGATGAGGCCAGCGCTGCGATGGCGCATGCCTTCGGAACCCCAGTAATTCTGGATGCAGCCATCCGCGACGGTTCTTTACGTGCTGTTGCGGATTCAGAAAATATCCCCGTGATCACTTATGAAGGCGGAGAAGCGTTGCGCTTTGAACCGCTGGTGATTGCCGCTGCGGTGAAAGGTGTGGTCGGCGTGATGCGAATGCTGGGGATGATTCGCCGGGTCAGTCGCAAGAAAGAAAAGGCCTCTCCGTTTATCGCCCGCTCCAGCAGCTGGGTGCGGGCCGAGCAAAACGGGATTGTTCGCTGTGTTGTCGCGCTTGGTGAACGCGTCATCAAAGGGCAGGCGTTGGCCTATATCAGTGCGCCGTTGGGCCAGGGTGAAGATACCATGGTGGCACCCAGGGATGGCATTGTCATTGGTCAGCAAATGTTGCCTTTGGTGAATGAAGGGGATGCAGTGTTTCATCTGGCCTATTTCAGTAAAGGTGCCAGTTCAGAAGTTGAGCAACACATTGAGAATTTTCTTGATGAAGTCAGTGATGAAGTGGATATCACTTAAGCAATTCTGTCATTCAGGTCTTCAATTTTTCGCGCAGAGGAGGCGCGTCTCATGGGTCTTTCTGAATATGATGGTGCATGGTTTATTGATGGCTGGCAATTAGGAGAAACGCCGAAGAAGCTGACGCTGGCTGATTGTGAGCAACTGGAAAAAAATTGCTGGTATCACTGTCAGCGGGATGCTGCCGGCTTGCCAGAATGGTTATCCGCGGTAGGGGTGCCTTCATCAATTGCTTCGGTATTGCTTGCCGATGATACACGGCCACGGTTTGAACAACTGGAAGACGATATTTTTCTGTTGATCCTTCGGGGAATCAACCTGAACGAAGGAACGAATCCGGATGATATGCTGAGCATTCGGTTTCTCTATTTCAGAGGCAGTCTGATTTCGACGCGGAAGTATCCGTCAAGGGCGATCGCGGAAGCCCGCCATCAGTACGAAGCTGGGAAGGGGCCGGCGAATCTGTTTGCCTTACTCATTACCATCATTGATAAACTGAACCGCAATATTGAAATCTTTCTCGATCCGATTGAGGAAAAAATTGAGTATGACGCAGAGCACCAGGATGAAGCCGATAGTCAGTCACTGGCTGATTTGAATAAGCGTTTGCTGAAAATCCGGCGTTTTTTGACGCCCCAGCGTTACGCACTGGATGATTTGATTCAGTCGGAAATGTACGAATTAGAAGCCTGGCGTATACCTTTGTTGAACTGTCGGGATTTGGTGATTCGAATCAATGAATCCATTAACTTTTACATTGAACAAATTCAGGTGGTCAATCTTCATCTGAGCCAGATTCAGTCAGAAAAAGTGAACCGAAATACGTATCTGATATCGCTGATCTCGATTATTTTTCTGCCAATCAGCTTTCTTACCGGCTTGCTGGGGGTTAATATCGGCGGCATGCCCGGGGTGGACTCTGCGGCGGCATTCTGGGCCTTTTGTATCGCACTGGGCGCCATTACCTTGTTTGAAATTATTCTGTTGAGAAGGATGAAATTTCTTTAATGCTGGAAGCGGTTATCGAGAGCAGGCTCACTTATAACCTGTTTATCATTCTGACTTTTCTGGTGGTTTACGCCATTGCTAAGCGTGTGCTGAATCTCTGGCTGGTCAGGTTGGGCAAGACAAAAATGGTGAGTGAAGTCAGAGTGAAATTTATTTCACGGGTCCTGTCTTCGGCCGTGTTTTTTGTTCTGTTCAGTATTGCCGTGATCAGTCTGGGACTGGGCTACAGTGACATCTCACTGTTTTTCTCATCCGCTTTTGCGGTGCTGGGCGTGGCGTTGTTTGCCCAGTGGTCCATGCTGAGCAATGTGACGGCCAGCGTACTGATCTTTTTTGTGTTTCCGTATCGTATCGGTGACATGGTGAAGGTGGTCGATAAAGATGAAGATATCAGTGGGGTGATTCAGGATATCACCATGTTTCATGTGCTGATTCAGCGTGCTGATGGGAGTCTGGTGACTTATCCCAATAACATCATTTTGCTAAAACCTGTGATTAAACTGACCCGGTTGACAGATACGGTTACACCGGACATTGAGGGTGCATCGCAGCCGGAGGCTGCTCAGGTCAACCCGCAGTCATCACGATAAAAAGAAAAAATATGACGAAAGAAGAAAACAATTCAGATGTAAATGCTGATGTAAAAGAGCTGCTGCCTCAACAGGAACTCAGTCAATGGGTTGAGGATCTGAACCGTGCGCAGGATGAAGAGCAGGAACGGATCTTCCATGAAGCGTCAGAGGCGCTGGAAACCTCGGAACTCGGTCTGCTGCTCGAATCCCTGCCGATGGGGGAGCGTCTGGCAATTTGGCAAACCGTCGCACCAGAACAACGGGTGGAAGTGCTGGTTGCCATGCGGGGGGATGCCCGGAGTACCCTGATCGATAATCTCAGCATGCCGGATCTGCGGGCAATGCTGCATGGTCTGGATGCTGAAGATCTGATCGAGCTGTCGCAGAGTCTGTCAGATAAGCTGGTGGATTTTGCGCTGGCAAAGATGAGCCAGGATCAGAAAACCTGGTATGAGCAAAGTCAGCAGTATGATGAAGAACACATCGGCCGTTATGTTGATCACAATCTGGTGATGTTAACGCCGAATACCCGGGTTGCGGAAGCTTTACGGGCAGTTCGCCGAGCAGAACACCCCATGCTGGACCGGGTGTACATTGTTGATAAGAAAGGCTTGTACAAAGGTGAGGTTTCCCTGCATGTGCTGCTGGCGGCAGACGGGCAGGCCAGAGTGGATACCTTACAGGATGATATTGCGGCCCCGCTGAATGCAGAGATGGATGTGGATGATGCCGCCGAGCGTCTGGAGCACTCCGATCAGGCTGCGATGGCTGTGGTGGATGAAAACGGGCGATTTGTCGGACGGGCGACCTTGCGACTGGCGATGGAAATTACTCGTGAATCTTATGAAGCAAAGCTGATGGCCCGTGCCGGTCTGGATGAGGATACAGACTTGTTCTCGCCCGTTTGGCTCAGCGCCAAACGCCGCGCGCTGTGGCTGGGCATCAACCTGTTGACGGCTTTTCTGGCGTCCTGGACCATAGGGCTGTTTGAAGCCACATTGAGTCAGGTGGTCGCGCTGGCGGTTCTGATGCCCATTGTGGCATCAATGGGAGGGATTGCCGGTAGTCAGACCCTGACGCTGATTATCCGTGGGTTGGCGATGGGGCAGATTACCTTTGGTAACGTTTGGTCGCTGGCCAAGAAAGAGCTGCTGGTGGCCTGTTTGAATGGCGTGCTCTGGGCGATTGTGATCGCAATTATTGCTGCGTTTTGGTTCAGTAGTGTGCCGATTGGCGGTGTGATTGCTACGGCGATCACCATTAATATTGTGGTGGCCGCGATTTCTGGCGTCGTGATTCCGGTTATTCTCGATAAATATGAAATTGATCCGGCACTCTCGGGTTCAGTCATTCTGACCACAGTGACCGATGTGGTGGGTTTCTTTACATTCCTGGGATTGGGCAGCTTGTTTCTGCTCGGCTAATGTGTGTCTTCCCCCTCTGGAATCCCGGAGGGGAGATGGCTGCCTGAACAGCCGGCAGTCAATTCAGCTTATCTGCCAGCAAAGTGGATGGAGAACGGGCGATGGACTGGAAATTCAATACTGAAGATCTGGGGCAAATTGTCATTGGTGCCTTTGCCTTGGGCGTCCCCATCTCCTTTTCTGAAGAAGCCTGGCAATTAAGCGAAACATTACCGCTTCTGAATCTGACTGTACTGGTTTTAATCACCTTGGTCTTTATTGGTCTCTATGCCTATCAATCCATGTTTGGTCAGAATATTCACCGACGTGTTCCGGTGTTTCTGGTCCGGGTATTTGGTGCTTATTTGATCACTTATCTGGTGGTTTGCTTAATT
This sequence comes from Photobacterium galatheae, assembly GCF_000695255.1. GTDB lineage: Bacteria > Pseudomonadota > Gammaproteobacteria > Enterobacterales > Vibrionaceae > Photobacterium > Photobacterium galatheae. The sequence continues at coordinate 31,081 of NZ_JMIB01000003.1, read as the reverse complement.
CTATTTTCTTTGAATCAATTTCCGATTCTGGATAACTGGGTTATCGCAGTGAAACGTGCGTTTGTCATTGCCATGCCGGCTTCAATGGGGGCAATTATCGTGGATAGTTTTGATAAGGAATAGCGCGGTCACTGATAACAAATCGTTATATATTTGTAACCGATACTTTGTTCGGTGCTGAAAAAGAGAAAACGATTTTTAATTAGTCAATAGAACGATATTTTTTACTGAATGAAAGCTGAATTTGTAAAGAATTTGACACTTCTTTTATTCTCATTCAAAAGCCTGTCTGTAGAATTCACGCCTGCTTTTGATGAGGGTAAAAAATGAAAAAAATAGCTTTTGTTGTCGTTTCTCTGGTGTCTTTACTGACCGGCTGTGCCGGGCAAATGGCAGCCACGCAAGCCACGATGGAATTGAACATGGACGCAGTGGATAACCGCTACGCTCGGGGCGGCCTGACGATTCTGATGTCTCCCGTATATGCATTGACAACGGTTGCAGACTACTTGGTTCTGAATCCAATTGAGTTTTGGACGGGTCAAAACGTGGTGACACAGCAGCCGTCAATTTACGATGCGAAAGGGAAAGACTACATCAAAATTAATGATCAACTCGATCCAGAGTTTAAGAAAGCCCCCATTCAACCACTGAACTGAAGCATTCTTTGCTTTCCGGCCTGCATGGGGCCGGAAGGTAGGCTCGCTCTCCAACATGTTTTATCATGGCGCTCTGAGATATTTTTGGAAGCAAACTATGACAGAGCCAGAACATCTTCTTACCACACCCAAAGTCGCCGTCCTTGCGGTTACTTATCAAGCCGATCGGCTGATTTTAGTGCAACGTAAAAATGAACCTCAAAAAGGCGGTTGGGGATTTCCCGGCGGTTCAGTCTGGCCTGGGGAAAGCCTGCGTGATGCTGCGGTGCGTGAACTCAGGGAAGAAACCGGTGTTCAGGCGCAGCCAGAACACTTGCTGGAAGTGGTTGAGGTGAATGAATTCGACGCCGACAACCGGCATCATCACTTTATTCTGGTACCTGTACTTTGTCGCTATCTGACCGGAGAATTACAACCGGGCGATGATGCCAGTGACTGCCGCTGGATGTCGGTTTCAGAAATTGTCAGCCAACGAAATGACCTGATAGAAAAGGTTGCTGATGTGGCATTGCAGGCGCAGCAACGGGTGTTGAACGAGTAAATCATTATTGATTGTGAACGGCGGTTCTCCCGCCGTTTTTTATGCGTTTTCAGGGAGGAAATTTGAAAGCATTCTCTGTAGTCTCCCCTTGGGGAGAAAAGATAGCCAGTGGCCAGAAGACGTTAGAAATTCGTTCCTGGCAACCCGAAACCTTACCAATGAAGAATATTGCGCTGGTGCAGAACGAGATTCGTCTAACTCAGAAGGGGCAGACGGATCCAAACGGTGCTGTGGTGGCGATTGTTGATATTGTCGGCTGTAAACCCTGGATTCAATCAGAAAGCCGGCAAGCCGGGTGTGATGAATCTGAGTTTGTTGCGGGGTATGTTGCCTGGGAACTGGGCAATGTCAGAAAGCTAAACCAACCCGTCAAAGCAATGGCAAAACGAAAGTTTTATTCGCTTTCAGCGTCGGAAGTCAAAGCCGTGGCTGCTTGTGAGATGGAAGCTTCCGCCACGCCCAAAGTGAACAATTTGAACCGATAACCCCATAATCAGCAATGGAGCAGCAATGTTTGCAGTGATTTTTAAAGCAAAAACAGGTGAGCAGGACAGCCACTACTCAGAGATGGTGAAAGTGATGCGGGATCTGGCATTTACAAAGTACGACTGCCAGGATTTTATCGCAGTGACTGAAGGCGATCAGGAAATCGCAATCTCTTACTGGAATTCAGAAGCGGATATCCAAAACTGGCACAAAGACAGCCAGCACGCGCTGGCGCAACAATTGGGCCGTGAAAAATGGTATGCCTCTTATACGGTTGAGGTCGTGGAAGTGAAACGCCGGTACAGCTTCCAGGAGTAAGGGACAGCACTTGAGTCCAGTGGTGCAGTTGGCGGGACTGACTGCATTCTGTCTTGTTTTCGCACTTTGAATCGTAAACTCGAATGGCAAACTGAAATAGAAAAGATGCATCCATTCGTCTTTCGGTACATGCCGAAAACGGATGTATATCAGGAAAACAAGATAATCTCTGTATCGCGCTGTATTCAGCGAAACTTTTTTCTTCACTCAAGCGCTCGTTTATCTCTTCGAACACTTCCCTATGAGCTGATTTGATGCCTTAAAATAGCGATTTGAGCGGACCTTAAATTGCTGTTTTTAAAGGGGTTGTTTTTCTTTGTGGTGCGGTTCTTCAATGTTAGTCTCTGGCCCGGGCTTTCAGGAGACAACGCATGACCAAAGAAAATAAAATATTTGAACAGACTGATTTTTCTCATCAGGATCTGAGCCATCGATTATTCCAGCGCTGTAAATTTTATCGCTGTGATTTTAGTCGAGCGAATTTGAGAGAGACGCAATTTGAAGATTGTCTCTTTATTGAACAGGGGGCGATAGAGGGTTGTCATTTCGATTATTGTGACCTGCGGGAAGCAAGTTTTAAAAACTGTCAGTTATCTCTGGCAAATTTCAAAGGGGCGAATTGCATTGGCATTGAATTGAGAGACTGTGACTTGAAAGGGGCGAATTTCATTCAGGCAAGTTTTGTCAATCAAATCAGTCATCAGATGTATTTTTGCGCAGCTTATATCACCGGGTGTAATTTGTCCTATACCAATTTTGAGCGGCAATGCATTGAGAAATGTGATTTATTTGAAAATAAATGGACGGGTGCAAACCTGCGAGGCGCATCGTTCAAAGGATCAGACCTGAGCCGAAGCGTATTCTCAGAAGACAGCTGGGGGCAATTTTCCATTCAGGGGGCCGATCTCAGTCATTCAGAACTGGACGGGCTTGACCCAAGAATGGTTGATTTAAGTGGCGTGAAAATTTGCGACTGGCAACAAGAGCAACTGCTGCAACCGCTGGGTGTGATTGTATTACCGGACTGACTGGGTGGTGTTGGTCGGCGTATCATCAAGATTGAGTCAGATAACCGAGATGATTGAATCGGAGACTGATTTTTAAATGATTCATGCGGTTAAACACCAGCAAGTTTTGAGTCATGAATGGTCATCATTGCTTATTCACGATCTTTTTCAAGGTGCTTCCACTGTGAGAGCACCTTGTTATTGATAATTAACTGGAATTCATACCCCAGTCCGTTTTCTCGCGTCACGGCAAACCCGAGTCGCTGGTGAAAGTTGACTGACAACGTATTGTTTCTCAGTACATTACTGACGAGTTTTTGAATGGAATGTTTGCTGATAAAACGAGCCAGTTGCGAAAACAGAGATGTAAAGACGACTTTATTTCGGTGCTGTGGATGAACGACGAACATCGGGATAAACCAGGTTGATTCTTCTAACTTTCTGAGTGTGAAATAACCCTGAAGCATCCCCTGTTTTCGACATTCAAACAGGAGTCCGTCTTGATCCGCTTTGTGGAGGGATTGTAGATATAATGCTTCGTCAATCGGCTTGCCAGCGTCTTTCGATAGCTGTTCAAGAGTTAGTAAATCTAACTTCAGATATTCGTTCATACGATCCTGTATTTGTTATCAATGGCATGGACGATTGTTTCATATCTGCCAGTCTTGGTCATCCTGATTCCGAGTTTTGGTGATATGACGCCATTTCAAATGAATGACTGGCGCCATCGCTCATATGAACTAGCTAAAATAATAATCTACAATGGATTCATGCAATTTAATGTCCAGTGTGTCTTCCAAAGCAGAAAAATCAACCTTTTTATGCATGGTGAGGCAATCTGGAAACATAAAGTTTTCCAGTTCAGAAATATACGATTCATGAGGGTCGAATGCGATAATATCTTCCAGTTCACTTCTGGTGATGACACCCAGCTCTACTCCGTTATCGTCTTGGCTGAATACACGGAGTAACAGATGTTTCATAGACGCTTCTGATATTTGATCACCATGTGACCGATTTGTTTTTATATATTCGACGGCGGAAATATCCGCCGTCAGGGGGGCACTGTCTTAATCCAGAATAATATGCGGGATAAACATCGATGTATCTTTGGTGATATAACCCACATCTTCTCGAATGGTCAGGCCAGCCGGTTCATCATTAATCAGCCAGCTGCCAATCAGCATGTGATTATTTCCGAAGCGTGGCAACTGGGTGTATTGCTGGACGATATAGCCTTCCTCGCCATAAGGGCCCGGTTCATGCTGGAGCAATTCACCGCCACGGTGCACACTGATATTGGAACCTTCCCGGCTGAAAATCGGCTTTTTCACGAAATTGGTCAGGCCAGCAGCCTTCGGGTCATCGGAAAAATAAGCGGGAAGCAGGTTCGGGTGATTGGGGAACATTTCCCACAACAGCGGCAGAATGGCTTTATTTGAGCTGATGCTTTTCCACATGGGTTCCAGCCAGTTCACGTTCGCTGTTTTCAGATAGGCTGCATATTCTTCCCGGAACATAAACTCCCAGGGATACAGCTTGAACATCCAGCGAATGGGGTTGTCGTCCAGATCGGTAAATTCCCCGTCTTCATTCACGCCAATATCTTCAATGTAAACAAACGAAATTTTCAGGCCGGCTTCTTTGGCGCAATCTTCAAGATACTGAACGGTATCTCTGTCTTCGATGCTGTCGCGGCAACACGAGAAATGCAGTGTTTGTCCGGGTTGATAGTTGCCTAACGTTGCCATTCGCTGAATCATGAGTTCCTGAATCAGGTTAAACTGATCGGCACGTCTTGGCAGTTTGCCGGCATTGACCTGATCTTCCAGCCACAGCCATTGCCAGAAGCTGGCTTCATACAGGGACGTCGGCGTATCACTGTTAAATTCAAGCAATTTTGCGGGTTGCTTGCCATCATAGGAAAAATCCAGTCGCCCGTATAAGCTGGGTGCTTTCTGTTTCCAGGAACTGACGATGAGATCCCACATATCTTCTGGGATCTGAAATTTTCTTAGCAGAACTTCGTCTTTCAGGACCCGCTCGACAGCCTCCAGACTCATTTCATGCAGTTCGGCGGTTGGCGCTTCCAGTTCTTCTTCAATCTGTTTCAGGCTGAACTGGTAGTAACGGTCTTCCATCCAGTACGGCTCACCATCCAGTGTATGAAAACGAAATCCAAATTCGTCGGCGAGGTTTTTCCAATTGGGACGGGGAGTAATGGGTACCTGAATCATGCTACTGCTCGAATATGAAATACAGAGCGATATTATTGTGCGGCTCTTCGCAGAAAGCAAAGCCTGATCGTGTCTGAAAAGACTGACTTAGATCCTGATCGCATTCCATTGAATGCTTTATATATTACATATACAATCCGTATATCAATCATATATTATCGAGCCAAATCATGGGAATCGTGAAAATCTCGGATGAACTGCATGAGGAAATCCGGAAAGCCAGTCAGATGATGTCACGCTCAATTAATGCGCAGGCTGAATTCTGGATCAAGATGGGTCTGCTGGCGGAAATGAATCCTAACCTGACCTATAACGAGCTGATTCGTAAGTTGCTTCTGAGCGATGCAGAATCCGTTCGGGAATTAATACATGAACAAAATTAATCTGAAAACGGCTGAAGAAATTGAACTGATGCGGGAATCTGGCCGGTTGCTGGCGTCGGTTTTTGCAATGCTGGATGATTTTATTGCTGCGGGCGTGTCGACCATGGCAATTAACGACAAGGTCGACACTTTTATTACAGGTGAACTGTCTGCACGACCTGCCAGTAAAGGCCAGTATGATTATCCTTACGTGCTGAACACCTCAATTAACGAAGTGGTGTGTCATGGTATGCCGGATGAAAACCGCTTGCTGAAAGCGGGGGATATTATCAATGTGGATATCACACTGGAGAAAAATGGATTTATCGCGGACTCCAGCAAGATGTACTGTATCGGTGATGTAGAACCTCGCGCCATGCGTTTGGTGAAATGTACCTATGAGGCCATGTGGCAGGGAATCAAACAGGTGAAGCCCGGTGCGACGCTCGGTGATATCGGCTATGCGATTCAAAAGCATGCAGAAAGTCATGGTTATTCCGTTGTTCGTGAATATTGTGGTCACGGGATTGGCCGTGAAATGCATGAAGACCCGCAGGTGCTTCACGTGGGTCATCAAGGACGGGGGCTGCGTTTACAACCGGGGATGACATTTACCATTGAGCCGATGGTCAATGAAGGCACGTTCAAAACCAAAACCAAAAAAGATGGCTGGACTGTGGTCACGAAAGACAAAAAATTGTCTGCACAATGGGAGCATACGATTCTGGTGACGGACACCGGCTATGAAGTGCTGACCCTCAGAGCGGAAGAACAAAGCCTCTGAGCAATTGCTACGACATCAATGACCAGGCAGCCCATTCTCTATCCGGCTGCCTTTTTTATACCGTCGAAAAACTGATCGTCTTGAAATTTATCCGTAAAGTCAGCATTGTGCTCAGAATTGAACACAGCATCAGGGAGTACGATGGTCATGTCTTTTTCATTCACCACCGAACCAGCAGATGACGATCTGCTGGCGATTCGTGAGGGATTGCGCGCGCATAATCTGCCGCATCTTGGTCAGATTGAGCATCAGCCAGTGGCATGTTTCTATCAGGACGAACAAGGTAAAAAACTGGGTGGGATCAGCGGTGCGGTTTGGGGGAACTGGTTGCAGATTGATTTTCTCTGGGTGGACTCAAGCTTGCAACATCAGGGGATTGGCGGCAAATTACTGACGCAGGTTGAGGCGTATGCCAGAGCACAGGGCTGCCACTCTGTTCTACTGGATACTTTCAGCTTTCAGGCGCGCCCGTTTTACGAGAAACAGGGCTATCACTGCGTGATGACGCTGGAGGATTTTCCGCGTCATTCGAATAAACATTTCATGATCAAATCGCTTGTGGATGAATGACATGGTATCGATTCACACAAAACGTCTGACCATCCGTCCGCTCACTGAATCGGATACAGATTTTATTTTTGAGTTGTACAACACCGCGGGCTTTCAACGGTTTGTCGGCGATAAACAGCTGTATTCGAAAGAAGATGCATACAAATATCTGACACAAAGCCTGATGGTGATGTATCAAACGGCTGGAATGGGGCTGTTTCGAATTGCGTTGCAAGATGATGATACGCCGATTGGCATTTGTGGCCTGATCAAGCGAGACAGCCTTGAAGATATCGATTTGGGTTACGGCTATTTACCGGCTTTTGAAGGGCAAGGGTACGCTTTCGAAGCGGCAGAGGCGATGATGACTTTCGCGCGTGAGAAAATGGCGTTGCGCCGGCTGGTGGCCATCACGGATTCAGCGAATGCGCGTTGCATCAGCCTGCTGACCCGGCTGGGATTCAGTTTTGAGGGAAATCAGGAACCCTTGCCGAATGGCGGATATCTGACTTTATATGGTGTCGCACTGTGAGAGAAGGAGGGCGCGGTGTCTGAACAGATGACAGAAAAAGAAAAGATGATGGCCGGGCTGGAATACAATGCCCGGGATGAAGCACTGGTGAATGATCGCAAACAAGCCAAAATCATGTGTCACCGTTTCAATCTGGCTGATCCGAGCGATATGGCGGCCCGGATGGCGATTCTGGCCGAGCGGGTTCAATTCCGTGGGGATGCCCATATGGAGCCGTCTTTCTATTGTGATTATGGCTACAACATTGAACTCGGGCCGAATTTCTACTCAAACCATAACCTGACGATTCTGGATGTATGTCAGGTCACCATTGGGGAGAATGCATTCATCGGCCCGAATGTGATGATTTCGGCTGCAACGCATCCGATTGATCCGATGGAGCGATTAAAAACTGAAGACGGCGCACCGGTCTGGATTGGTGATAACGTCTGGCTGGGCGGGAATGTGTCGGTTCTGCCGGGCATTCGTATTGGTCATAATTGTGTGATTGGTGCGGGTAGCGTGGTAACCAAAGACATTCCGGATAACAGTGTCGCGGTTGGCAATCCCTGCCGGGTGATCAAAACGATTACGCCTTCAGCACCGGTCTGAATTATTACAGTTAATCCCACATCACTGGAGCCTGAATAAAAATAGTCCGTCGTGACTGAAAGCTTTATTCGGACCGTGATGTGCGGATTCCATCAAGGCCAGAGTATAAAGATTGCTCGCGAATAGGCCGGATATATTGATGCAAACAACTTTTATCATCTGGTTATTCTTGCAATTTAGGGGCAAGCAATACACTTTTTAATAATTCATTATGCTCTTAAGGTGAGTCAGTTTTTTCTTAACTCATGGCTCTCAATTTGCTTTAGTGTCATTGGAGATGCTCTAGTTAAATGCCTTGTCGCTCTTCTTTAGAGTTCGTGAACTCACTTATTCATGGTGAGTTTATTGGTTAGTTCCTTGGCAGCTTCAAGTTTAAACTTTGAGGTAAATGTTCTTCTACTACGTTTTGTCATTGGTCACCTGTTAACTTCCGAGGTGATGATATCATCACTAATCAGGTAGCTAATTTAAATATCTCTTAAGCTTGTAAAGGTGGCTTTGATTAGCCTCTTGGAAAAACAAGTCATATTTTATAGACATCTTGGGGTACCTTATACCATCTATATGCACAGAACGGGAAGGGGGCATTCCTGCGACATCTTCGAAAGAAACGTAAGTGTTGAACAGAACAATACAGTGGAAAGTCGATAATCATTCAATCAGAAAATATGCGCATTTTTAAAGTGAATCGAGGGATTAATTGAATCAGTATCAGTCATAAAAGGTGTTTTTAGCCAAGAGATTTGGTACAAATGAGCTACTGTGTAATCTTAATGACTTGGCCGAAAGCGTTATTTAAATGAATTCGATCGAAAAACATCAGATGTGGGAGCTTGAAGTAGAAGGATTCGAGCACTTGATTTTAGCAAGTGACTTGGTTGAAGTGATAGGGCAAGGTCATCAGGTCGTAGCTCAGTCTATCTTGAAAAGTAATATTGCGAATCTTGCCGCAGAAAATAAGGTGTACGCCCGATGCGCACAGTGCCGATGTCCCTTACAGTATGTGGCTGCTTCTGCGACAACTTCAGCTTACTTCAGGCACGATATGCTGAAAGCAGAGGATGAATACGGCGCACAAATCTGCATGTTCCATTCCAACACCACATCTTTTTTCAGCACAGGTTCGGTTTATCATGGTGAAGGTAAATGGCATATATACCACAAGTTATGGTTGGCCGAGCAGTTGCGAAACTCTTGTGATGTTGTGGCATCGTCCGTAAAGGTGGAACGGTATATTTTCTCAAAAGATCCTGAGGTTAACGCAAGGCGTCGACCTGATATCTATTTTGAAGATATCAATGATAACAGGTTTGTTATTGAATTGACTCGGTGGTGGATGAGTCCGGAAGTAGTGGCACAGCGTGAGGCATTTTTCCGCAGAGAGGGGATCAACTTAATTTGGCTCTTTTCTCCAACATGTTACGAGAACAACAATACCACGTTGAACCTTGTGCTTTTTGGTTCTCCAGCTACGAGAAAAATTGAATTAGATCATGTGTTTACAGAAGTGGAGTGCAACGCATTCATCTTAACCGATGAAGCCAAGCTGAAGACTGAGCAATACAGACAATTATGGTTTGAGGTCCTTTATCCTAAGGGGACATATGATTCGCAGGGACAAACGATAGAGTTTACGCTTTGTCGCTCCCTGCGAGCTGCCAGCCAGTTGAATCTTTCACCAAAGGTTCGGCTCCCATTTGCAATACAAACGTCATTAAGTTTTATTGAGTCGCTTGCTCAACAAGAAGCAAGACAGCGACTTGAATTGGCAAAACAGGTTTGGGCAATCAGATTGGCAGCGAAAGGGGAGTATTTTATTCGCACTGCTGAAGCCGCTGTGTATTATCGAGAACACCTGAATGGGTTGAGTCGTATTCCTGTAGACTACCGGTTTAATTTAAGATTAAAGCAACTACTGGCTCAGGCTGAGGCCCGATATGATACTGCCTATCAGGACTTATTGCTCAGCCAGTCTAGAAAAAAAGCTGCGTACATACTGAACATCCGCCGTAACCGGGTCAATGAAGTGCTGTACCAGGTTAAGGAACCCAGACCATATCTGAGTTTGGACAATCTTCAAATGGAACTGAGTGAATTAAAGGCCTATAACAATAAGGATAATTATTCATCTTTGTTGAATCAGCGTATTTCACGAGGTGAGCGGCGGCTGCAGGTACTTGTTGAGATTCAGAAAAAAAACGAAGATCAGCGACGACAGGCCGAATTGAAAAGGCATCAGGCTGGATTTGCGGTGATGGACACATTTTTAAAAGAGTTGGAGCAGGGTTTTTCTCAGATCCCATCTGATACAGCAGCATTAAAGGTTAAGGCCAATCGAATCAAACTCTGGGCGTCTGAAAATGGATATGCCAAACAAGCTGAAATGATTGATAATGCATTGGTAATGGCAATTCAGAGTGCTTTAAAAGTATTTTGTGAGCAACATTTTCCGATGGTATCGAATCCTTGGAAACCACACCATCTATATAAAAGTGAACTGGATAGGGCATTTACGTTCATTGGATGTAATCCCTATTCCCTAAGCCAGAAATCTCAATATAAGCAGCACCAAGAAAATGCATCTGCAATTCGTGGTATGTTGAATGTATTTAAGGAAAGTTTGCAAATTCAGTTAAAGTCATACCATGATGAAATCTCAATCGTAGAACCTGCATTGTTGTCTATGTTCTTCAATAAAAAAAGAACTGTTGTTGTTAAGTTGATTGCATGCATTCAGTACATGATTAAGCATGGAATTAAGTTTAGTTCAGATGATCTTGAACGTATTAATCTGATCAAGGTAGTACTAAAACATTTTGAAGAAGGCAAAGATTCCAATATCATATATCGACGTATTCATAGCAGGCGATAAGCTACTGTCTGTATGACAGGTCCCTCCTGAACGAAAAAACGGTCCAAATCAAGGACCGTTTGTATCAGTAAGATCCTTTATCACCTTAAGACATCGGTGTTAGTTGAAACAACGACTTTTCTTATTGTGTCTCAGGCGGTTGTCAGGGCCGCATTGGTGTGAGTTTCAATGGATTGTTGGCTCAGAATCATATCCGCAGCTTTCTCGGCAATCGCAATGGTCGGGGCATTGGTATTCCCACTGATGAGCGTGGGCATCATGGATGCGTCCACCACACGAAGGTTTTTCATGCCGTGAACCCGAAGCTGGTCATCGACGACGGCCATAGGGTCGTGCCCCATTTTGCAGGTCCCGACCGGGTGGTACACCAGGCCGATATGCTGTTTGATTTTCTCAAAAATGGCTTCGTCAGATTCTGCCTCAATCCCAGGGGCCAGCTCATCTGCACGGTACGCATCAAAGGCTGGTGCCGCTAAAATTTTACGGAGCTGACGGACCCCATTGACGAGCACCTGTTTATCCTCTTCATGGGCAAAGAAATTGAAGTCGATTTCCGGTTCAGTCATTGGGTCGGCAGATTTCAGCATGACCCTTCCTGTGCTCTTGGGCCGTAATACACACACATGGCAGGAATAACCGTGCTGAGACATGAGGGACAGGTTTCGGCCACTGTCATCAAACAGCAGCGGCAGCATGTGCAACTGAATGTCCGGTCGATCCAGTTCATCGCGGGATTTGAGAAAACCGCCGGCTTCAGTTATCGGGCAGGCCAGTTTCCCTTCTTTTTTCAGCAGATATTTCAGAGCATCCGGTACCATGCGTAACACGCCGCCTACAGATGCAGTCACGCCATCTTTTTTCTTACTTCTCACCAGTACACAGGCATCGACGTGTTCCTGCAGGTTGTGGCCGACGCCTGGTAAGTGATGCTGACAGTCGATACCGTGTTCAGTCAGATGGTCCCGATCGCCGATGCCCGACAACATCAGCAACTGAGGTGAATTGATTGCGCCGCCGCTCAGGAGAATTTCCCGTTTGGCATGAACCGTGTGTACCAGGCCATTTTTAATGAAGGTAACAGCGACCGCCTGTTTTTTGTCGATCACGATGTTTTTCACACGGGCTTCCGTGAGCACGGTGAGGTTGGTTCGCGCCATGGCCGGACGTAAATAGCTGCGGGCGGCCCCACAACGCTGACCGTCTTTGATGGTGTACTGATAAAAACCAATCCCTTCCTGAACCGGGCCATTGAAGTCGGCATTATATGGGAAACCAGCCTGCTGACCGGCTTTCACAAACACATGATTGAGTGGGAACTGCGCCGGAAGGTCACTCACATAAAGCGGCCCCCGATCACCATGGAATGCGTCGCTACCCCGCACGTTGCACTCTGCTTTTTTAAAATAATGCAGCATGTCATTGAATCCCCAGCCCTGATTGCCGAGTGACGCCCAGTGATCATAGTCTTCCCGCTGACCACGCACATACAGCATTGCATTGACAGAGGAACTCCCACCTAACACTTTTCCTCTGGGGACAAAAACCGGCTGGCCCTGTCGAAGGGTGGGATCGGATTTAGCGTTGTAGGCCCAATTGTACTTTTTCGAAAACATAAAACAGGCAAAAGCGCCGGGTGTACTGACCATGGGGGTCTTTTCTGAAGGGCCGGCTTCAAGTACCAGGACCGAATCAGTGCCGTTTGCAGACAAGCGATTGGCCAGGACACAGCCTGCTGAACCTGCGCCAATCACAATATAATCGTAATGAGAATCCATCGTGCCTCCTTGCAAGTATCTCTCTAGAATTTATCAACATTTTAACAAACAGAGATATGCCAGAGACGCCAAATGATTATCTTCAGAGACGTTCTGATTTTTGTTTCATGGTCATGACAAAGAAGCAGTTCAAAATCATGATTTTATGCGTAATCGCTTGCGTATGCACCGGATCACATTTCTGGACAGTGATTCAAAATCATCAGTGCAACATCATGCATTGAGCATTAGGATCGCTAAGTCTCTTTGTAGATCACGATGTGAAAAAGGATGTCACTGTGTTGAAAATTATTTCCAGATTCGTAGCCGCTACTTTGTGGTTATTGATCGCTGTTGCTCCTGCTTTACTTGGCCTGTTACTCGCCGGGCCTGTGTGTTTGTTACTTGGTGATTTAAATTTACCGGTGATTGCCAGCTTTACTGTGATAGGTCTGGTGGTTGGTGCGGTCTGGGCTGAACGGATCAGAACCGGCATCGGATTATCTGAATTCTGGGGCAGAATTCTTACGAATCCCGAATTTGACCGTTTTTGATTTGATGATGGGAAATGGATGGTGAAAAGTGTCCTGCTTTTCCTGACATTGCTTGGCATTGCGTTGCCATATGGTGCTTTTTACCTTGGCTGCTGGTGCATGGCCCGGATCTTCCCCTGTTCTTCAATCAAGCACTTGCGAATCCAATCAGTATTTTCGCTTGGCTGGATGTGATGATTTCTGCGGTAACGCTCCTGATTTTTATTGTGGTGGACGGTCGACAGCACCAGATCCGTTATCGCGGGCTGGCCGTGATAGGCACGCTGACAATCGGTGTCTCTTGTGGTTTGCCGCTCTATCTATACCTGAGAGCCAGGCAACACCTGTAGTACTTCTTTTTATAGTGACATTGTCACCTTCTCTGGCCCATCTGGTTTGAAACCCTGGTTTGAAACTATAGTTTTACGTTATTCCCCTCAGCTTTGGATTATTTCACTGCCCGCTTTAATTTTTTTAAATTGTTGATCGTGCTCACATTGCATTGCCAGTGAAGCCGAAATTTCCTCGTTTCTGGAGATAACAGGAGAGGCGCAATATAGGATAGAGGAAAAGAACCGCAGAATTGATTCTTAGTCATAACAACTGAAGCGAGGAGTGAAACGATGTATGAAATGATCGTTGGACTGGATGTCTCAGATAATGAAGGGTATGCAAACTATCGTCATGCCATGACTCCTATATTGTCAGCTTATGGCGGGAGTTTTGGTTATGATTTTCAAGTGTCTGAAGTCTTGTTGTCTCAGGTCTCTGAACCCATCAACCGTGTGTTTACGATTCGTTTTCCTAACGAACTTCAAAAGAATAAATTCTTTCAGGACCCGGATTATGTGAAAGTCAAAGAACAATTCTTTTCGCAGTCAGTCCGGCATACCACAATGATCGCCCGCTACGACTCTGATGCATCCTGATGAGTAAGCTTTGAGCATTTTTTCTGTCGGTGAGGTCTCAGTGATTTCACCGTTTTATTTCATTCAGTCGGAAAAGGGAAATTATGGGCTCAGGTAAAGTCGCACTGATCACAGGGGCCAGCCGGGGTATTGGCGCTGAGGCTGCCAAATTGTTTGCAAGGGAAGGGTACGCAGTTTGTATTAATTACATCGCCAATGCTGACGCTGCCGAAAACGTCAGACAAGCCATTCTCGAGGAAGGTGGCACATGTATTACGGTACAGGCAGATGTTTCCCAATCCAGTGAAGTACGTCGGTTATTTGAAACGGTTGATCGGGAGCTGGGGTGTCTGACGGTTCTGGTGAATAATGTTGGCATCTTACAGACGCAATCGCGGGTGGAGGATATCTCTGAAGAACGTTTCTTGAATGTATTACAGACCAACGTGATGAGTTGTTTCCTGTGCTCAAAAGAAGCGATTCAACGGATGTCGACGCGGCATGGTGGTTCAGGCGGCAGTATTGTGAATGTGTCCTCAGGTGCGTCGAAAAGCGGTTCACCGAATGAATACGTAGATTATGCTGCATCGAAAGGGGCAATGGATTCGTTTACCCGAGGATTAGCCTTGGAAGTCGCGCAGGAAGGGATTCGGGTGAATGCAGTCAGGCCAGGACTGATTTATACCGATATTCATGAGACCGGCGGCGAAGCTGAACGGGTTGAACGTCTGAAATCCATTATTCCTTTGCGGCGTGGCGGTCAGGCGATTGAAGTTGCTGAAGCCATTTATTGGCTAGCTTCCGACAAGTCATCGTTTGTCACCGGTAGTTTTATTGACCCGTCTGGTGGGTTGTAACTCCGGTTTTCATCTCGACGAAAGCACGCCTCAGCGTGCTTTCGATGTTTCGTGACCGGTTGGTATGAATCACCTTGTGTTACGCCACTTTCGCCTCAAAATGCTTCCCGAGTAAAGCATGATAGAAGTCCTGATCAGACAGAACACCCACCAGTCTGTTTTTATCGTTACCTTTTTGTTCCGTCAGCAGGACGGGCTGGCCGGTCCGATAGCGGATTTCAAGCGCATCCCGCATCGAGATATCCGGGCTGGCTGTCACAATGTGTTCTTGTGTCAGGCTCTCCAGATCATCCCCCTGACGCCAGCTTTGCAGCGCTAAATCCTGCTCCTGACGGCTTGCTGCCAGAACTTCACCTGCTTCATTGGTATTCAGACGAGTGCCTTCGTGGCGGTTCAGGATCAGCATGTCTTCCAGGCTTTCCAGTTCATTGGCCGGTGTCATGAGTGAACGACCACGCAGGACATTCAGCGGATTGGTGTGCGCTACGAAATCCTTCACATACTGGGTATTCGGTTTCAGGACAATCTCTTCCGGCTTGCCGTGCTGAATCAGTTTGCCGGATTCCATGATGGCGATGTTATTCCCAATCTTCAGGGCTTCGTCCAGATCGTGGCTGACAAACACTATCGTCTTATTCAGTTTGCGTTGCAGTTCCAGCAGTTCGTCCTGAAGCTGGCTTCGGATGAGCGGGTCGAGTGCTGAAAATGGTTCATCCATCAACAGGATGTCGCTGTCCATGGTAAAAGCACGGGCCAGACCGACACGCTGCTGCATGCCGCCGGAAAGCTCGTGCGGGAATTTGTCTTTCCATTCAGCCAGACCCACCATCTCCAGCTTTTCCATCGCCCGGCGACGTCGCTCAGATTTGCTGATGCCCTGCATTTCCAGACCAAAAGCGGCATTATCCAGTACGGTCAGCCAGGGCATGAGTGCAAACTTCTGGAAGACCATGGAAATGCGCTCGGTTCGCATATGGCGCAGGGTGTTGGCATCACAGCTGGCTAAATCGACCATGGTGTCGCCGTCCTGCACTTCCAGTTTCCCGCGGGAAACGGTATTCAGGCCGTTAATCGCACGCAGCAGGCTGGATTTACCGGAGCCGGACAGGCCCATGAGCACACAGATTTCACCTTGTTCAATATTCAGGCTGACGTGATCGACCCCGACAACATCACCGGTTTCGTCGATGATTTCCTGACGACTTTTGCCTTGATCCAGCAGAGCTAGTGACTGATCGGTATTTTTACCGAAGATAACGTCTAAGTTTTCAATACGAATGGCAGTCATGATTAGCCCTCCTGGTTTTTGCTGGCCGGCGTTTTACATAAGCGATCAAGGATGATGGCAACCAGAACAATCGCCAGACCCGCCTCAAAGCCCTGAGAAATATTCACGGTGTTCAGGGCGCGGATCACTGGTTTACCCAGACCATCGGCGCCGACCAGTGCTGCAATGACCACCATGGACAACGACAGCATGATGCACTGTGTAATCCCTGCCATGATGTTTGGCATTGCCGCCGGCAGTTCCACTTTGAACAGCAGCTTGGAGCGGGTTGCACCGAAGGCCTGACCTGCTTCCAGCAGTTCTTCCGGGACGCGGCTGATCCCCAGATAGGTCAGTCGAATCGGAGCAGCAATGGCAAAAATAATGGTAGAAATAAGTCCCGGCACAACACCCAGACCAAACAGCACCAGTGTTGGAATCAGGTACACAAAGGTCGGAATGGTCTGCATTAAGTCCAGAATTGGGCGCATCAGGGTATACAGCCACGGACGATGGGCGGCCATGATGCCAATTGGTACGCCAACGAGCACAGAAATCGATGTTGCGGTGAGCACCAGAACAAAGGTTTCCAGCATTTCCTGCCAGTAACCCAGATTCAGAATCAGCAGCAAGGCTGCGACAACAAAGGCCACCAGAGAAAAACTACGGTGCAGTGCCCAGGCCAGGGCTGCGGTCATCAGAATTGGTACCGCGGGTGGCATCCATTTGAAAACATCGACCAGCATCATGATCAGAGATTCCAGGCTGTAGGAGATGGCGTCGAAGAATCCGGCCGCATTAAAGGTCAGCCAGTCGACAAGGTTCGCCATCCATTCACCCAGTGGGATCTTATGATCGGTAATAAAATTCACAATAACTCCTTAAAAGGGGTACAACAAAAGCAGTTGTGCTTACAGGCACTGGATTCAGTGCCCGCAAGCATCAAATTAAATTTTCAGGTAATTCTTGACGGCTTCGGTGCCATTGCTGCCGTCCAGTGACTTGACGTTCTTCAGCCACGTCTCCAGAACTTCCGGGTTTTCCTGCAGCCAGGCTTTCGCGGCAGTGGCTGGTTTTTTCTGTTCATTGAGAATGTCACCCATCAGCTCATTTTCCATCTCCAGGCTGAACTGCAGGTTTTGCAGCAGCTGGCCGACGTTCGGACAGGTTTGCATGTAGTCTTTCCGAACGTTGGTGAAGACACTGGCACCGCCATAGTTCGGGCCGAAGAAGTCATCACCGCCATCCAGATACTTCAGCTCGAAGCTGCTGTTCATCGGGTGCGGGGCCCAACCCAGGAAAACCACCCACTGTTTACGGTTCACGGCACGTTTCACCTGAGACACCATGCCCGCTTCACTCGATTCCACCAGTCGGAAATCTTCCAGTTCAAAAGCATTCTGGTCGATCATGTCCTGAATCAGACGGTTGCCGTCGTTACCCGGTTCAATGCCGTAGATGCGGCCACGGAATTTGTCTTCGAATTTCGCCAGATCGGCAAAACTGTGGACACCGGCGTCGTAGACGTATTTCGGGACGGCCAGTGTGTATTTGGCACCTTCCAGGTTCGCGCGAATGGTTTCAACAGTGCCGTTGTCGCGGTATTTTGCGATATCGCCTTCCATGGTTGGCATCCAGTTGCCCAGAAAGACGTCGATGTCGCCGTTGGCCATAGAAGAGTAAGTCACTGGCACAGACAGCAACTGAGTTTTGGTTTTGTAGCCCAGACCTTTCAGGACTTCGCTGGTCACGGCTGTGGTGGCGGTGATGTCGGTCCAGCCAACATCCGAGAAACGTACCGTGTCGCACTGAGCGGCCATGACCGGCTGAGCGCCAGCGGCCAGAACAGTTGCAATGGCAGTGTATTTGATGGTCTTCTTCAATGTCGTCATGACTTGTCCTTTATCCATTTCGTTTGTTGTTTAGCCTCGTGTTCGAGTGAGGCGTGCTTCGTCAAGGGCTCTCTGTCTCTGAAATCAGGGGTGAGAAGGCCCGGTGGTGGTGAAGTTCACCACCACGAAAAAGGTGTTGTCCGGATGACTGACGTCTTAGTCTGCGTCAGCGGTTTCTGGCGTGGTGCTGCGTTGTTGTTCCTGCCAGTTGTCCGCAATCCAGACCGGCACATGGGCCGCAGGCAGGGCTGGCTTGCCCAGAATTTTATCGGCAGCCTTTTCGGCAACCATGATGGTTGGCGCATTCAGGTTGCCGTTCGGAATTGTTGGAAACACGGATGAGTCCACCACGCGCAGGCTGTCGATGCCGCGGACTTGGCAGTCATTGTTCAGAACGGCCATCGCATCATCGTCGCTGCCCATTTTGCAGGTACAGGATGGGTGATACGCACTTTCGACATTCTCGCGAACCCAGGCATCAATGGCTTCATCATTCTGAATTGCTTCACCCGGCTGGATTTCCTGTCCGCGATAGGCAGACATCGCCGGTTGGGTCAGGATCTCGCGGGTCAGACGAATGGTATCGCGCCAGTCCTGCTTGTCCTGCTCAGTGCTGATGTAGTTAAACTCAATGCCAGGCTTTGCTTTCGGGTCGGCGGAAGTCACCCAAACCCGGCCGCGGCTCTCTGGCTTGTTCGGACCAACATGGACCTGAAAACCATGGCCATCAAAAGCTGCCTGACCGTCGTAGCGCATGGCAGCCGGCAGGAAATGGTACTGAACATTCGGCCACTTCAGGCCCGCACGGGAGCGAATAAACGCACAGGACTCAAAGTGGTTCGTCGCACCCAGACCGTCTTTGAACAGAATCCAGCGGGTCCCAATCATCCCTTTGCTGATCAGACCCAGCTTGCTGTTCAGGGTCACCGGTTCTTTACATTCATACTGGAAATAGACTTCCAGGTGATCCTGCAGGTTTTCACCCACGCCTGGCAGATCGTGCTGAACCGGGATGCCCGCATCTTCCAGCACCGCTTTCGGGCCGATACCGGACAGTTGCAGCAACTGTGGCGAGCCGACAGAACCGGCAGAGAGAATCACTTCTTTGTGTGCCGAAGCTGTCTGGATTTTGCCGCCACGCTCGAATTCGATACCGGTTGCTCGTTTGCCTTCCAGCTGTACTTTTCGGCTCAGCACACCGGTCAGCAGCGTCAGGTTACTGCGTTTCATGGCGCGACGGAGGTAGGCGTTTGAGGTCGAAGCACGAACACCTGCGTCGACGGTCATGTGCATCGGGCCGAAACCTTCCTGTTGATAACCGTTGTAGTCGTCAGTCGCCGGGTAACCTGCCTGCTGACCCGCATCAATAAAGGCCTGATACAGCGGGTTGAGTGTCATGTCATTGCCGTTACAGGTTGCGACCGGGCCATGGCTGCCCCGGTAGGCATCTTCGCCGCCTTTCCAGTGTTCAGCCCGACGGAAGTACGGCAGGCAATCACGGTAGCTCCAGCCTTCAGCGCCCTGTGCTTCCCATTCGTCGAAATCGCAGGCGTGACCGCGCACATAAACCATGCCATTGATGGAAGAGCTGCCGCCCAGCACTTTGCCGCGCGGACAGTGCAGCTGGCGGCCATCCAGACCAAATTCAGGCTGCGTCTCAAACTGCCAGGCATATTTTTCGCTGTTCATCGGGTACGACAGCGCCGTTGGCATCTGAATGAAAATACTCTTGTCGCTGCCACCGGCTTCCAGCAGCAGCACTTGATGCTCGCCGCTTTCCGTCAGGCGGTCTGCCAGCACACAGCCTGCTGAACCGGCACCGACAATGATGTAATCAAATTCTTGCTTCATGGCGTTCCCTTTACGTCTGTTCTCTTTGGCTTGGCGTGCTTTTTCCAGATAAGTGGTTACGGGTAAGGGCATTCAAGATCACCCAGTTCAATCAGCACGCTCTTGGTCTGGGTGTAATGATTCAGGGTTTCCAGACCGTTTTCGCGGCCGATGCCAGAGTGCTTATAACCACCGACCGGCATTTCAGCCGGAGAGCCACCCCAGGTATTGATCCAGCAGATACCGGCTTCAATCTGCGCAATCAGGCGATGGGCCCGGGACAGATTCTGCGTGAAGATACCGGCCGCCAGTCCGTAGTCGGTGTCGTTGGCGCGACGGATCACTTCGTCTTCATCACGGAAGCGCAGCACAGACATCACCGGGCCAAAGATTTCTTCTTTGACCTGTGGCATGTCATCGGTGCAGTCGGCAAAAATAGTCGGTGCGACGAAGTTGCCTTTATCCAGACCGTTTTCTGTCACGCGATGACCACCAGCCAGCAGACGGGCACCGGATTGTTTGCCGGCTTCAATGAAACCCAGCACTTTTTCCAGATGATCTGAAGAGATCAATGCGCCAATCTGAGTGTTGATATCGCTCGGGTCGCCGACTTTCAGTCTGGCGGTGCGGGCAGCCAGACGGGTCAGAAATTCGTCGTAGATGGCATCGTGAACGAAGACACGGGTACCGTGAGTACAGACTTCGCCCTGAGTGTAGAAATTTGCCATCATGGCCGCAGAGACGGCGTTATCCAGCTGCGCATCATCAAAGACGATCAGCGGAGACTTCCCGCCAAGCTCCATGGTGACGTCTTTCAGTGAACCTGCCGCATCAGCCATGACTTTTTTTCCGGTTCCGCATTCGCCGGTAAAGGAAACTTTGGCAATTTCAGGATGGCGGGACAGCATCTGACCGACGCGGTAATCGCCCTGAACCACGTTAAAGACGCCGTCCGGGACACCGGCTTCGGTGTAAATTTCGGCCAGCTTCAGTGCGGTCAGCGGGGTTTCTTCGGAGGGTTTGAAGATCATGGCGTTTCCGGCTGCCAGAGCAGGGGCAGATTTCCACATCGCGATCTGAATTGGATAGTTCCAGGCGCCAATGCCGGCACAGATTCCCAGCGGCTCACGGCGGGTATAAAAAAACTGGCCGTGGCCGAGATCCTGCTGCTGACCAGAAACACTGGCCGCCAGACCGGCGTAATACTCAATCACATCGGCACCGGTGACAATGTCAACGTCCAGGGCTTCCTGAAGCGGCTTGCCGGTGTCCTGAACTTCCAGTGCTGCCAGCGCGTCGTTGCGTTCACGCAGCAAAGCAACGGCTTTCATCAGAATACGACCGCGTTCAGCACCGCTCATGGCAGACCAGATCGCAAACCCTTCTTTTGCCGAGGCAATGGCACGAGCCATATCGGCTTCAGATGCCTGACCAACCTGAGCGATTACTTCGCCGGTGGCTGGGTTACGGGTTTCGAAGTGCTCACCTGAGGTGGCTTGTATGGCCTGGCCGTGAATGTACAGAGATGTCATCGTCATACTGCTTTGTGCTCCTGTGTCGTGGCTGATGTTGTCTCACCAGCCCCCAGAGTGAATCGGGTCTGTTCGTTTGGAAAATGCTGGTGTTACCCATGCGTGGTCAGTTGCTTTTCCAGATAATCGGTAATGATGGCTTGGGCCTGTGCAGGGCTGATCCCGCCCGGTGTGAGTGCACCGCGAAGCCAGATCCCATCGATCAGTGCTGCTGTCCCCTGAGCCACAAACATGGCTTTCTCGGTTGGCAGGACTTGCTTCAGTTCGTGCCGTAAATGGGACAGCAGGCGTTTTTCGTTCACACGCTGCAGGCGGTGCAGCTGTGGGTCGTGCATGGCCTGAGCCCAGAAGGCTAACCAAGTTTTAACCACTTTGTTATCCACCTGATAGCCATCGAAGTTCCCGGCCACAATGGCTTTAATCCGGCCCGCGACATCTTTCTTATCGACAGTCGCCAGATGTTCCATCACGGTGTGAGAGAGCTGACGCAGCACCGAGCGCATGGTCTCTTCCAGCAGGCCATGTTTCCCGCCGAAGTAGTGGTTGATAATACCTGGTGAAACACCGGCCTTTCTGCTGATCAGTGCCACGCTCGCACCTGCCAGACCCACTTCATCAATGGCTGCCATCGTGGCTTCCACGAGTTGTGGTTTTCGGATTTCCGGCATTCCGACTTTGGGCATGATCAGTCACCAATTCTTTTTTGATTGAACGTTTAATTAAAAACAAAATGTCACATTGATTGATCAAAGTCAAAAATTGTTTAGGGGTGTAATGTTTGGTTGTGTAATGAGTTTGACGGGATTTGTGCTCTAACGTTTTGTTTTTTCATTGGTATTCACTGGTTTCATGATTTCAAAATGTGAATGCGAGAAAAATTCCTTTTGCGGTCAAATCTTTCGCGTATTTGATAACTCTCTCAAAAGTGAAAAAGTCTATAAAAATCACAAACTTTGTTTCTATTTTTGGTAAACGTGACGATTTTTCACCTGAATTTGACAAAAATTGCTTGCCGATTTTTGACAATGCATGCGTTTTTTTGCTGACAGAGAACGATCACCGACATGCAGAATCTATCTTCACCATGGAAAACACGCTGTGCGTTTCTGGTTACTTTGACGCTGGCTGGATGCGGCGGGGGCAGTCCTTCATCACCGGAAGTTACTGTTCAGGACAGGGAACCTGCGATTGTGGGGAATGAATCCAGTAGTGTACTGCCGGATGAATCGAACACCTCAGGCCCGCTTCAACCGCCCGCAGACACAGCGCCGGATAAGACGATTGAAGTTGACGGAACCACCTATACCGATCTGGCAAAAGCAGAAGCGGCTATTCAGGCCGGCAGTACGGTCGTGATTGGTAATGGTACTTATACACGCGGTCTGAAGATCCAACCGGATAATGTGACAGTCACGGGCAGCGGAAAAACCCACTTTCGCGGGGCGCAGCTGATGGGAAAGGCAACTTTTATTGTTGATGGCGATGGGGTCCGGATTGAAAATATCGAGTGCAGTCAGGTTGCTGTTCCGGACCAGAATGGTGCCTGCGTGCGTCAGCAGGGGCGCGATCTGGTGTTATCTCAGGTTTACTTTCACGACAGTGAACAAGGCATTTTGTCGGCGCCTGGCACGGGCAGCCTGACGATTGAGCACAGTCGCTTTGAACGTCTGGGTAAGGCGGGGCGAGCCCATGCGGTTTACAGTAATAACGATAGCCTGAGCATTCGGTATAGCCGTTTTTACAGTTCAAAAGATCAGGGACATGAGATCAAGAGCCGGGCGCAGCATACCCTGATTGAATACAGTGAAATCGCATCGCTAAACGGCAATGACAGCCGTCTGGTTGATACCCCGAACGGGGGGGAACTGGTGATCCGGAACAGTGTGCTTGAGCAGGGGCCGAACTCTGTCAACCGTCAGCTGATTGGCTTTGGTCTGGAAGCGACCTATGATGCGACGAAAAAGAATCGCGTGACATTGGACAACAATGTGATTGTGTTGGATCGACAGGCAGGGAATCAGTTGCTGGCTTTGCCGTCGGCCGGGGGCTACAAGCTCAAGGTCCATAAAAATGAAGTGGTGGGTCCGGCACCAGTGGATAAAGCGGACTACGCGACTGGCAATACTTTCTTCGAGAGCCGATCGGCTTATGGTATGGGTGCATTTCCTGCATTGCCGGAGATGGGCTTCTAGCACAGGATACCTTCAGCCCAAAAAAGTGCTGTGAAATATGGTAAAAAACTCTTAATCCCGGTGAATGACCGGGATTTTGGGTCTTAAAAATCAGAAAACTTCCCGCCCGCACGACTGCTACTGTTTTCACTATGCGGCATACACCGCAGATTTCCTCGACGAATAAGAAAAAATGCAGTGGTTAGGCAGGGGTGTCACCATGAAACATACATATGTCTTTTTATGGGCAGTCGTATTGATAGCGCTTGCGGGATGTCATGATGATGACAATGCATCATCGGATACGAATACGCCACCGGTCGCCGTACCCGGCGATGGGACCGGTGATAATCCGGGCGGAACACCGGGAGACGGGCCGGGAGATGGCCAAAATCCAGGAGATGACCCGACACCGGATCCCGATCCGGAACCTGAACCTAGAGTCGATATCGACGGTCAGCCGTTGCCGGATACAGAAACTAATCCGGATTATGAGTCTTATGTGGCCGGCCAACCGATCTATTACACCAGTATTTCCAGTACCGAGTTTCATAATATTCGATTCCGAAGTGTCGCGACGGAAGATAATACGCCACGGGATAACGAACTGAGCAACCCTGTGGCGAAGCTGGGGCGAATTCTGTTTTATGACGTTCGTCTGTCGGCAAATAATACGGTTGCCTGTGCTTCGTGCCACCAGCAATCACATGGTTTTACGGATCCGGCTCAGCTGAGCACTGGTTTTGAAGGGGGCCACACGGGACGAAATTCTATGGGACTGAGTAATGCCCGTTACTACGATCCCGGTCGTTTTTTCTGGGATGAGCGGGCTGCGACGATGGAAGACCAGACCCTGATGCCGATTCAGGATCCGGTAGAAATGGGGATGAATCTGTTTGATCTGGAAACCAAGCTGGGGCAGACCAGTTTTTATGGTCAGTTATTTACCGATGCCTTTGGGGATGAAGCGATCACCAGTGACCGGATCTCGAAAGCCATCTCTCAGTTTATGCGTGCCATGGTGAGTTATGGTTCCAAATTTGACCTGGCCGTACAGGCTGAGCTGAATCATGTTCCGGAACCGGTGCTGAGCGAGCAGGAACTCAGAGGATTGGACTTGTTCGATAATTTGAACTGCACCAGTTGCCATACCACGACGGCTTTTGTGCTCGACCGGAATCATAATAATGGCTCTGTCAGTAATAACGACCCGGATCAGGGTGTGGGGGGGAATCTGGCCGGATTCTTTAAAACCGGTTCACTCCGCAATATCGCGGTGGGTGCGCCTTACTTCCATGACGGACACTTGCCGGATTTGATGTCGGTGATTGAGTTTTATAACAGTGGTATCAATAACCATAATAATCTCAGCCCGGATTTGCGGGATCGTTTCGGCCGACCTGTAAGAATGAATCTGACACAGGCTGATAAAGAAGCGCTGGTGGCTTTCCTGGAGACCCTGACCGATGAAGGCTTCCTGACCAATCCGATCTTCAGCGACCCGTTCCCGCCACCGTTGCCGGAAGAAACATCACCTGAAGAGACATCGCCTGAGGAGACACCGGATGCGGGAGGAACAACGCCCTGATCAGATGTTGTCGCTGCCCGTCTTGGAAGAGACGGGCAAATGATTTCAAAAGTGTGGTTTTCGGCTGGTGATGATGTGCTGATACGGCTTCCCGAGGTGTAATCAGATGAAAAATGGCTAGCTTATCCTGCGAAGCAATACTCATAACCGCATAAATAGTCAAAATGACAGTGTCAACTGTGATTTTGACTGTCCGTTCCGGGGATATGACAGATGCCTCATATGGACAGAATGCCTACAATGACCGGGCTTTCTGATTCACGGAGACTGCCATGTCATTCAAAAACAATCATCCTCCTGTTCGCTATGTGAATGCGGCTTTTCCGCCGTTGGACGAACGTCTCTGCAACTCGAAGGCAGAACCCGTACCGGATGTCGAGCCGGCACCGGGCTTTGGCTATACTGTTGCGTTTGCCTGCCGAATGGAAACGTTCCGACAATACGTCAGCCCCTATTTATCTCTGCAACTCAAAAAAACAGAAGAAGAAGCGGCGATCCGTCAATGGGATGAAAAACCACAGGGTCATCACACGTATGTTGCCTGTGACGTCAGAGCCGCGGAGGAAAAGTCGCTGGCTGTCCGCTGGTACAGCAATCCTTCATCGATGCTTGTGATTGATGCGGTCGAACCTCATGACGCATGTTCAGCGGTTGTGAAAGAAGCCTTTGTCCCGGTGCGTCCTGCCATTCGGATGGGGGAGCAGTTGGGGCTGCCGACAGAAGGGTATCTTTATCATTTTCTGGAAGGCCGGCTGGTGAGCGAATTCCGTTGCATGGGAGACACTTATCCCCGTTTTCAGGTGACGCAAAGCCGTCCGGAGGCCATG
Organism: Photobacterium galatheae; assembly: GCF_000695255.1. GTDB lineage: Bacteria > Pseudomonadota > Gammaproteobacteria > Enterobacterales > Vibrionaceae > Photobacterium > Photobacterium galatheae. The sequence continues at coordinate 4,984 of NZ_JMIB01000003.1, read as the reverse complement.
TATCCGGAACCGGCGGTTGATCGCCCGTTGGAATACATTCTGGCACTGTGGCAAAGAAACGGTCAGGTTATTCAGGATCAGTACCTGCTCTATAGCCGGGAAGCCTTGTCTGATGAGGCAATTCAGAGTATGGACACCGCATTTTTGCAAGCGCATGGCGTCAGGCTGGACATGCACCAGATGATCCCGCTGACAGAAAATAGCGGGCAGCGTCAAAAGCACACCGTGGCTGAGGGAGAGACGTTATCTGAGATTGCCGAGCAGCACCAAATCACACTGGAGACCCTGCTGGCACTGAATCCATACTGGCGGGGTCGGGAAACGAAGCTCACCATCGGCAGCTCGCTTTATCTTGAACCGGTCGGGATTTATAACCACGGGCAGGATGTGAGTTACCCGGTTTCGGCGGCGCTGCTGGGAGAAGGTGTTTTCGCGATTGAGCCGTCAAAGACGAGGGCAGATTTCCCGGTGGTGCAAGTGGCCGAGTCGGATGGCGGCCGGTTTACCGCGCTTTCCCCGGTGCGCTATGCTCTGGATGCGTGCAATGCGCAAGGACAGGGGTTACACCCCATTCCGGATACGGAAACCTTCTCCGGCGGTATTTTTCAGGCAGATGATACCCCTTATACCTTGCGTCAGCTGCGTGATGGCTGGCTGTATGCGCTTTCTCCGGTCCCGGATTCTGAAACCTGGACGCTGGAAGAATACAAAATTGAACAGGGTGAGTTCCGCCGGGTCATCGGTCAAACGGCTGAAGCACGTCAGAAAGCTGAGCCCGGTCGGCCCAAAACCCATATTCTTTGTGTGTCGGATCGCCCGTACTATCTGGCGTATGCCGTGAAGCGGTGGACGGATCGCATCTGTGATTATTATCTTGGCAATGCCGAAGCCCGGGATTGCTGGCTGCGGCAAGTGAATTTGAACACTTCGGGCGCAGCAACTCACCGGACTGATGTTGCTCAGGTGGAATGTTATGTCGCAGATGTGAATGCGCAAGCGCAAGAGCGGTTTGCCGGCACCTGTGCGCCGCTGTCTGGCGACGTTGATCGACCGAACGATTTTATTCATATCCCCCCGAAGAAGACGCTAGCCAGTTACACCTATCAGGCGCCCTCAGCGTATGCGCAGCAAATCGTGGCGCTTGACGACCCGCTGGCCGATCTGAGCGATTTGTATCTCGCACTGCTGGAACCGGTGCTGACGACAACGCCGGATGAGCCAACGCACCGCAAAGTGGTGCTGGCAGAAGCCATTCGTTCGATGGTTCGGGTACCGATCCCGAAAGATAAAATGCCGGAAATCCTGCCTGAACAATGGGTTGAGTTTGAAAGCGCGCTGGATGTCTGTCTGGAATATGAGTACCAGAAAGTCCATCTGCCGCAATTAGGCTCAGATAACATGATGCCTCAGCGCCTGAAGGATCTTGAAGCTTACCGGCAGGCCAGCCTCAAGGCTCAGGCAACTCTGGAAGGGATGGGCTTTTTCGGGGTTGAGGATTATGTTCAGGATTATACCGACAGGCGCAAAGCCCATTCGCAAGTGAACTGGGACGATCTGGATGCCTTCTATAAAGATTACCTGGCCTCACAGTCGCACGCCTATGCTGCAATTCCCGGCGCGTTCGATCGCTTGCTGTCTGCGTTACCCAAACTCGGCACGGAGCCGATGCATCTGGGGCTGGATATTCTTTACAGTGATCACATGGGTTACCTGATGGAACTCTTCGGTGAACTGCTGCCCGCGCTTAACAGCAGCGCTCACGATGAGACGATGCAGCGGAAACTGGCAGACGCACTGATTCAGGAAAAACCGGATAACCTGATGGCGCTGGCTTCCTCATTTTTCTCGGCAGAGTTTTATGCCAAAACAGATGAGCTGGTGAAAGAAAGCGATGTGATTGATTTGCAGCGGGAGTCTGTGCCTGTGACGGGTGTGGTTGCCGGTCTGAACAGCGTGCTGGGGTACGGCCTGAAGAGTGAAAGCGGGTTATATCATCTGACGTTGGCGATGGCGGTGCCGTTGGACGGATTAATTGAGAGCGCGATTGGCGCGTTAAACAAGGTGACAGGTCAGGGATTCCAGCGGGGATGTCTGACTTATCAGGGGATCGCGATGAGAAAAGCCGGCTTCCGGGCCGGATTCAATGTTGCAGCCATGGCCTGGAGTCTGGAGCAGGTTTCTCAGGGGAAAATTGGCATGAACCCGGCCTTTGAAGGCACCAGTCGCGCCTATCGTCAACGGTTTACGGGAGCGGTGCTGGAATGGCAGTCGCTGGAGAATCAATTGAAGCGGATGCCAGCCGATTCCTCAAACCGGGCCAGCCTTGAACTGAAACAACAGAAAATGGAAGCCCGGGTCGGCCAGATGGTGACGGAAGCTCCCGGGGTGTTCGAAAGCTTTAATGGTCAAGACCTGCGGTCGTATCACGGCTTTGTCGACCGGGCCAGTCAGGGCTTCAGTCGTATCGGCCGGCTGGACTTTGTGGTCGCGTTTCTCAATGCCATCAACGTGGTTGCACAGCAGATTGCCGTCGCAGAGATACTGGCATCGACACCGAATGTGGATGCCAGCACCCAGCTTCATGTGGTGGGCTTCAGTACCGCCTGGCTGATGCATGCCACCAGTGAGATCTTCCGCGGGCTGGCGTTTGAGCGGGTGAAGCAGCATTCTGTTTTGCTTAATCAAAGGTTAAACCAAATTGTTTCATCAGGGAAAGGTATTGATGTCAAAGCAATAGCCCAGAACTATGTGAAGCGCTCCGTGATGACCGGCATGCTGGGTGTGATTGCTGCGGGTTGGGAAGCCTACCGGACTTTTCTGGATGCCGGGAAAGCTGACTTCAATTTGGAAAAAGGTTTGCTCTATACAAAAAGCTTGATCTTAGGTGTACAAGGCTTCACCTGGGGAATTTTAGCCATTCGGGGATTGATATCTTCAGCTAATAGACTGGCTATCGGAGCCGTACTTCAGGGCTGGATGGTGGCCGCCTGGCTCTGGCTGGGGATCGCTTATCTGGTGGTCTCCGTCCTCCTGAATATGCTGCAAAAATCACCGCTGGAAAACTGGTTGCGTAAAAGTATCTGGGGGAAAGAACCGCAAGGAGACTGGACGGCAACCGCGGAATATCAGGCCCTGCTGCAAATTCTGAATCAGCCGCAGATTCAGGGCACTGTTAAAAGTTTCAAGCAACTGCCGGGCACCGTTGCGTCGCCTTATGCGCCGTTACCCTATACCTTTCAGCAACAGCTGAAAATTACGTTTCCGCAGCAACGCCCCGGTCAGTGTGTCTCCGTTGGCGTCACCGTGTCGGGGCTGCGTGAGCGGGAAGTGTATGAGGGGTACCACAAAGTCATGAAAGTTGATGCGTTCAGTTATCCGCTCACCGCGCTGGATATCGCCCGGGGATACTGGGAATATGACGAACACAAGGTGCCGGCGCTGGTGCTGGATATTCCGATTTGGGTTGAACGAATCGACACGATCCGTGTGTTTGCAACGGTGAATAACCGGAACCCTTTTGCAGAGACAGCGCAAACGGCACAACATTATCAGTATCAGTTGCACCCGCAACTCAAAACAGAGACGGATGTGATGAAAGATGGCAAAGCAAGCGATATGATCGGCCATCAACTGTTTTCAGTGAAAATTGAGGAATTATGAACACGACCATTTCTTTACCGGAGTACACCGAAGCTTATCAGGCCCAGCAGCGTCAGCAAGTACTGGATGCGGAAGTTGTGCATGAATGGGAGTGTAAATTGAGAACTCATTTTAAATCGTATAGTTCTTTTATTGTGGCGGGGATGGTCAGTACATTTTGGGGAGGGGCTTATTTTTTGACTCCAGATATCAATATTCTGTATCTATGGGTAATTAGCATGGTGATTATGATACCTGTTAATTATTTTCTATTTGACGCAGACTATGACTACAAAGGACAAATCACGCCCAAAGGGATCATCATTCAGAAAACCGAACGGGTGCCGGAAATTTTCTATAAAGCGACCCGAGGCATGGCCTATTTCGGCATTGGGGTGTGTCTGATTGCCGGGCTGATGATGGGCCCCCTTGCTTTTGTGGGGGCGGGTGCGTTTGCGTTGCTGTCGTTTAAAATGACGGGGTTTCATAAGCAACCGCAGCAATTGGTTTATCCTTTTTTTGAAAGCGCTAAGTATCGACAGACGTATTCTGACGCAGAGACAATTTACCAAGACGATATTTATTCGCTCATGTGTGATATTCCTGAGATAGAAGACGCCAGTTTATATAATATGTATTGGTTTGGATTTCAGTGTCATTCACCAGATTTTCCGGAAATAGAAAATATATTGAAACGATATGTTCAGTTTTCAGATTGAACTTGTTTGATTGATTTGGATGAGAAATATCGACAGATAATTATGAGTACGACCGTATCTTTACCGGAATACACTGAAGCCTATCAGGCACAGCAGCGGCAGCAAGTACTGGATGCGGAAGTGATCTACGAGTGGGAATGCGTACTTCGCTCTCAGGATAAGCATCTCATGCCGTGGTTTATGGCAGGATTCTTCACTTTGCTTTATGGATTGTTCTACTACTTAAGCCCTTATGTCATTTTTTTTTATATGTGGGCTTGTTCTGTCGCAATTTTCTCTCCGGTGAGTTATTTCCTGTTTGATGTAGACTATGACTACAAAGGCCAAATTACGCCGAAAGGGATCATTGTTCAGAAAACAGAACGGGTGCCGGAAATTTTCTACAAAGCCACCCGGGGCATGGCCTATTTCGGTATTGGGGTGTGTCTGATTGCCGGGCTGATGATGGGGCCGCTTGCTTTTGTGGGTGCAGGCGCGTTTGCGTTGCTGTCGTTTAAGATGACTGGTTTTCATAAACAGTCGGAAGTCGAAGTTTTTCCATTTTCGGAAAATCATCATTACCGACTGGTGATATCCAAAGTGAATGATTTGTATCAATGGGACATCTATATGTTTCTGTGTGATGT
>NZ_JMIB01000002.1 GCF_000695255.1 Photobacterium galatheae | reverse complement strand
AATAATTAAGAATATGTAACAATAACGTAATGCCGATTTTTCATAAGATCATGATTTTAAATAGTCTGAGGTGTCTGTCCTTGTAATTGGGCACAATCAAAAATATTAATGCACGCAAATGGTTGGGCTGAAATCAGTCAACAAACTCTAGAGAAAAACGTAGATTGAGTGTTAGCTACTTCCCTCATTAATTGCCAATAAAATGGCAACTAATAACTCGCCCTGAGATGGACGCTCAATAGTTAATATCATTATCTTGAATTATAGGGACAGACACCATAAAGAAATGCAGTCTTGAGGTGCCTGTCCTGCGATTAGCGGTTACACGATATTGGCCGGATAGGCTGGTGGATGCTGCTGAGCCTGATCCCGGTTCTGGGTTTTCATATTTTACTTTACTTCTTTGTGCAGGTCGGCCAGCCCGGCCCCAGTGGAAATACCGGGACAGTCAGAAATACCGGGACAGTCACGCTAAATAGTGTGCAGATGATGACTGGGTGGTATGTTAGTAAAAGTTCAATGATTTTAGAACTCGTGATTGATTTGTGAAACAACAGTTAGGGAAATATCGGGATAGACACCATAAAGAGAAGCTGATTTCAGTAAAGTCTTCTGTTTTATTATGTGTTAATGTTTAGTGTTAATTCAACTCGAGGAACTCAAAATGTCACAGCGCGATATAATAATATTCTTTTCAAATCAACTTAATGCTTCATATGTTACTACCAATAAAGGATATATGAATAAATCAAAATCTCAATTGGTAGCTATGTTTAAGAAGAAAAAAAGTAGTGAATCTGCTAGTAATAATGCAAACTTCGATAAACGCCCAGGGTTAATATCTGTAACTGATATTGGTTTAGCTCCTGATTTTGACTTTGATGTTAGAAAAAATGCTGGCTTAGCCAAGAGTAAAGGACTGAATGTGGAAAAAGAATCTGTTTTAAAAGAGTATGCCGCTAAAGGTTATATTTCTACTAACGGTGTACGTTAAATATCGGGGCTAAGTAACGGGACAGCCACCATTAGATAGCTTACGGATTCCTTAGTGAGAAGCCCAAAACCTTCCATGCTGATGATAGCGCGTAGTATGTTTGCCAAAGCTACAAGTAAATTCTTGTGGTGTCTGTCCTTGTAATCTCTTTGGGCCAAACTTCCCAAGTGTAATAAATCCTGATGAGGGGGGGATGTAATTTATTTGGTTCTAAGATTAATTGATAGGTGTAATATTTCTATGAATCAAAAAGAAATGAAAAAGTCAGATTTACTCTATGACTATATAAAGTTTCATTTAGGACTCTATTTGGCAACGCCTCCTATCATGTCTGTTGTTGCCACTTGTCTTAGTCTTGAAAAACAGGCGTCCTTTAAGCTTGGATTGTTGATCATGATAGTTATTTATCTATTTTCTGGTGCCCACGCGAGCTGGTTCATCGCATCTCATATTAATGTTAAATGGACTGCGGACAAGAATTGGATAAGTTTTGGTAAATCGGCCGATAATTTATTTCGTCGCACTATGCATCACTATTTGTATTGGCTGGGCTTGATAGCAGCATTAACATCTATTGTTGTGGCACTGTTGTATCCAGTCGATGTCAGCAAAGATACTGGGACAGACACTATAAATATAGTCTTGAGGTGCCTGTCCTTATAATCATTTATGGTTTCGGTTCTGAATGAACTACTGAGACAGTCACTTTAAAGAGTGTGCAGATGATGACTGGGTGGCATATTGGCAAAAGTTTCAAGAATTTTAGACCGCGTGATTGTTTTGTGGATCAATACCTTGCCTTGATGATTCTCGCCGTGGATACTGAAGCTATATTTGGCTAAATCAATGCCATAAACAGATTGTGACATGGTGGCCTCCGGTGATTACTGAGTCAGACTTTCCAAGTGTGGCAAAGTCTGAGTAGGGGTAGTCCATGTCATTCGTTAGTTTCCTTGGTAAGCATATGAATCTTCTGAACCCTGAAAAATTGATAGCCATTTCGCAGGCTCCGACTGATTCGGAAGCATTTGACGAATGGTGTAGTCAGAACGACATTCTGCCGTTCCTTTCCGAAGAGGCGGAGGATGAGTATGTCCTGGTTTATGCGAGCCTTGACCATGTCTATATGTACGCGCTGTTGGTGCCAGATAACATAAATCTCGAAGATCACGCTAATGATCTTATGGGCTGGCGCTCGAATCCTTTCTCTGGATGGAGCCTGGTAGCTAGCCACGAAGATGTTTGGATTGAAAGGCCTTGTCAGTCCGAAGGAAGCGAAGTTTTAAAAGCCGCAACTCAAATAATATTTGGACGTTCATTTGAGGGCCATACTAGCAACTCCAGCTATTTTGAAGTTAACCAGGAGATAACACAGATTCTGGACCTTCACTACGTTAGTGAAAGAAATGCATGGTGTAGGTTAGATCAGCACGGAGATGTCGAGGATTGCATAAGTGTACTTGATCTCAAAGGTGGTCGGGCAATCCTAGTGAAAGCTAACGTGTTGGATAAATATTACGCAGCATCCCGAACGAAGCTTTTAAGAATGTTTGATTTTACGCGGTATCGAAAAGGGAGTTTCTCGGGGTGGGGAAATGGTCGAGACGAACGGCATCTTCCCCAGCACGACGGAATAGCCATGCGACTAACGGTTCAACCTGGGGTTGGTAGCTACTCGCGTGGGGTACAGTTAATCGAGCCAAGAATATCAGCTGCTTCAGTTCGTTCAGAAACTTGGGGAATTGATGACGACCAACGAGAGTATGCTAGCTTCATTGCTCAAGATTGGAAGAACAATCGAATAGCAGAAATATCTTGCGCGCCCGGTGCGACAGCAAACTATTTCACAGAATCAGATCTTCCTTTTGAACTAAGCCCTGCTTATTTTCGACCTGAAGTGCTTTCTAAATACAAAGCTGATCGTCAGAAATATACTCTGGAAGATCGTTCCATAACTTGCCGTGGTGCTTGGTATTTAAAATCATACGATATCAACGACGCGGGCCAAGTACATACATATCTTGTGGACTTGCGGCAACTTCCCTATGAAGAACAGTTGCACTGGAAGCAGTTTAATGAACCGCCAAAAGCAGGGCTGTCAAAAAGAGCATTCACGACTGACTTTGAAGGCCAGTGGCATGACGAATATGATGCCCTTCCGGCTTTGAAATCTAGGTTGCGTGAACTTATTGAAACGAAATGCCCTTGGTGGGATTTGCCAAATACTGATCAAATTGAGGAAGTTCACTACCCGGTGACTGCATCAAGAGATGAATGGGCAAACGAAATCATGGCGTTAGATCAACTGGTTGTTGAAGGGCTTAATCAGAAATGGCTAAAGGCAAAAGCTGTAGATTTAGGTCAAAAACCATCAGCGACGATGAGACAGTTAAAGTTACTGGAGGTCTGTTTAGTCGGGTTAGGGTTCGAGGAGGAACATGCTTATGATCTCATGAGTCCTTTTCATGAACTGCATAACTTGAGGTCTCTAGTTCGAGGTCATCGATGGGGCTCTGAAGCCGCCAGTGAGAGCAAACGAGTTTTGAAAGAGTTTGGCGAGTATAAAATTCATTTCAGGTCTCTTTGCCAACGTTGCGATGAATCACTTGAGCTGATTGTTGCTGGTTTTTCAGAGTACGAAATTGGTACCCACGATGGAAACTAACAACGAAATATCGGGACAGACACCATAAAGAGATTCAGTCTTGAGGCGCTAGTCCTTGTCATCGCAGTCGCTTTGCAAAAGTTTCAAGGACTTTTGATCGCGATATTGTTTTGTGGTTCAACACCTTGTCTTGATGATCCTCGCCGTGGATACTGAGATAATGCTTGGCTAAATCAATACCATAAACTGGTTGTGACAGGGTGTGGCCTCCAAGGATTTTGGGATCAGACTTTTCAAGTGTGGCAAAGCTAGATGAGAGGAGTCTGTGTTATTCGTGCGTTTGCAAAGGAAGTTTGGTGATGTTTGAAAGTATTGCAGTCTACTCAGGGTTAATTGCAACAATTTGGATTTTCGTTGGTGTTTACATAGCTGGCCGATTGTATGCTGGTTACGATCATTCGAAACAATTTTGTAGTGAGTTAGGCGCGACGGGTAGTCCAACTGAAAAATTGTCTCCTTTGATTAATAACTATCCCCTCGGTTTCCTATTTTGCTTTTTTGGTTGGTATCTGGCACAACTTCCAAGTGTATCAATTTTGGTTAATATCGCGGGTTGGTTTGTTGTTGCTCATGGTATCGGGACATGGGTGGCTGGTTATTTCCCAATGGATGCTGATCCATTTACAAAAAATCCGACATTGAACTGCAAAATACATTCTTGCGCTGGGGTTATCATGTTACTTTCGCTCGTTGTAGCGCCGATTTTAATTGCGATTAGTCCAACGACTGAAACTATTCCACTGTACTTTCGTATTTTATCAATTGTGTCTGTTGTCGCTGCGGTTTATTCGCTGTTCGCAATGGCTAAAGCAGTGAAAAATCAAAGTAACCCTGGTCTTCACCAACGTTTCTCTTATGGTTTTCAATTGATTTGGTTAAGTGTGTTTTCACTAGTGTTGGCGTAATATTAAACGCACAAGCCAAGTCAATGGCATAATTTTAAGTAGGCTCTTTCGTTACTTTGCTTCAAATTTTAGCCGATTTAAAAGTTGCGCTTGTCTGAGGCGTTCGATTTCACGCGAGGAAATTTGTATGTCAAAAGTTTTGAGGTATCTGTTCTTGTAATCGATTCTTGTATCGCAGTTCAGTGGATAAACAGCTTGCCTTGAGGATCCTCGCCGTGGATACTGAAGCTGTATTTGGCAAAATCAAGATCATAGATAGATTGAGAGATGGTGGCCTTCCAATATTTAGGAATCAGACTCTCCAAGTATGGCAAAGCAAGATGAGGGGAATCTGTGTTATTCGTTAATCGGTACAAAGTATGTGGTATAAAATTGAAGTTGCAGGGTTAACTCTTGGTCTGTCAGGTGTTGGCATTCTGCTTACAGTAATATTTTTCTGGGAACGTATTCCGGATGAAATCCGTCAATATTTTTATGGTGGTGAGCCGGGAGTATTTATAACCGGTGTGTTAGTGGTTGTTGGTTTATTCAGTATTTTGTTGTTTATCGCCAACCTGATTTTTAAGCGATTTTACTTGTGGTGGTTAAGGCTGTTCGGCGTAATTGCACTATTTTTGGGGATTTTAGTTATTGGCGCATCGGGAATTTAACCTAATGGGAATCACCGGAAAATCATTCAAAAGAAGCTTAGCCGATAATGGTTTTATGTTTAAAACTATCCGATATCGGCATGTACGATAGTAGAGACAAATTAATTACATAAATAATTATTTTTTAAGACTTTGATGGCCTAAATCGTTAAATATCTTTATCAGTTCATCTAAGTCTTCAGTATTGTTTTTTGGTCATTGAAAACTGGCTTAAACAGCCACTGATGGTCATCGCATCCATTTAATACTTCTGTAATAAACTCCTCCCAAAATTGTTTTGAGTTTATGATGTGAAAATCAAACGCTTTGGTATGAAAATACTTCGTGCTGAACTACCGGGACAGACACCATAAATATAGTCTTGAGGTGCCTGTCTTTATAATCCTGCATACCTGAACGATACTGAGTGGCTGGATGGTGGATTCAGCGTTGAAGACCTGATCATGATATCGGTGTTACTGAGGCTGAAAATGTCGTGCATCTTGGATGAATATCCGAACCTGTCAGCTTACGTCGCCCGTGGCGAAGCTCGTCTTACATATCAGCGCGCTTTTGCAGCACAGCTCGCCGTTTTCATGAACAGGTTAAAGGACTGATAAGCTGTTCGTTTTGAATGAACTTTACACCCTGGTTGTTCGCAGAAAATACAGCGCTGCTTTTTGTGTATTTTGCTGTGTTCGCCGATATGTACGGTGTTCATTGAACACAATGAATGCGTATATATTTCTTCCCATCGTTATCATTGCTTTTCAAATGTCATCGTGTCATGTTTGAATTTTGGTGACAGTATTGTTCGTCTTTTCGTCAGGGCTTAACTGTTAGGAGTAAGGATGAAGCAAGGTAAATATTTTCAGGATCAGGTGCCGAATAACCATTGCTTTGGTTGCGGACCCGACAATAGACTCGGTTTACAGATTAAAAGTTACTGGATTGAAGAGGATAAATCGGCTTGTACGTTTGTGCCTTCTTCACACCACAGCGCAGGGCCGACGCAGTGGTTAAATGGCGGGATTATTTCAACTATCATTGATTGCCATTGTATATGCACAGAAATTGCGAAAGGCTATCAACAGCTAAACCGAGACATTGGTAATGGCGAACCTGTATGGTATGCGACCGGAAAGTTAGAGGTTAGTTTTTTTAAACCCGTCCGAATTGATCAAGCTGTTGAATTAGTAGCGGTCATTGAACGTGTGAGTGAGAATAAGATGACGCTTAGTTGTGATGTGTATTCAGAACATGAACTTTGCTGTCAAGGGAAAGTGATTGCCGTCAGAGTATCAAATCATTGGTTTGAAGGTTCAAGTAAAATTTCAAGTTAACTCCTCTGAAGTGTTTGAGGTGATTATGGCATAGCAGAAGCGTATTTTCTGTGTGACTTGCACTGAAGCAGAGCGTAAAATTTCAATAGGGTCTCATTATGTTTGGACTTTTTTTTAGAAATAGAAAAATAAAAAGATACGCAAAAAGGCTACCAGTCGATTTAAAGAAACGATATGGTAAAAAGAAATATTATTCTAGGTCTCAGGTTGATCGTGCTTTAAGCAGACAGAGATTACGGGGGACAAGTGACAATATTTCATCATCTGACTATTATGTTTATGCTATGTATTGTTCTCCCCGAGAGTTCTCTCAAATATGTCATTCAACAGAAACAAACCATGATTATCACCAAATGAGACGGGAAATTTCTGAAGTTGTGTTTGGCAGACAAACAGAATTTACGTTCAGCGCACTTGAAATCGAATATGGTTCTGGTAGCAGTTCTGATGGTACCGGAGATTTTGGTGGTGATGGTGGTTGTGGCGGCGGTGATTAAGCGTTATTTCACAACATCAGTTGAGCGTGATTTGTTGTAGACGTTGGACGATACATGAGTATATTGATTTGTGGTAGACACTGTTGAGAGTTAATCGTAAGGAAGTTAGGCATTCTTGCTAGACATTCACAATGTTTTTGCTTTTCTTAACTTCTGTAGATAAATGTCGGTATTAAGAATGTCAGGTTGTTGAAATACGGATATGGTAACGGCATGGTTCTAAACGCCTCCTGTGACAATGGGGGGAGTTTATTGTCAATTTAATAAACAATGGTGTTCCGAAATGATTGCTGTGAATGAGTTCGGATATGCGCTTGGCTTTGCTATTGAGCAAATACCGGGACCGACACCATCATAAAGAGAAACTGATTTTAGTAAAGTCTTGAAGCACTTATTAATGTGTCTGTCTTCATCATCTTCTGGCGAGGGGGCATGGCATTCGTGTGACGGCTGACTTGGAACATGAGGTCGTCGCCAGAACCTTTCAGGTCATGGGTGTAGATCGAGCACAGTTGGCTGACGTGGTCAAAAATGAGCTGGAAAATAATTCTTAAATATTCGGACAGTCAGTCTAAAGAATATCAATCGTTGTAAATAATGCTATGATGGACTTCTAGCACTTTGGAATCAGATTCATCAAGTGTGACAAAGTTTGATGAGGGAGTGCTCACTGTCATCCGTTATATATATATTATTTAAATTAGGGTTTTAGAAATAAATGAAATTAATTAAATTTGTGTTGACCATGGCTTTAGCTTCTTTGATTTCAGCTTGTTCATCATTACATGAATACGATATGTTCAATTATCAATCTCAAGATCAAGGTTATTTGATACTATCAATATCAGCTTCTGACGGCACAGAATATGGTGCTTATTCGATTGATTTTCAGTCAGAAAAAGGTGATTTTGGAAGAGTTAACTACTTTCAGAATAATATTTTTTACAAAAGTGAACGTGAATTTGATGATAAAGATAGTAATGGAGTTATTAAAGTTGAAACAATGAAACCTGGGCGGTACGAAATTGTGAATTGGAGCGTTTCAAAAGCTAACGAAGATGTATCATGGTCAGCTAGAGAGAACTTTTCTATCCCATTTGAAATAAAATCTAATAAAGTGACATATATTGGTGAGTATCAAGCTCATAAAACTGAAGCGACAAACTTGCTAGGGATGACGGTTCAATCTTTTGCTGTGTTTACAATTAATGATGAAAGTGAAAGAGATATTAATTTTGCTAAAAACAATAATTTAATTCCAACAGTGTCTATTATCAAAAATGTTCCTGAAAAAAATGCATTTTATATAAAATGACTTAGAATTATCCGGACCGACACCCTAAAGAAAATCTGATTTCAGTACTGATTTGGGGCGTCTCCTCATGTGCCTGTCCTTATTCTCTCTAATTCTCCTGTGTCCTTTTCATCCTGCTTTTTGAGCATACGACATGCCTTGTAACATTCTGCCCGTTATCTTCCGCGACCAGAACATGATATTTTTCGCGACGTGTTGAAACTGACGGTGTGTCTCTGTGTCAAAGGGTGCATCGAACTAACGGATAGAACCATAGATGCTTTATTTTTTTCGTCGACAGCCATTCGTATACTGGGCGTTCGTTTTGACGGCCTGGGTGATGTTTGTGTGCCTGACGAAAAATATCGGGGCGGTGTCTCTGTGTCCGGAGCAGTCGGTACTGCACTCACAAGTTAAGGCGACAGAGACGGCTGAACATGAGGCTCCCGGAGCTGATGTCGGCACCTGCGAATTATCTTCCAAGCTGATACAAATGAAATTTCAGCTCCATGATTTCGTGTTCCTGCCCGCTGTTTTCCTGATTCTGCTGATTGCTGGCTTGTTTGGAGCGAGCCGGATCTCACCACCGTGCTTTCGGGAGCCCAAAGTCCCGAAACGGCGGATTCACCTTCAGCTTTGCACTTTCCGTGAATGACTCACTGATCTGCCAGCACGTCGCTGGTTATTGGGTCTTTATTCATTCATAAGGTAGAAAAATGCAAAGAAAATCAATACGAAGCTTCAGATTGTTTCGCCACTGTGGGTTGTGGTTCAGTTTCCTGTTCGTGTCGCTGGTTCAGGCCGCGCCGGTGAGTACTGGCTGGTTGAGCGATCCGAGGCATCCCCCGGTCGAAACTCGGTTCGTTTTAACCGGACAGACCGAACCCGCAAAAGGCACGGTTGCCGGTTATCTTGAAGTGAGGCTGAAGCCCGGCTGGAAAACTTACTGGCGATCACCCGGTGAGGGTGGCGTTGCCCCCAAACTCAACTGGCAGGACGCCGATAATCTTGCTGATCTGGCGTGGCACTGGCCTGTGCCGCAGCGCTACGATGTACTTGGTGTGGAAACCATTGGTTATGCGGGAGATGTGATTTTCCCGATGACCCTGACCGTGAATGACTTCACTCAGCCGGTTCTGTTTCTGGCGACGCTGAGTCTGTCTTCATGCTCGACAGTGTGTGTGATTACCGATTATCCGATTGATCTGTCGTTTATTCCGACGCAGTTGACGCCCTCTGAACCCGACATGCGCCGCTATGCACAGGCATTGAGTCAGGTGCCGCAGACATCTGCGTCTGTGACCAATGTGACTGCCGTCTGGGATGCGACCCAAAAAGTGTTGCAGGTGGCGATGAACAACACGCAGGGTTGGGCGCAGCCAGATGTCTTTGTGGACGGTGAAACCGAGGCCGTGCAAGACAGCAGTTTTGCAAAGCCGATTGTGCGTGTGGATGGCCAGCAACTGACAGCCAGGTTTGAAGTCTCAAGCTGGTTCGGTGAACCGGATTTGACCGATCAGGCTATGACGCTGACAGTCGCTGATAGCAACTTGCTGGCAGAGCAGTCGGTCACAGTTCAAGCCGGCGTGGTGAGTGCTTCATCGCAGGGCAGTGTGCTGGTGATGTTCGGACTGGCATTGCTGGGCGGGTTGATCCTCAACTTTATGCCTTGTGTGTTGCCCGTGCTGGGCATGAAGCTCTCGACAATTCTGACGGCTGAGCATCAGGAAAAACGTCAGATTCGAGGACAGTTTCTGGCGTCGTCGGTCGGGATTCTGAGTGCCTTCTGGCTGATTGCCTTGGCACTTGCTGCGCTGAAGTTTTCCGGTCAGGCGATCGGCTGGGGGATCCAGTTCCAGAGTGCCGGATTCCTGACACTGATGGTTCTGATCACCTTTGTGTTTGGTGCCAACATGCTGGGCCTGTATGACATCCGTCTGCCTTCATCACTCAGTACCTGGATGGGGACACGAAATGGCAACGGATACGGCGGCCATGTGATGCAGGGGATGTTCGCGACGTTTCTGGCGACCCCTTGTTCTGCCCCGTTTCTGGGAACAGCGGTCGCGTTTGCACTGGCAGGGAGCTTGATCCACCTTGGCGTGATTTTCACCGGACTGGGGATTGGCATGGCGCTGCCCTGGATTGTGATTGCATGCTTTCCGGCTCTGGTTCGGCTGTTGCCGAAGCCGGGAGCCTGGATGGGGCGCATGAAAGTTCTGTTTGGGCTGATGATGCTGGTGACGTCGTTCTGGCTTCTGACACTGCTGGCTGCACACTGGCCGATCGGATTGCTTTGGCTGAGTGGTCTGCTGGGCGTGGGATGGCTCATCTGGCGTTCGGCGCGGGTGTATGGTCGCAAACCTGTCGGGATCGCAGTCAGCCTCTTTTTGTTCGGTGGGGCCGCTGTTTTACTGACGGGTAGCCTGACTGCCGAGAAATGGGCGACGCCGCTACCGCCGGAGCTGACGTGGCAGCCCTTATCCGTGACAGAAATCAGTGCGCAGGTTGCGAAGGGTCAGACAGTTTTTGTTGATGTGACCGCAGACTGGTGTATCACTTGTAAAGCAAACAAGATAGGTGTTTTACTCCAGCAGCCGGTTTATGATGCGCTTCAGCAGCCCGGACTGGTGCGGATGCAAGGCGATTGGACAGTACCGAATCAGGCAGTGACGACGTATTTGCAGGCAAACGGCCGGTTTGGTGTGCCGTTTAATATCGTTTATGGGCCGGGTGCCCCGGAAGGGATTGCATTACCTGTGATTTATACCAGCGATGATGTCATGAAGGCGATTCAGCAGGCTCAGGGAGGCATTCATCATGACTGAACACAAGGTGACAACATCCGTTCGCTGGAAAAAATGGCTCAGGGAAGGGGTTGTCTTTTTGGTGTTGCTGACGGTCGTCTCGGTGGGTGTGGATCTGTGGCGCAGTCAGTCGGTACCGGACAACAATCCTTTTACCCTGAAAGCTGTAGATATCAACGGGCAGGAGGTTGATGTTGCCGCCCTGAGTCAGGAACAGCCGGTGATCGTCTATTTCTGGGCGACCTGGTGCGGCGTGTGTCGTTTTGTGACGCCAAGTGTCGACTGGTTGAGCCAGTATTACCCGACGGTGGGGATATCGCTTACATCCGGCACGGACGAAAAGTTACAGCAGTACTTTCAGCATAACGGACTGGATTTTTCGAATGTGAATGATCCCAGACATGTCCTCGGGCGGGAATGGGGTGTGTCCTTTACACCGACGATCTTTATCGTTCGTCACGGCAAGGTGGAATCTGTCACCAGTGGTTTTACCACTCCGGTGGGCATTCTAGCCAGACTCTGGCTGTCCTGAATTATCTTCTCTGAATCCTCTCAGAGTTCACATCAACGATAAGCCTGTCAGTTCCTGGGATGAGTCCTCAGGATCGGCAGGCGCTTTCATTGATACGGTAAATCCTGTTTTCGGCTTAAATCTCGGGCAAGGACCATGGCAAGACCAATGACCTGCAGAAAAAGCGCCAGATTTCTCAGACCGGAAATATCAGACATCAGTTCGGTATAGTGTTCCCCGAGCGAGAGATTCTCGATATAGAGCTGATTAATTTTTTCTCTGAGATGTTCCTGTTCGCGGTTCATCGCAGCCATGATGTCGGGCAAGTGTTCGACTGTGACCGCTTCAAATCTCATTTCCTGCCAGGCGTGCAATTCCCGGAGTAACTCATTCTGTACCGGCTCAGGCAGCAGTGTTTGGCTGGACTGACTCAGGGTCAGCAACGAGAGGGTGACTTCCCGTTTCCGCTCGATCGATTCAATCTGCTGCCAGGTCAGGCTGATCAGTTTGTCATTGTTACTTTGTTGCTGGATCAACTGACCGGCATCCATCGTGGCACCGTCGATGAAGAAATTCGTCATGAGCGCGGAGATAATATTCAGCAACAGTCCTGTTGCGACCACCAGCCAGGTGGGGATGGACCATTTGCGCATGAGCAGATATCCGATAATGTATTTCCTTTGAGTATGACTGACCGCTCAGCTTTTTTTCAATCGCCTCAGAACTTTGCCCCAAAGCACACTTATGCAACCCAAAATATGTCTTTTAATGAAACTCGTCTCATAACTGAATATGATGGCTGGGCTTTGAGGTCATTGGGGAATCAGAATTCAATGGCATCAGGTTTGTCCTCTTGTGTTGAAAACACACATCATCAGTTGTGATGGCATTGAAATTATCGCTATGGCTTTCAACTCACTTACAAGGAAAAGTTTTAACATGCTTAAGAAATTCACGATATTGATTGCGCTAGCTTCGCCATTCCTTTTATTCAATAAGGCTAGCGCGGACATTTCGCGAGGCTATCCGCTCAAGTCATCTATATGGAAATACAATGATATCCCGGTTTGCTGGGAAAATTTTGGCCAGTCAACGAGCGCTGAGCGGGAGTGGGTCAGAAGTGCCATTCATAATTCCTGGGAAAAGCATTCACAAGTTTCATTCCATGGTTGGGGTCAATGCCAAAGGTCTAGTTCTGGCATTCGTATCAGTGTCGAGGATAAAGGACCTCATGTAAAAAAATTAGGAAGATATCTTGATGGCTATCGTAACGGCATGGTCCTGAATTTCACTTATAACAATTGGGGCGGTGATGCTTGTAAATTTAACAGGCAATGGTGCTCCGAAGTGATCGCGGTTCATGAATTTGGACATGCGCTGGGTTTTGCTCATGAGCAAAATCGGCCAGATACCCCCGATAGTTGTAAAGACGCTCCTCAGGGAACGAATGGGGATATACTCATCGGTCCTTGGGATAAAGACTCGGTGATGAACTACTGTAATCCCAGATATAATAACCATGGTCAGTTGAGTGCAACCGATATCAAAATGGTTCGGCAGTTTTATGACCTTGATCCTGTCGTCATTTTCAGCCAAGAAGCATACGCAGCATTTCTTGGAAACAAAGTTACGCTGGATGCAAGCCGCAGTTATCACCCTAAAGGCGACAATTTGGATTTTCTCTGGGACTTAGGGGACGGCAATGTGGATTCAAGCTCTGTGCCTGTTTATGAACATCAATATTTAAGCCGAGGAACCTACAGCGTCACTTTAACTGCGAGCGATGGCGCACGGCGTTCAGGTGCTGATACTGTCACCGTCAATGTCTATGGCGTTGAGGTGCTCATACCGGCTCTGACTTTGCTTCTCAATTGAGAAGTGCCATAGGTACTTGTCGCAGAGCTTGTCGCAGAGCTTGTCGAAGAGAGAACCTGATGTGATCGGTTCATTGGATGACAGTCGTGACGATTGAGTCATCACAACCAGTAAAAACCGGGACAGTCACCCGAAAGAAAACGCATTGCTGAGCCAGGCAGGCTTTTTCTGAAGGTGGTTGTCCTTGTCAGATATGAATAGCAGGATAGCCCGCCGATTAAGGAACATGTATTTGTTGCACCCCTGAGACAAACGTCAAATGTCGGTGGGTTTGTCACTTTCCTGATTGACCTTTTTTATCTGTCGCATATTTTTGATATAGATTGTTCCATCAATATTGACCTTCCCCTAAGGGAAAGCTTTATGGTGGCCGGGATTGTGTTCTTGAAGGCTGGTTATGCGTCGGAAATCTGTTCGGACAATGTGGTTTACTGTGTTCACTGCGCTGGCGCTGATTGTGTCCGGTGTGGCGAACAGCACATCCGTGATGACGTTCAGCATGATCCGTGACGCGATGAACAGTGACGCCATGATCAGTCACAGCATGTCTGCCGATCATAGCCCATGTGCGCAAATGCCTCATAACAGCCATGCTGACCATCAAAGTACTGCGCAGCAGCCCGAAGCCGGCTGTCCGCATGACCAGAGCATGCATACTTGTTGTACCGCTGCTTGTGGCACATCATTCGTTCTGCCCGCGTACTATTCCTTTACTTCTCACCAGAGCCGGTTCGCGTTGCGGCCTGCAGAGCCTGTTGTCTCTGCGGTACATACGGCTCAGTCATTGTTTCGCCCTCCAATCGTTTCAATCCATTTTTGAACGTCGTGTCACCGTAATTTCAATCCAACGGTGATGGTTGTTGTTCTGCCGGTTTCCGGCAGTACCAAAAGTGGATTTTCATTGTGAAAAGACAATCAAGCTTACTCGCACTTTCATTGAGTGCGCTCGGGCTGTTGGCGTCGCCGTTGATGGCGGCGGAAACGACAGTGCGGCCAATTCAGGCCGTCTCGCAGCCCGTATCATTACCCACATTGATTACACTGGCACTCAGCAATGATGCCAGTCAGAAACGCCTTTCCGCGCAGTCGGATGCGCTGCGGGAAACGGCGATCGCCAGTGCCACCCAGATGGACCCAAAAGTGAAAGTGGGCGTCGGCGGGTTGCCTGTCGATAGTTTTCAGTTTGACGAAGACCCCATGACCAATATTTCTGTCGGGCTGATGCAGCAGTTTGCCCGGGGCGATATCCTGACACTTGAGGCCCGCAAGATACGCCAGCAGGCAGCCGGTGTCGACTGGCAGCGTCAGGTCAGACAGCGGGAAGTCGCGAACAGCCTGACTCAGTTATGGCTGGAGCTTGGCTATCAGCAACAGGCAGAACAACTGTTGCGGGAAAACCAGCGACTGATGTCAGAGCTGGCCGGATTTATTCAGACCAATTATTCGGTGGGTCAGAATGAAGCGCAGGACTTACTGCAGGCACAGCTTCAGGTTAGCAAACTGGACGATAAGATTCAGGCCAACCAGCAGATGCAGCGCAAGCTGCGTGCCCAGATGTCGGAGTGGCTGGGATCTGCGTGGTTTTCAGAAACCACCGCGTTCACTGCCACGAACAGCCTGAACTGGCAGGATCTGGATACCTTGCTGCAATCTCAGCCGCAGCCGAATCAGTATTATGCTTTGCTGAATCAGCACCCCATGGTGAAGGTGGCCGACACGGCCATTGCAGCCAGTGAGACACAAGCCGACATTGCCGGAGAAGCCTATCAGCCTCAGTTTGGGGTTGAAGTCATGTATGCCTACCGACAGGCAAAAAACATGAAAGGTGAACCGGCATCCGATCTGCTCAGCGCCTATCTCACCGTCGATTTACCCTTGTTTACCGACAATCGACAAGATCGTCAGCATGCCGCAGCCCAGTATCAGATTGGTGCGGCCAAATCACAGAAAGATCTCCTTCTTGCTCAGATGAACGCCAGAGCGAATGCGCTGATTGCCGATCGGGTGAATCAGCAGGAAAGGTTCACACGCTATCAGTCTCGCTTATTGCCGCAGGCACAAGCGCGGACCAAAGCGGTGGAGCGGGGCTATCAGAACAACGCCGCACAATTCAGCGATGTCATTTCCGCAGCCAGTGATGTGCTGGCGCTGGAAATTGAAATGGCCCGTTTAACCACCGACCTGAACCAGACCAGCAGCAATCTGGCTTTGTTACTGGGTGGTCCGGCGTTACGGGCGATTGCACCGTCGCTGATGACCCCAGGCATTACAGACTGAATTCGCAAGGAGAGCAACAATGAAAACAATGACAATCACCGTGCTGGCACTCCTGATCGGCAGCGGTCTGGGCTATCTGGGCAGCCAGTTTTTGAATCAGCACGCCATGACCGTCAATGCCAGTGAGGCCACACAACCCGGCAAGAAAGAACCCCTGTACTGGGTGGCACCGATGGATCCGAACTACAAACGTGATCAGCCAGGAAAGTCGCCAATGGGGATGGATCTGATTCCGGTGTACGAAGAGGACACGGGCAGCACGCAAAGCAAGCCGGGAACGGTCCGGATTGATCCGTCGGTCGAAAATAATCTGGGTGTGAAAACCGCGCAGGCTATTTTGCAGCCGCTATCTCCCCGGATTGAGACTGTGGGGTATATCGCTTTCGATGAGCGTCACTTGTGGCAGACCAACGTCCGGGTCAGCGGCTGGGTTGAAAAGCTGTATATCAATGCTGTTGGTGAACAGGTCAAACAGGGGAATGTGTTGTTCACGCTGTATTCTCCGGAACTGGTGAAAGCACAGGAAGAATTGCTTAATGCGTACCGGACCAAGCGGGATGGCCTGATGAAAGGTGCTTTCGAACGGCTGGTCTCTCTGGGCGTTGATAAAGCACAGATCCGGGCGATTACCCGAAGCGGGAAAGCGGTTCAGACGGTGAAAATCAAAGCACCGGCTGATGGCGTGATCGCGACACTGAATGTCCGGGAAGGTGCATACCTGTCGCCGGCGCAGGCTGTGATCAGTGCCGGTCCGCTCAATACCGTCTGGGTGGATGCGGAAGTGTTCGAACGTCAGGCCCACTGGATCCGTCAGGGCAGTCAAGCCAGCATGCGGCTGGATGCCATTCCCGGAAAAAGCTGGCAGGGCAACGTGGATTATGTCTATCCGATCCTCGATCCCAAGACGCGGACACTCAGAATGCGGCTGACCTTCGACAATGCAGCCGGTGAGCTGAAGCCGAACATGTTTGCCAATATCACCCTTGAGCCGGTGACCGAGGATGCCGTGCTGACGGTTCCGGCTTCTGCGGTGATTCGTTCCGGCGGGATGGCCCGTGTGGTGCTTGCAGAAGGTGAAGGCAAATATCGCTCCGCACGCATTGAGACCGGCCGTGAAGCCAACGGCAGTGTTGAGGTCAGACAGGGACTGACATCGCAGGATCGTGTGGTGACTTCAGCACACTTCCTGCTGGATTCAGAATCCAGCCAAAGTGCGGATCTGTCGCGGATCAACGGGGTTGAAGCTGCGCAGGAAAGTGTCTGGGCAACCGGAGAAATTACGGAAGTGATGGCCGGACACCGGATGCTGACCATCAATCACCAGCCGGTCCCTGAATGGAACTGGCCGGGTATGGTGATGAATTTTACCCTGGCAGACACGCTGGCGATGTCGGATCTGAAAACAGGACAGGCACTGGATTTTGAGATTGCCAAAACCGATGCAGGTCAGTACGAGATCATGGATTACAAAGTGCAGGATCAGGCACTCGCCAGTGAAGTCTGGGTGACGGGCGATATTTCTATGCTGATGGCCGACTTCGGCATGATCACGCTGTCTTATCCGGCTGTTCCGGCGTGGTCGTGGCAGCCGGGTGAAATGAATTTCACCGTCGGTGACGGCATTGATCTGTCTGCTTTTTCGGAAGGTCAGACCGTTCGGTTTCTGATCGCCCGCAATGGCGGTGAATACACTCTTTTGCAGCTAGAAAAAGCAGGGGGTGAACAATGATCGGGGCTGTGATTCGCTGGTCGCTGAAGAATCGTTTTCTGGTGCTGATCGCCACACTGTTTCTGACGCTGGGTGGTTTGTACAGCGTCAAAAACACCCCGGTGGATGCGCTGCCGGATCTGTCGGATGTGCAGGTGATCATCAAAACCAGTTATCCGGGACAGGCACCGCAGGTGGTAGAAGATCAGGTCACGTATCCGCTCACGACAGCCATGCTCGCGGTGCCGGGTGCGGTGACGGTCCGGGGTTACTCCTTCTTCGGCGATTCTTACGTGTATATCATTTTCAACGATGATACCGACATGTACTGGGCACGTTCGCGTGTACTGGAGTATCTCAGTCAGGTCGCGCCGAAACTGCCGTCAAACGCCAAACCGACACTCGGTCCGGATGCGACCGGGGTGGGCTGGGTCTATAGCTATGTGCTTCAGGACAAAACCGGTCAGCATGATCTGGCAGAACTGCGCAGTCTGCAGGACTGGTTCCTGAAGTATGAACTGCAAACCGTGAACGGGGTGTCTGAAGTGGCCACGGTCGGTGGCATGGTGAAGCAGTATCAGGTGCAAATCGATCCGGCCAAGCTGCGTGCTTATGATCTGACGCTTCAGCAGGTGAATCAGGCGATTCAGTTCGGCAATCAGGAAACCGGTGCTTCGGTCATTGAGGTGGCCGAGGCCGAGCATATGGTCAGAACGACCGGTTACCTGACCGGGGTTGACGATCTCAAAGCACTGCCGCTGAAAGTGACGGCGAAAGGCACGCCTTTACTGCTGGGGGATATTGCTGACATTAATATCGGCCCGCAGATGCGGCGGGGGATCTCCGAGCTGAATGGTGAAGGGGAAGCCGTCGGGGGCGTGATTGTGATGCGCTACGGCGAAAACGCCAGTCAGGTGATTGATGCGGTGAAAGCCAAGCTGGCCGAACTTCAGCGCAGCCTGCCGGACGGGGTGGAGATTGTGTCGACCTACGATCGGTCCACGCTGATTAACGCCGCCGTTGACAACTTATGGCAGAAACTGGCGGAAGAGTTCATCGTGGTCGCTATTGTCTGTGCGCTCTTTCTGTTCCATATCCGCTCATCCCTGGTGATCGCGCTCAGTCTGCCGGTCGGGATTCTGGCAGCCTTCGTGGTGATGCACTGGCAGGGGATCAACGCCAACATCATGTCGCTGGGCGGGATTGCGATTGCCATTGGTGCCATGGTGGATGGCGCGATCGTGATGATTGAGAACGTGCACAAGCACATTGAACGGACGCCCCTCACGGACAAAAACCGCTGGCAGGTGATCGGGAAAGCGGCCGAGGAAGTCGGTGCGCCACTGTTCTTCTCACTGCTGATCATCACTCTGAGCTTTGTGCCGGTGTTTGCGCTGGAAGGGCAGGAAGGCAAGATGTTCTCGCCACTGGCTTTCACCAAAACTTACGCCATGGCCGCTGCGGCCGGTCTGGCGATTACGCTGGTGCCGGTGCTCATGGGTTACTTCATTCGCGGCCATGTGCTGCCCGAACACAAGAACCCGGTGAACCGCGGGCTGGTGGCCTTGTATCGCCCGTTGCTCAACCTCAGCCTGAACTATCCGAAATCGGTACTTGTGGTGGCACTGGCGTTGTTAGCCTCGGCTTATTACCCGGTGTCAAAACTGGGCAGTGAGTTCATTCCGCCGCTGGATGAAGGCGACCTGATGTACATGCCGACCACCTATCCGGGGATCTCCGTGGGGAAGGCGCGCGAGTTGCTTCAGCAGACCAACAAGCTGATCAAAACCGTGCCGGAAGTGGACACCGTGTGGGGCAAAATCGGCCGCGCTGAAACCGCGACCGATCCAGCACCCCTCACCATGATCGAAACCGTGATCCAACTGAAGCCCCGGGATCAGTGGCGGGAAGGTGTGACCACAGATTCCCTGAGAAAGGAGTTTGATGCGCTGGTTCAGTTTCCGGGCCTGACCAATGCCTGGGTGATGCCGATCAAAACCCGGATTGACATGCTGGCAACGGGGATCAAAACCCCCATCGGGATCAAGATTGCCGGACCGGATCTGAAAACCATCGAGCAGATTGGTGCTCAGATTGAACCGGTGCTTAACCGGGTGCCGGGCACGGCCTCAGTCTATGCTGAACGGGTCGCGGGTGGCCGTTATGTCACACTGGATATCAAGCGCCGACAGGCGGCCCGGTACGGCCTGAACATCCGGGATGTTCAGCAAGTGATCGCGTCGGCTGTCGGCGGGATGAATGTCGGGGAAACCATTGAAGGGCTGGAGCGTTATCCGATCAACGTCCGGTATCCGCAGGACTATCGTGACTCCGTCGTCAAATTGCAGAACCTGCCGTTGGTGACTCCGAACGGTGCCCGTATTGCACTGGCAGATGTGGCGGACATCCGTTATGAAGATGGCCCGCCGATGATCAAAACCGAGAATGCACGACCAAATGGCTGGGTGTTTGTCGATATCGAAGGCCGCGACTTAGGCTCCTACGTTGCCGAAGCCCGGCAAGTGGTGGCGGAAGAACTGTCCCTGCCGGCCGGGTACTCCCTGACCTGGTCCGGGCAATACGAATATATGGAACGGGCCAAAGCCCGGCTGAGCGTGGTGACGCCGATCACTTTGATGATCATCGTGCTGCTGCTGTATTTCAGCTTCCGACGCTTCGGTGAAGTGCTGGTCATTATGGCGACGTTGCCGTTAGCGATGGTCGGCGGTGTCTGGCTGATGTATGTCCTGCATTACAACTTTTCTATTGCGGTCGGCGTCGGCTTTATCGCGCTGGCCGGGGTTGCGGTCGAAATTGGCGTGATTATGCTGGTGTACCTCAATCAGGCCTGGTATGGCCGCAAGCTGGAGGCAGAAGAAACACAGCAATCGTTGCAGCCGGAAGATCTGACCGATGCCATCCGCGAAGGCGCCGGATTGCGGGTTCGCCCGGTGATGATGACCGTCAGTACCGTCATTATTGGTCTGGTCCCCATTATGTACGGTTCCGGCACCGGCTCGGAAGTGATGCAGCGCATTGCTGCCCCGATGATTGGCGGTATGGCATCGGCTTTGATTCTGACCCTGCTGGTGATCCCGGCCATTTTCAAACTCTGGAAACGCAGAGAAATTCAAACCCAAACCCAAAACTGAACGATTGAATCGGTTTCTTCTGTGAGCAGAAGCTGGATTGAATCCAATACAACGAAGCAAGATAAGCAACTCAGGCGTGTAAATTAAAAAGGAAAACAGAATGAATCATTCAATGAAAAAGACAGCACTAGTATTGCTCATGTCGTTGAGCGCAACCCCGGTTCTGGCGGATGTGAAAGCCCACGGTAGCATGGGTCATTCCCAAATGGGGCATGCACAAATGGATCATACGCAAATGGATAATGCCAAAATGGACCATTCGATGATGAGTATGGAAGGCATGACCGCCGTCGGTATGCCAGCCAAAGGCGCGAAACCAGACAAAGTGGTGTACGTCTTGCTGTCGGATGACATGAAAATCCGTTTCAAGAAAGAAGTGAAAATCGAACCCAATGACGTCGTGCAGTTTGTGGTGATGAACACCGGAAAAATCGACCATGAGTTCTCCATTGGCTCAATGGAAGAACAACTCAAACACCGCGAGATGATGCGCAAAATGACCTCTGGTCACGACCACGACAGCGGCTCGACCGTGACCGTCAAACCGGGCAAAGCGAAGGAGCTGCTCTGGCACTTCCACGGTGAACCGAACGTTGAATTCGCCTGCAACATCCCCGGCCACGCCGAAGCCGGTATGGTGAAAAGCGTGATGGTGCAGTAAAGGGTGCAGTAAGCCACACATAATCCATCGATGATACAGACAAAGGAGGCATCGCCTCCTTTTTTTCGCCGCAGAACTTGCCCCAAAGCACAGATATGCAATCCAAAACACACTGCCTAATGAAACCTGTCCCATAACTGAATAGGATGGCTGTGACAGAACAGCTCAACTGCCAGTAACTTCAGTGTTAAGGGCGGTAGCGTGGGTGGGTTGTGGTTTTGGGGTGAAATGAGGTAAGCAACATGATGTGGCTGCATAGAATCAAGCATTATACGGAGAAAGAATGTCTCTGAATTATTCACAAGATTGGACTGCATACATCAAAAATTCCGGGGGTTTTACTAAATGAATTGATATTAAATTTCTATTAATGAGGTGATTAAATTGGAATAAATGTTTATGAAATTTAATTTATTGGTGTGACTTGTTATAAAAAATAAATTAATAATATTTACGTATTGGATGGAAAAGAATGTTAACTTCTATTTTTGAATTTTATTTGAAAGGTGTGAATGCATCTTCGATTACTGATTTTTTTCTGGTTACTTTAGTTTTTATTTTTTGCTTATCTTTACTATGGAAGAAATCAGATAAGCATCATGCATTCACAAATTACACGCCTACTTTACTTACATCCTTAGGTATATTGGGTACTTTCACAGGGATTATCTCAGGATTACTCGACTTTGATACAAGTGATATTGATAATAGTGTTGGTCCGCTACTAGAAGGATTAAAAACGGCATTTATAACTAGTCTAGCGGGGATGTTACTTTCTATTATTTATAAAGTTTTCATCTCGTCGGGTGTACTAAGTAAAGTTGAAGATGGTGGAACCATTGAAGAAGATATAGATATTGTTGACCTTTATAAAGTTATGAATCAACAATTGGATGGTATATCACTGCTAAGAAAGTCTATCTCAGAGAATGATGAAGCAAGCTTAGTCGGTCAGATAAAACTAACCCGATCTGATATTAACGAAAATTATAAAAATAATGGGGTTTTTCTTGATCTAATAACAAAAAACACGACAGAATTACTATCTATTTCCAAATCACAGCAGAACACATTTAATGAATTTGAAAAAGAACTATGGCTGAAGTTACAAGAATTTGCTGATATGATGTCTAAATCGGCGACAGAACAAGTTATTGATGCATTAAAGCAAGTGATTCAGGACTTCAATAGCAAGCTCACCGAACAATTTGGAAAGAATTTTTCAGATCTAAATGAAGCAGTGAAAGAACTGGTTATTTGGCAAGAGAATTACAAAAATCAATTGAACGACATGAAATTACAATACGATCTGGGAGTTTTAGCTATTGCTAAAACTGAGGAATCAGTTTCAAATATCAGTCGAGAAGCCCAAAATATACCAGAGACTATGAGTGTCCTTAAGCAAATTATGGAAGTGAATCAACACCAAATTCAAGAACTTGATAGTCATTTAAATGCCTTTAAAGATGTTAGAGATAAAGCAGTAGAAGCTGTGCCAGAAATCAGAGGACAAATTGAATTAGCGATTTCAGGAGCAAGAGAGGCAAGTGATAAGTTAGCCGTCGGAATTGTTGAAAGTAGCGAGCACATAAAGGCTGTTATATCTGAAGGCGCTGAAAATTATAGAGATACGGTCGATCGAACACGTGCGGCATTAACAGAATCAGCCCAGGCGACAGCAAATTCGAGTGAAGAGATTAAAGAGAGGTTTGCAAAAACTTTAGAAGATATAAACAGTCAAATGCATAGCTTGATTTTAGAAATTCAGCAAGGTAGCAAAACACTTAATAGTAATTATAGAGAAGCAAGCGAACAAATCATTCAGGATACGGAAAAGGTAAGGATTTCATTTTCTGACAGTATGGAACAAATGAAAAACAGTTTATCATCTACCATTGAAGAACAAGCATTAGAACATAGAAAACAAGCTGACCGAATATTCGCTGGATTGGAAAAAACAATAGAAGAAGCTCTATCTAACACCGGAGAGTCGGTTCAAAAACAAGTGAACATGATTGACCAAACAATGGGAGAAGAAATCGAGAAAGTATTGCAGTCAATGGGGACAGCATTGACCTCGATTAGTGGACGTTTTACAGAGGACTATAGCCGGTTGGTCAAAAAAATGTCTGATATCGTTGCTCAACAAGCGTAGGTGGGATAGATGTCAACAGTATTTGATAGAAAGAGTTCAGAACAGGATGAGTCCCATTGGTTATCTGTGTCAGATCTAATGGCCGGACTAATGATGGTTTTCTTATTTATTGCTATTGCGTTGATGCAGAACGCATTCAAGGAGAGAGATAAAATAAAGGAAGTCGCAGTAGCATATCAAGACAATCAGGTGGCTATATATGAAGCATTGCAGACGGAGTTTAGCCAAGACTTATCTAGGTGGAATGCTGATATTGATGAAGACACATTGACATTTACTTTTAAAGCCCCGGAAGTCTTATTTAAGGAAGGAAGTTCAATGCTTAGCCCCGATTATAGGAGTCTACTCGATGAATTTTTCCCAAGATATATGACTATCTTAATGCCATTTAAAGAATCTATTAATGAAATTAGGATAGAAGGGCATACGAGCAGTGATTGGAACTCTTTAAACGCTGATGATGCATATTTTGAAAATATGCGTTTATCTCAAGAAAGAACTAGGTCAGTGCTTAGATATGTGTATAGTTTAAAAATCACCAGTAATTATAGTGTTTGGGTGAAAAGTCATTTTTCAGCAGTTGGCTTATCCTCTTCAAAGTTAATTTATGATGAAAATGGTACAGAGAATAAAGTGAGATCACGAAGGGTAAGCTTTCGTGTGTTAACTAATGCGGATATTCAGATTAAACAGATTTTACAAGGGGAAGAGTCATGAAACTCAACGTCGATTTATCTTCTCTTTGGGCGCGTGTTCATCAAATGGGGGCTGAAGTTACAGATTTTGACATTGGAACAGTTTGGCAAGATGGAGATATAGAGTTTGATGATGAACTCGAAAGTGGGATTGACGTTGATATAGAGGATTTAACTTCTGAGGAAGGAATTCTTAGTGTAAAAGGACGACAAGTTATACTTTTTATTCCTGATCATGGCTTTAAAGTTGAAAAAGCTTTACTTGATGGTTCAGAGGGTAACAAGTTTCATGTGGCAGATTGTACAAAGTTAGATGAAATGAGAAGAAAAAATAGTTTTGAAGAACGCTATAAAATCACGAATAATTTTTCTGGTGAATTTCCTATTTATGGTCATGGTGCGAACAAACAATTTCTAGAGGGAACGGCTGGATTAAATGTATGTAAGCTTTGTTTGAATCATTTGAATTACCAAGGTTCTGCTAATGCAACAGTTAGTGAAAGAAACGAAATAGTTAATCAATTTGACATTGAAGAGTTCTTTTCCACCTATAGCTCTTTGTTTAGAAAGCTGCCCAAACAGTATGCTTCTTTAGCAAAAAAAGGATACTCAGAAGACTGGGAAAGCGTGTCAGCGGATATCAGAAAAAAATCAAACTATGTTTGTCAATATTGTTCAGTTGATTTAAAAGAAGCTAAAAGATTACTACATGTACATCATCGCAATCGTGAAAAGTCAGATAATTCACCTCAAAATCTTATAGCACTCTGTGCTGATTGTCATAGGAAAGAACCATTTCATGGCCATATGTTTATTAAACATGAAGATATGTTAACAATAAATCGTTTACGAGGTGAGCAGAATGTCTATGCAAATTGTGACTGGAATACGGTGAAGAGAAAAGCAGACCTCTCTTTGCATGGTGTTTTAAATCATTGTGAAAAGAAAGGTTATACAGTTCCTGAAGTTGGGTACTTACTAAATGTACCTGATCGCACCTCACCTCTTCTTTTGGAGCTGGCTTGGCTTCAAAGGAAGTTCGGTATCGTTTTGTCTGATCCAGTGGAGGTGGCTGGTTGGACTATTTTGTCTTTAGAGGAAGCATTAAGCTTTTTTGGAAAGAACAAAAAGTCCACTACTAGATAAGATTAAAAATACTGGAAAATACTGGGACAGACACTTTTGTTAGCAGTTCTGTGGATCAACATCTGCCTTGATGATCCTTGCCGTGGATACTGAAGCTATGTTTGGCTAAATCAATGCCATAGACGGATTGTGACATGGTGGCCTCCGGCGATTTTGTAATCAGACATACCAAGTGTGGCAAAGCCTGGTGAGGGGGAGTCCATGTTAAATATTGGGACAGGCACCTGAAGTGGCACAGGCGATAATCGCTACTTTTTTGGGTTTTCCTTCTGCCAGAAATCGTTGATAGGCGCGCTTAAAAACAGGGTTACACTGCATGGCGGACGTCCTAGTCATGTACAGAACAGTTCAGACTTGGGCCCGATTCTGAAAGGCGCGACATATTTTGATGCCATGATCTTCGGCATGTTTCCGAGTTTAGCCAACTCTCGGGTCCAATAATGAGAAGCGCCGTAGGCTTCCATCACGATCATGGTTGGAGGATTATTGATAAAATTTTCAAGGACTTTAGACCGCGATATTGTTTTGTGGATCAATACCTTGCCTTGATGATCCTCACCGTGGATACTGAAGCTATGTTTGGCTAAATCAATGCCATAAACAGATAATGACATGGTGACCTCCGGTGATTACTGAGTCAGACTTTCCAAGTGTGGCAAATCCTGATGAGGGGAGTCCATGTCATTCGTTATGTTCTTTGGGCTGGAGAATGCATGGAAACAATAAAATTACTTAACTTGGAGTTTTCCACAGTTGATGCAGTGTACCCAAGTATCCATCAGGAAGAGGGCGACTTTCTAGTTGAGTTTAGAGATTGGCAAGAGAAAGCGGTCAAGCTTCATTTTTCAGATATCGTAGCATTTAAGTGGCAAATGGTATTTGACTTACATGAGGGAGAAAGGGATGACTGTTGTTATGAAATTCATGGTTCTTCTTGGCTTATACAGCATGTTCAGTCAGAAATTATTAATGACCATGAAGGCTACAAGCATTATCGGTTGAATTTCAATGAAATAGGACAACTTGATGTAATCGCACTAAACCTTCGAGCACGAACATAACAAGGCGTTTAAGGCGGATTCACAACGCTTGGCTATTTTAGTTCAACTCGGTTAAGTGTTTAAGGTGTTATGGTTTAGGTTCGGTGGTTAGCGTTGTTCACCACTTAACGCGGCGTTATGTGGCAGGAGAACATATTGGACATTGAACAGTTCGAGAATGAACTTGAGGTCGCTCTTGATAATTTGGAATTTGATGAATGGTCTGTATGTAGACTGAGAATGGAATTTGCGGAAAGCATAATATCTAAGGTGGATTCCTTTAGATTAGTTGATGAAGTTTTAGAAATTGCATTGAGACAGTCAGATTCTTACGCATAGAGTAGTTGCTTGGCACTTGCTTATGATCTTTCGTTAAAATCCCAAACGACAGAGCTATCAAATTCTAGACAAGCGTTATTACTAAAAATCGAAAGTACCGCAGAGGAAGCTATAAAAATAGAGCTTAATAGTTTACTTAAATACTACCGCATTGAGCTAGCCACCTAACAAGGCGTTCAAGTGGGATTCATGCCGCGTGGCATTTTTGGTCTGCGGTGAGTTTTGGTGGTGAAAGTGGTCTGCAGAAAGCTGGTTTTTGCGGCATTCACCCCTTAACGCGGCGTTATGCCTCATGGAGAAAGCTTTGACTAGTAATGATAAATCAGAAGTTTCAATATATGCATCTTATGATGACTTCTGCAAAGCAAATTATTTGCCTTTGCCAAAGCGAGTCGGGATTACCGGGACAGACACTTTAAGGTATTGTGGATACTAAGCTGTGTTTGGCTGAATCAATGCTATAAACGGGTGGTGACATGGTGGCTTCGGTAATGATGGAGTTAAACGAATCAAGTGTGGCAAAGTCTGAGTAGAGGGAGTCCATGCAATTCGTTATGCATAGGTTACGTATGTCTAAGTACTTTTCTGTAATCATCGTCGGTTTATTCTTAGTTGCTTGCTCATATGAGATAGAGCTAGACGTAAAAATTGATAGCGAATGCAATGTAGATGTTGCATTTTTAAAAGGGCTTCCACAAATTGACTATGTACTCGTCGCAGAGCCAAAAGGTGAAGGCTTCGCTTATAACGAACCTGTATGGGAAATAAATGGGAATTATAAGAAAGTAGCGAGCATTAGATATGGGCAGTTACCAGAGGGGTTTGATGAGGCTTTTAAACCTTTGCCATTGGTTCCTGGTAAAAGCTATTACTTCGTTGTGAAGGGTTCTGGTGGTGGCTTTGGGGCGGTAGAATTCGTAAATAAATGCTTAACAAGTGTAGTCACCTGACACAAATTACAACGCGCTTGTTTTTGTATTTTCGCTAAAGGCGAAGTGGATAGAACCCCATAAGACGCCATCGCGCAACATAAAATTTAGGATGATAACCATCTTCCTGACACAGGTGATTATCGCCACTTTTTTGGGTTTTCCTTCAGCCAGAAGTCGTTGATAGGTGCGTTTAAAACAGGGTTACACTGCATGGCGAACATCATCGCCATGTACAGAACGGTTCTGACTTGAGCCCGACCCTCCGGTAATACCAAGACAGACGCTCTAAGTTACTGCACCTTGCTTTGATGATCCTCACCGCTGATACTGAAGCTCTGTTTGGCTCAATCAATGCCATCAACAGATGTTGACAGGGTGACCTCCGGTGATTAAGAGTCAGACTTTCAATTGTGGCAAAGCCAGAAGAGGGGGGAGTCCATGTCATTCATTCTGTGTTCAAGAGGCTGAAGTGAAAAAGTTTGAGAAGAAGCCTTTATATCGAAAGGTTAATACCAGAACTCATGGTGAACGGCGGGACAGTCACGGAAGAGGGCGGTTACTGAAGAGAAGGCGAGATGCGCCTCCCAGTCGGACATTGAAGTTGTATTCAGCTTTATGAATACGTTGGCCGATTGTGATATGAAGACCACCAAAGATTTCTTCGTCAGGCTGATCCAGTGTGGTGAAATCTGTTGAGGAAACGTGAATGTACATCAAGAACAGGCAGGTAATGATGGCTGAGCATATTTCTGTAGATACGAACCGATTAATGGATGTCCTTGCTGAGATGCATGAAAAGCAACTTCCATCTGTATTAACCACTGATATTATTGAAAATTACATGGGTGGTTTTCACCAGAATAAGAAAGTACCGCCTTCTGTCTCCTGGAATGCACAATTTGGTAAATATCTGAAAGCGAACGCACAATCACTCGGCATTACTGAAATTGCAGCGAAAGAAAAAGTGAAACTGAACGGAACGATGACAAGCGCATCTCGTTGGGCCTTTGTTGAACAATGTGATTAAAGCGGCTTTGGACCTTTCCTTTTGCGTAGACATGCGTAGATAAGGTGGCCGTTGCTCTGCTTGCTGATCAAAAGAGGAAAAGACGAGAGATTTTTACAGTTCATGACGGGGACAGCTACTTGAAAACCATTGCAAATATCGGGACAAATATCGGGACAGGCACCTTTGCCCTGCCAGGCTTCCATACCGATGATGGCGGATGGCATGTTTGCAAAGTTTCAAGGACTTTTGGTCGTATTATTATTTTTAGAGTCGCACTTTGTCTTGGTTAATCTCATCGTGGATACTGAAGCTATGTTTGGCTAAATCAATGCCATAAACAGATTGTGATATGGTGACCTCCGGTAATTACGGGATCTGGCTTACCAAGTGTGGCAAAGTCTGATGAGAGGGAGTCCATGTCATTCGTTATGCTCACATTCAAAACAATACGAAAACTATCGACATGTTAAGGAAACTCTCTTAAAAAAGGAGCTATAAAATGGAATTTGAGCCAATCAAACACGGTTTTTTCCCAACACCGAAGTTGAGTATTACATTTGATGGTCACAGCTTTAGTATTAACGACTATGGATGTTCATCGGTTGATAGGGTCGGCTCTGGTGTGTATGCATGGACAATCAAAGAGGGTGACAATATTATTCCCTTGTATTTTGGCTTATACGGTTTGCGCGCGGAGAATCCTAGTCTACGTAAAAGATTCAAGCAGCATTTAGGAGGCTTGAGGTCGTCACTTCAAGGAAAAGCACCAACAAAACACTGGGAAGAGCTTATGTTTCCTGAAACGATGAAAGCGATTGAAAAGCATGGGAAAATCGATATCTATTTTGGGATGTATGCAAAAGAAGTAATCGATCCCTTAGAAAGCTATTTAATATCAGCGTACTCAAGTCCGTGGAATAAAGCTAAAGTATAATAAAGTATTTAAGAGCGATTCCCAACATTTGGTATTTTCATTCAGTTCAAGCTTAGGTTCGGCGTTTAAGGCATAATGGTTTAGTTTCGTGACAGCGTTGCTCACGCTTACACCTTAATTGGGTGTAGATGTATAACCCTCACCGTGACAGCTAAAAATATATTACGATAAATCAATACTATAAATAAATTGTGATAGGGTGACCTCCGGTGATTAAGAGTCTGACTTTCCAAGTGTGGCAAAGCCTGAGTAGGGGGGAGTCCATGTCATTCATTCTGTGTTCGAGAGGCTGAAGTGAAAAAGTTTGAGAAGAAGCCTTTATATCGAAAGGTTAATACCAGAACTCATGGTGTTCATCATTGTCATGGTGGTGATTATCGAGAGAGTCGAAGAAAAGATACGGCTTTTGGGATGAGAAAAGGAGTGAGACGAGGTTTAGATTACACGCCACTGTTTAAGTTTCTTCTTTCTAAAGTAGGAAATGAGTGGGATGTGGTGTTTAGTGAAGCAGCTTCGAGGCTTGATAAAAAAGAACCCATCTACTGGCTGGTATCATTAGAAGTTGATAGTGCTCAAGACTATGTTCGTCTTGGTGAAAGTAGCTATTATAATGGCTTATATGTCGATGAACTGGGTATTCTGAAAGTGACTAATCCTGAAGTAAACGAGTCAACATTACGACCATTCTGTAAGTGTTGTACGCATACATTTAACGGGATAGTGTTTGAACAAGAATACGTAGAGTAAACACATAGCAACGGCTCAAAAGGGACTGTCAGGGCTTGGTGTTTCCCGTCGCTTTGAATAGCGGTGATTCGGGTTGTTGTGTTTGAGTTGAATGGTCATGTGTTGCCCCCCCTTTGCCAGGCGTTACGCAGTTTTGGGGGCAATAAAAAACCAGCATTTTCAGCTGGTTTAAGACTCTGTTTTATTGAGCTGTTTTGACTCGAATCTTGCTTTTGGCAACGCTTGTCAGATTCAGTGCTGCAATCGCAGATTTTGCTTCTGAATCGTCAGGCATTTCGACGAAAGCAAAGCCTTTCGATAAACCAGTTTCCTGATCTAAAACGAGAGTGCATTCAGCGACTGCACCGTATTCAGAAAACAGTTTGCGAATATCGTGTTCGGTTGTTGTGCGAGCAAGGTTGCGAACTAAGAGTTTCATGGTTGTCCGTTGGTATAGAAATAACGATGAGTATTGTCTCAACAAAGACAGTTGCCACCAAGCGATAGTTTGATTTTGACACCAAATAGTTGCATTTATGGCAACCAACTGCATAACAAGTGGCTCAATACCGGCAATACCGGGATAGACGCTTTAGGTCGCATATTGACAAACGTCGAGAGGACTTTAGAACGCGTGATTGTTTAGTGGATCAACTCCTTGCCTCGATGATCCTCACCGTGGATACTAAAGCTAAGTTTGGCTCAATCAATGCCATCAACAGATTTTGACATGGAGACGTTCGATGATGACTGAGTCAGACTTTCCAAGTGTGGGAAAGCTTTTCTATTGATGAGTAGCCGAGAGTGGTCGGCGTCAAAACAATCGAATTCAAATCGGCCAAGTAGAAGAAGATGAACGATGGATGATGTAACCATTACCCTGATCAATTTTGATCAAACATTAATTCTTAGCAAAAGTGATTTCAGCATCGCTGAGCAAAACGAAGAAGGTATCGAACTGCTTTATCAAGGTGAAACTCGTTGCCAGCCATATGTATATTTCAAGCCGTTACTGAACAGAGACAATCGATCACAATACGATTATGAGATGTTGCTGTTTGAATGCTACGAAGACTTTGCTGAATTGCTTGAACAACACGTTGAAGAGCATTCTGATCACTTTGTAGTCCGTAGTCGTTTTGCACTCCGGCAAGAAGAAACCGAAACTTTATCCGGAATGGAGTTTTCATATCCTGAAGAGGAAGGTATTTATCAATACTACATTCAAAACTCGATCGTGCCGGTGGAAGAATCTAGAATTTCATCGAATCCTTTGGGTATTGAAGTCGAAGGCAGTTTAACGGCTGAAAGAGTGGAAGTGCCGTTGGTCGGGTCGTATTTGTGTCCGACGGATTAGCGTGAATTTGTTGGATCTAGTCAGAAGTATGACTTCAGATCAAATAGAATGAATTTGATTTAGTAATACAGTCCGCTCATGGACTTAATGATCAAGCGCGATGCAGAAGTCATGTGGTCAATTTTGATTAGAGGGAGTCCATGCCATTTGTTGGATTTCCGGATGATCAGTAAGGAGCTGAAGATTGAGCAATATGTTAGATAAAGGGAAAGAGATTCTGTCACAGCAGTCTTTCAGTTTACTTTTGGGAACAACGTTGGAAGCTTATGAGGCTGGAACTGCTGAATTGAGCCTTGAGATGAGAGACGATCTCAAGCAAAACAATGGGTTTGCGCATGGTGGTGTCGTTAGCTATTTGGCTGATAACTGTATTACCTTTGCCGGAGCATCAGTACTAGGACGCTGTGTCACTTCAGAATATAAAGTGAACTATGTTAGGCCAGCAATCGGAGATAGATTGGTCGCCAGGTCAACAGTTTTATACGCAGGAAAACGTCAAGCGACATGTGAGTGTAAGGTCTATGCCCAAGCCGATGGGGAAGAAAAACTGGTTGCGGTTTCTCTTGGAACAATTCATAAAATTGATGAACAGAAACCCTGATGAAGCATGCCTCTGAGCAGGTGAGCTTTCTGCCAACACTGGCCTATTCTTGTCATGCTGGGTTTTGTGTTTCAGACATCCCGGTTAGACTAAGTTTTTTTAACAATGAGCTGACTTATGAAACTAAAAACATTCATGACACTCTCGGTGACTCATTTGTCTGTGGGGGTACTTGGTTTTGTGCTTGGGATATATCTGCTGCCTATCCTGATTGCTCCGCCAGCACCCACTGAAGCTGAAGTGATTCAAATCTCATCTCAAGCACAGTATTCAGCCACGTTCAGAAAAGACCTTAAAGATAGCGATACGTTTCACTGGGGAGAAGGGCAAGTATCCTTGACTGCTGAATTCATCACATTCATGGGGCAGCTTGCGCCTGGCCCGGATTATAAGTTGTATGTGTCTCCGGCGTTCGTCGAAACCGAAGCTGATTTTCAACGGCTGAAAAATGAGATGGCTCTTGTGGGGGATGTAAAGACTTTCGAAAATTTTGTTGTGGAAGTACCGCAAGATATCGACCTATCGGGATACAATACGGTCATTGTGTGGTGTGAGACATTTGGCGAATTTATCACGTCGGCTAAATACCAATAATCGTGGCGTACATACGCATGAATCATAACCTGTTTGACCCCTTCGAAAGGGGTGAGGCATTCAAAGGAGAGTCACTTGCACGCAGAAACTTAAATCCAGATGCGCTATCGATTCAATCAGCAGAAAAAAACAGTGGAAAGTGCCCCAGACGTATATTTTTTCTCCACATCTACGTTCAAGCTGGTCGTGATGTGAGATAACGGGACAGGCAGCCTTGTTATTATTCCGTCAGATACAATCGCGCGAGTTATGGGCATGATCAGCACCACAGCCATGCAAAAAGCATTCATTCGCTGGATGCAAGACTGCCATCAAATAACAGAGGGGGAAGTTGTTGATATTGAAGGAAAACGGTGCGTGGCTCGTACAATAAATCTAAGTGAAATACCAAGACAGCCATATTCATTAAATTGACGGAGAAATGGACTTGAATACCACAGTTGTTTATGTAGAAAATGAAAATATGAGTCATCGTTCTCAATTTGAAGTCTTATTTCACGAGTATGCGTCACAGCTATCAGCAGAGATTAAAAATACGATTGTGAGCCAATTATTTACGCTTCCTTATTTTCACGGTTTCATGTGTTTTGTAGACAACAAACCGGCCGGATTTGCGGTCTGTTTCGAATCATTTTCAAGCTACAGGGCGAAGAAAGTACTCAATATTCACGATTTCATGGTGTCTGAAGACTCTCGTGGTCAAGGTGTCGGGAAGGTTTTACTCCAAGGCATTGAGCAATACTGCTGTGATAACGATTATGTAAAAATGACCTTAGAAGTCGATGACGCCAATGTTGCAGCTAAAAAGCTTTATTCGTCTTGTGGCTATGAGGATTATCAGGTTGCGCTGAAAGGGCAGCTTCATTGGCAAAAGTACCTCCTGTAGTGAATAACGTACCTACTGTCGCCTGAATGACGGGGTTGTGGCATCAAAGTGTCGTATGCCAGTGCAGGTATGTTGAGATAGGCTAAGTCACATTCATCAGTGTGGCAGGAAGTACGATGCCTGTTCATCGTCAATAACCGGACAGCCACTCCCAAAGGATATGAGAGTCAAGAAGAATGGAGGCATTGTGTATCAGATTGTATTCCGTTTAATCACAAGTCGAGATTCGATGCTGACAATTTTGTTGCCATCGTTGCTCTATTTGGTGGTATATCATTATGCTGATTTACGATGGGCTGTGGCTGCAGCATCAGTCTATGGCGTGGTGATGACGTTCTTGCGTCGAGACTTAGGGCTCATTTCTTTAGCTTTTGCTTTGTCTGGACTCATCGAGTTGTTCATTATTGCCATTGTGCCGAGAGGTCTGATTGCAGAAGCTGTTTTGTTTAAGATTGCTTTGGGGTCATTAAGTACGGCAGTCGTGTTTATTGTATTTTCTTTACTGAAACAGCCAATACCCATGTTGATTGCGGAAGTATCTACACCTTCGTTAAAAGAAAGCAGAGAAACCATGAACGTGCCCAGCTTAACGACTTGGCAGCAAGTGAGTTCAATTTGGATTGTCAGTAACTTAGTGAAGTGTATTTTTTTACTCAGCAGAGATTCAGTTTCAGAACGTGACTTAGCAGCCTATACGGTGATTTTAGGCTGGCCATTATATGTGGTGTTAATTGTGATATCAGTTTGGTTGGTGAGTCAGAGTTATAAAAATGCACATCGCAGTGAGTGAAAGTAAATTTTGTTTTTTTGGTATTTCAGCTGTTTTTAACTATTCTGAATCTTATTGAAATCAGTATGATTGATATCATTCAGGTTACAAAGGAAGTGAATCGAATGACCAAGGTGGATTGGCACAAGAATCAGATTGATGATAATACGGTAATTACTCGCTCGTATAAATCGACACAGAATGTCCGTCGATATTTTAAATCTAAGTGTGGGGAGAACTTTAAATTTGATCGTGCTTTCATGCAATGGATGAAAGCATCTGAAGGGGTAACCATGGGTGCAGCTGCTCAGGAGTGGTTAAGCCGTCAGCAAGTCAACGATGCTTCTTAAAACGATGCTTCTTAAGATTTTTCGTCTTGTGATCCAACTTCATTATCATCAGACGAATCGGGGTGATAAACGTGGAGAAATTCGTAGACAGTTGGCGAAGCAAACGACAAGTGAAAGTTTGTCCGTTGGTTCTTCGAAGTGGTGTCAATGGCTTAGAAATTTTGCTATTTAAACATCCACTCGCTGGTGTTCAACTGGTTAAAGGCACTTTGGAATTTAGCGATTGTTCAATTGAATCTGCAGCCCTGAGAGAGCTTGCTGAAGAGTCGGGCATTCATGATGTTCGTTTTGCTGGTTATCTGGGACTTTGGGAAAGTGGCTATCAGAACCAATTGTGGCATTTTGTTCTTTGTGAGTGCGGCTTTTTACCTTGCCACTGGATATTTCATACACTTGACGATGGCGGACATGATTTTGAATTTTTCTGGCATGATCTCCGGGAACCAGTCAGGTTCAAATGTCATGATGTATTTATGCGTGCGATTGATTATGTTAAAGCAGTGTGCCTGTAGTGGAACGTTCAGGATGATGACGGTGTCAGTAAAGCGCATTGCTAGCACTGACTGATTTCGATAAATTGTTTTAGATGAATTGGGCAAAAAAGTGGCATAGAGCCATTTCAGGGAATTGATGTATTTGTACATTATGAATTTGCAATGAAAGAAAATCATAAAAATAAACATTTAGTCATCATCGAAGATGACGTTGAGCTGGCAATTTTGTTAAGTGCTTTCTTCGAAAAAAATGGCTTTAGCGTCTGCCTGAAACACTCAGG
Organism: Photobacterium galatheae; assembly: GCF_000695255.1. Lineage (GTDB taxonomy): Bacteria > Pseudomonadota > Gammaproteobacteria > Enterobacterales > Vibrionaceae > Photobacterium > Photobacterium galatheae. The sequence continues at coordinate 105,613 of NZ_JMIB01000002.1, read as the reverse complement.
GAAAGCGGGGCTTGAGTATTCCTTGAAACATCAGCCAGATTTTGTGTTACTTGATCTGATGTTGCCCGAAGTGGATGGGATTTGTGTCTGCCGGGCGCTTCAAAACCGGTTTCAGGGGAAAATTATTGTACTCACTGCGAGTGAAGATGACATCGATCAAATCATGTTGCTAGAAATGGGAGCTGATGATTATATTCAAAAACCGGTAAATCCAAGAATTATTCTTGCGAGATTGCGTAATTTAATCAGACTTTCGACCCATTGCCAGAGTAACCAGCCTTCTGAACAGTTGTCGATCGGGCCATTTCAATTAAATTTTCCACGTCGTTCGGTTTATAAAGATGAAAGAAACCTGGAAATGACAGACAGTGAGTTTACACTTTTCAGTTTACTTGCGAGAAATGCTGATAATATCGTGACACGTGATGATATTTCAAGACAGCTATTTGGTCGGGATTTTGATGGGCTAGACCGTTCAATCGATAATAAAGTGATGAATTTAAGGAAAAAGATTGGTGATGAATTGCCTTATCAATTTATTATCACCGTCAGGGGCAAGGGATATTTACTCGTCAATGATAAGCAGGAAGCATGTTACTAGTACGATTTACATTAAAAGCCATTTTATTTATTATTGTTTTTTTTCAGATTTATCCATGGCTGTCATCGGTTGCCACACAACACTTTTCCACCAGTTTAAAAAAAGATGTCGCATTAGATTATCTGGCTTATGTTTACGCGCTTGATGCCGCACGACCTTCGTTATCAGAAACACAGTGGTATGATCTTCTGGAGAAAATTTCTGTCAATACCAATTTAACCATTAAGCCACTGGCAACAATCGATGGGGTTGCCTCTGCACCAAAAATAAAAGTCGAAAATATTCATGATGAACAGTTACAGACCGTCACAGCAAAAATATTAGATAAAGAACTCATTCAATTTTCCGCACTGGGTGTGGATGAAAACGCGGAATTCATTTTAACGCTGATTCAGTTTATTTTACCACTGACGCTCATTATTCTGAGCTTCTTTGTCTATACGCTATGGCTTCAGTACAGACTAAGTCTGCTGGAAAAGGCAAGTCAGCGGCTTGCGAATGGAGATCTGTCCAGCCGAGTCGATACGGGTTTCAAAGCACTGGGTCGTGTGAACCAAACTTTTAACCATATGGCAGAAAAACTTGAGTTAATGTTTACCAGACAAAGAAATTTGCTCCGGGCGATATCTCATGAGCTGAAAACACCATTATTTCGGCTTCAATTGAAACTGGAGTTCATTGAGCTGGATGAACTGCCGGTCGGTACAAAGCAGAGTATCAAAAATTTATTCAAAGATTGTGACGAGATGGAATCACTGATCTTTGAAATTCTTGAATTTAGCAAATATGAGTTACTGGCAACACCGGCAGATTTATCAAATGTTAACTTAAGCGAATTGATTGAAAATCAAGTTCAGACGCTGAGTCAGCATTGTAAGAAGTCAATTTCATTCAGTTGTGAGGTGCCGATTTATATTTCTGCATCAACGATTGGCATTCAGCGCGTCATCAATAATCTGGTATTTAATGCGGACCGATATGCGACGCAACACATCTATGTTTCATTAAGTCAATCTGATCGATTGACGCATTTAATCGTTGAAGATGATGGGGTTGGGATACCAGAAGAAAAGCGAGCGTTAATTTTTCAGCCATTTTACCGTCTGGATGAAAGCCGATCGAAGGAAACCGGTGGTGTCGGATTAGGACTTGCGATTGTACAGGAAATACTCCATCAGCATCAGGCGTCAATTATGGTTGAAAGCAGTCAGTGGGGCGGTGCGCGATTTGTGATTCAATTCACTGATTAAAGTGTGCTGTAAAGCGTGACAAAGAAGAGACAGAAAGCAGACAGAGTACAGACATCAATTGATACGCAGAAACATTAGAATTTTCCTGACATTTTTACAAAATGAAGGGAAATAGATAATGCATTTCAGCGCTTACTTATCGATACCACTGATGTGTACTGCATTGATGGGTTGTAATTCTGACAGTCCGCCAGATTCAGATGCTCAAATTGAAGGTCTGTGGTATTCGCCGTTGTATGGGGAAATAAAGAAAATATCGGCTGATGATGTTCAAACCTGGCAAGTGACAGCAAATTCATGTTTTCAGAGTATCACCCTAGATCCACTTGATTTAATGAAAAAAAATAGCATCCGTCTCGACGACACACTGATTTATCGTCGGCCCTATGATACAGCCCCTGTCTCCTACAATTACATTCATCATTTGGACGAAATTTGTACGGATGGGATGATTCCGACCATTGACGACCCAAGCTATCAGTTTAATGCACAAGAAGTGTTTCGTGTATTTTGGCAGGATATGAAAGCGCATTATGCTTTTTTCAAAGAACGCAATATTGATTGGGGGCAGATTGACGAGAAGTATTATCACGACTTGTCTAATCAGGATGAGGCTGGGCTGCTCGCTGTCTTTTCTGAAATACTGAAGCAATTAAGTGACGGGCACACGCGTTTATATTTTGACCTTGCTCAGGAGCCGATTAGCTATGAAGCAAAACCACATTTGAGTGCACTGCTGATACAGGAAGCGATTGCTGATGGATTAAGTGGCGAACAGATTGATCATTATGTCGAAAATCAACGTCAACAAATGATCGAAAATATAAGCCAGTATATGAATGCCCAGACTGGAACTGCATTTCTTCAGCGTGCTCAAAATCAGGATCTGGGACTGAATTGGGGAATGATTGAACAGGGTAGTCAATCAATTGGATATTTATCTGTATCTCACTTTGTCAATTATATCGATTTGTCTGGTATAGAAAGGCAGGATATATCTCATGCAAACGACAAATTTAATCAATTACTCGATGACGTATTCGTGAATTTGAATGAAACAGAGTCGTTGATCATTGATATTCGAGATAATGAAGGTGGCTATGACTTACAAGCGCTTGAACTCATCAAACGTTTTCTGACTGAGGAGCATCTGGTATGGGAAATCAGTACGGCTTTTGAAGGGAGTTTATGGCCCAGTCATTCAGTTTATGCAAAGCCAGCGCGTGCACGCCGTTATCAGGGAGATGTCATTTTACTTACTGCAAATGGGACATTCAGTGCGGGGGAATCATTCGCACTGGCAATGACAACGCTTCCTCAAGTGCGGATTGTTGGTGAGTCAACAGGCGGTGCAACTTCCGATACTTTTCCTCGCATGCTCCCCAATGGCTGGTTTTATGAAATGAGCAATGAATATTATCAAAACAGTGATGGTGAGAATGCTGAAGTCCTTGGTGTCAAACCAGATATTGCTGTAAGTCCTTTCGAGCGAAGTGCGAGAGATGCCGGCTTGGATTCATCTTTAGAAAAAGCTTTAGAAGTGATACAGAACAAAAGCTGAAGTCAGTGCATGGTTTTAGAAGCAAAAGAACATCATTCAGATGTTCTTTTGTTTTTTCTGTCTTTGATTGCTGTGCTGAATACTATTTTGTGTGCAGGGTCGCGCGACATAGCGCCGATTTGTGACGGTTGTTATTTTCAACCCATGCATCGATTGGATAAAGCACGGTGTCCATGACCGCAGATGCCAGAATATCAGCGATGGATATCGGCAGCATGAGTATGATCGCAGGGGGTGCATTCACAAATAATGAAAAATTACAATTGGCCGCATTTTCAACAGCGTAACTTACGCCGGCGTATTCATTCCCATTCTGATGATTTTCACCCACCCGGGCTATAATACTTGAACAGCCGGATAGTGAAATGACAAGCATGATGATATAAAGTATTTTCATTGTTTTTATTTTGTGTCATAACTGATGAATGAAGGCGACACATATATACAAATATTTAGTGACATGTAAAGATTTTATCTTCATCGGTCAGATGAAACTGATATTGGACGCCAATGGTTGTTCAGCAGATATTTGCTTCGAAAGAACGCATGACATGGGATGATGGGCAGGCACCATGTCAGTTATTGGATTGAAATGCGGATAACAACCTATGTAACGATTTGGAGTTGATATGAAGAAAGTCATTTTAGCACTGCTTGCACTCACATCATTTTCAGTGAATGCAGCTTCTCAATCCGGTGTTATCACCGGGTACATCCCCTATTCAAATGCAAATAAAGAGATCATTATCTTTCAGTTGGAAAATAATGTTGCTCAGGGATGCAACGTGACAGGGCGTTTTGCAATGGACAATACTTCACCCAGATATCAGGCTACTTTATCAGCGGTTCTTGCGGCTTATCATGCGAAATCACGTATCAGAGTGAATTATCTGGATACGTGCAACGCTTGGGGTAATTCAGCAGATGTGAGCTTTATCTGTGTCGGGGATGTGGGCTGCTAATGGTGATAAATTGCTGAGTGCAAGCAAGGAGAGTGCATGTGGCTCAATTGCAGAATGGAATAAACAGATGTTATCGAGGCAATTCCCTTACGTAACTTTTATCCTGTGTATTTCGACATTTATTGTGTCCCTCGCGGTGAATGACACAATTTCAGGGACGCTCGCTGGACAGATTAAAGTTCCGGAGCTGGAACCTTATGGTGGCTATACGTTGGAACATCTGTTGAACTTTGAGTTGTGGCGGTTATTGGTGTCACAATTCATTCATGTGAAACAGTTTCATATGTTTTACAACGTGCTTTCATTGTTTGTCTTGGGTTGTTTGCTTGAGACTCGGATGAGCCGTTTTGTCTTTGTATCCATCTGGTTTCTGGCGGGTTCTGCGGGGACTTTTGTGAGTACTTTTACTGTGCCTGCACCCTGGAATCTCGGGACAGGCGGCTCTCAAGGCATATTAGCGCTGGCTGCCGCTGGCGTTGTTTTGTATGCCTCGGGTCAGCTGAGAACGAAAATAACTGCTTTCGTTTTAGGTTGGGTGATTTTTCCGGCATTCGTCTTAGATATTATTTATGCAGAGAATCACCTTCCAAAGCCCGGCCATATTGTGAGTTTTGCTTTGGGGCTTCTGATTGCATTATTTTATGTTCGGAAATCGGTCACGAGATGAGCGATATACGAAGCTGTGCATCGAAAATAACTTATTGCTTTACAGTGGCACATGACGGTTCGAGCGTTGACAACACATCTGTTGCTGAACGACACAGGAAGTGAAATGAAAAAGAACGAGGTGACGATTCGGCCAGCAAAGCACACTGAGCTGGAGACGCTCTACCATTTGGTGACTTCAGATGAAACCTGGACCAAGTTTAACGGCCCCTATTTTCCCTATACCACGCCATCCTTCGCCGACTTTTCCCAAAGTACGTTTATTCGTCTGTGCGAGGGAAGAACAATGCAGCTTATCGTGCTGAATGGGAAACCTGTTGGCTCAGTGAGTTATTATTGGGAGTGTGAATCGACGCGGTGGCTGGAAATTGGTGTGATCATTTATGATTCAAGCTGTTGGGGAAAAGGTCTGGCTTCTCTGGCTTTGCCTCAATGGGTCAGTCATTTGTTTGCGAAGCTTGATATTGAACGGGTCGGCCTGACGACCTGGTCCGGCAACCCCCGAATGATGGCCTGTGCTGAAAAACTGGGATTTCAGCAAGAAGCGAGGTTGCGCAAAGTACGTTACTATCAAGGGGAATATTACGACTCTGTGAAGTATGGGGTGCTTCGAAGTGAATGGGAGCAGCGTGATTCGTGAGTCTCATTTGGAAGGGGATCACTCAGCCATTTTATGTTTTTCCAACGGGTGACCACGTCTTTGTCCGGAAGGAAGGATAAAGACGTGGTCACCCGTTGATAATGATTGGCAGATTACTGCTTGTCAGACGGTAAATAACGATGCCAGTTATCGTTCACAACATCAAAATTTTCGGCACAGAAGTCTTTTCGGTCTTTCAGGTAATCCTTTTCGACTTCATCCAGCAGATATTGATATTTCTCTGGGTTGCTGCCATAGACTAAGCAAAGCGTTGAAAAGTAACGCTGTAAGTCAAAGCTATGCTCATCAATATACTCACCGAAGTCATAGTAATCTGGGCGGTCAGCCGATTCGAATGCGAACATATCCGCAGCGCTGATAGCGATTTCATCGCCACCATCCACGTAGTTCAGCAGAATGATGGTCGCAAAGTTATCGGCGGCGTCCTCTTCTTTCCCCAGGATTGGAATCTGTTTGTCCTCAATATAAGCATGACCCACTTCATGCAGCAGGGTATGTAACAGTGTATCCAGCGCTCCGTCATTTGCAGATTTTCCATATTTCTTTTCGTATTTATTCTCAGAAAAATAGTGCTGGGACTCTGTATAAAAATCATAGGGAATATAGATTGTATGATTTTCCGGGTTGTACAAAGGCCCTTCATCTTTGCCATAGACAAGATTCAGTGTTTTATCAAACGGAAAAAAGTGATTTGAAAGCTTGGTCAGGGTCTGATTCACATGACTGGCTTTGATGTCTTTGACCGCTTGCTTTTCAGCCTGTGTTTGTGGTGGCAGCAGTTCGACATGAAGGTTTTCTTTTGCAAACACGAGTGGGGTACATAAACAGGCCAGTACTGCGGCAACGGGAAATTTCACGTGTTATTCCTTACTGATTTCAAAACCGGTTTCTCAGACACAAGTCGTTTGAAGTGCTTTTTTATGACAGGTGGCAGATTTTTCCTGAATTCAGCTCAAAGAGCAATCAGGGCCAGCGACAATGTCTGGCCGATGAACAGCCCTGACTGATCAGGCACCGTCATGATCTTCCCCCGTTTGCGTGATGCAGTGCTTTGACAGGGCTTGATAGCGTGCCTGCATGGTGCTGACAAAGTCATCGGCATCCTGAAAATGGTCGATGGGTTCGCCAATCACGACATCACAATTGAAAGGTACGAACATCGCTGTGCCTCTGGGCAAGGAACGCCCCAGTCCACGCATGACGACAGGTGTGACCGGGCAGCGATCATGGTCTTTCACTAGATGGTAGATACCTTTTTTCAGCCCGCTCATGATTTCCGGCTCACCCCGACTGCCTTCAGGAAAGATGATCAGAATCTCACCGCGTTCCAGTGCCTGATGGCATTCCTGCAAAACAGCTTCACGCTGGCTGGGGGAAGGGGAACGACGGAGCGGGATAATGCCAATCACATTGAGCGACAGCCAGGCAACCAGCTTATTGGCCAGAAAATAGTCCGCCGCAGCAACCGGGCGGACTTTGTGGATGATCGAAATCGGGAACAGGGCCAGCAGGACCAGTGTGTCCAGATGGCTGTTATGGTTGGCAGCCACAACAACCGGGCCATCTGCGGGCAGGTTTTGCCGCTGAATGATATTCAGCCCTAAGCCCACAAACACAAGGGGCTTTACAATGAAGAAAACGAATAACACCTTGAGTAAGTGAGCCATAGCTTCCTCAGTAATAGAGATAATAGATGTAATGGAAAAACAGCGGTGCGGTGAACATCAGGCTGTCGATGCGATCCAGAATGCCGCCATGCCCCGGAATGAACTGACTGGTATCTTTAATTTGCAGGTCACGCTTCACAGAAGAAATCACCAGATCACCGATAAAGCCACTGAGCGCAATGATCATCCCGGCCACCAGCCCCTGAAATGAGGTCAGGGGAGTCAGATACGGTGCGACAAAATATGAAGCTAAAATCACGGTTGCGCTGCCGCCGAGAAAACCCTCCCAGGTTTTGTTCGGGCTGACTTTGGGCACAATTTTGTGTTTGCCGAAGGATTTCCCCCAGACGTACTGACATACATCGTTGAATTGGGTAAAGACCAGCAAGAACAACAGCATACCCAGTGATCCGGCATCCGGGTTTTTACTCGGCAGGACCAGCAGGTAGGCCATGTGGCTGATACAGAACACCGTCAGCATCATGGCCCAGTGAATAATCCCTGCTGAGCGGATAAAGCCTTTGGTATCGCCGATTAGTACCATCATCATTGGCAGGTACAAAAAGACATAGACCGGAATGAAAATGATGAACATGCCGTACCAGCCGATTGACAGCCAGTAGTACTGAAACGGAATCGACAGGTATGCCCAGAAGATCACCCGGCGGTCGGTCATTCGGGTTGGCACGATCGAAAGAAACTCTTTCAGGGCCATGAAGCTGAGAAAACCGACAAAAAACAGGGTGTAGGTGAGGGGCAGATAAAGTACGACAAAAACGATGCCAATCATCCACCACCAGGAACGGATGCGAAGTTTGAGTTCCAGATAATCCCGGTCTGGATGGGCACGGGATTTCCATAAATACACCAGTGTGCCCAGCACCAGCACGCCAAGAATGGCGATCATCAGATGCAATGAATGCGGAGGAATACTAGTCATGTTTTGTGTCTCCGGCCGTTTCAGCACTGTGCTCACGGGCTTTAAAGCGATAGATACCTGTCAGACGGCGCCAGGTGGTGATCACGGTGCCGATAAGCATGATTGCCAGTGCGGTATCCAGCGTATAACTGAGGATGTTCGGCAGCCAGTGAAAGACACGACTGACAAACAACAGAATGAAGCTTCCCGTCAGGAGTGCCATCCGGTGTTGTTTGGCCATCGGGCCACGAAAATCAGCCGGGCAGCCCATACTGACACCCAAAACGCGGACATAGGCAGTCAGTACCGCAATCAAAGCGCTGCTCCAGGCCAGCGTCATGCCGAAGGCTGAATGGGTTGCAAATCCGGCTGCAATGATAAACAGCGGATCGGCAATACGGTCCGGCACATCGTTGAACAGTTCCCCGGCGGGTGTTTTTTTACCGCCTTCCACGGCGACCATGCCGTCGAACAGATTACACAGCAGGCGAAACTGAATACAGGCAGCAGCCAGCAAGAGCAGCACAGCATGGGATGCATGCTGATACCAGAGCAGGGCGGCGAAACCGATTACAGCAAAGCCAATACTCATGAGCGAGATTTGGTTCGGCGTGATGTTTTTACGGCTTAACCAGACGGCAATGCGTTTGGTCAGGGCGACGTCCCTGACCGCTAATGGTCGACGGTTTGCTTCGGATTCAGGCTGATTTTTAAGATTCATAAATCCATCATTATCGTAAACGTAACATGTTCAATTGCCTGAAAGTGCTTATAGCCATGTGGAGAATCGTGGCGGTGCTTTCTGGCGGAAGTGTTGTGAACCCCGTAAAGAAACGTGCGGTTCGGGATCCAGAGAGTAAACGAACAACATAAATAAATCTGATTGAATATCAAGCAATTGAGTAAGCTTTTTTGATCTGGTTTCAAGAGGAAATGACATTCAGGTCGAAAGGTTGCTGCAATTAATTGTTTCACAATGAAGAGGATAGTGACAAAAACGAGAAAAAAAACGCCGTATCTGTTCCTGTTTTCCCCTGTTCATTTTCTGCATGATTGCGACCTATTCAGCAAACGGAGCTTTGTCACTGAATTGCCCAAGGAAGCGCAGTGGATAGATATCAAAATAAACAGGGCAATGAACAATGAAACATATTTTACCTTTCGCAGTGTTTGCAGTTTGCGTGTCTTCTTTTTCTGTACAGGCAGAAACTTATATCGGGGCAAGTCTCGGTCAGACAAAAATCAACAGTGTCGATGTAAACGGCAATATTCTTGGCATGTCAGGTTCCCAGTCATACGATGCCGATGAACGCATGATGAGCGGTAGCCTGTTCGCCGGGTATAACTTTAATCCATACCTCGGGGTCGAAGTAACGGTCGGTGGGATTGATGCGTTAGAAGAGCCAACGCTCACTGTGGATCGCATGACCTATTTTGCGGTTCAGCCAAAACTGTCACTGCCGCTGACCGAGCAATTTGCTGTGTTTGCAAAAGCGGGTCTGGCACACTTCAGTGCTGACTTTACGGCATCAAACAGTCTCTATGGTTATTCTGGCTATACAACGGTTTCGACCAGTGACACCACGCTGATGTTTGGTCTGGGGGCTGAGTATGCTTTCAATGAACAACTGAAAGTTCGGGCGAGCTGGGATTACCTGAAGCCTGAGCTGGATATACTGAATGTTGCTGGCGCATCGTTGTCGGTTGAACCTGAGTTCCAGCAATTGTCTTTGGGCTTAAGCTACCATTTCTAATGATCTTTTCAGAGTCCCCATACCCATTGGGGACTTTTTGCTTTATGATGCATTCCCCTTGCGTATTTCTGGCTAAGAATGTTGTGAGTGAAGCGAATCTCAGAAGGTTGAACCAACTCCTTTCCAAATATCAATGCCACACGGTCTATTCTGTTGTTGTTGAAGAATTAGAAGCCGTGTTGTCTACGTCAAGACGCAATACGTCGACCATCATGAGTAAGCTGTGCGAAGCCGGCTGGATTGACTGGTTCCCATCTGTCGGAAGAAGTAAAGCAAGTACACTCCGGGTGAAAGTGTCATTGCAAGAGGCGATTTGCAGTGTGCTTCAACCGGAAATTGCGAGTGGTCACTTTGGCTCTGTGTCTAAGTTACTGTCACTTTATGGCTGTACTGCTGTGCGAGCTTTATCTCTCGTGACCGAAAAGCAGAACGACTGGAACGAAGCCAATAACCAATTGTTGATTACCCGATACCCTTGGGTCGATACGATTGATCCCGCCAAAACATACCGGATTGCCGAACTGCAAGTCATCAAAAGTGTTTATGACACCTTACTGATTCAGGATCAGCAGGGCAGATTGCTGCCGGGAATCGCTCACGCCTGGGAAACCTGTGAAAATGATGTGACCCTGTGGATTCGCACTGATATCCGACGCCATGATGATAAATTCCTGACGGTTGAGGATGTGATTGCAAGTCTTGAGCGTCTGGTGACTGAAACCGGACCTGTGAGTTATTTGTTCAGTCAGATCGTTTCGGTTACGCGTTTATCTGCCAAAAGCTTACGTATTCGGCTGAGGGCAAAAAATCCGCTTTTTCTCCACGCCCTTGCCATCCACCATGCGGCTATTGTGACGCAAGATGTCAGATATTATGCCAATGGTCGCCCGGCGTTTGTGGGGACAGGCCCATTTTGTCTTGAAGCCTGGGATGACGATAAGCTGGTGCTGAATATTCATCCGTCTTATTTCAGGCAATCCGCGTTGTTGGATCGGATCACGCTGAGCCATCAAGGGGGAGAGCTTATTGAATATCTGGGGCAGCAGAACCAGGATGATGGTGTTCAGGAAACCTATACGCTCCAGTCGTTTTCTTATCTGACGGCACGATTTCGGAAGGATGCAGCGATCCTGCCTGAAGATTTGGAGCGACTTATGGATTACATTGCGGCGAAAAGACATACTTTTGATGGCGGCAATGTTGTCTCCGGACTGTCATTTTCAGAACCTTCATTTTCAGCGCCTTCAGATGCAGAACGGCCTGTTGACCTCAGGCTGAAAGGAAAACTGGTGCTGACTGAACCTCGCTGGACGATTCCTCATTTAGCGAAGCTGGCACACTGGCTGCACAGTGCGATCAGAGAGACCGGGCTTGAACTGGAAGTAATCGAACTGGAGGACATCAGCGATCCGTCTCTGATGAAAGACAAGGCTGATGTGCTGTTTCTGGAAGAAGTGATGGAGCTTCCCCATGAATATGGCGTGTATGAATGGATGCTGGCTTCTTCCGGCCTGCGTTTTTTGTATGCCGAACCTGAATCCTGGCGACAGCATCAACGGCTGGTGGATGAGGCGGTGTCGCGGCAATCACCTGCTGACGCCTTCGTGAACATTGAGCAGGACTTGCTGGCCTCACGCCAATACTTGCCGCTTTTCTTTGGCAAAGAAGAAATCCTGAACGTCTGTCAGGTCAGAGGAATTCAGGTGACGAAAACAGGCTACAGTGATTTTCACAAACTCTGGATTGACGGCGAGTAAACCTGCGGGAAGCCGCTCAGGGGAAAGGCAGGGAAGCACCCAATCAGGAATAAAATTCCCTGATTGAGTGCAGGTGCTACTGAACTATTGCTGTGCGATGCGATAGGTCCGGTATCCGCCAACCAGATTTTTCGTTGTGTAACCCCGGTGATTCAGTTGTCGGCAAGCCACGTTGCCGCGCAGTCCGACCTGACAGTAAACCAGAATTTCTTTGTCCTTTGGCAGTTCATCCATACGTTCGCGCAGGCTGTCTACCGGAATGTTGATGGCACCCAGAATGGCTCCCTGTGCATCCAGTTCTCCCGGATTACGGACATCCAGCAGGATCTGATGTTCACTGAGATCGCCCAATTCGTGATAATGCACAGGACGGATGTCGCCGCTGCGGATATTGCAGGCAACAAAGGCGGCCTGATTAATCACATCTTTTGCTGAGCCGTAGGGTGGTGCATAACAAAGCTCAACATGTTGAAGCTGTTCGATGGTCATGCCGGCTCGCTGGGCCACCGCCAGGATATCGATGCGTTTATCAATCCCATCTTTACCGACTGCCTGTGCGCCCAGAATTTTTCCGCTGTCTGGTGCATACATCAGCTTCAGGGAAACGGCTTCTGCGCCCGGGTAATAACCCGCGTGGCTGGCGGTATGCACATAGACCTTCTCATAAGGAATATGTGCTTGCTTCAGACGTTTTTCGTTCATGCCGGTGGATGCAATGGCCAGATCAAAGACCTTACAAATGGCGGTTCCCTGTGTTCGCTGATAGTGCTCATCTTTGCCGAAAATGACGTCCGCGACCATGCGTCCCTGACGATTCGCCGGCCCGGCGAGCGGAACCAGCACAGGGTCACCTGTGACAAAATCAAGTGTTTCAATGGCATCGCCTACAGCGAAAATAGCCGGATCGCTAGTTCGCATTTGTGTATCAACCTGAATGCCGCCCCGAGGACCCAGTGTCAGCCCTGCATCGCTGGCAAGGGAAGTTTCCGGACGGACACCAATGGCCATGATCAATAAATCGGTCTGCATGGTCTCACCGGTACTGAGGGTGAGCTGTAAGTGCCCCAGCAGATGCTGACCGCTGTCATCTTCACCGGCATCCACACTGGCGACAGGCTCACGGCCATTATATTCGACGGCAGTCAATGCGGTGCCCAGTCGAAGATCCACACCTTGCTCAAGAATTTCCTGATGCACAAATCCAGCCATTTCAGGATCAGTGGGCGTCATGACTTGATCCGCTAACTCCAGCAGGGTGGTTTTGATGCCACGCTGATGCAGCGCTTCCATCATCTCCAGGCCGATAAAGCCGCCACCGACAACTGTTGCATGCGCGGCCTGATTCATCTCAATGGCGTAGATGATGTTGTCCATATCCGGGATATTACGCAGGGAATGAGTCAGTGGATTCGAGAGACCCGGGATCTCCGGAATGATTGGAGCGGCCCCCGGACTGAGGATCAGATAATCGTATTGTTCATCATATTCATCGCCGGAGAGACCGTTTCGGACGGTCACAGTTTTGTCGGTCCGATTGATTGCGATGACTTCGCTCATGACGCGGACATCGACATCAAAACGGCTTTTAAAGCTTTCCGGTGTTTGTAACAGCAGTTTACTGCGTTCAGGAATGTCTCCGCCGATATGATAGGGCAGGCCGCAGTTGGCAAAAGAAATAAAAGGGCCACGCTCAAACATGATGATTTGTGCATCTTCGCTTAAACGTCTTGCACGGGCAGCAGCGGATGCGCCGCCTGCAACTCCCCCGATAATTACGATTTTGGTCATTACTTTTCCACCATATTACTTTTCTTGAATACTTAAAGCTTGAATGCTCAAAACTTGGCTGTTTATCTCTTGACTACTGATCTCTTGACGACAGGCACCCGGAATGCAGAACCTCATGAGTGCTGTTCCACTTTAGAGGAAATCAGGAAGAAATGCGCTCCTGAGATGATTTTCCTGCTCAACGTGCTTGAAGACGGACCACAGGGAAACCGGCTTCCTGCCAGGCCTGGATCCCACCAGCCAGCGAATAGACTTGTGAGAATCCCATTCGGCGCAGTGATTCAGCAGCAAGCGCTGAACGGGCACCGGAGCGGCAATACAGGTAGACCGGTTGCTGAGCCATCACTGCTAACGGATCGAGATGATGCGCAACCGCAGGATGCTGGTCCAGCTGCATCTCCAGGACACCCCGGGACATATGCACTGCGCCCGGCAGCAGACCGCTGTCTGTCTCATGCTGTTCTCTGACGTCGATCAGAATCATGTCTTTATTCATCAAGACTGCAAGTTCATGGCAGCTGATTTCCCGGATATTTTCTTTGGCGTGTTCGGCCAGTTTTCGTCCATTAACAAGCATCGTCTGACTCCTTATCAATCAGAGGGTGAATGCAGGAAATAAAGCAGGCAGGGATTGGTACAAAATGAACCCTGCCATCAGAATCAGGAAGATTGAAAAAGCACTTTTGATTTTTTGCTGGGGTAACCGACCGGACAGGCGCTGACCCGTCAGGCTGCCTGCAATGCCAATAGCCGTCATGACCATGATGATGTGCCAGTTCAGTTGTGTCTGACTCTCAGTCAGCACTTGCTGATATTTCAGGAATCCGATGAAAGAGTTCATCACAATGATCACCAGGCTGGTGGCAACCGCAGTTCGCATGGCCAGGCCACTGAGCAGAACCAGTGCGGGGACAATCAGAAAGCCACCGCCGACTCCAACAAAGCCGGTGAGTACACCAACGAGTAACCCCTGAAAGCCGGTTAGCCAGTTTGATGGTTCTGAACGTGTCTCTGGTGCTGCTTTGGATGGTTTAAACATACGCCAGGCGGCGGCCAGCATGACTGTTGCGAAGACCGTCATCTGAACGATGCCGGTGGTAAAGCTGGCGAACCATGCGCCAAGGTATGTACCGACCATGCCGGGCAAGCCAAACAACCAAACCAGCGGCCAGTGCACCAGACGCTGTCGGATGCCAGAAAAAGAAGACACACTGCTGATCAGACCGACAATAAGCAGGGCACTGGCGATGGCTTGCTTTTCTGTCTGGCCTAGGCCATAGGCCAGTACCGGGACTGTAAGAATTGAACCCCCGGAGCCAAGGACGCCTAAACTGAGTCCGATGGCAATTGAACCCATCAAAATGGTGATCATCGTTACCTCAAAAACTTGCTAAATTAAATCGTACATGTGTAATATACGATATATAGAAAATAATGCAAAGGGAGAATAACCATGAATGCATTGATCAAAGCTTTCTATCACGAGAATACCAGCACCATAAGTTATGTCGTTTACGACAGGCAAGGTGGACATGCGGCCATTATTGATAGCGTGCTCGATTTTGCAGCAAACTCCGGCAAAGTTTGGACGGCGTTTGCAGATGAGCAGCTTGCTTTCATTAAAGAAAATGACCTGACCGTGGACTGGATTCTGGAGACACACGCCCATGCAGACCATTTATCGGCTGCGCACTATTTACGTCGGCAACTGAACAGCAAGATCGGTGTCGGAGAAGGGATTACCAAGGTACAAAAGACATTTAAGCTGGTTTTCAACATCAATGATACCGAGTTAACGGCAAATGGCGACGTGTTCGATCATTTATTTGAAGACGGAGAAACGTTTCTGATTGGTACCTTACAGGGGCAGGTGCTTGCGACTCCGGGTCACACCAATGACAGTGTGACTTATTTGATCGAAGGCAATGCCTTTGTTGGCGACACCTTGTTTATGCCTGACAGCGGCACCGCACGCTGCGATTTTCCCGGTGGTGATGCGGGCGTGTTGTATGACAGTGTGAGCCGTCTGCATCACTTACCGCCAGAGACTCAGTTGTGGATGTGTCATGACTATCAACCGGGTGGCCGTGAGCTGGCTTATGTCACGACAGTCGCAGAGAGCGCTCGCAATAACATACATATCCATGACGGGACAGACAAAGCGGCATTTATTGCGGTTCGGGAAACCCGAGATAAGACGCTGGATGTCCCCCGGCTTCTGTACCCTTCGGTTCAGGTGAATATTCGTGGGGGCCAGATGCCTGCGGCAGAAAATAACGGCAAAGCCTATATCAAGATTCCACTGTCAGTCAGTCCATCACTGAAGTGACGATTGGCCGGCATTGTTTATCAGATGAAAGAGAGGAAATCATGACGGAATTTACGCCTTGGAGTGCGTTGATTGGCGGGTTTGTACTGGGCGGTTCAGCTTTGATGCTGTTACTGCTGAATGGCCGGATTGCCGGGATATCCGGTATTGTCAGCGGTGCGATGCAGGTGAGTGATCCGAATGCAAAATGGCGTTGGATGTTTATTCTCGGGCTGATATTCGGTCCGCTGCTTGCAGGGCCATTTGGATTAGGTTTACCGGAGAACATCGATGCAAGTTGGCCTGTGATTCTTATCGGCGGCTTTCTTGTCGGAACTGGAACCCGAATTGGCTCGGGATGTACCAGTGGTCATGGCATCTGCGGTATCGGTCGGTTGTCGCCACGCTCGATCGTGGCAACACTGACCTTTATGGCTGTGGCGATTGTGGTTGTTTTTGTGGTGCGTCACCTGATTGGAGTTTAATGTTATGCAACTTTTCATCGCCTTAATTGCAGGTCTGCTGTTTGGAGCAGGTCTGACGGTTTCACAGATGGTTAATCCGGATAAAGTTCTGAACTTTTTGGATATTACCGGACAGTGGGACCCCAGTTTAATTCTCGTCATGGGCGGCGCATTAGTGGTATTCGGCCTGGGATATCAGTTTTTAGTGAAAACACGCTCCACGCCAGTATTTGGCGGCGAGTTTTTCATTCCTGTCAATAAAGTGATTGATAAGCCGCTGGTGTTAGGGGCAGTACTTTTTGGTTTGGGATGGGGACTTGTGGGTATTTGTCCAGGACCAGCTGTGGCTAATTTACTGAGTGGCAATATAAAAATCTTCGGCTTTGTTGTTGCAATGTTGGCGGGAATGCAGTTTTCTGGCACTATCGACCGTCTCATAAAATAGTTAAAAATAACATGAAGTAAATACGAGGGCGCGAATGCAAGATTATTCCAAAATGGAGTCGAATGTAGAGCAGGCCGTAGAGCTGCTGAAGGCCATGGGAAATCAGCATAGACTAATGATACTGTGCGTATTACAGGAGGAGGAACTTTCTGTTTCTCAGCTGAATGAGCGATTTCCGATACCTCAGTCCTCTTTGTCTCAGCATCTGGCCTGGCTTCGTCGGGCAGGGTTTGTGAAAACCCGCCGGGAAGCACAGACCATTTATTATCGTCTGGATAATGCAGCTGTGATAGATATTATTGCTATGCTGCACAAACACTATTGTAAAGAGTAATCGCATCACCGTTGCAAACACACAGCCTGGACAGAAAACGTCCAGGTTTTTTTTGTCTCACCACAGTTTTCAGGTCAAATTGACCTTCCTCCCACTTTTTTCAAGATCGAAATCAAAAATTTCATAAATGCAGGTTGTGGTTTGTGTGACACCTCATTAAGTTGCTACCTGACCGAACGCCTTACCTTTATCTGGTAAGAGATGAAAATTTAGGACGAGTGCTTGCTTTTTCATCAAAATGACCGAAAAACTATCGTATCAGGAGTGCGATGAATGATATTACACCTTAGATCCCTGAATCTGGCGATCATGCCGGACGGGATATCTACGTCCTCACTTTCCCGTCAGAGAGCCACAATCAGTCGCTGCGCATCCTTTTTGCCGCAATTTTCTTGTCTGCGCGCTACATTCCGTCCTTTGTTTTTGAGTCGATTGAATCTGTTTAGTCTGTTTTGATTCAAACTGATTTTCATGATGTAAAAGCATTGCGTTTTCACTGTACGAAACGATTCATCGCGAAATGATTCTTGCCTCAAGTCATGAAAGCCGAGCCAGAGAGCTGGCCTGATAGCTTTTTTGAATTTTTGTGGTCACTGACGAGCGCGTGCTTTGACAAGCACACGGCACAGTGACAAACCGGCACTGAGGGTTGCGCGGAGTCATAAAACGGAATGCCGTTGAGGGTTACTGGCATTCCAAAAAATAAAGGACACAATTTTGAATATGAAATTACTGGGGAGCTCCCTGATTATTGCTGGGACTGCATTAGGGGCAGGAATGCTCGCCATTCCAATGGTATTGGCGCAGTTTGGCGTGCTCTGGGGCTCTTTACTGATGCTACTGATCTGGGTGGGAACCACCTATGCAGCGCTTTTACTGCTTGAAGCCAGTATCAAAGCTGGGGGCGGTCTTGGCATGAATTCCATTGCCCGAAAAACCTTGGGGAAAGGTGGTCAGGTGGTCACCAATGGCCTGCTGTATGCGCTGCTTGTGTGTTTGCTGATGGCGTACATTATCGGGGCGGGTGATCTGGTGAAAAAACTGGTTGCCAGCCTGGGATTCGCGCTTACCGAGACTCAGGCACAAGTAGCCTTTACCGTCATTGCCGGTTTGGTTGTGGCAGCCGGTACTGGGGTGATTGACCGGTTGAACCGATTCCTCTTTGCCGCGATGGTGCTGATGCTGGCAATCACTTTAGTGACACTGGTACCGGGGATTAGTCTGGACAATCTGGCATCCGTGGGGAGCGATAATAAAGTGGCGTTGGTGAAAACCAGTTCCGTTCTGTTTACCAGCTTCGGTTTCATGGTTGTGATTCCGTCGCTCGTGACCTACAACCCGGAAGCGTCGCACAAACAGTTACGAAACATGGTGATCCTTGGTTCATTGATTCCACTGTTCTGTTATCTGTTCTGGCTGTACGCTGCGGTAGGGAATCTGCCATCAGAACAGCTGGTGGGTTTTGCAAATGTGTCAGAACTGATTGCTGCACTGAGTGTGAACCATGGCGGTATGCAGTTGATTCTCTCTGTATTTACCGGGCTGGCGTTGCTGACATCCTTTCTGGGTGTTGCGATGGCGCTGTTTGACCAAAATGCTGATACCTTCCGTCAAAATCGCGCGGTGACTTACGTGGTTACCTTTATTTTGCCAATGTTGGGTGCCTTGCTGGCGGCGAATCGGTTCCTGTCGGTTCTGAGTTATGCTGGGATTATTCTGGTGTTCCTGGCGATATTTGTGCCGATGGCTATGACAATCAAAGTCAGACAGCATGGAAACCAGTCAGGTGAGCGTGGCAATACCGAGGTGTATCAGGCTGGTGGCGGTGTGATGGCGCTGGGGCTAAGTTTTCTGTTTGGCTGCTTCCTGCTGATGGCAGAGCTGATTTAAAAGCATCTGGCATTTCAGGACGGGACAGAGAGTGGTAAAAAGGCGCTTCCAATGGAAGCGCCTTTTTTATCTGTTGCAATATCGACAATACGATATTGTTTTGAGGATGCTAAAGATCTGTTTGACCGAACAAGACCGATATCGTCGGAGTCGTATCAGGTTTGACCGAACGCTGAAACAACCAAGCTGCAGGAGTAGTGATCTGTAGACACAGATAAGCAGTTGTAAGTGACGTATCCTCAAAAAGATGCGGGAATCTTACCGACTTTCCTGATCAGCGGCTAGGTGTGGGCGTGTTTTCGTATTTGGACAAAATAGTTCAAACCGTAAATATTTTTGTACACCCTTTTCTGTTATGACACACAAGCAAAGTTGGAGTATCTTGGTAAAAAAATAAGGGATTCGGATATGAACTGGAAACTCGCTGAGCAGGTGGCTAAAAAGGCATTGGCAGATGGAAGCCTGATGCCAATAACGACGGAAGCGGAAACGATTTCGGAGCAAGGTGTCGATTATCTAGGTCATGTGGTCACAGAGAATGCAGGTAAAAAGCTTCAGGGATTGATGTCCAAGCCCACAGAAAACCCTTTCCTGCCTTATGAAAAATCAATGTATGTGTGTGAAGCGGGGGAGCACCATGTGTGCTTGCTGAACAAATTCCCTGTGATCTCACCCCATTTATTAATTTGCTCGAAAGCATTTGTTCCACAGGAATCGCCGTTAAGCTGGGAAGACTGGCACGCCTGGTTAGGCGGCTTTACGCATCCCGATGTCTTCGGGTTTTATAACAGTGGTCCGTTAGCCGGTGCCAGCCAGCCACATCGTCACCTGCAATTGGTCCGCAGTGATATCCCGCTGGAGAAAGTCATTGCCGGGGGGAAGCTCCCTTTCAAGCACTGTCTGTATCTGGTTGAAGCGATGACGACAGATGAATTGTATGAAGCCTATTTGCAAGGGATGCGTCGCTTGTCGCTGATTGAAGCCGGTGGTGAAGTCTGTAAGCCGCATAATATTCTGCTGACTGAGCGGTGGTTGCTCATTTTGCCGCGCTCGGCAAATAATATTGAAGGCTTGTTTGCGAATGGCATGAATTACAGCGGTCGTTTTCTGGTGAAGCGGCCTGAGCAGCTTGTTTGGTTGCAGCAATATGGTTTGATGCGTTTTCTGTTGGAATGCAGTGAGTCATCCGCAATAAATAATTGATACAAATAAAAAGAACCCCAGCCGAAACTGGGGTTCTTTATACGTCCGTTAAGAAATAAAATTATTTCTTCGCGTTACGCTCTTTTACTTCTGCAATCACTGCTTCAGCAACGTTTGCTGGGCAAGCAGAGTAGTGGGAGAACTCCATAGAGAACTGACCACGACCAGAAGTCATTGTACGCAGGTGACCGATGTAGCCGAACATTTCAGACAGAGGTACGTCTGCCTTGATACGTACGCCAGTAGTACCAGCTTCCTGGTTCTTGATCATACCGCGACGACGGTTCAGGTCACCAATAACATCACCTACGTGATCTTCTGGGGTGAATACGTCAACGTGCATGATTGGTTCCAGCAGCTGAGCGCCTGCTTTCGGCATAGACTGACGGAATGCACCTTTCGCAGCGATTTCGAACGCAACAGCAGAGGAGTCAACTGCGTGGAAACCACCGTCGAACAGCTCAACTTCAACGTCCAGCACTGGGAAGCCAGCCAGAACACCGGTACCCATCATACCAGCGAAGCCTTTTTCGATTGCAGGCCAGAATTCCTTAGGAACGTTACCACCAACAACAGATGAGGTGAACTTGAAGCCAGAGTTTGGCTCCCCTGGACGGATGCGGTAGTCGATCTTACCGAACTGACCAGAACCACCAGACTGTTTCTTATGCGTGTAGCTGTCTTCAACCGCTTGAGTGATGGTTTCACGGTAAGCAACCTGTGGCTGACCAACGATCAGTTCTACGCCGTAAGTACGCTTCAGGATATCAACTTTGATGTCCAGGTGAAGTTCACCCATACCTTTCAGGATGGTTTCGCCAGAATCTTCGTCAGTCTCAACCTGGAAAGATGGATCTTCTGCAACCATCTTACCGATAGCGATACCCATTTTCTCAGAACCGCCTTTATCTTTAGGAGATACTGCGATTGAGATAACTGGTTCTGGGAAGATCATTGGTTCCAGAGTACATTCGTGTTTCGGATCACACAGAGTGTGACCAGTCTGAACGTTCTTCATACCAACAACAGCGATGATGTCACCCGCTTGTGCTTCAGACAGTTCGTTACGCTCATCAGCCTGCATTTCAACCATACGGCCGATACGCTCTGTTTTACCAGTGGCGCTGTTCAGAATGGTATCACCTTTCTTCATGCGGCCAGAGTAAATACGGATGAAGGTCAGGGCGCCGAAACGGTCGTCCATGATCTTAAACGCCAGTGCGCGCAGTGGCTCGTCAGCAGATACAGTTGCAACTGCACCAGTTGGTTCACCTGTTTCTGGATCGGTCAGCGGCTGAGGATCAACTTCTGTTGGGCTTGGCAGGTAGTCAACAACTGCGTCCAGAACCAGCTGAACACCTTTGTTTTTGAATGCAGAACCACAGTAAGTTGGGAAGAAGGCCAGGTCACGTGTACCTTTACGGATACAACGCTTCAGGTCTTCGATAGAAGGCTCTTCACCTTCCATGTATGCTTCCATCAGATCGTCATCTTGCTCTACAGCAGTTTCGATCAGCTCTTCACGGTAAGCTTCAACGTCATCAACCATATCCGCTGGGATATCTTTGATTTCGTAGTTTTCTGGCAGACCAGAATCATCCCAAACGAAGGCTTTACGAGACAGCAGGTCTACAACACCTACGAAATCGTCTTCACGGCCGATAGGAAGAGTCATGACCAGTGGCGTTGCACCCAGTACGTTTTTCACCTGGTCTACAACGTTGAAGAAATCTGCACCCATACGGTCCAGTTTGTTGACGAAGATCAGACGAGATACTTCTGATTCGTTCGCGTAACGCCAGTTGGTTTCAGACTGAGGCTCAACACCACCAGAACCACAGAATACACCGATACCACCGTCCAGTACTTTCAGAGAACGATAAACTTCAACGGTGAAGTCAACGTGTCCCGGAGTATCGATAACGTTCAGACGGTGATCATTCCAGAAACAACTTACCGCTGCCGACTGGATAGTAATACCACGTTCAGCTTCCTGTTCCATGAAGTCAGTCGTTGATTCACCATCATGAACCTCACCGGTCTTATGGATTTGACCAGTCAGCTTCAGGATACGTTCAGTGGTCGTGGTTTTACCCGCATCTACGTGCGCGAAAATACCAATGTTTCTGTATTTAGATAGATCTGCCATTGTTTTTCTCTATATGAACAATTGTTGTCACATGTCAGGGTGGGGAGTATAGCACTACTTCCGAGTATCAGAACATAGATCTGAGTAATTTAATGATTATTCGCTGGCTTTTAACCCGCTGATCTTGGTCAGAAGCGGATGATTGCTCAAGAAAAACGCAAAAATTGACACGAATATGAGGTGATCTGATGCATTGCGGCGCGGTATACATCTCTCTTCTCAATTTATTCGCTCGAAGTGCAGTTTTGATTGCTTTCGTTCCCAGGATCAGATTGCTTGATCAGAGAGGGATTCTTGTCCTGAGCTGACACCGATACTGAGGTGGTGAGCCGGACTGATTTGCAGAACGGGGAGGTAAATCCTAAAAATAACTTTGATGATATGCCCAGTGATTCACGCTGGCTATTTTCTTATGGTGTATATTTGTGGTACATGTCGGCTAGATGTTATTGACCATTCATACAATAATGAAAATAAAACGATTTTCCTGAATGGTGAAAAATTGTGGTTGAGGTGTTTTGGAGGGGATATGAAGAACCGATTCAAACGTGGCTTGCCATTGCTGGCCGGCTTGTTGTTGGGGAGTGCGAACAGCTTCGCAGTCGAGGTGATTGAGAGCGCCAGTTTAGTCGGCTTCGGGACAGCGAAGTATGCGCCGGATTTTAAACATTTTGACTATGTGAATCCCAACGCGCCCAAAGGCGGCAGTATAACTTATGCTGAAGTTGGCACGTATGACAGCTTTAATCGCTATGCATCCCGGGGAGTCTCTGTAGCGGGGGCTGACGAAATCTATGACACACTGTTTGCCCCAGCCAACGATGAAATCGACAGTTATTACCCGCTTATTGCCCAGAAAGCCCGTTACGCAGATGATTTTTCCTGGATGGAAATTGATGTGAATCCAAAGGCCCGTTTTCACGATGGGCAGTCGATTACCGCGAAAGATGTGGCTTTTACATTCGACAAATTTATGAAAGAAGGTGTGCCGCAGTTTCGTGTCTTTTATAAAGACGTGAAATCGGTGACTGCGATTTCTCCCCTGACTGTTCGCATAGAAATGTCAGTGCCCAATCGGGAAAAATTGTTCTCATTGGTTGAGGGCATGAATGTATTGCCAGCGCATTTCTGGAAAGACAAAAAACTCAGCGAGCCTTTAACAGAGCCACCGATTGGCAGCAGTGCTTATAAAATTACCAGTTATCAGGCCGGGCAGAGTGTGACTTACTCCCGAGTGAAAGATTACTGGGCGGCCGATTTGCCCGTGAATGTCGGGCGTCATAATTTCGATACGATCCGGTATGACTATTACCGGGATGACACGGTCACGCTGGAAGCTTTTAAAGCGGGTGAGTATGACTTCCGGCAGGAAAATGTCGCGAAGTTCTGGGCCACGCTTTATGAGGGAACCAACTTCGAGAACGGTTACATCAAGAAAGAAGAAATCCCGCACGAGATTCCTCAGGCGATGCAAGGGTTCGTGTTTAACACGCAGCGTCCTGTCTTTCAGGATGTCAGAGTTCGTGAAGCACTCAATTATGCAATGGACTTTGAGTGGATGAACAAAACCCTCTTTTATAATCAATACACGCGTCCCCGGAGCTACTTCCAGAATACGCCTTATGAAGCCAAAGGATTACCCACCCAAGCGGAATTAAAATATCTGGCGCCCTTAAAAGAGCAGATCCCACCACGTGTTTTCACGGAAACCTATCAGCCACCGGTGACAGATGGCTCTGGCCGTATTCGTCAGCAGGCCCGCAAAGCCTTTGCATTGCTCAAAGAAGCGGGCTGGGCATTGAAAGATCAGGTGATGACAAATGTGAAAACCGGTGAGCCGCTGGCGTTTGAGCTGCTGATTTACAGCCCGACCACGGAACGGATCGCAATTCCATTACAGAAGAACCTGAAACAGTTGGGCATCGACATGAAAATCCGGACGGTCGATACCACGCAGTACATTAAACGGCTTCGTGATCGTGATTTTGATATGGTGTCCTCCGGTTACAGTGCAAATCCATACCCCACGCAAAACTTACTCATTGTCTGGAACAGCAAATATCTGGACTCCACTTATAACACTGCCGGCGTGCAGGATCCGGCCATTGACTCACTGACGGAACAAATTGCTGCCCATCAGCAAGATCCGGAAGCCTTGGCAGCGCTTGGCCCTGCGCTGGACCGAGTATTGCAGTGGAACTTTTTTGTGATTCCGCAGTGGTATCTGAGCACATTCCGCATTGCGACCTGGGATAAGTTTGACCGTCCAGCGGTCAGGCCCAAATATGCATTGGGTGTCGATACCTGGTGGGTGGATACAGCCAAGGCAGCCAAACTGCCGGAAAAACGTCGTTAATCATCGGTTGAGAGCAGGTAAGCAGTATGACGGCATATATTATCCGGCGGCTTTTGCTGGTGATACCAACACTCTGGGCCATTATCACCATTAACTTCTTTGTCATTCAGATTGCGCCAGGCGGACCGGTAGAGCAGGCCGTGGCGCAACTGGAAGGTCATCGTTCCGGCATTATGGAGCGATTTACAGGGGGCGGGCAGGAAGTAAAGTCCACGGAGAGCACTCAGCAAAACGGGAATGGCAGTAGTGGCTATCGCGGTTCACGCGGACTTGACCCTGAAGTGGTTGCTGAGATCAGAAAGCAATTTGGTTTTGATAAGCCTATGTGGGAGCGTTATGTCGACATGCTGACAAATTACGCCACCTTTAATTTCGGAGAAAGCCTGTTCCGTGGCGGCAACGTGATTGACTTAATTATCGAACGCCTGCCTGTTTCGATTTCACTGGGGCTGTGGAGCACGCTCATCATTTACTTTGTTTCCATCCCACTCGGGATTGCGAAAGCGGTGAATCATGGCACCCGTTTTGATATCTGGAGCAGTGCACTGGTGATTACCGGCTATGCAATTCCCGGTTTTCTGTTTGCTATTGTGCTGATTATCTTCTTTGCCAGCGGCAATTATTTTAGCTGGTTTCCTTTACGGGGACTTTTTTCTGCAGATTTTGATCAGCTCACCTGGTATCAGCAAATCGGGGATTATTTCTGGCATTTGACCCTGCCGATTATTGCCATGGTCATTGGTGGTTTTGCCACGCTGACCATGCTGACCAAAAATTCATTTCTGGATGAAATCAACAAACAGTATGTGGTGACGGCAAGGGCGAAAGGGTTAGATGATCACAGCATTTTATATAAGCATGTATTCCGGAATGCCATGCTGATTATTATTGCGGGTTTTCCCAGCGCCTTCATCAGTATCTTTTTTACTGGCTCGATGTTAATTGAAGTGATGTTCTCACTGGAAGGGATCGGCTTGCTGGGATTTGAATCAACCATTCAGCGTGATTATCCGATTGTATTCAGCACACTCTATATCATGACCCTGTTGGGTCTGGTCATGAATATCATTTCTGACCTGACTTACACCCTGGTCGACCCACGTATTGATTTCGAGGCCAGGTAGTATGAAGTTTCTCAAATTATCTTCGATGTTTTCACTGAACCCACTCACCCGGGAGCGTTGGTCGAGATTTAAGGCGCACCGGCGGGGTTACTGGTCACTCTGGATTTTTGCGGTGTTGTTTCTGATCAGTTTATTTGCAGAAGTCATCGCCAATGACAAGCCTTTGCTGATCAGCTTTAAAGGCGGCTGGTATTTCCCGATTGCCGAACAGTACGCTGAAACTGAATTTGGCGGCGAATTTGCAACGGAGGCAGACTACACCGATCCCTATGTTCAGGACTTGATCCATGCAGACGGTTATATGATCTGGCCTGTGATTCGGTTCCACTATGACACGATTAATTACAACTTATCTGGCCCTGCGCCTTCAGCGCCTGACGGAGTGAACTGGCTGGGGACGGATGATAAAGGACGCGACGTTCTGGCCCGGATTATTTATGGCTTTCGGATCTCGGTTTTATTTGGTTTTGCATTGACATTGATTTCGACCGTCGTCGGCGTGATGGTCGGTGCCGGACAGGGTTACTACGGTGGCTGGCTGGATCTGTTTGGACAGCGGTTTATTGAAATTTGGTCGGGGATGCCAACGCTGTTTCTGCTCATCATTCTCTCGAGTTTTGTTGAGCCGAATTTCTGGTGGCTGCTTGGCATTATGGTGCTGTTTAGCTGGATGGGGCTGGTGGGTGTGGTTCGCGCAGAATTTCTGCGGTGCCGGAATCTGGACTATGTCCGTGCTGCACAGGCATTAGGCGTCAATGACCAGCGGATCATGCTGCGTCATATGTTGCCGAATGCCATGGTCGCTTCTCTGACGATGATGCCATTTATTCTCAGTGGTTCAGTGACCACCCTGACTTCGCTGGATTTTCTCGGTTTTGGTTTGCCTGCCGGTTCGCCTTCACTTGGTGAGCTGCTGGCACAGGGAAAAACCAATCTTCAGGCCCCCTGGCTGGGGCTGTCTGCTTTTGTCGTGCTGTCAATTATGTTGAGTCTTCTGGTTTTCATTGGCGAAGCGGTGCGTGATGCTTTCGACCCTCATCAACAGTAGTTATCAGGAAGTGCTATGAGTGATGCATTGTTAACAATTCACAACTTGTCTGTTGGGTTTGTGAATGGCAAACCTGTTCGCCCGGTGACCGATAAAGTCAGCCTGAGTATCAAACGCGGAGAAACGCTGGCGCTGGTCGGGGAGAGCGGTTCTGGAAAATCGGTGACTGCGAATGCGATTCTCCGTTTACTGCCGAAGGCGTCAGCCCGATATCTGGAAGGAGAGATTCTTTATGATGGCCAGGACACGCTGAAGTGCAGCGAACGTCAGCTCAGAGGATTACGTGGCGGGAAAATCGGGATGATTTTCCAGGAACCCATGATGTCGCTGAATCCGCTTCATAAAATCGGCCGCCAGTTGTGTGAAACACTGGCAATACACAGGGGGATTCGCCAGCGACAGGCTGAAAAGCGTGCACTGAACTGGCTGAAAAAGGTGGGAATTCGAAACCCAGAACAACGGATGTATGCCTACCCACATGAACTGTCCGGTGGTGAGCGACAGCGTGTCATGATTGCGATGGCGTTGATCAATGAGCCGGACCTGCTCATTGCGGATGAGCCCACGACTGCACTGGATGTGTCTGTACAGGCGCAGATTTTGGAGCTGCTAAAGCAATTGCAGGCAGAAATGGGCATGGCCATGCTGTTCATTACTCATGACCTGAGCATTGTCCGAAAGATTGCAGATCGGGTTGCTGTCATGCAATTGGGGAAACTGGTGGAAACCAATACTCGGGAGATGATTTTTTCCGCACCTTCACATCCATATACACAGCGTCTGATTGCGGCTGATCCACCGGGCGAACCTGTGCCGATTCAGGGCGATCCTGATGCGCTGTTTGAAGTGGATAAGCTTCGCGTTTGGTTCCCGATCAAAGGCGGTGTGATGAAACGCGTCGTCGGACATATCAAAGCAGTGACCGATGTCAGCTTTGTCTTAAAGCGTGGTCAGAGTGTGGGGCTGGTGGGTGAAAGTGGATCAGGGAAATCGACAACGGGGATGGCCATTCTCCGGTTGCTCAATAGCGAAGGCAGTATTCGGTATGACGGTCAGGAAATCAGCGCTTTGAATCGCAAAGGGATGTTGCCATACCGGAGCCGGTTGCAAGTGGTGTTTCAGGACCCGTTTTCAGCGCTGAACCCGCGTATGTCGGTCGCACAGATTATTGGTGAAGGGCTGAAAGTGCATCAGCAGCTGTCAGAGCACGAGGAAGACGCCATGATCTGTCAGGCCATGAAAGATGTAGAGCTGGACCCGGCAACCCGGTTTCGTTATCCCAATGAGTTTTCTGGTGGCCAGCGTCAGCGGATTGCGATTGCAAGAGCGCTGGTGCTCAAGCCTGAGTTTATTTTGCTGGATGAACCCACCTCATCTCTGGACAGGACAGTACAGTTTCAGGTTCTGAACCTTCTAAAAGCGTTACAGATGAAATATGGGCTGAGCTATCTGTTTATCAGTCATGATTTGAATGTTGTGCAATCGCTTTGTCATTACACCTTGGTGCTGAAAGACGGTCATGTGGTTGAGCAAGGACCTACTCAGCGGCTGTTTCATCAGCCTGAAGCCGAGTATACGCAGCGTCTGGTTCAACTGTCATCGATGACTTAAAACAATGTATTTGATTTAAGACACTTGACTGATTTTGATGAAAAATCGAATTTTCTACAGCCACCTTCCAACAGATGATTTATGCTCATAGGATAGCTCGCTGTGCACTTATGTGCGTATGATTGGCTTTTTGGTGAGTTATTATGCTGACTTAGAGCACATTTTTGATATTTTTTCAGCGTGAAGGGGTGTGGATTGCAAGTGTAACAACAGTGAGAAGAACTTCATTTTGAAGTTTAAGTCTTTCCATGGTTGGAATCAGAACATAAAAACCTTGTTTTCCCTATAATTCGATATGATTATCTATTTTTCTGGTTTGATTGGAGGAAAAATAAACATCTTAACATTTAAGTTACAATCTGCTTATTATAGCAACGGGTTCGTAACTAATAGACTAAAAAACGAGGGAGACTCTCATGCAGTCATGGGTCGATTTTATAAACGGGATAATTTGGAGTCCTGCACTGATTTATCTTTGCTTGGGTGCCGGTTTATTCTATTCCATCACAACACGTTTCATGCAGGTTCGTCACTTTGGTGAGATGCTTCGATTGCTGTTCTCAGGTCAGAGTTCAGACAAAGGTATTTCTTCTTTCCAAGCACTGGCGGTATCACTTTCTGGCCGTGTCGGGACAGGTAACATTGCTGGTGTTGCAGCCGCAATCGGTTTTGGCGGTCCTGGTGCCGTATTCTGGATGTGGGTTGTTGCCTTCCTGGGCGCATCGACGGCTTACTATGAGTCAACGCTGGCTCAGATCTACAAAGAGGAAGATGAAGGGCAGTTCCGTGGTGGCCCAGCTTATTTCATTGAAAAAGCGATGGGACAAAAATGGTATGCATGGATCTTTGCGATTGCTACCATCATTGCATGTGGCTTGCTTCTGCCTGGTGTTCAGTCTAACAGTATCGGTAATGCAGTTGCTGCGGCCTTTGGCCCTGGTGAGATGATCGAAACCACTTTAGGTACATTCAGTTCTGCGAAGATCATTTCTGGTGCAATTGTGTGTCTGGTTCTGGCGATCATCATCTTTGGTGGTGTGAAGCGTATTGCACACTTTACTCAGATTATCGTGCCTTTCATGGCGCTGGGTTACATCGTGATGGCTTTCGTCGTTATTCTGCTGAACATTGATATGGTTCCGCATGTTTTTGCGACGATTGTTGGTGATGCCTTCACGCCCATGGCGGGTGTTGGTGCGGCGATTGGCTGGGGTGTAAAACGCGGTGTTTACTCGAACGAAGCCGGTCAGGGTACAGGCCCGCATGCTGCAGCGGCAGCTCAGGTTGATCACCCGGCACAGCAAGGTTTTGTTCAGGCGTTTTCAATCTATATCGATACACTGCTGGTTTGTAGTGCGACGGCCTTTATGATCATCATTACCGGTGCATTTAACGTGCACGGTGCTGAAGGTGCATTCCTGATTCAGAACCTGCCTGCTGATATTGCCGCGAATAGCCCGGTATTTACGCAGATGGCGATTGAAACCGCAATGCCTGGTCTGGGTAAACCATTTGTTGCCATTGCATTGTTCTTCTTCTCATTCACAACGATTCTGGCGTACTACTACATTGCGGAAACCAATGTTGCGTACATCCACCGTACCATTCATGTACCGGGCCTGATTTTTGTTCTGAAACTGGTATTGCTGGCATCTGTATTCTACGGTGCAGTAAAAACGGCAGACTTGGCCTGGGCGATGGGTGATGTCGGTGTGGGCCTGATGGCTTGGCTGAATATCATTGGTATTCTGATTATCTTCTTTATGGCGAAACCAGCTCTGAAAGCTCTGAAAGACTATGAAGCGCAGAAGAAAGCCGGTGTGACAGAATACGTATTCGATCCAGTGAAATTAGGCATCAAAGGTGCAGATTACTGGGAGGAGCGATTGAAACGTAAAGGCCAGAAAGCGCCGGATTTAGGTGAAGCCTCTTCTTCATCAGGAACTGCGAAAACGACCCCTTAAATAAAAAGACAGACAGGAAGTAATTCAAAGGCCAGCATTTGCTGGCCTTTGTGTTTTTGTTTCAGGGGGAAGCTGGTATAGCCAGTATAAGTATTCTGCAGTGCAGAGTAATATGCATTTGAGTGCGTTCGTGGTAAGGTCACTCTTTATAAACAACTTGTTACATTTATTTTGGCGATGAGGCTTCGAAGAATCTGAGCTTTTATGGCCCTGCGATTGTGATCTGCTATTGAACCAGTTACCTCAATAAGGAAGCCTATGTTCGTTGTGTCACTGACATACACTTGCTCGCTCAGTGAAATAGAAAAACACCTGCCCACCCATATCGCTTATCTGGATCAGCAATATGCTGCCGGTATTTTTCTGGCTTCAGGCAGAAAAGAACCAAGAACTGGCGGTGTCATTTTAGCGAATGCAGCCAGTCGTGCAGATTTAGAGCAAGTGTTATTGGCTGATCCTTTCCGTCAACATGGGCTTGCGACCTATGAGGTGACTGAGTTTATCCCCACCAAAACCTGTGAAGCGTTCTCTTTTCTGAAGCAATCACTGTAAATAGGAAGGCTTAAAACCGCGGCATGGTCATCCAAGATGGGCATGTGTGATTTCAGTGTGCTGTCAAGGCAAGAGCCGCTTTAAGTTTTATTGAAATTAAACCGAAGAATATGAGTCACCATTTGAGTCTGGAGGAATGCGATGTATCAGATAGCGATTGTGATTTTTGATCATTTTACCGATGTCGATTTTTTCTTGTTGCGCGATATTCTGGGGAGAAAATCATCTGACTGGACGGTCAAAGTTTTGGGTACGAAGTCAGTTCATACATCTACGTTGGGCATGGAAGTTAAAACAGATGGCCATGTTCGTGAAGTGACTGAAGCTGATGCGGTTTTATTCAGCAGCGGCTATCAAGGTGTGCCTGCAGCACTGAACGATACTGAATTCATGTCGGCTTTAAAACTGAATCCGAATCAGCAATTGATTGGTTCGATCTGTGCTGGCGCTTTCTTTCTGGCTAAACTGGGTCTTCTGGATGATGTTCCGGCAACAACCCACCCAGATGCGAAGCCAGCCCTGGAAGCGGAAGGTATTTGTGTGTTGGATAAGCCACTGGTTGTGAATGGGAATGTGGCAACAGCCGGCGGATGTTTATCTCAAATGTACCTGACGGGCTGGCTGATTGAGCGTTTGTACGATGCTGATAAACGTCGAGCGACGCATCGGCAACTCATTCCTGCGGGGCAGTCTGAGCTATTCGATACACTGATCACTCAAACGATTGCTGAAGCGTGATCTGTTTAAGACAGATGTGAATCTCATGACGTCTGTCTTTTGAGTCACCTTTGTATTACATCCAGTTGCTTTGCAAAAAGCTCTCTATATTTTCTCTAATCAGCTCTTTGATTATATTAACTTTCTTTACTTTGATGCTCTGGTAGGAACTTGTGTTTCTATGATAAGTATTCTGAATGAAAAATAAAACAAAGTTGAAACAATAGGTGAGGAAGTCACGGATGAAACTAGAAACCCCGCAACTGATCATGACACCAATCACACAGGCGGACTGGTCACTTTTTTATGCGTTGCATGTAACCCCTGTTGTGATTGAAAAATGTTTTGATGCACCTTCTGAAGAAGAATTGAAAACCAAGTTTGAAGCACGACTGAAGGGCTGGACGCCAGAGAGTGATAACTGGCTGACACTGGTGATCACAGAAAAGCAGACGCATCAAAAAGTTGGAATTACCGGTTTCTTTCTCGACGATGGCATTGCAGAAGTGGGCTACCTGTTCATGCCTGAGTTTTATGGCAAAGGGTATGGGACAGAGTCTCTGCGTGCTGTAATCAACTGGGCGAAAGATGAATGCGGGATCGATATATTTAAAGCGGTCGTCACGGCAGGCAATATTGCATCAGAACGAGTGCTGGAAAAATGTGGTTTCACGTTACAGGAGAAAATTCCTGACGCTTATGAAATCGGCGGTAAAAAGTATGCGGATCATATATTTACCAAAGAGGCTGAAGTGAAATAATTTCTGAATTCCTATCTTGGCCAGTCCTGACTAGAACAATGATGCCGCCAGATGTTTTATCTGGCGGCAAAGA
Source organism: Photobacterium galatheae (assembly GCF_000695255.1). GTDB lineage: Bacteria > Pseudomonadota > Gammaproteobacteria > Enterobacterales > Vibrionaceae > Photobacterium > Photobacterium galatheae. The sequence goes on along the minus strand of NZ_JMIB01000002.1, from coordinate 73,028 downwards.
ACAGCTTAAACCGTAAACTGTCTCATCAGCTCATTCTGTTCACGAACATTCTGAATCTGCGTTTCCATGGCAACACTGGTTTCACTGGCAGTTTCAGCAACCTGAACCGACAGATCTTTAATGTTGATGGTATTGCCATTGATGTCTTCAGCCACCAGACTCTGCTCCTCAGCCGCAGAAGCAATTTGTATATTCATATCATTGATTTGCTGAATGGCTTCTCGAATGCTTGAAAGGGCTTCATCGGCTTCCTGTGCCATGGCAACCGTGCTGCTGGCGGTGTTTTTACTCAGTGCCATGGTGCTGGTTGCAGAACTTGCGCCCGCCTGAAGCTGTTCAATCATCTGACGGATTTCAGTTGTAGACTGTTGTGTGCGCTGTGCCAGTGTACGGACTTCGTCTGCGACCACGGCAAAGCCGCGACCTGAATCACCGGCCCTTGCTGCTTCAATGGCCGCGTTCAGTGCCAGCAGGTTGGTCTGGTCGGCAATATCGTTAATCACTTGAAGAATTCGTTCAATATTTCCGGTTGCTGATTCCAGCTCTTTGACCACATCAACAGCCTGATCAATCTGATCTGACAAATCGTGAATGGAGACGGATGTACGGGAGACAACATTGCTGCCTTGTTGCGCAGCTTCTTCGGCAGCAGAAGCCGCAGAAGCGGCACTTTGTGCATTATCTGCGACATTGGCGGAAGTGGATGCCATTTCATTCATGGCGGTGGCCAGTTGCTCCAGTTGCTGTAGCTGACGGTTCATCGCTTCAGCGGAACGGTTCGCACCCTCGGCAGTTAATTCTGTGCCTTGCATGATGTCACGGCTTAAGGCTTGTGAGCGAATGATCTGTTGCTGCATCCGTTCTGCAAACTGATTAAAGCTTTGTGCCAGCGTGGCAAATTCGGGTTCTGCATTGGTATTGAGACGCTGTGTTAAATCAGCCTGACCGGAAGAGATGCTTCTCATGGCCTGGTTAATCACATCCAGTGGACGCATCAGGCGTTTCACCATCAGGAACACCGCAACACAACCAAAAGCCATGAATAGCAAAGAGTAGATAATTGCATTTTGTTTAATTTGGTTGACGGCAGCAAAGGCGATGTCATTTTTCAGCACAGCACCAATGTAAAGATTTTGATCATCGACTTTATGGAAGCTGACGTTCACCGATTCATTATCCAACTGGGTATCAAGTGGTTTACCTGTGACTTGTAATCCTGGATAGGTTTCAGAAAGTGTCTTTCCGTTATTCTTTTTATCCGGGTGGGCAATGATGGTGTCTTTCCCGGACATCAGGAAGAGATAGCCAGCATCAAACAGGGATGCCTGGTTGATGAGACCAGCCAGTTTACTCATGCTGACGTCAAAGAAAATGGCCCCCACAAACTCGCCACGGTGTTTGATGGGTGCAGCAAACGACACCAGAATCTCGTTAGTCACCGAGTCACGATAGGCAGATGTGATAATCATCTGTCCGGCGTCTCTGGCCTGTGTATACCAAGGACGTTTGCGAGGATCCCAACCGGCGGAAGGCTGCCAGCTTGGATCGCTGATGATGTATGAACCATCTTTCTCAAATCCGACACCCGTCAGTTCAAAAGTGTTCGCTAAAACGGATTGCGTAATGACGGTGCGAATGTTCTCTGGCGAGAAGTCGTGTTCGATGAGACTGGTTGTGATATTGGCTAACTTGGTCCGGCTGGCAATTTCGGTCACCAGCGTTTGGTTGACCCCGGAAACGATCTCATTGATGCTGCTGCTGACCAGCTTGTTGACATCATCCCTGGTGTGAACGTACTGGATACCTGAAAGTAACACTAACGCGGCGAACAGTATTGCCGACGAAGTGGCAACGATCTTGTGGCTAAACTTCATGGGGTCCCTCAACTACTGCTTTGAATGTTTTTGTCTCTCTATTGTCGTGCCACAGCAAAAAAGCCTTAATAGCAAAAATTTGTATTTGTGATGCATGAATGTTTTTAAAGAATAGTTTTGTGAGGAGGAATACATTTGTCGCCAGTGAAGAATATTGCGGGAATTAAAAAGGGCAGCCGAAGCTGCCCTGAAGGTATACAACGAGAGGAATATTGTTAGTCAATGAGGTCATATTCATTGCGCAGTACGGTGATGATTTCTGCTTTCGGGTTTCCACCCAGCACAATTTTTTCACCGGTAATTTTTTCTGCGATCCCGGTATAGATACGGGACACCTGCATCAGCACGTCTTCCGGTAAAGCGTTATCGCGGGCCAGTGCCTCACGTTCATCCATACGATCTTTGTTTAGCAGAATATCCGGATCAGGGAAGTGGTTCAGCAGTAGCTGACGGAAATCTTCTTTTGAGTTTTCAACAATTTTGCCTGCTCGATAGGCAGGGCCATCCCAGATGCGGGAAGAGTCCGGGGTGCCGACTTCGTCCATGTAGATCATTTTTTCGTTGCCACTGGCATCAGTGACATAACCGAATTCGAACTTGGTATCGACAAAAATTTGATCCAGTTTGCTCAGTGCATCGCTGATCACGCCAAAACCTTGTTTCAGCAGGGTTTCATAGTGGTCAATGTCTTCAGGTTTGCTGAAGTTGAAAGCTTCGAAATTGTTCAGCAGATCGGTGCGGGTGACATTCACATCATCAACTGCAGGTACGCCCGGAATACCGTGCAGGATGCCTTTTGTGGAAGGTGTGATCAGTAACTCTGGCAGTTTCTGATCTTTTTGCAGACCATCCGGCACTTCGATACCGCAAAATTCACGATCGCCATTGGCATACGCACGCCACATCGAACCGGTAATATACTGACGACAAATGGCTTCAACTTTGATGGGGCGTGCTTTCTGGACAATCCAGACAAACGGATGCGGGATATCCAGAATATGGCTGTCAGCCAGACCCTGCTCGCGGAACAGACGGAACCAATGGTTTGAAATGGCATTCAGGGCAGCACCTTTGCCCGGGACGCCCTTCAGGCCCCCTTCACCGTGCCAGATGCAATCGAAAGCGGAAATGCGATCGCTGATCACCATGATAGCCAGTGGCGCATCCGGGCTGACATCATAACCTTTCTCCTGGATCAGGCGTTGGCTGTCAGCTTCTGTCAACCAGTAAACAGAGCGTACTTTACCGCTGTGGACCGGCTGGTCGGTACGGATTGGGAGATCATCATTTACAGCGAGAACTTGATCAGCAAGGCTCATGGTGAAGTTCCTATTTCAAGAGTCAATTCGATGAAAATTACGGGCAGGGGGCGAAACCTCCTGTTAGCGAGGCAGATAATAGCAGAAGTCATTTTGCCTTTCAGCAAAAAAGCAAACGTTTGCCTTGGTGTTTTTCTGACTGATGGATATTCCGGCAATCCCTGAAAATTCAGCAGAAATCGCAAAGACGGTGCAGGGGTTCGTGTCTGGCATGAAATTATGGCAAAATCGCGTCCCTTCATCTTTCTGGCCATGGCGTATTCATCATGCATTTTACTTCTGAACAGCAGCGTTTTATTCAGCATGAAGAAGGAAATGCCTTATGTATTGCCGGTGCAGGTACGGGTAAAACTACAACGCTGGTTGGCCTGATTCAGGCACAGCTGATCAAGCGACCTGCTCATGAAATGCTGGTGCTGATGTTTAACAGTGATATCCGGCGTGACTTTCAGCGTAAGCTGGCACAGGTGGGTGTTGAGCAGTCTGTACCAGTTCATACCTTCCATAGTTTTTGTCTGAGTGTTCTGAACAAGTCGGGTTTTCTGGCGGAATCCGGGTATAGGATTGACTTCCACCCGGGGGAGAACGATAAAAGTCTGGCGAAACAGGTGCTGCGTCAGATGGCCGGAAAAGAAACGGCATTCAGTAAACAGCAGCAATTGAAAGAGCCGAAGACCTTGGAGCTGTTGCTGAGTTTCGTCGGTCTGGTGAAAGCGCATATGTTGCCCCCGGCAGAAATCTTTGCGATGGCCGGGATTAACAATGATTACCGCTTTATTCTGCAAGCTTATCAAGCCTTCGAGCAACTCCGGCAGGCACAACGGTTGCTGTTTTTTGATGACTGGCTGGTGACCGTGGTTGGTTTATTGGAGCAAAATAGCGGACTGAGAGCGCGGTATCAGTATCAGTGCCGTCTTCTCGTGGTGGATGAATTTCAGGACATCAACAATGCACAGTACCGGCTACTGAAACTGTTACTGGGCACAGGTTGCCAGCTGGTGGCCGTTGGCGATGTGGACCAGTGCATCTACACCTGGCGGGGCAGTGCGCCCCAGTTTATGCTCAATTTTGAACGGGATTTCGCACCAGCGACAGTGTACACCCTGTCGCAGACATTCCGTTTTGGACACAGTCTGGCACTGGCTGCCAGTCATTTGATTGCTCACAACCAGGCGCGTTTTTCTGACTTTCTGACGGTTCCGGCGGATGCGGTTACAGATACTCAGGTCAATCTGATTGGTTCACCCCGTCAGGTCGGAGAAATCGTGACAGCGATACAGGCCCATCTTGAACAAGGCGGTCAACCCAGCGACGTGGCAATTCTGGTCCGGCGCTGGTCGCAGACACTGCTGTTTGAATTGGCGTTTCTCAGTAAACAAATTCCATACCAGATGCCGGTGCCGTCTGTGCTGGCAAACAGCCGGGAAGTCCGCTTATTGATGGAAGTGATGCAACTGGCCGTCGGGCGATTTGGACAGATGTCGGCGCAGGAACGAGCTGCACTGATGTTCAGCCTGCTATCTTTCCCTCATTGTTATGTACCGAATAAGGCGCTGAAGCCATTGTGTGACCAGTTGGCCAAAATGGACAGCTCAGCCTGGGTCGGGTTTACTGAGCGTCATGGTCAAGCCAATCCGAACCTCAAGCTGGATCATCTGACGGAGCGGTTGGATCTGATGAAGCGCCTGCAACGCAAAGGAAGCCAGAAGGCTTTTGATGTCTTTGAGCAGTACCGACGGGAAAGTGGCCTGGACAGCTGGATCTGGAAAACGGAAGCGACAGCCAGTGAAATCGAAGAGGCGATCGATCGGCTGGATGCGGTTTCTACCGTCTTGGAAACCATGGATCAGCCCTGTGAAAAAGCGTTGCAGTATTTCGAATTTTATTCAGCTCAGTCGAAGCATGTCAGTGCGGAGCGAACGACTCAGTCGGCCACAGCCGACAGTATTCAGGTCACGACAATTTTCCGAGCAAAAGGATGTGAGTACGCGCAGGTGTATTTGCCGTTCTGGGATAAAGATACGTTCCCATACCGAAATCCTGCTGCGACGGATATGAGAACCGATCAGGAAGAAGAACGACGCCTTGCCTATGTGGCGCTGACCCGTGCGAAAGATTATGCCGCTGTTTATTACACGGATATCGAGAAAAAGGGCAAACGAAATGCCAGCGCCTTTGTAAGAGAAGCGGCCATTGAACAGGCAGGAACCATCGGGCCACTGTTATATCAGACAGGGAAACTTCCGGCTGCTGGTTCACCTGTGACAGAAAAATATTATGCTCGGGTAGGCCGTTCAGGGGATGCGCAGGCTCCGCAAAAAACCAAGACAGCTCGCCGTGCTGAAAGCGGGTCTTCGGTGAAGCCGGGCATGGCCGGTTACAGCTATCGCTGGGCGCTCGAACAGCCGTTACCGGATAATGCTGAAAAAGTGATTCGCTCCCTGGTCAGAACGAAAAATGCCCGTTATCTGGATACTGAAATCACCCGGTTATTGCGTGAACTTGAGAAAGCGCCCGCTGCGAAGCAATCTGTGCTGGAAAAGCGCCTTATTGCGGTGGCGCATGCGCGCCGTCAGGCCCTTCGTTAATCTGCAACACCTGTAATTTGCGTTGCAACTGGTTCAGCATCACAGATGCGTCGGGTTGATTTGCGTTCAGCCCGGTAATTAAAGTCATGAAGTAACAGTCCATCATGACAGCCGACAGTTCCGGATTGTGATTTTCTGTCTGTGCAAAAAGCTGATGACGAAAAGCGTTCAGCTGTTGCTCAAATTCATCCTGTTGCCAGATTAATTCCCGAAATAACTCCCGACTGAAGTTTGCTTCATTACAGTAAAACACGTACAGGTGACTGGCGTAATGGAGCAGCTTGCCTTGTGGATGGGTATTGGGTTCTTCTGCTTTTGCTGTCATGAGCACTGTTTCTATTTGCTGCATCAGACCTGCTTTGAGCAGCGACAGTTTGGTCGGGAAGTGGCTGAACACGGTTCCGGCAGCAACGCCAGCTTGCTCAGCAATATGTCGGGTGGTTGTGTCGTGATATCCATTCTGACGAAACAGTTGCCAGGCTGCATCAAGAACTCTAAGACGGGTCTGCTCTCTTTTATTCATCTCTGACTGTGCTCAACTGAGATCTTTGCTTTGCCACCATGATAACGCATTGGCAAAAAAGTATCAGTGGGAGACTTGAAAATTGAGCGCGCTCAAATTAGCATAAATGAGCGCGCTCAATTTTAATGTCAGGAGTAATCATTATGATGAACACAATCTTCGCCATCAGAGCTTTATTGTTGATGGCACTCCGTTACACCATTTATCTGCCTTTTTTGGCGTTCTATTGTTTCATTGTCGGGCCGGTTGTCGGGGGCGTCTTATTGGTGGGTGGTGTTTCTTTTTTATCTTTCATTCTTGGTCCGAAAACAGCCTGGAAAGAATTCAAAAAAGCATATGGCGAATTAGATCAGAGCCATATTGTGATGCGTCATTCCTGAAAGAGATGAAGTATTTGAGTTTCAGAGTAGCCATGCAGGAAGCATGGCTTTTTTACGGCGTTCAGCATTTATGAACCTTTCCTTAACGGTCGCTTTTTTAAAGGGTTAAAGCGAAAGGAAGGAATGGTCATGTGGGTTCGGTGGTTACTGGTTTTGCAGCTTTGTTGCTTTCTCAGTGCTTGCGCATCATCCAAAATTTATTGGCGGGATATTATCCGCGAAGTCGGGGCAGCGTCTGTCTCTGCGAAAGACGATCAATTGCTGTTATGTACGCAGTTGTATCAGGGGGAGACACAGGTTCATCAGTGCAGGGTCGAAATGACAGCTTTGTTTCGGGCCAGAGCGTTATGTCATGCCGATTCGACTCCGGACTATTGTGTTCGAATGGCTGAATATACATGGCGACATTATAAGTCACATGTACTGACTGAAGCGCCGGATATCCGTCATGCGAACACTTATCCGGTGATGTGTGGTTATCAGGAAAAGTCCGTGACACCGTGTAAAAAGATAAATTAAATCAATTTATTTCAGCACTAAATTTAATTAAATCACTCATCTGGTCGTTAGATCTCTCTGATACATTCATCTGCCAGTGCAGATAGATGTTGAACGGTATAAGAATGGGCTGATAAGCCCAATGAGTTGTGATGCTTGGCTGCCTTGTGCAGCCTTTTTTTATCCGGTTATTCTCTGAAATTTCAGCGATTGCGATGAAATTTCTATTCATCAGAGAAGATCAAGCGTGAACATTGAAAGCGCAAGGCTCAGTCAGTCTGCCAACTGTCTGAGCCTTGATCGGTATCTACGAGTCTGAAGTAAAGTGTTGACAATTACAGACTGATGGGCGTCACTTAACCGGGTTATCTGATCGAATGTCAATGTTCAGATGATACGCTGCCCGATTGATGATTCAGCTGATTTTGATTTCGCACATCCAGAAATTAAAGGACATAAGGGGTTGGACAGAAGTTTTCAATCTGTACACAGTCATCCGTATCGAGGTATATATTTTTGGCCACGTTTAAATCCAGAATTCCCATCCCGAAAGGCGCATGGATTCTGGGTTTTGAAAAGTCAGGACTTGCAGAACCATTCATCATATCCACGATATCATGCTGAATGAAATCCCGATTTCCAGATTCTTGTTCTGCGAGATGTAAAGAAGTATTTGCTTTTAAAGCATGGTCAATGTTGTCAGTACAGTTCTGGCTATTGAACACAATATTCGTCGACAAATCTCTTAAAGACATGTGTAAAATAGTTGGGTTGTTCTCAAATAAGGAAAAGTCTTCTACATAAGGCACAGTCGCTGATGTTGTGAACAGCCACATATCAGAACCTTTTCCACTGTTGATGTCGGTGTTGATGGTGATGTTTTCGATATCGACCTTGTTTGAGAATAATTTTGCTCTGTCAGTATTGAGATCAACAAGATTCAGCGACTTGATCTGCCAGCCTAATTCAGTAAACAGTTTGACGGTTGAGTGCGCAATTAAACCAGTACCCACAATGGTTAATTGCTCGATAACGCCCGGCGTTTTGTGAAGAAATTTAGCGCCTAAAATTGCAGAAGCTGCTGTCCGGTATGACGAAATTTGAGACCCCTCTAAACAGGCAAGCGGGTATCCTGTCTCACCACAATTGAGAATAAAAACAGCGGACGCTCTGTCCAATCCTTGATTGACATTCTCAGGGTAGCTGGCAATCCATTTGATTCCTGAATATTTCTCGCCAGTATTGATTGACACCGGCATGGCGATGATGCGGTTATTCTTGTTGTCTGGAAATCTTAAGAAATAGCTGTCAGGGCAGGTGGTATCACCATTAGAGAAATCGAGATAGCTATTTGCGACGATATCAAGGATCTTCTGACTGTTATCCGATAACCAGTTTCCGATGGTTGCTGAGTCAATCACTTTAAATGTTGGTAAATTCATGGGAACTCCTTATTGATAATGTTTCGAAACCCAATTGTTGCTATAGATGGTGTCCAGATACCGCTCACCATAGTCCGGCGATAAGGCAACAACAGTGCTGTTTTTTGGGATGAAATCTTTATATTTCTCGACACCACTGAGAATGGTGCCAGTTGAACCACCGAAAAGAAGGCCTTGTTTTGCCATGTTATTACACATACGGATCGTATCGACTTCTGGTACATGTATGATTTCATCAAACAATGAGAATTTCGCAATGGGCGGTTCAAGACTTGTGCCCAACCCCGGTATTTTTCTGGAGCCAGATGGAAAACCAAATGTGACAGATCCAATTGAATCGACAGCAATGATTTTTACATTCGGTTTCTTTTGTTTAAAAAATCGACTGATGCCACCCAGCGTTCCTGTCGTGCCAGAACCAACGAAAATATAATCCACATCTTTGATGTTGTTGTAGATGCTCTTAGCTGTGAGCTGATAATGCGCTTCAACATTATCAATGTTTTCGTATTGATTCACCCAGATATAATTTGGTTTGTCCCTGCAAATACTTTTGATCAGGTTGATTCTGGAACTCAGGTAACCACCATTCGAATCTTTTTCAGTGACTTTAATCAAATGAGTCCCGTATGATTTGATGAGGTTCTCTGTGGTTGGTTGTATGTTCGGGTCAACAACACAATTAAACTTGTAGCCCTTGATTGCGCAAACGATACTTAATGCGACGCCCAGGTTTCCAGATGAGCTTTCAATAAATTCAGTGTTTTCATTGATTAAACCTTGCATTTCAAATTTCTCAATCATTTTAATTGCAGGCTTAATTTTGATAGAACCACCAATATTGTGGCCTTCAAGCTTAATAAATAGTTTTGAATCATCGATAATGGTTTTATTCTCTAAATATAGATCGTCAAAAACCAACTCCATGGGATTGTTAATGATCATGTTTCCTCACATAATGACCGTTAAATATTAGACAATTCTGAGAGAATGCTCTTTACGACCATATCTGCTTCGGAAAATGGTCTGTTTAATTTCCCTACTGTTGGAACATAATGATTATAAAAAGTGACACCCTCTATATTCGGACCGATACACCAAAGCCTATGAATTTTTTCTCCATTTGAAGTTGTGACTTTATATTGATGATTGACTTGAACTGGACTCATACTATTGCCTATATTTCTCGCAGTCACTAAACCTTTTCGATTCAGATTCTGAAGCAAAGGCGAGCTTGAAGATTCAAGACCACTCTGACTGACATAGGCATCTATCACATGATCAATGTGAATGGTTTGGCCAAATGCTGTTGTTAAAACATTATCTTGATAATGGTTCGATTGCGTGACCTTGACAACACCATGGTTGATAAGCGCAAGAATATCTTCATGTCGCTCTCGTTGTGGGCCACCCACTAATTTGTTACACAATGGGTAGAATCGGGTATAAAACTCTTTCTCTGATTCTTGACTCAAGCCGTTGAAGTTCACGACGTTACGAATTAAATCCCGTAGATCTCTCAAGGTTTCAATGGCTGTTTTCAGAGGGCTGACATTGAAACCTTGCCAGGCTTGTTCTAAATCTTGCTCAATGAAATGACAGAACCATGCCTGGTACTCATCTTGTGTTTGGCAATGTTCCGGTTTTTGTGTAAATACATCATTAAAGTTCAGAGGCTCAAAATCACTTTCAATGGACTCAATCAAACTGTTGATCTCAAGATAATTTTTTTCATGTAAAGTGTTGAGCGTTTGTTTGAACGATATCTTGTCTGAAGATGACATTTGGCACATGACATAAGAAACTCTCATCTCGAGTTTGAGATAAGGGAAAATGTCACGATAGAAATCAATGTCTTGATGACTTTCTTTGAGCTGGCTAATTCTATCTTTCAAAAAATAGCTTTCATTCGGAGAGTCATCTTGTCGAATTTCAGGTCTGACTCGAAAGGGGATGCCATTGTTCGAAGTGACGATAATATTGGGTTCATGACCAGAAGGTTGATAGATAACAGAAGAACCTCGGTTTTCACGAATAATTTTTCCGCCTTTACCTAAGGTCAACTCTGCGATTAAGTCCATTGCGGTTAAGCCAAGACCGTTTACCAGAACTGTTTCATTTGCTTGAATTGATTTTAAAGCGTCTCTGTCTCTGTACCCAATATTGTGATTGATTTTTTGGCTACCCGTATGGCCAAGCGTTAAACAAACCGCATCAGTCTCTATCTGTTCATTTTCTGTGATCACAAGATAGCGGTCGTTGAATACTTCGATATCCACGACTGCTTCATGAATAACCGTGAGTTTTAAGTTATCTGGAACTTGCTGAATCATTTGTTGATATGAGTCATGCAAGTAACTTCCCAAAAGTCTTCTTGGGAGAAAGTCGCCTTTTGAGACTGGCTGACCTTGAGTTTGATTCTGGTGGCTGTTTAAATCAATTCGAATGTCGTTCCGGTGGCACCATTCGAGAAAACTATGGCCTTGAAGCCGGGTGCCATAGATCTCGCTGTCCAACTCCGGAAACATCGTTAACTGACCTGCAACAGTATTGAGCAGCAGGTGATCGGGTTGAGTGATATCATGTTCACCGACACCGATTGTTTTATGATCGAAGACCGTGATTTCTAGATTGATGGACTGGTCCTCAAGAGAAGCAGAGATAAATCTGCTCAGTAATGTGAGGCCTCTTGAGCCCATTCCCACAATTGCAACTTTTATAATGCTCACTTGATTCTCCCTATTTATTGATAGCATCGAATATGATCCAGACAGCAACCGAAATCAGACTGAAAGCGTAGAAAAAAGACTGAAGTTTCTCACTTCTGCCACTGCTCCATCTGGATAAAATATGAGAACCGAAAATGACCCAAAGAATGTGTGCAGACACATTTAAAATACACAACCAAACGATCAAAGATAAGGTTGTATGCATGGACGATTCTGGTGTCGTAAACAGAGAAAACATCAGTACGAGCATGACTAAACCTTTCGGGTTTAGCAGTTGAATGACAATGCCATCCCAGAAGCTGAAAAAAGTTTTCTGACTCTCATCCTTTTTATCTGTATCTTTTTTTTGTGTCGGTTTGATGAATTTATATGATAAATAAATTAAATAAGTTGCACCTGCAAGTTGAATGATTTGGAAGTATTGTGGGTATTTTTGTAATGTTAACCCAAAGCCAAATCCGATGATGATTGAATAGACGAGAAAAATCAGGTCAATCCCAGCAACCAAAGGTAGAGAGCGTTTTAATCCTGATTTTGCGCCAGATATTGCAAATACGATATTTGCGGGGCCTGGGCTGATTACAAGCGGGAACATTACAGCAAACCATGCTATAAATAGTTCGGTGGTTGTCATTGGGATGATCTCCAAAAATGAATGTTGATGCAGTTGTGTTTCAGAGGCCTGATATTCAATTAATCAATGAGCTGAATCAATATGTTTAACTTTAATCATTTGGAAATGAGATCTAAAGCTGTAATGGTCGTTATTATTAAACATGTTATTTACATGATAATCAATGAATGCCCGTAATCAACTGGGAGTTTTGATTATAATAGTGATAAATATAATATGATTTCATCTTTTTGAATTTATATAATGATATTGATTGAGGTTAATAGATATAAATTTGTTATTGTGAGATATATTTTTCAGTTTTTTACTTCAGCAGGCGCTACCTGCTGAAAACTTGAAGGGCTGTGATTTCTGCTGTGATTTTCTCATAACACATTGTTTTTCAATGTTAATTGGCTAACGCTTTGCGGTTCTATGTGAGGAGGTTCAATGGCGGTTTATGTTCAAGCTCTCTTGTCTTTTGCCTTGTGATGCTGAAGCTGGCTTCGAGTGAAGGTTTTTAACTGTTCAAGTCAATACAATGATGCCATATCATTGATACGAACGATTCCGTTAGTGTTGAACCTCTCCGGATCATTTCGACTGAATTGGTGCAGCCAATTCGCCGCGTGCACTTATCTCTCATACGATTGCTCTGCATTGCTCTGAATGCATTCACCTGATATGGTCTTTCATTCATATCGGGGTCGCTTTATCAGGTCACCCTCGTCAGGGTTGAGCTTTCAGGAGGAATTATGCCGTTAGAAGAACTACTTCAAGAGCTAGAAGCGCTGGGTGTTCAGCACGATGCAACTGAAAACGAAAAATCGAAAAAACTGCTCAATATCACCCGTGATACGGGGGAGTTTCTGGCGGTACTGGTGAAGTCTGCCAAGGCTGAACAGATTTTGGAAATTGGCACTTCAAATGGCTATTCAACACTCTGGCTGGCCTCTGCGATTCCGGAATCGGGAAAAGTTGTGACGGTGGAGAAGCTTTCAGATAAAGCGGAAATGGCAGCAGAAAATTTTGTTCGTGCAGAACTTCAGGATCGAATCGTGCAGGTGCAGGCTGACGCTGAGGACTTCATTCGGGACAGCCAACAGATATTTGATTTTATTTTCCTGGATGCCGATCGTACTGCGTATTTATCGTATATCGATGTGCTTTTGAGCAAACTGTCTTCTGGTGGGGTGCTGGTGTGTGATAACGCCATTTCTCACCGTCATGAATTGGAGGACTTTATGGCATATTTAAGCAATAAAGACACATTGACATCCTGTTTGTTACCCGTCGGAAAGGGTGAGTTTGTAGTTCATAAAGCCTGATGCTGTTGTTCATAAAGCCGTTCAATCAAGGGATGGATGCATGAAGTCTAAAGATATTGCTGTCGCGCTGTTCGTTGTGCTGATCTGGGGCGTGAATTTCTCAGCGATTAAAATCGGCTTTGAAACGTTACCGCCAATTTTGTTCTCAGCACTACGCTTCGCTGTGGTAGCGATTCCGGCCGTTTTCTTTGTCCCATTCCCGAAAACGTCTGTATTCAACGTGCTGGGGGTCGGGATTTTTCTTGGTGTTTTGAAGTTTGGACTGCTGTTTATAGCCATGAAAGCAGATGCTTCGGCTGGATTATCTTCGCTGGTGTTACAGGCACAGGTGTTTTTTACGATTGGCCTGAGTGTTCTGCTCTATAAAGAAGCGATTGGTAAACATCATGCGGTAGGGATTTTGATTGCAAGTATTGGATTCGGCTTCTTTTTTATAGAGAGTGGCGAAAATATCACGGCCTTGGGCCTCATGATGATCCTCGCCGCTGCATTCTGTTGGGCAATTTCTAATAGCATCATGAAACGAATGCAGGGGGTGAACCTGCTGCATTTTATGGTCTGGGTTAGCCTGATTCCTCCGACTCCCTTGCTGATCATTTCTTATCTGACTGAGACAACCGATCCCATTTCACTGTTTATGAGTTCAACGATTGAAACCTGGCTGGCGTTATCTTATGTCAGTTATATCTCAACACTTTTGGCGTTTGCTTTGTGGGGGTATTTACTTAAAAGCTATCCTGCTGCCACAGTGACGCCTTTTGCATTGCTGATTCCTGTGGTTGGCATGATCACCGCGGCCCTGGTACTTGGGGAGCGAATGGCAGAATCAGAAATTCTGGGAGCCGGATTGATATTTCTTGGTCTGGCCGTATGTGTGCTGGGGGGGCGGTGGTTCAAAGCGAAAGTCAAGGTCGTTCAGGAGTCGCTTTGAGTCTTAGCTCTTATTTCGAAATGGCTTGGGAGGCGTGTAGAAGTGTCGTTGCTTCTCCCCATTGCCGGGGATAATTGCAACGAATGGCCGTAATGCACCCCGGGAAATCAAGAGCAGCCCCATCGGAAACATCAGAAGGGGCTGTTTGATTCAGTCTGTCTGTTGAGTTGCTGTGTCAGCGGACAGCCGATGTTTCTCCTCTCCAAAGTATCGCTTCACTTCCTGATTCACTTTTGGTGCAAGCAGAATACCCGAGACCATGGTTGGAATCGCCATTAAACCATAGGTACCAATCAGGAACAGAAAAACGACGTCTACAGACAGAACGGCACCCAGAACAACAAGAACCAAATAAAGATACTTGTAGTATTCGCCTGCTTTCTCACCAAACAGGTATACGAAACATTTATAACCGTAATACCAGAAGGTGAAAACCGTAGTAAACGACAGGATCAGGACTTGTGCTGCCAGTAGCCAGGTACCGGCTGAGCCAAATGCTGCTTTGAATGCCGCCATTGTCAGGCTGACGCCCTGCATCCCCTCACTTTGTTCCAGCACACCTGTGACCAGGATGACCAGCGCAGTACAACTGCAGATGATTAAGGTATCTATGATAGGGCCGAGGCTGGCGACCAGCCCTTCACGAACAGCCTCATCCGTTTTTGCTGCACTATGTGCCATGACCTCTGTACCGATCCCAGCCTCATTTGAGAAAGCACCACGGCTGACTCCGATGATGATCACACTCAGCACACCACCTAAAGCAGCTTCCGGCGCGAATGCACTCTGAAAGATTGAAGCAAAAACCACCGGGACTTTATCGGCGTTCAGTAAAAGCGCCAAAACCGCCATTACAAAATAACTACCTGCCATGAATGGGACTAAGGCACTGGCGACATCCGCAACACGCTTTAAACCACCCCAGATCACACAGCCAACAAATACAGCAAGGACAATACCCAACGCCCAGGAAAATGTCTGACTTTCAAGCCAGCTGACATCCGGAAACAACTGAGTCTGAATAACGGCAGATAACTGGTTAATTTGAAAGGATGGTACGAATCCCATTAATCCGGATATAGCAAAAAGAATAGCCAGCCATTTAAAATTATGACCCAGACCTTCCTGTACGGTATACATCGGTCCACCATGTACCTGGCCACGTGAGTCTTTCTGACGGTACATCACGCCGAGGGTGCAGGTATAAAACTTAGTAGATACGCCCAGCAGGGCAGTTAGCCACATCCAGAATATTGCACCGGGACCACCTGCACTCAGAGCCAGGGCAACACCAGCAATATTGCCCAGCCCTAATGTGCCGGATAGCGCTGCAGCCAAAGCTTTACGGTGAGATAAATCGCCGCTGCCGGAGTTGTCATCAAATTGCCCGGTGAGTAACTGAAGGCTGTGTTTTATATAACGAAAAGGGGTGAACTTACCGTAAAGGGTGAAAAAAATTCCACCGCCGACCAAAAGCACTAACATGGGTTTGCCCCAGACAAAACCCACGAAAGTGTTAATCCATTCTTCAATCATGACTAACTTCCTGTATATGGTTCAAAACTGTGAATCAATAAATTCAAACTGATTCCGATTAATATTGGTTAGATATCTAACTTATTGGGTTGTCAATATATTGTCGCTCAGATAGGTTTACCCTAAGTTAATACAGTTCTATTTGCGATTTTAGCCAATTTTTGTGTGACTCTTGTCACTTATTTTCGGTGGGATAGTCATTGAGCAGTAGCATGAATAATCGATAAATATTCGTATTCTAATGATTATCTTGTGTTTCATTGACCATATTTTCCCGTCGTGGGGGTTGAGTTAAGAGAAGTACCTTGTTATTTGGATATGGCGTGGTGGTGATATGACAGAAGAGAATAATTGCCAACAGATATGAGAAAATGTATCCTTTTGTTTCCTGTTGAAAGAGATCGCAGTATTGAAGGCGAATCAGTGAGTCAACAGGCCGTGGTACAACAAGCTGAATGCAGTTTCAAAGTAAATTGCGATGTGCTTTCAGAGGTTGTCCATACGTATTCGTACTGTCATAAATCAATGCTAACGTCTTGAAATTGTTTATGGCTGTATCGAAAGCCATGATGGCTTTCACGGGTTTTGGTGTAGTACAACGATTCGACATATCAGGTGGTTTCTCCTTCAGACAATGCCCCTGTTTCGTTCACTCTTCGTGCTGTTTACGCCCATTTGAACAAAAGCCCTGTGATTCATTCGTGATCATGACGAAATTTTGACGTTTTTTTGCGTTTATTTTTCGCCATTTTGTGATCGTTTGAATACGCTTAAGTTAATGGCATGGTGACATCGAGTCACCAGCCGTCGGAATTATAATAAGAAACTGAACTATGGTTCCTTGAGTGCGGGGCTGAAAAGCCCCGAATTTTTTCACTTACACTTCATTAGTTTCCTTCCTCTTCATTCCATTCCTTTTGGTTTCAAGCAGATAGCACTCACTCAATCGTTGTACGACCTGACTTTAAATGCATCTGTGCATATCAGTAAACAAATTCTGGCTCTATGGGGAAGCGCAGTATCATACGAGCTAAGATGGCAATGAATGAATCAATAGGGAGCATATCCATCATGTTCATCAAATTTAAGGTATTTGGCCATCTGATGTCGGTTCAACGTAAAGATAGCGAATGGCTGCTTTTTATGGAGTCCGAAACTTCGCTGAGAGCCCGGGTGTATGATGTGGTCATTCCGCCTGAATTGCGTGAGGAGGAGCTGGCAGGCTATCTGGCTGATATTTACCATGAGCAGGCATCGGCTCAGTATCCAAGTGTTGAAAGAGATGAATCGTGAAATGGCTGATCATCAGGGGGCCAGGGCTGATATGATTTCACTGTCAGTGATTCACCGGATTATTCTCGGTAAGACAAAGAAGGAAAAAGCATGTTGATCAGAGAAATAACCGCATCAGATTTTCATCAATTCTGGCCATCATTTCTTGCCATTATTCAGGCCCGGGAAACTTATGCGTTTGATCCACAGATGAATGAGTCGCAAGCATATGCATTGTGGTGCGAGCAGCCGTTAAGAACTTTTGTCTGTGAAGAGGATGGCATTGTTTTGGGCTCCTATTATCTGAAAGCGAATGCGAAGGGGCCGGGTGATCATGTGTGTAATTGTGGTTATATGGTGACACCTGAAGCGCGAGGGAGAGGGGTAGCTAAAGCGATGTGTGAGCATTCGCAACAAATGGCGATTACGCTGGGGTTTCGTGCGATGCAGTTTAATTCGGTTGTATCGACCAATGAAGCCGCAGTTGCGTTATGGCAGAAACTTGGCTACCAAATTGTAGGTACTATTCCCGGCGCATACCGGCACCGTACTTTGGGTGACGTAGATACTTTTGTGATGTACAAACAACTTCAACCGTGAAATAGAAATAAAGATAAGGAAATATCGGGGGTCAGTATGTCAGGTATGACGGATTTACAGGAACTGCTTCGTTCAATGTCGCCACAGTTGCAGCCGGAAGCATATGTATTTTGTTGTGTCGAAGGGGATATGGCTGACTATCTGGCTTTATCACCCATTGCAACTTTCCGGGAGCGGGAAGGGCTGACACTTGTTGTGACACAGTCGGCCGCAGAGACAATCGGCGTCACCATCGAGACGACTTTTCGCTGTATCACCTTAACGGTGCATTCCAGCCTGGAAGCTGTTGGGTTGACTGCTGCTGTCTCGACTGTGTTGGCCGAACATGGCATCAGCGCGAATGTGATTGCTGCTTATTACCATGATCATATTTTTGTACCGGCTGGCAAGGCAGACCAAGCAGTTGCCATATTAACGGCATTGGCTAACCAGAGTTCAGGAAATCAAGATTAAGGAAATCAGTGGAAAGTCATTCGGTGGCAGGATAAAAGTCAGAATCATTGTGCCTCAACAGATAAATGATTGAGGCACATGAAATCAGGTTTTACCGGCTTGTCAGTGTGAAATCGAATTTCGTATTGTCAATACGTTTCACGGTCAGATTTGGCGGGAAGGTTTCTGGCGGTGTCACGATCTCAACAATGCCATTGTTTGTATTATATTGGAAATACATAGAGCCGTTGGCAATATATTCTCCGGTTGTCATATCCCGAATATAAATGGCACAAGTCACCAAGTCATCATTTTCAGTGACGGGTAATAAACTATATTCTTGATCACCAGACCAGATTTGCGCATCGCCGATATTGTGTGCATTGAAGGTCATCATGAATTGGCGAGGCTCGCCTCCGGTTTCATCAATCAAACGCATGCTGATTGCGAAATGTGTATCTATTTCAATGATCTGGAACTTCGAAAGTCCGCCCATTTCTTCAATGCTTGCATAGTCGCCTAATGTATAGCTGTGAAAAATACCGGAACCATCAGAATGCTGATAACAGTTTACTTTCACCGGATTGATGACTTTTAAGGACAGATATTTATCATTGAAGTTATCACCATTGTGAAACGTCACATCGTCTCCTAGGGAATAGTATTCAGGTGTACCACCAAAATTTTTTTCACGATAAAAAGCCAAATCCATTGTTTTGTTCATTTTTCTCACCTTTATTGTCATTATTTTAAATAAAAGCCAACTTCAATTGTCAGCCAGTCTAAAAATAGACTCGTTATCTTATTATGCAAAACAGGAATAAGTTTTATTCGACAGAACCTGCATGACGGCAACTCTGCTTCACTGAACCCGTTTCTGAAGCGGGGTGAGTTTGGTTTGTTTCTCTGCCTGAATTTTTGATCTCTGTACAAATTTTATGCGTTGCAAAATTCGCCGATCCCTTTTATCTTTTAGTTAATCACTTGATTAATGAATTGGCGCACAGCTCCAGAGGAAGATCATGTCAAGAGGAAGACCGCAAAATCCGGAAAAACAGGCGCAGATGACGGCGGCATTGCTTGATGCAGCTGAACGTTTGCTGGATAAAAAGTCCTACAAATCCATCACCATACGTGAACTGGCAGCAGAAGCCGGGACACAATCGGCAATGATCAGTTACTACTTCGGTAACAAAGAAGGGCTATTTCTTGCGTTGCTGGATCGCACCGGTGATATGCGGCAGCGCCGACTTCAGCAGGTAGCAGTTTTACTTGAAACACAGCCGGATCGGGTGCTTGCAATGCTGGTCGAGACCGTCTCAGACATCATGACGGAAGAGCCGTGGTTGATTCACCTGGTCAAAGACGAAGTGCTGGCCAGTGAAGGGCGGCTGAGAGAGCATTTTGTGAAAACGTTCCCTGTTCGTATCGGCCACGCATTGTTGACGATGTTTTCAGTCTTGCAGCAAAAAGGCATTTTACGGGCAGATATGAATCCTCATTTTGCCACAGCTTCCATGGTTAGCCTGATGGCATTTCCCATGATTGCTGAACCTTTGATTCAAGGGGTTCTGGGTGTTGACCGTCAGGTGCTGCGTTCGGATGCCTGGAAACAACATTTAACGTTGTTACTGACTCAGGGACTCGGCCAACAAACACCCGGCGAAGGGAAAATCTAATGAACCCTCAAAAAATACGTCACTTGCTGAAAATGAAAGTCGCAGCTCCGTTGTTCATCGGCTGCGCAGTGATTGTGCTGGTGATGCTCGTGAAAACCCGCTCTCCGGTAAAACATCAGCCGGTTGAGGTCACGCCGATTGCGGTGTCTTACATTGAATCAAAGTCAGTGCTGATTCGTCCCCGTCTGACAGGACATGGTTTTATTGAGCCGGCCGTGAAAGTCAAAGCCATTGCAGAAGTGTCTGGCACCGTCAGTCAGGTCTCGCCCCTGCTGAAGCAGGGAAGTCTGGTTAATCAGGGCGAAGTGCTGGTCGAACTGGATCCGGCCGATTATCAGCTCGCGTTGAATCAGACTGAAGCTGAACTGGCGATTGCCCGGGCCAATCTGGCTGAGCTGGCGCAAACGGAGAAAACGCTGAAGCGCCGTAAAGCACTGATTCAGGACACAATCACTGTCGCCAAACGTGAGCTGGACAGAAAACGAACCCTGAATCAGCGCGGGGCGCAGTCGGCTTCTCAGGTCGACGGCGAGCGGCAGAAACTCATTCAGCTTCAGCAGGAACAAGCCTTGCTGGAGAACGAGCTGGCTGTCCTGCCCGCCAAACGCGATGTGCTGATTGCACGGCAGGCGGTTGCCGAGACACAAGTGAAGCAGGCACAGCGCAATCTGGCCCGAACCCGTGTGGTGATGCCTTTCACAGGACGGATCACCGCAGTACAGGCGGAGCAGGCGCAGTTCATGCAGGCCGGACAAATGTTATTTGAAGCCAGCGGGATTGACCGGATGGAAGTGACCGTGCAGTTTCCTGTTGCCAAACTGAAACCTTTTTTTCAAACCCTTGTTGGCGACAGAACACAATTGATGGATCTCACGGATGCCCGCTTGTTTGAACCCTTGATAGTGAAACTTGGACTTGAGGCTGAGATTCAGGTGCCGGGCTTTTCTGATTCATCCTGGCGCGGGAAGATTGTCAGTTTGGGAGAATCTCTGGACCCCCAGTCGCATACGCTGGGAATTCGGCTGGCGATTGATCAGCCTTATCAGGGGCTGACCCCTGGCAGTCGGCCGCCTTTGCTGTCGGGGATGCCCGTGGTTGCCAGCTTGATTGGGACGGAAGTTCGAGCGGTGGTGATTCCGCGTCATGCAGTGCATCAGGGATATTTGCTGATTGCAGATAAAGATTCCAGACTGAGCCGTTTGCCTGCAACAGCCAGTCTGACGATGCAGGATCTGGTGCTGTTCAGTTCGGATGTGATTCCGGCTGGCACCCCGGTGATCACCAGTGATCTGACGCCTGCGATATTCGGGATGCCGCTTACCCTGCAACAGGACGTGGCCTTGCAGCAACGGCTGTCTTTATCGTCAACAGCGTTAGTGAAAGCAGACGGGGAGGGCAGGCCATGATCCGTTTTTTTGCGGGCCATCCGACCGCGGCGAACCTGCTGATGGCGCTGTTCATTCTGGCCGGACTGTATTATTTGCCGACCCTGCACAGGGAAACTTTTCCGAAAATTGCGACGGATACGGTTCGCGTCACGGTGCCTTATCCCGGTGCGAGTCCACGTGAAGTGGAAAATGGTATCTGCCGTCCATTAGAGGAAGCCACCGAAGCCATTGTTGGGATGGACGAAGTGCAGTGCGAAGCCCGAAACAGTCTGGCCGTGATGACGCTGACGATGGTAGAAGGTGAGAATTTCACCACATTTCAGGATGATATCCGCTCTGCGGTGGATAGTATCGATAGTTTCCCGGACGAAGCCGAAACCCCTGTCATTGAAGAAATGGGACGGACGAGTCCGGTCGTCACCGTCGCTGTGACAGCCGATCTGCTCACCCGCACTGAACTCAAAGCACTGGCTGAGCAACTGAAAGAAAAGATGCTGAGGCAACCGGGTATTCCGCTGGTTCGGATTGAAGGTTTTTCAACCCGGCAATTACGTGTGTCGCTGGATCCGGAGCAATTACGCTTTTACGGATTGTCACTGGAATCGATCAGTTCGGCGATTGCCTCCCAGAATCTCAGTTTACCGCTGGGGGAACTGGATACCCGTCATCAAACTTATGATCTCAGTGTGGACGATCAACGTGTAACGGTGGATGGTTTATCCCGCTTGCAAATTCTCAGTGGACGAACCGGTAGCCAGGTTCAGCTCGGGGATATCGCAACGATTGAAGAAACCTTCAGTCATCCGGAAGACTATGCGCTGTTTCACGGTAAACCGGTGGCTTTGCTGAATATCTCAAAAAATACCAAGGTTGACAGCCTGAATGTCCTGGCCGAAGTGGAGGCTTTCATCGCCAGTGAACGAGAACAATTGCCGGACAGCGTGCAGTTAACGCTCACCAAAGACAACACTTCAATTGTGGTCGATCGCCTGACCATGCTGATCGATAACGCCTGGCAGGGGCTTGTGCTCGTGTTCTTCAGCCTGCTGCTGTTTTTCAATCTGCGTTATACCCTCTGGGTCGTCGCCGGGTTGCCGGTGAGTTTTCTGGCGAGCTTTTTCTTTTTATCCGCACTGGGAATCACCCTGAACATGATGAGTATCGTCGCCCTGCTGCTGGCATTGGGAATTCTCATGGATGATGCCATTGTGATTGCCGAGAGTATTGCTGCGCAGTCCCGGCAGGGGAAACCGCCGCTGTCTGCGGTGACCGATGGTGTCTCTATGGTTGCCCGGGGTGTTCTGTCTTCTTTTTTGACAACGGTGCTGATTTTCGGGGCACTGCTGTCGATTGAGGGCGATATCGGACAAATCCTGCGGGTGGTTCCGTCGGTGTTGCTGATTGTAATTACGGTCAGTCTGATTGAGGCATTTCTGATTTTACCCAGTCATCTACATCATACGCTGGCACATGAAAAGCCACAGACAGACAATCGGTTCAGACAAGCAGTTGATCGCGGATTTAGTCGTTTACAGCGTGCGACAGGCGAAGCTGTGCATAAGGCGATGGAGTACCGCTATGCCGTGATTGGCGGCGGTGTCGCATTATTTATTTTGTCTGTTGCGATGCTGGCCAGCGGCCATTTGAGGTTTCAGGCGCTGCCGGAAATGGATGGCGATGTGCTGGAAGCCAGGCTGATCTTACCTGCCGGTTCGCGACTGGAAGAGACCGAATCTGCCGTCGACACCGTGCTCAGCGCGCTGAATCAGGCCATTGAGCCTTTGAATCAGCAGGAAATTTCGCCTTTGGTACAGGCAGTCACGGTGAGTTTCAGCAAAAATGTGGATGCTTTCGAATCCGGCGCACATCTGGCGACGATCAGTGTCGATCTGCTCACCGCAGAGCAGCGCAAAACCGATGTGGATACTCTGACAGCAGCCTGGATGGCCGCCTTACCGTCTTTGCCTCAGGTGTCGAAAGTCATTTTCACCGAACCTGCGATTGGTCCGGCAGGCAGAGCCATCGAACTGCGTTTGCAGGGGCGTGATGCCGCCACTTTGTCTGAAGCTTCATTTGCCTTACAGCAGTGGCTTCAGGGCTATGACGGCGTTTATAACGTCTTTGATGATTTACGGGCCGGACGGCCAGAATTGCGTCTGACACTGAAACCTGAAGCACTGGCAGCCGGAGTGAAGACAGCGCAAGTCGCCAGCCAGTTGCGTCAGGCGTTTTATGGCAAAGCGGTGGATCAGATCTACCGGGGTCTGGAAGAAGTTGAAATCAACGTTCAACTGGATACCCGGAAAGCGAGCAGTCTGGAAACGCTGGAATATCTCCCCATCATTCACCCGGTCACCGGAACACGGATTCCACTAGCCAGCATCGCAGACATTCATTTTGAGCGGGATGATTCACGTATCAACCGAATCAATGGTCAGCAGACTGTGACTGTGTTCGGCGCGATTCATACACAGCACACCAATGCCCAAGCGGTCGTGGCAGATACTTTCGAGAGATTTCTGCCCACACTGCGAACCCGCTTTCCCGGCATCATCATGACGGCGGAAGGCGAGATTCAAAACAGCAAGGTGACTCAGATGTCGTTGCGTTCCGGTTTTCTGGCCGGACTGGTCGGAATTTTCATATTGCTGAGTATCCAGTTCAGGAGCTATGCCGAACCGCTGATTGTGATGCTGGCAATTCCACTGTCCCTGGTCGGAGTGATCGGCGGCCATCTGTTGATGGGTTATCCACTGACGATGCCCAGTCTGGTGGGGTTTGTGTCGCTGGCCGGGATTGTAGTGAATAATGCCATCCTGCTGGTTGAATTCGTGAAAGCCAATGCTGGTGAGGGACTGACGCTGCACGACGCCGCAAGAAAAGCCAGTGAGGAACGGCTCAGGGCAATGTTGCTGACGTCAACGACGACCATCGCGGGAATGCTGCCGCTACTGTTTGAGACCAGCCTGCAAGCGCAGGTGATGATCCCCTTGGTGATCAGTATTACCTTTGGGTTGCTGGCAGCCAGTGTTCTGGTGTTATTTGTCGTGCCTTGTCTGTATGGGGTGTTGGCGGATATCCGGAGAAATCAGGCGATAAAACAATCACTTCCGGTTAATGCAATGGAAAACTGAGAAGCCGAGCCCAGAAGGAATGGGTGCATATGTTTTTGAAGCAATCGCTTCAGTAACCTGAAGCGATGTGCCTATGCTGTTGTCATCATGTGCGGCGGATGCGATATGAGTTTTCGGCTTGGCATGATATCGACACATTTTCAGCGCAGACGGCAATGACTCTGGATGAGGTCATCGAAACGATCCCGTCGCACTTAAAGCATTTATTCAAATTTTATGCTTTTGGTTATCAATGCGGTGGTCAGGGAACGATCATGTCATACGCTGATGAGATACTGCCTATTTATTCCAGTCCGGAAATTTCTTATCGAGGTATTCCCTGCGGAAACAAAAAGTTTGCCAATAATGCGTTACGTTTGAGAGAGTATGCAAGACATTTGCGTGCACAGTTGGCAGTCGCTTCTGAAAGGCGTACGACGCGAGCTGAGGGGAATCTGCCCGTAACGCAATAGTGTATTCAGAAATCATCCATCAGGGAGAGCGCGGTATGGCAACAATACATCTGGCTTGTGAATGCGGCAAAGTTCAGGGCACGGCACAGGTGCCTGCACCATCGTCCGGTAATCGTGTGGTGTGTTATTGCAAAGATTGTCAGGCATTTGCCGAACAGTTACAGCCGGCACGGATTTTAACCGCCCATCGCGGTACCGCGATTTTTCAGGTCAGTCCTTCCAGCGTGCAATGGACAAAAGGGGCAGAACAGATTCGCTGTCTGCGTCTGACGCCTAAAGGACTCTATCGCTGGTATGCCGGCTGCTGCCAGACGCCACTTGCAAATACCCTGAAACCCGGATTCCCTTTTGTTGGGCTGATTGAAACCGCGATTGTGCCTGAAGACAGAACCGAAGCGCACCTGGGGCCGATTCGTGCCCATGCTTACCCGCAACATGCCGATCCTGTTTTACCGGAAGAAATTCTGCGAACCAATCGGGTCTGGCCAATGATGATCCGGATCATGCTGAAAATTCTGGGCTGGAAGCTGACGGGCAAAGGCCACCCGAATCCGTTTTTCAGTCGCGATGGTCAGCCGAAGGTCCAGCCGGAAATTGTGAACAAATGAATCAGGTGATGAACCGGGAAGCTGAACTGGCAGACAGACTGTCGCAGTGGCTGCGACAGGATGCCCAGCGCATGTCAGTGCTCGCTGTTGTTGAATCGCTGAATTTGCCGCAAGGGTATATCGGTGCCGGGTTTGTTCGTAATCTGGTGTGGGATCACTTACATGACTTTACCCAGCAGACGCCGCTCAATGATGTCGATGTGGTTTATTTCGACCGGTCTGAGCAGACACAGGAAAATGCCTGGCAAATTGAAGCACAGTTGAACCGTGATTATCCGTTTGTAGTTTGGCAGGTTCGCAATCAGGCGCTGATGCACACTCGAAATGGCGATCAGCCGTATACCAGCACGCTGGATGCCATTCGTCATTGGGTTGAATGTGAGACGGCCGTTGCGGCTCGTTGTGTCGCCGGTGATCTGGAAATTATCGCGGGTTTTGGTCTGGCTTCTTTGTTTGCAGGGCACCTGACGCACAATACTCGTCGTCCGTTGGCCACATTTCAGACAAGGGTGGAAGAGAAACAGTGGCTCAAGCACTGGCCTCAACTGAAGGTTGTGCTACCGCAAGGACGATAGATAAGCGTAAATGACTATGCTGTGAAATCGCTATCCTCAGATTCTTGAGCAACAATCTCATGCCAGCCAGTCGATTGCGACCGCAGGGGGATGTCTGGCTTCTCAGTATCTTTCAATGTGGCTGATTGCAAAAACTGCGGGTGTTTCGTTTGCAAAAAGTGCGATGCATTACGTTGCCCCTGTGGGCGAGAAAGAAGACACGGTGAATCATTGCCTGTCTGTGATTGAACCTTATTTAGAGTAACCGATGGAAATTTATCAGGTTTTTGGTCAAAGTGCTGATCGGGGCGGAAATGCGATGGCGGTGTCGGATGTTGCTGGATTCACCCCAAGCGGTTCATATGGGCTACCCCGATTATGACAACCTGATTCATTTGCATGCGGAAGATGAAAGGTTGTGGGTGGGTGGTTCTGTGTATCGCTCTGGACAAGCATGAACGACAGAAAAGAAACTATGGAAGAGAAACAAGGATGGGCCGATGTATGGAAGTGATACAACCCTGGGTATCAGAGACGGTTCGCCTTCGTGAGATGACGATGGATGATTACCCGGCTGTGACGGAAATCTGGGCCGAATCGGAAGGGTTATCGCTGCGGGATGCGGATTCACCGGAAAGTATTGCAGCTTATCTGGCCCGGAATCCGGGCACCAGTTTTGTCGCAGAGCAACATGGCAGGGTTGTCGGCACTGTGCTGGCAGGGACTGACGGACGCAGGGGATATCTGCAACATCTGGCTGTCGCAGAATCGCACCGTTCGCAAGGCATCGGGCAAATGCTGATTGAGAAGGCTGTGGAAGGACTGGCAGCCGTGGGTATCGCGAAAACGCATCTTTTTGTATTCTGCGAGAATGTCGCCGCGCAGCGTTTTTATGAACGTCTGGGCTGGTTCGCTCGTGATGAAGTTCGGATGTATTCTTTTAATGCTTCAGACAATCAGAATGTCTGAACTTTTTATCCGGAGAACGGAAGGTTGAAGGGATGAAACAAGCCATTGTTCACGTTGCATTGTTGGTGAAAGACTACGATGAAGCGATTGATTTTTATGTGAATAAGCTGAAATTTGAGCTGATAGAGGACAGCTTTCAGCAGGGGCAGCAACCTGAACAGAATAAGCGCTGGGTCGTGGTTTCGCCCCCGGGTTCCAATGGTGTGACCTTGTTGTTGGCCCGGGCATCCGATCCGGCACAAGAGGAACATATCGGAAACCAGACCGGTGGTCGTGTGTTCCTGTTTCTGAACACAGATGATTTCTGGCGGGACTATGAACGTATGGTCGCTGAGGGCATCCGTTTTGTCCGTCCGCCGAGTGAGCAGGAATATGGCACAGTTGCTGTGTTTGAAGATTTATATGGTAATCAGTGGGACTTGCTACAACTGAATCCGGATCACCCGATGGCAACACGAGGCAGAACGCAACCATGATGCAAGATGTTCATGACTGTGTGTCTTTTATGCTGATTCGCGGTGAAGAGATACTGCTGGAAAAACGGAAGCTCACCAAAGCGGTTGATCCGGGGTTAATGGCGATTCCCGGCGGGCACGTCGAAGCCGGTGAAACGCTGGAACAGGCTTTACTCCGTGAAGTTGAAGAAGAGCTGACTGTCACGCCTGTCCGCTATTTTCCATTGTGTACGTTGTATCATCCAACGCTGGAATTGCAGCGATTGCATTATTACGTGGTGACTGAATGGGCCGGAGAGATCACGGCGCAAGAGGCAGAAGCGGTGATCTGGACGTCGTTACATGAAACCACGCCGGCCACCATTGCCGCAGATAACATCGCGCTGGCAGAATATCGCCGGGTGATTTTGCCAATGCTGAATGGTGCTGTTCCAGAAACGCAGGATACTGAAACAAAATAAGCACTTGAGTTTAATTGAAGGGGAACCAGCAGATGACCGTCAGACGGATGACAGCAGATGATGTCGAACAGGTTGAGGCATTGGTGAAAGCATCGTTTATGGCTTCCGTTGCAGCCAGCTTACGCCCGGCAGGGGTTCAGACCTTTTTCAAGGTTGCGTCAAAAGAAGCCCTGTTGCTTCGTCTTCAGGAAGATAATCTGATGCTGGTGGATGAAGTGCAGGATGTCATTACCGGTATGGCCGAGCTGAAACAGGGCGCTCATTTGTCGATGCTGTTTGTGTTGCCTGAATGGCAGGGACAGGGGATTGCCCGATGTTTGTTGCAATCGTTGTTGCCCCATTGCCGTGATGCTGAGCTGACGGTGCGAGCCTCGCTGAATGCGGTCTCTTTCTATGAATCGCTGGGGTTTCAGAAAGATGGCAGGCCTGCTGAACTTGCAGGTCTGCGCTATCAGTCACTGTCGTTTGTGTTGCCAGAGACTACAACGCTTGCAGATCAGTTTTCTTCAGCGCTTTGGCAAAAGTCACAATAGGTGAGTCTGAACGTTCATCTTTTCGGACCAGAGCTTGCCAATGGATGTAAAGACCCTGCTGGGTCACTTTCACCGTCTTTAAACCGCCCCCCTTCAGATAAGGCTTCACAATCCAACTGGGCATGATGGTAATGCCTGTCCCCGTTCTGACAAATTCTACGACAGCTTCTGTCACGCCGGCACGAATGACTTTCGGCGGCAGCAGGTGGTTTGGGCTGAATAACTGTTCATACTCACGGCCCGGTGCGGGCGTCGTATGGTAGGTGATGTAAGTGTTTGCGGCGATATCTTGCGGGGTGAGCCAGGCTTTCCCGACATCCGGGTGTTCGCTGGGCAAGACGGCGACCATTTCGTCCCGGAACAGCTTGAATGCACGAAATCCGGTTTGGGTCACTGTACCTGAGACAATCGCAAGATCGATTGTGCCATTGCGTAACGCCGTAAATGGGTCGAGCGACACATCCGGAATAATTTCGACGGCATAGCTCGGATAAGCTTCGCTAAACTGTTGAATAAAAGGGGGCAACCAGTGATATCCCCCGAACACTTCATTGCCAACTCGAATGACATGTTCAATTCCGACCGATAACTTGTCGATATCATTTTCAGCTCGTTCCAGTTCACTGAGTACGACGGATGCGGATAACAGCAGCCGCTGTCCGGCACTTGTTGGAATCAGTTTTTTATGTTGCCGGTAAAACAGTTCGGTATTCAGCAGCCTTTCTGCTTCGCGGATACGATGGCTGAGCGCCGACTGAGTGAGTCCGATTTCGCTGGCGGCTTCTGACACACTGCCTGCTTTCGCCACCGCCATCACCATTTGTAAGTGACGGGTACTGATCTTCGTTGCCATAAAGTATGAAAAAAATGAATGGATTTTAAATATTTTATGAAATTTACAGGTAAAAAAGCGTTTCGTAAACTTGTTAATGAAAGGTTAAGTGACCTCTGAGAATAAGGACATATGCTATGAGTGAAGTGGATAAGGCACAGGACGCGCCAAAGCTGAAAGTGGATCTGGCCAATGAGAAAGTGCATTGGGATCAGGACATGAGCTACGGCCAGTATCTTGCCCTGGCGCCGTTGTTATCCTGCCAGCACCCGGTCACAGAACAACATGATGAAATGCTGTTTGTCATCATCCATCAGGTTTCAGAATTATGGATGAAACTGTGTTTACACGAAGCCTATGCGGCGGTTGAGAACATTCGTCAGGATAAGCTGCGTCCGGCGTTCAAGATGATGAGTCGCCTCACACGGATTCAGTCTCAGATGCTGAATGCCTGGGAAGTACTGGCGACGATGACGCCAGCCGATTATGCCAGCTTCCGCGATGAGCTGGGGCAGAGTTCCGGGTTTCAGTCGTACCAGTACCGCGAGCTGGAATTTCTGCTGGGGAACAAGAACGAAGCCATGATTCAGGCGCATCGGGCTCATCCGAAATATTATGATCACCTGAAAACGGTGTTACATGCGCCGAGTATTTACGATGTCACCCTGCAGTTGCTGAAAGATCGCGGTTTTGACGTGCCCGATTCTCATCTTCATCGTGACTTTTCGCAGCCTTATCAGTCCTGTGAAGCTGTTGAGCGTATCTGGGCTCAGATTTATAACCACAGCAACGAATACTGGGATTTGTACGAGCTGGCTGAAAAGCTGGTGGACATGGAATTCAACTTCCAGAAATGGCGCTTCAGCCACATGAAAACGGTGGAGCGTATCATTGGCTATCGCCGTGGGACGGGCGGGACGTCCGGGGTGAAATATCTCACTAAAGCGCTGGATTTACAGTTTTTCCCTGAGTTGTGGTCGGTTCGTACGTCAATTGAAGGGCCGAAGCATGATTAAGATTTGGGATATCTCGCAAACGTTGCGGAAAGGCTTGCCTGTCTGGCCCGGAGATACCGAGTTTTCTTCGCAATTTCACTGGGAAATGAGTGCCGAGTGTCCGGTGAATGTTGGTCAGTTGACCCTGTCGACCCATTCGGGCACCCATGCGGATGCACCGGTTCATTATGATGCCACAGGGAAAACCATGGCCGCGGTCAGCCTGGAATATTACATCGGCCCCTGCGTGGTGATTGATGCGACGCAGGCGATTGGATGGGTGAAACCGCAGGACATCATCAGCCAGCTACCGGATCAGCTTGAGCGCGTCATTCTGAAAACTTACGCCCACTTCCCACACGAGCAATGGGTTGCTGATTTCACGGCAGTCGCTGCTGAGACCATCGACTTACTGGCCGAACGGGGTGCATGCTTGATTGGCATTGATAGCCCGTCACTGGATCCGCAGACGTCTAAATCCATGCGTGCGCACCATGCGGTCCGGCGCCATGGAATGGCGATTCTGGAAGGACTGGTTTTAGATGATGTTCCCCCGGGAGACTACGAATTGATTGCGCCGCCACTCAAACTGGACGCACTGGATGCGTCTCCGGTTCGTGCACTGCTGCGCAGTGTGGTGTAAAGCACATCATTTAAGGGAGTGAAGTAACATGGAAACACTGGACAGATCCTATTTTGAATCGCTGGATCAGGTTGATCCACTGGCAGAATTTCGCGAGCAGTTTGATCTGCCGGCAGGCCATATTTATCTCAACGGGAACTCGCTGGGCGTTTTGCCGAAAGCCGCCAAAGAAAAAGCCCGGGAAGTGGTGGAAGAACAGTGGGGTCAAGGCTTGATCCGGAGCTGGAACACCTATGACTGGATTCATATTCCTCGCCGTGTCGGCGACAAGATCGCTGGTCTGATTGGGGCTGAGCCGGGTGAAGTGATAGTGGCCGATTCGACATCGGTGAACCTGTTTAAGCTGGCTGCCGCAGCGGTCAAACTGAACGCCGGTCGCAGCAAAATTTTGTCTGAGCCCGGCAACTTCCCGACAGATTTATATATTCTGCAGGGGCTGGAAAGTTTCATGGATGGCAAGGTACGCCTGGTTACAGAGTCGCGCGACTGCATCATGGACGCGATTGATGAAGAGACCGCCGTGGTGGTGCTGACGCATGTGCACTATAAAAGCGGTGCAATGTTCGATATGGCGGCAATCACGGCCAGAGCCCATGAAAAAGGCGCGTTGATCATCTGGGATCTCAGCCACAGTACTGGCGCGGTGCCAGTGGCATTGAATCAGGTCGGAGCCGATTTTGCGGTGGGTTGCGGTTACAAGTATCTGAACGGCGGGCCGGGTGCGCCGGGTTTCCTGTTTGCCGCCAAACGTCATCTGGCCCATCTGGAGCAACCACTGAGTGGCTGGTTTGGTCACGCGAATCCATTTGCCATGCGTGACGATTACGAGCCAGCACAGGGCATTGAAAGAACTTTGTGTGGCACTACCTCTGTGGTCGGCGCGAGTTTGCTGGAAGTCGGCATCGACATCATGGCCGCTGCTGACATGAATCTGATCCGCGAAAAATCGCTCCGAATGGGGCAGTTGTTTATGGAGCTGATTGAATTGCGGTGTGGCCAGTTTGGTTTCGGGATTGTTTCTTCCAAAGATCCGGCAGTGCGCGGGAGTCAGGTTTCTCTGACCCATGAACAGGGATTTGCCATCATGCAGGCCCTGATTGCCCGCAATATCATCGGTGACTTCCGAGCGCCAAATATTTTGCGATTTGGATTTACGCCGCTCTATGTTCGTTATGTCGATTTGTGGGATTGTGTCGATGCGCTGGTGGATATTATGACCCATGATCTTTGGAACAAAGCAGAGTTCAAGAAGCTGACCGCTGTGACTTGAGCATGGCGTCAAAGCGCGGATCAGTGTGAAGATGAAGCCGGGAGCCAAAGTATCCCGGCTTTTTTGATGGATGTTAGGTGAGTCACCTGAAATAAGTAAATGAGTTCGAATGCAATCTGTCCGTTTCGTTTACTTGAGATGACTCGTTCTGACTGGTTACTTTAAAACGGAACTGTTCATTCACACGCGAGAACTCAATTCATTTACAATGCCAGGGAAAAATTCATGGATGAATTTTTAGGTTGTCGGCGCAGGGAGCGCCTACAACCAGCCCGGCCAGCACCAGAGAAAGAAAAGCATTTCTGGGCACTCTTTGTGCTCACAAAGAGTGTCTGGCGCGCATCAGGAAAGACTGAGGTTGATACAGATTTTATGCGCGACATACCATGGAACAAGAAGGTTGACTGTACGCTCAAGCCAAGATTTACCAGCAGATACGGAATATCAAGGATAAGCCACGACCAATAAAGCAAGATGAGTCAGGCATCGAATGGTCCGTTTTTGTATGATGGTGACTGAAATAACCGGAGTAAATCATGACTGATTATCAAGACGTGCTGAACAGGGTGCTGGATGCCATCGACTGCAATCTGGAGCAATCGCTGACCGTGGCACAGTTAAGCAAGGTTGCCTGCTTGTCACCGTTTCATTTTCATCGTCTGTTCTCGTCGATGCTGGGGATGCCCGTTAATGTGTACATTCGACAACGGCGCTTGAAACAGGCTGCTTACCAGCTACTGTACCGGCAGGATCACTGTGTCACGGACATTGCATTTGCCGCCGGCTATCAAAATGCGGAGTCATTTTCTCGTGCTTTCCGGCAGGTATTTGGTGTGAGTCCAACGGCGTTCCGGGTAAATCCGAACTGGGAACACTGGCAGTCATTGCATCAGTCACTCTCGATGGTCAGGAAAAAAAATATGTCAGAATTATCTCCTCAAGTTGAAATGGTTGAATTGCCGGAGATTCAGCTCGCGGTATTGGAACACAAAGGTGACCCTGTCACACTCGGGGCAAGCATTCAGCGTTTTATTGCCTGGCGAAAGTCTGTCGGTCTGCGGCCTGATATCAGCCGGACGTTTAACTTACTTTACGATGATCCGGAATCAACATCGCCAGATGAATACCGATTTGATTTAGCCGTTGAAGTCAAACAATCAATGACGGATGACGCTGCCGGAATTGTCAGTAAAACGATCCCGGCCGGGCGCTATGCCAGAGTCAGACATATTGGTTCTGATGACGGTCTGGTGTGCGTTGTCCAGGCGCTGTATGGCCGATGGTTTCCTGAAAGTGGAGAGTCATTGGCAGATTTCCCGTTATTCTTTGAACGTGTTCGCTTTTTTCCTGATGTTGCAGAGCATGAGGCCGTCACGGATATTTATTTGCCTTTAAAGTCCTGATGACCGTGAAAGCTGAATTTCCTTAGAAGCTTGAAAAATTGCTTGATAACGCACTAATTGTTGATCAATACTTGAGTTATCAAGTATTGACCAGCAAGGAGAGACGTATGTCTTCAATGAATCTACAGGGTCAGTTGTTTATGGAACTGACTTTAATCCATACTCAAATGATGAAAAGCATCGACCGGAAGCTGAGTGCTCACGGGATCAGTGTGTCTGAGTTTTTTGTGCTGCATCAGCTCAGTGAAACTTCGGGTCAGTCGATGAGCCGGGTCGCACTGGCGGAAGCGGTGGGCTTAACCGCTTCCGGCGTGACTCGGTTACTGAACCCGATGGAAAAAAATCATCTGGTAGAAAAAGAGAAAAACAGCCGGGATGCCAGAGTCAGTCTGGTGAAACTGACACCAACCGGACAGGAAATTTATCAGGATGCTTTAGTCAGTTTTAATCATGGTGCTGAAAGCATGGCTGAGGGAATGACGGTAACCCAACTGAATCAACTGATGGGCTTGCTCAGTAAACTGAAATGATTCGTCTGCCTGTGCTGCATACTTTTCTGACGAATGAAAATCTATTGCCTATAGTTGATTTTGTAACGGGCAGTGCAGCGCCGGAGGCGGAAACTTGTGAAAAATATGAAAGTCGGCTGGGTCGTTTTCACGGTGATTGCCTCATGTGTTCTGGTGTATACGCAGGCAGAATCGGCTCAGCCTTCATTTGATTGCAGTGCCGTTGAAACGGGTAGTATGGAAGCACTGATTTGTCAGGATGAAGCGTTATCTGCTTTGGATAACCGCTTGGCTGATGTTTACCGGCAGGCAACCGCAAAAGCGACCAATGAACATCCCCCGGTGTTGAAGGCAGAGCAGCGGGGATGGATCAAAGGCCGGAATGACTGCTGGAAAGCCGATGATCAAAGGCAATGTGTTGAAGGGGAATATCAGCGCCGTATTGCGGAGTTACAAGCCAAATATGCCTTGATTCAGTCAACGGGCACCGTGTTTTATCGCTGCGATGATCACCCGGGCAGTGAAGTGATTGCGACCTATTATCCGACTGAACCGCCATCACTGATTGCCGAACGCGGCGACAGTGTGTCGCTGATGTTTCAGCAAGAAACAGACTGGGGTCTGCGATATGTCGGACGTAACGAAAGTCTTTGGGAGGAGCAGGGTGAGGTGCGGGTGACTTGGGGATACGGCACTCATGCGTTGAAATGCAAAGTCTATAAATAGCAATAGTCGTTTGCATTGGCTTTAGTTTAAATCCTGCCGGGCGGCACGATTCAGGCTTGTTTTTACGGATGTATTGATGAGGAGCTATCGGTTTTTATAACGCGATATAAACCAGAAAAGCCCCAAACAGCGCGGCGAGAACACCGCCTGTTCGCCCCTGTATATCATTCAGCTCAACCGCCCACCGAATGAGTTTTTTAAAATTTTCCCTGCCAAGAATCAGTAAGAACAGTGCGGCAATAATGGCGAACCAACCCACCGCAGTCACCAGTAATGGGTGGTCAGTGCTGTCTGCATACTCAATGAGCAGATAGCCAATCAGTAAGCGGACTGCGACAGCGACCATGTGAAGCCAGAGCCGTTTTTTGTGTCGGGACATAAAATCCAGAATCAGCCTCGGTTCCGCGGCCAGAATTAATCCCATGCCAGCAATGAAAACACCAATGAGGCCAATCAGGAGACGCATGTTGACTTCCCAGGTTGAAAGGGAGGGTATGTGCCCGGACTGACGTTGGTTTGCAAAATCATCTTAAAGTCTGGATGGATGGCTGTCGGGATCCCCTTCCTCATGAGGTTTATCATCATGAGAAACACCATGTTCTTCCGGCGGTTCTAGATCCCAGGAACCCTCTTCGGTCCAGGGGTCATCTTCCGGCAGTTCTTCGATATAGATTTCTTTGTCTTCAAAATCAGGTTGATAGCGCAGGTCAAAGTGCGCTGCGCGGATGATGGAAACACACAAAAGAAACGCGACGATGAGCAGGGGCACGCCACCAATCACACTGGCGGTTTGCAGGGTATCCAGCCCACCCAGAAACATCAGCGTAATCGGCATGACAGATAAAGCAAATGCCCAGAACAGCCGGTTCCAGCGCGCCGGTTCTTCATCAATTTCCTTTTGCACCACAGCGGCGAGAATGTAGGAAATTGAATCAAATGTGGTTGCCGTGAAGATCACCGCCAGAATGGTAAATGCCAAGATCACCAGCTTGCTTAAGGCGAGCGTGTTCAGCATGGCAAAGATGGCCGTGGTTGCGCCCTCATTATTCAGGATGGAAATGACATCTAACTGTTCCGAAAGCTGAAGGTAAATGCCGTAGTTGCCCATGATCATGAAGAACAGAAAGCAGCCGAGTGTTCCGTAAAAAATGGAACCGACAACCATGGCTTTGATGGTACGTCCTTTGGAGATACGCGCGATAAACAGGCCGACACTCGGCGCAAATACCAGCCACCAGGCCCAGTAGAAAATGGTCCAGTCCTGTGGAAAGTGGGTATCCGGGAACTGCCGGAACTGTGCGAATGGCTCCGTCCAGGTTGCCATTTCAAACAGGTTATTGATCATCCTGCCCAGTGCATCGACCCCGGTATTCAACATGAAGAGTGTCGGGCCCGTGATAAAAATAAACAGCAAAATGCCAACGGCCAGCCACATGTTGATGTTGGAGAGCATCTGAATCCCTTTTTTCAGTCCCGCATAGGCGCTGTAACCGAAAATGGCCGTACAGATGATGAGCACAACGATTTGGGTGTACAGATTATTGGGGACCCCCAGCAGTTCATGAACGCCCTGATTGATCAGGGGTGCTGCAAGTCCCAGCGTTGTGGCACCACCGCCGAGCATGCCGAAGATAAAGAATACATCGATGAGTTTCCCCAGCCAGCCACGGGCGCGTTCATCACCCAGCACTGGCATCAGCGCTTCACTGATTTTGAGTACACTGTGATTCCGAACATAGTAGAAGTAGGCAATGGGCAGGGCGGGGATCAGATAGA
Organism: Photobacterium galatheae; assembly: GCF_000695255.1. Taxonomy (GTDB): domain Bacteria; phylum Pseudomonadota; class Gammaproteobacteria; order Enterobacterales; family Vibrionaceae; genus Photobacterium; species Photobacterium galatheae. The sequence continues at coordinate 36,576 of NZ_JMIB01000002.1, read as the reverse complement.
TGGACCATGCCAGTGGCCCCCAGTGAAAAATGCCGTAAGTGACGGCCCATTTAGCGGCTTCGTGGGTTTGCCCCGGAATATCGAAAGGGGGTGTTTGGTAATAATAGGCCCATTCGATCATCGACCAGTACAGAATGGAAGCACCAATCCCAGAACAAAACAGCATGGCGGCCCAGGAAAAAGTCGAAAATTCCGGGTCTTCTTCCTGTGTCCCCAGTTTGATTTGTCCGATGTCGCTGAAAATCACATAAACCATGAAGATGAAGGCACCCAGACCGAGGATCAGGTAAAGCACGCCCAGTTGATCAGTCACGAAGTCTTTGGCGTTTCGTACCCAGGCGGCACCTGCTTCCGGGAAAAAGACCAAGGGTAGTGTGACGGCAAAAAGTAAAAATAAGGAACCAAAAAATGTTGGCTTATCAATGATGTCGTTGAATTTGGTTGAGGACATCCGAACCTCCGCACTTTTTGGGGGTGAAACTTTACTGCATCAATTGACAGAAAAGGCTCGCTCAATAAAAGATTCAATGAAGTGCTGATTATAGTTGAGTGGCAAGTCTTTGATGCTTTAAAGGTGAGCAAGGTCTGAGATGCGCTGGAAGAAACCAGCGCAGGGCTGGCTTCTTCAGGGAATAAAAATGTTGGAGGTTAGTTTTGTGGTTGTCGTATTCTCCAGATGGTCAGGATAAACAGGGCAAACAGGGCGAAACCATTCAGACTGCCGCCACCACTGCCGCGAGAATAGCTCGGTGCAGACTGATGGAACATGGGCTGTGTGTGATCCACCCGGGTTGATGCGGCTGTGCTGTTCTCTCGTTGCTGGCGTGCCTGTTGTTCTTTTTCAACCCGCTGTTTGTTCTGGCGCTTGATGCCCAATTGTTCAAAGACGGCATCTTCCACCACCAGCAGCGACGTATAGTCGGTCAGCAGACCATATTCGACCGCCAGTGATTCAATGGCCTGCTCTTTATCGCTGTCTTTTTGTTCCAGATAGTTCATCTGTTCTTCCAAATCACGAATGGCAGAGAAAGCCCATAACCGTTCAATTTCAGGATTCATTAAAGTGCTTTCAGGCAGATTGATCTCGGTCTTGTATTCACGTTCCTGGCCGTTCACGGTGGCGGAAAGCGTGATGCTGGTTTTGCCCGGTTGAAAGTAATGACCAAACACCGTTAATTGTTCACCACGATATAAGCTGTTGATTTGCTTCGGGGTCAGGTCTTTGATTTTGACGCCATCGATTTCAAGCTGTACATCGCGATAAGCCTGATGTGTCAGTTTGCTGCTCACGTTCATGAGGTGACCCAGCATGTCGTCGGCGGTCGAAACGGAAATTGCAAATCCATTCGAGACTTTGGTCATCGGTTCCAGCAAGGGGGTGTTGGCACTGTTGCCCATGATAAAGGTATACAGGCGTACATCGTATTGTTGCATCAGCTTCAGGAACTCACGCTTTGCAGTCGTCCCGACATTCGCTACGCCATCAGTGACGAGCACAATGCCGGACGGGCGGTCAGCGTCAAGATTGCTGACAGCAAGCTCAATGCCCTCATATAAGTTGGTACCGCCGTCTGGCTGATACCGGTTAACAGACGCGAAGGCGGTCTGGATGTTTTCTGCCGTGACCGGTAAAAAGCCTTTGGTCGCCAGATGGGCACTGTCGTCAAACATGATGATCCGAAAACGATCGTTTGTTGGCAGTTTACTCAAGCCACGCTCGACCCCATCGACTAGAGTGCTGTAGTCACCGGTCATCGACCCTGACTTATCCAGCACAAACGTCCAGTCGCGGCCCTGCGTAATGGCTTCTAAATCATCACCCGGCGTGAAGGTCAGCTTGACTGTACCGCGTGGGCTACGCTGTGGGTCGCGATAGGCAATCATATCCAGACGGCCGGGTAATCCGTCTTTCAGCCGCCAGTAAACCACAATGTCTTGATCCAGTCTGAAGGGACGACTGACGGTCTGCGTATCGTTTGTTTCAGTCGTCTGTTGTTGCTGAAATTGCTGATTGGTCATTTCACTGTGCCAGATGGTTTGTTCGCCTTGTTGGGACTGGCTGATGCGTGCCTGAGGATGGGCTGGTAGCCGCAGGCCATCGACTGGATAAGCTGACTTGACGGTGACATTGAAAGAGAACGTTTCTTCAACACGATCATTTCGGGTCCAGAAAGACTCAGCCTGTTCATCTACGCCACCTTCTTCCATCGGATATACATAACGTCCGACACCGTGATCCAGCAGAGCATCCTGCACGTATACCAGTTTCACTTTCACCCGCTGTTGCGGCTGAACCGGGAAAACACGCATCTCAAAGGTTTTGTAGCTGTTTTTTTCCGTCAGGGCTGTCGCGTTCCCCTGATCTTTCTGCTCGTTATAGATCACTCTGGCTTTGTCCTTGGCAACGGCTTCAGCAATGACAGGTTGGCCGTTGATCCAGTAAATGAATTCACCGACCACAGCTTTTTGTGGCACAGGAAACGCGTAGAGCGCTTCCAGCTCGGTCTCGTTCGGGTTGAAGAATTCCTGCTCAATGCTGGTGGTTGCATAGCCGTCTTCGATGACCACATTGACGTGATGGGACTGGATTTGTAAATCCTGATACTGGCTTTTCACCGGTTTCAGCAGGCCGCTGGCTAACGCTGCCGGACAGACAAAACCACAGCAATAAACAGAAATACAGACAGCATGTGTTTTGCAATGTTTGCGAGTGAACGATGGTGTGACATGAGTGCCTCCTTTGCAGTTCGCGGTCAGACCACAATAATTTACGCAAAGAAGCTTGGTGGATATTCATTGAATCGAACAGTGTTAAATTTCAGGTCACTTCTGATGTGACCTCAGGTTACATCAGTTATGACTTTTGCACTGGATTGAATTCGTCGAACAGGGGGAACTGCCAGCGCCGAATCGCCAGAATCATCGAGGTGCCATGACGGGCATTCATACTCAGGTTTTCATCTTCCCGGCAGGTTGCGTAAAATTCGCTCACCAGTTTCTGAAGCCGTTGCTGCATTCTCTGGTTGCTCGGAAGCGACATGAGCCCGGTTGTCATCACCAGTTTTTCGCCGTCTTCATTGAAGTGGCTGGCAAAAAACGCTTTCTGAACCTGCTGCTGGAAAAAGCACTGAATCGGCCCTCCGGCTAACCAGGAAAAGGAAGGGGAGATTTTCAGACGGATGCGATTATTCGCCTGTAATTCAATAATCTTCAGCCGGTCCAGCTGCGCCAGTTTCTGAATCAGCTCTGGCACTGAAAAATGATACTGTTCCAGAATGTCGGCGAAACGATAGCCGTTTAATACACAGACAGCCACCAGCAGTAACGCTTTATCTTCAACCAGTTGTTTTTCCTGATCATGGGTCAGCGATTGCAAACCAGCATGACTTGTAGCACTCAGCTGAAAAAGTTCTGCCATGTCCATGCCGATGAGCTGACAGATTTTTCCTAAACGTTCCAGACTCAAATTGCCACCCTCAGCCAGCAATCGCTTGACGGAGCCTTCGCTCAGATCAAGGGTGCGCGCAATATCCTGATATTGCACGCCATGTAACTTGAGTTGTTTTTTGAGTTCAGAAACCAGCTGGTGGCATTCGGACATGTGATTTTCTCTTATGGGGCGAAAGGCAATTCAACAACGCTAACCGGTTGTATGCAAACAGAGTTTGATGCAGTTGTGCCTTGGGTCACAGGTCATCAGCCAGCCGTCATGACTGGCTGAAGTCTGGCAAGTCGTGATACCTGAAAAAGTGTGGCCATCAGTAACGGTTGATTGTGATATCCGAAATATAACCATGTTTGGCATTTTGCAGGGCCTGCTTCAGCATGGTTGCGGTTTCATCTGCCGTCATGAAGCCGCTGAGATCCATCGTTTTCCCGCTGGTGGCCCAGAATTCTGTGGCCATACCGCCCGGGTAGACACCCACCAGATTCATGGGTTTGTCTTTCAGTTCCAGCCGGACGGATTCCATCAAACCTCTGACACCCCATTTCACGGCGCAATAGGTTGATTCACCGGCTTTTGCGGTTTGCGCTGCTGTAGACATCACCATCACCATGTTGAGCGGGGTGTTGCGATAACGAATCACGGCCTCACGCAGGAAATAGGCCGCAGACAGCAGGTTATTGTGCATTAACTGGGCAATGGCATCGGGTTCCTGTTTCTCAAGATTGCCAAAGTAGCCACTGCCGGTGCAGAAAATGATGGTTTCCGGTGTCGCGGGGAGCTGGTCAAAAAGTCGGGTGACTGCTTTCGGATCAGAAAGATCAGCGGTCAGTGTACAAATATTGGCAGGCTGGCACGCCTGAGCCACCTCATGCAGCCGTTCATCATGACGGCCTGTCAGCGTTAACGTGTGCTTATCCTGAGCGTAAGTTTTTGCCAGCGCAGCGCCCAGTCCACTACTGGCCCCGGTAATGAGGATCATTGCTTACCTTCTGTTTCTTATGGGGTTATAGGGCCAAGTATAGTGATCATTTGAGAGAGTGGATATTGGATGTACTTGGATCAAGCCGTAAACGCACCCAACCAATCCAGACCGGCAGCGTTGAAGCAACAGATTGAAGCGATTCAAAGCAAAGCCGGGAAAGTGCAGGTTAATTCGTGATTCCGATGGCTGGGTAATCATGAAAACCATCAGGACCATTGTGGCCCTGATGGTAATTTGATGTTCAGATTGATACGGTCGTTGCAGAGCAATTCGCTCAATCTCAGAACAGAATCGTTCTGCCGGATTGAGCCTGATTTTTCGAATAAGTGACGGTATGGACCGCTTTTCCGTTTGGCATGACTAAACGAATACTTCCGCCTTTATTGGATAGTTGTACGCTGTTGGGTTGCAGTGGAATACGAAGTGACTCACCGCCGTCTAGGCTGATGGTGTTGAGTTCCTGGGCATTGCCATTTCGGTCAACCAGCTGCCAGTTTTTCAGGTCGACTTTCGAGAGTGAGGTATTGAGTATCGTGACCGACTCATGGCCCGGATCGTGTCCTTCCGGATTCACCAGTGCTGCGATAATCCGCACGGGTCCGTCTACAGTCGGAGTGACCGTAGGTCCATTGTGATGCGGTACGGTCGGCACATCAGAAGGCTGCGCTGCGCCTTTAAACATGGGATAGAAGGTTCGAATGTGTCGGTTATTGGCGCTGCGGAAGACTTTAAGGTCGTAAAGTGCATCATTGATGATGGCTGTTTTTGGTGCTCTTGCGCCGATGTGTGCTCTGACGGTTCCAAGTGCCAGTAAGCCTTCAACACTGCAGCCGACAAAAAAGCCGCCAATGGGTTTGGTTAACGGCCGAACAGCATTGCGTTCATAATCCGGCGCATTCCAACCGTAGGAAATGGTCACGGACTCCGGATATTGTTTCTGACCGCTGGACTGTTCTGAGCCCAGATAGATAATTCGGTCCTTTTGAAGGCCGGGGAAATGTTCCTGAGAGCCATCAACAAGATGGCCAAAGCCATCATCAAGGTAATATTTGTACCAGAAGTGATAGCCCTGTACTTTCCCTTTTTCCTGTTCGCCGACCACGACATGTTCAAAGCCGGATAGATGCGGATCGCCTCCCATTTCAAAACGTCTGAACCACATTTCCATCAGGGTGTTGTACCATCTGTCGCGGCTAATGCTGGTGCCTGTCGTCATCGCAACGTATTCTCTGGCCACTTGCATCGGTGCGGTATCAACCATTTCATGAACTAAGTCATGGATTTCTTCACGTTCTTCCGGTGTTTCTGTTTCTTCATCACGTTCTGCCAGCGCGTAATTATCAAAAAGTACACGGCATAATTCATAGGTCTGTTTTTTAGACTCAGGGATAGCAACTTCCGTCAGAACTTTCAAATCCCGGTTCTGCGCATCAAGCTGGTGGTTCACTTTAACAAACCCGGTGCTCTGGTCTCCCGGTTCATTATCGAGAATTGCTTTCACACCAGCGCCCGACTGGTCTGCATTCCAAATCTCCTGGTAAATATTTGTCATGATATGCCCTTATTCAAGTTCTTGAAAATCAGATTAAAAAGGGCAGTACATCAGCGCCTCAGTCGCGCAATCTGCATAGCAACCATAGACGAGCACCACGAGAAAAGAGTCAGGTTGATCACAGAGTCGAGAAAGTTGTGGCGTTCACTTGTTAGGGAGACTTATGCTCGAATCAGTTGAATTGCGTTGTGAGTCAGCGCGGTTATCGCGCCAATCACATTCATTGCCCTTTGCGCCCCAGCATGATCCCGAATGTTTTGAACATGATCATCAGATCTGTCCTGAACCATGGCCAGAATGACCCCAGTACCAGCGCATAGCTGTGATCAAAAGCAACTTTGCTGCGAACATCTTCGATACTGGTGTCGTAGCCTTGGTTGATTTGAGCCAAGCCTGTAATCCCGGGCAAAATTCCATAAGTTCGTTCTGTGAAAAAGGGAATGGCGGATTCGAGCTGCTGATAAAATTCCGGTCTTTCTGGTCGGGGGCCAACGATGGACATGTCCCCCCGGAGCACATTGATCAGTTGGGGGAGTTCATCCAGCCGTGTTTTTCTGAGAAAAGCACCAACGCGGGTAATGCGGGGATCAGCTTTAGATGCCAGGATTGCACCTGTCACGGATTCAGCGTTTGCAACCATGGTTCTGAATTTCAAGATGTCAAAGATTCGGGTCTGCTCAGGCAGCATTTGTCCTATCCGTCGCTGCTGAAAGAAAACAGGACCGGGGGAGTCCAGTTTGGTGGCCAGTGCGATGATCGGAAAGACGGGGAGCGTAAGCGCCAGTCCCAGTCCGGCAATGACGATATCCATCGTGCGTTTCGTTTTTGCGGTGATCGGACTCATCGTGCTGCTCCGGTGTTGGTTGGCGTAAATAACAAAGGGTCGTCTGTCTGATGTTGAAAGGGCTGTGACCCGCTGCCAGCGAGCTTTTTCCAGTCCCAGGGCGTATTTCAGACTACCGATCAGGCTGGCAGCATGGCCGCTGACCAGATAAGCGAGGGTGTGCCCAGGTTTACCTGTCGGCACAGCCGGGAAAATCAGTGTGATGATGGCGATCAGATACAGCACGCTTTGGAGTATCGCAAGACAGAGAAATACGCTGGATTCACCGGCGAGCAGCAGACTGCCGGCCAGTGCAAACACCATCAGATAACCGCTCAGAACCCGCAGGACTTTGCCGGAAGTAAAGAGAAAGGCAACGCCCCGATATCTGGGACTGAGCAGCTGTTTTAACCGGACGACCTGTTGCAGGTTTCCCGCGCCGATTCGCTGCCGACGCCTGAAATCCATCGCGGCCGATGAGGCTTCCAATTCCAGAGCAATAATCTGGTCTTCGTGTGCTGCCCGGTAGCCTTGCGCAACTATCCGCATCGGCAACACAAAGTCGTCATTGATTGTATCAGTCGGGAGCGGTTCAAAGAGCGCATGACGGAACAGGTAAAAAGCACCATGGGCACCTAATGTTGCACCCAGCGCGGCTTCCTGAGCTTTGAGTCGCCCCTGATATCGCCAGTAGGTTGCTTCGCCGTCGGTGCCCGGTTGGTAGATCTGATAATGGCTGTTGAGCACTCCAACCGTTGGATCGGCAAAACAGGCGGCGGCCTGCAATAATGCATCGCAGGAAATGATGGCAGAAACATCACTCAGGGCCACGAGGTCGCATTCCAGCAGGGGGATGACTTCATTTATGGTGGCGACTTTTCCCCGGTTCTCTGCAAATTCCATCACAGTCATGTTCAGATGGCGGCAGGCCAGTTCATCGGCTGCCTGCCTTGCCAGCGCGGCCGTTTCATCCTGACAGCCATCACAGGCAATGACGATACTGAGCTTGTTGCCGGGATAGTCCAGCGCAGCGAGATTCCGGATTTTTTCTGCAATCCAGGCCGCTTCGTTATAGGCTGGCACTAAGATGGCAATCGAGGGTAAATCTGCATCCGAAGCGCTGTCCTGATATTCCCGGCTGACAGCCTGCGGTTTGATGACCTGTGGTTTGACGGATGACGCGTTTTTGCTCAGCCAGCGTAAAAGCAACGGATAGCCGAGATGATGATAGATGATGAAGACGATTGCCGACAGGGTAAGAAAACTGATGATTTGCTGCCACATATCGGTTCCTTTTTCTACGTTGCGTCTAATCCGCGGCTAAGCAGTCTCTAAGCCGGCTCTATGCCGGAAGTTTCCCCAGACGGCCAAGTTCATCATAGGCCTGCGCCATTTTCCGGACATCGTTGTGCTGCAGGATATGATGACGGGGATTTTGTCTTGGCTTCGTCATGAGCGCTGTTGTTAATTGATATGTGAGTGTTCGCGGGTCTTCCGGACTGAGGATGATGCCGCTGAACGGGCACAAAGTTTCTTTGCATGCGCCCACATCTGTCACTGCGGCGGGGATGCCACAGGCTTGAGCCTCAAGCGGGGTCAGTGGATAGCCTTCAGCCGCTGAAACCAGACAGAATAAATCCAACGCCTGATAAAACTGGGGCATATCTTCCACCAGTCCCATAAAGTGAACGCGTTCTGTGACGTTCAGGCTGAGAGCGTGGTTGAACAGTTTATCGGCCATGCTGCCTTGTCCTGCGATCACAAGATGGACGTGGTGGGGTAATTCTGGCAGCACGTCGATCAGCAAAAATTGTCGTTTGACCGGTTCGAGCCGTCCGGCGGTCCCAATGAGTAAAGCATCCTGCGGTAATCCAAGAGACTGTCGTGCCTTTTCCTGACGACCCGGTCGAAACCGTTCGGTATCAATGCCGTTCAGAATAGTCATGACGTGACGACGTTTGAGACGTTGATAGAGCTGACTTGCAACCTGAGCGCCATCTGCGACCAGAAGCGGACGACAAAACGTGAGCGCAAGCTTTTGCAGCCGGCACCGTTTTTCATTCGCCAGATGCCAGGCATCATGCTCGGTGTGAATCAGGGTGGGGACACCTGCCAGTCTTGCGGCCAGGCCGGCATACAGTAATGGCCCGATGTGGTGGGTATGCACAATATTGGCGTTCAGACGGTGGAATAATCGGGTGAGCGCAAGAATTAACTCTGGGCTGAATCCCGGCGCTTTGTCCATGAAGATCAGTTTATCGGCAACCGCTTCCAGCCTCGGCCAGTGTTCCAGTGCTGAGGTTTTGTTGCCCTCAAGGCTGAGGAGATACATGCTGTCTTGATTGGCCGAAAACCGGAGAATGTCCAGAGCAAGGGCTTCCAGACCGCCCGGCTTCAAATGTTGTACAACTTGTATCACTGTCTTCATTCGCTTCACCTTCAACTGGCTGGGTGATCTATGATTCGTAGAGCAAATGCCGTGCCATCAGTGGTGTCCTTTTTATCAATGAAGCTGTGTCTTTATCGATGAATCTGTGTCGTCATCTACGAACTTATGCCATCTGCGAATCGATGTGGTTTCATGCGACACATCAGGCTCGAAACCCTGGCTGGGTTCCTGTCTTTCCAACACAAATTGTTTGATGGGAAATCGACAAATTATCATTCAGAATCAACAAGTTACATCCATTTTTGCGCAGACGGGAATCCACAGGGCAAGAGATGAAAAGAATCTGCCAGAGTCATTTTGCCTCTCATTTTCCGCGTCGCTCTTCCTCAAAAGTCACTGGTTCCCCGCTTTCGCGGGGCGGACCATACATTTTGCCAAGTCTCATGATCTTTCAGATGTGATTCAGAGACAGGGCTGGGGTCGGGGTTTTGCATTTTGAGACTCAAGATGAAAATGGGATCGCTTATGGCGACGGGATGCTGTTTTCTGTGCGTCTTTCTTCAATGGATGCACCAAGGTCTAAAGTCATTGCAGTCTGAGGTTGTGGTGGCAGCCGGGTAAGAACGGGCACGCCAGTCAGACTGGACAGGCGATCTTTTCTTCGGACCGATGTATCCGTCAGTTCAAGCATCAGTGCCGCGCCGCTACCAATGAAAATGCCTCCAACCATGCCAGACAGAATGAATACAATGACAGACAGGTTCGACGGCCTGCTGGGTGTAAAGGGCTGATCAATCACTTTGATGCGTTTGTCCTGTTCAAAAATACCCAGAGAACTGGTGAGCCGGGCCATTTCATATCGCTTGAGCAGTTCGTCATAGAGCTGGCTTTTGACGGCCAGATCCCGCTCCAGACGTTTTAGTTCCTGTTCTTTATTACCGAACGCGTGCGCCTTGGCTTCCAGTTCATGCACCATGTTTTTCAGACTGGCGGTTTCTTCCTGCAATGCGTCGACTTTGCTGCGGGCGAGCTGGAGCTGTTCGAGCTGTGAAATCAGTAACGGCTGTGTGTGTCCGTTGTCAGAGACCGTGTTGTGCGAAGCGATGTCCCAGAGCTGTTCAGGGTTCACCGGGGTGGGCGTGGCAGACAGGACTTTTTGCCTTTCATCTTCCAGTCTTCGGAGTTCACGCAGCGACCCCTGAACCGCAGAATGCTGATCCGTATACCTGGCCCGGAGAAGCGTGATTTCACTACGGGTTTTGATGATTTGTTCTTCAATACGCCCAATCACCGGATTCGTTCTGGACAACTGCTGGTCCAGACCGCCGAGGCTCCGCACGGCACCGGCAAGTTCGGAGTCTTTTTCAGCCAGACGCTGTTTGAGCTGGCCCAACTGCGTCATGGTTGACACCTGTAACTCGGGCAACTCAGTGATGTGCTCGCTTTTATAGCTGGCAAGTGCCTGTTCGGCTTTTTCCAGTTCTTCCCGCCGGTACTGAATGTGTTCCGACAGAAAGTAGCTGGAATCTTTCATGGAAGAACGCTCAGGGGCGAGCACTTGCTCAATGAAGTGACGGCTCACAATATCCAGAGTTTCTTTCATACCCTCCCGAGCACCGGAACGGTAGTCAATCCGGATCAAATCTTTACCCATCATACTGACGGACAGACCGGCAGAAAGACGGGCAATCACCGCATCGGCTTCGGCATCGCTGGTGTGATCGTGAATGAGCCCTCGGTCCCGAGCGACCGCGCCAAGGATGTGCCGGCTGTGGAGCAGGGTTTTTAAGGCGTCCATGCGGTCTTTCAGCATGGCTGAAACCGCGAGATCTTCCAGAAACGGATTCATTTTCGATGTTTCCTGAATCAGCATACTGGTATGGGATCGGTAGGACTTCGGGCTGAAGGTGCCAATGATGCCACCGAACACCGGGAGGATAAGAATCGGCAATACGATCAGATAACGTCGCCGCCAGGCCGCTTCCAGAATGATCAGAAACCGGTGTGACAGTCGCATCAGAGGACCTCCAGCCATTGGCTTACCTGCGCAGCTCTTTGTTGCCAGGTGTGGTCAGCGACAACATTTGCCTGATGAGGCACCGGAGATTGCTGGTATGCGCGCTGAATTGCATGCACCATCTCATCGGCGTTTCTGGCCACATGAATCAGTTTCCGGAACGGGGTCAGCGCAGGAAACGGCGTCGCCACCACGGGTTGACCGACGGCCAGATATTCAAGCAGTTTGAGCGGGTTACAGGCACGAATTTGTGCATTATCGACAAAGGGCAATAATGAAACTTGCCAGTGCTGGCTGTAGGACGGTAACTGGTCGTGCGCACGAGGGCCCAGCAGATGAACCTGAGGGAGTGCAGCGATCGGGCTGATGTCCGTATGCGTCTGACCGATAAAAACAAAATGCCAGTCTGGTAAGCGTTTGATCACTTCAGCCAGCAGCGGATAATCCAGCCACTCAGACAGGCTGCCGTAAAATCCAGCGACTGGCCGACCGTCATCCGGTAAGTCTGCGGCCCGCGGCACGGGTGAATTGAAGCGCGAGAAATCAACGCCGTGGGGAAGAATCCGGGTTTTCGAAGCCGGAAACTGTTCAGCCAGCACCGGGCTGGCCACCATGATGAAGTCGGCACGATGCACTAGTGTTTGCTCATGTTGGGAGATGGTCTGATGGTCAACACCAGCCAAAGCAGAAAAATCATCGCCGCAGTAGTAAACCACCGCCGATTCGCTCAGTTGCCCGCATAAATCGGCGGCAGTGGGCAGGGAAGTCCACAAAATGGGATCGCGCAGTTTGGATTGCCTGAGAATTGGAAGTAATTGACGACGCATCAGCCAGGCGGCCAGTTTTCGTTCCCATTGGGAGCGCGGGGCAGGAATCGTCTTCAGATTGATGATCTGCATCTTGTCGGGCACCGGTATACCGGACTGTGTTTGCTGGCCGGATTCCCGTGAAGCAAACAGTTTGACCCATGCCCGTTGAAGATCATGAAAAGTCAGGGCCGGGCGACGCAGGCCAATTGAATTGATCCAAAGCACCTGCCGGTCTTGCGCAAGATGTTGGATCAGATGCTGAGTACTGGAAGGCAGGCCCCCCCAGTCTTCACCGAAGACAATCAGATCATGCGGCATCTGTTTTTTCTCCGTCTGGCTGAATCTGGGACTGAGGGTGGAGCCGGGCGGCTAAGGGACGGATCACCCGTGCCGGGTTTCCTGCTGCCAGCACACCCGGTGGCAGACTTTTGGTCACTATGCTCCCGGCAGCGACAATGGTGCCCTGACCAATACAGACCCCGGGCATAATAGACACACCTGTGCCCAGCCAGACATCGTCTTCCAGAATAATGTCGCCGGTTTGTGAATCGGTATCCGGCTGCCCGGCGGCGCGGGCGACTGGGTCAAGCGGATGACCCGGATAGCCGCACAGAAAGCTGCGTCCGGCGATTCGGACGTTATTGCCCAGAATCACCTGAGTGCCTACTGCAATGGTGGTTTGCCAGCCAATCCCGACATTATCGCCCACCCGCAATTCAGGCACTCGGGAGCCATGAGCCCGCCCACTGAAAGTCGTGTGTCCCGAGATCCGGCAGCGATGTCCCACGGTGATTTTCAGCGGACCGGAAATAAAGGGCAGGCCGCCATACAGGTTTAAGCCCGGGCCACACTCCGTCAGACGACCTTTGAACAGCGGCGTCCACCAGAAAACCCGGGTCAGGGTTTGAACTGAGGTCAGCACAACTTTCCAACCGTGATAAAGCGGCAGGCAAAGCAGGCGCGGCGCAGGGATTTCTAATCGGCGCAGCCACAGACAAAGTTGCAATAAGCGCTTTGCCAGTGGGTGTTGACTGTATTTGAGCCATTGCTTTACACGATAAACCGACACAACGGACATGAGACCTCCTGCAGTCACAATTGCTGAAACAATCAATGTCATTAATCAGGCTAGTCTCAGGGTTATGCATAGGCGGTGCCAGTTCGTCATTTCGGGGATGTTTTCAAAGGCAATTTCGGTTTCTTGATGGATTGATGGCAGTTCGCTTCGCAAAGTGCAAGGGATGAGTCGCCGGACGGGGACATTCGTTGTGTCTGAGTTTTCACATAGTTGCCGACAGCAATCACCAGTGCCGCCAGAATATAGATGGGCCAGGTAAACCCCTGAGTCAGAAAGGTGCCAGACACAACAGTTCCCAGTAATCCGGCAAGCACAGCCTGCGCCGTTGTATACACGGCAGGATCGTAGTGTGTAAGGTTTGACTCAATCCGGCCCAGACTGACAAAAGCTGTGCGTATCAGACAAATAATCAGGGTCACAAAAACCGTGAGACCCAGAAATCCGGTTTCAGCCAGGACCCCGAACCAGGTGCTGTGAACTGCATGGTTCAGGCCGTCCCAGTGCGGACTGTAGAAAAAGTAATTGGCATAGAAGTTGTCCAGCCCGACGCCGGTGAACGGATGCGCAACCGCCATTTTTGTGGCTGCTTCCCAGGCATACAGCCGGCCCATGGCGGAGGCATCGATACCTTCTTCAGCGGCACCGCCAGAAGCCCGGTCTGAAATACCGGCGGCCAGAAAGAGAAACGCGGCCGCCAGAGCGCCGAGTGAGAAAAACAGGGTTTTGGATTGCATTCGCCGGTAGCCGAATAAGCCGAAGACGGCGAGGATCCCCAGCAGACCGCCACGGCTTTGGGTCGCAAGCACTGCGCTGAACAAAATAGGCGTCGATAGCAGCCCGATGAACCGGCTGTAAAGCGGCATGGTTTTGGTCAGCATCAGTGCAACAGCAAATGATGTCGGGAACATCAGAACCAATGCCAGATCATTGGGATCGCCCAGCATTGAGCCGATTGCGCGCCCGATTGTGACGCGGGTACCTTCTACCAGCCCGATCCCATTGGCTTTGTTGTACAAAGCGACGAGGCCGACCACCATACCTGAAAACGCGATTGTGTTAGAGGACAGGGCAAAGTCTTTCGCGGTCCGGGACAACCAGGCGATCGCAAAGACCATGATCAGGATTTTCCAGTAAGTTGCTTTAAAGTATGTGAGGGCAATCGCGCGGTTTTCGGCCATGATGACGCCAATCAAAACCAGGACGGCGAAGGTTGTCAGCACGGTCAGATCCCGGTGCCAGTAGGCGCGATACTGCTGCGAGATCCCCAGATGCCAGCACAAGGCACCCAAAGAAGCCAGTGACAGCAGCAGCGGAATTTTCAGTGAGTAAAGCTGTGGGAAGACTTCATGGATGCGGAAGAAAGAAAAAACCACAAACAGCAGCACCATGAGGAAGGGGCGGGTCAGCACAAACAAGATGGCAAACGGCGCAAGGCCGAATACCGGCAGGAGCAGGGGGTGTGGGATCAATTGCCATATTGCGCCGCAAAAAGCACACAATGCCAGCCCGAGCAGGCACTGATTTCTGGGCGACTGAAGATCTCCATTCGTCATCGTGACAGCGTCCTTTGCCTGAAGAAGCCCGGTAAGAGCTGCAAATGATGAAAACACCCGGCCAGCATCAGGGTTGCGATACCGGCAAGCAGTATCTGAGTCGCCGTACTCCACGCGAATATGCTCAGGCTCATCGCAAACATGGTCAGGACTGCGCCGGTTGCCAGTGCTTTTCTGCGGAAGGGCAGTGGATGCTGTACCTGACTGAAACGCCATGTCAGCAGGACACGAATGAACTGGGCGGTCAGCAGCGCAGTCAGAATGCCCCAGACAGACCAGTGTGGCGTGAGCAGGATCATCAGACTGACACCGATCATGGCACTCAAGCCCTGAATCATCATCAGGGCGCGGGTACGTTTGGTCGCTAAAGCGCCGAGATTCAGCAACTCGCAGATTTCTCGCAGCGCAGCGATGAGGATCAGAACAAACGCATAGCGGCTGGCCTGTGCATAGCTGGCTGGCATGAGCCAGTGAATGAATACAGGGGCGACAAGGCTGACACTGACGGTAATCAGTCCGAGCAGGGCGAGACCGTGGGTTGTCATTCGGGCGGCCTGATCCCGGCCATTTTCTCCAAACAGCACTCCGAAGCGCTTGGGCATCCACCACATGCCAAAGGGTTGCATCATCAGGACCACGGCGAGTGCAAATTTGCTGGCGACGGCATACTGGGCGACATCCTGCAGGCTGGCGAAGTGAGCCAAAACCCACCGGTCGAATCCGTTCAGGGTAAATGCCAGTAAGCCGCTGCCCATGATCGGCCAGGCGTAGCTGAGAATGGCCCGTCGGTTGACTCGCTGGATCCGGATGCCGGTATCCCGGTACTGGATGATGAGCAAAAGCGCGGCTTGCGTCAGTGCCACAATCAGTCCGGCTTCAAGAATACCGGTCACACCCTTGCCGGCATAAAGCATCCACAGAATCAACCCGGCATGAATGATGGCTCTCCCTGTTGTCAGCAGGAAGAACGTCCAGACCTGATCACGCATTCTCAGCCATGCCAGCGGGACAGCGATGCAGCTTTCGAATGCAAGGACGGTGAACATCAGACGTAACTCATAACGGGAAAACAAGGTCGGGCTGAGATCGCCAAGGACTGTGGCGGCTGTCCAGACAAGGGGCAACGTTAGGATGGCCATGCAGAGGGTAATCCCCATCACCTGACTGGCCTGAAATCGTTGATCCTGCTCATTTTGCGCAGCACCGGCAAAACGGTACAGCGCTTCGCTTAACCCCATGCCCAGAATAATGCTGGCAAACATGGCAATACTGGTCAGCACTTCCAATCGCCCAAATTCAGTGGGCGGTAGCTGATGGGTGATGAAAGGTAGCATCAACAGGGAAACCCCTTTCATCAGCACAAGACTGATGCCATACAACATCATTGATTGCATCGCTTTAGGAACGGGAAGTTTAACCATGTCTGACGCCTCTGATTCGTTCTTTCACGCGTTGGAATAGCGGCAATTTGGGGGGTATATCGGTGGCAGTTGGTGCGCAGAGTTCGGTGATTGCCTTGACGACAGGTTGATAGCATGTTTCCGCGCTGTAATTCTCGGCGAGCTGGCGCGCTCTGGTGCCAATCCGCTGAATTGTTGTCATGTCCTGGCTCAGCCATAACAGGGTGTGAGCCAGTGCATCACAGTCACCCGGCGGGTATTTGATACAGTGAATGCCATCCATTAACACAGAATCCCAGTAAGCCCCGTCAGATGGGATCACAACACAATGCCCTGCGGCCATGGCTTCCAGAATGGAAAGGCCAAAAGGCTCCTGAACACTGGTCGAAACGAACAGGTTAGAACGCGATCTGATAGCATCAAGGTTGAATGGGTTTTCATGCCAGTGAACCCGGGCGACCGGATGTCCGGCTTCAGACACCGACAATTGGGTTTGCCGGGGAGTGAGGTAGCAGATCTCTGTTTCCGGTCGATGCTGAACCGGCAGTGATTCAAGTGACTCAATTAGCAGATCCAGCCCTTTCCACTTCAGTAATGACGCGGCCCACAGCAGGCGAGGGCGTTCATACTGGCAGGCGCTGGGCCACTGTTCCGCGCAAAGGCCATTCGTAAACGACAGAAATTTCACTCGGGAGGGAGCAAATCGGTAGCCAGCCTTGTGAAGCGCTGCCGTAAGGCTTTCCTGGCAACTTTCGAGAAAACAGACTCGGTCAGCCGCTGACAGGCTTCGTCCAAGCAGGCGGGAATGTCCGACAGGGCCATGAATAAGTTGCAGCACGGGCCAGCCGGTCAGCTTTTTGATCAGGAAAAGAGAAAAATCGACCCCGGGGCCAGACGCACCGAGCAAGAGCGCGGGCTGGCCATATTTCAGGCAGACTTTGAGACCCGCAGCAGCCGTCAGCAGGTGACGCATCAGATAGCCGAGTCCATGAGGTCCTCCGGGCAGCCACCGGGGACGCCACAGCGGGATGTGTTCACAGTCTGGCAGTGGCCAGCTTTCCGGATCGTTGGTGAGCACCCGGAATTGAAATTGCCCGGCAGGGAGCTGTTTTAACAGAGAAACCGTCGCATTTTTGCTGCCGCCGCCAAAGGCGATGGGATCGATGATGAAGATGGTGTTACTTTTCGCCATGACAGGGTTCCTCTAACCAGCGCTGTGCCTGAAACCGGGTGAGTCTGTTTGGACGAAAGTTCAGAATGCCCCGGGACATGGCCCGCAGATGCCAGTCTTTATGCAAGCGAGGGAAGGCGTCAGTGTTACTGGCGAGGACATCGTAGAGCGCTTCAAATGACTGGCAATATTTTTCAATGGTCAGGTTTTCACGCACGTTGTTTTGTCCGGATGCGCCCAGACGTTGTCGCAGGTTCGGATCGGACAACAGTGTTTCGATTTTGGCGAGTAAATCGACTTCATTGTTTGTGGCGGCGAGAAGCCCGGTGATCTGATCTTTGATCACGCTGCCAACGCCGCCAATCTGATTGACGACCACGGGCAGCCCGGCCAGACTGGCTTCCGCAAGTGCCAGACCAAACGATTCGGAGTGTGCGCTGGAGACGTAAATATCCATCCCGCCTTTCATCCAGGCAATGGCATCGGCCTGTTGACCTGCGAAATGAACGCGATCATGGATATTCAGTTTTTCTGCCATCGCTTCAAATGTTTGCTGATCCCGTCCTTCGCCGAGCAGTACGAGATGAACCGGGTATCCTTTTGCGATCAGCCTGTGGGTGACATTCAGCAAATGGTCAATGCCTTTTTCCATTAACATTGCCCCGGCATAGCCCAGAACGATGGCATGTTCGGGAATGCCCAATGTGCTTCGGAACGGAAATGCTTCAACGGCTTCCAGCGCCTGGATATCAAGGCCGTTGGGAATGATTTGGCATTGATCCGGAGAGAATCCTTCCTGCATAAAGGGTGACAGCACATAGTCGCTGACACCGACCAGTAAGGGGGCCTGATAGAGACCCAGAGAAAGGCGATCCCGAAGTGAATAATGGGCATGCAGGTGAACAAGCATCGGCGTCTGGCACCATCTGGCAGCCCAGTGCATCCACTGACATGGGGCGCCGCTATTGCAGTGGACCACGTCTGCGCGGTAGGACTGAATTAAGCGCTGACCGGCACGAACCAGTTGCCACCAGCCATACAACCGGAACTTGGGTTTTCCCCAGCCAAGTAATAAGGAAAAAGGTGTGGCATGGCAGGCGACGCCCATCGCTCTGGCCGCCATCGCTAACTCCTGGCTGTTACACCACAGCACCGGTGTATAGGCCTGTCTGTCAAGATGCGCGAACAGATTCAGCAGGCACCGCTCACTTCCCCGGATACCCTCGTCGCCATAGTGAACAAACAAAATGGTTTTGGTTTTGTTTGATTCCCTGTTCATCATTGCCTCCGAACCGATGTCGATGGGTGTGCGAGTTTTTACAATGCGTTTTTTTGATACACATCTTTTCGATACATATCTTTTCGAGACTCAGTGTTGACGATGCGTTATCTGTGCCAACCAGCTGCGTGTGCGAAGACACTTGTGTGATTGAACTGTGTGATTCAGATGTTGCCCGTTTGATTGTTCATTCGTGCTGCTTCGTCAGATCAGCTTTGCTGGTGTCAGATTGACGACAAGCGAATATTGTGCCAGCAATGCGGGCAGAACGGCTTCGGCTGAAAATTGCTCCCGGACTGAACGGAGCGCTTGCTGGCGCATGTGCATGCGTTGTTCGGCGGGGAGTGTGAGCCAGTGATTCAGCCAGTAATGCAGATTTTCAGGCTCATCCGGGGAAATCAGCCAGCCATTATGGTCATGGATGATCGCGCGGCTCATTGCACCCACCGCCGTTGCAATGACAGGGATGCCGAACGAAAGGGCTTCCAGTGCGGCCATCGGCAGCCCTTCGTGTCGGGAAGGCATGATGAGCAGACCAATGTTCGGCCAGATGTCAGACATATCGGCTTGCATACCGTGAAAGTGCAGGTTCGCCGGGCAGTTTTGTGCTAACGCAGTTTTGAGCGGACCGTCGCCATAGCAGTCAAACTGAAATGCCGGGCATCGCCGGGCCAGTTCAACAAAGCGATCCGGGCCTTTTTCATGGCTGAGACGGCCAACAAAAGCGATTTGGTGGCCCTGAGAAGCCGTCTGGCTCAGATGATTGATGAAATTATCCAGCACGATTGATGGCCGGGAAAGTCGGCTGGCAATATTGTGACTGACGGCAAATGTGGCATTGGCAAAACAGGCCGTGGCTCTGTCAGCCATGTCATAGAGCGCCAGCCTGCCATGACAGGTTTCACCGGCATGATAGGTCGAAACCACCGGACAGGACAAAAAGGGTTTGAGCAGACGGCATAAAATTCCGGCTTTGTAGCCGTGGGTATGAATCAGTAAGGGGCGAGTGTGTTTTGCAAGACGGAGTAGGCTGCTGAGTTTGCCGTCCAGCACGGATACGGAGACTGCGCGTGCCGTCAGTCTGGCGATCAGCGGGTGTGTCTGGCCGTAGTCTTGCCACAGGATGACCTGAGTCTCATAGTGACTGGCTTTTAATGCGGTTGCCAATTCCTGAATATGGGTTTCAATCCCGCCCAGAGTCTGGCTGTCCACAATCAGCCAGATCGGACGGCTGGCCGATCTGGCGGGCGTGGTTTCGGGTATGCTTTTGCGTATGTTTTCGGGGATGACTTTCTTACTCATGCAGAGTCTCGCAGCAGACAATCGGAGACGGTATCCCGGCAAGTTTGATGCCACTCTCTGTGGCAAAAAAAGCTGTGACAGAATAGACGCTGGACGTACTGCAGGGTGTTGAGCCATACCGGCCTTCTCGGTGACTTGTGTTGCAGTTGCATTTTGCAACTCAAAGTGCGTCTTTCACCAACTACCCACCACCCACCGCCCACACAGCTCAGCTCCCTGTTTTCAGGGCAATTGTGTGAAGATCTAAGGCGCTCAGTTGCAGGAATGATTTTTCTGCGACAGTCAGCAGTTGCTCACCCAGTTTGAGCGCATCCGCTGGGCAATTTTGGATACACAAATGTTCAATGCGTCTTGCCAGCATGGACAGCCGGATATTGCCGTAACTTCCAGCGCTGCTGGCGAGCGCGTGGGTTTCAAATTGCAATTGTTCCGGGTTCTTTTTCCGGATGGCCGCGCGGATGGTTGCAATTCGGCTGTTACTGTCTTCAAGATACAGTTCAACCAGCATTTCGGTATCCTCGAAAGAGGTATCTTCAATCAACTGGAGAATCGTTTTTGGGTCAACGAGTGGATACAGCGACAGCGGAATTTCGTCTTGATTTGCACTGAAGGTTTCGGCTTCATCAATGGTCTGAAACGATTCGGAGAGCGGATGTGCTAAGTCGCACTGCGCTGGTTTCATCCATTGGTTCAGACAGTCCAGTAACTGGGCTTTGTGAATGGGCTTGCTCAGGTAGTCGGTCATTCCGGCAGCCAGAAAACGTTCCCTGTCGCCGGTCAGCGCGTGGGCGGTTAAAGCGATGATCGGTAATGACTGGTTCTCGGGTGAGAGGGCGCGGATGTGCTGTGTTGCTTCCATGCCGTCCATACCGGGCATCGAAATGTCCATCAGGATAAGATCATAATGATGATTCTGCACGGCACGAATTGCTTGCTCGCCACTGATGGCCATGTCGGCCTCAATGCCGGCAGATTTCAGCATGTGATCAATGACCAGACGGTTCGCGGCATTATCCTCTGTGACCAGAATCTTCATGCCGGTTGTCATAACCGGTGACTGAGTCTGGTTCAGAAGATGCGTCGCATCTTGCGATGCAAATGCCAAGGGGATGTTAAAGAAGAAATCACTCCCGGCTTTGAGGGTGCTGGAGATGCCTATCTCACCCCCCATGAGTTGTATCAGGCGTTTGCAAATTGCCAATCCCAGACCTGTGCCTTCTGTTGCTCGTGTATATCCCTGATCAGACATGGTGAACTCGTCAAACAGGCTGGTTTGTGCTTCCTCTGCGATGCCAATCCCGCTGTCAATGACGTGGCAGTTCAGGTGCCAGCACGCTTTTTTCCTGAAAGAGGCGTCTGTGCAAGAGGTCTCTGTGAAAGAGACATCCATGAGCGAGGCTTGGGTGAGCGAGGTTTGGGTGAGCGAGACTTCCACGCGAACTCCGCCCTGAGGGGTGAACTTAATGGCGTTGTGGATCAAATTGAGCAGAATCTGACGGATACGGCCCGCATCTCCCAGCGCGAAGTTGTTGGCTTCCGGAGGCAATGATAATGACAGTGCGAGATGGTGCTTCTCAGCCAGAGGCATCATCAGTTCAATGGCCTGATGGAATACCTGCTGAATATGGAAGGGCTCATTGTTCAGCACCAGATTGTTAGCTTCCATTTTGGAGAAATCCAGAATGTCATTGATGATGGCCACCAGGTGTTTACCGGATTCATGGGCGGTTTGAACCAGATTTTTCTGATGCGAAGAGAGCGTTTCGCCCTGCAGGATATCCAGAATACCCAGCACGCCGTTCATGGGAGTCCGTATTTCATGGCTCATCGAGGCCAGAAAGCGGCTTTTGGCTTCATTGGCTTTTTCTGCTTCCCGTCGTGCTGTTTGTAGCTTGGCCTCATGGGCTTTTTGTTCTGAAATATCAATGAAGTGGCAGACGTAAAGCGTATCCTGCTCGTTCGGGAATACGGGCGACGCACTGAAATAAATGGGGACAGCCTCGCCGCGAACAGGGTGTAATACCAATTCGCCAGACCACTTTTCGCCCTGATGTATGGTTTGCCACATTTCCTGATGCACGGGCACAAGGCGGCTGAGGCTGGGGAGTGGCGCGCAGGACTCCGGGTCATAACCGGTTAACTGCTGAAAGGTTGGGTTGTAGCGAAGGATACTGCCAGACTCGTCTGCAAAAAAGATGGCTTCCTGAGCATCAAAAGCCTGAGCGGCCAGCAGTTGTTCTTTTTCGGCAACTTTGCGGGCTGTGATATCCCGGATATACGACACAAATAAATAGTCTCCGTCGGTTTCAACCGGAGAGACGGCCAGTTCCACCGGAAAAGTATGACCATCTTTATGCAGCGCCAGGGTTTCAATGCGACGGCCCAGCACCGGTCCTTCGCCGGTGTTAATGAAGTGACGCATGCCCTGACGGTGCTGCGATCTCAGGTGTTCCGGCACCAGATACGCTGCCATTTCCTGATGCAGGATTTCATCTTTGTGCCAGCCGAAAATCACTTCGGCGTTGGTATTGTAATCAACGATGTAGCCGGATTGATTGATGGTAATGATGGCATCCAATGACGCTGTGAGGATCGCTTGCTGTATTTTTTCGTTTCGATGCAGCTCATGCAGGGTCCGGCTATTGTCCGCCAGCAAATTCTGGATTTCCTGCTGATTTTTCGCCAGCGTCAGTGACATGGTGTTCAATGAACGAACGACAGCCCCCAGCTCATTGTTTGTGTGATTGGGCAGCGTCATCCCCGGACCGTTGTGCGTGATTTCATCAACTGCCATTTTGAGCCGGCTTAATTGCCGGGTGAGCGCGGTTCCCAGTACAAACGAGCAGACTGCGACCAGAAGGACCCCCAGACCCGCGATGGATGTAAACATCTTTCCTGCGTCGGTGAGCAGGGTTTCCAGCTTTGCTGTCGAAAAGCCAAGCTCAATACTGCCGTAGACGGTTCCGGCTTCAACGATTGGGTAGTGGATGTCATATATGCCGTCATCGACGTCACTGATGCCGCGATCTTTACCTGAACTTGGTGGGTTGGAGGGGACATCACCGCCTTCAGCAAGCATCTGGACCTGATTCCTGATCCGGACGTATTTGATGTCTGAAATCGCCATCATCTCGTCAACCAGGCTGTTTAATGTTGCCAGGTCGTAAGATAGCACCGCATCTTTGGTGGCACGGGCAAATAGCGTTGTGGCTGCCTGCGCGCGTTGTTCCAGCTGGGACTGGTTTGACTGGCTGAGATAGTTCAGCGCGTTACTGACTAACAGCACCAGTACAAGTACTTCAATGAAGGCAATGCCCAGAATGGTTTTCAGACGAATACTCATCAGGGGCTCCTTTAATGCAATAAATCGTGCAATAAGTCGATTTGCAGGGCGCGAATATCATCCCAGTTACCGTCCTGGGCAGCCTCAAACCCGGAGATGGCTAATTCAGTCAGGGCTGTCTGGCCGTTTTGATTGTCTGAGAGTGCGA
Organism: Photobacterium galatheae; assembly: GCF_000695255.1. Lineage (GTDB taxonomy): Bacteria > Pseudomonadota > Gammaproteobacteria > Enterobacterales > Vibrionaceae > Photobacterium > Photobacterium galatheae. The sequence continues at coordinate 13,282 of NZ_JMIB01000002.1, read as the reverse complement.
TCAGTGCCTGTTGGATGCTGGTGGCTGTCTGATGATCAATTCGGGGATGCACGGCGATGGCATGGGAGGTATAGCCTTTGGTTGTCCAGATGGGGGTGAGCTGGTTTCTCACCGCCGGGTCAATGCTGTTGAACGTGCGCATTACACCGCCACCGGCAGGAAAAATGCCCTGAGCCACCGCGAGATAAACGGAATCGTGGGATGACACATACTTGGGCGTGAAACGGACATGGGCGGCGGACAGATCGGTGCGGGTTAAAATGCTGGCCGCAAATGCGGCCGGAGACGGAAACGCGAGTGTCTGCTGGTCAAGCTGCGGCAGGGTTGCGATCCCGCTGTCTTTCCGAACCACAATAATGCCTTTGATTTGCTTGTTGGCTGCCTTGGCAATTGCTTTGTACCCCGGTTCCTGATGGAAAACGACATAATGATACGGGTTCATGTAGGCGAGATCGTATTCCCCGTTTTTTAAACGTTTTTCGAAGGTGGGGATATCAGGCGCGGTTGCAAAGTGGATGGTATGGCCGCTCAGCGCTGAAACCTGCGTGAGGATTGGCGTCCATACCCGGGCGAGTTTGCTGGCGGCTTGCTGAGGAACAATCCCAAAAATAATCTCTCTGGTATGTGCTGGCTGGGTCACCAGCAAGGCAAGGAACAGGGCAATCAGAATTCTCATCTTGACTCCTTAAAGCTCGCTTAAGCGGTTGCATCTGAAGGAATGGGCTCATTCGCAATCCCGTTCAATCAGCAGCAGCAGGGCATCATCGTTCGGCTTTCCCCCGGTGAAGTCATCAAAGACTTGCATGACGTGCGCCATGGCATCGTCGAGTGGTTGGGAAAGCGTCTTTCTGAGTGCATCTAGCATTTTTCGTTCCAGTTCCTGTCGGCCACTTGGTGTCATAGCCGATTCAAACAAGCCATCGCTGATCACCGCCAGACGTTGTCCGGGTTCCAGCGACTGAGTGATGGTGGGGTAGTGCGGGTCGTCCAGCAGCCCGGGCAAAATACCGCTGATGTTTACAGCCTGAATGCCCTGTTTCGTGATGAGCAGTGGTGGTGGATGTCCGGCGGAAGCCAGAACGACCTCTCCGTCCGGATGCAGACAGAGTGCGCTGCAGGTCAGGGTGACCTGAGATAAAAAATGATCGGTGCGTGCCCCCATGGACAGACGCCGCAAGACCTCATCCGGCGGACAATCAATTTCCGCAAGATTTAACAACATCCCCCGCAGATAACCGGCGTAGGCATAAGAGAAAAATTTGGCGGTATCGTTGTGCCCCATGATGTCTGTGACCGCGATAAAAAAGCTGTTTTCGCATGGCTGAGCAATCACAAAATCACCGCCGCCGATACCTGTATTTCGCTGCCTGACGGCAAGACGCCAGCCCGGGCAATTGGCAGGAAGCTGAGGTGATAGGGCGCTGGCAATCTGCCGGTTCACCTGACCGGTCAGATGGCGGTAGACTTGTTTCGAGCGCTCAAGCACGCGGTGCACGGTGTGTAACAGCATTTGCTTGCTGACGGGTTTGGTCAGGTAGTCATCAATACCTATGGTGGCAGCCTGCTGGAGCATTTCACTGGTATTGGCCGTTGTCAGAAAGATAAAGGGTACAGCCGCACCGGGCGACAGTGAGTTGAGCTGTTCTCTGAACTCCAGGCCGTTCATCCCGGGCATCTGAATATCTGACAGGACTAAATCAATATGCTGATGCCGGATGACAGCCAGTGCCTGCTGGCCGTTATCGGCGGTCAGTATCTGGAAGTCTTCGGTCAGGTAAGTCTGGTAAAGACGCTGCTGTGAGGGTTCGTCATCAACAATCACGATCGTTGGCCGGGGATCGTTCAGGCGGTTGGTCCAGGTGATCGTCAGGCAATTGAATGCATTGGCTGTTGTGTCTGCCGCCTGATAAGCGAGGTCACTGCACTGGGTTCTCAGCAGTGCGATTCCCCGGCCGGATTCAGCTTCCAGCGTCAGGGCATCCAGTGTAAATGCATCCAGCAGGGTGTCCGGCGTGGCAGGGTTTAACTGAGTCGGATCCCAGCTCCCGCCATCGTCCTCAAGCGTCAGTAACCACGCCTGAGAGGACATGCTGAATTTGACCTTGAATAACCGGGCAGCCGGAACACTGTGCTGGACAAGGTTGGTTGCAGCCTCGGCAAAACACAGGGCGATTTGATGGGCTGTCTGACGGTCAGCCTGACTCAGGCTCAGTGCCTGCTGAAGCAGTCGCCGGATTTTCGTAACACTGGCGAGGGTAGCGGGCTGTTCGATGTCCAGTAAAACAGTTTTTATGTTCATGTTCATGTTTATGTTCATGTTTATGTTCATGTCCATATTCAGATCCATTGTATGTTCACGTTTGTCGGCGGCTTTTTTGTCATCCATGTTACAGCTCTATGGAGAGTAGTTTGTTTTCAGACACTTTTTTGCGCAATGCCATGACCAGCCGTCGGCAACATTGCGGCAGTCGGTCCAGTTCACGCTGGATCTCTGAACGCAGTGGCGGATGGTATTGGTCGTTGAGAATTGTGCCGGTCAGTCGGGCACCTGCGAAACGTAGTGACTGTGCGCATGACTCCGCCAGACTTTCGGTAGTCTTGCCTGCCATCACCACCAGCAGGCAGCCATCGCAGGCGGCTGCGACGCTTTCCGGTGGAATACAGATTTGGTTTGTCTGCGAGACAGGGGATGTATCAAAGATAATGAGGTCATAAGTCGCTTGCCATTCTTTGATCCAGCTTGAGATGGCATGCGGGCGTCGCAGCATCATCCGGTCGGCTCTGCCTGAGGGCGCAATGATGCCGTTGAGAATGACTGGCGCAGCATCAATACAGACTGTGCAGGGGGTGCCAAATGACGGCTCAGTTGCTGTTTCAGGATGAAGCTGAACCGGCAGTAGTGTGGGGTGGTGCAGGTTGAGGTCGACCAGCAATGTATTTTTACCGGAAAGTAAATGCCGCTGGGCGAGAGCCACCGCCAGTGAGGTCACCCCTTCTTCTGCATTCACTGAGGTAATCGCCACACTTTTCAGTTCTTCCTGAACAATGTGACGATAGATTTGCTCAATTTGAGGCAAGTCGGGTGAGAAGGTATTCATAATAAGCCCACCAGTGCGGCTGTGGCGGCGAACTGGAACAGATCATTCATACCGCGCCGAAATGCTTCCATCGTGCTCTCACTGCGGTCCGGAATATACACGGTATCGCCGGCGCGTATGACAGGAAGCAGGCTGAAATTACCGGTCCGGCCAAACTCAGTGAGATCAAAGGTTCTGGCCTGATCCCGGCAACAGGACAGATTGACCACGGTAATTTTTTCGACATAGGCGTTGCCACTTGGTCCGCCAGCCTGCGCGAGTAAATCTAGCAGGGTCATGTTGTCATTAAAACGGTAGCGTCCCGGCTTATTCACGGCACCGAGCACCCGAATGGTGGATTCTTTACTTTCTTCCAGCCAGTTGCGATCTTTTTCCGGAATGTAGATGGCATCTCCTGTGGTGACTTTGGGCAGCAGGTTTTCATCGCCGGTTTCGAAATATAACGCGAGATTCAGTTTGGTCACTCTGGCGGTATCGCCATGGCGATGGGTAATGCGGATATTGTGGATATCCGCATTGGCGGTCGGGCCATCAGCCGCCGACAGAATATCGAGAAAATGCATGCGGTTTGTAAACCGATAGCGACCGGGCGCACCGACCTGTCCAAACACATAGATAGACAATTCAGAACTCTGTCGGACCCATTGCGATTTGTTATCGGTCGGATCCTGCGGTAAATCATGCACCCGGACGGTTGTGCCCGCACGGACCGGGGGTAAATCGCTGTTGCGGGAACTGTTTTTCAGGAATTGATCCAGGTTGAAGGTGTAGGTCTGGTTCACACCGGCAGCACTTGGGGTCATCACTTCAATTCTGGCGGTATCTGCCCGTGAGGTCGGGCCGCCGACATGGGCCAGCAAATCAAGCAGATTCATTTCACTTGACCATTCAATCCGGCCGGGGCGAATGACTTCTCCGATGATTCTGACGGCACGTTGTGGTGACACCTTCAGCCATGATTTTTCGTTCATGTCGGTCTTTTCGGGAATGAAAATCGCGTCTCCCGGGGAAACCTGAGGAAGCGCTCTGCGTGACGTGCCTTCGGTGAAACCAGACAAGTCGAAAGACTTGATGTCTCCCTTTGCCGTGATAATGCGGATCTGGCGGGATTCAGCGAAGCGGGTCGGGCCACCGGCATTGGCGAGAATATCCATAAAAGAGGTGCCCTGTTTGGTCTCGTAAGCGCCGGGTTTGGCGACTTCACCCATGATATAAATGGTGTTCGCGCCACGCTTAACCTCTTCTTCCTGACGGGGAACAAAGACGGTTGCCCCCGGCACGATGGGCGGTAACAGCGTTTCCTGACCGGTATCCAGATACTGTTTCAGATTAAAAATGACGGGTTCATTGTTTGAAATGACCCGGATTTGCTCAACACCGGCATAGCGGGTGACGCCGCCGGCCCGCATCAGCAAGTCGACCAGATTTGCCGTGTCTTTGTGTGAAAAGCTGCCGGGGTGATTGACCTCGCCAAACACTTTAACGGCCCCTCTGTCGCTGGCGGCATCTCCGGCATCTGCCAGATTCTGGGGGTCAAAATCCTGTTCGATATTCCCGATCATGGGCGAGGCGGGAACGAAGATGACATCCAGAGATTGCAAAACCGGCAGTAAAGACTGATCGCCGGAGTCGAGAAAGGCTTTGTAGTTAAATGTGCGGGTGTGGCCTGCACGCTTGAGCTGCATGACATTTAGCTGTGCCCCCGGACGCATGCCCCCGGCTGCAACAATCGCGGCCTGAACCGATGCGCTGGCGGGGAGGGTGTATTCACCGGGTGTGTTGACATAGCCCTGGATACTGATCAGCAACTGTCGCTTGCTGACATACACGCTGAGATGATCCAGATCGCGAATCACACTTCCCAGTTTGTCGCGAATAAAAGTGGTGACAGAAACCTCGGTCTGCCCGGCGACTTTCACAGGGCCGATTTCCGGTAACTGAATCTGGCCCTGCCGGTCAACCTGAAAGGTCCGGTTCAGAGATGCTTCCCCCGGGAGGCTGATGGTCAGTTGATCACCATGCTGAATGGAATACGCTGATGCCGTGGCAGACACCACTACAATCAGAATTGCCGAGAGGAATAGACGTAAGCCAGACATCAGGGCGACTCCTTACCGTGCTTGGGCTGTGCATAGGACCCGGATATGGGGTGGGCGATCTCAACAAGCTCGATACTGACTCTGCGGTTTGTCAGACGCACTGCCGGGCCGTGTCCTTCAAATAACGGGTCTTCGCTGCCGACGGAAGCGATACTGATCCGTGTTGACGGCAGTCCGAAAATTTCAAGGTATCGCTGTACCTGCTTCGCACGGTTCAGTGCGAGCCGTTGATTGAATTCAGGCGTGCCGACCCGGTCGGCATGACCGGTAATGTGCAGGCGATAGGTGGGAATATCCCGCAGCAGAATGGCGGCCTCGGCAAGGTGCCCCATGTACTTGGGATTCACTTCCGGTGAGTTGAACGCAAATTGATTGTCGCTGTTGAGTAGTTGATACAGTTTGCTGGCCAGTGCTGCCGGTGCCGGCAGGTTCGCCGTCTGAGGCTGACATGCCCCTTTGTTTTTTACATGATCAAGCTGGTTTTCCAGTCTTTTCAGCAGATTTCGCTGAACGATTAAGTCGTTGGCCGCATCGTAACTCAGTCCGCCTTCCAGCTCTCTGGTGATGCGCTGTTGATTTTGCTTTGCCTGGACAACAGTTGCTGGAAAGCACTGCTCTGCACCTTCCAGTACCAGAATGTCTAAATGCTGGCTGACCATGTCCAGTTCAAAGCGCAGGCCATGCTCAGGCCCCAGCGGTTGATCCGGCATCACAGGGGCCAGCGTCACCGGATAATGCTCTGCCATCCCCCCGGTGCCTTTTTCCGGCCAGACGGTGCAGCCAGTCAGCAAAAGCTGGGGGAACGTGAGCAACAAAGTGAGGATCCATCTGCTGTCCGTACACATGGGCAATTCCCTGAGATTATTTTTCTGTAACCGGGGCATACGGGTTGATTGAAATTGCCTGATCGATTCTGAGCAGCTTCAGCAGTTCCAAAGGCTGGCCATGAACCTGATTCAGCGAAAGCGTACAATGCTGTTCGCGAAGCCGCTTGTAGAGATAAACAATGGCACCAATGCCGGACGAATCAATAAAGGGTACCTGGTTGAAATCCATGGTGATTTCCGGCCCTTTTTCCTGCGTAATGATCTGGTCCAGATAAGGCTGGATATCCCGGCAGCCCTCTGCATCCATTTCGCCCTGAATAACAATTGTGATCTGACTGTCTTTCCCCTGAATATATTCCAGCTTCATAACGACTCCCGACACGGTCTGAGCATTACAGTGAATGCAATACATTGAAATCAAAATATGAAATTTGCTCGAAAATGCTCAGGCAGGAAGTATGCCAATGCGTCATGATTCACAGAGAAGAGGCACCGAAAGCCGGATGGCAGCCGGGTTCCTGAATTCAATGAAAAGAGAGGACAGATTGGGAAAGACGAGGGTTTGCATTTTGCGAATCAAGTTGCATTTCGAATCAAGATCAGCGACTTAGCAAGTCAGCAAAAAGCTGCGTTCATGAATGAAGGGATTGCCTGCGCGATCACAGGAAACGGCTTATTGATTCTGCTCATGCATGATCTTGATTGCAGTTTGGATCAGTTCGGGTGTCAGGTCTGTGGCCGTCATTTTCATCTTGCCTGTAAAGCCGTAAAGTATTGAAATAATTTTGGCTCTGCTTTCACCACTCAGCACCTCATCAGATTCAGCAAGATACTGCTCAAGCAGTTTTATGAGTGTTTGCAATAAAATCGTGTCTACTTGATTTTTTGCTGCGTGCTTGTCCGGAAAATGCAGGGAGTCAGGTTCGGCCACATGACACTCGGTCTTTATCATGGCGCGATTTCGCATTAGCCCGTAGGTGCCAAGCTGGCCGCCTGCAATCGACTTTTTCTCGGTTGTATTGAACTGCGGGACAAGGACTTGTCCTTTTTCTGCTGACGGACGGAGCGTGTCGGCCAGCGCTTGAGTGTTCGGACCGACATGAATTTCAAGTTGCTGATAATCGACTGTCTTGCCCTTGTGTTCAATCTGAGCCGGGTGGGTGAGGAGCAGCATTGTTTGCTCTGCCAGTGAGCACAAATACACCTGCCAGGGTTTGTATGCCAATTTCGCCTGAATCTTATTCGCAAACGCTTCTCTTGAGAGGTGATGGTTGACGAAAAAGGGTTCGCCATCATTCGTCAGTAACCAGTTCAGATTTGCGTTTTCAACCCGGCGAAGCAGTTGAAGGGACGCTGTATCAGGAAACTGGCCGGTGAATATGGCTGCAAATTCGCGCTCAGACAACCCAAAGCTTTCTGCCCAGTTTGACTGGGTCCGGTCTTGCTGAATAAAACGAAGGCGATGTTCAAAGGTTCTCACTGGATATCATCCTATGGGTGTCATGTGTATGAAAATCACTGTGTTCAGTTTGGTACAAATGTAACTCAAAATCATATTTGATTGCATGGTGAGAGTGGGTTGATATATGAATTTTGTGAGTTGAATGTCGAGGTTAACTGAGTGATTTTTATCTCCTGAAGGTATTTTTCTTCGCATTCTAAAGATGTTTGTGTTGTTTTTCTGAGGGCAATTAGCACGGAATTGGGTCAAAGAGTGAAGCAATGTAGAACTTTTGCTTGTTTTTTTAGAGTGAATCGTTATAAATTGAGTTTCATAATGAATAAGATTGTTTATACGTTTAAATAAAGATGGTTCTTTAAGCGCATCACTTGAGTGAAGACAAGTCACATCACTCATGATGAGAGAATATTTAGCCCAAGATAAATGTGTAATCAATGAAGGAATGAGAAGGTGAGAATAGTGTTTTATTTTGGGGTTTATGCAAGTTAATTAATTTTAAAAGCAAGTAAGTAACTTGTGGTCATTGTACACGATATTTTATAAAAAATGATTCATTTTGGGAGTGTTTTATGCCTTTTGATTTTTCTGCTGACTTTAAATTTTTCGTAACAATCATTTTCTTTGTTATATTATTTGGGATCATTTGGTTAGTTAATGTCATCATTGATTCCGCAACAGGTCGATTACGAAAGGCATTCATTGCTTTATTATGGGTCATTGCACCTTTCGCTATAATCGCGGCGATTGTTTTGGCTTTCCAAAGTTTTGTGGCACTATGGCCAATGTCATTACATTTATTGCTATTATTCTTAGTTATAAGATTTGTATTTAAATGAAATATTCATTCCTTTGCGTGATACGCTCCAGCATCAAAATCATCATATTCAGCACCACAGTTGCGACCGCCACCGTCAGCAAATCCATTGATGAAGCCGTGCTGGCCGTGCGCAGCACACCCCAATACCCTCAGTTATGAGCAGGTGGTGTTTGTAGACGAAGTGACAAAGGAAGACCGAATCAGCCAGACTGACCGCATCAGCTGGCTGAAAGGCCAGAGCCGGGAAGGGCAGAAGGCCGTGCTGGGCCACGTCAAAAAAGTTGCAGCCCTGCAACAGGGCCACTGAAAGAGAACATGATCGCCACCCCCTGGAAGCATCTGAAGCCATTGTCAGCACCATTGCTGAAGCACAAAGGCATCGACACCGAGACCCTCTGATTCTGCTGAAAAATTGGGCAATTTTGCCTATGTAGCTTGGATATGATGAGCGACAACAGTACAAGCCAGTGCAGACGAACGGCAGAAAGCTAGGAGCAAATCATGAATACCGCACAACAACTCCCTCAGTTCCACTCAGCGAAACCCATTGTGAATGAAGTTGTCTGCGAATGCGGCCACCGCATCTGCGACAGCAAAGGCGTGATCCGTCCTGCTGCGTGAAAATCGCGAGGGGATAGCCTTGTGCCGTTGTAAGCGGTGGGTGGAAGTGCCTGTAAACAGGAAAGAATGTTGATTAAAGATAATATTATATTCCTTTTATATCTCAAGTCTGCTCCTATGGCAGGTTTCATTTCTTGATCTGACCTTTAAGACGTTGTGCCTGAATAATATAGATTACACTGTATGTGAAAATTTCTGTGAGGTTCCTTATGATCAAGATAATTAAAGATGTTAACGGGAGGGAATATGAATTTCAGATTAGATGGAATAATGAAAATTTGATTAATGGTGAGGCTGAATTTATTTTGAAGGCAATTAAAAGTCCTGAAGGTGGAACCGTTGAAGCTATAGTTAAAATTATATTGATGGAGGAGTCTGTTTGCATTGTAATAGATTTATTGACAGAACATGGTTGGGCAACAAAATTTATACCAATCACTGAATTATTTCAAGGGGAAAGCCAAGCTGAACAATTTATAGAAAATATGCCACCTCTTATTTTTGGTGACCCAATATTAGGGTGCTTAATGCGCTCTGGATTAAGCGCTCTCATCGGAGAGATATTGTCTTGTAAAGATAATACGTCTGAAGTAGATATGCTGCATGAACGTTTATTAGCTATATGTCGGTGTTTGAGAGCGAAATCGAATACAATTACCATAAAGATAACCTTAAGAGCTATGAAATGTATGTGTTTCGACATGGGGTAGGAGATGACTATCAAATCGAGTTCTTTTGGTAAAACTCAATTAAGTGATGTTAATGCTGCCCGTTTTGCAGAACAAGTTCGAACAAAACAGTTGAATTCGCTTGCGGCAAGGACTTTGAAACGAGGCCGGGTACATTTAGCGAAGATGTGAAAGGAAACCTGAGAGTAGCTCAGGCTTCCTTTTGATTGAATGAACTAAGAGTTGTTATTTTTGCTTGTTCCAAAGACGTAACCAAGTAACGCGGTTAACGTTGGGAATAGAACATTTAACAAAATAAGCTGAAGAGTATCGAACCAAAAAGCCCGAAACTCAGTTCTTTGAGTAGCATAAGAAGTTGAAAGGGCATCGATCTTTTGGAGTTGCTCTGTAGTTAGTGCTTGGCTTGTTGCCTTTATCGTTTCTAACTGATCAAACGCATTAAAGTATCTGGATTCACCCCACGTGAAAATGATTAGGATGACTACTAGAAATCCAACCAACACCCCGATGATGCCCCAGGTAAGTGACACACCGGCTTTTTCTTTACCTGTCAAAGGCTCTGGTTCACTAACTGGGGCAATATTAGGGGTTGTTTCCTTTGCATTTTGCAAATCTAGATCATCCGGCATTTGGTTCCCTTGTTGGCTTTTCTTCTTTTGCCTTCTTGATGTTTGATAGTTCTGTCATGACTAATCGATGGACATCTTTGCCTTGTTTTGTTGCTGATAAAATTGTCCTATCATGGCTCACTTCTTCTGATGCCCAGTCAAGCAGAGTAAGGGCAAGTCTGGTTAAGTCAGTTGATTTAGACACATTTAATCTTTTCTGAAGTGTACTCAGGAATTCAGAGTCAACAGAAACACGAACTTCAGTTTTTGGAGACATAGTGCTACTCCTCTTAATATCCGTAGCTATGCCAATTTTAGTGGATATTTTATGGAGTGACAACGGAGTTTATTGATTGCCAAGTAAAGTGATCTTCGTTGTCGTTCAACCTTGACACCCCCAAAATGCGCAGTTAAGCTCATATTCATAACAGCAAAATCTGTTATCTGGATTGGCGTCCAGCAAACTAAGAGAGCCCGAAAGACGCGCTCAGCGTCTTTTTTGTTGGGCTGCGCTCGCGCACACCTGGAAAAAACAGTACTCTATGGTAGCTTGGGCAGGGGCGACTTCGGTCGCGCCGGTTCCTCTTAGGCCGGTTACGCCAACCCTGTCCGAGTTGCCACCATCGTGAGTATTGGCGTCTCCGATTTGGCAGCATGAATTGCATCTAAGAGGAGACATGCTATGTCTATAAATTCAGCTTCTGCTTTCCAGGCAATCAACAAAGATCCGCACACCTTAGTCCTCGAAGCCCGGGAAATGATTGGCGGGTTAGCCGCAATCTCCAGCGCATCCTCAGGCCCGGTTGAAACTCTCACCGCTGAACATCTTTTTTATCTGTTTGCATCCATCTACGAAAAACTCGACATCGCCTTATTCAAGATGGAGGCAGAATAATGGTACAGGCTCATATTACCGAACTTGAACCAAAACGACTCGATGTCATGTATCAGGAACTGTCGGGGCCGTACCCCGCCGTCGTCTGCGAATACGGCCACTGCATCTTCACCCACCAAGGCGTCATCCGATCCCGCTGCGTCAAAGTCGCAGAGGGCGTCGCGCTGTGCAGGTGTAAGCAGTGGGTGGAAGTGCCGGTGGGGCTGAGCTTCTATTGATGTGATCGGAGTAAGCAAACGCCAGAGATGGCGTTTGCTTTACCACTCTTTGGGTAATGAAATTGGTTGAAATTTATGTTTTATTGCATAATTTGAGCATGTGCAAGGAATTGAGTATGCATCATGGGTATTGTATGGGCTTGTAAAAATATAATATTAGCCATATGAAATAAGGTCGAGTGATATGATAGAAAAGCTTTTAAAAAAGGGTTATTTTCCGCAAGAGTTGCCTGGTGTTTTCAGTACCGAAGATTATAGTAGAGTTCTATTAAACCCTGAAATTCAGGATTTATCTCCTTTTTCTTACGGACGCGACGGACCCAAATATACAAGTGAATGTGCAAAGTATAATTTGGCAAGAAGAGGTAAGTTACGTCGTCCTTTGAGCGTCCCAAATCCAATAAATTACTATCATATATCAAAGTTAATTTCTGATCATTGGGCTGAGTTTGAGGAAGTATATAATCGTTCTTCTCAATCTTTAAGTAAGCCTGTTGAAGATGATAAGTCTAGAGCTCTAAAGTGGGAAAAAGGGTTTTCGCATCTGCCAGAGTCCAAACTAAAAACACGTACAGCATCTAGATATATCTTGAAAGCAGATATTTCAAACTTCTACTCAACAATTTATACACATAGTATACCTTGGGCGATACATACAAAACCTGTTGCTAAAATGCAAAGGAGATTTCGAAATAGCCTTGGTAATAAAATTGATACGATAATTAGAAATGGTCAAGATCAACAGACAAAGGGCATACCCATAGGTACTGATACCTCTTATGCTATTGCTGAATTGATAATGTCAGAAGTTGATAAACAACTAGTCGAGAGGATTGGTTCTAACTATCATCGATATATAGATGACTTTGAGTTTGGGTGCAAAACTCTCCAAGAAGCAGAAATTATTTTATCTACACTTCAAGAGGTACTCGCTTCATTCGAGCTAGAGCTGAATACATCAAAAACACAAATTATTGAATTACCTCTTGAAGTCGATCCTAAGTGGCTGCATGAACTTCAAAAGTTTGATATCAAGATGGTAACTCCTGCGGCACAAAGAAGAAGTTTATTAGCATTCTTTGACATGACGATGGAGTTTTTATCTGAAGAGCCAAGTGAACCAATATTAAAGTATGCAGTTGTACGGACCTCATCTCATATCGTGCAAAGTGAAAACTACAGTCTTTATCAACGTATTCTATTACAATGGGCAATAGCAGAACCATCCACGTTACCAATTGTAATTGATTTTATCGCGTTCTATAAGAATGCCGGAATTATAATTGAACTCTCTGAAGTTAAAAAGACATTGCAGTTTATTATTACTGAGAATTCTCGGCAAAGCCATACAAGTGAGATTTGTTGGGCGATATGGGGGATGATGCTGTTAAATCTTGATTTTGATTCAAATGTAATTGATAGTTTGAAAAATATTGAAAACTCTTTTATTGCTTTGCTGACACTGGATGCCCAGCAAAGAGGATTAATTTCAAGAGATGTCAGTTTCGACTTTTGGTCAAGCTTGATGACTCAATCAGAACTAAAAACAGGTAACTGGCTTCTAGCCTACGAGGCTCTCAGAAAGGGGTGGCTTGCGTCAATTGACGGAACTGATTACATTGAAAATTCAGGCGGATTTTCAACGCTATCTGAATATGACGTTTCTTTTTATGACCCAGCTCAATTAGAACGATACGATCCTAAAATTAGGTATCAAAACTTTAGCCGACTAACTGCAGAGCAACTTAGGTATTTCTTGTATCGAGATCGCCCCATGGGTAATAATCCGTTCTAAGTATGCTAATAAAGTGTCTTTAATGTTTAAAGTTTAATGCTGAGGGTTTGATACAATGATATATCCCCCTCCCACCGCTTCCAAGCTTCTGCCACTCTCCCCACATTGATGGCGACCGAGCCCCTGAGTTTATCCTCAGGGGCTTTTCCGTTT
>NZ_JMIB01000001.1 GCF_000695255.1 Photobacterium galatheae | reverse complement strand
GCTAAAGGGGAAGTGGACAATTCAATCAGACTATATCCACATACTCGAAGAAAATTGCGAGAGTCGTCAACCAGATATAGAAACTCTAGGAAATTCTCTTGAGAGAATCACTGCTGATGTGTTTGGTGACAAAGTCACTGAAAAACCTTATCAAGAAATGATAGACCAGATTATAGAGTCAAAATACTCTAATAATATTGATAAGGCAATTGATGAACTGTCTGATGAATTAGGTTCTAAAGCAATATCCTATTTATACGCTAAGAAACAAAAAAAGCAATGATTGATGTAACCAAAAATAAAGTAGATATCGCTCAATATAATGATTTACTTAATCTTGCGATATCCTCTAACACAAAAAATACACGCAATATAAAACGTCTTTCTCCGTTTATAAGAAATGCCTACAGAGACTATGACAAAATTATTGGTCGTTACCATCTAGAACCTACAGCATCTAGATTTAAAAAAAATAAAAAGATCATCGAAGACTACTATACTTCTTCTCCTGTTGCTATAGATAACGAATTATCAAAAATAAGAAAGAGAAGACTCTGTCAATGTCCTTTTTGTGGTCGACCATGTAAACCTAGAATACTTGACCATTTTATCCCAAAAAGTCATTGGCCTGAATTTTCGATACTCCGTAACAACCTTGTAAATCAATGTAATTCTTGTTCCTCTAAAAAATGGAACCATTACTATTGTAATACCAATAAGACTGCTAAGTTCATACATCCTTACTATTCAAACTTATTAACAAAAGTTAATTTTAAATTTATCTTCGATACATCTAGTTGTACTAATATTATTGGTGCAAGTATTGACCTTAAAATTATCATTTCAAGGGGTGTACGCGGGCGTTCAAGAAGAAGAATAAGAAAGCACCTATATGAGTTAGACATAAAAAAATATGCACTAGAATACGCTAAAGATAAATATGAGGATATCTTAGAAGATGCAAGCTACAAAGAGGTAGACATGGTCAATAGGTTAGAGGAAGATATTAAAATAGCGAACCGAAAAAGTAGCAACCATTGGGATGGTCGCATTTTCGAAGCAATGCTAGCGAACGCTGATATAAAAGGATATTTAGTACAACATCAGCCTTAATTAATCCTTAAGTCTGAAGTCGCTTCATTTTTAATCGGGTTAATAGCAACCTATCTCTATTGAATTTGTACCTTTCTTGTATAGAAGTATGATTTTTTCTGCGCTAATTCTGAGTTACATACGACAAAGCGGGTTGCTCAGGCAATTCGTCAACCTTTAGCTTAGGTATTGGAAAAACAACGCATCGTGATTCTGGATATTATCAGAGTTAACACATATTGGGGCAAAAACGAGTTTCGAACCAAACCATTTCACCATCCCAGGGAAAAATTCAGGACGAATTTTTAGGTTGTCGGCGTCGGGAACGCCTACAACCGCCCCGGACAACACCAAAGAACCAAAAGGCATTTCTGGATACTCTTTGGGCCAGCAAAGAGTATCTGGCGCGCATGTACAAATGTTGAGATTGACGCTGAACGCAAGCGCGACATACCAGCCCATCACAATAAGAGAAATATTGGGACAGTCGCCTTAAAAACGCCAAAAGGCACTGGATTCCCGCCTGCGCGGGAATGACATAAATAGTTGATTTTAATTAAAATAAAACCCCAAAAGACAAGGTTCGGAAAGGTCACCTGCTTAGGGAAAAATTCAGGACGAATGTTTAGGTTGTCGGCGTCGGGAACGCCTACAACCGCCCTGGACCACACCAAAGAACCAAAAGGCATTTCTGAGTACTCTTTAAGTGTATCTGGCGCGCATGCACGAATGTTGAGATTGACACTGAATCCAAGCGCGACATCCCCCCCATCACAATAAGAGAAATATTGGGACAGTCGCCTTAAGAACGCCAAAAGGCACTGGATTCCCGCCTGCGCGAAAATGACGTAAGCAGTTGATTTTAATTAAAATAAAACCCCAAAAGACAAGGTTCGGAAAAGGTCATCTGCTTAGGGAAAATTCATGGATGAATTTTTAGGTTGTCGGCGTCGGGAACGCCTACAACTGACCCGGACAACACCAAAGAACCAAAAGGCATTTCTGGATACTCTTTGTGCCAGCAAAGAGTATCTGGCGCGCATGCACAAATGTTGAGATTGACACTGAACGCAAGCGCGACATGCAACACCTTCCAAGAGTGCATTCCACGCTACCGCCGGAACGCACATCATTGCATACCCTGAAACCTTCCCGTCCTCAAGCCTAGAACACAGTTTCAGGGTGACTGCATTCAATCTGTCACAATGTGATTTCAGACAACAAATCAGTACAACAGCCTTGTTTTTCCTAGCCTTTCACGCAGACGATCTGCCTGAGGGTATGCACCACTTCAACCAGATCTTTCTGGGCGGCCATGACGCTATCAATGTCTTTATAAGCCATAGGAATTTCGTCGATCACGCCTGCATCTTTGCGGCATTCCACACCTTGGGTCGCTGCGACCTGATCGGCAATGTTGTACACTTTCTTGGCTTGTGTCCGGGACATCACGCGGCCTGCGCCGTGGCTGCAACTGTTGAAGCTGTCGGCATTACCCAGTCCACGGACAATGAAGGATTTGGCGCCCATACTGCCCGGTATGATCCCCATCTCCCCTTTCTGAGCGCGCACGGCACCCTTTCGGGTAACAAAGCAATCTTTCCCGAAGTGATGTTCCCGCGAGACGTAGTTATGGTGGCAGTTCACCGCCATTTCAGCCGCCGAAAAATGCACGCCGAGCGCCTGTTTCAGCGCAGATATGGCGTTCATCATCATAATTTCCCGGTTCTTGCGGGCGTAATCCTGCGCCCATTCGACTGCTTCGACATAATCGTCAAAGTACTGGCTGCCTTCTTTTAAGTAGGCTAAGTCCTGATCCGGCAGATGGATCTGGTGCCGGGTCATTTCTTTCTTCGCCAGTTCGATGAAGTAAGTCCCGATACGATTGCCGACGCCCCGACTGCCGGAGTGCAGCATGATCCAGACGCTGTCGTACTCATCTAAACACAGCTCCAGAAAGTGATTCCCTGTGCCCATGGTGCCGAGGTGATGAATGTTGTTGGTTTTGCGGATCGCCGGATGTTTATCACAGATGCGTTCAAACCGGCGTTGCAGGGTCAGCCACTCGCTGGCGACCAACTCGGGAATTTTGTCCCACGCGCCGACATCTTTTCGTCCGCGTCCAGTGGTGCGGCCATGAGGAACCGCAGCTTCAAACGCACTGCGCACGCCTTTGAGGTTGTCGGGCAAATCACTGGCCTTCAGGCTGGTTTTGGCCGCCACCATGCCGCAACCGATATCGACACCCACCGCCGCCGGGATCACCGCGTTCACAGACGGAATCACACTGCCAATGGTGGCGCCTTTGCCGAGGTGAACATCCGGCATCACCGCAATATGGTGATGCACGATATCCATCGCAGCGATATTCTTCAGCTGCGCCTGCGCTTTGGCGTCAAAAGGCACGCCCCGGGTCCAGGCGTGAATCGGTACATGCCCTTGACTGGTCAGGGTCTCATACTGTTTTTCGTGTCTCTTTTCGTGGTTCATCGTTTCGTTCCTTTTGCTCTTTGCGAGCAACAAACAGAGGCGGAATAGAGAGAATGCCCCGGTTTCAATTCATGCTGACATCCGGTGAAACCTGCGCTAAATACACGGTATTTTCACCACACCTTTCATTAAGCCTTCCAGACCGTTATGTACCGTCAGGCTGTCGATTTTTTCTGCAACTTTTTCAAGTGCCTCAAGCTCTTTCAGGCGCAACAGCGTTGGGTTGTTTTCCATCACTTTCGCGGTGTTATGTAAACTGCGGGTAGCCGCCGTTTCTTCACGGCGCTTGATCACATTCGCTTCCGCTGCCTTTTGCGCTTCCACTACCTGATTCAGGATGGCTTTCATCTCGCCGGGTAAAATGATGTCTTTCATACCGACACTGTCCAGCGTCACACCAACCGCTTGTAGCAAATCTGCCACTAACGTTCTGACCGTCTCATTGACATACAGCTTATCGTTGAGGAGGTCATCCAGTGTTTGCGTTCCCACGGCCTCACGTAAAGCCAGTTGCAGCGTTTTATAGATATAGTCTTCCACCTTGTCGACACGGCTTGCAGCCAGTACCGCATCCACCACCCGAATGCTGGCACTCAGGTTGATGCGCAGGCTGACCCGGTCTTTGCTCAGGATTTCCTGACCGCTGATATCTAACAACAGGCTCCGCTGGTCATAAATTTTCACTTCAACCTGACGGTTCAATTGCCAGAAACCGTACTGACCCGGTGAAAGCGTTTTTTCCAATTTGCCGTCGAGATAAAGCAATCCGATATGCTGCTTATCGATATGGATATCCGCGACCGGCTTCACCGCGACGGTATTTTTACTGCGGATCAGGCTGCCGGACGTATTCGCCCCCGCTCGCTTCATCAATTGCAACAGGCTGTTTTCAACTGCAACCGCCTGCGAAATATCAATAATATCCAGACGGAACTCCCCGGCATCTTTCCACACATACAGGTGCTCACCGGATGCAACGATACCTTGCAGCATGCCATTCAAGTACAGCATACCCACTTCAGACCCAGCCAGTTTCCAGTGCAGGATGTGCTCAGCGAGCGTGTCATGTTTGTGGTACAAACGGATCAAGTTTTCGTCTGTCACAAAGCATGTGTTGATATCGAAAGTAATGAAACTAAGCGCTTTCCTGAAATCCCAAAACAAGTGCTTTCCTGCCGTTAAGACCGTCTCAAATTGTTGATCTTTTAGAACCAATACGCGTTGGTTGTCTGCAATGATTAATTTTTTTCTGAAAATCATGGTCATCATCCTTGCTTATCATTCAAGCATTGAAGTACGAACAAGGTGACTGACTTGATGACCCGTGGACGAAAGACCCGGGAAATCAGGGAGCATCCTGCTTGCTGAATTCCGTTTGGTTTTCGTCGGCTTGCCACCAGCGGTCAGTCACGATTGTTCGCAATTGTTTTTTATCTGTATTTATTGGAGCGGGAATCGAACCCACAACACGCAATGTGAAAAATTGCTGCTCTACCGTTGAGCTATCCTGTTTTTAAGATGGGAATCGAACCCACGACACACGAATCGTCCTTCGCTGCTCTACCTGCTGAGCTACTTAAAAGTTAATGTGATTGGTATACGCATTTGCATGGCTTGGCGCACCGGCGTGACTCAGAATCACAACCATCAAATCACAAACTTGTTATTTCAAGTGGCGTGCCAAATTTTGAAAAAACACAAATAAAAATCTCAACCAATTGTTTTTCATGAATAAAAATCTTTTTTATTGCATCAGGTGTCAATTCCTCCTGGACGGACGAACTCAGAGAAAGCAATATAATCCGATATGGTATTATCTTTTTGGATAGGTAAAGGATGAAAAAGCAGGTCGCAGTCAGTCTGCTAGGCACTAAACTGGATTTTTACGGGAAACGCGCCGACCGATGGCACAAATGGCGTCCGAATGTCAGCCTTTGCAGCCAACAGGATTTGAAGATTGATCAGCTTCACCTGATGCATGACAACCGGAGTATTCGGTTAGCAAACCAGATCCGTGATGATATCGGGACGGTTTCCCCGGAAACCGACGTACAGTTACATCCCCTCAATTTTCATGACCCATGGGATTTCGAAGAGGTGTACGCCAAGTTATTCGACTGGTGCAAACAGCAAGACTTCGACACCGATCAGTGTGATTATGTCTTTCACATCACCACGGGGACGCATGTTGTTCAGATCTGCAGTTACCTGCTCACTGAAAGCCGCCACTTTCCGGGCAAACTCATCCAGTCAGCACCCGATAACCGCAACCCGGTCAAATCTGTCGGGCAAGTGCAGATCATTGATTTGGATTTGTCCAGATACGATCAGTTAGCCAACCGCTTCGATATCGAGCATCAGGAAGGCAGTCAGTTCCTGAAAGCCGGAATCGCGACCAAAAATGAAGCATTCAACCAACTGATCAGCCAGATCGAAAAAGTCGCCATTCGATCGCCAGAGCCCATTTTACTCACCGGGCCGACAGGTGCGGGGAAATCACAACTGGCATCCAGAATCTACCAGCTCAAAAAAATGCGAGGGGCGGTGGAAGGCGCGTTTGTTTCCGTCAACTGTGCAACCTTAAAAGGCGAGAATGCCATGGCCGCGCTGTTTGGTCATACCAAAGGGGCATTCACAGGGGCTTTGGCTGCCCGGGATGGTTTTCTGAAAACAGCCAATAACGGTGTGCTCTTTCTGGATGAAATCGGAGAACTGGGACTTGAAGAACAGGCCATGCTGCTCCACGCCATCGAAAATAAAACCTTTCATCCTGTGGGCAGTGATCAAACCGTTTCCAGTAACTTTCAGCTCATTGCCGGGACCAATCGGGATCTGCACCAGCAAATTACTTCCGGTCAGTTTCGTGAAGATTTGCTGGCCCGTATCAACCTCTGGACTTATCCGTTACCGGCACTGAAAGACCGCCGTGAAGATATCCCGGCTAACCTTGAGTATGAGCTGGAACTCTATACCCGAAAAACGGGGCAACGTGTTCAGTTCAGTAAAGAAGCCAAAGAGACATTTCTTCACTTTGCGCAATCCCCGATGACGCCCTGGTCTGGGAATTTCCGGGATCTGACAGCAGCAGTGACCCGTTTATGTACACTGGCCGATGCGTCCCGCATTTCGGTGGATGACGTGTGCGAGGAAATCACCCGACTTCAATTTGCCTGGCAGCCAGGCACGGCAGCTATTCGTCAAGTCATCACCCAATTCCTCCCTCCTGAAGTTATGGATACATTAGACGACTTTGACCAGTATCAGCTGAACTATGTGTTGCAGGTTTGTCAGCAACACCAGTCACTGGCTTCAGCAGGACGTGAACTTTTCAATATCAGCCGATTGCAGAAATCGTCCAACAATGATTCCAGCCGACTTCAAAAGTATCTGGCGAAATTCGGACTAAAATGGGCTGATATTCAGACATAAAAAAGCCGTTTCTTCTGCCAGTCATCCTCCGACGGGTACAAAAAAGGCAGCGTTTCCACTGCCTTAACAAGTATGTACACATTCGTTTTGATTTAAGCCGCCACCAGCTTGCTGCGGCGCGTTCTGAATTTGATCTGAGCCACTGCCACGCCACAGAGCACCATTGAGCCACCAATCAGATGGATGGGTTCCAGCTGTTCATTCAGCATCATGCTGGCGATGATCGCGGTCATGACTGGCATCAGGTTCATGAACATGGCGGTTTTGTCTGCCCCCAGCATTTGAATGCCTTTCATCCAGCACCATGGCGCAATCACCGAAGCCGGAATCGCCGCAAACAGAATCAGTGGCAGTGATTCGCCGGTCACAGCAACCCGCTGGCTGGTGAACAGCATCGGTAACAGAAACAGTACCGCAAACACGCCCTGCACATAGACCGACTGCCAGTTACTCAGCGGCATGTCCCAGCGTTTAATCAACACGCAATACAAGGCATAGACAAATGCCGCCAGCAACAGCAAGCCGTCCCCCTGATTAATTCCCTGTGCCAGCAGACGAGACGGATCACCATGACTGAGCATCAGCACCAGTCCGCCCAGAGACAATACTGCGCCGATCATCGCCAGTGGCGAGAGTCTTTGCTTCAGAATCGGCACGCTCAGGAACATGCTCATCAGCGGCACCAAAGACATAATCAGTGCCATATTGGTGGCCGTGGTTGTCGGCGCGGCAAAGTAACCCAGCGACTGGTTCAGCACCATCCCGAGTAACGCCAGAAATGCCAGTTTGGACAAATACGGTTTGATACTGGCCCAGTTTTGAATGACAGATTTCAACACAAAAGGGGTGAGTGCCAGCATGGCAAAAAACCAGCGGTAAAATGCGATCGCTCCCGGATCAATCACGCTGTAAGAAAGTTTGTTAACAATGGCATTCCCTGCCCATATTGAAACGGTCAATAAGGGGAATAAGTAGATCATGCGCTGCCTTCAATTCAGATCATAGAAAAATACGCTGAGCGTATGTCTTTATTGTCTCAGGTCAGCTTAGAAATACATATCTCTAATCAGACATCTGACCCTTACTGTCGGACATATCAGCCAATAATGGCAATAACTCAAAACACAAAAAATCTGTCTGGTGTTCTTCATTAAAAAATTGCTTCAGCAAACGTCCCCCGTTCCGCTCGATCACTTGGCGGGAAAATGTGTTTTCCGCATCGCATGTAATGCGCACAGGTTTCTTGATCACATGCCTGCGTACCCACTGCAGCATATGACTGGCAACGCCCTGACGCCTGGCGTTCGGCTGAGTCTCATACCCGATATGGCCAAGAATATGTTCGACGCGATCATTCGTGCCGGATCGAACCCGAATCGATCCCAGAATTTCGCCATCCCTGATACAGAAATAGGTGATTACAGGTACCCAGCCTTCAGGCAAATTTCGCCCTTCCGCATAATCGATCCAGTTTCTGAGATACGCTTCCGGCGCATCCGCAGCGGACTGATAGTGTTCGATGCCACTTTCGGCACACGCTTTCACATAGGGAACATACATCTGTTCATGCCACATGGCTGCCCGGACTATTTCCATGCTTTCTCCTTTTCCATCAATCCGCTTTCTTCTGAATAAAATCAGTCAACTATCGTCTCTAATCTAACATACTCATTGTATTGCACTAGCCTCTGAAGCATACGGAGTGATACATTGAGTGAAAACGCATTTCAAGGGACTCAGTGGCAATGGAGACTGCCAGTATCAATGAATCGCCGAGAGATATTTATTTTCTGCTGACGCCAGAGGTGCACCTGCTCGATTTGGCTGGCCCCTGTCAGGCATTCCACGAAGCCATGAACTACGGCATGAAGCTGAACTTACATTTCATCGGCGATCAGTCTTCTTTCAGCAGCTATCAGGGATTAACCATTGGCGGTGTACAGCCCTTGCCGGCAACCCTGCCGGACCATGCCATTGTCATCGTCTGTGCTTCGAAGTATCACAAAGCGATCTACCAGAATCCGGCCAGTCAGACCTGTATTGAATGGCTCAGGCAGATGCCGAAAGACAACACCCGTATTCTGGGGATATGTACCGGCGCTTTCCTGCTCGGACTGGCCGGGTGGCTGGATAACCGGGCATGTACGACCCATCACAAACTGACGCAGGCACTCGCTGATCAATTTCCAACCGCGAAAGTGATCCCGGAGCGTATATTTGTCCGCGACGAACAGATTTACACCACAGCAGGCGTCACCGCTGGCATCGATCTGGCGCTCCAGCTCATTGAAGAACTCCATGACAGCCCGCTCGCGCTTGAAGTGGCAAGAGAACTGGTGGTGTACCGACGCCGAATGGCCAATGACCCGCAAATTTCCCAGCAACTCTGTTATCGCAGCCATATCTCCCCATTAGTGCATTCTATTCAGGATTATCTGCAAGCCCGGCTGAGCGAAAAGCTGACGTTAACCGACATCGCCGAGGTATTTCGCGTTTCATCCCGCCATATGCAGAGAGAATTTAAAAATGCCACCGGCGTGACAATTCGGGATTATCTGGTGGAACTCCGGCTCGAAGAGGCGAAAAGTTATCTGGAACACGGTGAAACCGTTGAAGGGGCTGCGTTCAAATCCGGGTTTCCGCAAGCCAGTTCGCTGCGGGCAGCCTGGAAGAAAAAGTATCAGTCCCTGCCAAAAGAATCCGCCGCTAAGGGACACGCGGCGGTCGAAAGTACAGGGAGATACCTGTTTAGTCGCTCAACCGACTGACAAAAAACTGAGATGTCAGCTGGAGTGCATGTTGGGTCGCTTCCGGGTTGTAACGAATCGGAACCTGTCCGCCCTTTCCCCGGAAGGCATAGGGATCAAAGAAAAGACTGTCCGCTCTGGGCCGTTCAAAAGCATGGGTTGCCCCGGCCAGTGTTTCCAGTTTCACCCGAGACTGACTGTCGATGGGCAATTGCTGCACCAGATGCTCACAATCGCCCGGGCCATCGTATTTATCCTCAGCACCGGACAAAATCATCAGCCGACGGTCTTGCGCAATTTGAGTAAAAGGGTAGCCCGGCACTTTGTTATATGCCCAGCACACCGGATAATTCGCTACCAGCGCTTTGAGTGGTGCTGACTGCTGTTCTCCGGCCATCAGCATGGCGACCACCCCACCCCAGGAAAAACCGATCAGGCCAATTTGTTCGGGATCGATATCCTGACGTGATTTCAGGTACTCAATCGCGGCATAAACATCCGGTAAGGTGTCTTCGACATGCTTGGGCCGGGACAGACCACCATCCAGCCCGCGGGCCGCCCACATATCAATTTCCAGTGTCGCAAGCCCTTTGCTGTTGAACGCCTGACTGTAAAGCGTCCCACGCTCATCCACACCACCGGAGCCATGTACGATAATCACCGCCGGCACCGGCGTTTGAGTATCCGCAGGTTGAGTCAAACGGGCAGCAATGGTCAGCGGCGTCGCTGTCCCTTGTCCTGACTGAAACGCGACATAGTTCTGTTTCAGCACCCTTTCCGAATGAAGATTCGACACGGCATGGACAACGTTCGCAGCGAAAAGACCGGCAATCCAAAGGGAGGCGTACAAAATTCGGTTCATCATGACTGCCATGCAACTTCCTGATTGAGTTGGCCCTTGGCGGACGACTGCTGGGGTTGCTGAGGTGATTGTTTTTTCTGAGAGGCTGCCAGCGCCTGTTGCAGGTCGGCAATAATGTCCTCACTGGCTTCCAGCCCGACACATATCCGGACAAGCCCATCGCAGATCCCGTACTGCGCTTTCTCTTCAGGCGAGTAACGACAGTGCGTCGTCGATGCCGGATGTGTGACCATCGACTTGGTATCCCCGATGTTGGTACAGCGCGAAACGAGCTGCAGCGCATCAATGCATCGCCATGCGGCATCCTGTCCGCCATCAACCACAAAACTCAGCACCGGACTGTGCCCGCATTGCTGCCGGGCAATCACCGCCGCCTGCGGATGGTCTTCACTGAATGTGGCAAAAACCTGCTGGACACAGGGCTGTTCGCGGAGCCATGCAGCCACGGTTCTGGCATTCTGTTCATGCAGGGTCATTCTGGCTTTCAGGGTATCCAGCCCGTGGCTCAGCACCCAGGCGGTAAATGCATTCATGCAGGTGCCGGAACTGCGCAGATAACCCTTCAGTGGCTGGATCATCGCTTTGCGGCCCGCGATCACACCGCCGACGGTTCTTCCCTGCCCGTCAATGAACTTCCCGGTTGAATGCAGTACCAGATCGGCACCGTGAGCCAACGGGCGCTGGTTGACCGGCGATAACAGGGTGTTATCCACCACCAGTAAGGCATCATGATGCTTCGCCAGTCTGGACAACCCGGCTAAATCAGCCACTTTCAGCAAGGGATTGGTCGGCGATTCCACCAGAATCATCCGGGTATTCAGTTGTATCGCCTCCTGCCAGGCATGCGGGTCGTCCAAATCCACACAGGTTGCCGTAATCCCGAACTGTCCGAAATATTGCCGGAACAGGTGCGTGGTTGTGCCGAAAATGCCGCTCGCCAGCAGCACATGATCCCCCTGTTTGAGAAACGTGATTGCCAGTGCCAGATAGGCGGCCATACCCGAGGCAAAAGCAACCGCAGCGTCTGCATGTTCCAGAGAGGCTAACTTTTGCTCGAAATGTTCCACGGATGGATTCGTAAACCGACTGTAAATATTACCTTCAGCCACACCATTGAACCGGTCGCTGGCTTCCTGCGCAGAGGTAAAATCATAGGCCGACGTCATCGCAATGGCAGCGGCATGCGAATCTTCCAGCGACGGAAACCCCATATGAATTGCTCGGGTGGTCTGTTCCATGCGTTGTGTTCCTTTCATCCTTAAAACAGGGATTAAGATGACGAAGCCATCTGAGATTGCGGCTTCTCTTTCAAAGCATCAGAGAAGTAGAAGACCAGTCCGGTTGCCACAGACACAAAGCACAGCCCGGTGACTGCCACAGTAATCAGGGTATAACTCTGTGTGGCATCATATGACAGCCCCCCCAGCCAGACCGTTCCGAAAACAAAGATCTGGTGAACCGTGAACAGGCAACCGAAAATTTTACCTTTCACTTTCTCTCCGTAGGCTTTGAGACACATCAGCGAAGTGACAATCACGGTGCCCATGTACGTCAGCCCGAACAGGACAGCGAAAATCATGCACAGGATGAAGTTATCAGCTGCCAGCACAATCAGCAGTGATGCACCACGAACCGCATACAGCAGCGCAAGCATCAAGGCTGGCGCGGAAAAACGCAGCAGATACCCCACGACAAATGCACCAATCAGTTCCGCAGCACCCAGAACGCTCAGTGACGATGCGACAATCGTGGCGCCGCCTTCTCCTTCGGTAAACCGCTCCTGTAACATCGGCACTAAATGCACGTCAATGTAAGCCATCGAAGCGCCACAGCCACCGAATGACAATGCCAGCAGCAAGAAGAGTGGTTTTCGTAAATGCTGATGCCACTTCAGATCATCTTCAGTCGCATCGGGCGTTGCCTCCGAGACAAACGCCCGACGCGGGAATACGCCACACAGCCAGATACAGGCCGGCAGAATCACCAGTGTAAAGACTCCGAAAATGATCAGGCTGACGTCCTGCCAGGTCAGAAATGTATTCAGCCAGACCCAGAATGGCGACAGCACCATAAACCCAATTGCCGTGCCGTTCGTGATGGCCGCATAAGCCATTCCTTTATTCTGGTGATCAAAAATCCGGTCGACCAGCAGAGCCAGAGGCACAAAGGTCATTGCCGTTAAGGCGTATGCAGCCAGCACGCCGAACAACACCAGAAACAGCCAGAAATTGAACGACAGCATCATCAGCAGATAGACAAAAGTCGCAACGATGGCACCGGATAATATGGTCAGCGCCGGGCCAATCCGGTCGCAAATCCAGCCCACCACAGGTGACAGCACGCCAATCGACAGACCAAACAGGGCACTGGTGAGCGAGAAGACCCCTCGCCCCAGCCCGCACATACTGGCTAAATCCAGAAAATAAACCTGATAACTGCCTTTGATCGATGACGCCCAGAATGTCACCAACACGCCCACTGAAATGGCGATGACCTGCTTATTCCGTGAAATTTCCATCAGGCCTCCCCGATCAGCTCCGGTTTCACGATCTGCTCTTGCTTGTCGTAACCGAAGTATTCATAGACTCCCTGATACATCTGATAGAAAAGCTCACAGGTCGTCTCAATGGCCTCCAGCGCTTCCTGCTGCATCTTGGGTGTCTCACACAGGTCCGCCAGCAAGGCCAGTCCCTGCTGAACATGGCCGACATCTTCTTCCTGATGTACAGAGAAGAACAGCAGGTCTTCCTCTTTCAGGTCATAGACTTTGCCCAGAATATTGTGACGGGCTTCATCCCCCACACTTTCCAGATTCTGTCCTTCACTCGCCACCATGACTGCTGCGGCACCAATGTGGTACAAATCCGGGTTTTTACAGGCGATCAGGCGGTAATCAATCAGCGCCTGCGTCTGCGGCAAAGCGGTTGCTGCATCGCGTTCTGCATCAGAAATGCCCAGTGCCCGGATAAAATCCTGCATCAGCACCACATGGTTCTTGGTATTGGATAAACGCCCGGTTTCTTCTTCGTACATATTGTGCAGTAATGCACGTTTATGTTTCGGCAGCGGACAGTGGAAAAATAAATGCTCGATATAAGTCAGAAAGTGTTTCGTAAGCTGATAACCCTGTAAGGTTGTGAATTTTAATAATTCAGGGTTTGGGTGACTTTCATCCAGCAGATATTGAAATAAGGGATGACCTAAAGTCAGGTGTTTTTCTAATGTCTCTCGCATGTGGGTGCGAAATTCTTTTTTAGGGATAAGTTCAGTGCCAACTGACATTATTTGACTTCCTTGTGAATCGAATGTTTTTGTGAGCTGTAAGATCTTGTGGGTGGCATGCTGTTGTGGATGGAAGGATTGAAATCGGTTCCAGAGATCCAGTGTCCGTTGTTTCATGAAATAGCCATCAAATGACTGTCCCTGATAACGGCTGTAATCATTCAGAATGCCATAGGTTTCGAACCCGCATTTTTCCCAGATGCGGTGGGCTTTTGAACCGCCCCGAACATCCAGCGTAAGCAGCGCTATGTCTTGTGCCATGCACTCAAAAGCAATGGCGGCCAGCGTTTTTTCCAGCAGTCCCTGACTGCGAAAATGCGGATGAATCATCCCTTTTTGTAAGTCACAGAGATGCCGGGTTGTCTGCTGATGACTTCTTTTCAGAAAACAGCAAACAACCACAGTTCCCTGATATATTCCCAGCAGGATTTGAAGGCTCTGACTGGCTATTTCTTTTTCCAGAGAGAGGAGATATTGATGCGCTTTTTGATCATCAAACGTTGCATCAAAACCTAAAATTGCATCATCAGTTGAACTTAATTTCAGTAAGTCGATCAGTTGCTTCTGATATTGAGAAAACAAATCAACCTGATGAATCAGTACGTAAGAAATAGGCTCAGCCACAATCAGTCCCTGTAAGCATGGGAATTAACCCGAGGATGAAAACTGATTCAATCTTATTAAGCACTGAATCAATTTCATAGGTTAAAAAGTGACATTTTTTCACCAGAAAAGTGACATTTCAGTCAGTCACTGGCGGCACCCTGCTTACAGGTTGAAAGGGGGTTGGCAATCTACGACATGAGTGGCGCAAACGAAATTACTGGCTCAGTGCCCTGCTGCGCTGCATTTTCAGCAACTGACCGATCAGAACCATCACCACAGCGCCCAGCAGCACAGGAGTGATCAGAAACGACCAGCTTTGTCCGGTCAGCATAATCAGCAACGGATTTGCTCCGGCTGGTGGATGAGTTGTTTTTGTCACCAGCATTACAGACACCGCAAGGCCGGATGCCACCGCCAGCGTCAAAGGGGTTACTCCGACGAAATTCACGAACAACACACCAATCAATGCCGTGAGCAAATGGCCGAATATCACATTCTTCGGCTGCGCCAGTGGGCTGTCTGGCACACCAAACACCAGGACTGCGGTCGCACCGAAAGGCGCCATCAACCACAACCCTGACGTGGTCATGCTATCTGCCAACGACAGTAACCCAATCGCGACCGCAGCGCCCAAACCCGAGATCAGTGCAAAACCATATTGATTCATTTATTTCTCCTTTGAATAGCTCAGGTAGACCGATCTGTCTACCTTGCAAACAGAGTAGACAAGTCGGTCTACCTGTGTCAACATCTTTTCAACGCAAGAGGAATCGTGATGAGCCAGACACCTGATAATCAAAAACCTGTGCATCAAACATCTGTGAGTCAAATATCTGTGAAGCAGGCATCCACAAAGCCAGATAAAAAACAGCTGCTGATTGAAACCGCCCTGACCCTGTTTTACCGTCAGGGCATTCATGCGGTCGGGATCAATGAGGTTCTGAAAGTTTCAGGGGTGGCGAAGAAAACGCTCTACAGCCATTTCGCCAGCAAAGATGAACTGGTCCTTGCCGCACTGGCAGCGCGCGATGACATTTTCATGGCTTGGCTGGCTCAACTGCTGTCACCGGCTCAGGACGACGCCGAACGCATCACTCGCCTGTTCAATGGCCTCAGTGACTGGTTCCACAACCGTGTCCCGGCGCTCAGTCCGTTTCGCGGCTGCTTTTTCATCAACACCTCGGCAGAATTCAGCGAAGAAAATGCTGCCATCATCGCCTATTGCCGAGACCACAAACACAAAGTCAGGGCTTTAATCCAACAACATCTGTCGTGTCAGGACGAAGCGTTGCTGGATACCGTCTGTCTGATGAAAGAAGGCGCAATTGTGTCGGCATTTGTTGAGAAAGATCTGGATGCTGCAGAGAAGTGTGTAGAGGTTCTGATGAATTTACTCCACAAGACCCATTAAACATGTGGGCGTTTATCAAGCCGATTCTTGATGACGGTTTTGACCTTGTCGTATGGAAATCTGCCAAACAGCCAGCGAACAGGCTGGCTGTGTCAGCGCTGTGATTTCAGTTTCCCTCGTTTACAGCTTCCTGAATCGTGTAAAGTTTGCCGCCACTAAAGCTCCAGTCGTCCGGGTTTGTAAACTGAACCACCACCATCACATCGTCCTGAGAGATCCCTGTCCTTTCAGAGATTCTTTGTGAAAGCACCTGATAAAAACGCGCTTTCATTTCCTTCTCTCTCGGCTTTCCTGCGGTAATTAAAAATAAAATGTAGTTCGATGTTCTTTTACCAGACAAATAGGTCTCGTCAAATATCAATCGGCCTTCTGGGTATTCATCAATGACCTGAAAGCGATCCTTCGGGGGGACATTGAATTCATCGACAAGTGTTTGGTGCAGCGTATCTGAAATGATTTTCAGCGCTTCTTCAGATCGACCGGTCTGAACCATAATTCTGGAAAAAGGCATTATTCATCTCCATCATTCAATGTTTGCAAAGCGGTTACCGCACTGGGCCAGCCGACATAAAAGGCAAGATGTGTAAATACTTCAACGATATCTTCTTCAGTCAGTCCATTTTCCCGGGCAAAATTGATATGCCAGCGTAACTGTTCGTATTTGTTCATTGCCACCAGAGCACTCACCGTAATCAAGCTACGTTCCCTGAATGTCAGTGCTTCTCGCTGCCAGAGATCGCCAAATAATGTATTCGTTGTTAGCTCTGCCAGTTTCGGTGCGATTTTACCTAATGAGTCTTTATCCAGCGTCTTCCCCACGTGTTTCTCCTTTGGTTCAATTCAATCATTGCATGTTTTCAGAACATGACTGCGATTGTTACCGAACCAAAAGCCTTATAAAATCAAAACATTCTGAAGCAATCTTCCCGAAAAGCAGGAATATGATGAAGCGCCCTGAATCAATCGATTTAGATGCATTGAGAACGTTCGTCGTCGGTATCGACTTAGGCAACTTTACGCTCGCAGCCAGTCGACTCTGCCGATCGACTTCAGCAGTCAGCGCACAATTGAAAAAACTGGAGCAGCAATGTGGGGTCAAACTCCTGTCTAAAAGTGGCAGAAATTTGCGGTTAACCGAATCAGGTGAGTTATTGTTGAGCTACGGAAAGAAGTTGTTGTCAATCAATGATGAAGCGCTTCAGGCGATTCAGCAGCAAACCATTCATGGGGCTGTCAGTATTGGATTACAAGAAGATTTCAGTGAGCGATTACTGCCCAACTTATTAGGTCGAATCGCCAGAAGCTTCCCCAACATTCAGATTTATGCGCAATGTGGCCGAAACAACACGCTCAAAGAAGAGAGCCTTCGCAATAAAATTGACTTTGCTCTATGTTGGGAAAATCCGCTCGAAATGAATCAGGACCGACTCATTACGGAAGTCCCTCAGCATTGGATTGCCAGCCCATCTTTTGATCTGGCATCCCATCTGAATTCGGGGAAACCTCTCCCGCTGATTTTATTAGACGCACCATGTATTATTCGTGATGCCGCGATAAAGGCATTAGACCAAGAGAATATTCCCTGGAAAATTGCCGTCTCCGGAGGCAGCCTCTCCGGTATCTGGGCAGCAGTCAATGCCGGTCTTGGTCTCACCGTCCGTGCAGATTTAAGCATCCCAAGTTCATTAGCCATCATTCATCATCAGCTCCCCCAATTACCGACAATCGGATTATCGTTGCTGGAATCATCACTGAAAAAAGAAAAATCACAGACACTCATCAAAGAACTCCTTCTTGATGAATTGCAACGCGATATGCTTCCGTTTTCGTGATGATGCAAAGAAGAACGGCTCCAGAAAGCCAATACAGCCCAGATTCCATGAAACTATGTTACTGATTTCGATAGTATCCAGTGCTGGTTCCATCAATCGATTGAAGCATCCTTCCAAGCTCTGCCCGCCCTCATTTTTCCGTCTTATCATGCAACTTTGCGCTTACCCACAGATATGCAACCCCAAACGCATCACTTCGTGAAACGTGATTCGTATCTGCCTATGATGTACGGCAATTTACGGCACGTGACTTGATTGTCAGGGGCGGTAGCGTGTTTGTGTGAACATCACTGGTACATTGAGCACTGTTTTTTGTGGAGGCTTACAGGATGTCGTTCATCATTCCACAAAAACAGTTGTACAGAATCGGGACTATCGTGTGTCGCTTTTTCGATTCCGAATCACAGGCCGCTGATTTTCGATGCGATGAGTAGAAATCGGGAAACTCTGAACAGAACAGTTACGTGCGGAGGTGAGATATACGACAGGGTTATACGACATTATGTCGTTTAATAAAATGTTAGCTAAAAAGGAATGAAAATGGAAAAGCAGTACTTTGATTTTTTAGAGCTTGAAGGTGAATATATCTGGGCTGTTGATAACGAGTCTGGTCGTAAGGCTCCGTTAAACATAACTTGTACAGCTTACACCTTATCTTCATCTGAAGACATTGAACTTGAAGTTCAACAAGCCTCAGGAGGGTGGTGGTACTTAAGAAAAAAATTTAAAACAGAAAATGAAGTAAAAAAATACATAGCCGATATTGATAAAATGCTTAATGAACTCGATAATCGAAAATGGGCTTAACTATTAAAAGTATTATTGTGCCATAGCGCCTATTAAGATCACTTTGAGGTTTTAGCTAACAATAAATTTAAGAGTGATTCACAACGCTTGGCGCTCTCATTTCAAGTTGAGTTTTGTGTTTAAGGCGCAATGGCTTAGGTAAGATGTCAGCGTTGTTCACACCTTAATTTGGCTACATGGACTCCCCCGGTTGTCAACAACAGTGTCAGGCTATATAAGGTTTGGGACTGCCGCTCTACATTCGGTCTGTTTATTGGCATTGATGCCATGACACTGCGCGGTTGCGGTTCCTCATTCGTTAGAGGGCATCAAATGTGCCCGCCGCATGATCAGGTTTTCCCGCAAAAGGTCTGAACCTTACATCATCATTGGCTGTTGCAATGACCCGGTGAAGTAAGTGACTCCGCTGCACAAAATGTGCTGTTTTTTATATCAGCTCCAAGAAACTCAGTGCGAAACAGCTGCATGATGTCACCCGAGCGCATTGGGGAATTAAATCGATGCACTGGCAGCTGAACGTCAATTTTAAAGAAGACGAATACCGAATTCGGGTGGATGATCGCGCCGAAGCATTTTCAAGGATCAGGCAGTTCTGTTTGAATCTGCTGAAACAAGAAAGCAGTTTTAAAGGAGAGATCCAACGCAAATGAATGGAGTGTGCGATGGATATCAGCTATTTAAGTCAGGTGCAGTGATCCCTTGCATGATGGGGATTTCGTGCGGATTCCGTGGTTAAGGACCAAAAAAATAGAGCCACATTGCTTCGCGGCTGATGGCAGCGTTAGAATTTTTTGATAACACAGAAGAAAAGTGAAATATGAGATCTGAGTTTGATTATATAACTGATATGCTAAAAGACTTTTTTGAACAGAAACATATTAAGGACAGGCTAAATGTCATTGACTTAATGGACATCACCGGATGGGAAGTTTGGTTCCAAATAGAGTTTTCATACTTTCTTTCTATTCATGAATCAGAACCTGAATGGCATCGTGAACTTTCATTTTCAGTAGATGCAAGAAAGGAAAAAATAAAGCATCATGTAAAGCCTGACTTTTTAATTAGAAAAAAAGGTTGGGCACTTGAAAAATATGCTGCATTAGAAGTCAAGTTACATCGTTCACCAGTTTCCTGTGTTTCTAATGTTCTATCTGATTTTGATAAGGTTAGAAAAATAAAACGTTCAGAGATAGACTTAAGGTCATACTGGGGACTCGGTATATGTAAGGAACATGACGTTGTATACATAGAAGATATAATTCAAGAAAAGGCTCATGATAGAGACTATCATATTCGTCCAAGTCGAAGAGTTGTTTCAATTATTGACAACACACCTTTTTCTTATTTCATAATTTAATAAAAATTTCTAATAAGTACCGGGAAAAATACCCTAGAAAAATTTATTCTGGACGAAGCGCGTTGAAAGATGGGCAACATCAACACAAATCGCCATGGCATCACTAAGATCGTTTTAGCCCCGGTTCTGAAAGGCACGACATACTTTGATGCCATGATTTTCGGTATGTGCCCAAGCTTCGCAAACTCTCGGACCCAATCATAAGAAGCGTCGCAGGCTTCCATACCGATGATAGTAAACGTCGAGAGGGGATTTGATCGCGATATTATTCAGTGGATCAATAGCTTGCCTTCATGATTCTCACCGTAGATACTAAAGCCCTGTTTGGCCAAATCAATGCGATAAACAAATGATGACATGGTGGCCTCTAAGGACTTCGTGTTCAGACTGATCAAGTTTGGCAAAGTCTGGTAAGGAAGAATCCATGTCGTTCGTTTTGTGAATAGTGATAAAGGAGAATTTTGAATGATGGAGACCAATGTTTTTGATCGCACGAGTACAGGCGAGCGCGAAATAAGCGCAAGGCTGTATAACCTGACAATAGGTGCCGTGTTGTGTTGGGGCTTTTTGGTTAACTGGCTCATGGTCGATAATATCCCTGTTGAGTTGATAACTTCTATCAATCCCTGGGTCTTTTTGATCGGCTATTTTGTAAGTTGCCTCCTCGGCGTTTTTTTATTTAGTGCTTCATCAAACCCATTGGTTAGTTTTGCAGGTTATAACTTAGTCGTTGTTCCTTTTGGGCTCATCATCAACATGGCCGTATCAAATTATGACCCATCGTTGGTTCTGGACGCGTTGAAGGTGACGGGACTAGTGACCGGCATCATGATGCTGCTTGGTACAATGTTTCCAGCTTTCTTCCAAAGAATCGCTGGCGTGTTGTCGATTGCATTATTAGCCGTCGTTGCTGTTGAGCTCTTTCAAATATTCATACTTGGTATTCACCAAGAGTGGTTAGACTGGGCGGTTGTTATCATATTCTGTGGTTACATTGGTTATGATTGGGGGAAAGCAAATCGAATCCCAAAAACTTTAGACAATGCAGTAGATAGCGCAGCAGCACTCTACATGGATATCATTAACCTATTTTTGAGAATTCTTCGTATTATGGGTCGAAAATAGAATCCACATCACACAGATAAGTCTTCTCAGTGTCAAAGGTAAGCGAACTCATTGGCTGCGTAGCAGCCAATTTATCTGAACAACCAAGTCATCTTGATAATCCTCGCCGGGGATACTGAAGCTGTGTTTGCTTCAATCAAAACCATAAAAAGACGGTGACATGGTGGCTTCCAAGAGTTTTTCAGGCTTTCCTGGTGGGGTAAAGCTGAATGGAGGGAAGCCCATGTCATTCGTTTACATTCAAGTGAGATCGATGAAATATTTTATATTGTTACTAATTTCTCTATCGTTTCAATCTTTTGCTCTCGAGCAAAGAGCATTTATTCCAGAAAAGACAAAAAAAAATGGCTATGTCGAACCATTTAAGATGTTCGATGATGTGTATTACGTTGGAGACAAATGGGTTTCCTCATATTTAATCACAACATCAAGTGGACTTGTTCTCATTGATACTTTAGAAAGCCCATACGGACGCTGGATCCCAGACAGTATCAAGAAACTTGGACTAGACCCAAACGATCTAAAATACATCATCATTACCCATGGGCATTCAGATCATATAGGCGCTGCAGAGTATATACAGCGCAATTATGGTAGTCAGATCATCATATCTTACGAGGATTTTCTTCTGGCCAAATCTACGTCGAAAGAATCCACAGGTAACAATCATTTTATTCCACCCAAAGTAGATAGCTTCACGAAAGATAAAGATGAATTAATCGTTGGAAACAAGCGATTTAAATTTTATTCGACGCCAGGTCATACCGAAGGATGTCTTTCAATCGACTTTTTCGTGAAGAACAAAGGCATTGATCATAGAGCATTTATTGTTGGCGGGAATGGCACCAATTTTAATGGTCTGGATTTGGCTGAAAAATATGTTCAAAGTGTAGAAAAGATTCGGAATATTTCACGAACATCGCCAGAAGTCGAAGTCAATTTGGCAAGTCATCCTCATATGGCTCAGATTTTTGAGCGAAAATCTAAATACTCTGAGGAAATGAATCCATTCATCGATAAAAATGGGTTCCAAGAATTTCTGGATGTACTTGAAGTACGTGGCACCAAGAAGTTGCTGAAAGAACAAACTCAATAATGAAAATAAATCAGTCAACTTCGAGCCTGTGGCGCACGCCGCACTATCAAGTTTCCGAAATAGGTCTGAACCTTACTTTATCATTGGCTATTACAATGACTCAGTGAAGCAATCCACTCCAATGAATAAATAGACTCAGTATTATATTGGTTGATACTGAAGCTGTGTTTGGCTCAATCAATCCTATAAACAGATAGTGACAGGATGGACTCCAAGGATTCTAGCATCAGGCATTAGCCAATGCAGAAAAACCTGATATAAGGGAGTCCATTTCATTTGTCATTTGTCATTTGTCATTTGTCATTTGTTATACCTTGATGAGGAAATATGAAATTTTATCGTGCTGAACAATATCAAGCGTCTTGTAAAGAGCTGTTTCTTCATTACAGGCGTGAAATACAAAAGTTGCTCCCTGAAGCAAGCGTTGAACATGTGGGTGCATCATCAATTCCCATGGCTGTATCAAAAGGCGATCTGGATATTTTCATCGGTGTAAAGGCTATTGAACTAGAGAATGCAGTCCAATTACTGATAACTTTAGGCTTTCAAGAAAAAGTCGACACATTAAGAACTTCGGAACTCTGCATGTTGGAATCAACATCAAATGATAATGTCGCACTTCAAGTTGTCGCCAATGGGTCAGAATTTGAGTGTTTTTTGGCTTTTCGCGATAAATTACGAGCCAATCCTTCGCTAGTCCAACAGTACAATGAACTCAAAATGTCTTGTAAAGGTTTGCCTCAAGAAAAATACCGCAAAAAAAAGTCAGTTTTTGTCGAGCATGTGCTGGCACAGGAATAGCACAACGACTTTATCGTTGATCACTAAAATCCGACTGATTTTTCTTTCTATCAGACACAATTGCGCAGCATCAAATTGGGGATGATAGCCACCGTCCTGACACAGGTAACGATGACGGGTGGTATATATACCAAAGCTTCAATAACTTTTCTGTATGACTGTCTTCAGATCAACGAGCCTGTGGCGCACGCCGCGCTATCAGGTTTCCGAAAAAGGTCTGAACCTTACTTTATCATTGGCTATTACAATGACTCAGTGAAGCAATCCACTCCGCTGAAAAAATAGGCTCAGTATTATATTAGTTGATACTGAAGCTGTGTTTGGCTCAATCAATCCCGTCAAGACCCCCCCCTGGATTTGTCCCAATGTGGCAAAGCCTGATAAGGTAAGGGAACCTGTGTCATTCGTGAATAACATCTTCCAAATAGGGAACTCATATGGAAAGTAAAAGAATTCAATTAGTTCCACCATCATTGAAATATACTGAGTCAATGCTTGTTGCCATTCATGAGAGTAAATCCGATTTATCACAGTTTTTACCTTGGGTTTCTGAATCATTCACAGAAAATAAACTCAGAAGTAATATCAAAGAGGCTATAGAAAATTTTACTCTTTTCACGGGTGAGTTTTGGTTTAATCTCATTGAAAAAGAAACTGGACTCTTTATCGGTGCTGTCGGTTTTATTGTTAGAGATAAATCGGTTCCCTATTTTGAAATAGGTTACTGGTTACAAACATCAAAAACTGACAAAGGTTATATCACCGAAGCCGTTAAACTTATTGAAGAATATGCTTTCAAGGAAAAGCATGCTCAACGGTTAGAAATAAAAATGGCCAAATCAAACTTAAAGAGTCAGGCTGTCGCAAAGCGTTGTGGTTTTCAACTTGAAGCATGCTTAACCAATGCACGACGTTTACCATCGGGTGAATTAGACAGCACGGTCGTTTATGCAAAAGTGTGCTCATAACAAAACGGCTATAACGTTTATCACTAAAATCCGGATGATCCTCACCGTGAACACTGAAACTCTGTCTGGCTCAATCAATGTCATACGCAATTTGTGCCATGGTAACCGTCAAAGCGCTTGCCACACTCAAAGTGATAGAATTGTATCACTTGAGTATTCTATGAGAGCATCTCTCATGAAAGTAGAACTCGCAACAGCACTAAAGCGTCAAACGACTAAGATCCTAGCCGACCTTCACGAAACAAAAGAGCCAGTGTTGATGACCGAACACGGTAAACCATCTGCTTATCTGATTGATGTCGATGATTATGAGTTGATGCAAAACCGCTTCACCATACTTGGAGGTATTGCGCGTGGTGAGCGTACAGTCGCTGATGGCAAAGCAGTCAGTCATGAAGAAACCAAACTGTCAGAATGGCTGAAATAATCTGGATTGAGCCAGCGTTATCGGATCTCAACGATGTTGCTGAATATATGGCACTAAAAAAATGTAATCGCTGCAAGCAGCTCATCCAAACGATGTTTGCGAAAGTGGAGCGTTTAGCCTCCCCCACCATAATTCACTGGCATCAAAAGCTGAACTTGTCTTGACACTGATCAGAATTGGACGGAGAAACCGCCCAATTCTGTCTCATAACGACAATGAACTGCCCGTGACTCTCAGGTAAATCATCTTGTCATCATCACCGCCGATCACCACCGACTCATCGTCTTGTAACAACACGGTCGAGGTAATTTCCCGTTGAGACGTGCCCTGTTCATTGCTGCTTGCATAACGAATATGAACCAAATTCTGGCCTTTTGATACCTGCAACTTCCCTGAAATACGGCGTGTCAGGTGATTCTCTGTTTGCGTCTCATCAAACTCACCATTTTGGTTGACGGCGGCCGTCACCGAAAAATCATCGGAGCTAACCACAACGCCGG
Organism: Photobacterium galatheae; assembly: GCF_000695255.1. Classification (GTDB taxonomy): domain Bacteria; phylum Pseudomonadota; class Gammaproteobacteria; order Enterobacterales; family Vibrionaceae; genus Photobacterium; species Photobacterium galatheae. The sequence goes on along the minus strand of NZ_JMIB01000001.1, from coordinate 48,274 downwards.
CTTGTTCCTTTCTTTGTTCGATTTGTTGTTCAGCAGCGCACCCCTGAATCAGAGCCGATCCGGTAAGTGCTAAACTCAACAAGAAAGCTTTCTTCATTTTTATTTCCATTCAACAAAACACTACACGGTGATGCAGCCGGGTTTCATCCAACAGATGCGATTGGATCACCCGACTGACAAGCGCAATGCCCACCGTAAATTCAACGGTGCTGAATATAACCGCTTGGACACCGTCATTTAAAGGCCGAATCTGCTCATACCCGCGCTTAATTCAAACTCAGCCCGCCATCGACCACCAGCGTATGGCCGACAATATAACTGGCTTTTTCTGATAATAAGAACAACACAGCATCTACAATTTCACTGGCATTGGCATAACGTTTTGCCGGAACGACGGCAGACACATCCGCACGGGTACCGGGGGCTTCGACTTCACGGGCTTCCCAGCGTGGTGTCCAGGTGACACCGGGAGCAACGGCGTTGATGCGAATGCCCTGCCCAATCACTTCCAGCGCAACGGAACGCGTGAGCCCTTCAATGGCATGTTTGGCTGCACTGTACATCGCAGCATTGGGGGTTGGACGTAACCCATTGACCGAGCTGAGATTGACGATGGCACCGCCTTCGCCCATCAGCCGAAGTTCCTGCTGCAGACACAAAGCCTGCGCCCAGAAATCTTGTTGAAGCGTATCCTGTAATGCGACCGATACAACTTCTGCAAACTGTCCGCGGGAAGCCAGCGCCGGGGACGCATTGTTGACCGCAACATCCAGTTTGCCATACTGTTCACTGATGTCACTGAACAGACGATACAACTGGGCCTCATCACTGATATCCGCCTGATGGTAATCCACAGCAGCCAGCTCTGGATAGCGTTCGACCTGCTGCTGCCAGACGTCTTCCCGTCTGGAACAGGTAATCACCTGATAATTTTCCGCAACCAAACGCCGTACCGTTTCCAGCCCGATCCCTTGACTTCCGCCTGTCACCAGCGCAACTTTCATGTGACCTCCTTGTTTATCAATACTTTTCAGTCAGACAAATAATATTCAACGGTTGAAACTACTCTGACTTTCTTCATGTGTGGATTATTTTTGTCCCGGGCGGTAATGGAAAACTGCCCTTGGGACGCTTTTCGGATTTTCCCCAGAGAACTGTCTGAATCAGCCGCAAATTTCTGTGCGACTTCGCGGGCATTGCGGGTCGCTTCCTCAATCATGTCCGGCTTGATGTCGTTCAAACGGGTAAACAAATATTCTGTCTGAGTTTGGTAAGCATCTCCAGTAAAAACAATGCCCTGCTTACCCAATTCAGATAACGACCCCATGACAGCACGCACAGTTTCAATGTCACTGGAGTACACCGTCACTGTCTGAAGTGCAGTATAACGATACACAACCTGAGTCTCATTGCCATATTGCTGGGCTGATTTATCGGTAATCGCTGGGGTCGACACCGAAATTTCGCTGGCACCAATGCCATTGCTGCGAAGATAAGCGCGTATCTGTGATGACTGGCTATCCAGCATCTGATACAGCTCCCCCAAATCATTGCTGGCGATATTGAACTGAATCGGCCAGATCACAATATCTGCCGGATATTCCCGCTCCGACAGCCCTTTCACGGTCACACTGCGATCAAGCTGTTTATAATTCATCGCAGCCTGGCCGAGCAAGAAACCCAGAAAGACCAATCCCAGTAAAATGCCGCCCGCCAGCAGCGCGAAACCCATTCTGTCTTGTTGTTGTGGCATACCCCCTCCCTGACTGAAAAGTAAATTGTCTGAACGCAGTGGCTTTTTGCCTCACGTAGAAGAAATATAGGCAGAAATGATTGATCGTGAAGGGAAAATAACAAAAAACGCAGCCGAAGCTGCGTTTTTCAACTCAAAGGCAGTGAGTCTCAGAATCAGGCGTAAGCCAGCGTAAAGCGGCGGTTCAGGTGCGCCGGAGATTCCAGCTCATCAATCATCGCTTTCGCGTAATCTTCAACAGAAATCTGGCTGTTGCCGCTGGCATCGGTCACTAGCTGATCAGTGCCTAACTTGTACTGGCCGGTGCGCTCACCCGGGGCAATCATGGCCGCCGGAGAAAGCATGGTCCAGTTGACGTTCTGCTGCGCACGTAACTGATTCAGCGCGTATCGTGCGCCTTCCGCAGTCGCTTTATATTCAGCCGGAAACGCAGGCGTATCAATCAGCTGCACGCCCGGTGCGACTTCCAGAGAACCGGCACCGCCAACGACCATCAGACGCTTCACATCCGCGGAAGTTGCTGCCGCCAGAATACTGTCGAACCCTGTTGCAAAGTAACCGCCGACATCGGTCTGCGCGTGGCCTGAGAATGCACTCAGCACGGCATCAAATCCTTTCAGTTGCTCTGTCAGTGCATCGGTATCCTGCACGTCTGCTTTGATCACAGTCAGACCCGGCTGTGTTGCCAGTCGCTCCGGACGACTCACCAGAGCTGTCACTCGATGACCACGGCTCAGCGCTTCTTCACGCAAGGCTGAACCAATAAAACCGCTGGCACCAATAATCGCAATATTCATGTTGTTGTCCTCATTTCTTTCTTATAGATAGATACTGTGTTGAGCTGATGAACATATTGTGCGATCAATCATTGATTTGAAAAACAGCCCATTCGATAATTCACTGTTATTAAATTCATAACAGTGAAGCCATGAACAAAGCACTCGATCTGAATACCCTGCCGATCTTCATTGCCACCGTGGAGGCCGGTTCTTTCACCGCTGCAGCCGATAAGCTGGGGTGTACCAAAACCAAAATCAGTCTGAATATCAAAGCGCTGGAAAAGCATCTGGGTGCGGTACTATTCAACCGCACAACCCGACAGGTGACACTGACCGATGCAGGTCATCAGCTTTATCTGGCCTGTCAGCCGCTGCTGGCAAAGCTGGGGGAAACACTCAGCGAAGCCGGTACCAGCGCACAGGCTTTGTCCGGCACATTGCGGATTACGGCACCGGTTGATCACATGGCGCTGTTACTCGCCCCTGCGGCTGCCGCATTTGGCAAACGCCACCCGGGACTCACGGTTGAGCTTCGAAGTGGCGATAAAGTATCGGATATGGTGCGGGAAGGGATTGATCTGTCGATCCGTATGGGCTGGCTGAAAGACTCCAGCCTGCGCGCCCAGAAACTGGGCGAGTTCGAACAGCGGGTCATGGCCTCAGCCGGCTATTTGCAGGAAATAGGGACACCGAAGCATCCCAGTGAACTGAAACATCACCCGTGGATAGAATTTTCTCCGCTGCCGAGCGCACTGACCTGGACCTTTGAAAAAGCCGGTGAACGAGTTCAGGTTCAGATGCAGAGCAGTTTCCGGGTCGACAATACCAGCGCGATGCGCAGCCTGATCAAAAGCAATGCCGGGTTATCCGTCATTGCCACCCATTTAGGCGAAGATGAGCCCGATCTGGTGCCACTGTTTTCCGACTGGCAGTTGCCCCGGGGCGGGATCTACGCCGTGTTTCCGCCCGGCGCATTTATTCCCGCCAAAGTCAGAGCGTTTGTTGATTTTTACCGGCAGTGGCTCACGGAACAGACAGCAGATACAGAGAACAGGCCGTAAGCAAGCTGGCAGGCACTGCCAGCCTGTGGCAAAAATGCGGGTTTAAATTCCTTCAGCCCCCAGCGATTTGACCGTCTTGATCCACTCTTCACGCTCTGATGCTGTGGACAGAATCACCGAGCCGAGCAGCGTGGTTTCAGCAGGAGCCACGCCGCAAAACTGCAACGTAAAGCGATCGAGCTGCGCAAGGACTGGCTGGGCCTGCACCTGAAGCATCTCCGGCGGTGCATCCATCGTCAGCATGATCCGGGCCGTTTTCCCCTGTAACAACGGCACCGGTTCCGGGTTATCTGCTTCAAACTGAAATGCAACCCCCGGTAAAATAGCCCGATCAATCAGTCCTTTGAATTTTGCGGGCAGCCCGCCCCACCAGACCGGTGAAACAATCACCAGGTGATCGGCCCATTTCAGTTGCTGCTGAAAGTCTTGCAGACAGGGTTCCAGTGGCTGAATGGCGTCGTAGCCTTGATCCAGACTTGGCTGAAAAGCCATTTCCGGCAAATCAAAACGCCGGACGTCAAAGCGTACCCGGGCTTCAATCTGATAATGATCAGCAAGCAAACGGGCAAAGCTCTCTGTTTTCGGATTGGCGTTCAGTAACAGGATGTTTTTCGACATGATTTCCTCTCGTGTTTCAAGAATCAATCATGAGTCTACCGTCTGCCCTATAGGGCAGAGTCAAGTGTTCTGAAGAGACGTTTTCGGGCAATCATTCATGGACTGAAGACATTGCTCCACCTGCTGAATCTTCTGTGTCAGTAACACCTGCTCAGCGAGCAGTGTCTCCCTGACCTCCAGTAGGAAACGATGGATCCGTCCCCAGTCGGCCTCGCCCTGATGATAATGAATCACCCCTTTCAGACGGTTCAGGGTCACGCCCAGTTGCTTGGCTTCCGCGATCAGCCGCAACACCTCAATATCGGTATCGGTGTACACCCGATACCGTCCCTGCCTTGGCGGGGTGCGAATCAATCCCATGTCTTCATAAAGCCGGATGGCTTTAACCGACAACCCGGTCTGTTTTGAGACTTCGCCGATGTACATACTCACCTCTCAAACACTTAAGCTTGCTGGCTTCAAACATATAAAAAGCAGGCTGTTTTTACAGACAACCTGCATTTCATGTCATCCTTTTTCAAAGAAAAACCGACCAGATTGATGATTCAATTTCTTCATCCCGAGGTTCTAAATATGCCTGCAGCAACTGCCACGCTTCAGCGTCGTTCACGACATCCAATCCCCATGCTGCGACTGTGCCATCCTGCTGTAACGCGAGGAATTTATCCTCAGCCGCTTTCAGCAGAATTGTCCGGCTCAGCGCCCCGGTAGCTGACGAGAGATCACCGCCACCAAATTGGTCTCCCCAAGCAACCAGACTGCCATCAGCCCGCACCGCTGCAAAGGCACACGTAGTTGCTTCAACCTGCACAATATCCGTGATGCCAGCAGTCGCGTTGTTTGTTCCGCCACAATTATCAAATCCCCAACTAACGACGGAACCATCTTCTTTCAAGGCAGTGAACGCATTCGCGTTTGGCACAATGGTTTTTATCTGAGTCAGTTGATGACTAACCGATGTGCTATTACCGCCCAAGCGCTCTGACCCCCAAACCTTCACATTTCCTGATTCAGTCAGGGCAACATAAGCGCCCCAGGTTGAAAATATTTCTTTCGCCCCAGGGATGCTTTGTCTCCGCACATCTCGCAGATCTGAGTAGGTATCAGCCCCCCAGGAAATCACAGCGCCATCTTTTTTAATGGCAATAAAATCTGTTCCATTATCATAAGTATCCGGAAAATGAGTTCTGTTCGAAAAAACATTCAGGATATTTTCCAATTCATCACGAAACGACTTCGTATACCCGCCATAATTCAACTCTCCCCAAGTCACAACGGTGTTATCTGCTTTGATTACTGCGAAAGAGCGCTCATTTTCGATGATCATTTCTACATCGGTCAGGTCCGCCTGAACTTGGTTACTGTCACCCGCATCACCGCCTCCCCAGGCAACAACCGTTTTATCATTTTTCAACGCTGCAAAAGCATATTTAGCGCCATAAATCGATTCAACATCAACCAGTTGTGTCTGAACGTCAGCGCTGTCACCTCCGGAATAATGATCGCCCCAAGTCACGACACTGCCATCACCTTGAATCACAGCAAATCCGCCCCCTTGATTTGAATGGAATGATTTCGCATGATAAATCGGTGCCATATCAGAAGGCATGGCAGAGCGCTGCCAAGTAATCAATTTCCCTGTCGTGTCTTGTGCAGCAAGGCCATAATCACTTTCAAATACTTTTTCGATCCCATCATGGGTATCAATCTGGCCGTACGCCCAGGTCACCAACTCACCATTGGATTTCAAAAATGCAACATCGCCAAAATTGTTAGAGAAGATCTTTTCCACCAGAACTGGCTGATAAATCACAAAGTCTGACTTTGCTTTTCCTTCAACCTGGTACTGCATCTCTAAACGGGCCTTTACGCCATATTCATCCGAACTGAGTGTATAACGCTGACCTTGAATTTCTTTATCAGAAACCAACTGACCATCCACAAAGACACTATCTCCCCAGATACCATTACGGTTCATATCCAGCATCCAGGTATATTGAATCTGCTCACAGTCATTGCAACGAGAATTTGCAGAGACCGTATTTCCAACCCTTAATTCACCTTGTTTTTCCAATGCAACCAAACCCGGCTTAGGATGACCACTCTCTGAGCCACAGCCAACTAATCCCAGCCCAATGAAACAGGCAGAAAGAAAGGTTAATTTTGTTTTCATTTTTCTTGATTGATAATTCCAGACACAATGCGAGACATTGTTCATATGGATATTGAAAAATCAATTTATTTTTCATTGACTTCCTGAATCGTGTACTGGACTAGCCATCATGCCACAACCCGAGTTGTTTCAGGCGCTTGTATACCGTATTGCGGCTCACACCCATCGCTTCAGCGGTTTTACTGACGTTCCGGCCCAGCGCCCGGTAAACTTTCGGCAAAGCCGTCTGCCAGTCTTCTTCCAGCAATTCGGGTTCGATGCCCTCCTGTTCACGGACGATGCCTTTCAGATCCCAGAAGAAATCATCCGGCAAGTGTTCAGTACCAATCGGCTTGTCACCAGCAAGCGCAATCGCCACGCGCAACACGTTATGGAGCTGGCGGATATTGCCCGGCCACAGGTGAGATGCGAACAGCTGCATCACGTCAGCACTGACCGCAACCGGCACGCCGTCTTCCGTCAGCTCAGTCAATACGCTTTGCACGACAGAAGTCAGATCCTGACGATCCCGAAGTGCTGGCAGCGTCACCGTCAGGCCATTAATGCGGTAATACAAATCTTCCCTGAATTCCCTGAGCCGGATGGCATCCCGTAACGACTGGTGCGTGGCACAGACCAGCCGGAAATCGACCGGATAGCTCTCACTGCTCCCCAGCGGTGTCACGCGCTTTTCCTGAAGCACCCGTAACAATCTTGCCTGAGTCGATAACGGCATATCGCCAATTTCATCCAGAAAAAGCGTGCCCCGATCGGCACGGCGGATCAGGCCCAAACTGCCTTTCTGACTTGCGCCGGTAAATGCGCCTTTCACGTAGCCAAACAGTTCAGATTCCACCAGCTCGGACGGAATCGCCGCACAGTTCACAGCCACCATGTCGGCATCTGCTCGCGAAGACGACGCATGCAGGGCGCGGACAAACACCTCTTTCCCCACTCCGGTTTCTCCGAGGATCAGCACTGGAATATCGCTGTCGGCAACTTTCTGTGCCAGCGTCACCGCTTTCGCCATGTGCTTATCCCCGGTATCCAGCGCAGTCAGTAAGCGTTCACCTTGCTGCGGTTTCGTCTTTTCTTGCAATACTGCATCTGCACCTACAGCACGTTCAGTGAAAGGTTGCGTCGGTGATTTGATTCGGGCAAATAAGGGAATCGACACCAAGCCGTTCAGGGTCAGCACACGAGCTGGATCAGCCGCTTTCATCTCCGACAGCGGCAGACCCGCCACCATGTCCAAGGTGATCCCGGCCAGCGACTGACCCAGCAGCAAATCTGCCCGGCGGTTGGCCGCCACAATTTGTCCCTGATGATCAAACACCAGCAATCCGGCCCAGGGGCTGTCGAGGTTATCCGGGCTGGTATTCAGCACACACTGCCAGAAGTACGGGCCATATGCCGCCTCGATCAGATGATTTTCAATCGCCTGCGACATTACCTTCACCATGCCGTGGATCTGTGTGGTCGGCAGGTAAGCATCGCTGGCAATACTGAGAATCCCCACCAGCTGACGATGCGGATCAAACACAGGGGCCGCCGAGCCACTCATCTGCCGGTTCTGCACCAGAAAGTGCTCATCCCGGCGAATATCGACGATCTCCCGGGTGTGCAGCGCAAGACCAATCGCCGTGGTGCCAATCACCCGCTCCTGCCAGCAACTCCCCGGTTCAAACAGCGCAGCCGGCATCTGCTGCATAAAAGGTGGATGTCCCCAGTGCGCCAGCAGGTCACCATCCTGATCGGTCAACAACACCAGACTGTTCGCGTTTGCCAGCATGCTTTGATAACCCGGCAGGACTTTCTCCCGGGTGACAGTCAACATCACATCCGCCTGCGCCAGTTTCTGCTGCCACCGGGGTTCATCCGGCCTTGCAATCACGGGTGTATCCCGGCTGATCAGGCCGTAATCCCGGCAACGCTGCCAGGACTCAGCAATCAGAGATTCGTGGTTCTGCTTTTCTTTTGTTTCTTGTGTTTCGTTCGTCATATCACAACCTGTCACTGACTGTTTGTCACTGGCAATGACCCCTGTCATCTGCTGACTGAACGCTCAACACTGTTCACACGCCGTTCACAATCAACAGTGTCATTTCGGGTCAGTCCGGTCGGGTTCAACCAAGAAAGAAATGAAGTGCATGAAAAATCAGGCAGATAACGCCTGGCTCAATTGTTAAATAATTGTGGCACATTTTTCGCCTGTTGCTGTGCAGGATAAATGACGGAGCCCGCAGCAAGATGTCGCTGAAACTGGAGAATATTTCCCGGAAAGTCGATGGCGAGTACTGGATTAAAGATGCCAGCCTGGAACTGGAACCGGGCTCTTTCAATGTGCTGCTGGGCAGAACGCTGGCAGGCAAAACCAGCCTGATGCGTCTGATGGCCGGGCTGGACAGACCCAGTCAGGGGAGAATTTACTTCAACGGTCAGGATGTCACCGGCATTCCCGTGCGTGAACGCAATATCTCGATGGTGTATCAGCAATTCATCAACTACCCCAATATGACGGTCTACGACAACATCGCTTCCCCCTTAAAACTGGAAAAATTACCCAAGGCACACATCGATGAACGGGTCATGCAGACAGCCCGGATGCTGCACATTGAAGATTATCTGAAACGTTACCCGCTTGAGCTTTCCGGCGGACAACAGCAGCGCACCGCCATGGCCCGGGCACTGGTCAAGAATGCCGATATCATTCTGTTCGACGAGCCTTTAGTAAACCTTGATTACAAGTTGCGGGAAGAATTGCGGCAGGAAATGCGCGCGCTGTTCGCGGCCCGCAACACCATCGCGGTTTACGCCACCACAGAGCCCAATGAAGCGCTGGCGCTGGGCGGTAATGTGGTGCTGATGCATGAAGGGGAGATCATTCAGTCCGGTCAGACCCCGCGGGTCTATCACAACCCGGCCACCGTCGCCTGCGCTGAGCTGTTTGGCGAGCCACCGATTAACCTGATCGCAGGTACAGTCAGCCAGCATACCGTGTCCTTTTCAGACCATATCCATTTCGCCCTGAATGACGATCTGGGCGATCTGCCGCCCGGCAACTATGTGTTTGGCATTCGCCCCAACCACCTGACACTGGTGCCGAACCGCGACGATGATTTAGAACTGGCTGTCGATGTTGAGCTGGCAGAAATCAGTGGCAGCGAAACCTTTCTGCACGTGTCCAACCGTGAACTGACTTTGGTACTGCACTTGCCGGGCGTCCATGAATACACAGTCGATGCCCGAATCAACATCTATGTGCCCACCCACAAACTCTATGTGTTTTCGCAGGACAGACAGCTGATTCAGGCTGCCCGTTCCGGCTGGGAGATCCGCTGATGGCTGAAATCCGTCTTGAATCGCTGGCACACAGTTATGCCCCTCATCCCACCCGTGACAGCGACTACGCGATCCGGCGGATGGATCATGTCTGGGAAGACGGAGGCGCCTATGCGTTGCTCGGCCCGTCCGGTTGCGGCAAAAGTACCATGCTGAACATTATTTCCGGCCTGCTGACCCCTTCTGAAGGGGCAGTGAAGTTCAATGGCGAAGTCGTCAATGAACTGGCCCCGCAGGAGCGGAACATTGCGCAGGTATTCCAGTTTCCGGTGATCTACGACACCATGACGGTGTTCGATAACCTCGCCTTTCCGCTGCGTAACATGAAAACACCGGAAGCCAAAATCCGCAGCAAAGTGAAAGAAATTGCTGAGATTCTTGAACTGACACCGTTACTGAATAAAAAAGCACGCAACCTCAATGCCGATGAGAAACAGAAAGTGTCCATGGGGCGCGGGCTAGTCCGGGATGATGTCTCCGCCATTCTGTTCGATGAACCCCTGACGGTCATCGACCCCCAGCTGAAATGGAAACTGCGCCGGAAACTCAAACAAATTCATGAGCAGTTCAATCTCACCATGGTTTACGTCACCCATGATCAGCTCGAAGCCGCCACTTTTGCCGACAAAATTGCTGTGATGTACGACGGCAACATCGTGCAGTTCGGCACCCCACGTGAACTGTTCGAGCGCCCGAATCATACCTTTGTCGGCTATTTCATTGGCAGCCCGGGCATGAACCTGCTGACGGTTGAGCGGGGGCCGTCTCCGCAGCATCTCAACTTCAACGGGCTGAAAATTCCCGTGTCGGCCAGCCAGCAAGCGGCGCTGAGTCAGATACAGCCGGCCCTGCTTCAGTTCGGGATCCGCCCTGAATTTGTACAGATCTGGGACACGCAGCGCGACGACAGTTTTCCCGTAACCGTGACGCATACCGAAGATCTCGGCACCTATAAAATTGTCACCGTGTTGCTGGCAGAGACCCCGCTCAAAATCCGTCTGGCAGAAGGGGCGCCAGTCCCGGACCGTGCAGCCTGGGTCAGTTTTCCGGGCCAGTGGCTCAAACTCTATGCCGATGACTATCTGATTGGCGAAAGCGCTTTCGAAAGTTCTTTCGAAAAACCTCCCGAAAGCAGTGACAAAAATAATCCCGGAGGCGACGATGCAACATAAAACCGAAAACAACAAAGCGTGGTGGCTGGTTGTCCCGGTCTTTTTACTGGTCGCTTTCTCTGCCATCGTGCCGCTGATGACGGTGGTGAACTACTCCATTCAGGATATTTTCGACCTGAATACCACCTATTTCGTCGGCACCGAATGGTACAAAGAAATCCTCAATGATTCCCGGTTGCATGATTCCCTGCTGCGCCAGTTTATCTATTCTGCCTGTGTGCTGCTGATTGAAATACCGCTGGGGATTCTGGTGGCGCTCACCATGCCCAGCAAGGGGATGAAAGCCTCACTGGTACTCATCATTCTCGCGATCCCGTTGCTGATTCCCTGGAATGTGGTTGGCACCATCTGGCAGATTTTCGGCCGGGCGGATATCGGGCTGCTGGGCTGGTTCCTGAGCAGTATTGGCGTGGACTACAACTACGCGTCAAACCCGCTTGATGCCTGGGTCACGGTGCTGGTGATGGATGTCTGGCACTGGACTTCGCTGGTCGCCCTGCTCTGTTATTCCGGCTTACGCGCCATTCCCGACGTGTATTATCAGGCCGCCAAAATTGACCGCGCCTCCAACTGGGCCGTTTTCCGCTATATCCAGTTACCGAAGCTGAAAAACGTCCTGCTGATCGGCGTGCTGCTGCGCTTTATGGACAGCTTCATGATCTATACCGAGCCCTTCGTCCTCACCGGCGGAGGCCCCGGCAACGCCACCACGTTCCTGTCGCAGGCACTGACCAAAATGGCCGTCGGCCAGTTCGATATTGGCCCGGCAGCGGCATTCTCCATCATTTATTTCCTGATCATCCTGCTGGTGTGCTGGCTGTTCTATACCTCGATGACCCTGATGGACAAGGAAAAATAAGATGGATCAGGAGAAATAACATGCAAACCCGGAAAACCCTCGGATTACTGCTCTATATCCTTTTTCTGCTGCTGCCGATTTACTGGCTGCTGATGATGTCGTTCAAAACCAATGAGGAGATCCTCGGCGGGCTGTCATTCTGGCCGCAGGAATTCACTTTCGCCAATTATGCGGTGATCTTCACCGATCCGTCCTGGTACAGCGGCTATCTCAACTCGCTGACCTACGTTTCGATGAATACGGTGATTTCCCTGCTGGTGGCATTGCCAGCCGCCTATGCTTTTTCGCGCTACCGATTCATTGGCGACAAACACATGTTCTTCTGGCTGCTGACCAACCGCATGGCACCGCCTGCGGTGTTCCTGCTGCCTTTTTTCCAGCTCTATTCTTCTGTGGGCCTGTTTGATACGCATATCGCTGTCGCGCTCGCCCACTGCCTGTTCAACGTCCCGCTGGCGGTGTGGATTCTGGAAGGGTTCATGTCTGGCGTGCCGAAAGAAATTGATGAAACCGCCTACATCGACGGCTACAGCTTTCCGCGTTTTTTTATCCGGATCTTCGTGCCGATGATCCGCTCCGGCATTGGCGTAACCGCTTTCTTCTGCTTCATGTTCAGCTGGGTCGAGCTGTTGCTGGCCCGGACCCTGACCTCGGTGAACGCCAAGCCCATTGTCGCCACCATGACCCGCACCGTCAGTGCATCCGGCATTGACTGGGGCGTGCTGGCAGCCGCCGGAGTCCTGACCATTCTTCCCGGACTGCTGGTGATCTGGTTTGTACGCAACCATGTCGCCAAAGGCTTTGCACTGGGCCGGGTGTAACAGACGTCAACAAGGAGACGATCATGAAGTGGATGGCCTGGACACTGCCCAGTGCACTGTTTTTTATCACCATCGCCGGCATTTTACTGACGATGACTCTCTATGAAATCCGTAAACCCTGCACCGAACGCAAAGGCTTTCTGCCGATCAGTACCACCCGGGGCGATCGCCTGTTTATCGGCCTGCTCAGCAGCGCCTACATCCACCTGCTCTTTATTGGCATAACCGACCTGTCCATCTGGATACCGTTCACGCTATCCGTGTTGTGGCTCGCGATTGTGCTTCGTTGGGGTTAAGACAAAACAAAGGAGTTCAATCATGAACCGGAAACACCCTGTACCGAAACCCACCACGCTCGGGCTGATAATAACCCTGCTGCTGTCCCCGGCAGTCTTGGCTGACCCGTACAGCGATGCCGCAAAGAAATGGGTCGACGATGAATTTGCGCAGTCGTCACTCAGTAAAGATGAACAGATGAAAGAAATGGCCTGGTTTACCGAAGCGGCCAAACCGTTTCGGGGTATGGAAATCAAAGTGGTGTCGGAAACCATCACCACCCATGAATATGAATCGAAAGTGCTGACCAAAGCCTTTGAAGAAATCACCGGCATCAAAGTCACCCACGATCTGATTCAGGAAGGGGATGTGGTAGAAAAACTGCAAACTGAGATGCAGTCCAACCGCAGTATTTATGATGCCTACATTAACGACTCCGACCTGATCGGCACCCACTTCCGCTATGGCAAGGTTATCCCCATCAGCGATTACATCACCGGTGAAGGAAAAGACGTCACCCTGCCGACCCTGGATCTGGATGATTTCATCGGCCTGAGTTTCACCACCGGTCCGGACGGCAAAGTTTACCAGCTTCCCGACCAGCAATTTGCCAACCTGTACTGGTTCCGGGCCGACTGGTTTGAGCGCAAAGATTTGCAGAAACAGTTTCAAGACCTTTACGGTTATGAACTGGGTGTTCCGGTCAACTGGTCTGCCTACGAAGACATCGCAGAATTCTTTACGGATCATGTAAAAACAATCGACGGCCAGCGCGTGTACGGCCACATGGACTACGGCAAGAAAGACCCGTCATTAGGCTGGCGATTCACCGACGCTTGGTTCTCAATGGCCGGTGCCGGTGATAAAGGACTGCCGAACGGCAAACCTGTTGATGAATGGGGCATTCGCGTCGAAGGCTGTCGTCCGGTCGGTTCCAGCGTTGAACGGGGTGGTGCAACCAACGGCCCGGCAGCCGTTTACGCCACCACCAAATATGTCGACTGGTTACGCAAGTACGCGCCACCGGAAGCACAGGGCATGACCTTCTCTGAAGCGGGTCCGGTTCCGGCACAAGGGAATATCGCGCAGCAAATTTTCTGGTACACCGCGTTTACGGCCGATATGACCAAGCCGGGACTGGCTGTCGTCAACCCGGACGGCACGCCGAAATGGCGGATGGCACCTTCACCCAAAGGCCCGTACTGGGAAGAAGGGATGAAACTGGGCTATCAGGATGCCGGTTCCTGGACGCTGATGAAGTCCACCGATCCCATGCGCCGCAAAGCCGCCTGGCTGTACGCGCAGTTCACCGTCTCGAAAACCGTGTCGCTGAAGAAGACGCTGGTTGGCCTGACGCCGATTCGTGAGTCAGACATCAACACCGACATCATGACCCAGGCTGCGCCGAAACTGGGCGGTCTGGTTGAGTTTTACCGCAGCCCGGCCCGGGTTCAGTGGACCCCCACCGGGACCAACGTGCCGGATTATCCGAAACTGGCGCAACTCTGGTGGCAGTATATTGCGGAAGCTGCCAACGGCGAGAAAACGCCTCAGCAGGCACTGGACGGCCTGGCAAAAGCACAGGATCGCGTGTTACAACGTCTGGAACGTGCTGATGTACAAGGGGAGTGCGGGCCAAAACTCAACAAGCCCAGAGATGCCAAATACTGGCTCTCGCAACCCGGCGCACCCAAAGCCAAACTGGCGAACGAGAAACCCAAAGGCGTCACCATTCAGTATGCAGAACTGCTGAAGTCCTGGCAGCAGTAAGAAGGGAACGGAAAGAGCAAGGGAGGCGATGCCTCCCTTGATATTTTGAGTTCATGTCTGTGGAATCACTCCCAGCCTTTATTCCGTGTAAATCAGAAACAAATAATCACGGTTCAGAATCATGTCTTGCAGCTCTTTTCTGATACCGGGATCTTCCGTGTATTCAATTTCATCATCTTCCATGCTGGTGATGGTGAAGAAATGATCAATGAGATGATTCGCTTCCGTGTGATTTAATGGTTTTGTTTTTTGATAGCAGAGCAGCGATGCGCCAATCCCGTAAAACTCGAAGCCATAAATCTTCCGCAAATGCTCAGACATTTCATAAATGTCATTTGGCTCCATATCACAACCAAAATACCCGTTTGGCAAAGCAGTTAAAGCCAGAGGAGTGTCATCGACCGGCACGATAAGAAAGAAAATATCTTTATCTAAAACCTCAATGGGATTGAGATTTGCTTGCTTGAAGAAAGGATATTTTTCATATTCCAACCAGTACGACTCAAATTCACTGTGTTCTGAAATAAATGCTTTCTTGAAGTTGATTTCCCGAATTTTAAATTTCAAATCAAGGGACAGATTTTCATAATCTTCATCGGAATGGACATCGAACTGCTCCGCCAGCGCTTCATAATCATCTAAATCAGATGAATTTGTTCGATGCATGGATGTGTAACGTGCCTGATGATAATCATCGAGGGTAATCAGGATAGTGTGGTTTTTATAGGTTTCCTGAAGTTGTTGTCGATACATAAAAATGTCATCAAACGAGGTCACGTTTTCTGCCACATAGGTCAGACACACGGTCACAGCATCGCGATGATCGTTCGGAACTTTTTTTAATGTCATTATGATTTTCCTCAGTTAACTGGCCCAAAAATAAAGCTTTCACTCGAACTTAAATTCAACCATGCCATACTCACGTCACGCATAGCTGGATGAGTAGAAACAATGTAAAACGCACTTCGCGATTGACACGCAGAAAAATAAGGTATTAACGCACACTAAAGTTACTTCCAGTTGCAATTAAGAGAAGGAACAAAGAAGTCAGTGAGACAAAATAAACGCCATCTAAAACAATCGCAACAGGAGTCACAACCATCTTACCGACTTTTTCTAAATTGGTGTCGAATGTCTTGATTTTTATATTCAGCGGAGTTTCCAACACTTGGAAAGGCAATTTCCCTTCCACTTCATATCGTTTTGCTGCAAACGAAAAATCCAGACGATTCTCCACGAGAGAACCATGCTTTATCCAAAGCAGCCTCATATCCCTATATTTTTTTTCCAGGACAGGATCAATTGGCCGTGAGAGATCCACATCAGGTTCAAAAGATACACTACCTTGAACCATACCTTCCGGATTGAGCGTTAAACCCCAAAATGAGGTCTTCATTTCCAACTGACGACTCGCTTGCGCATAATCACAGAGTAAGCTTTCGCATTGAATGATATAGCTGTATTTTTCCCCTGAAATCAGCAGCACACCTTCTTTCGGATTCAGATAAAACCCTGAAATAGTTTCATCGTAATAAGGTTCTTTCCAAAGCCCTGTTCTGAGTGGGCCACTGCATCCTGTCAGGGTGACAATTAAAAGCATCACAACACTACGTCGAAACCAATCCATCCGCTGTTTCTCCTGAAAATCAAACGCTGGCATTCCTCTCAAGCATTGAAGGAATGACTCAAAGGAAAATGGGATTTTCCAACGAACAAATAAAGCGACCTTTTGGATTACAACAATAATAAAATATGCATCCCATTCGATAATACAAACAGATACCGGGACACATGCTGAGGGGGGCGTATGCAGTTGAAGAATGAATAAAAATCAGGCTTCAACCAAGCCACCTGATTTTTCTGTAGAACGAAGGCGCTGACTTCGAATTCTGTCTCTCCCGCACCAGCCCTTTAATAAAAATCGAACACTTTTTATTTAAAATCAATTGATTATCGTCATTCCCGCGAAGGCGGGAATCCACAGAGCACGAGATGAAAGCAATCTGTCAGGTTCATTTCCCCCCCCTCATCTTCCGCACAATTTATCCTGAAAAGTCACTTGCTCCCCACCTTCACGAGGATGACAAAAGACAAAAGACAAAAGACAAAAGACAAAAGGGATAACAAAAAGAAACGGGATATCAAATGCCTTCGGTTATGCCTGAAAATCAGCAAGGCTAAACGCCAGAGAGAAGAAATGCTCATCGCGCGCTTCGACCTGATAACCTAATGACTGGTAAAAACGGATGGCATTTGTATTACAGGCAAAGCTGGATAATGTCACGCGGCTTCGGTTTTCACGATGAGCCCGATGATGAAGTTCATACATCATCGCTTTACCAATTTGCTGATTTTGAAATTCGGGCAGCACAATCAGCAAATGAATATGGTAGGCACATGCGTACGGCTTAAAACAGAGTAAGCCAACGCGTTCAGCAGCAACTTCAATCCAGTAAAACCAATTCGGTTCATAGTCTGTTTTCAAGCGATGGCGCTGAAAATCATCATCCCAGCCAAACACTGAATCAACATAAACATACAGACTTTGTTTGACGACAGAAAAGAGTGCGTCAAATTCATCTTCTGACACCGCGCTCAAGTGAATATCCATATTTTCCTCATCCCAAATCGTGAATGGCGCGGCTTCGCACATACCGCCACCATCTGCATCACATGGATGCCTGCCCCGCAGTCTGATACACATTCGGCTGCCAGATTTCCATAAAACTGTCCGGATGCTGAATCGGCCGGAAGCCGTATTGTGCATAAAGGCCGTGTGCATCGCGGGTTGCCAGCACCATCCGTCGGAGCCCCTGTAAATCAGGATGACGAACGATGTCGTCCATGAGCTTTTTACTGAGTCCCTTGCCTCGGTGCGCATCACTGATAAACACATCCGCTAAATATGCGAAGGTCGCTTTGTCCGTGATCAACCGGGCAAAACCGACCTGTTCCCCAGTGACGTGATAAATCCCGAAACAGAGGGAATGTTCAATAGCTTTTTTCATCACGGTTTCCGGAATATTTTTCGCCCAATAGCTGTTGGCCAGAAAACCGTGAATGACCCGAAAATCCAACCGGGATTGATCGGTACTGATTGCATAATCCTGCATGTTTTCCTCCTTGAAAGAGCCACAATTTCTGTCTGCTGTTATTCAAAAGCGAGTATTTACTTATCTGCTTTCACTCTGGCCGTCAGGACATGATCTTCCCATTGCCCGGCAATCTTCAGATATCGTCTGGCGTAACCTTCTTTTTCAAATCCCAGTTTTTCTAACACATGTCCACTGCGTTCATTGGCGGGCATGTAATTAGCCATGACCCGGTTCAAACCCACTTCATGGAACATATAATCAAGGGCAGCTTCCAGAATGTCCTGCATCAACCCCTGACCTTCATATTTTTTCGCAATCGAATAACCCAGATAGCATGCCTGAAATGGCCCTCTTGCCACCCCGGTAAAATTGCAGACGCCCACCACCTCGGTCCGTGAATGATTCAGCGCGACAAAGCGGTATTCACTGCCTGCGTCAAAGGCCGCTTGCGCATGCGCTAACTGCGTCTGCCAGTTCGGTAAGGTCAGATAATTTTCGTCCCGAATCGGTTCCCATGGCGCTAAATGGGCCTGATTCTCCTGGTAATAAGCCAGCAGCAACGCTGCGTCTTCGGCCGGTAAAATTTCTAATGTGGTTCTTGGGGTGACAATCATTTTCATAACACTTTACTTTTCATTGCAGGAAAACATTCAAAGACGCAGGTCTTCATAACTCGAAATGATTCGGCTGGCCTGACTCAAATCATTCTTGCCGTTGAATGCATGTGAAAATGCGATCACCTCACATCCACTTTTGACGCCAGCGATGACACCCGCTTCAGAATCTTCAAAAATCAGTGCCTGATGAGGCGACAGATTCAACCGGCTCAGTGCCAGCACATAGGCTTCCGGGTCTGGTTTATGTTGAGAAACATGTTCTTGTGTGATCACCAAATCAAACAAACCATTGAGCTGCAAATCATCCAGAATCTGCTCAACCATCCAGGTTGCTGCAGAACTGACAATGGCACACTGCTTCCCGGCTGCTTTTAATGCGTGAATAAAATCTCTGGCACCGGGATTCAGAGAAACCCGGTCGGTCAGCAAAGCTTCATAATACGTTCGAAAATGCTGATTAAATTCGTCTAAATCCGGTGAAATTCCCGCATGTCTAAAGAAATGTCCCGTCACCGTTTGCCAGTTCTCTCCCATCACACCCTGATAGATCACCGCTTCCACTGACGCCCCAAAATCTTGACAGGCTAAAGCCAAGGCCAAGCCTTTCAATGGCTCTGAGTCCACCAGCGTGCCATCCATATCAAAGAGGAAAGCCTGATATCCTTTCATGTTTACATCCGTCTCTTTTTCAGTATCTTCCGTATTATGCCAGCCCGGCAGATGAAGTTAACCAGATAACCCTATCTTTTTTCTGTGTTTCTTGCTGCGAAATCAGACTAGACTGAATTGAATCTCATTGATGAAGAAAGGAAATCAAACATGATCCAGCAAGGCCAGAAACTCCCGAATGCCACGCTCAGTGAACTGACCAAAGACGGCATGGTCAATCATGATGTCACCGAGCTGTTCGCCGGCAAAAAAGCCATTTTGTTTGCCGTACCGGGCGCATTTACACCGACTTGTTCTGAGTCTCACCTGCCAGGTTATGTGGTCCATGCCGACCAGTTGAAAGCCAAAGGCGTTGATCTGATTGCCTGTGTTTCTGTGAACGATGCTTTTGTGATGCAAGCCTGGGGCGAAGCACAGAATGCATCTGAAATCATGATGCTGGCCGACGGTGATGGCAGCTTTACCAAAGCACTTGGACTGGAAATGGATACCGAGAAATTTGGGGGCGTGCGTTCACAACGTTATGCCATGCTGCTCGACGATGGTGTGGTGACCCGGCTGAATATTGAAGCACCGAAAGAATTTGAAGTCAGTAAAGCAGAAAAACTGCTCGAACTGCTGTAATTCAATCCGACTGCATTAAAAAACGGAAGAGTCATCTTCCGTTTTTATCACTGTCCTGCGGCTGGCTATATTTCAAGTGAAGCATCTAAGCTTTGTATTCAAGCCAGATCGCATTCGAAGTGAAGCATGGTTAGGGGTTCGTTGTTCAACACCACAGCATCTGTCTCTTCTTTGGTGACCCCAAACCCTGACTTCTCTAGCACACGTCTGGATGCCAAGTTATTCATCGTTGTGCTCGCCACAACCTTTTCGAGGTTGAAATCCTGCTTCGCGACCTGCAACAGATGCTTCACAGCCAAGGTTGCCAGCCCCTGTCCCGCATACGATTGCCCGATCCGGTATCCGATTTCAGCCCCTGATGCAGAAATATCGACAAGATTCGCCCGGCCAACAATGCAGTCGTTTTCTTCCAGCACGAATAACAAACAATCACCTTGTGCCTGCGCTTGCAATAATTCATCAATGACGGCACGGAAAGTCACCAATTCATGGTAACGCTGTGGCCGCGCAGGTACAGATTGTTCAAACCAGTCACGATTTTCCTGTTCAAATACAAACAGCGCTTCAGTATGCTCCGGTCGCAATGGTGAAATTTTCACAGACTGCGCCTGCTCTGGCATTTTTTCACGAAGATGCGTCATCATTCACTTTCAATATCGGTGATCGAGAAATGATGACTGGCGATATTAAAGCCCTGACGCAGATAAAAACGGTGCGCTGCAAAGCGCTGAACACCAGAGTCTAAATGCAGTTGCCTGCACCCCTGCGCCTGACCATAATCTTTCAGCCATTGAATGAGACAGTCACCGACGCCCTGACTGCGGTGATGCTGATCCGTCACCAAATCATCGACATAAATCGCCTTGCCCCAGGCCAGCTTTTCAGTAACGACAAAGCCCGCGACACCCAGCACCTGATCGCCGGATTTCACGTAAACAACCTGATAGCCCTGCGCCTGCTGTGTTTGAATCTGCGCCAGCAGCGATGCCCGGTCGTACTGCGGCCGGAGTTGCAGCAACACATCCAGCACAGAAGATAAATCCGAGTGTTTCTCACAGTCATGCGTTTCTAATAAATGGACATTCATACAGTTCTCTTTACCGCTGGTTTTCTGCGTATTGCAGTTTTTTGAGAGACGTCGGCACAATGACTTTATGCACTGGCGCGACAAAAAACATATACAGCTTACCGAGCCAGTTTTTCACTTGCACGACCGTACTGGCATGCACTGTGGCTGTCTCTCCGTCTGGCTCAACGAAGAAAGACACTCTGACATCCAGGTGCTTATCCCGATCCTCTAAAATAATTTCTTGATGAGAAACGGCATAAATAGAGAATATTCCCACTTTGTCGCCGACCTGATACGCAGTACTGGGTTTATGGACATCAATGTCGGCCATATGGCCCAGATTTTTCAGCCCCAGATAACTGACAATTTGATTGCGTAAAGCCATTAACCGATTCACCCAGGATGGTGTCTCTTTGACGAGTACAAAATACACATCAAGCGCTGACTGGTTGCGATAAGGGATGGTCGTCGAATAGCTGTCAAAGAAATAAGCGTCTTTCGAAAGGGAATGAATCCCGGATTGCGAGGGAAGCGTCACGGTGAATCTCCTTTCCATAAAATGAATTTCAAAAATCAGTTCAAGCGTGCTCCGAAGATAAATCCAGCACCATGGTGACCTGATCGATCCCTTCGCCGAAACCGTTGTGAACGACATTTGTCACATCAAAACCGTACCGGGCATAAAAGCCTTGGGTATGTTGAGAGGTTTCAATTTTCACGCGATCAGATAAGTTTTCAGCGCGGATCCAGTCTAACCGGTATTCGGTCAGTAAAGCGCCCAGACCACGACGATGATATGCCCGATGCACCAGTCCCCAGCATAGATAGCTGATGCCCTGATAAACACTGAGACCACCACAGCCAATGACCCGCCCTTCCTCAATCAACACGAAATACGGCGAACTCAGCGCCTGAGTCTCCAGAAACGTTATAAATTCATCCAGTTCAGCGGCTGCAAAAAATTTATCCAGATTACTTTTGAATGCCAGAACACAATCATTTTTATGCTCGGCTGCATACTTCACAATTTCCATTTGTTAACCAGTGAGATTGTTTATTCGCGCAGGGTTGTCATCAGCCATTGCCTGACATCCTGAACAACCCGTTCCGTATGGCTCTGCCCTGCCTGATCCTGAAACCGGTGATCTAGGCTGGCATAAGTGCGTGACTGAAGATTTGGCCGAGTGTCTTTCAATGCATTCACCATGACTGTAAAAGAATCGGGATCAACATTGATGTCCTGCTCTGCCTGAATCAGCAGCAAAGGCACTGTCACTTTCGCCAGCACAGATTGCTGATCCAGGGTCAGCATGGTTTTCCACCACGGGAAACCATGTCCGCTCACGGTGATATTCATGGCATCATTCTGTATTACAGACAGCGCAAACTGCCGAAAACCGGCTTCCGCTTCCGGGTAAGCGTCCGGCGGCATTTGCGACTGCATGTTATAGAGCACATCATCGATGAAAAAACGTCCGCCGCCATTGAGCGCCACGACAGCATCAATCTGATCACTGTCAGCCCCAAGCAAGTTCGCCACCAATGCACCTTCACTGCCGCCCAGCGCAACCACATGCCGGTATGGCTTGGCTTGAGTCAACTGATGAATGACCGCACGGTAGTCTTTCACGCGCTGTTGTGGCGAATCATGCTTCAGATAAGATTCCGGACAATCTTCGCGCTCAGCTTCCGAACGCCAGACAAGATGTTGATCAATGCCATATTTTTCCACGGTGAGAATATCTGCATCATCCATCACCTGACTGAATTGAAGATTGATCGTGTCATTGTGATAAACGCTGTTGCAGTCTGAACCCTGAATCAATACCAGTAGCTTGTCCCCGCCACCACCTTTCAGATAATAAGTAATCGCCGAACCATCAGCTCTTTTGAACGTTTCGCCCACGACTGAACTTGAAAATGCAGCGGAAACAGTGAGGAGGACAAACATGGTGAAACAAAGAATCTGACGCATTTCATCTCCCGTTAAGCAATCAGGCACGAATGTGCTGCTTTCACTTGTAACTTGCCGTTTTTCTTCAGCCAGATACGGGTAAAGCGGAATTGCCCGTTCGCCGCTTCGCCGCCATAAGTGCCGGTAATATCGGTCCTGACATTCACAATCGTGAACGTCCCAACCTGATAAAACATCTCGTCAGACACTTCTAGCGATTGAATTTTCAATTGACCGGATGCATGCACAGATAAATCATCTTCCCGGGTCAAACGCTGTCCCAAATGGTTGGTAAAAATCAGATCTTCGGCCAGTAAATCTGACAGGACATCGGTGTCAGAGTTGAGCATGGCCTGCTTTAATTTTTCTTCTGCGCTTCTGACTTCATTGAGCAATATGTTGTTCATGTTTCTCCCTTTGGTCCGTTCAGATATTTTCCTGATTCATCGGGCGGGAAATCTACAGTTTCATCTTCATTCCCTGATGACTGGCTGTAAACCCCAGTTTTTCATAAAACCGGATGGCATCCGGCCGTAATTTATCGCTGGTCAGTTGGATCATGGCGCACCCTTTGCGTTTTGCGCTGTCAATCGCGTATTCAAACAATTTCTCGCCACAACCCAATCCGCGATAGGCAGAATGGATGCGTACGCCCTCCACCAGACAGCGCCAGCTCCCCTTCAAGGTGAGAGACGGAATATAGGTCAGCTGGAGCATTCCCATCACCTGCCCTTCATTTTCGGCAAGCACCAGGCTGTTATTTGCATCGGACTGAATTGCCTGAAACGCAGAAAGATAAACTGGGTTCAATGGAGAGGAAGCGTCTTCGCGCTGGCTCCCCAGAATGTCATCCGCCAGCATCCCGACCAGATGTTCTAAATCTTCTGCTTGTGCTTCTCTGAACGTTAATTCCATGAATATGCCATCCATTCTTGCATGATTTTTCTGACTTCATCCTGAAAAGTGACTGAAAAATACACACCCACGACTTCAGTTTTGATCCGAAGGGTGGTGAATTCCGTCGTAAATTTTGACCGGCTCCAGTTCATAGGGGTTCACACCTTCCAGACAAGCCACATTGATCGCGAACTGATGCGGATTGGAGCGACGCTGATGATGGGTATAAATCCCGCAGGTTTTACAGAAGTAATGTTTTGCCGTCATCGTATTGAACTGATACAGCGTGAGGTTATCTTCGCCCTTCACGATTTTCAGGTTTTCCAGCAACACGGAAGCGGCAATCGCCCCTCTTTTCCGGCACATGGAACACGAACAACGGCGCGGATCTTCCAGGCCATTCGGCATTTTGAGTTCGAGCACCACAGCACCGCAATGGCAACTCGCTTGATGAACCGGTTTCATCTCCACAGGCATCCCTCCCTTGTTCCGAAAGCGGTTGAATCGCATAACTCAGCGGGGGCAAGAACACAGTCTGCCCAACCCACTCATGTCACGACAAGTGCCAGCGAATCGCTTAGCCTGTCACGCAGTTTACGTTTTTATGCACATAGTTTCATCTCAAAATTTTAACGAAATTTGATTCTGTGCGATTACGCAATAAGCGACGCAACAGTTTGCAATCGGCACCCAGATAGGAAAGTCCCCAATGAATTCGCGCAACCACAGAATCTGCTTCGACAGGCAGACCGGGAAAGCGGGACTGTGACTGGCTGATGCCAGTGATTTATTTTACAAAGCTGTATGGGATAAAAAATGCGGGATTTGGTAATCTTATCCGGAAATAGCTCGCTCTGAGCCAGGGTCTGTTGACCTTCATTCTTCGATGAAACAGCCTTTGATTAAATGAAAAATATCGAAACCAAATGGTTGCAAGATTTCCTGACACTCGCGGAGCTCAGGAACTTTTCACATGCTGCTGCCATACGAAACGTCACTCAGCCAGCGTTCAGCCGACGGATCAAGTCACTGGAAACTGAGCTTGGACTGAATCTGATTGATCGCAGCAAAACGCCGATTGAACTCACCCTGCACGGAAAGCAGTTTAAAACAACGGCTCAGTCGATCCTTCAGCAACTGGATGATGAAGTGAACCGACTGTCGGGCAGCTCATTTCTGGGTCGCCATACCGTACGGATCAGCTCTTCCCATTCAATGGCTATCAGTGTGCTGCCGAAATTACATACCTGTCTGTTTAACCCGGTGCTGAATACCCAGCTCTCCGTGGTGGCAAATGAAGTGGATGAAGCGGTCAAACTGCTGATTGACGGTAAATGTGACTTCCTGTTTTCTTTCTATGAAGACCGGCTGCAAGTGGCACCTTACCGTTCGATCCACCTTGGACGCAGCTATCTTTATTGCGTCTCCGCGGTAGACGAGCATGGCAAAGCCCTGTTCGACCCGGCTGAAAATGATGCGGTTCCCAGTCTGGACTACACTCCGGAAAGCTACATGGGCCGCGCCTTACAACGCTCTAATCGGGTTCTGACGCAAAATACGGTATGCACCTCTTCCATGACCGACTTTATCAAAGCACTGGTGATGCAGGGGAAAGGAATCAGCTGGTTGCCGGACTATGCCATCAAAGATGAACTGGCCGCAGGACGCCTGCAAATTCTGTCTGCCAGAGAACCGGTCCCGCTGGATTTATATGTCTACCGGTATCACTCCCGCTTACATGCAACCTGTGAGGCCATCTGGAGTGCGATGAGTAAAATGAGTCCGATTGACGGTTTGCTGGGCAGAGATTAAGTCCCAAAAATCTTCCGGCATAAAAAAACCCTCCCTGAAACAGGGAGGGTGTAGGGTGAAGGCGAATCCTCTTCCCCAGCCCATTCAGGGCCAAGGTCGAGGTACAGACCTTTCGTTATTATTCTTTCGATTAGTTATACATTTTTGCTTTATACGTTGGGCGCATCAGATTTTGCGCTGAGAAGATATCGTTCAACTCATCTTCACTCAGCAAACCACGCTCCATCGCCACTTCTTTCACACTGCGACCGGTCTCGGCACAAATCTTACCGACGATATCCCCTTCATGGTGACCAATATAAGGGTTCAGGTAAGTCACGATACCAATGGAGTTAAAGACGTAGTCTTCGCAGATCTGGCGGTTCACCGTAATCCCGGAAACACACTTCTCCGCCAGGTTAATACAGGCATTGCTCAGCAGGTTGATGGATTCAAACAGCGCCTGACCAATGACTGGCTCCATCACGTTCAACTGCAACTGGCCAGATTCAGCCGCCATGGTGACGGTTGTATCGTTACCAATCACTTTGAAGCAGACCTGATTCACCACTTCCGGAATCACCGGGTTCACCTTGGCAGGCATGATGGAAGAACCCGCCTGCATTTCCGGCAGATTAATTTCGTTCAGACCGGCACGCGGACCCGAAGACAGCAGACGCAGGTCGTTACAGACTTTCGACATTTTCACGGCCAGACGTTTCAGCGCCGCGTGAACCGTCACGTAAGCACCACAGTCAGAAGTCGCTTCAATCAGGTCTTCGGAAGGCACGCAGTTCAGGCCGGTCACTTCTGCCAGATATTTCACAGCCAGTGGCTGGTAACCCGCAGGGGCATTCAGACCGGTCCCAATTGCCGTCGCACCCAGGTTCACTTCCAGCAGCAGCGTCGCCGCATAGTGCAGGTTCTTAATTTCTTCTTTCAGCAAAATACTGAAGGCATGGAATTCCTGACCAACCGTCATCGGAACCGCGTCCTGAAGCTGGGTACGACCCATTTTCAAAACGTCTTGAAATGCTTCACTCTTAGCATCAAACGCGGCCTGTAGCTGTTCAATAGACCCCATCAGCTTCATGATGCTGTTGTAGACCGCAATCCGGAAGCCCGTTGGATAAGCACAGTTGGTTGATTGGCTTTTATTCACATGATCGTTCGGATTGATGATGTGATATTCACCTTTTTCATGACCTTTGAGTTCAAGGGCAACGTTGGCAATCACTTCGTTCGCATTCATGTTCACCGAAGTGCCTGCGCCGCCCTGATATACATCAGAAATAAACTGATCCATACACTTTCCGGTTTCAAGAATCAGATCACAGGCTTCAATGATGTAATGGCCAACATCCGCCGAAATCGCACCAAGCTCCATATTGGCTTTCGCCGCTGCTTTTTTGGTGAACACCATGCCACGAACAAATTCAGGGATATCTGAAATGCGCATCGTTGAAATATTAAAGTTCTCGTAAGCACGCAGGGTATGGATGCCATAATAAGCAGAAGCCGGAACTTCACGTTTGCCGAGCAGGTCTTCTTCAATTCGTACCTTTTGGGCAGTGTCTAGCATAGTGGTCACCTTTGACTCATGACAGAAAAGAGATTTACCAAAGCCATCTCAAATGCTTGGGTGTAAATACAATGTTCTTTTTCCCGGTCGAAAGGAAATGCTGAAAAGTAAGCCACAATGCAATTAATGCATAGCTGAAGCGATTGCATTCACCCGACATTTATTGTTAAGAACAACGGACTGACAGCATATATGCTTTGATTGGATAATTACTCATAACCTGCCATTTCAGCGGCATGATTATATCCATTCAAAAGAGACATCCAGACTGCCATGCAAGATATGCACAACAGAAAACTATATTTTTCAAAGCGTAAATTAAAACTTTTGTTCCAAAAGGAGATTTATCTCACTTTTCCCTGATCCTCCGTCATCTGTGAAAAAACAAAAAGGCCAGCACGAATGGCTGGCCTCCACATACAACAATGAAAATCTGAGGCTATTTTTATGCCGTCTCTTCACCCGCCACCAGATTAGGTTTGTCTGTGCTGTGATAGATCTTACTGTCCAGCTCTCCTTCGCTTCGGCCGACCAGTACAGCCACCATCAGGTCACCACAAACGTTCACTGTGGTCCGGGCCATATCCAGAATCCGGTCAATCCCGGCAATAATCGCCAGACCTTCCATCGGCAGACCCACCGTGGTCAGAACCAGAGACAACATGATCAGACCCGCGCCCGGAACCCCTGCTGTACCAATCGATGCCAGCGTGGCGGTCATCACAATGGTCACGTAATCGGCAAATTCCAGATCCACACCAAACGCCTGCGCGACAAAGATCGCCGCCACACCCTGATACAGTGCCGTACCATCCATGTTAATCGTCGCACCTAACGGCAGAACAAAACTGGAAACGCCTTTCGACACGCCCAGCTCTTCGCGAGCACATTTAATGCTTGCCGGCAGCGTCCCTGAACTGCTGGTGGTGGTAAATGCGACGGCTGCCGGAGTCAGAATCCCTTTGATATACGGCATCGGATTCAGACGGCCCACCACTTTGATCACCGCAGGATAGAACAGCAGCACGTGCAGCAGACTGCCCAGATAGGCCACGCCAATCACTTTGAACAGCGGCAGCAGAATTTCCAGACCGTATTTACCGGCGACCCAGGCCATCAGACCAAAGATGCCGTAAGGGGCCAGTTTCATCACCAGCTCAGTCAGCTTGTACATGGCTTCAGCCAGGCTTTCGAATACCTGCACAGCCGGTTTGCTTTTCTCACCACACAGATTCAGTGCAACACCCAAGCCCAAAGCGAAAACGATAATTTGAAGAATGTTACCCGCGGCCAGTGCACTGATAGGATTGTTGGGAATTAAACTGAGGAGTGTCTGAACCAGCGTCGGGGCTTCTTTGGCTTCCGCAGCCGTCGCAGCCGCCGTCATTTCCAGTCCGGCCCCCGGTGCCAGAATGCTCGCCAGCCCCAGACCGATGCTAATCGCTACAGCCGTCGTTGACAGGTAAATGGCAATGGCTTTCGCGCCAATACGGCCCATTTTTCGGGTATCCTGCATCGAGGTCACGCCCACCACCAGAGAACAGAAAACCAGCGGGACAATCAGCATTTTAATGGCGTTAATAAATAAGGTGCCGATTGGCTTCAGAATTTCAGCATCCGGGCCAAGGAGGCTCCCAGCGGCGACCCCCAGAATCATTCCGATCAGAATCTTCTTCCATAAAGCGAGCCGGCCCCAGACGCCTTTTGGCGACGGCTTCAGGTTTGCATATTCCATGTTTTTTCCTCTTCCATTGACAGAAATCGGGATCTCCCCTCGTTTCTGTTTCGCTGTTGTGATTCGGGTCTGCTGACCCTGAGACGAGAATGGGTGATCCCCATTCCACAAGAGGATGGAATGTTGCAAGCATGATGCCACTCTGTTTTATTTTCTATCCTTATGATTTATCGATGAAAATCCTGAACCCTCAGCATCCGGGACGCCGAAAGGGGTATAACCAAATGCATAACATGAACGTATAATTGAAAATTTTCCATGATAAACAATCAGTTACCAGCTATTCGTCTCGTTATAACCATTCCGTTGGTTATAGGGGTTTATTCCAACGCCGACTGCGCTTTTTTCAGCCGTTTGCTCAGCGCCGGCTGAGAAATCCCCAAAAGCTTTGCCGCCAGAGACTGGTTGCCTTCCGCCCGTCGCATCGCTTCCTGGGTCAGTAAATCCCCCATTTCCTGAAAAGACGGTAAAGGGAGATCCGGATCGAACAACGACACACCCGTCGGTAGCGGAAGATCCGCAGACACCGCATGCTTGTCTAACACCCGACGGAAGACATCCATCGACAACATCCGAGAGCGATGCTGACTCATCGCATCATAAGCCAGCGCACGTAATTCCCGAACATTGCCGGGAAACGCATAATTTGCGAGTAAAACCGGCAGCTCTTTCGGAATCGTCGGTTTCGTTTTTCCCAGCTCATCTGCCGCTTCCTGTAAAAAATGCGACAGCAGCAGCGGGATATCCTGACGCCGTTTGCGCAGCGGAGGGATATCGACCTGATGCGTTTTCAGACGGTAATACAAGTCTTTACGAAATTCGCCACACTGCTGTTTTTGCACCAGATCCTGATGGGTGGCGACGACAATTCTGGCCTTGAGCCGTTTAGGTCGGTCACTGCCCAGCGGATAATATTCACCTTCCTGAATCAAACGCAGCAATTTGACCTGAGATGCCTGACTCAGATCGCCAATTTCATCCAGAAACAGCGTTCCGCCAGACGCCTGTTCAATCAGCCCTGCCCTGACAGTCTCCGCCCCGGTAAACGCCCCCCGGTGATGTCCAAACAAAGTATCGGCAAACACATGATCATCCAGCCCGGCCACATTCACGCTGATCAACGGGCCATTTCGCTGACTCAGGGTATGCAGTGCCCGTGCAATCAGCTCTTTACCCACGCCACTTTCACCACAGATCATCACCGGCTGACTGCTGGGTGCCACCGATTCCAGATACTGAAAAACCGACCGCATGGCTTTATCCCGGGTGATAATTCGGGCAAACACGTCAGGGCGCTCCAGCGTATCCGTCAGAAACCGACGCCGCAGGGCATAATTTTCGGCCTGCATTTCCTGCATCAGAATGACCCGTTTCACGCCTTCCACCAGCCGGTTCTCTTCCGTGGTTTTCACGAAATAGTCATGGGCACCCAGCCGGATACAGTTCACGGCGGTTTCCGCCTGATTCAGTCCACTGATAATGATGACGGCAACTTCCGGATATTCCGCTTTGATCTGAGCCAGCAAGGTTTCGCCGGACACATGAGGCATGGTCAGGTCCAGCAGCACTAAGCCGATATTTTCCTGCTTGATGATCGCCATAGCTTCCCGGCTGTCCTGACACTGAAAAAGATGGTTCACCCCACCCCGCCGTTCCAGCACAATGCTCAGGCTGCGCAGAAAAGCCGGTTCATCATCGACCAGCAGGACACCGAAAGCCGGATATCGATTGGTATTCATGAAACTGTTGTCCCTTTCAAGGCGGGCAGCGAGAGCGTCACGCAGGTGCCTTGCTGCAAAGTAGAGTCATAAGTTAAATTGCCACCATGTTCATTCACGATACTGAACGAAATGGACAATCCCAGTCCGGTGCCGCCCTGCTCGCGCTTGGTGGTAAAGAACGGATCACTCAGCCGGGGCAGATGTTCCGGTGCAATCCCTTTTCCCTGATCGCAAATTTCCAGCCGAAGCTGCTGTTCTGCGCTGTGAAAATACGTCCGGACCCGAATCGCCTGCTCAGGCGATGACAGTGCCTGACAGGCATTGATCATCAGATTGATAATCACCTGCTCAATGCGCTGGCCATTCCCTTCAAATGTTGGCAATGACTCACCGTACGACACGGAAAAATGCTGGGTGGACTGGGATAGGGTTCGCTCAACCAGCCGAATGGCCGCCGCGGTGACCCCGTTCAGATCAACAACCTCGCTCAGATCTGTCGGCTCCTGACGGGCAAAATCCCGTAAGTCTTCCACGATCCGGCGAATGCGCTGCGTCCCGGCCAGCATGTCGTCCAGCATCGAGGGGATTTCATCCCGCATCCGGCTATAAGACAAACCGCCCATCATAAAATCACCATGCTGCTGATAATAAGCTTCGAGGATCTCCTCTGCATCCTGATAGGATTCTTTGAGGATCGGCAGGTTCAGCAACAGTAAGCTGCTGGGATTATTGATTTCATGTGCCATGCCGGACACCAGAATCCCCAGCGAGGTCATTTTGTCCGCCTGAATCAGCTGCTGTTGCTGCAACTGCTGAGCTTCTGTCCGTTTTGCCACTTCACGGCTCAGGGCGCGGTTCCAGATCATAATCCCACCCAGCACCAGTAAAAGAATGGCAGAAACCATCGCCGCAGCCATGCCGAGCTGTTTCCAACTGAAGCCCTGATTTTCCAGCGGCCCCAGCCATTTATCATAAATCGCCTGCTGCCGGCCGGTATTTTTGAGAATCGCCAGCCCTTCACTGAACTGCGCCAGCAGATCTTCGTTGCCTTTCAGCACCGCGTAGCCGTAATGCTGAGCACCCAAGGGTTTTCCGACCGGAATGAGATTCGACAGCTCCAGCGCTTTACCGGTATAGAGTCCGGGCAGATTTGCCACCAGCGCGTAATCGTATTGGCCAGATGACAGTAGTCTCAAGGCATCGGCGTGGGAATCCACCAGCACTAAATCAGCTCCCGGCTGCTGGTGCCGCAGATAATCATGCATCGCGCCGCTGCTCTGAACAATCACCGACTTGCCGTTCAGATCATTCAGCCCAGAGACCGCTGGATCGCCTTTCCGGGCAAAGATGGACTGATGCACAATGGCATGGGGCGGGGAAAAAGCATAATACTGCTGTCTGGTTTTCGACTGCACAATGCCCTGAACAATATCGATTTGCCCCTGATCAAGCTGACGACGGATGTCATCCCAGGCCCCCAGCCGAATTTCCACATCAATCCCCATCACTTCGGCAATCGCCAGAGTCAGCTCGGTGTTGTAACCGTCAGGATCACCATCTTCATTGATGAATTCATAAGGTGGATAGTGATGATCGCCACCAACCACAATCACCCGGTCTGCCTCAGCCGAAAGCCCCTGAAGCGGCCACCAGAAGACAAGGCCGATCCCGAGCCAACGGATCAAAGCGCCACACGCAGCACGACAATCATCAGCGTTCAGGGTCATGCAGTTTTCCTTTATCTGCTCGGCATTTACGGCATTCCATACCGGAAATGACAACTCGCGAAAATCAGGAGAAAGGTGATTTTCCTTCCATTCAGTGAGTGGGTTATTTTATAGATTTGTCATCAATAGCCAAGGAAAGAAAGCGGAAGGGATGCCGGACATCGATTGATCTGCCATCGCTGATATGCCAGGACGCTTCATCCCGGCATTACCGATATAAACTGAACTTTTTGGTCATCTCTTTCAGAGTCTCGGCATCCCCAAATAAACCAATGCCCATATATTCTAAATCAACTTCTGCGGTTTCTGCCGTGATCGCTTGCTGATGCAATGAACCGCCGTCAGTCATGGTATGGGTAAAATCAGTAAACATGACGCCCTTCGCCAGCGCCGCTTCCCTGATCTTCCGGATTTTATTGCTGTTGTCAGCCTTCAGCACGATAAACGGATAGTGAGATAACGAAGGATGAACCTGACCGTCTTTATCCGTGTAATCCACAAAATGTGCCATGCCTTGTTCTAATTGCGCAGACAGACCCACACTGATGTGTCCCAGCACATTGAACGTCCTGCCCAGTTCCAGTTTCTTACTTAATACAGCGACAAATCGCTTTTGATTTTCATCCGGTAAACTGTTGTGCATCATTTCCTCTTCTGTGCCTCATGCAAAATTGCTTTTTCAAAACCAGAAAATTATCGATCATCCGGCCCTGCATAAACCAACGCTAACCCGGAATCGCCGTCAAATCGAGGCGGAGTCTGAGCATATCCAGATGCTGAAGTCCCTGCTCAACAATCGGCTCATCATAATGTTCGACAAAAAAATCTTTCACGACCGAATCGACCCGGAACCCCAGTTTCTGATAGAAGGTTAACTGATAGCCAAAAGTGCCGGTGCCCAGTACCAGCGTTGTTACGCCCTGTTTTTTCAGTCTCGGAAACAGCGCAGCCAGCAACTGTCTGCCAATCCCCTGTTGCTGGTAAGCCGGAAAGACAGCCAGATTGAACACTTCATAAGTCTGCTCTGCAATCGGCTGAGTCACACAAACCCCAATGATCTCGTCCTCCTGAACCGCAGCCAGACAAAACGCCCCGTTCAGATAATGCTGAATGCAGGCTTCAGATGGATCAGCTTCCAGCAACAGTGCCATCGGGATCAGTGCCGGATCAACATGACGAATCCGGATCATGAGAGCACCAGCGTCATGATCAATTCATCCTCAGTCTGATCAGTCACCTGAAAGCCGGCTTTTTCGTAACTGCGTTTCGCCGCCAGATTTTGCGGATAGACATCCAACTGAAGCCTGCGGGCCTGATGGCTTTCGGCTGCCGTTCGTTTCGCGGCTTCAATGAACGCCTGACCCACACCCAGCCCCTGATAGGCCCCCTGAACATACATCTGAGTAATCAAAACTGTCTGGTTACCGATTTCAGAAACACCACATAATCCTATCAGCGCTTCCCCGTCAAAAGCGCCCAGCATGGTATGCTGCGGGTTTTGCGCTGCAATATTACGTTCAAAATGCATTTGGGGCATACACCGCTGCTCTTCATAGCTGGCGCCAAAGCAGTCCGGGTGCAGCCGCAGGCTTTCCAGACGAATCTCACGATACGCCGGAAGATCAGCCGGGGTTAAGGCACGCACATCAACTTCCATCTCACTGACTCTTTTTCATTCTATTTTTCAGCATCTTAACCTTGCGCCTGCCGGAATGTACAGACCGAAAACATCGGATGATTTTCCCCCGCAGCCGGCACGGCACAAACGCCCTCTCCTCCCAGCACCTATAAGTAGCGATGATAGTCGAATGAATTTTCTTCGGGTTCCTCCAGTCCAAGGTCATGCTTCAGATGCGGGGTTAAGCCATCATGCTGTACTGCCGACTTTCTGGCAGAGTTCATGGCAATCAGCCGCTTCTTTGCGCTCAAACGCTGACTTTTCAATTCCCAGTGCAACATCATCTTGATCATTTTTCTTCTCTCCGGTCACAGTGTCTGCGGAGATTATGCGTATAATCCTTTCTATCAACGAACGATGATTTATGACACCACTTATAAGCTGAGATTATGGACAATCGCTTGCGACATTTATCCGGGCTTCGCTATTTCGAAGCCGCAGCCCGGCAACAGAGTTACAGCAAAGCCGCAGAAGAGCTATATGTCAGTCAGGCCGCCGTCAGCCAGAAAATTCGCCAGTTAGAAGAATCGCTTGGCTGTAAGCTCTTCACCCGTCAGGGACGTAACATGATCCTGACCAGCCAGGGCACCAGCCTATTTTCAGCCGTCTCCAGAGGGTTCGAGCACATTCTGTCTGGCCTGAATACCATCCAGGCCGAGCCGCTGGAAGGCATGCTGACCGTGAATACCACGCCGTCGTTTGCAGCACGCTGGCTAATGCCCAGACTCTGGAAATTCACCATGAGTCATCCGAACATTCCAATTCGGGTTTACGCCACCGCCGAATCACCCGAGATGAAGTACGGCAATATCGATATTGCCATTCGTCAGGGTTATGACACCGATTTAGGCAATAACCTAACCAAAGCCCTGCTGTATGAAGAGGCCGTCTACCCGATCTGCTCGCCTGAACTGGCAGAATCCGTTCAACTGACCCGACCGGAACAGTTATTAGATTGCTGGCTCATCCATGGTGTGGACACCCATAGCTTCACCTGGGAGAAATGGTTCCAGATCGCCGGGGTCACCATGCCCAAAAACAATGTCCAGTGGATGGAAGTGAGTACATTCGATATGGGGCTGAATGCGGTGATCGCCGGCCATGGTGCCTGTTTAGGCACGCTCAGTCTGGCGGGCGATTTTATTGAACGCGGCCTGCTGGTGAAGCCCTTCGACATTGGCATGACCCCCGGCGTCCGCTTCACCCTGTTTTACAGTCAGACTTCGCCCCGGATCGCCCGGGCGCAGGCGTTCATCGACTGGCTGCACAATGAAGTCAGACACTTTCAGACGTAGTCTTCACGCGTCTGATTGTCCTGTCTGAGTCAGTTCCCGCCTTCGTCGGTTCTTCCTACACAAAGCCTTGAATAAAACTGATAAATTTTATTTATAATCAACCAATTAGCCTCATTCCCGCGAAGGCGGGAATCCAGTGCCTTTTGGCGTTCTTAAGGCGACTGTCCCAATATTTCTTTGTGATGGGGTGGTATGTCGCGCTTGGGTTCAGTACCAATCTCAGCCTTTTCTGATGCGCGCCAGATACTCTTTGCTGGCCCAAAGAGTATCCAGAAATGCCTATTGGTTCTTTGATGTGGTCCGGGCCGGTTGTAGGCGCTCCCGACGCCGACAACCTAAAAATTCATCCATGAATTTTTCCCTAAGCAGGTGACCTCTTCCGATTCTTATGTCTGGGGCTGGATTATTTTTGCTTATAATCAATGATTTATATCATCTCCACGAAGACGGGAATCCACTGAGCACGAGATGACAGCCATCAACCGGATTCATTTTCCACGCAATTTATCCTTGAAAGTCACTGGATCCCACCTTCGTGAGAATGACGGGAAAAATGGGATAGCAAGAGAGTACGGGGATAACAGAAAGGAGCGGTTACCTCTCGCCAAAGTCCCTCATCATTCATGCCTGCTTTGTGGCTCCAGCTTTCGCCGGTTCCTCCTACACAAAGCCTTGAGTAAAACTGATAAATTTTATTTATAATCAACCAGTTATCGTCATTCCCGCGAAGGCGGGAATCCAGTATCTTTTGGCGTTCTTAAGGCGACTGTCCCAATATTTCTTTGTGATGGGGTGATATGTCGCGCTTGGGTTCAGTGCCAATCTCAGCCTTTTCTGATGCGCACCAACAGCTCATTTGGTGTTGACCATTTTTATTTGAGCCACTATGATGACTTTTAAATGAGCCACACCAAATGAACCAGTCATTCTGTCGTGCCCCGACAAAAACAACACAGAAACAAATACAGATACAACACAGGAACATCCCATGCCGACGACTTATGGCTACATTCGGCTGTCACCGAAAATGACCGATCCGGATGCTTTCATCCGGCAAATCACCGATTTCAGTCCGGATCTCCAACTGTTTCAGGAAACCGGGATGCGCGGCAATGTTCCCGCAGAAGATCGTCCGCAGTACCGTGCCTTATTTGATCGCCTCAAACCCGGCGATCAACTCATCGTCCGCTGGGTAACGGATCTGGGTTTTCATTTCGATGCTTGTCATCTGACTCTCAGCAATTTGCTGGATAAAGGCGTGATCATCCATACCCTGAATCAGCCCCTGACATTTCAGCCGAATTGCCCGGTGACCGACGCTTTGCTGCGAATGCTGAAAGGCTACGCCAGCTCGCAAACCCAGCAACGATTGTGGGCCGCTGAAGCGAGTCGCGGCATTCTTCGGCAAGACCCATCGGCCTGGAAAGAAAAATTTCGGGGCCGGCGTGCCAATCAGGCACAACACCAACAGATCGCCAGGCTGCTGCAAGCCGGAAAAACACTGCAAAGTGTGGCGGATGAAGTAGGCGTCAGCATTTCCACCGTCAAACGTGTCAAAGCCAAAATGCAGCATCATGGCCACAACCAGCCATCCATGAACGATAAACAATAAAAAGAGCACAACACATGCAAAAACGTCTTCAACCCAAAACATTCACCGTCTCAGAAACATTCGATATCAGCCCGAACATGCGCCGTATCGTGCTGACCGGCGAGGATATCCGGCAACTTCCGGCAGACAGTGCCGGACAATATGTCAAACTGCTGTTCACGCCGGAAGGCAGCACGGATCTGAGTACCCTGACCGAAGGTCAGCGTCCGGTGATGCGTACTTTTACTATCAGCGAATTTGATGCCGTGCAGGGCCGGTTTTCAATCGACTTTGTCAAACATCATCATGGGGACACCGTCGATCAGATGCAGGGCGGATACGCCAGTCACTGGGCCATGCAGACACAGGCGGGCGATCAGATTTCCATTGGCGGACCCAACACGATTCAAGGTCTGGCAGAAGACTATGACTGGGTGCTGATCATCGGCGATATGACCGCCCTGCCATCGATTCAGCTCAAAACCGCCAGCCTGCCCGCAGAGGCCAGAGGCTATGTGGTGCTGGATCTGCACAGTGATGCCGATCGGCCAGCCCTGAACCTGCCGGCCGGTGTTGAACTGATCCTCAGAACCGGGGATCTCCAGACGGCCCCTTCGCTGGCAGAGCGCGTGGCTTCACTGCCATGGCTAACCGGGAAACCGGCCATCTGGTGTGCCTGTGAATTCAGCAATATGAGAGCCATCCGCCAGCATCTCAGCCAGCAGCCAGAATTCGATCGCAAAGCCTGCTACATCAGCAGTTACTGGAAAGCAGGCGTCACCGAGGACGGCCATAAAGTCATCAAGCGTGATGACCAGGAAAATTACAGCGGATAAGCGACGACGGTAGTCATACCGAATAAAAAACACAGCCTGACCGGCAGAATGCAGGACAGGCTGTTTCGTCAGGGATGGATAGCTTCAGGCATCCTGCAGGAAATCCAGCATCCAGCGGGTCACCCGTTCGCTGTCGACCGGTTTCTCCAGCGATGTCAACCCATGATCCAGCACTTCCGCAGGCAGGATGTCTTTTCTTGCCAGCATCAGATCCCGGGAGTAAGGCTTACTGAACTCCGGGTGCCCCTGAATGCCGAGGAAGTGCTCACCAACCTGCATCATGGCATACGGACAAAAGTCGCTTCCGGCCAGCACCACACTGTTTTGCGGCAGCGTCACCACCTGATCCTGATGGCTGACCACCAGCGACAGGCTTTCAGGCACCGTGGCTGCACCGTTCACGCCCCGGGGTAACGCCAGCAGCGAATGGGTTGCGACGCCAACCCCCCAGCCCTGCGGGGCCTGAATCACATCGCCCCCCAGCGCTTTGGCAATCAACTGATGCCCGAAGCAAATCCCCACCAGTTTTTTCTGGTTTGCATACAGGGTCCGGATGAAGTCCAGCAATGGCGGGATCCACGGCAAATCATCATTCACGCTGAAGCGACTGCCCGTCGTCATGTAGGCATCGCATTCATCCATCTCTGAAGGCAATTCACCGTCCAGCGCCCGGTAAAACACCAGTTCCAGCTCGCGGTCGGCATGATGCAGTAACTGCTCAAACATCGCCGGATAATTCCCGTGTGCCGGCTGCAAATCCTGCCGGACATCATCGCACTGCAAAATACCTATTTTCATCAGCATGGTGTCTCCTTGGTGTCAGGCTTACGGAAGCCGGCCCGTGACGGCATCAACAAAAATCTGGCTGTATTCCTCTGCCGAGAAAGCAATCGGATTGCCCCCGGCTGATGGATCCTGCACGGCCATTTCCCCGACCCGCGGTGCTTCTTCAAGGGTGATGTCGATCTCAGCCAGCGTATGCGGAATCTTCAGTTCGGTGCGGAAGCCCAGCACCCAGCGCAGGAAAGCATCAAAACCGGGCTCTGGTAAATCCAGGTAACGAGCCAGATCCGTGATCCGGTCTTCAATTGCAGGACGATTGGCCGCCAGTACATAAGGCATCAGAATCGCATTCAGCAGACCGTGGTGCTTGTCGTACAAAGCACCCAGTGTATGCGCGATGGCGTGCATGCCACCCAGCCCGCGCTGAAAAGCGGTTGCCCCCATGCTGGACGCCACCAGCATCTGAGTCCGGGCCTCAATATCTTCACCCTTCGCCACCGCCAGCGGCAGATAGGTTTTGATCAGCCGGATGCCCTCCAGTGCAATCCCCTCCGCCATCGGGTGATAGCCGGGCGCACAGAAAGCTTCCAGATTATGCGACAACGCATCCATTCCGGTTGCAGCCGTGATATGCGGCGGCAGACCAACGGTCACTTTCGGGTCAAGCAACACACGAACCGGCAGCATCTTCGGATGGAAAATAATCTTTTTGACATGATTGACCGTGTCGGTGATCACCGAGGCACGCCCCACTTCGGAACCGGTTCCGGCGGTGGTCGGAATCGCGATCACTGGCGCAATGGCACCGGCATTGGCCTGAAGCCAGTTGTCGCCCACATCCTCAAACGCCCACAGCGGCAGAGACTGCCCCGCCATCAGCGCGATGGCCTTGGCCGCATCCAGACTGGAACCGCCGCCAAACGCAATCACCCCGTCAAAGCCACCCTGACGATACACTGCCAGACCATCTTCGACGTTCTCTCCGGTTGGATTGCCCTGAATCCGGCTGAACACCTCACAGGCAATCCCGGCTTCCCGGCACAGCGCAACCGTTTCAGACACCATGGGCAACTCCGCCAGACCGGGGTCCGTCACCAGCAGGGCTTTGCGGATCCCGGCACCATGACACGCCTGCGCAATCTGATACAGACAGCCTTCGCCGACCGTCATCGGTGTCGGGTAATTCCAGTTTCCTTGTAATGCCATCTTGCTCTCCTTAAGGCCGCTCCGTCGCCAAGCACAGCGCGGCACGTTTCTGAAATACGGTGAATTAACCCAGTGTTTTGATATGGAATGACTTCGGACGGGTCAGCGCCTCAAAGCCGAGCACAGACAGCGTGAAGCCGCGCCCGGATTGTTTCACCCCGGTCCAGGCCAGCGCCGGATCCAGATAGTCACACCGGTTCATAAAAAACGTCCCGGTCTCCAGTTGTTCGCCCAGCGTGATCCCAGTGTCGATGTCCTGCGTAAAAATACTGGCGGTCAGGCCGAAATCGCTGTCGTTCATCAGGGCGATGGCTTCCTCGTCGCTGCTGACCTTCATGATGCCAACCACCGGGCCAAAGGATTCTTCGTGCATGACCCGCATCGAATGATCCACCTGCGTCAGAATCTGCGGCGCCAGATACGGCGTGCCGGCTTTGCTGAGCGGGAAGTTTTTCTCGTCGATATGCGCCACAGCCCCCTGAGCAACAGCTTCTGCAATCTGCCCCCGGACAAAATCGGCAGCACTGGCACGAACCAGCGGGCCAAGTGTGGTGTCCGGATCATCAGAACGACCCAGCGTGTACTGATTCACGATCGCGACCGCTTTCTCAACAAAGGTGTCGTAAACCGAAGCGTGAACATAAATACGCTCAATCCCGCAACAGGACTGGCCGCTGTTAAAAAATGCACCGTCAATGGCTGTCTCAACAGCGGCATCCAGATCAGCATCTTCACGGATATAAGCCGGATCTTTGCCGCCCAGTTCCAGTCCGACCCCGATAAAGCGTCCGGCAACCGCCTGTTCGACATGGGCACCGGCAGGCACCGACCCGGTGAAGGCGACATGACTGATCTGCGTCGACTGAATCAGCGCCGTGGTGTCGTCATGGCTGAGATGCAGAAACTGGAACACCCCTTCCGGCAGTCCGGCGGCATCAAATGCGGCCTTCAGGCGTTCCGCACACAACGGCGTCTGTGCCGAATGCTTCAGAATGACACTGTTGCCCGCCAGCAGGGCCGGAACGATGCTGTTCACCGCCGTCAGATACGGATAGTTCCAGGGCGCAATCACCGCAACCACCCCCACGGGTTCACGGCGGATGTACCGGGTAAATCCGGGCTTATCCGGCAAAGTGACGGGAGCCAGTGCCGTCTCACTGGCCGCGATCATGTAGCGTGCCCGCTCGGCCAGTCCTGCGACTTCCCCTTTGGCGTAACGGACCGGACGTCCCATCTGCCAGCTGATTTCCAGACCGATCTCCGCCTGATGGGCTTCAAACCATTCGACGGCTTTGGCGCAGATGGCCTGACGCTCTGCCAAATCGGTGCCGGCCCAGTTTTTCTGTGCGCGTTCTGCCAGCGTCAGCGCCTGCTGAATCTCAGTCTGTGAAGCATGCGGCCGGGTGACATACACACTGCCGTCAACCGGCGAAATTGTTTGCTGCATGGTTGTCATTGCAAGTCTTCCTCAAGGTTTGTTGACCTAGATAATTTCGAAATAGCGGTCCATTTCCCAGTCCGTCACATGCTTTCTGAATTCACGCTCTTCCCACTCACGGGTGGCCGCAAAATGATCGACAAACTCATCTCCAAACATAGTACGGGCCGCTTCCGACTGCCTGAATCGCTGCGCGGCTTCCCACAAGGTGCGAGGCAATTGCAGTTCCGGCGCATGTGTCTGTTCATAGGCATTACCTTTTACCTGTTCAAAGGGTTCCCATTCCTGAAGGATGCCGTACAGACCGGAAGCAACCGCAGCCGCCAGGGCCAGATAAGGGTTGGCATCTGCCGCGCCGAGACGGTGTTCAATCCGTTGCGACTTTTCACTGCCGGGGATCACCCGCAGCGCCGTGGTGCGGTTTTCCACGCCCCAGGTCGCATCGGTCGGCGCCCAGAAGCCCGGGATCATGCGGGTATAACTGTTAATGGTCGGCGCAATCAGACACAGAAATTCCGGCATCAGACGCTGCTGTCCCGCCAGAAAATGACGCTGGATTTTGCTCATGTTGTGGGTCTGCGATGGGTCGAAGAAAGCCGAAGAACCGTCTTTGTTTTTCAGCGAAACATGGATATGCCCGCTTTGTCCGGGATAATCACCCGACCATTTCGCCATGAAGGTCGCCATCAGCTCACGCTTCTGTGCCAGCACCTTCATGAAAGTTTTGAACAGCGCGGCTTTATCTGCGGCCGCTTCAGCACCATCCACACCGATGGCGGCTTCCAGCACACCCGGTCCGGTTTCAGAATGAATACCCTCGATCGGGAAGTCCATCTGCTCCCCCATTTCAAGAATCGCGTGATACAAATCGGAATGGACTGAATTGCGGATCATCGAATAGCCAAACCAGTCCGGCGTAATGGGTTCGAGATTGCGAAAGCCTTTTTCGCGGGCCGAATGCGGTGTTTCGTTGAACACAAAGAACTCGTACTCCAGTGCAGAAAACACATCGAAGCCCATTTCATCGGCTTTTTGCAGCACCCGGCGCAGGGTACCGCGCGGGCAGACTTTTTCGGCCTCTTCCGTAAACTCTGCAATAAACAGCAGCATGCCGCCTTCCCCGTACACGTCACGGCAGGTCTGGGGCAGAATCCGCACCGGGGCATCCGGGTAGCCTGTATGCCAGCCGGTGTAGCGCGCGTTATCGTAAAGCTGGTCTTTCGAATCCCAGCCCAGCACCACATCACAGAAAGCAAACCCTTTTTCCAGCGAGGAAAAGAATTTCGATTTCGCCATATATTTACCGCGCATGATGCCGTCGTTATCAAACAGCCCGACTTTGACATGGGTCAGACCCCGTTCCTCAACAATGGCCATTGCGTCTGCAATCGTCTTCACTTCTCTGGCTTCCATGTGTACCTCTTTTGATGAAGATGGCTCGTACCTGAGCCGTGTGATCAATGATTCAGTCCGGACGCGCTTACTCGCCACGCGCCCGGATATCCGGTGAATTAGCTGAGTTCAGACTCAGCACTGGAAATCAGGTCAAACTCTTCTTCCGGCGCATTCGCCACAATCCGGTGGCGGCTGTACAGGGCGAAGTAAGTCAGCATCACGGCATAGAAGAGTGCCGACCACAACGCCGCCTGCAGGCTCACCACAAAGGTGGATGCCAGTGCCACTAACGACAGCACCAGAGCAATGCCGGACGTCAGCGTGCCCCCCGGGGTTTTGTAAGGACGCGCCAGTTCCGGTTCTTTCTGGCGCAGCAGGATATGGGACAGGCTCATCAGGGCGTAAGATACGGTCGCACCGAACACCGCCATGGTGATCATCAGATCGCCCTCGCCGGACAGCGACAGCAGAAAGCCAATCACGCCCGGGACAATCAGTGCCCAGACCGGCACTTTTCGCTCACCGGACAGCGACAGGAAACGGGGCAGATAACCAGCCCGGGACAGGGCAAACACCTGACGGGAATATGCGTAAATAATCGAAAAAAAGCTGGCAATGAGACCGAACAGGCCAACAACGTTCACAAATTTGGCAGCGAAAGAATCTGTGCCGTAAACCGCCTGCAAAGCGCCCACCAATGGCGCACTGTGAGATTTCATCGCCTCCGCACCGGCACCGCCCGGAACCAGAATCAGCACCACGGCAGCAAAAACAATCAGCAGCAACATGGAAGCGATAATCCCGCGCGGCATGTCTTTGGCCGGGTTGGTCGCTTCTTCTGCGGCCAGCGGAACACCTTCAACCGCCAGAAACAGCCACATCGCAAACGGCAGTGCCGCCCAGATCCCGAGATAACCTTCCGGTAAAAAGACACTGGCACCGGCGACATCAGCTTGAACAGGAATATCAAAAAGGTTGTTGATGTCGAAGTGAGGCAGCATGCCCAGTGCAAACACGAGAATTGCAATCACCGCCAGAATCGTAATGCCCATCATGATCCGCAGCGCCTCTCCGGCTCCCCACAGATGAATCCCGACAAAGGCACAGTAGAAGACGGCATACACCACCGGGCCATCGATGCCAATCAGTTCGTTAACGTAACCGCCAATGAAGATGGCAATCGCCGCTGGGGCAATGGCGTATTCCAGCAAAATCGCAGTGCCGGTCAGAAAGCCGCCCCAGGGCCCCATCGCCCGGCGGGCAAAGCTGTAGCCGCCCCCGGCCGTCGGAATGGAAGATGACATTTCGGCCAGACTTAAAATCAGGCACAGATACATCAACCCCATCACAATGGTTGCCAGCAACATGCCACCGAATCCGGCACGTTCCAGACCAAAGTTCCAGCCGGCAAAGTCGCCGGAAATCACATAAGACACCCCGAGGCTGGCCAGAAGCACCCAGCCGGCAACGCCTTTTTTGAGCTGTCGTTTATTTAAGTAATCGTCAGAGACGGTGTTATTTTCGACTGCTTGATCATTGCTGTCAGACATCACTGTTCCTCTTCAACGGTAGATAAAGTCAAATCGCTTCTTTGTTACAGCTTTGTTAACTTAAAGGCGATTCGATAACCCCGACAACAAGAATCAGTTCTGCTAACAGTGCGGCATAAATTTTTTTAATAGTGATGGATGGCCCACTCAAAAAAACCAATTAATTCATCAGGTAACAGACAAAACCTTAACAAACATCAAAGACATAACGCTCAGCTTCAGCTCTCCGCCTGCACCAAAATGGCGGATGTTTTACGCCTCAGTCGTTCCAGTCAGAAACAGGGTCACCCGGCATAAAATTCGTGTTCCAGCCAGGGCAGTT
The DNA here is from genome assembly GCF_000695255.1 of Photobacterium galatheae. Lineage (GTDB taxonomy): Bacteria > Pseudomonadota > Gammaproteobacteria > Enterobacterales > Vibrionaceae > Photobacterium > Photobacterium galatheae. The sequence goes on along the minus strand of NZ_JMIB01000001.1, from coordinate 4,096 downwards.
CATCGCGGATCTTCGGTAAAAAACTTTGATTGATAATCTGACGGCTGTCGTTTGCCAGAATCTGCGGCAGATTCCCTAACTCGTGATGACGGCTGACCAGCGTCAGGTTCCGAAAAAAAGGTTCATCGCCGGGCAACGGCAGGCAAGTGAGTTTGTCTCGGATCGGCCCGCACTGGAACAGGCAAAGCGGTGTGGTGATGGTCCAGCCCAGACCGGCTGCGACACTGGTGAGCACTGCAAAGGTATTATCCAGTTGCATCCTGATCGGCACGTTCAGATTCTGCCGTCGCAGATAGCGTTCAATGGTCACCCCTATCAGCGAATCACTGGTATAGCGAATAAAATCAAGCTGATTCACCACCTGATGCAACTGCTGAAACTGACTCGCATACAGGCTCGGAATCACCAGTACAAAGGGTTCGCGAAGAATCCGGTGACGGCTGAGGTGTTCATGATTATCCAGCGCATCATCAGAAATGATGATATCGACGCTGCGGGACAACAGCGACTGGGCATGCATATGAGAGCGGCCCGTGCTGATCCGCCAATGCTCGGTATGACGTTTGATCACTTCCACCAACGGCTGACCGAGCGAGGTTGCCAGCGAGTCGACCATCGCAATCCGCAGCAAATGCAGTTTCTGGAAATTGCCCTGAGTCATCACCCCGTGGGTTTTCTCGGCCTCGGCCAGCAAATGGCAGGACTGATCGTAGAAATAACGTCCGGCAACCGTCAGTTCGACAGGCCGGACACTGCGGTCCAGCAAAGCCACATTAAGATTCTGCTCTAAGGCAGAGAGGGTTTGCGACACCGAAGACTGCGTCAACCCAAGCTGCGTCGCAGCCATCGTCATATTGCCGGTCTGAGCCGTGGCGACAAACACTTCGAGTGAACGAAGATCGAATCCGAATCCTTTCAAATCAGCCATCCTTCTGAGCTGCCAGCATGCGCGATGAGTTCTGACAGGCATGACCTCCTGTCATGCAGCATGCCTTCTTGTGACATGCAAAGCGTCAGAACCTCATCAGAACAATCACGCAAAGGTATAATTTACAAATAAAAATACCTAAATATCAAACTCATCAGTGATATTTGCGTGCTCCATGGCATGGCCGGTTTTTCTGTCACAGGCACAGCGACCGGGACAGTCATCAGTGATTCGGAATATACGCTACTTTTTCCATCCCGATTGCCGGTAAAATGTAGTCAGCCAGCAACTGTAATGGAAAATCTTCATCCTGATTGAAATAAGCGCCTGATGTCATGGCAAACACCAGATTCAGCTCAGGCACAATAAACATCTCCTGCCCGCCGCTGCCACGCATGGCTGCAATCGACACCCGCTTCCCATTCGACTCAATCTGTGGCAGCCACCAGTTATAGCCATATTCAATAGATTTCCACGACCAGAACTTTCCGCGAGGCATCAAGCTTTGTTTTACCCATTGCGGAGACAGAAGCTGCTGCCCGTGCCATTCCCCCTGATTGAGGTACAGCTGCCCCAGCTTGGCTAAATCACGGGTTCTGAGATATAAGCCCGATGAACCTAAATACTGGCCCGTCACTTCATGCGCAAACCAGTCATAATTCGTAATATGGAGTGGCCCGAACAGGGCTTTGTCGGCGTATTCACGCAAGTCCATCCCCGAAACCCGTTCAACCACGCCCCCCAGCAACACGCTGACACCCCCCTGATAAATAAATTTCTCACCGGGCCGGTACGCCATTTTCTTGTTCAGAATGTATGCGTAAGGGTCGGGCGACAGCCACATATTCATGGCATCACTGTTCCGCTCTCCCCACTCGGCCCAGTCCAGCCCGATATTAAACATCAGGGCATTTTCCAGCGTGACATCGGCTTTATGGCTTAAATCCGCCACCGCCTCGTTCTGATAGTAACTGAACAGTGGCTGCTTCAGGCTGGGGATCGCACCCGATTGCAGCAGCGTACCCAGCAAGGTTGCTGTCACTGTTTTAGTCACAGAACGCATTTGGTGCGCTGTATCCGGCCCGGGCGGATAATGTGTGGGCATGGGCGTCCCCGTCGGCGTATTCGCCGCAGGATAATACTGCTCAAACACCAGTTGCCCGTCTTTGGCAACGAACAGTGAATGAACATGCTTGCGCTTACTTCTGCTCACGAACTGATGCAGTGAGACCAGCTTCTCTTCATCAAAACCCAGGGCTTTGGGCTCTCTCACCGGCCAGTCGTTTTGCTGAGATAACTGAACCCAGCTGAAGTTGCTCATATCAACATGGTTCAGCTGATAAAATGAAAACGCAATCAGCCCCAGGCCAATCAAAATAATTTTCTTCACAATCCCTCCCGATACTGATGATCACCCAGTCATTCCGACGATATTGAATAGCACTGAATTGCATTAACACGAGCAATCATCAGCATTGACAAAAACAATCCATTCAACGAATTCCCATGGATTGACAACATAAAAGCATCAAAAATCATGTTCTTATACAACCCTCGGTTTTGCGTCACTAGGATCTCGGGGATTGAATTCACAATCTCATTCTGTTTTCTGTCATTAATTTAATTGGCGTCACGTATTTTCAGATGTCATTGAAATGCGGACTGCCTTCAGAGAGAGCAAGCGCCAGAAGTCATCAGCATACTGGCACCCGATGACCCCAAGCAGCGTACATAAATAATCACGATAAAAATCACGACAGTACAGGCAGGTAAAAGGCACACAGCAAACAGCACCGTACGCCCGGAAGGACAGGTTTATTTCACCACAGTTGCAGATTCACGCCTTGCCTGTAAAAAGGCTTTACCCGATTCGATTTGAATCAGTTGATCAAGGTAAGGACGAATTTCATGTTGCTGTTTTTCGCTACAATAATAAAGGACACAGTGAAAATTCCGCAATTGATGATGAGGGTCAGGTGCATTATCATCCTCCAACCAATTGGGTAATATATCCATATGTTGAAGCGTGACTAAACCGATGCCATTTTCATACATCGCTTCTTCAAAATCTTCACGGATCATATATCTAAGTTCTTTCAAAAATGGAAACACCTTCACCTTGGGGTCATTATTAAACCCGGTCATTTTAAAGGCCATCAATGCTCCCGCACCTGCCCCTACAAAAGCCAGTGGCCCCACCAAACCCACAGCCAATAAGCACAGCACGATACCGACATAAGCGGCATTACGGGTCGCTGCATAAAAAACCTCAGGCACCAGTTCAACCGTGCTGACAATGATTCCGTATTCGGTTAATTTGACATGTTGACGTTTTGTAGACTGATACAGAAAGTAAGATGCGCTCCCCATCATCAGCGCCAATATGCTAAACGCAAGATACCATCCCCACGAATCACCCAACAAAATCGCGAATAGAAAGATCATGAGAACAACCCCTGAAGTTTGAACCCATCTCAAGCCTTGCACCAAGTCACATTCCCATTCATAAATCACATCCGCTTCCAGCACCTGCTGGATCTGTTGCTGCTTATATTCTTCTGTACATTTTGGCAAGTATTTGAACTGGTTTTTCATCAATGTATCTTCAAATAAAAACGGGCGCACGATTAAGATTGCGTGCACCCTTAATTTAATCGATTAATTTAAATTCATTTCCTTGGCTCGTTCACGCCTAGCCTGTAAAAAAGCTTTACCCGATTCGATTTGAATCAGTTGTTCAAGGTAAGGGCGGATTTCCTTTTGTTGAGATTCATTACAATAATAAAGTACACAATGAAAATCTCGTAAATCCTGATAAGGATCAGATGCATTTTCATCCGCCAACCAATCCGGCAAAATATCCATATTTTTTAGATTCATTAAAACAACACCATTTTCATAAGTAGGCTTCTCAAATTCATCTCGGATCATATATCTCAATTCTTTTAAAAATGGAAACACCTCAACTTTAGGCTCATTATTAAACCCTGTCATTTTGAAGGCCATCAATGCTCCCGCACCTGCTCCCACAAAAGCCAACGGCCCAACAAAAATCACGGCCAATAAGCACACTACAATTCCCACATAAGCGGCATACCGGGTCGCCGCATAAAATATTTCCGGCACCACTTCGACTGTGCTGACAATAATTCCGTGTTCGGTTAATTT